>JBEIPA010000015.1:0-130841 GCA_040377305.1 Flavobacteriales bacterium | reverse complement strand
TTTGTATTCCCCTTAAAACACCAGTGGCAAAAGCTGTCTGGGAACACCACCCCCCGCGGTGGCGGCCCATTGTCAAAAACCAAACCCTAAAGGGTGTCCCCCCCCCCCCCTTTTTTTGCTACGCTTTTGGCGCCGAAAAAAAAGGGCGGGGGCTTTGGCAGGACTCTACTTGTTAGGAATATGCGACTCCATAGAGTCGCGGGGGCGAGGCGAAACAACTCCAGATTGTGTATGATTGCTTCAGCCATCGTGAGGAGACAAAGTACACCACAGCATCACGACTGGCGGGCAACAACTCCCGATTGCGTAAGTTTACTTTAACCGTGGTGATAATTTACAGCCACCGTGATAAAAAAGACCCTCATGAAAACACTCCCCATTTACCAGGTAGATGCATTCACCACAAAATTATTCGGTGGTAATCCAGCTGCAGTAGTTCCCTTAGAAACGTGGCTGCCTGATTCAGTGATGCAAAATATCGCTATGGAAAACAACCTTGCTGAAACAGCTTTTATTGTGCGTGAAGAAGCTGGTTTTCGCATCCGCTGGTTTACGCCGGCTGTGGAAGTTGATCTGTGCGGACATGCAACTCTCGCAAGTGCGTATGTCTATTTCAACGAACTAAGTCACAAAGGCGATTCAATTTCCTTCAACTCTCGCAGTGGTGAACTTTCAGTTACACGTAACGGCGATGATCTCACACTCGACTTTCCTACCGATGAACTAAACAGCATTCCACTGACGAACGATATCACATCCTGCTTCACTGAAAAACCAATTGGCGCATTTAAAGGAAAAACTGATTACATGATCGTTTTCAGTACGGAAGAAGAAATCGCAGCAATGGTTCCTGACTTAATCAAGATCAATTCTCTTGATGCGCGTGGTGCGATTGTAACTGCGAAAGGCAACAAATCTGATTTTGTTTCCCGGTTCTTCGCACCACAAGCAGGCATCAATGAAGATCCGGTTACGGGATCCGCACACACGTCGCTCACACCCTACTGGTCTCAGCAACTCGGTAAGCAAACATTGAAAGCGATCCAACTCTCTGCACGCCGCGGATTTCTGACCTGCACCAATCTGGGTCAACGCATTCTGATATCCGGAGAAGCACGCATCTTTCTCAAGGGACAAATACTGATTGAATAAAGCAACGAAGCAGCTTCCCGTTAGAGAGAGCTGCTTCGTTTTGCTGTGTCATCGGATATTTACCCGTATTCACAGTACGTTTAATTACTTAACGGATACCCAAGCGAAACGATTGCGAAATTCGATGCTTGACGAAATTGAAACGAAGGATGGTAACTACTTCGAGAAGACTTTCAGCCCTACTATGGAGGCGATAAGCGTGAAGAGAAAAAATATTCTCCAGAAATGTACCGGCTCCTTAAAGAAAATAATTCCAACGATCACAGTTCCTACCGCTCCAATTCCGGTCCACACAGCGTAGGCAGTTCCGATAGGCAATGATTTGGTTGCGACGTATAACAATTCCATGCTCACGCACAAACACACCAGGAATCCAGCGAGCCACCAGTAATAGGCAGAACCGCTTGTCTCCTTCATTTTGCCCAAACATGCAGCAAAACCCGTTTCAAATAGTCCAGCGACAATAAGGATAATCCAGTTCATCCTGCAAATCTACGGACTGCCAACTAATTGACTGCACGACTATAAGGCCGATTTCATATCTTCGACAACCCCACATGATTAACCGTTTCGTTGCCCATTTCCTCAATCCCAAGGACGCTCTTGATCCGGAGAAGAAAATGCAAGGGAGATATTTTATTCTCTCTACATTCCTGTTCTTTTTATTGACGTTTATCGCGGTGCCCTATTATGTTTTTCTGGTGCCCGCTCAACTTGCGGACAACCAGGGAATCTTCTGGTCTAACATCGCTTTTTCTGCCGCCATTTTCTCGCTGCTCTACGTCTATAAAAAGTGGGGACTACGTATTCTGCTCGTCAACGTAATGACCGTGATGGGTTACACAAGCAATTACCAGACTTACCTGTTTGGTGGCGGACTTTGGTCAACCGATCTGCTGTGGGGAATTGTCATCTCTGCCTGGGTATTCCTTGTAGCCGATCGCTGGAGTGGAACCATTTGGATTGGTATCACAATTATTACATTCATTGGTATGCATTATGCAATGGAAAATAGTGATCACGATTTTCTTGCTGATGCCACACAATTAGGTACATACTATCCGCTTTTCAATTATGTACTAGGTGCCGGATTCATTTTACTGATCATTTGGATGTACGATTCATCTAAACGAAAATTTCTGACTGAGTTGCGCACTTCAAAGGCCGAAGTCGACATCCAAAAGAAAGAACTTGAATCGCAGAAAGAAGATATCGTTGCCAGCATCAATTACGCAAAGAAAATTCAGCTTGCTGTTTTGCCGCACGAAGAAATTGTAACGCGCGGAATTCCTCTTTCCTTCTTCCTCTACCAGCCTCGCGACATTGTAAGCGGAGATTTTTACTGGTACCACGAGATCGATCGCGACAGCTACATCCTTGCAGTAGCCGATTGTACCGGACATGGTGTTCCGGGTGCGTTCATGACTGTAATCGGGAGCAACATTCTCACGCAGGTGGTGAAAGAGAATAATATCACTTCCCCCGCGCAGATTCTTCTTCAACTCGATCAGCGAATCAATGAAACACTGAAGCAGGATCATGCGCGCTATTCCGAAGTTCAGGACGGAATGGATCTTTCTCTCATTCGCGTAAATAAATCGAAGCGCGAGTTCATTTACACATCGGCGAAACGAACGGCATTCTTTGTACGCAACAATGCAATCACCGAATTGAAAGGCAGTAAGTTCTCGATCGGCGGAATGCGTAGCGGAACAAAATCATTTGAAGAAATCACCATTCAGTATCAAGACGATGATCTGCTTTATATGTTCACCGACGGCTACATCGATCAGTTCGGCGGACCTGACAACAAGAAATTCATGATCAAACGTTTCCGCGAATTGATGCTCAGCGTAAACAGATTACCTATGCCGGAGCAGAAGTTGAAACTGACCGACACAATTACTTCATGGATCGGTAGCAACGAACAGACCGATGACATTCTGGTTTGCGGTATACGCTTCTGATTTTACCACATAGAATCATAGATTTTTTTTGCGTGTTCTATGATCGCGGGGTGCCTTCCTTCAATACGTAAGCTATGATTCTGTGTGATTATAAGGACTAACGGATAAGAGCAACCGTTCCAACCATATCAATAAACTGACCGGTTGCCGTCTTGAACGTAAGTGACCAAACGTAAACTTCTGCTTCACATTTGTTCGTTCCGATTTTCCCATCCCACCCTACAGTGCGATCGGTAGTAGAGAAAATCTGTTCGCCCCAACGGTCAAACACACGGAACTGATAATCCTCCACATCAACAAAACCTGTTGACGGAATGAAGATGTCGTTGTTGCCGTTGTTGTTTGGCGTGAATGCATTCGGCACATAAACCAATGGCAGTTGCGGTGCTTCTGCAAGATTTGAGAAGCTGCTATCGGTGTACAGGTAGAAATTACCTGGACCTTCTTCTGCCTGCACAACGTAAGAGAACAATCCGATGGATGAAGGTGAAAACGCACTCACATCATCCACATACATGTTGTAACCAGATCCGGTGAACGGGACAGTTGCTATCGGTGTTGGATCAAATACTCCGTCGATGTAACGGTAAATGTTGTAGTAATCTACCGTACCCAGCCACGATTCATAATCGTTCCATGTAACCGTATTCGTAAAGTTCGAGTTCGCTTGAGCTTTACAATAAATAGTACGGCTCACATTCGATGAAACACTTGGATGCCCGCAGCTGTCTACTGCAACAAGTTGATAGTAGTAGCTCTGTTGTTCAGTCATCGCCGTATTGTCCACATACGTAACAGTCGTCTGCAGATTAAACGGAATAAATCCAATTTGCGCAAACGGACCGATATTCGTATCGGCACGCATGACGTTGTAACCCTGAATATCCGCTGAGTTGTCAACGTAACCAATCAACGTTACTTCATTTGGATTGCTCACAGTTACTACACGCAGATACTGGTAAGCAGGTTGCTGCGGAACAGAAGAGAAAACGCAAACGGTGTTCGATGTTGATGAAATTGCACCCGGTAAATTGTTCGCAACCACGTAATAACAATAGGTTGAATTCTGAATCAATCCAACATGTTCGAATGTAAAGTCGTTTGCTGCAGTGGTACCCAAAAGTGAGAATGGTCCGTTATTGACACTCATATAGACGCTGAATCCTGCAACACCGGGATTCATGTTGATGTAATCGTTCCAGGTCAGATAACATGTGGCATTACAAATGTTGACATACGTCGTTACAAACAGCGTGTGATGTACCGGGCTATACGCCGTAATATTTCCGCACGAATCAAACGCAGCAATAACGTATTCTTCCGATTGCAGGTCCGCATTCGAAATAAGGTTGTTGTACGAGGTATTATTGATTCCATACAACGTGTCTACTGCCGTCCAGATACCATTGATGAATTGATACACCACGTATCCTACAACGTCGCCAGTGGTACTCGGTTGCCAACCCACAAGCGCATTTCCGAATGCATCCACTGAAACAGAATCAATAGCCGGAATTGCGGGTATAGTCGGATCCTGGAATAAATCGCCTTGAACATTCGAAACCGACCAGCATCCAAGCGTATCGTAAATTTCAATTCTGTAATTCACCTGAGAGCTACACACAGCAATGGTATCCATATACGTGAGTAGCGTAGTTGAATCGAGCAATGTCCAAACGCCCGTCGGATATTCCCGGTAAATCAGGAACTGACCGAACTGTGATCCAGGTGATGGAACAGCAATGTTATTCCAATTGAGCGTTGCAGTTCCATTATTGTTATTCGTCACCTGCAGGAAAATCGTACTCATGGTGTCGAGCGGAGGCCAGAACTGCATGCCTGCGCAACCTGCACGTGTTTGTACCGTGTAATAAACAGGTCCCGAGTTTGCATTCGCACCAACGTGCGTGTACGTAAGCTGATTGTAATTGAAAATCGAATCGACGATCGTAAACGGCCCAGCTGGATTTGTAGAACTGAACACGTGATAGCTATTGAATGTGTTCGCGGTATCAAGCGGTTGATCCCATGTCAACAGCACGTCTCCGTTTGGTTGCACGGCGAGACAATGCACGTTCGGCGACATCACCGGAGGAGTAGAAAGAACGGTAATTGAAATCGTTACAAATTTCGATGCCGGTGCGGGACAGAAATCATCTTTCGCCTGAAACACGAAGTTGTAGACGTTGGATCCCACATAACACGGATTAGTTGTGTTAATGTGGTTACATGACGTTTGCCAGTTGAAATCTGTGCACGACGTAACCGGCGATGAAACCGGAGGTGGTGGCGTGAGTGTTGCGCAAGGAGGATTCAAACATCCGGCTGCTGCATTCGTAAATCCTGTTCCGAATTGGTTTCCTGATGCCGTGATTGTAACCGACTGCGGATTTCCATTCGAAAGCAAATCGAAATCAGTGCCGCACAATTGAAAATTGACAACTGCACCTGCGTAAACCGTATCTGAGAATGTTGTTCCGCCATTAAGCGGCGGTGCTACAGTGGGTGGAGAATTGTTTCCGCAAGCGAGAACGATGACCTGCATCTCACGATAAATTTCTGCCACAAGTTGACCGCATTTCCATGCTTCCACTTTGATACAGGTCACGAAATTTCCAGTTGTGAAAGATGTGAAATCAATCTGTCCGGTAACTGGATCAATTGTAGCTGGAACGTTATTCGCATTTAATGACGGACCAGGAAGCGGGCTTGTTGACGAGAAACCAGGATTCCACGGAAGAAAATTCGGGCTGAAAGGAGGATTCCAGGCTGGCTGTCCAATCACGGTGTCGTCAAGTGGTTCTGCCCATGAATAAGAGAGCGAATCCAATTCTAAGTCAACAGCGTTTTGATTGTAAGAAAATTGTACGCCCGCACAAAGAATCACAGCTGGTCGCTCAAGAAAATCCGGCGAATTGTCGTAACACGGATTCATGTTATTCGCATTGTACGGATACATGATAGAACGCAATGTCATTCCCTGACCGGCGCCATTATTAATATTGGTGAGAGAAGCGTTACGACAGCAAGTAGTGAAACTAAAAATCCATCCTGCTGCAGGAGGTGTTCCGTTAAGTGTTACGGGAGCCGATTGGAAAATAAATTCTTCTACTGCACCAGGACCAGGCGCTGCGCAGGATATTGCAGGGCCTAGCGGATTACAGATTGGAGAAATATCAATTTGTGAAACCTGATTCAATTGAATCTGCCCAATGATCGGATGATTGTCCACATTCAGCACTTGCGTGTTTCCAAGCGAAACTTGATTGCAATCACGATACAATTTGAGCGTGAAAATAAATTGTCCGCCGCCTTGACATGTCCACGTAATTTCTCCGCCCATTAAATGAGCTGCATTCGCCTTCTCCGCAATTAGGAGAAAACAAATCGAGATTGCCGCGATGTACTTCAGGATGAGGTTATTCACTCGCATTTGATGTGCACTACACGTAAAGATACGCCTATTTCGTGCAGAAAATATGAAGTTTGATAAGTGGTTAACTTATTGAATTTCAGCGTACAAGTGAAGTAAAATCTGGTTGTATTGTCGCTCATTTGTCAGCTTTGCAGCCGCAAGTTGTTTCACCATATTCACATACAGTCTCGAAACAACCGGACTTTTCTGCCACAAGAAAGTCACGAGAAATTCATCCGGAACATCCCCGCGCTGCAATCCGTGAAACTGCAAAAGATCAAGAATGCATTTTTCCCGATTACCGTTGTAATGTTTGCGGATGAATTCCGAAGTAGCGCGACTTACCTCCGCCGGATTTGGCAACACTTTTACATGGTCAATCTTCCACGTTATGTGTGACTCCGTAAACTTCTTCAAAGTGGAAGCAGAACTACGGTAAGATTTTGATTTCCTCATCTTCCCCGATTCACTCTCAGCCAACGTTGCGAGCTTATGATCGTCGGAGCGGAATCCCATTTTGTAATAGAACCAGTATGCGCCTGACTCGATTCCTTCCGGGTTATCCTTTCCATATTGATAGGGTTCTACACTGAATGCAGAAACTCCAAAATACTGACGATACACGCGAAGCAATTGCAATAGGGTCAATGAAGATTCACCACCGCGAAATGGTTCAAAGATGTTGATCCCGAACAATGCCCGGTTTCCATACAGCCAGGATCCGCCATACGCATGAGGTACTCCATTCTTAAATAAGACATAACCAACGTATGAATCCAACGGCAACCTTCTGTTCGCCTTCATGCTGAACAAGGCAACACTCACTCCGCGTTCCAACTCAAAATAAGTAACACCACGTTCATCACACAAGGAAATCGGATCTGTTTCACGGTTGAGCGACGCAAGCATGGCAGCGCAATCAATCACCAGTTTTTTCTCCTGTTCGAGTGAAAGATTAAGTGGAACAGGTAATTCGCGATTAACTACTTCCAGCGGATCGGCTTTCTTCTGAACTTCTTCATGAATAAAAATCTGCGAAGCTATTCCACGTGCAACAGATCGTTCCGGAATTTTTCCATCGAAACGAATTCCTGCAAATGCTTTGAGCTCATCAAACATTGCATCGCGAAGTGACTCGGGCAACCCAATAGCTCCTAACGAATTGATTAATGAAATCAGGTGATTCTGTTTACCGAAAAGCTCGTTCAGTAATTCATCATTGTTGTAGCCGGCCTCAAGTATTTCGAATTCTGTTTTAGGCAGAAAATGTTTGAGCACTTCACTTAAAGGCTTTCCTTGCTCATCAAACGAATGCAGGTAAACCGACCCCGGTGAAAACTTACACAGCTTTTTAAGCAATGGATAAGTGAATGATCCTTGCGCTTCCGTACCCTTCAGCCCGGAATTGATCAGTTTTGCGAGGGCCGATTTATTCTTCCGAAGAAAACGTTTCGTAAGCACTTCGAAATTCCGAAGCAGATTGTTCGCACGATCATAAAGTTCCCCGGAAGAGGGATAAGCCTCAAGTAATAACAACGCGTCATGAAATGCAACAAGTGATTTTACATTGGCGAACTGAAAGGTCTCGGCTTTCTCCAGAAACAGATTGCAGGATGCTGCATCACAATTCAGAATGAATGAGCGGAATTTCTCAATTTGTTTGGGCGTTACTGCCATGTTCTTTCTTATTGCCGCAATAGTCTCACTTCCTGTCTCCAGCAACCAATTCAATAAGGTCTTTCTTTTGCAGATACTTTTGCGCCAGATCCCGCAGTTCATTCGCGGAAACAGTACGAACCGTTTCGAGATATCGATCGTAATAATCGTAACCAAGATTGTATCCGATCAAAGCACGTTTGCGATCGGCCATTGCAAAGGGTCCGTCCGTACTGCGCAGAAAAACACCGGTCATATAATTGCGAACGAGGCTCAACTCATCGGCAGTCACTAAATCATTTTGCAGGCGCTCGATTTCGAAATACGTTTCTTTCAATGCTGCATCAGTAACATCGACGCCAACTTCTGTTGAAATGTAGAAGTAGCCGCCATCGACCATAGAAGCGAGCCCAGAACCAATTCCGTACGTGTAGCCTTTATCTTCCCGTATGTTTGCCATGAGTCGTGAACCAAAGTAGCCGCCGAGCACACAATTCAATACTTGCATGGCAGGATAATCGGCGTGTTCACGATTGAATAGAATTCTTCCAACACGCACCGCAGATTGAATAGCTCCGTCTTTCTTTACCAGATGCTCCCTTTGCGTATTTGACACTGCCGATCCAACGGTGGTAATAATTCCGGAAGACTTCTTCCACTCTGCTCCACCGAAATACTGATTCAGTTTTCCTTGCAGCGTATCCGGAATGTTTCCCGCAGCGAGAATACATCCATTACCCGCGTGGTAGAAGTCCGTGTGAAAATGCTGAAGCTCTCCGCGCGTAATTCGCGTAAAGTCTTCTGGCTTTGTCGAAATTCCGTAGGCGTGTTTCTCTCCGAATAACAATTCTGAAAACCGACGTCGCGCGAGCGTAGAAACTTTTTCGGAATCGACGATATACTTCTGCTTTCGGTTGTCGAGATAAACGCCAAGCTCCATTTCAGGAAATGCAGCATTGAACAAGATGTCTTTCACGATCGCGAGCGACTCATCCAGGTACTTGTTCAGTGTCCACAACGTAAAAATCGCGTGGTCGTGCGTAACCTCCGACTCGATAAACGCTCCATAAAAATCGAGTTCCTCAGCGAGATCCATGGCGTTACGGGAAGTGGTTCCTTCGTCGAGCATGTCGTTTACGGTTGACGCCACCATTGGATAATCACGGTTGCGCATACCCGCATTGAAAATGAATTCAATCTTCATCACTTCCTGCGTGCCCGAGTTCACAATGTACAATGGCATACCATTATCCAGTTTGTGATCGGTCGCCTTCTGCAAATCAACTTGCGTTACTTGCTTGAATTCCGGTGCATTTATTCTGTCCATAGCCCTCAAAGGGTTTACTATTGTATAACTTGATTCCCGGTTAACCCTTTGAGGGCTTACCTGGTTTTCCTATTGTGCAACTTGATTTCCGGTTAACTCTTTAACCACACGCTTGTAATGAAGCGTCGAACAATTCGTCTTGCGGAAAACCTCCTTTGCAACCGCGCGGATGTCCTCTGCGGTTACGTTCATGTATTTCTTCAGTTCTGTATTTACGAGTTCTGCATCGCCCATCAATTCATAGAATGCAAGATTCATTGACTTGTCGAGCACACCCATTTCTGCAAACAGGTGAGATGACTCCACTTTGTTTTTTACTTTCTGCAACTCGCGATCATCCACCAATGTTTCCTGCAGTTTTCTCAGCTCCACAAACACTGCTTCTTCCGCCTGCTCGGTGGTGAAAGCTTCATTCACTTTTCCGGAAACAACGAATGTTCCTTTGTCGGAATCACCCATTACAAATGCATTGAGCTCACTGAACACCCGATCTTCTTTCACGAGGCGATTATACAAACGCGCCGAATTTCCTCTCGAGAGAATATCCGAAATCAAATCCATGGCCTGATATTCCGGCTCGTCCCGTGCGCACATGTGAAAGTTCATATACACGCCATCGTATGGAACTTCGCGGTACACTGTTTCACTACGATATTCCTCCTGACGAGGTTCTGCCGGAAGATTACGTTTGTGCTTTTCTCCACCAGGAATTGGCCCGAACCATTTCTCCGCGAGCTCTTTCACCTGCGCAGTTTCTACATTACCGGCAACAACCAATATGGCATTCTTCGGACAATAGTGCTTTTTGAAAAATGCTTTCACATCGTCCATCACGGCGTCTTCAATGTGCTTAATTTCCTTACCAATGGTCGCCCAACGATACGGATGCACTTTGTAAGTAAGCGGACGCATCAGCAGCCAAACATCTCCATAAGGCTGGTTGAGATAGCGTTGTTTGAATTCTTCGATTACAACGGCACGCTGAACTTCGAGACTCTTTTCTGAAAATGCCAGACTCAACATGCGATCGGATTCCAACCACATTGCTGTTTCCAGATTTTCTGCAGGAAGGGTGAGGTAGTAATTCGTGATGTCGTTTGTAGTAAACGCGTTGTTCTCTCCACCTACGCGTTGCAAAGGCTCGTCGTAAGAAGGAATATTCACACTTCCTCCGAACATGAGATGCTCGAAAAGGTGTGCGAATCCTGTTTTGTTTTCGTCCTCATCTCTCGCACCTACATCGTAAAGAATGTTGACACAAGCGAGTGGAGTTGAAATATCGCGATGGACGATTACCTTGAGGCCGTTGTCCAGAGTAAATTTATCGTACTTGATCATTCGAAAGTATTGAGTAACTAAGTTTTAAAATATTAAGTCGTGAGCTTTTTCCGTGCAACCTCAAATTCCTGCATCATATTTTTCACAATCTCACCAGCAGGCAGCACGTCATCAAGCATCGCACTCACCTGCCCGATTTCCAGTTCGCCTTCTTCCATATCGCCTTCAAACATTCCTTTTTTTGCCCTCGCCCGACCTAGAAGTTGTTTCTGTTCTTCTACACTTGCACCCCGCAATTCCGCACTGTGGATTTCCGTGAAGAATTTATTTTTCATCAATCGCACAGGAACAAGCTGCTTCATGGTCAATAATGTGTCGCCTTCATTGCTGGTCACAACAGCATTCTTGAAATGATCATGCGCTGAAGATTCCTTCGATGCAACGAAACGTGTTCCTACCTGAACAGCTTCTGCACCTAATGCAAACGCCGCAAGCATTTGTCGTCCGTCTCCTATTCCGCCGGCTGCAATGAGTGGAATTTTCACCGCATCACGTATGATCGGAATCAAAACCAAGGTTGTAGTTTCCTCGCGACCATTGTGTCCGCCGGCTTCAAAACCTTCTGCGACAATGGCATCAACTCCTGCTGCTTCGCATTTCAAAGCAAACTTCTTGTTCGCAATTACGTGAACGACTTTTATGCCTTTCTCCTTGAGAAATGGTGTCCATGTTGCTGGATTCCCTGCAGAAGTGAAAACAATCTTCACTCCTTCTTCAACAATGATGTCCATCAATTTCTGAATGTCGGGATACAGCAAAGGCACGTTCACCGCGAATGGCTTGTCGGTTGCAGCCTTACATTTCTGAAGGTGTTCACGAAGGACATCCGGATACATTGAACCAGCACCGATAATGCCTAGTCCACCGGCATTGCTCACAGCGGCAGCCAAACGCCATCCGCTACACCAGATCATACCCGCCTGAATAATGGGAAACTGAATTCCGAAAAGTTCGGTGATGCGTGTTTTCATAGGAAGGGCTCAAATTTAGGGATTAGGAATGGGGAATCAGGCATTAGGGCACAATGGCATTTGGGTGAAGGTGAATCACCAGAGTAATATTACGTCGCAAGGCCAAATTCCACAGAGCCTAATTGCCTAATTGCCCGATTTTTACTACTTTCGTAGGATTAGTAAAGTGTAAAAAGTCAAGGCATGAAAAAACTCGTCGTAATTGCTGTTTTGATCCTGGCTCCAATGCTTGCGAAGGCTCAATATTATTGGGAATTCGGAGGCGGATTTGGTGCTGCGAATTTCCTCGGTGAAATGGGTGGCGAAGAACTTACACGTCGCGATTTCGTTGCGGATATGAAGTTGACTCAAACGCGTACTGCGCTAAATGGCTTCGTACGATACAAGCTCAACCCCATGTTCTCTATCAAGGGTAACGTTTCCTGGGCAGTTGTTCGTGGAGCTGACAGCCTATGCACAAACGCACCTCGCTACTATCGTAATCTGAATTTTAAGAATAACCTGATTGAAGCTTTTGGTGAATTTGAATGGTTCTTCTATGAAGTAAACGACTTAGGGCACACCTATCGTTACAAAGACAACTTCCGTGCTTATATCGGTTTAGGAGCTGGTGCAGTTTATCACAACCCGAAAGCATGGTACAACGATGAGTGGGTTGATTTACGTCCACTTACTACAGAAGGCGTGCGTTACACAAAAGTAACTTTCATTATTCCTGCAAGTGCCGGAGTTTATTTCACCATTAACAAGAAATACCGCATTGGCTGGAATGTTACCTGGAGAACTGCTTTCACAGACTACCTCGATGACGTGAGCACCACATATGCCGATCCTGCAAGTCTTCCTAACGCGGACGCAGTAGCTTTGGCAGATAGAACAGATCACGCTGCAGCAAATGCATTCGGATTACAGGCTGGTTACGGAACCAACTGGGGGAACAATTTTGGTTTCGGAACTTATACAGATCCTGAAGGCAACCAGAAATTTAACAAACGCGGAGATCCAACACACAACGATTCATACATCACTACAGGCGTTGAGTTCAGCTATGTTTACCGAGGCAAAAGCTCGATTTACAAGTCTAAATACGGCAACATTTTTAAAGGAAAGAATAAGTACGGTAAGCGCCGGAAGGTTCGTGCTAAGTTCTAATTCAGTAGGCAGGCTGCAGTAGTGCAGTCGGCAGTCCAAAAATAATAAGAGGGAATTCCATCGGGATTCCCTTTCCTTTTACCCGAATTTTCCTCGTTTTTCCGGAATATCCGAGATACTGCTTACTGCCCTACTGCCCCCCTGCCTACTGTTTAGGAACTTACTAACACTCAGTAACCTACGTTCACTATATTCGTAAAAAGCCTAAAACCTACACGAATGCAAACACGTACTATCCTTCGAAAGTCGTTAGTTGTTGCCGGACTCCTTATCGGGTGCGCAGCCAATGCACAGTATAATATGGATGCCGGTTTTTCAGTCGGTGTTTCTAACTACCTCGGTGATATTGGTGGTGGATATTCAACCCGTCGCGATTTTGTTGCTGACATGAAGCTTTCAGAAACGCGCATGACCACTGCTGCATTCTTCCGCTATCGCTTCCATAAACATTTTGCAGTGAAAGGAACACTTGCCTGGGCAAGAATTTCCGGTGATGATAAACTTTCGGAGAATCCTGCACGCAATGCACGTAACCTGAACTTCCGCAATGATGTTTTCGAACTCAGTGCACAAGGACAATATATTTTCTATGAAGTGTATGGCCTTGGACGATCGTTCCGCCACGAAGACAACTTCAGAATGTACATCGGTCTGGGTGCAGGAGTTGCTTACCACAATCCGACAACAGTTTATAATGGTGAAGTGGTTGAATTGCGTCCGTTGACAACAGAAGGTGTGGAGTATTCCCGATTTACTGCGGTGATTCCTGCAACCGGTGGATTCTGTTTCACGTTCGACAAGCAGTTCCGAATCGGATTTGATCTCACGTGGCGTACCACATTCACCGACTACCTGGATGACGTTTCTACAACGTATGCCGATCCTACTTTATTACCGAATGCGCTTTCGGTTGAATTGGCAAATCGTACGGATGAACTTCCATCGGTCTCGCCAGACTTCGCTGAAAATTTTACTCCCGGTAATAAACGTGGAGACTCAAACCACAACGATTCATACCTCACTTCGAGTGTGGAATTCAGTTATGCTTTCATGTCACATAGCGATGATTTTCACAATCGCCGTTACGATCTCAAGAATCGCAACAAGAAGTACGGAACAAAATACGGCCCGAACCGCAGAGGTCGCCTGGTGTGGAAAGACGGGAAATTGGTTCGCGTGATAAGACCAAAATGGTAAGATTCGAAGATTTGAAAATTTGAAGATTCGTATATAGCATACAATTGAAAAAGTCCGTTCAACATGAACGGACTTTTTATTTACTACGCTGTTATCTTCAAATTTTCGAATCTCGAATTTTCGAATTACTTAGATCGACTATGATTTTTGTTCCCAGATCTGCACAAGATTCACAATCACGTCAACCGCGCGCTCCATATCTTCTTTGCTCACCCACTCGAGTCGGGAATGAAATGCGTGTTCGCCTGCGAAAATATTCGGACAAGGCAATCCCATGAATGAAAGTCGGGAGCCATCTGTGCCGCCGCGAATACTCGATTGCACAGGAGTAAGTCCGGCCTGCTTAATCGCTTCCATTGCATAAGCAACAACCTGCGGATGCTGATCGAGAATCGTTTTCATGTTGCGGTACTGTTCATGAATTTCCAGTTTGTAAGATGAATTTGGAAATTCTTTGATCACCGAATCTGCCGTTGTACGGAGAATGTCTGTCATCTCCTGCAAACGCGCTTCTGAAAACGCACGGATAATAAAATTGATAGTCGCGGTATCGAGTGAACCTGAAATTCCGGTTGGATGCAAAAAAGGCTCTTTGCCTTCAGTCGTTTCCGGAGTGTAATTATCCTGTGGAAGACGCTCAATAATTCGGGCTGCAATCTTCGAAGCGTGCTCCATTTTTCCTTTCGCAAATCCCGGATGCGTACTCACACCTTGAATGGTAATTTTTGCTCCGTCAGCAGAGAACGTTTCATCTTCAATGTGACCTGCTGTTGCGCCGTCCATCGTGTAACCGAAGTCGGCACCGAGCTTTTTCATATCTGCTTTGTCAACACCGCGACCAATTTCTTCGTCGGGAGTAAACAGGATGCGGATCGTCCCGTGCTTGATTGTAGGATTATTGATGAGCTGATAAGCAGCGTCCATAATTTCAGCAACGCCTGATTTGTTGTCGGCACCAAGCAATGTTGTACCGTCTGTTGTGATCACTGTATTGCCAATTTGCGTTGCAAGATCCGGATGCTCAGCAAAACGTATTACCTGGGATGTATCGCCGGGAAGAACGATGTCTTTGCCGTCGTAGTTCGCCCAAAGCTGAGGCTTCACATTTTCACCGGTACAATCGGGTGATGTGTCCATGTGCGAGCAGAAACAAATCACAGGTACATTCTTGTCTGTATTCGAAGGAATTGTCGCGTAAACATATCCGTGTTCGTCGAGGTGTGCATCAGAAACACCCATCTCAAGTAATTCTTCCACGAGAACTTTCCCGAGATCCTTCTGCTTCATCGTTGAAGGACAAGTCGGAGAAGTCGGATCAGATTGTGTGTCAATCTTAACGTATTTGAGAAAGCGATCGGTAACGGTATAGTTGAAGGACATAATGTGATTGTTTGTTCCGTGAAATTACGGCAAAAGTTCGTTTCCATAGCGGGAGAACACGGTGAGGCTTGACACTGAACTGATTGTTATCAGTTTCGATTGGTGTTTTTCAGGATCGTTTTAACTTACGCGAACAACTTATCGCTCATGACAACCCCACCTGAGAATAACGACTCTTTGCTACAAGAAGGGATTCGTATGCTGAAAAGCGGAATTGATTTGGAAAACATCCGCGAGAATTTACTCTCCAAATCGAAAAGTGAATCCGAGATTGACGCAATCATGAAGTCTATCCGTGAACTGAAGTTCGCTCAACGCAGAAGTCGCGGTGTTATCCTTTGCATTATCGGTGCAGTCCTATTGGTCTTTGGTTTTGTGCTTGTGATAGCTCTGCAGGATTCCGCTAATGCATCGCGGATGGCAATCTATATTCCATCTGTACTTGGTTCCGGAATGGTTCTGTGGGGTTTCGTTGACCTGCTTGGGTGGTAAATCTAATTTTCCAGAATCATACGGTAAGCTCCGCCCAGATTCTCAATGATATCGCCTGCAATCATCGAATGCATTCCTTGTACCGATGCGGCCAGATCTCCAGCCAAACCATGCAGATACACACCAGCCACAGAAGCATGAACAGGTGAATATCCTTGCGCAAGCAATGCGGTTATTACTCCTGTCAGTACATCGCCACTTCCTCCGGTTGCCATTCCGGGATTGCCTGTTGAATTGAAATACACCGTTCCGTCCGGCAATGCGATCGAGGTATGCGCACCTTTCAGCACGACAATCACATTGTATCTCACCGCGAATTCCAGTTGCGACTTCATTCGTTCGAAACCGGAAGAATGCTTTTGCGTAAGCCGATCGAATTCACCCGGATGAGGCGTTAGAACAGTTTGCGCGGGCATAAATGAAAGCCACGTTTTGTTCTCCGCAAGAATATTCAGGGCATCGGCATCCCAAACCATTTGCACTTGTTGTTCACCGATCAGTGTCTTGAGTGAATTTGCAGTAAGCGCATCAGTTCCTAATCCTGGTCCTACTCCTATCGCGTTAAACTTCGAAGCAGGAATGTGACCACTAATGAATTTCTCTTCGTCGGCAGTTATAGTCATCGCTTCCGGAACAGCTTCCTGCATTACATCACGACTTACTTTCGGAACAAATGCAGTTACCAGTCCTGCGCCTGAACGCAAGGCTGCACGCGAACAGAGAACAGCAGCGCCGGTTTTTCCTTCCGAGCCCGCAACGATCAAAGCGTGACCGTATGTGCCCTTGTGTGCGAACTTCGAACGGTCGGCGAGAATCTGCTTAACTCCTTTGTGTGTGACGTAATGAAAATTCGTTTGGGCATCCGCAAGAAAAGTAGGATGCAGTGCAATGTCCAATAGGTGAAACTCGCCTACGAATTGTGCATTTTCAGCAAACATGAACGCCAGTTTCGGAAACTGAAACGTCAAAGTATATTCAGCGCGCAGAACATGATCACCTGAACTCGCTGAATTATCATCGCAGAATAATCCGGAAGGAATGTCAATTGCGATTCGCGTAAACGGCGCATTATTCATTGCAGCGATTGCTTCAGCAGATAATCCAGAAGCTTCACGCGTTAATCCTGAACCAAAAATGGCATCGATGAGAACGATTTTCTGTGTGTTCAGATTATTTCGCAACGAGAACGTCGCCGTGAATTCATCGACCACAACTGTTGTGTTCTTTAAACGCTCCAGGTTGTGCGTGAAATCGGCACTGTCTTCTTTCGCAGGATGAATAATTTTGACTTCCACATTTCTGCCGGCGTCATGCAGCTGACGAGCAATGCAGAGTCCATCTCCACCATTATTGCCATTGCCACACACAATGAGAAATGCATATTGCTCATCGAATTTCTTCAACAACCACTCCGTACACAAACGAGAAGCCCGCTCCATCAGATTAGCTGATGAAACGGGCTCATTCTGTATCGTGTAAAGATCAGCCTCTCTGATTTGTGTAGCGGAAAGAATCTTCATCTAAAAACTAGATGCAAACGCTAACATGAACATCACAAACACAATGATGCCGAATCCGAATAAACACAAGCCGACGATACCACACGTCTTGCCGCTTTTCGCTTTACGGAAAGATGCTTCGGTGTAACGACCGGGATTGTTGGTGTACTCGGTCATTGCTTTTGCACCTTGCACAATTGCCACAATGTTGAGTACAATTCCGACTATGTTGAAGAATAAAATCAATCCGATAATGCCGCAGATCTGTGCACTACCGGCTCCTGGAACATCGGTTGGAATACCAAAGCCCTGACCGTGATTGAAAGGTTGATATCCACCACCCGGAGGTGGCGGATAAGGATTGTTGTAACCGGTTGGTTGTTGTTGTTGCATCATTTCAATTTCTAACCGTTCGCAAGTAAAACTAATACAAGTACGACCACTACGAAAGCCTGAATACTTAGACCAATGATTGCGCAGGTACGACCGCTTTTCACTTTTCTTCTCGACACATCTGAGTAACGGCCAGGATTGTTATCAATTTCAGAAAGTACTCCACCGCTCATTGAGAGAGCAATAATGTTCAGAATCAAGCCTACAATCCCCAAGAGGAAAGTAAGAATTAATCCAACGATTCCAAGTGTTTGAATGGTGCTTGCCTTTGGATGATCCATTTGTGTACCAAACGGCTGCTGTTGGTATCCACCGGGAGGCATCTGCTGATAATTCTGCTGATAGCCTTGTTGCTGCTGAAAGTTTGGATTCTGCTGCTGATAATTTGGGTTCTGCTGTTGATAATTTGGATTCTGATTGCCGGTCGGAGGTGGTGGAGGTGGCATTGGTGGGTTTGTGTTTTCCATGTTGTCGGTTTTTTTACGGATTGAAAAATTGAACTTGTTTTATTACGTAGGATGTGACTACGATGAGCATTGAAAAAATATACGCGTATTGCAATGTGGTTGAACCATACTTGAATTTGTAGCGCAAATGCAATCCTAAAAACACAAGCGTGATCAGAATCGGAATCAACGCCGGATACGTTTTGAGACTGTCGGTGAAATTACCTTTCAACAAATCCACCATCGATCGTTGCATTCCGCATCCCGGGCAGTCCAATCCGAACAAAGATTTACTCGGACAAGGTAACAAGTGCTGCTCGATCCAATCGATCCAACTCATTTCGGTTACCAGTTATATGGATTGCTATAATAAGATCCACCAATTCCTAAAACCACCAGGCAGATCCACCACAGGGATGTTAAACCTGAAATAATTGTTCCAATAATTGCACAAATTCGTCCTGCCTTCGCGTTGTTATAAGAGGAAACCTTAAACATGCTAGGATTCTGATTATACTCCTGCATAGCTTTGCTTGCCATAATCAGTGCTGCGATGCCGCAACCCAAGCCAATGATACCGTAGCAGAAACAACCAACGATTGAAACAATCCCCAGCACAAGAATCGCTGTAGCGTTAGGCACATCCCGCTGCATGCCCATAGGATTCTGCTGATACGGATTGTTGTATGGATTATTACCGTACGGATTCTGACCGTAGGGATTATTGCCATACGGATTATTAGGTCCGCCCGGAGGTGGTGGTGGTGTATTCGGTGGTGGAAATGGTGGAGGATTGGACATAGAATAGCTTTACTAATGAGGGACTAAATTAGGAAAAAAGGCATTGGGGCATTGGGGCATTGGGGAAATTGGGCATTGGGGCACTGGGCTAATAGGCATATAGACTAACACGTGAAAAGACAATTTGGTAATTAAGCTATTCCCTGATGCTGAACAGTCCCAATCCCTTAATGCCCCAATGCCTTAATGCCCCAATGCCTTATTGCCCCAATGCCTTATTGCCCCAATGCCTTAATGCCCCAATGCCTTAATGCCCCAATGCCCTAACCGGACCTACCCGAAATCGTATCTTTGAAAAAAAACTCCCATGAACTACAACAACCCGAGTGCTGATCCTATCATTCCCATTGAAGACATAAACAAAGGGAAAACAATCGCAATTCTTGCTTACTGCACATTGATCGGATTCATTATTGCGATCATCATGCACCAGTCTGAGAAGACAAAGTATGGAGCTTTTCACATTCGTCAGGCGCTCGGTCTTTTCATCTTCGGTGTTGGAGCGATTCTGGTCCTCACAGCTATTGGTTGGTTCATGTGGTTTTTGTGGGTCCTACTGCCAGTGATTCAGATTTCACTTTTGGTTTTTGTGATTCTCGGTATCGTAAACGCGGCTAACGGCAAAGCGAAGAAACTTCCGTTAATCGGCGATCTGAGCGATAAGATGCTGGCAGGCATTCAGTAGTATTTTGTGTAGCACCATGAGAAGAACAGAAAATTATATTCTGAATTTTCTGACAGCAGTTCCGATAGTGTGGATTTGCCTGTGCTATTTATTCTACTTGCTCGAGTTCAATCCAAGGGTTTTTGGTGGAGAGACTCTGGATGAATACCTTCTATACTGGTTTCTCCGCTACTACGTCTACATTGGAATTCCGTTGTGGATCGTTCTGATGGTTTACAAAGGGCTTCGGCAGCATTTCACGAACCGGGCATACTTCACTCACTTGCTCGTATTCATTGTTGGAGCCACAATTCTGGTACTAATGATGTTATACAATCCGGATGGATGGACTGGACGTTACTTCGACTGATCGTTAAGCGCGGAATGGATTTTCAACACCTGAGGTAGAATTGCTTTCTCACCATCATTGTCAATGAAATAATCGGCGCGCAACTTTTTCTCTTCGTCGCTCCATTGTTTCGACATACGTGTGCGAACTTCTGCTTCGGAAATTGAATCGCGCGTCATGACACGTTCTATTCGCATCTTCTCCGGCGAAGTCACAAGGATGGTTGAGTCGAGATGTTCGTCAATTCCCACCTCAAAAATGATTGCAGCTTCCTTGATGACGTAAGGCTTAGCAGAATGTTGCTCACAGAACGCTTCAAATGCTCTACCGACAGCAGGGTGCACGATTGCATTCAGTTGTTGCAGTTTTTGCGCATCAGAGAAAACGATTGACGCCAGCTTCTTCCGATCAAGCTTTCCATCCGGGAGAAAAACATCTCCGAATGAAGAACGGATTTCGTCGATCACCGACTGATCTGTTTCCTGAATGCGTCTCGCCTCGTCATCGGAATTAAAAATGGGAACAGCTAAATGACGGAACACATCAGCGACGTATGATTTGCCGCTACCAATTCCACCGGTGAGTCCGATTTTTTTCATTGCTCAAATCTAGTAAAGTAATTATGTAGTCAGTAAAAATAAGTAGGCGAGCCAGAAATGAATTCCGACTCGCCTACTTTAAAACTTAATTTCTTATTTCCTACTTGGACTTTACAATGCGCTGCTGTGAAAGGATTTCTCCTGATCCAACTATGCGAACAACATACACACCTTCAGCAAGTGATTCGCCGATCGTCATAGAACCCGATTGTGCATTCAACACCGAAGTTGCAACAACACGGCCAGTCATGTCAACGATTTCCATCGATGCTGTTCCAACCTGTTCAACCGGAATTACATAATTCACTTGTGAAGTTCCGTTGAATGGATTCGGGAAAACCTGCATTGAAGGATTCGCATTGATCGGACTTCCAACTGACAATGCATTAGAATCTACCACCATGAAATTGTCGAATGCTCCTTCTACAAGGTGACCTGCGTTGAAGTCACGTACTTCTACAATTACACGCATGGTGTTAGTTACCGTGATGTAGTTCTGCAAACGGAAAGAGCTGGTCTGCCATGAAGAATTACCCGGAGATGCCTGGTGAATTTTCTCCAACACAACTGTGGTTGAACCATTGCTCACGCGGATGTACATTGTATCGTTAGGATTTCCGCTTCCGCCATCGTTAAAGAACCAACGGCTATAGTGAATCCATGCATCTCCGTATGTAGAAAGATCCATCAACGGTGAAGTGAGTATGGTGTTTCCGTTATCTACGTCGTCCTGTGCTGCTGCTCCACCACCATTACCGGTCGTGTAACACTTATCAGTACAATCGTTGTTAACGTCCGAATCCGGATTTGCGTCATTCGCCGTGTTGAATGTTGTACCAATTGGTTCAGCACGCTCCCACTGACCGCTGCTTGCATTTCCGGTAACTGTCCAGCCAAGATCAAACGTGAATTCGTCTTCGTATCCGCTATCGAGTGTTACGTCAACGTTTCCGCTTGTAGGAGTTACGCTGTCTTGCGTGCAAATTGTTTGATAACCCCATGTTGCAGCGACAATATCGTACCAACCTGGAATAACGGTGCAGCTTGAGAAATCACCGTTCACATCACTTGCATACAGGTAAGAATTGCTTGCGTTTGAAACCTGAACTGAAACGTTTGGAACTGCTAAAAATGTAGTTGACTCTTCAACGTGACCGATCAATGAGAAAGCTCCCGGTGCAAACATCGCAACGTTGAAGAAATTCACTTGACCTGGTGCAAATACAACGTTGTTATATACAACCGAAGTGTATCCAACTTTTGAGAAGGTAACTGTATAAGTTCCCGGGATCGGAGTTCCTGTTGCATAGTCGCCGTTGTTGTCTGTAGTTTCAGAAAGGTTTACTGTTGAAACAGTCACCGTTACACCTTGAAGCGGAGTTCCGCAAAGGCTGTCGTAACAGTTTCCTTCTACGTAACAAGCACGAACATAAGTTGGAGAGAAAACGTCCAGACCTTCATCAATGTTCGACACTACGATTGTTCCGGAAGGGAAATACGGATAAACACCCCAATCGCCTTCGAAACCAGTACCGCTACCCACGTACGTGTCGTACCATCCTGTATGAACGAGGTTGTGCGGACGCGTGATGTCTGTAATTACAAATCCGTCTTTGTACCACGATGTCACCGCCCAATTTTCCCCGACAACATGCGTGTTGTGTACAATGGACCCTGAATTTGGATTCCATGACTGAATGCGATCTACTTCCTGAACGTTCCCTGGATTTGATACATCATAAGCTGTGAGGAACGAGTTTGAGTTTTCGTCTGTCGTGAAAATGAAGTTACGATCTGCAGACAACCAGGTGTTGTGCGTGAATGCTGTTGGAGTTGTTTGCGTGGCAAGTACAACAGGATTCGATTTGTTCGTACAATCAACCATTGCAAATGTTCCCGCGTAAATGTGACCTGCGAAAAGTGTGTCGTTGTCAACATAACCATCGTGCACATAACCGTTTGCATCATACTTACCCGCATAAGTCGGGTTGTATGGATCAGTGTTCATGTCCAGGAAGATTGCGCCCCCGTTAAAAAGGTTTGAACCGAAGAGGTAGCAATAACCCGTTACGGTATCAATGTGCAGAGCGTGAACAGTGCTCAGCTGTCCTGCGATTGCTCCATCGCCGGTGTACGTGTGATATGTATATGCGCCAGCAGTTGTAGCAGGAATTGCAGAAAGATCAACAATCTGCAATGCGCCACCGGTACCTTCCGTAGTCACATACGCGTAGTTCTGGTAAACTTTGATTTCCTTCCAAAGGCTCGACACCATTGGGATCTGAACAAGTTGTGTAACGTTATTTGGATTCGTAACATCGACGATAATCATTCCGTCTTCTGCGCCAAGTAATGCATATTCGTTACCGTTCGGAGCCGTGTAACCGCAAATGTTTGCGAGTGTTTGTCCTGGAACAGCGAGTTGATCAGTAAGCGTTGTATTGAGCGAAGACTGCGCAGAGATTCCAACGGAAAGCAGCAATGCAGCAACCGCAATTTTCAATCGTAAACCTTTTTTCATGTGAGAAAATTTGAGACTAATGTTCTATTGGGATGAGTCTCAAAGTTGCCAATAAAAAGGCGGTTCATCAAGGGAAAACGCGTCTATTCCTTTGGAAATTCGACCAATACAGCTCCCGGCCATTCGAAAATTTGAAAGATTTGAAGATTTAATATATGGAAATCACATGCTATCTGTCCCAGTCAAATCTTCGAATTATCGAATTATCGAATTCTTTTCGTCTCCTTAACGATTCCAGCATGTACCGAATCATTCACCGGCATGAGTGGCAAACGTACATGTGATTTGCAGAGCTTCTGTGCTTCGAGCGATGCTTTCACTCCGCCGGGATTTCCGTCCGCAAAAAACAACTGCGTTACTTTCATCAGGACGTAATGCAACGGGCGTGCTTTTACGAAATCGCCTGCGAGTGAATGGCGAACCATGTCGGAAAACTTTCGTGGAAATGCATTTGCAACAACGGAAATTACACCGTGTCCGCCTGCAGCAAGAATGGGAAGCGTGAGTAAATCGTCACCTGAAATGACGAGAAAATCTTTCGGCGCATCTTTGATAATGGCCATGATCTGCTCCATATTTCCCGATGCTTCTTTCATTGCGACAAGACGCGGAAAATCATGAGCGAGCTTTAAAGTTGTTTCAGCAGTCATGTTCATGCCCGTTCTTCCCGGAACATTGTACATGATTACCGGAAGCGGAGATGAATTCGCGACAGCTTTGTAATGCTCGTAGAGTCCACGCTGATTCGGTTTGTTGTAGAATGGCGCAACGGATAGAATTGCAGTTACACCCGAAAAATCGGTGTGTTCCAGTGCATCGCAAACTTCGCGGGTATTGAATCCACCAACTCCGTACACAACGGGAACTCGTCCGGCTGCAACCTGAATTGCGTGTTTGAGAATGGCTTTTTTCTCGTCTTTGTTCAGCGTCGGAGATTCACCAGTCGTTCCCATGATCACCAGATACTCGCACTTACCCTTAATGATGTGATTGATCACATTCGTTAATCCGGGGTAATCGACGTTTCCGTCTTTGAGGAATGGAGTAACTACTGCTACGCCGGTTCCTGAGAGTGGGTGAGATTTTTTGGAAGCCATCTTAGTTTGTTTTGCGAGTCAAAAGTACGGGTTCGACTATACCGAATGAGGAGGTTTGAACAAGTGTTGATAAAAACTGTAGTCACTCAACAGGCACCGAGGATTTCTGAGACCGGGATTGTGGCTTTGTTGTGAGGACCGGTATTTTTATGGTCAATAAACCACAAAGGCGCCCTTCGACGAAAGCTCAGGACAGGCTCCGACGCAAAGGACCGATAAGGAACCTGGCAGATCGAATCATTGCATCACTGTATCATCGAATCATCTTCACAAAAGTTGTTCGAGGCACCATCTTCGCCCCCAGCGACTCCAAATGTTCTGTGTAAACCTGACAGTCGATCAGCTTGCCTCCTTCACTGAAAAACGATTCCGCGAATGATAGAAACGCCGCCTTTGATGCATTCGATTCTTTGCTGAACATTGATTCTCCGAAGAAACAGTTGTTGAGTTTAACGCCGTAGAATCCACCGACGAGTTTGTTGTCTTTCCAGGCTTCACCGCAGAATGCATAACCAGCTTTGTGTAATTCGATGTAAGCTTGTTTCATTTCGGTGGTGATCCACGTTCCGCGCTGACCGCGACGTTTGATCTTTGCGCATTCTTCGATTACTTGTTCGAAGGAAGCGTTGTAACGGATGTCGAAGATATTCTTGTCTAGAACTTTTCGCATGCTGGAAGAAACGACAAGATTTTCGGGAAGGATTACGAAACGCGGATCGGGTGACCACCAGAGGATAGGCTCGCCTTTTGAAAACCAAGGAAAGATTCCGGAACGGTATGCGGTGAGAAGAGTTTCTTCTTCGAGATCTCCTCCGGCTGCTAAAAGGCCGTCTTCATCTGCAAGGCTAACTGGTGGAAAATTTATACTCACAACAAACGTTTTTCTTTTGCCGCAGATTCGCAGATTACGCAGATATAAAAACAATTAAAATTTGCGCAATCTGAGAAATCTGCGAATCTGTGGCTTAGCGCGGAACGCGCAACTATGTCGTGCTTTCCTTCGACTTGTTAATCATTTGCAGATACGTGTCAACCTCACGCAGATAAGCTTTCAATCCGGTTTCCTTCGGTACAGAAATCTGCATATCGAATGGTGTTTCTTTATCTTCTTCGTAGTGACCGATCTTGAATTTTGCCGCTGAAACATACGCGATGTAACGAATGACAATATTGTCCTTCATGTTAACATCGATGTAAATATCAAATGGTTCTTCGAGAAAGTTTGCAACGATGTGGCTTGAAGGCTTTCCGTACCAGGTGAACGACTTCTCGTTAATGAAATCGTAGTCGACTTTGGAATACTGAACAGCTGGTTCTGTTTTACCCGTGTAATAACCGATGCACTTCACTTTCTTCTTGTGCTCCCGGAGATAAATCACATATTTCTTGAGTAGCTCAAAATCTTCTGCACCGGTAAACTCGAATGCAATTCCGATTGACTTCGCATCCGCGAGATTGAAAACCTGTTTTTCGCGCACAACTGTAGAAGCATCCTGCCGGATTTTCGACATTGCGAGCTTCTTTTTAATTGCGTCGATCATAAATTATTTACCAATCAGCTTTAAGAGATCATCCTCCGAAATAATGGGAACACCAAGCTTTTCAGCCTTTGTTCTTTTCTCCGGACCCATGTTGTCTCCAGCTACAAGATAAGAGGTTTTGCCGGAAACGGAACCTGTGTTCTTTCCGCCGTTCTGTTCAATGAGTCCTTTGATCTCATCGCGAGAACGTGTGAAGACGCCGCTTACCACGAATGATTTCCCGGCGAGCACATCACTTTGTCGCGACAATTGCTCTTCAGAAAGTTCCATCTGCAAGCCTGCTTTTTTTAGAACATTGATCAGATCGCGGTGTTCCTGCTTAGCGAAGTATTCCAGAATACTATCGGCCATTATTCCTCCGACTTCCGGAACTTCGAGCAGCTGCTCTCGTGTCGCGGTTTCAAATGCGTGCATAGACCCGAATGCAACAGCAAGCTTCTTCGCCGTTGTTTCACCAACGTGACGCATTCCGATTGCAAAAAGAACACGCTCGAACGGAATGTTTTTCGATGCTTCAATTCCATCCAGAAGATTGGACACTTTCTTCTCCGCCATTCGGTCAAGCTGGAGAATTTGTTCCTTCTTATCCTTCAGAGAATAAATGTCTGCGATTGTCTTCACCAAACCGGCATCGTAGAACTGAGCTATAGTTTCTTCGCCCAGGGAATCAATATTCATCGCGCGGCGACCCACAAAATGCTCAAGCTTGCCTTTGATTTGCGGCGGACAACCATCTTCATTCGGACAGTAATGTTTCGCTTCGTCTTCGCCACGCACCAGTTTTTCACCGCACTCCGGACAATTCTCAATGTATTTCACCGGAACAGATTTCGGATCACGAACGGCAAGATCAACACCTACTATCTTCGGAATGATCTCTCCACCTTTCTCCACGTAAACGGAATCTCCAATACGCACATCGAGTTCTTCAATGATATCTGCATTGTGCAAAGATGCATTCTGAACAGTTGTCCCGGCCAGAAACACCGGCTGGAGATTCGCAACGGGTGTGATCGCACCTGTACGTCCAACCTGATAAGTTATTCCCAGCAGCTTTGTTGCCACCCGTTCTGCTTTAAACTTGTAAGCAATTGCCCAGCGCGGAGACTTCGCAGTGAATCCTAAATACTTTTGATGCTCGTAGGAATTGACTTTGATTACAACTCCATCGGTTTCAACATTCAGTTCGCGACGTTTTTTGTCCCACTTCGCCAGATAACTGATGAGTCCCTCAACCGAAGACAATTTCTCCATGTCGGCAGAAACTTTGAAGCCCCATTTTTGTGCTCCCACCAAACTTTCGTAGTGCGATTTGAATGGAAGATCTTCTCCTAAGACCGAATAGAGATAACAGTCCAGCTTTCTCTGGGCAACAGCTTTTGAATCTTGCTGCTTTAACGTTCCCGCTGTTGCATTCCGCGGATTCTTCAGAAGCTTATCGAGAATTTCCTCTTCGGAATATCCATCTGCCGCCAATTGCTTCCGCATCTCCGTATTGATTCTCTGAAATTCAGTTTTCGGCATGAAAATTTCTCCGCGAATTTCAAACTCAGCCGGAAAATTCTCACCACGCAACTTTAACGGAATACTCCCGATCGTTTTCACATTCGCAGTTACATCATCACCTTTCTCTCCATCTCCACGCGTAACGGCTTGTGTTAGCATGCCATTCACATACGTAAGTGAAATAGAAACACCATCATATTTCAATTCCGCAACGTATTCAAATTCTGTTATGCCGGCTTTCTTAATACGATCGTCGAAGTCACGCAACTCGTCTTCGTTGTAGGTATTGCTTAACGAAAGCATAGGATATTTATGCTTTACGTTTTTGAACTCCTTCGTAACTGTTCCGCCTACACGTTGTGTGGGAGATTCAGAAGAGAAATATTCCGGATGTTCAGCTTCGAGCTTTTGCAACTCTTCAAGCCTCTTGTCGAATTCAAAATCGCTGATGGAAGGATCCGCTAAAACATAGTAGCGGTAATTATGTTCGTCGAGTTCCTTGCGGAGCTCATCAATGCGTTGTTTTGCACTCATACGCTTGTTGTCGAGCGGTCTTTAATTTTCACTGCAGGATTTCCCTGATAAATTGCCCATTCCTCAAGATCCTTCGTCGCAATAGATCCAACCGTAAGAATGGCATGCGATTTCAATGTTACTCCGGGACACACAACCGACTTTGCTCCTACCCATGCACCATCTTCGAGAACAATCGGGCGAACGATGAGATCGAATGCTGGTCCCGTGTAATCGTGATTACCGGTGAGGAGAAATCCGCCCTGAGAAATACAGCAATTGTTCCCGATAGTAACCGTGGTTAGATTATCGATCCACGCGTGCTCACCTATCCATGTGTGATTTCCAACGCGGAGATTCCAAGGATACTTGATGTTCACGTTCGGTTTCACCACACAACCGGTTCCGATTTTCGCGCCGAATAATCTGAGCAGGAAAATCTTGAATCCGGAAAAGGGAAAACGGGAATTCACGAAAAGTCCATTGAGGCAATACCACATGGCACGCGACAGAACATTTCCACCCGGTTTGAACCAGCTGTTGTTGAATTTCGAGAGATCCGTAGGTTGGCGGGACATTGATGTAAAGATAGGAATTGGTAGTGAGGAATGAGGGACGGGGAATGAGGGATGGGGGACGGGGGATGAGGAATGGGGAAAGCGGTTTGTTCTCTTTGTCAGCATGCAGAATCCCTTTGTGGAAATAATTTCATACGTGGTCGAATACCCCATCCCTTGTCCCCCATCCCTCATACCTTCTTCTTATCTTGGGACCTGGCTATGGGGGATCTATTACGCATTGGTAAAATCGTGCTTATTTGTTGCGGATTATTCGCATCGAATTTAGCATTTGCGCAGAAGGGCAAGGCTGACAGCTGCGAGGCCATTCTGAAGAAGGACCCGAACGATCGTCCGACAAGAAAAGCATACATGTATGCGGTCCGTAAAATGAATGCGGATTCTGCGTTTCAGATTTGTGCGGACAAAGCTACCGCTGCAGAGAAAGTAAATGATGCACGTACAGCCGGTGAATGGAATTACTATGCAGCACTTTGTCTGGATAACCTCCAGAAAAATAAAGAGGCGCGACCGTACTACCAGAAAGGCGTTGATCAACTGGAATCAGTAAAAGACACATTTTGTCTCGACGACGCACAGAACAATTTCGGATACTTATTGCTGCGCACCGGAGAATACAAAGAGGCAAAAAAACACCTCGATGCTTCGCTTGCCTATCGTGAATTCGTAAATGACACAGACGGGATCGCCGGTGCATTGCTTCATCTCGGACTGCTGTACAACAATATGGGCGACTACACGCTCGCATTAGAGAACTACTACCGTTGTATTGAGTATGCCAAATTCAACGAGGATAAGGATCCCGGGATGATGGGTAAGATCATGAACAACATCGGAACGGTGTTCATGAATCAGAATAAGTATGAAGATGCTTTGCGTTTTTACCGCGAAGCAATTGTTTACAAGGAGAAAGCCGGCAACAAGAAGGATCTTGCCAGCACGTACAACAACATCGGCTCCATTTACATGTCGAAACTGGATTACGACAGTGCCTTGTACTATTTCCACATATCATTGGAGTTGCGCACACAGGCCAATGACCAACGTGGATTGGGCATCGTTCACAAGAACATGGGTGAGTGTTATTTCAAGCAGGATAATCTCAAAAAGGCGGAAGAGAACTTCAAGTTATCTCTCGATTACCGGCGCAAAGCAAATGATCAGACCGGGATTGCAAGCACACTCATTGCGTATGGCAAGCTACGTAATAAACAAGGAAAGTATGCAGAAGGACTGGCGTTCCTGCTCGAAGGAGATTCGCTGGCAAAAGCAACAGGTTCACTAACCCATCAACTCGATGCGGCACTGGAGTTGTGGGCGATCTACAAGAATATGGGTCAACCGAATGTTGCTCTGAGCTACGCTGACGTTGCGTTGAAGCTGAAAGATTCGCTTTTGAATGAAGCCGGCAGTCGTCATAGCGAGGAAATGAAAGCGCGTTACGACATGGAGCAACAGACGAAGCAGCTCGAAGAACTGAAAGCACAACAACGCGAAGCTGATATTAAATCGGAAGCGGCTGCGATGAAAGCTGAAGCCGATCAGAATTTTTACAAGCTGATGATTGGTGCCGGTGTTGTGGTGATGGTACTCGTTGTGATCTTTTTCCTTTTACGTGCACGTGAAACGAAAAAAGCACAAAGTCGCTTGCAGTTCGCCTACGATCAGATTGAAACGAAGAACAAAGACATTACAGATAGTATTCGCTATGCAAAACGCATTCAGCAAGCTATTCTGCCTGACGATCGCGTATTGAAACAAGCCTTCCCCGATAGTTTTGTATTCTATCGTCCAAAGGATATTGTGAGCGGAGACTTTTACTGGCATCATCATACCCCGGAAGTTCAACTCGTAGCAGTTGCCGATTGTACGGGTCACGGCGTGCCGGGAGCATTTATGAGTGTACTGGGTGCTTCTCAACTGACTTCTGTCATTGCGGAACAAGGTCAACTTGCACCCGGGAAAATCCTGAACCTGATTGACGAAGGCATTCGCGAACAGCTTCACCAGGACGGCATAGAAGCCACACGCGATAGCATTGACATTGCGTTGTGTGCATTCAATCGTCAAAAAGGCGAGCTCACTTTCTGTGGTGCGAATCGTCCGATAATCATTTATCGTAACACCGGCGCATTGGAAATCTTCCGTCCGTCGAAACATTCTGTGGGTGGAGATTCTGATACACGCAAAGAATTCGTTGAGCAAAAAATTCAATTGAACAAAGGCGACAGTTTCTATCTGTTCACGGATGGATTTGCCGATCAGTTTGGCGGACCGAAAGGAAAGAAATTCAAATCGAGTCGTTTCCGCGATGTACTTACTCAAATTGCGACACAACAGATTCACAGCCAGAAACGCGAGCTGGAACTTGTGTTCGATTCGTGGCGCGGACAGTTTGAACAGGTGGATGACATCTGTGTGGTCGGAATCCGTGTTTAGAACTCAGAACAATTGGCAATCATCTGATTTCCAGCAATTGCGAATTGTACGTATATTTGTGCGCCTATGGGCCCCGATCTGCTCTTAATAATTGTCCTTGTCCTTCTGAATGCATTTTTCGTTGCAGCCGAATTCGCCATTGTGAAGGTGCGTTCGTCTCAAGTTGACCTGAAAATAAATCAGGGAAGCAGTCGCGCCAAAATTGTTCGTACGATTATCGATAACATGGACGGATACCTATCTGCTTGTCAGTTGGGTATCACTATTTCATCCCTCGTTCTCGGTTTTGTAGGTGAACCTTTTATGACGGAGAAAGTTTTCGAACCCTTATTCCACAAACTCTCGTGGGATCTAAGCGAAAATGTCATTCGAATTATTTCCTTAATCACCGGGGTTGGCTTAATCACCATCATTCACATGGTACTGGGCGAGCAGGTTCCGAAAACAATGGGAATCCGCTTCTCTTTGCAAACAGCATTGCTCACTGCATGGCCGTTAAGGATTTTCAACGCGGTATTCTCTCCATTCGTGTGGGTGATTAATAAACTCACGCGACTTGTACTTCGCATGTTCGGTATTCAGATGAGCGCTGAACATGAGGAAATCCATTCGGAAGAAGAACTGAGAATGATCCTCACGGAATCGGAAGAAGGTGGAGCGATCAAACAATCGGAACACGATTTGATTCAGAATGTATTCGAATTTGATGATCGCGTTGTGAAATCAATTCTGGTTCCCCGCACAAAGATTTCCGCTATTGATATCGATAGCGAGCCTAAAGAAATTCTCGATACAATCATCGACGAAGGATATTCCCGCTTTCCGGTTTACCGCGATTCAATGGACAACATCATCGGCATCATCTTCATGAAAGATATGCTGAAGCTGATGAAGCAACAACGCCTCACGAAAGCCGACATGGAAGGAATCATTCGTCCTTCGCACTTTATTCCTCAGAGCAAACGCATTAACGATTTGTTACGCGAGTTTCAGTCACTACACATTCAGATGGCGATTGTTACCAGCGAATTCGGTGGTATCATGGGATTGGTAACTCTGGAAGATGTGATCGAAGAACTCGTTGGAGAAATCCAGGATGAGTACGATGAGGAGAAACCGTCAGTCGATAAGAAATCAGATACCGAGTTTATCGTGAATGCAATGGCGTCAATTTCGGATGTGAATGAAGTACTCCCGATTGCATTGCCGGAAAGTCCACACTACGAATCAGTTTCCGGATTAGTAAACTGGATGTTCGGAAGAATTCCAGCGGTAAATGAGATCAAAGAATTCGGCGGATACGAGTTCGTTATTCTCAAACGATTCCGTCACAGTGTAGATACGGTGAAGATGACCGTGAAGAATGAAGATCAGTTTGATACCGAAGAGAACGGTTCCTAGTTCAGTCGTACAGTCAGCAGTCGGGCAGTCAGCAGTGTAATAGTTGGAGGCGTTAGATTAGTTGAATAGATTCCGATTCAATTCAACCAACTTCTCGTCATTCGAATACCGGGATGCAAATTCTTTCGCGCCCCTCCTCCACTCTGCTAGTTCAGATTCATCCATGGCTGCGACCTTGTCTATGATGGCAGCAAAACCTTTCGGATCACTAAGCGCAAGATCCCAACCGGCTTTGTCCTTAGTGAGATTTCTCCACGGAGTTTGGTCGGAGATAAGAACAGGAACTCCGCAACTCAACGATTCAAGAATGACATGCCCAAAATTTTCGTGGAGCGTTGGAAAAACAAATAGATCTGCTCTCGCCATTGCATCGCCAATTTTTTCAGGAGCAATTGCATGATGATAAACCACTTTTACATGAGGTGGTGCACCGCGTGAAGTTTTCAGACAAAGTTTCCAGTATTCCTCGTCTTCAATCGGTCCGTATATATCCAATGATATCTGCGAAGATGAATTCGTTTCATTCAAAGCCTGCAATGCGTAATCGAGATTCTTTTTCGGCGAAATTCGCGACAGGAAAATTACGTTAAGCTGATCTCTGATCTTGGTTGAGTGCTGTCGGGTTGAGGATGTTTGCAAAGCCAGATTGAGAGCAACTTTCACAGCCGCATCAGGAAATTTCTCCCGAATTTCCAGCTTCTCCTGCTCTGAGGAAGCATGCCACGAGACTCCAGCAAAGAGAGATGTAAACTTCGCAAATCGCAGAAAGAGTTTCTTCTTCAGCGATTTGATTTCAAGCGCACCTTTCCCAAGCATTCCTCGTGGTGCAACGAGAACAGGAATGCTCCGTTTCTTAGCAAGTCGAATCGCATTTCTCGAGAACTCAGAGAAGATACCGTTGACGTAAACATAATCAGGCAATTCCTCTTTCAGAATTTCTGCAAAAATTACATTGAACGGAGACAGTCGATGTATATACCACGTACGTGTTCCGTCAGGTGCGGTTATCCACTGATCCAACTCAATTCCCTCGTAAGGTTGTACATCACCCAAATCACGATCAGAAGTAACGATGGCAAAATCGAATTCAGATTTCAGTCTTTCGACAATTGCCGCTATGGAACGCACGGGTCCTCCTGCTTTCACCGCAGGCAGATACCAATCAACCACGATCAATATCTTTTTCCGTTTAGCCACGCACGTTGTTTTTTTGCATCCAGTGAGACAAGACAACAAGTGGCCAAATGCGCGACCAGGTTACACGCTTATCGCCCGATAAAAAGCTATTCCAAAGGTTGTGTATTCCCGCGGAGTCGAGCTGTGCTACATTATTCTGAAGCCACAAAATTCGATTCGCGCAGAAATCTTTGAGTTCATTGCGCATCCATTGTTCCCATGGAAAAACGAAACCCATTTTTTTACGGTCAGTAATTTCCGGTGGCAACTCATCACGCAAGGCATCTACTAACAATTTTTTTGCCGTATGCGGGAATTTGATGTCATCAGAAAGACTGAGCGCAAATTCGACGAGTGTGTAATCCAAAAACGGAACTCGAACTTCGAGTGCACTTGCCATACTCATCTGATCTGCATCGCGCAACAAAACATTTTGCATGTAAGTTGCAATCTCTGCCTTAGAAACACAAGAGAGCAGATGCTGGTTGTCGCAATCGACACACAACGAATCAACGATCATCGCGACACTGTTTCGCGTATTCGCGGATGAAGTCAGCAATACTGCAATTTGCTCGTCCAATAGAACTTGTCGCGTTACAGGATAAAATGATCTGAAATCAATCCGGGGAAGTGACAAAACATGAGCAGCTTTTTCTTTCGCTGCAGTTTTACCTGTGGCTTTCAATAAAGAAGAACCCACTTTCCTGATCGGACGTGGTATAGTATTCAACCATGACTTGCTCTGCACTTCCGTTACTCGCCTGAAAACATCGTAGCCGGCAAATAGTTCATCGCCACCCAAACCTGAAAGTGCCATCGTTATTCCGGCATTTCGTGTTGCTTTTGACACCACATACGTATTGATTCCATCGCCACTTGGATGATCCATTGCGTCCAACGCTTGTGGTAGCTCTTGCAGGAAGTCAGCCGGCTTCAGGTGGATTTCAGTATGTTCAGTTTTATATTTTTCCGCGATCAGTTTTGCATATTTCGCCTCGCTGTATTCCGATTCGTCGAATGTTACACAAAACGTTTTTACCGGCTGAGATGAAACTTCACTCATCATCGCAACAACTGCACTTGAATCAATTCCTCCGCTTAAGAAAGCACCGAATGGAACATCGGCAACCAGTCTGCGTTTTACGGAAGCTTTCAGCAGTTCACGTGTTTGTTTCTTCGCCTCTTCATACGATAAAGCGGACGGCCGGACAGCAGGTTTCCACCATTCAATAAAGTTCACTCCTTTTGAGTTGATCACCATCCGATGACCAGGCATCAGCATACGCACGCCTTCCACAATTGTGTGAGGTGCGTGTACAGTCTGATATCGCAGGTAATCGACCAATGCATCAGGATTGAGTCTGTTTTCTGTTTCATCAGCAGCGAGCACAGCACGAATCTCTGAAGCAAATGCAATTTCCGTAGATGTTTCTTTGTAGTAAACTGGTTTTATTCCCAGTCTATCGCGCACCACATGCAATTCTTCTGATGCTTTGTCGTACACCGCGAATGCAAACATACCGTTCAGCAAATCAAGACACGCAGGACCTTTTTGCACCCATGCTTCGAGAAGTACTTCACTGTCGGATTTTGTTTTCGTATTTATACGCAGTTGCGATTTAACTTCTTCGAAGTTGTAGATCTCACCATTGTAAACGAGCACAAACTGATTGTTGTGTGAATACATGGGTTGATGTCCTGCCGCCGACAAGTCAATTATCGATAAACGCCGATGACCAAGTACGACATTCGCCTCTGCGAAAATTCCAGCATCATCCGGTCCACGATGTGCAATGCAATCGTTCATCCTCCCAACCCGATCTGAGAGTCCTGATTGATTCGAGAAAGAGAAAATACCGGAGATTCCGCACATAGAATAAAGATAGTCAGGACTTGGGAAGAAAACTCATAAGCACCGAAGACCATTGTGCAGGCGAAATTTGTTGCGCGAGTGCATGACTTTCAACTCCCATCTGAACGAGTTGCTCTTTAGTAAGCGTCGCAACTTTTCTCATTGCGGACAAGATTTCAATTACGCTCCCCGCTTCAAATGAAAACCCGTTTATGTTGTTTCGCAGAAACGCTGTTGATGATCCTACCGCGTTGCTAAGAAGTAAGGGAAATCCTGCTGCAGCAAATTCGTGTGCCACTACACCCCACGGCTCAACTTTACTCGGCATGATAAACACTCCGGTTCGTTCCATTAAAACACGCAGTTCTTCCGGCTGCATAAACTTCATGCATTCTAGTCCGTCTACCGTTGGTGGTGCCTGATCGCCATTGCCTATACACACTAATTTCCACTGTGTATTTTCCTGACGAAACAAGCGGAACGCTTCCCATAGTTCGTTTACGCCTTTGAAATTATAAAACCTGCCAGCGTAAATAAATGCCTTCGGATAGGTTTTCATTTTCAAACTGTGCGAACTGGAATAAACCATGTTGTACGAAGCAAGATCGCAGGAATAAAAACCTATACGTATCTGAGCATTAACAAAACCAAGCTTCAGTGCGAAAACCTTTTGCTGTTCGCCAGGAACCCAGCAGGCATTAAAATATTTACGCACCAGCATTGCAGAGAACATGCATGCAATTTGTTGTTTCAGCGAACCAGTCCATTTGTTATCCATTGTAAGGACAACAGGAATCTGATCACGCCAATGTTTGCATACAGCGAGGTAGGCTTTGTCAATCCAACCACTGCAGAGAATGAGATCCGGAGATATTCCCTTACTCAGTTCCAGTAAGCTGTCATCTTTGAAATCCGTGCGGAGGTACTGTTTAAGAGAATCTCCGAAGTCAAACGCAAAGGGAGCTTCAGCATTCACAGGCCAACGCACAAGATGGACTTCCACATTCGGATGCACATGCACGAGTGTTTCCAGACAGCTTAATGTGTAACCTGCTATCTCACTGTACAAGATCAGAATCTTCGTGGGCTTCATATTGGTTCTGTGTACGGTGACTCCGTTTCACTTTCTTCATCGAACTCTCCCTCCTCTTCCGATTCCTCTTCCATTGCTTCAATGTGCTCTTCCGAAAATGCCGGGGAAATCAAAATTGTAATAAGGACGACCAACTGAATTGTGAACGGATTCAGGGAAGCGGTGAGCCACGATTCGAAAAATGCACTGAACAAAATCGCCAGCATGGCAGGTATTGCGAGTCGCGATCTTCTTGCTCCCGTAACGAAAAATGAAATGAACGCAAATAGATAAGAAAGTACACCAAACAATCCGGTGTCTATCCAGAATGTCAGGAATGAATTGTGGGCATTACCCTGGTGCCCCAGCGCTGCAAGAAAATCATAATTCTTGCGGAAGACATATTCGGTGTGACCGACACCCTTTCCTAAAAGTGGATTTTCAGTGATCTGATCCCATGCAAAGTCCCATGCAATTAATCGACCTGAAGCGTTCTGGAAAGTTTCAAGCCTGAAGTACTCCTGCAGGTTGAAGAAAACAATTACCGATTCAATATTGACGAGGATGAGCTGGTACACCAATACCATGACAAGGAAAACGAGGACGCCAAGAAACGGCGTGATCTTGTAAAAGTACCCGATGATGATAAATAGTCCGATGGTAAAAATCGCGCTGCGTGATCCGCTCAGGTAAAGTGAAATCAGAATGGCGCCCCAGACTACATATTTTTCCTTATTCGAAAAGAGGTCAGGGAAAATGTCACGTGCAACCGTAAAAACAATAAACAGCAGTGTACAGAAAAGACCAAGTCCGTTCGGGTTGCCAAGAATGCCTGAATAGCGCCCGGCAAGTGTCACAATTCCGGGCGAGAGTACACGAAAGACGAATCCAACGAGTAATAGCAGGACGGCAGTAAAAATAAACGATCTGATTGCATGAAATCCTAAAGTGCGCCATGTATAGATCACATAGTTCGGCACCACAATGAGCAGGAGAACATAAGAAAGTGTTTTCTGTAAGCTTGTTACAATGATGTCGCTGAACACCACAAAGAATGTTGCGAGTATTATGTACGGAATAAAACGGTTAACAATTTTCTCCATGGGAGAAAACGATTGGCGGTCTGTAATCAGAAAAATGAAAAGGAATAGAATGTAAATATCCTTAATACTTGCTGCGAACCCGAGAAAATTCTGTCGGCTATCAGACAACGTTAGAATGACAAACAACCCGAGCAGCATGTAGTGATACTGCTTTTTGCCGCGCAACAACAGTAACGTAATGGGAATAATCGCAAGTGCCAGGGGTTTAAAAAGTACACCCGCTACTATCCACATAGCTAATAGGAACAGGAATGCTTTTTCAGACTTAAGGTATTCTACCACGGCGATCTAATTGGCATTAAAGTTAGCTTTTGTGCCCGCAAAAGAATCAGGAATTCTGGCGGCGTTGAATACAGCGCTGAATGGCCTCAAATGTCTGTTTTCCAATAACGTCCCAGGTAAATTCGGAACTGGCTTTGTGTAGGGAACTGAGCTTTCTTTTCATCAATTCAGCTTTATCTGTGTTCACAATTCTGTCAATCGCTTCCGTAATTGCCGATACAGAAGGCTGTTCGATAATCCAACCGTTGTCGTTGTTTACCATCAATCCAACAGCACCAACGTTGGTTGCAGCAACTGCGAGCCCTGAACCCATTGCTTCAAGCACAACATTCGGCATTCCCTCGGAGTAACTCGGAAGGAGCAAGACATCACAGGAGGAGTAGATTTTCCGGATCTCATTTACCTCCCGTACCTCTCCATAATACTCACAGCCCGACACCTTGTTCTTGTTTGCGATCGGACCCATGAAACTGAAGCTGGCTTTCTTTCGGGTTTCCCTTGGCAGTTTACGAATTGCTTCTGCCAATTCGATGAGCCCTTTTCTCCGCTCGTCCCTGCCGACGAATAAAAATTGCACCGGTGAATGCACTTCAGAAATATTTTTCACGAGCCATTCAGTACCGATAGCAGCCGGAATCTCCACAATTCGTTCGCGAGGAATATTAAGTTTTGCTATTATCTCAGTAATCTTTGAACCGTAAGAGAATACATAATCGGCATTTTGTGTGTTGAATTTAGCCGGAGCTCGCAACAACAACTTTGCACTTATGCGCTGGCGGAAATCAGGTTGCACCTGAAACATCTCATACCCATGCAGGTTTACGCCAATGGGGGGAAGCTTCGCACCTTTTGATTTCAGATTCAGCAATTCCCAGCCGGTAAACCCTTTTGCATAAATAAAATCAACCGCCGGCTTCTTCCGTACCGCGTTCGCAATGCTTCGTGAATACGCGTATGATTCCTTAATATAATGACCAGGGATTTTTCCGAGGTTGGGAAACTCAATCACTTCTGCGGAAATATTCTTTCTCTCTTCTTCGGTAAAGCAATCGAGTGAATGAGCTCCTCGTCTGTGTGGATCGCAATGGTACAAATCAACATGCACACCCATTGCAGATAAGCTACGACAGAGATTGAAAGAATGCCGTTGCATCCCGCCGGTGACGTAAGGAGTTATTCCATCCGTAAGTAGTGCGATTCTCATGAGCAGATTTCTAAAAACTCCTTTCTGTAAACTTGTTTTACAAAATGTTTTAATGCGAGTTGTTTGTTGTGCGCTTTCTGCAATCCCGATACTTCCGGAATGACATTTATCACAGGTGTTTCAACCAGCATACCACACCCATGTTGTTCAACGAATGCGGAAAAATCTCCGAGGTCCCTTGAGATAATTATCTGTAAACCTGCGGCAAGATACTCGGCAAACTTCACCGGAGATGCTACTTCGTTCGTTACTGAATTTTCTCTGACGAGCCAGCCATAATCGCACGACGATAATGCTGCAGGAACTTCCTTTTCGGTTAGCCAGGTATTGCTTATTCGTCCCGGAAACTCACGCGCCATCGTGAAATTATCGGGCAGGGTTTTAGCAAGTATAACAAGCCGCAAACGTTGTTCATTGCGAAAAGCGGGAGCCAGGATACTTTCCAGCACCTGCAGGCTTTGCCATCCTCCTGTTCCACCCGAAAATACAATTCGTATTTCCGAATCAGTGCGTCCGGATTCCTTGTTATTCAGATGATGCGGTGCAAGTGTACACGGAATAACTACATGGCGATTGTCGCTATAAGCGTATTGTTTTTTCCAGTAACTGATCAATGCATTCGAAACTGCTAAACGAAAATTGCTTTCACCGATCGCGCGCTGCTCAAGTTCTTTTATTTCCGCCGTACTGAAACGTCCGTTGCTCACATCATATTCGCTGAACTCCGAAAAATAAGCGCCACGTCCATCGAAGCACACTTTTACTTTACATCCGCTGTCCAATGCAAGATTGGTTGCAAATATTCCACGGCAGATTATCACATCGGGCTTCGCTTTTGAGATAATTCTTCGAAGTCTACCTAGATTTTTTCTCCAGTTCTGGATTCCCGGCCACATGGGCAGTACTATTGAATTGCCAAAAGCACTGCGGATGATTTTGCGAAAGCTGAAATACTTTCGAAGAGAAACAAAAGCCACTAAGCGAACGTTTGCAATCTTTTCTGACTCGAGAAAACGACACGTGTCAATAACCTGCGAAGAATAAATCCCACCAGGACTGTCGTTAAACGTCAGATAGATTACTTGTCTCAAATGGATTCTTGTATAATCCTGAAAATACGTTCGCTTGCTTTCCCATCCCACAGCGGTGGAATACTGCCTTTTTTATACTTGCCCGATTGTATATCTGAAACATACTGGAGTATCTTATCCGGATCAAACGGTAAAAGCGTGTTCGAACCTACGTCTACAGTTACTGGTCGCTCTGTGTTTGGACGCAGTGTCAAGCACGGTACCTGAAGGAATGTTGTTTCTTCCTGGATACCTCCACTGTCAGTTAGCACAAATGCCGATGAGCTTACCAATTTCTGAAAACTGAAATAATCCAACGGCGCTGAAAAAATCAGTTGCTTGTTATCCGTGAACTCCGTCAACATTCCGAACTGCTCCATGAACTTCAAGGTTCGCGGGTGAGCGGGAAACACAATTTTGTAATCGGGTGTTAATCGCTTCACGACCTGCAGCAACAAGGAAAGGCCTTCTTTGGTATCGACATTCGAAGGGCGATGCATAGTCATCAGAATATACTTCGTTCCATTCAGCTGCATCACATCGAGAATGTCCGACTTATCAATCTCGTCGCAATAAGCAACAAGCGTGTCAATCATTGTATTGCCAACAAGGAAGATTTTGCCTTTCTTCCCTTCTGCCTTGAGGTGGATCATTCCGCTATCTTCGGTGACGAACAAATAATCGCTCAGTTCATCGGTCAGCAAGCGATTGTATTCCTCAGGCATATTCCTATCATTGCTTCTTAATCCGCTCTCCACATGAGCAAGCGAAATTCCCATTTTGTTTGCTGTCAATGCAGCAGCGAGTGTGGAGTTCACGTCTCCTGCTACCATTACAACATCCGGTCGTTGTTCTGTAAACTTTCTTTCGAGCCTCAGCATTATTTCCGCCATTTGCGAATTCGGAGAACCCGGAGGTACATCGAGAAAATGATCGGGGTGAAGTCCGAACTGATCAAAAAACACGCGAGCCATTTTATCATCGTAGTGCTGACCGGTGTGAATGATTTCCAATTCCATTCCGGCAAACATAGAAGCTGCTCTACGGAATTGGGTAACCTTGATAAAGTTTGGTCGTGTTCCTACAATCACTGAAATTTTCATGGTTGCAGCGTATTAGCTAAGGGTTTCAATGTTCGAAGGTCTTGTAACAATTCCTGAGTAATTGAATGCAAATCAAACTCCTTGACACTTTCTGTCGGATAACTCTTGCTTCTGTGCTGAGCATCGCCACAAAGGTATTCTGACAATTCCTTATCAATGTGCGATGGATTAAACACTTTACCGATGCCATTACGACTCACATAGTTAGTAAGCGCACCTTCACCGGAAAAAACCAGAAGTTGCTTGCCGTTCATTACATACTCCAGAAATTTTGTACTAAACGAAAACTCATACCCTCTTGCAACCAGAAGCAAACAATAATCGGCAGAGGAAATCAACAATTGCGTATCGTCTAACGATAAGCGCCCATGTACAACGACATCAACATATTTCTTACCACGAAGTTCATTAAACTGTGTCAGGTACTTATCAGGAATATCTCCAGCGAGATTTAAAATAATCTGTTCCTTTTCACTTTGCGGTAGCGATTCATACCGCTGTAATCCTGCAATCAAACCGCGAACCAGATGATCCGTGTTATTATATAAAGTTCCCGCAAACACAAGATTTATCTTTCCCCTTGTTGAGGCTGCAGGTTCCGATTGACGCAATGCATCTTCTGTATCAAATCCATTCACCAATGTTCGTGTCTGGTTGGCCTTGGATTTCAAATTGAATTCTTGCGTAAGGTCTTCGGCGACGGTATAAATGCGATCATATCCTCGGGCTACCTCTTCCTCCATGCGAATTTCTTCACCTTGCCGATCGCTATCCAGTGAGATAAATGAGGAAATTGTTTTGTCGCTCGTCCATGGATCGCGGATGTCGGCGATCAGTGTAAGATTCGGAAATTTTTTCTTCAGTGAAAGACAATGATGAAGAAGGTGAAAAGGAGCACCCGTAACGATCACGTGTGTTACCTGCGTCTTGCTAATGAGCTCCGATGCCTTTTGCAAAACAACTTCCTTATCAGTTCCTGCCCGATCGTAGTAATTTCCCTTCACTTGCATTTTCCTTCGGGCAAGCTGAAAACGATATCCCACTTTACCTTTCACCGAATGCGGTGGAGTCAGCATTGATTGCGGATAAGTGCTATCAAAGTAATGTACAGGCACACCTTGCGTGTCCTTCAGCCAAACCGATTGTTGCGGGAGTGGATTTCTGGCACAAAGCACCTGAACCGGCGCTCCTTGCTTTCTGAAATACTTAGCGAATTTTGTCCAACGCCTTCCACCAATTCCGGGATAAGGTGGGAACACATAACTAACAATCAGAATGCTCAACGGAGAGTTGGTCATAAACCCTCCTTCCTGATTCGGTCAACAAATCTTGTTGTGGAAAGTCCGTGAGAACGGTCTGTGTAGTGTATGGCGATATTCAGGTCTTCGCCGGTAATTGGTCTTCCGCGATAATCATCGCCGAGAAAGCGAATGTCGAAATTGCCTTTCTGTAAGATGGATAGAAGCTCTTCTTCCGAATTATAAACTACTACTTCGTCAACAAAACGGCAGGATTCCAAAATCATTTTTCGTTCCTCCAGTGAATAAACGGGTGAACGTTTCCCTGGATTTATTGTTCCATCAATGTTCTCAGCCTTGTTTAATGCCAGAACAAGATAATCGCAATGTTCTTTGCACTCCTTCAGCATCAGCACATGTCCTGCGTGAAAAAGATCAAACACTCCGCATGCAAATCCCTTTTTCATGCGCGTTCATTTTCCAGGTAGGAATCCAGCGTGTGAATAGGTTGCCAGCCGAGTACGGACTTCGCTTTGGTAATATCGGCGAAGGTGATATCCGCTTCACCTTCACGCTTCGGGATAAATTCGTACTTATCCGAAATCTTCTTTGCAAGCTCGAGCACACTTAACGTACTCCCAAAACCGATATTGAATGCTGTATTCAGTTTGCCCTTGTGAATTGCTGCGCTGTAATTGGCGCGTGCCAGATCTCCAACGTGAATGAAATCGCGCTGCTGGCTGCCATCTCCGGTTACAAGTAAGGGTTGATTTGATTTATGACGGTTCAGAAAAATTCCAACAACACTGCTGTATGCGTTGAATGAGTTTGCCGGATTAAAACTGCGCGGTCCATACGGATTAAAATATCGAAGCGTCACGTAATCGAACGGATACCGTGTTGCCAGTAGCTCCAGATAACGCTCTACTTCATATTTCTGAAATGCATAAGGACTCAGGCAATCGACTTTCTCTGTTTCGCTGGTAGGAATCTGCTCCGGTGTACCATAAATCGCACTCGAACCGCTATAGATAATTCGCGGAAAATAGTTTTCCCGGATCATGACTTCGAACAAGTGAGCGGCTTTCAGCACGTTATGTGTGATATGTTCCCCCACTAATTCAAAACTTGGCTGAATGCGCGGAAGTGCAGCGAGATGAAAAACGTATTTGTACTTTTTCAGCGAAGTGATCTGTGTAAGATCTCCCGTGAAAAAAGTAAATCGCGAATTGTCTGTATGCTGCGCGATGTTCTGCTGCGAGCCGGTTGAAAGATTATCTACTCCATCAATTTCCCAGTCGGTATGTTCCAGGAGAAAATCGAGCAGGTTGGATCCGATAAATCCCGCGACCCCGGTTATCAGCGCGCGATCAGCCATTGATGGAATCGAGAATTACGTGGAGGATCACCTGGTGAAAACATTCCACCATGCCGTAGTTGCGTGCGTTTAGGTAAAAGTTAACATCGCCCATTGTACTGAGTGTATTTCCCTCTCCAAATCCGCTAAGCGTAATCATGGCTCCCATTTTCTGCTTTGCAACTAAAGCTGCATTCACAATATTTTTCGATTCCCCTGAACTGCTGGTGACAATAAGTACATCGCCTTCCTGGAAATGCAGCTTCAGCCATTCGGCCATTGCGTTGTCATAGCCGTAATCGTTCGCGTAGCACGTTATAAGTGAAGCATCTGAAAATGCATACGTCTGAAAACCGGCGATCTTTCCGTAATCCTCCATCATGTGCGATGAAATGGAATTGGATCCGCCATTGCCCAGAAAAAATATTCTTTTGCGACCTTTCAGCAAAGCGAGAGAATCAACAATTCCTTTTTGAATTGCGGGATCGCTGAACCACGCGGTGAAATGTTTATTGTATAGCTCTAGCTGCATAGTCCAGTAACATTTCTTTGGAAACTGATTTCTCATTGCACAACCAGGTTGTTGAAAGGCTGGCTGCCAGAGAAGGAACAATCATTTCGGTAATATTCTCCTGTAGATGTGCTTGCAGGCAACAGAATGAAAAGTACGTGTCTCCTGCTCCGATTGTGTCTACAATGGTACTCTTGAATGATTTCTGTCGTGCAATCGTATTCTCATCGGCATGCAAAGATCCGCTGCTACCCAATGTCACAAACATGTGCTGTGAATTGATCTCGTAATTATACAACGCACGAATGTCGCTATCTACTTCTCCTTTTATCGGGCGGTTCATCTGAAGACTTGCTTCTCTTAGATCCAGCGTTACGCTTTTCTTGCGAAGAGGTTTCCACTTTGACATACGATTGAATCCGAAATTGTTCGAGTTCGTTTGTGTCATGAGATGAAAACCATCGTTGATCTTAAGTTTATCGCAAAATCCATGTCCAAAGTCTGCAACAATTACAACATCAAAGTCATTGGTGTTAACGGTAATGTCTTTGAAGTTCGCTTTGTTAAACCGGTTTATTTCAACGTGCTTCTTTTTATCAGACGCATCGATGTAACGCGTCTTAACAATGTCGCTGCTGTTGTTGGAAATAAGCTCAACTGATTTTACAAAATCGCGAAGGTGACCTGCAATTGCTGCTGCACCACCACTCTGTACCTGTGTTGCGCCATTTTCCGCAAAACGAAAAACAGGGCAAAAAGACTTCATGGAATGGCCTTCATAAACCACATCAATGAACTCGTCGGTAATGGTTTCACCGATAACCGCAACGCGTAGCCCCGCACACTTCTCAATAAAATCACGGGTTAGTTCCGTATTTGAAGGCATAGCCTCAAATATACGCTTTTCTGAGTTTTTTAAGCCATTTTCGCTTACGCATCGGGCAATTTAAGCGTACGCGTCAACACATCATTTGCACACAAAATCGATGATTTCCTTCTCAGAAAAAGCAAATGCCAATGGGTGAAGCTCTTTTTTGCCCAGGCCGGTCAGAAAAGGACGGAAACGTTGCGTGTTCTGCATGCTTCCTATCGGTGGTTCCCCGTTGTAAATGATCAGAACCGGAGTGTCCGTGTATTCACCAAGGTTGTTTACTCCCGAGTGTTGTGTAATAATCAAGCGACTCCGCGAACACTTTTCGAGAATGACTGCGTTATCGGCAGTCACACACATTTCAATATTTCCTTCCGGCTGCATGGCGAGCACCTGAGAAGGATGTCCGCATACATAAACCTTGTCGAAATGCGGAGAAAGTTTTTTTACAAGGTCCGCGTAATCCCACGGCCCACCATTGTTCTTCGAGAAACGTGCACCTTTTGTTCTTGGAAACACGCACACACTATTTTCCTTGGGCTTGTTCCAGTACGCTTTATCCAGACGGTAACCGTGTGAATACGGTCCAATCATTGTCCAACTGCGATGCACAAACCAGTAGTAAAACTCTTCGTCAATTTCATAGAAAGGCAAACCGGAATCGCGGGCCTGTGTTTTCCATTTCTGAATCTCGGCTTCAACATCTGCGGGTGCGACAGTCTTGTTGCATGATGGAGATACTTCTGCAAAGAAATCACGTAGCGGAAAATAATCGTGGATGATCGATGATCCGGTTTCATCTACGAGAAATGGTTTATGTATTTCCATTCCACAGTAATGAATCTTTACTCCCTGACGATGCAGCCATGCAAGAAACGGTAGCGTGTGCGCGAGAAAATGCCCGAACTCACCTTTGAACGGACCGTAATAGCATTCCTTTTTCGCAAGTGTTTCTTTGAGCCGCGCATCTGCAGCACGGAATCCTCTTTTTACTTTCCAAAGGAATTTCCATTTCGCAAAACCGGAATACTGCTTTGCAAAATGCTCGTGATCGGAATACTCAATCTTGTCGGCCATAATGTGTTTCCGGAAACCATTCGTGCAAAGTATATTTATCAAGGTCATTCAGCTTTCTGAATTCGCTTGCAGTTACACCCGCACACTGCAAAATTAGCTGTTCCAATTCAATTTCAGTGTTCGCACAGATTTTCGATACAGCAGAACCGGGCACAGGAAAAATCGTGACTCCAGCCGGATAGAAAATGGTTTTGTTGCCGAGGAAAAGCCGTTCAAAAAGTATGGTACTCAGCGCACCAACTCCGATGTCAACAGTATCAAATTGTTCTGCACCCGATTTATCGGCAGCCGCAAAACTAACGCGACCATCTCCGAACAGTCCAGCATAATAGGCGTTCACTTTTGACATTTCCGTCTTTTTCTCCTTGGGGTGAAGAAATACCGTACATGAAAAATCGGAATGCGACTGCAGGAACTTTGCAAGAACAGGTAAGAGCGCCAATTCAGCCTTTACATCACCCACATTGTCGGAAACATCCGCATTGCGCAACCAGCTGCCGTGAGAATAGTAACCGATTGTCTTCGATGCCGGTTTACTACGCACTTTATAATGCTGAGCATATTGAATGAACTGCTCGGGCAACCACCGCGCACTGCTTGCCGTCCTCAAGGTTGATTTATGCAGTTCCAATTCATCTAACTGACATGGGCTGGACAATATCAACTCATCTGCGAGCAACTCAGAATTTCCAATGGACAAAAGGTTCGGAGATGGAATCTTAGTGACCTTCACACCCTGTTCATGCAACAAAAGAAATAGAGCGTTCGCATCAACTTCATACGGACAATAAAAATAAATCGCACGGATATTCTTTGTCTTCACTATTTGCATTAAAGCACTCGCTTCGTACCATTCGAACGGTAACAGTGTTATGCCCGCTGGATTTGCGCTGAACAGTGATCGGAAAGTTAAACCCGGTAGAAACCAGAACAAGGAAAACAGGGCGTTCAGTCGCTGAACAAATCCGGTGATTGCTATTTCATTTCGGGCGATAAAAATTCCGGGCACCGAAATATTGTTCGATCTGATATGCGCTACTCGAATCTCTTTTACGTTGCGGTTGTCCCAAACGAGAAACCCATCATTGCCACCGTCAACCTGGTGCATTTTCGTTTTCGCAAAAAGTGTTCTGCCGAATGTTTTCATCCACGAACTCAACACGCCAATCACGCGTGATTGAGAAGGATTCCGGTAACTTTTTTTGTATACGAGACTCCATCCAGCGAGGGCTTCATTGTTACCGGTACGATCTGCTTTGGAGATCAACCGAAGATAAAACCTCACGATCCGATACATCTATTTCAGATTCGTGGTCAATGCGTTCACCGTCTGTTCAAGAATACCCTCTTTATCGAGAATGGTTTCAACGAACTCACGGAAGGCTCCATCTCCACCTTTGGCCTTGGTAACAATCTTCACTTTCTTCTTCACGTAGTTAGGAGCGTTCGCCGGTGCACCTGCAAGACCAACTTTATCGAGCAATTCAAGATCTCCAATGTCATCGCCGATATACGCAACTTCCGAAAAACGAATATCAAGTACGCGCAACAACTCTGCTGCAACTGATACCTTGTCGCGTACACCTTGAAACAGGTGATCTATCTTAAGTTTAGCTGAACGGCGTGCGACAATTTCCGTATTCTCTCCCGTGATAATCGCCACAGGAATTCCTAAATGTTTCAGCAACAAAACGCCGCCACTATCGGATGTATTAAACTTCTTCCATTCGTTTCCAGTCTGGTCGTAATACATTCCGCCGTCGGTCCACACGCCGTCAATGTCAGTAATTACAATTTTTGGCAATCCCATCTTCTGGTGTGTTTCAGTTGTTAAACAATCGCGGATTCTTACGCATGTATTCTGCAAAACCATCGTCGTATTCACCTGCACGAGCCCAACATACGTGCGTGTTTCCGATCGTCTGCATTTTCACTACTCCGGTGCGGTGAAGTTCAATATGCGCTTTGTAAACCGGCGCCTCCACCTGACGAAATTCGTCTTTTTTCACATCAAAACCATACTCGCGTGCGGATTCGGCTCCATCCCGATCGACATAAGTACCGGAAAATGTTTTCAGCCGGCGATAACCAGCTCCTAGTCTGTGTTCGGTGTAATGACAGGGAAGAAATGGCATAGCCAGTCCCGTTCCCAAGGTGATGTAAAAATTATTCTTCTGAAGAAGTCGTGCAAAAACCGAATCGTTACCGAATGAATTTTGCGAATCAATCGCTTGTAGTTCTGTACTCAAAGCACCCCAAACAGATAAGGAGTGAATTGGATGCTGTGTTCGTTGCACATCCCGGGATTTCCTGAAATACTCCGTTAGCGCACCGACTTCGGACGGCGTTTCGTGATAGTCAAACTTTTTTTGTTCCGTCCACGCATGAAAATTATATGCAGGCATAATAACTGTACCGGAATCACCAACGTTCGACTGCAATTCTGAAATAATGTCGGACGGAGACAAACTGCCATGCTCAATGCCACGAAGGGAACTCTGCACACAAATCGCTGCGCCCTTACCTGCTCCGGTAGCTTCCAACATTTTCCCAATGATGATTTTCATGGCTGGTACAGTTTATAGTTCTTCAGCGATTCCCGCATCTACTAAACGCTGCAGCGTATGCTTCACCTGTTCGTAAGGCACTGAAGTAATCGCGCTGATCGTGTGAACATCATTCAATCCGTCTGCGTAGGCAATGATGTTCCGCAAGTCCTTGATCTGATGAATGGAGTCGCGCGTGCTCGTTGTGGGATACATTCCCCGCTTTCCAAGCTGAGGTTCACCAAGCGTTGTTACACGGTATAACCTGTTCTCTTCTGCTTCGAGCACGATATTTTTCAGGTATTCCAATGATCCGTTCAATCCAGCCGCAGTGACCAGTGAAAGATCGTCGGCCGAAGTATGATATTCAGGATACTCTCCGAATTTACTTCTGCAGAAAGTGACCAATGGCAAATCAACACCCGGAGCACCAAACTGACGTTCATCGCTACCACGTTCGAGGTAAGAATACACGATCGGATTCAACTGCATTTTATCCGCCACTCTCTTCGCCAGTTTATCTGCATACGTGTTCGCGTATCTGCTCGACACAAGCGACCACGCACGCTCATCACCCACACACGACAGAACAAAGCCCGCCAGCATATTACTGCGCAGTTGAGCCAGGTTACGTGAGAGATAAACGATAGCCCCAATCGTTTCAGGTATAAAGATGAAACGGTAGCTGTAATAATTTTCTCTTCCGGAAAGCCAGCGTGCGAGCCATGCAGACACCACGGGCCCCGACAATTCATTGTTCGCCATCGAAGGATGGCAGATGTATGTTGAAATGAAAATTTCCTTTTCTGATTTGCCCCGGATGAAAAGCTCGCCATACGTAAGTGTACCAGGAGCCAGTGTGCTATTGATCTTAACGCGATAATTTCCGGGACGCATCGCTGACCTCTGACGGTGAGTCATACAAAAGCCCCATGTTTCCTTATAATACGATGTAACGTACGGAATCGCATCAGGCATCTCGGGGAGGGAATGTATCCGAGCCAGCAGTTCCTCGAGTGGAATTTCACGATCGACCGGTATTGAATAGCCCACAACATGAAGATTGTTATTCGCGAAGTCAACAATTCTCACTCCATCTTCATTCTCGATCCATGCTTCAATGATATTCCATTCGTTTGGAACGACCCAATCGTAAGCTACAGTACCACTCGGCACTTCAGAAATCCGGAGAGGGAGAAATTCTGAAATCTGTTTTAAAGTTTCGCGGACGCCATTCCCTGTTATGCTGCGACAAACAGGAAATAATTTCCGTAGGAAGTCATGCATTTCTTCACCTGGGTTTCTCGTCATCTTTTCAGGAATTCAAATTATTCCAGAACGGCAAATGATTGAATTCCTCCATAAGGCATTCGTTCCAGACGGATGTTCTGCATCCCAAGGACTTCACGTACCGCCACTGTTTCTCCGGGAAATTGCGGATCAAGCAACTCGTCGAATCCAAGCACACTCCCTTTCACAAGATGAGGCTTAAGAAGCTCCAGACACTTTTTCGTAGGTTCGTAGATATCGAAATCGAACCATGCAAATGCAACAATTGTTTCAGGATGATCCTTCAGGTATTTCTCCAGCATCACACTTGCATCACCTTTTACCAACTCGTGTTTGCGGATATGAGACAACGGAGATTCCTTCTCATGATAATCAAGAATCTTATCGAGATAATTTTCATAACCATCCGTTACCGTAAAAGCTCCCTCTTTGATAACTTCATGAGAACCATCATTCTTATGCACAGAAGGAAATCCTGAAAATGTATCGAAGCCAATAATCTTTCGGCTGTAATTGTACGGCTCCAGAATCCCACGAAGATTGGTTAATGTTACGAGATTTTGTCCCCAACGAACTCCGAATTCCATAATCACACCGTGTACAGGAAGAAATTTCCGGTACAGATCAGTAAACATCACTGTCTTCGTTAGCTCTTGTCGTTTGACGAATAAGCCGAGGTTACTCAGCTTTTCATTCTCAGGAATAGGATTTGATACATAGTTCTGTACAAAGTGTGCACGTCTATCCTGCTCTTCCTGCGATGCGATACTTTTAGTTTCTATTTTCATCCTTCGGATCTGTTATGATAATGAAGATGGATAAATAATTTCATCACAAGCGATATCGTTGCTCAGCGTTTTACCGACAACCGCAGCACGTTCACTCCACTTGTATCCATCGCCCGGGGAAAGCATGTGGATGTCGGCCTCGCTGATGCGTTCACCCTTCTTCATGTCGCGCTTGGTTGCAATCGAGCGTTCCAGTTTTACACGGGCTTCTTCAACGCCGGGCTCAATGAACATCTCTTCTCTTCCCCACGACATTTCGAGCACACGCAAATCACGCATCAGTCGGTTTATTCCATCTGGACCGAGTGAACCTGCCTGATCTGTTCCCTTCATTCGGCGATCAAGCGTAATGTGCTTCTCAATAATGCGTGCTCCCATTGCGGCAGCTGCCACCGGAGTGGAAATACCGATGGTGTGATCAGAATATCCGATCATGTACTGCGCGTAATTTTTCTGCAGCCATGAAATCGTAAGCAGGTTTACATTCTGCGGTTGTGTCGGATACTGTGAAACACAATGCAGAATAGAAATTCCGGAATGGTATTTTGTAATTACTTCCAACGCGTCGTTTAGCTGCGATTGTCCGGCCATTCCAGTGGAAAGTATCATTGGAATCTTCGTCTCTGCCATTGCGCTGAGCAAAGGAAGATTCGTAAGATCGCGACTGGCAACTTTCAGATACTCGGGTGTGAAAAGCTTGAGTAATGATAAACAACCGGGCGCGCAAAGTGTTTCTACAAAATCCAGTCCGTGAAATTTCGCGTGCTTGTACACCTCCAGATGCTCCTCATCATTCAGTTCCAGAAACTCCCGGTGTTCGCCGTAGGTTTTTCCAAATGAATGTGCACTGGTATAAGGGCGCGACATTTGTGATTTGGAAAGTTCTTCATTCAGATCACGACGTGTGAGCTTCACTGCATTCATTGGCTTTAACTTTAAGCCAAATAGATTTTCTTCGATCGGACGCGCAGCAGCATCCACAATCAATTTTGCGATATCAACAGATCCATTGTGGTTCTGTCCGATCTCTCCGATCACGTAAATACTTTTCCCTGCACTCATTTTGTGAATCTGCGAATTTGGTTCTGCATGATCTGTAAGGCCCGCGTGTCGCTTTCCACAAGCGTCAACAGGTTGATAAAGTTAATCGGAACGCCTCGTTCTGCCAAAAGACTGTAAAGCTCCTGCATGAGGGTAAAATCTTCCGGAGTATCGATTGTAAAACGCAGGTCCGTGCGATTGTACAGTACCTCTGGCGCTTTAAGCCAATGAAGGCGGAATTGGTCCGGATTTCCGTAAATGAAATTGGTAACATGCTCAGTAAACAGCGGGTCATCGGTCAATGTTTGCGCCTTTGTCAGTGCTGCAGTTGTTACCCACTCCGCAAAAATGCCAAGGTGCGACTTCATCGCAGGTGTATCATCTGCTGCCATGTAACTGCAGTAATCGGCTTGATGCGCAATGCCTGCAGCGACCATTTTATCCAGCAGATCAACATCGAGAAATGGATTATCGGCACAAACGCGGACTACATAATCGAAACCGAATTGCCCGCAACATCCGGTAAATCTGCTGAGGACGTTTGTTTCATGTCCGCGAAACACTCCGATGTTATTCGTGCGCGCCCATGCTTCCAGTTGATCATCCAGACTGCTCACCGATGTTGCCAATACAACAGGTAGTTGATGCACACTCGTGCGGAGTGTTTGCAGAATGATATCAAGAATAGATTTACCTGCGTAAAAAGGCTCCAGTACTTTTCCTGGCATGCGGGTCGAACCCATGCGTGCCTGAATAATGATTGCTGAATTATTCAAGGGAACACTCACCCGGCTTTAATTTTTCGGAGATATAAGCTGCCGCCACCGTTCTTCAGGATATCGGGCATGTTACTGCCAATCCAATCCTTCTGAAACCGTTCAATGTAATTGTTGAAGAAGACAATTTCATAGTGATCGTTATACATCAGGAACGACCTCAGCATGTAGTCTTCATTCCACGCAAAACCTTTTTCGATCCATCCTTCCGGATATTCGAACGGCCAGAACACATCATGAAAGTGAACATACACACCTTCATTAAGAATGGGCAACACTTCAAAAAGGATATGATTAACATCACTACCCGCTTTTGAAACGTGTGTGGAATCAATGAACAGTAAATCACCTTTCTCCAGTGTGCGGAAAATATTCAGGTCTACATCCTGAATAAATTTCTTCTCCATCCGAAAGTGCTTGCTGTGACCTTCGGTGAGTTTATCGAGACTTGCGGTGTATGGCTCAATCAGCACCACATCAATCTTGTTGCCGAAATACTTTTCGTTTGTGTCAAGAATGACTGCAGAAGAAAATCCAGAGCCCGCTTCAATAATTCGTTTCGGCTTCAGATGACGAATCATGGAATGCAGAAAGATGCCGTCGCAATACGAAAACAAGCCATTCTCCAGATAATAGCGATTGGCTTCGGTCTTCTTCGGTGTGAATGGATGCTCCGCATAAAACGGAAGGAACTGTTTCAGTAAATCGAACTGTTCACTTGCACGCATGTTTATACCATGCAGTTGCTTATCGGAGCGATCGAAAATCCGTTCAGCATTAGCGCGTACGAATTCCTTGTCAGGCACCGGACTGTAGTAATGACCAGGCGCGTGATAGGTTTTATACTTTGCAAGCTCCTTCTCCAGATTTTTCACCGGAGGTAAAGTAAAAATGAGCTTACGTATCAGTTTCTTCATACGATTGTAAAGTTAGGCTCCCTTGGCGGAATGCACACAGGAATTGTATATCGATTCGAGGCTGGAAATGACAATTTGCTCTGAAAAGCGCGACATGGCGTATGCCCGGATGCTTTCGGGTGTATAGCGTGTATATGTTGCGTGCATTTTTACGAGGGCAGCAGCGTATAATTCCTGATTTCCCTTTTCTACAAGCAAACCGCATTCGGGTGTTACGATTTCTTCAGGACCACCGCAAATTGTAGAAATCACCGGCAAACCGCGAAACATGGCTTCCGCTAATACAACTCCGAACGTTTCCTGATCGGACGATAATACACATACGTGTGCCCGGTCGAAAATTTCCAGAACCTCCGTGCGGTTTTTTTTACCCAACAACGAAATTTGATGGTTCATTCCAAGCTCTTCAATCAGCTTGATGTAGTCGTTCCGGCTATTTCCGGCTCCCACCAACTGCAACTTTACATCTTTGCCGCCAAACACGGAAGCAAATGCACGTATGAGCAAATCCTGACGCTTCCGTTTATCCAAAAGCGCAACACAAACAAACGTGAATATTTCAGGCTTGGGCGCTGTGGGCAATGGCGATGCGAAAAGTTGCGACACCATGTTGGAAACCGTGATGAACGGTGCTCCGAAAATATTTTCGTAGCCTTTTGCGCGCACTTCACTTACGGCAATACGCGTGGTCGCAGCACGCACGAAACGCTGATGATCTTCGAATGATTCAAACGTATTGAACCTATTCACCTCTTCGTATCTGAAATAATTTGAATGTTCTGTAAACACATACGGTATGCCGAATGTTTCCGATAAATGCAACGCCACATACGCATTGTCTGAAATGCAATGGTGATGAATTACATCCGGTTTGCCATTTGCTTTGATGTAATTCTTCATCCAGCTTGTGGCACGACTGAGAATGGATTTCTTAAAGCTGGCCTGTGGATTCGCATAAAATCTTCCGGGCATTCTGAAAATAACATGCAGATGCTGAACATTCATCGTTCCGCTCGGATCAAACTTCGTCTTGTTTCCTTTCAGCCAGCCGCCAATGGTGCTGTACGTTACAAGCAACATCACCACTTTGTTTCCTGCGCGCACGAGTGCTTCACCCTGCTCTTTCACGAACACGCCGCTCGTACTGGCTGCAGTTGGATACCACGCGGTTGTAATCAGTATATGTTTGCCTTTGCTGCTCATCCGAAATAGTACCTCCACCAGGGTCCAAAAAAGTACCGCGAACTAAAAATCATACGTGATGCAAGTACTCCATTTCTCACCACTTCCCGTTTCTGTCCTTTAAAGAAATGTGTTTTGAAATAATATTCTGCCAGTTCCTTGCGCTTTCCTTCACTCAACTCATGAGTAGCAACGAAATTAAAAATCTTCATCATTTCCGGATTCCGTTTCACGGGTGTCTGCAAACGCGTTACGCCGGGATGCGTGCGAAAATAATTACTGGTCGCTGTTGTATAAGCAATTCGCTTTGATTCTAATACATACTGAATCCAGAATAACCAGTCGCCCGAGTAAAACATTCCGTGAACCACGTTCAGATACTCCTGGATTCTCTTTTCGTTCCGGAAGACAACAGCGCTCGCATTGTTGATCACACATTTCCTGAACAGGACATCGCGCGCTTCAGTTTTCCCATCGTTTTCGAAATTGCCGAGCCAACGGGTTGCAGAAATATCTTCGTACCAGCGATATTGATTTGCGGTTAATGGAACTCCGGCTTCATCGACCCGCACGGTCCGACTGTAAACGAGATCATTTCCTTTTTCCAGTTCCGCAACCACAACTTCCAAATAGTTGAGATCGCAGAAATCGTCGCTCTCCGCAATCCATATATACTTTCCGCGGGCAAGCGAAATTCCTTTTTTCCATTGCGCAAACGGACTGCGGGTGTTCTGTTCGTTCAGAACAACGTGTGCAGTTTTTGCGTTGTTGCGATACTCTTCCAGAATGGTGCGACTCTCATCGGTGGAACAATCATCCAGCAAGATGACTTCGAAATCCGTGAACGTTTGGCGATACACAGAATCCAATCTCTGGCGAAGAAACTTCGCGTGGTTGTAATTCGGCACTATGACAGAGACCATCGCCATATTAGTGTACAGACTCCTTTCGAACAGCTTCTTCCAGAACGTGAACCCATTGCGGAACAATCAACTCATCGAAGTAAGTGCGACAGTGTTTTTGTGAAGCTTGACCCATCACTTCCAATTCGTGCGGAAGTGAGATCAACCTGTTGAGTTCAACGGCCATGTCCTTCACGTGCCGTCTAGCTACAATAATTCCCTTGCACTGGCGAACGATTTCTGAGATTTCACCGGAATCGGCATAACCTGCAACTGGTATTCCGATAGAACCCGCTTCAACGAGAGCCAGACCGAATGATTCCTCACCGGATAACGAAACAAACAGATTCATCCTGCTGTACTCGTCCATTGGCGAATCAGATTCGCCGGTGAACTGCAGAATGGTACCCACGTTGTACTTCGAAATTTCAGTTTCAATATCCTCTTTGTGCTTGCGGAAATTTCCGATCCACACAAAACGGTAGTTTGCCGATGGATCTAGTTTCTGCATTTCTGATGCAAGTTCAATAAAATCAAATGCGCCCTTCGTAGGTAGCGCTGTTCCGGCAGAACCAATTACAAACTGGTTACCCGATGCAGATCGACTTCGGTTATGTGATGGCACAGACGGATAAACCATACGCGTTCGTGCAGGCTCAACGCCATATTCACTGTTCAGAAATTCAGAAGTTGTTCCCGAGTTTGTGAGTATAATATCGGCAACATGCAGACTGTTGTGCGGATCAATTCCGGTTAACGCAATTCCGGTTTCCAGCTCATGAAAGTGCCAGATGAGTGGTGCATTTACACAATCTTTCAAAGCCGGAATAAAATCGGAACAGGCAACTGTATTGCAGTACACCAGGTCGGGGCTGAATTGCTGAGCAAGCTTCACGGCTTGCATCACTCTATCGTGCGTTGCACTTTTTATTCCCAGCTTACGTTTGACTCTATCGCTAAACGACAATTCAACCGGAGCTGAATAATACTCCACGCTTCCGGCTTTTGAAAGTCGTTCTTCAATCTTTCCTCTTCCCGGAAGTAAAAACTTAAGCTGAACATCGGGATAATGCTTTTTCAGAAACTCAACGTACCGAAGAAGCACGATTGATGCGCCGGTTAGCCCGGAATTATGAAAGACGAAAAGTAATTTCTTGCCGGTTAAATGCACAACTGGGATTCAGATGTTTCTCCTCCTGCTAAGATACGAGGTTAATCAGTATTTACCGGCTAGTCCGAGCTTACGTTTCAGACGGAAGAGTGTCCAGCTCCCCCACGAAAGATTGCGTTGCATAGCTGCCAGATTCTTCTGAAGCTGCTGATCCAGTTCCACCTGACTCCAATCAATTGCCTTGTTGAGCTTTTCTGCGAAGTGGTAATCGGATTCATTATAAATCCGGTGAAACCTGCGAAGCATCAAGAGTGCAGCCATCTGAACAACAGCCTTCTTTAAGTGCGCTGTGTTTTGAATTTCCGGAGCCGCATACGGATGCTTACTCACATCAAACTTGTTTGCAATCAATCCGGCCAAATTCGCTTCTCCACAAGCTGAGACCCAGCGGTGAGTAAGCATTGCATATTCCGCAATGAACTTATCCGTTTGCCCTGCTGTCTTGGTAGTCGAGTGAATTCTATAATCCGCAAGCAATTGTTCTGTGGTAGCAATACGATCAGTTCCGCAATGCATGAGAAAACGCATGAACCACTCTTTGTCCATCACGTAATGCAGGCGCATATCAGGCAAACCGATCTTATCAATCGCCTTGCGGTGAAAAAAAGTGCCGGGCTGATTATAGATGTCAATTCCGAAAACGATTTCAAACGAATCGCCTTTTTTGAATGCGGCGTCAAACTTCCAACGCTTCTCATTCTCAAACATGGTGATTGGTCCGCACAGACATAAGGCATCTGAACCCACAAACATTTCTGCAACGTGATGCAGTGATCCTGGTGCGAGTAAATCGTCGCTGTTAATCCAGTTCACGATGTCGCCGGTAGCGCGTAACATTCCTTTGTTAATCGCCTCGGTCTGGCCTTTATCCCTTTCGCTCACCCACCACGTAATGCGGTCGGCGTAACGTTGAATGATCTCAACAGAATTATCAGTACTACCTCCGTCCACTACAAAATATTCCAGGTTGGGATAATTCTGATTGAGCACCGACAAGATCGTCTCCTCCAGGTAATGCCCCTGATTGAATGAAGGTGTGATGATTGTGATCTTCGGATATTCCATTACGCTTTGCGCTGTTCAGGTGGTATTTCACGAATCACTTTCGCTGGATTTCCTCCTGCGACTGTCCATGCCGGTATATCATGCACGACAACACTGCCAGCTGCAATGATTGCCCCTTCGCCAATGGTCACACCTTTTGTGATGATGCAATGCATTCCAATCCACGCATGATCCTTGATCACAATCGGTGCCGACTTAACCGCCGTCCAATTCTTGTGCTCCACAAGCTTCCCCGGTCGACGCAGATCTTCCAACAACTGTGTGATATCATTTGACCGCTCTTTGTAATCGGTGGAGTGACCGTCGTGGTCGGAGATTGTGCAGCCCCAGGAGATGAATATTTCTTCCCCGATGGTAACTGCATTTCTGCAAATGATCGTGCTGTTACCTATAAACGTTCGTTTGCCGATTCGCACTTCACCTTCAGGAGATTCAAAAACAAGGGTACAATTTACAATTGCATCATCGCCGATTTGAACGTACTTCTTTCCGTTAATAGGCTGGTCGACACGAATTGAAAATTGCGGTTGCAGAATTGCAGTTCCAACATTTAATTGAGGTGAGTTCCGATAATCTTTTTTCACAGGCGCGTTGTTCTTGTCCATGCGTTTGGCGAGAAATTGAGGGAGTAAGCTTCTCAGGAATCCGGCCATTATACGTTGTTTGAGCTCCAGCGTGTTTTCAGAGCCATAATTTCATCTGCAGTGTAAAAATGATTCAGATACTTTGAGTTCAGCAGAATATTCTCCTGTTCTGGGCTCAAACGGAATTTGTTTGAAACATCCTTGTACACATCCTTTATCGCTTTCGAGGTGGCAACATTCGCATTAGAACCTTGCTTCAACGGAGGTCCACCTAATTCCAGCATTCCCTTTGTTAATACGGAATCCATTTTCTCGAGCTTGATACAAAGTACATCAAAAGCATCGAAGTGCCATACAGAATATCCCTGCTCTTTGTCAAATGGCTTATTGTAAATGTCAATGCCCGTCCAGTTTCTGAACTCGTTGTCGAACCAGTTGAGTGTATACTCGAATTTGTGCATGCGTAATCGGGTAAGCACCATTTCGCTGGTCAATTCATGTGCTTTCTCCAGGCTGAAAAATGTTTTCCAGTTTTCAAACACATCGGAGATGTCGCGAATTACCGGTTCACGAACCATGGTGATAATCTTAAGCCGCTGATTCGGTTTTTGTTTCCGGTGAGCTGCATATTCGTCGGCAAGTCCCGCATGATACCCAAATGCGTCGTGCATCGTCGGCAACACTTCTTTTAGCCAATGATCAGATAGAAAATGGAGTTGAATGGCATCAACCGGAAATTGCCTGATCAGCTCAGTGTATACAGTTGACGATCCGACTTTACCCATGGAATACACGAGGTAGTAATTCTCCCCGTATTTGCGTTCATGAAAATACCTGCGGATTCCTTGCAGCATTACTTCGCGTTTTGCAGATAAAATTTCTGAAGCTTACGATCGAAAATAATATCAGAAGGCAAATCAAGAATTGCATCAAACTTCTGTTTGGCGCCAGACTTCATGAACGGAATCTTCGAATAAACAGACCAATATTTTTTCAGGTATGAAAGCTTCTCAACATCGTTTGAAGAAAGGGCTGCTACCGACTTCTCAATTTCAGCAAGGCATTCCTTGTTATAATCTTCCAACCGATCGAGGCTCAATTGGTTACCGCTTCTCAGGCGGAAAATGCCCAATGGTGCTCGCAACACATGGAGCTTTGCATATTTCATGAATCGCAGCCAAAGCTCAAAATCTCCAGCGAGTTTTAAATCTGTTCGCAAAGAACTACCCGCCATTTCCCACAAAGATCTTCTCCAGAAAGTCGACTCCTGCTGCACGAATTTGTAATCGCGCATATAAAAATGAAAGCGCGACCATCGTCTTGAAGAAAAACTGGAAACCATCCTGCCTTGCTCATCCATAGAAGAAGGATTGCCTTGAATCCAACTCACCACCGGAAGATTATGAAAAACTTCGCCCACTACAAACAAAGCCTTTGGATGATATCCATCGTCGGAGTTAATCCAACCCATGACATCGCCAGTAGCCCGAGACATTCCCTTCTGAATAGCATCGTACATCCCACTATCCCTTTCACTTACCCAATACGACAACTGCTTTTCATACTTTTTGATAATCTCGACGGAGTTGTCTGTACTGCCACCATCGATTATTATGTATTCCAGGTTTGGATATCCCTGCCCCAGAACAGCGCGAATCGTTTCTTCAAGGAATGCTCCCTGATTGAAGGATGGTGTGACGATAGAGATTTTGGGATAATGCACTGCTACTTGTATTGGTTGTAATTAAATGATTCTTCGATGATAGTACTGAATGTTCTAGAAAAGTCTTTCAATTTTTCGGTCAATTGATCCGCTGCGTGTTGCTCTGCAAGAACATCGGGACCCGCCTTTGCAACTGTCCAGACTTCACACATGGCGTTAGCGAGTTGAGCAACATCATCTGTTCCGACATAAATTCCGCCGGGAGGATTTTGTTCTTTGTGAACATCAAGATCAGAAAGTATCATTCGTTTACCAACCGCCTTTGATTCTTCAACAGTGGTACTCCAGCCTTCAAACCGGGAAACGTTAATCATCGAACAACACTGGCGCATCAGTGCATAAACATCCGGCTTAGGAATAATTCCCGTTTCAGTTACATGTTTTGTGATGCCGTATTTCGTAATGGCTGCTCTGAGCTGCTCTGTCCAATCCGGATTCCGTGCATCATTCTGGCCACCGGAAAAAACAATGTGCATCTCCGGAAAGCGTTCTATCGCTTTAGCTAAAGCATCAATCACCAGCATGTGGTTCTTGTGTTTCCAATATTGATTAGGAACGTAGAAAAATTTCTCCGGTAGATTGTATTTCTCACACACGTAACGCGGATCAGTCGAGGTCATCAACGGATCAACTTCCGTCACAAAACGCAGTACTCTTGCTTTGGGTAAGAGCTCCGGAAAAAAACGTTCTAAATCTTTCTTTGCGGTTTCACTGCTCACCACGACGAGGCTCGCGAGTTTTCCACCTTCAGCATAATTTTTCTTCCGGTACTCCATATCCTCGGCTGAGAAAAATTCAGGAAGATGAAACATCTGAAAGTCCGGAATCCAGAATATGCCGTTCACGTCACCCAGATTCTTTATCTGTGCGAAATCCGTGGAGTAAACACAAAACCGGTTCGATCCTGCTTTTCCTGCGAGTGTATTTCTGCGTCCCTGCGCAACAAGGTGTGGAGGTATTTTTTTTGTAACGCGATTATGCCAACTCAGCTTCACACGAGTGATAAATCCCTCGTAACGTGTGGGCAAAGCATTCAGATTGAGTCCGCACAATTCCAGTTCCGGGTTGAATCGTGAAGTAACAGATCGTAGATTATTAAAGTAGTGTGTACCACCTAGCCAGGCATTTTCGGAGTAATTGTGATGGAATACGGTTGTACGCTGACCGGGCATACATCAAAGTTAATATTCCGCAGGTTATTTGCCCGATGCAGCGTAATCCGCCATCGTAGCCGCGAGTCCAACCCCAATAACGGTTGACGCACTAAAGCCCAACTGCGTAAGTTTTTCTACAGAAGCTCTCCAATTAAGCGGATCACCGACTTTTACTTCACCCGAAAACTTCAGTGTGTAAGGTAAGCCACTAGCATCGAGAAACTTTCGCGCAGCTTCTTCAATGGTTGTTTCACACCCGGATGATACATTGATTGCCTCGCCAGCAAAGGAAGCTCCTTCCATGATACAACGCAGCGCTTCTACGAGATCATCAATGTAAATGAAATCGCGACTTTCTTTTCCTGTTCCAAAGAGCGTTACATCGCGAGAGGCAAGTCTTTTCTGATAGATATCCCAGAACAGTTGCTTATGCAATCCCGGGCCGTAAGCCGAGAAAACACGTAGGCTGCACGTCGCAAGTCCTTGCGCGTGATATTCCATCAGAAGTTCTTCTGAAGCCAATTTGTGTTTGCCGTATGGAGAAACCGGATTCAACGTTGCGCTTTCTTCAATGGGCAATGACTTTGGATTTCCATACACCGCTGCACTGGAGAAATTAATGAAACGGCATTTGGGTTGATGCATTTTGATCGCGACAAGCATGCGTTTCACATTCGCTACGTTCAGCTCAAAATCTTTTTCGGGATTCGAGAAAGAGAACCCCACGTTTGCCGATCCGGATGCATTGATACAATAATCGAATTCATTAGCAGCGAAAAGTTCATCGAAACTGTTCGCATCCCGAATCTGAAAATAAGAAGGTGAATCAGTGGCTACAATATCAGCACCCGTTACGCTGTGCTCCTTGCTCAGAATGCGTACACAGGCCGAACCAACAAATCCTTTTGAACCGATGACTAAGATTCTCATAACGGCTTTCGTGCAATGTATGAAATCAACCTGCCGGGAATTTTCGAGGCATCGAATAGAACTCCAAGCTTACTTTCGGCGCGACGATAATACCACGATTTGATCGCGTCAATTTTTCGAAGAGCAGATGGAATGTTCTTTTTCCAGTTCTGTTCTATGAAGTCGCTGCGTTTCTTTTTCTTGCCTTCAACGACTGAAGCCTTCTCCGGAAAATAATTGATCACCGAATCGTAGTGATAGAGCTTCTGTTGCACTTTCAGTCCGGCTCCGGAAATTGCAGAATCGTATTCCGCTTCTGTAAACGCATTTTCTCCACCGTAGAATTTATGCAGAGGGTGAGACTTCAAAAATAATTGTTTGTCTTCCTCATTATAAATCACGTGATCGCGGACTGTAAAAAGTATTCCACCCGGTTTCAGCAAGCGTGCCGTTTCCGAGATAAAATCATTCAGCTTTGCTGCGTGGTGTACAGCCTGGCGTATATAAACAATGTCGAGTGAGTTTTTTTCCATGGGTAATGACTCTCCCCAAGCCTCGACCACTTCCAGATTTTTCAGGTTGTAGTGTTGCTGCAGCTTACGAATTGCGCCAGCACCAATTGTGTCACTCGGATCAGGTTCTACTGCAATTACGTGATAACCATCCAACGCAAATGCAACAGAAGCAATGCCATTCCCCGCGCCAATATCTGCAATCCGTTTATCAGTCCCTGGCAAGTATTCCTGAATCAGGCGCAGTGTTTCTTTGTATTCCTCTGAATGACGAAACCGTTCAACATTCAGCGGAAGATCCTCTTCAAAATACGCGAGCTCAACCAGCTCTTTGTAAGCGGCATCTTTGCGGATTTTGATGATGATTTCTTCCCAGGTCATAAATTACTTCTGTAAATCTTTGATATAACGCGCTGGATTACCAGCAACGAGTGTATACGGAGCTACATCTTTCGTAACCACACTGCCTGCTGCAACAACAGCACCTTCGCCAATCGTGATTCCTTTCAAGATGATAACGTTAAATCCTATCCATGCCCGATTGCCCACAACAATGGGTGCTGAATCAACTGCTTCCCAATTTTTATATGCTCCGATCTTTTTTTCATCCAAGCCTCGCTTCCAGTCTGCAACATCATTCACACGCTGTTGCCAATCCAAAGAATGTGCGTCGTTATCCATCAACGTGCAACCCCACGAGAACATCACATCGTCCCCAATTTCGATTCCCGCAATACTGATAAATCGTCCTCCGCCAATGAATGTCCTGTTACCGATTCTAACTTTCCCACCATCGTTCTCAAGAATAAACGCACCAGCAACTACGCAATCCTCTCCGATTACAATTCGCGATTTACCGGAAGGGCTTCCTGCTGGTCGTATTTCAGGAACGAAACCGTCTGTGATCGTCCGACTACCAACTATAACCGCCCCCTCCTGAACATAGCGTTGCAAGGGAGTAAGTGGTTTTACCGAATCAACTTTTTTATTTTTTCCGAACATAGTGCGTGCTCCGATTATTCTTGTTTGATGCGACCAGAAACTTTTGCAGGATTTCCCGTCACAATTGTGAATGGCTCAACATTCTCAGTTACCACACTGTGTGCTCCGACTATTGCTCCTTTACCTATCGTAACTCCCTTTAGAATAGCTGAACCGAAACCAATCCAGACATAATCCTCAATTACTACCGGCGCGCATTTGATTGAGCCTTGAGTGCGGGGATGTCCTGTCTTGAGTAGTTGTTTAAAGCTTTCGGCCCGTTCAAGATGATCGATCTCATGCGAGTTAGTATCCATAACATCAACGTTATGAGCGATCATTACATGATTTCCGATTATGATTTTATCGCCTGACCAGATGCGACTTCCGTCTCCTACAAAACTGTAATCACCTATTTGAATCTGTCCGCCAAAAGGGAACACAAAAAGATTACACCGCAGATGCGAATTTTCTCCTATCACAATTCTAGACCTATCTTCTTTCCTCGACACAACTCTGGTCTCCGGATAAAATTTGGAACCCTTGCCAAGGATTGCTTTACCGACATTCTCATGATTTCTCCGGCCATCGATAGCATTCTCGATAGCCATGGGTGTTACTGCCCACCAGAATAATTTTGAAATCAGCTTTCGCATAAAATTTGGCATTAGTGCCTGTGACTATCCTTGATTGCTTGTGGTTTTACCAAATAGTTTTTTGAGGTAATCGATCATCAATCCAAATTTAGCATCGTCAGGCTGAACAGCCTCAGGGAATTCAACAATTGCATAATCATCACGCCAATCCTCTTCGAAAAATGGATCCTTTGCCCCCGAATGACGCCCCGATCCATCCCAGCCGATATTCCTTACCAGGCTTTTATCCGGAAACAGGCCAAGCCCCCCCCGTTTGAAAACGCACCACCACCATTTGATCGCCCAGGAACTGATGTTGTTTGTTTCCATTTGCTGGATCAACATGGCAGAAAAATCATATGCGTTATCCAAATTGAATTTGCGACGCAGTTCTTTATTGTGCTTCAGTTCTATGTAGCCCGATGCAGAACTATCGAACTGTGTCCACGCACGTTTCCATGTACCCCATGCTTGTGTCGTGGTAACCGGAAGAAAAAAAGATTCAGAACTTCTCTGCACTTCAGGGATAGGAAAAGTGTAACCCGCTATAAGATATACATTGTCGTTGTTCGCGTACTTCTGCAATCCTTCATTAATGAATTTTAAAAAATACCGCGAAACCAGGACATCATCCTCAAGTGTAATTACGCTTCCGTATTGATCCAGTGTTTCTGAAACACCCTTGATTACGGTATAAGCCAAACCCATATTCTGAGGTGATTCATGAATAACCACTTCCTTGCACCATTGTTTACTCCGGATTACTTTTCTGGTTTCTGCAACACGTTCTTTATCCTGCGTAGAAGCATCAGGTTTCGGACCGTCGGAATAGATAATTAGCCTGGACTCCATCGCTTCTGCGTTAACAGCTAAAGCTTCCAAAGTGCGTCGTACGTGCTCAGGACGATTATAACAAAAGACAACTATCGGCGCGTAGTTCATAACATTCCTTGATTTTTCCGTAACGCAAAAGTCCACTTCATGAAATTTTCATCTTCCGAATAATGGCAGTCAAATCGCTTATCAGTTGTCTGAATTTTCCAAAATATGTATTTCAAATCTTCATCCGGAATAAAATGATTCAGTCGACGCATGTACTTGTCGAACTGCACCTTCAACCTTTGCCAGTCTGTTGAATGAACAATTTTCCGCGACAGGAGATCTCTGGTGATGATTCTATCCAATGGATTATTATTCTTCGTACGCTTGAAAACAAACTTAACGCGCTGTCCTAAGCTAAGATCATTCAAAGCCGAATACACCGTTCCTATGACCTGCGTCTTTCCATGCTCATCAAATATGCTGTCTTTGCATTGAAGACTAATTTCGGTTACTGCGTGATCTTCATTGAGAGATGGTCTGTCTGACTTTTCGAGTAACCTTCCCCACCCTCCCGGATTGCGCACAAGATTCGACTTATTCTGTTCGAAGTAAATATTCATATCCTCCCACCATTGCAGCGGAAAACCAGAGTTATAAAAATCAGAAGTTACCGGATGCCATTGATGATAAACCGGTTTCTGTTGTTCAATCCAAACTTCAGTAACACCAATTTTCTTCAGGCGTAAACTCAGGTCGCGATCTTCTACGCCCCAAAAACAGTAATGTTCATCATAAGATCCTATTTGCTCCAACCTGGCTTTTTGGATGAAGTGCAAACCACCCTTGGCATTTCGACCAAAGCCTTTGAGCGTTGTTACGTCAAGCGAATTAATTTCTGACCATGCAGAGAAATTTTCTGGCAGATGTGTGTATTCTCCGTACAGACTGATATCTGGTCTCACCGACCGGTCGGCATCACTGAGAAAATTTCGCGTATAGATCAGGTCGACGTCACTAAAAATAATGTACTCGCCTTTTGCCAAACGCACTCCTGTATTGAGGGCATAAGACCGGTTCCATGGCAACCCTCTCACCTCATTGTAAAAGTATCGGGCGAAACTGTAGTTTGAACATACCCTGGCTACTTCAAGTGATGTAGCTTCATCACTACCGAAATCAATGAGTACCGCTTCAAAATCTTTAAAGTCCTGTTCACGCAATGAATCAAAACAACGCTGCACACGTTCAACTTCCCGATTCCTGAACCCGAAAACAAAAGTGTACTTCATCTTACTTTAAAATTGTGCCACGCTACTTTTAGCTTAGTGGTCAATGGAATTTCATTTAAAATGCCGTTACTGTTACCTGGAATCAATTTGAGCTTTCGTCCCGGCTTCAGTTTCATCTCTTCGATCTTGCGTGCAATTGCGGGAAAAAACTGATACTTCTCTAAAATAAGTTCACGCGCCTCACGGATTGCATCCAGCCTTTTCGCCCACAAGTCTTCGCTTATCGCAGCGTTGATAATATCCAACGACTCTTCCGGTTTCGCAGGATCAATGTGCACCATCGAACCTTCAGGTAAAAACTTCTGAATATTCTTCGCACCGTAATAAAACGGTAAAGTCCACGACAAAAGACAATCAGCGATTTTCTCCGTCCAGTAATCATTGCACGAGTAATTCTCGACAGCAATTGAATATTTGTAGGGATAAATCCCGTCAAACTTATCGTCGATTGGATTAAATCCTCTTCCGAATAAGCGTAGCGGGAATTGCTTTGAATTCAGAAACTCGAGAAATGCCATTCGCAGGCGATGCCCTTCTTTAGAAGATGCGCTACTCGTGACCCACGACACTTCATCCGTTTTCAGATGGCCCGGTTCCAGAGCTTTCAATTCGTCATACGACTTACCAATATGCCAGGGCAACATGGTTTGATCGTGAAAGATATTTTTCGCGTTATCGTTCTCCCAAAAAGTATACACTTTGTCGAAATACGGAAACGATTTTTTGTGCCAGTCGTAAATCCCGATGGGTGACTCCTGCGAGAACAGCCAGGCTCCACCTTCTCTGACTTTACAGAATAAATTGTGCTGAGGGCGGTTAAAGACAACCAGAATATCACACTCCGTTAGTTTGTCCTCGGTGAAACGAATTCCATTCCACTCACCAGACACACCAGGCGACTGACGCATGATATCAGGAAAATTCCAATCCTTGACCAGACGTACAACCATGGAGTTACTTAGTGTTGCTCAAACAATGTTGCCACTTCCGGGTAACGCGTACGAATAAGCTCATAGATACGCGCACTGTATCGCTTCTTGAACTCTTCCCTTCGGTTACTGTAATCTTTGTCCAGATTAATCACTTTCGGATCGTGCTTCGTCTTCTCACTGATCTTTTCTTTCGATACACTCGCTGCAGCCTTTGCGGCTTTATCGGCATCGAATGGTACACCGAAAAAATCGGAAATCTTCTGAAACTCTGATCCGATATCGGACTTAAGTCCTTCGTAAGTCAAAACAATCTTTTGCGCAGTAAATTTTTCATCAATCACCCATTTCTTCACATGACGGGCATAATGATCTGCCCACGCATCAACAAGGTCGTCGTTCTGCAAATCCTGTTCGTGGTAAGTCATTTGTGAAAAAATCGTTTCTACCGGCTCACGATAGAGATAAACTACGTTACGCGCCTCTACCGTAAAATCAAGATCATGGGTGTGCAAACAAGAATAACGGGATGTTGTGTTGGTTTCCGAGAAAAAAAGCAATTTGAGTGATGGCATTCCCAGATAAAGTTCCATCATCATTCGCAACCAGTGACTCCCGGTTCTGGAAAAACTTACCAGGTAAGGAAACTCAGGATCAGCAATATACTGATTGACGATATCCATGTTAGCGCGACGATTTTCGGGCTGCTTACGGTCCGTGTCTTGCTCTTCTTTCAGAATAGCTTTCCTGATTACAGAAAATAAATTCATCGGTGAAGTATTAGTGTATCACAAACAAAAATAGTCATTAATATACCCCCTATTGTTGATAGAAAAACAAAATCGGACCGACTTAAAGAGCATTCCGCTATTTTAGCAAACAGTATGGGACTTATCCGGTTTATCCTTGCTGTTGCGGTAATTATTACCCACAGCGAACCTTTGTTTGGATTGCACATGACCGGTGGACGCGTTGCGGTGGAATCATTTTACATCATTTCGGGATTCTACATGGCTCTCGTGCTCAGCGAAAAGTATCTGCAAATCGAAAAAGGTTACCGTCTTTTCATTACGAATCGATTTCTGCGATTGTATCCTGCCTATTGGGTGACCCTTATTGCAACGCTGATCATTTGCGTCGTAAGCGGTGTGATGACCGGCGATTATTTCAAACTCAACGGCTACCTCAGTGATGCGCCTTTGCACTGGAGCTCTAAGGCTTATCTGTTTGCTTCGAACACGGGCATTTTCGGACTTGATGCGTCATTGTTTACGGGCTTTGACCAGGAAGGTATGCTTCAGTTCGCACGTGATTTCCGTCAAACTGATCCACGCGTACATACCTACCTGTTAATTCCACAGGCATGGACCGTAAGTATTGAATTGATGTTTTACCTGATTGCACCTTTTCTGGTTCGACTCAAAACTTCCTGGCTTCTCGTGTTGGGTGCCGCAACTTTAGGTTTACGCTTAATTGCCTATATGAATGGATTCAATTTCGATCCATGGACACACCGGTTCTTTCCCTTCGAGCTCATTTTCTTCATCGCAGGGATCCTATCCTATCGCTGGTCTAAACAACTTCGTTTCAATATCACTGATCACAGGATTGCTTATGGTATTATTGCACTGATCGTGGCTGTAGTCCTGAGCTTCAACGCAATTAAGTTTCCGTACATAGAGCTCGCATTGTATATCCTGATCATGGTGTCGCTTCCGTTAATTTTTGAAGCCACCAAGAAAAACAAGTTGGACAATTACATTGGGGAATATTCGTACCTGATCTATATCACGCATATCACCGCACTTTTCGTTGCGATGAAAGTAATTGGTAAGTTCGGTTGGAATATGTCTTACCAGGCTGAATTCGCATTGGGAATTACGTTGGTCGCATGTTTCCTGTTGATCCGATTTATAACAGACCCACTGGAACGATACAGGAAGAAAAGAGTCTTAAGGGCGCAAGGTAAATCAGAATAAAGCAGTTACATGCGCTTCTTATTCCGGTAAACGAGATCTGGTCCAATCTTGTGAATCAGCTCAAAGTTATTTAGCTCAAGAATTTCACGGATTGCCGGCGTCTGGTAATTGTCTTCGATTGTAAATACATCAAACCAGGTTTGATTGAAATCGATTGACTTAAGAATTTCTACCTCACTGCCTTCTACATCAATGCTGCAATAATCTACAGCAGTAATATTTCTATCAGCCAGCAGATTATCTAAACGAGCAGTGTTCACGATTACTTTCTTCTTGCTGATTGTCTGGTCATTATTCGTTGTCTCTCTTGCAATCCTGTCAACGTGACGCGCATCGTAGTGATCAACAATTCCTGACAAGCCTTTGCCATAACCTGTAATGTCCATGAACTCCACTTGCTTTTCGGAAGAGGAAACTGCCATGTTGATACATTCGCATTTTCTGTTCTTCTTAAGTTGCTCAAAGCGAGAAGGACTAGGCTCAATGCACAAACCTTTCCAGCCACTCAGTTCAAAAAAGTAAGTATTGCTCTTATCCACACCGTCATCAGCTCCGATTTCAATAAAGAATCCGGTCTTTCCTTTGAATATATTTTCAGAAAGGAACTTATCCTGCTCGTATTGACTGTAGTATTTTATTTCGTTGCTCATGTTGTAATTAGTTTACCCGGTTGCCCGAACTCAATACCGTGGTGAATTTGTGTTTTACCTTCAGGAATTTTCGTTCAAAATACTGATAAGACGCATAAGAAGCAAGCAGCGTTACTCCCGTAATTCCCAAATAGACCAATACATAGCTCGACCACGTATCTTCAAGATTTCCAATAAGAGAAACGCTGAAGAAAATTATCAAAGGATGAATGACATAAATGCCGTAAGATATTTTGCCCAGTAAATCAAACACGGCATTGTTCAGATTAATAATGCGATTTCTTTTTTCAGACTGCGCAATGATCAGAAATACCGTTGCAACTGATGCAACCTCGTGACTAAACAGCATTCCCAGATGCCGGTTAAGGAAAAAATAAAGTATTACGCCCCAACTGATCAGTTGAGACACAGGATGACAAACAATACGGAGTAATTTCTCCTTGCGCCTGAAATACACTAATGCACCAATCGCGCCTAGAATCATGCAATCAAAACGGTTGATATACAAAAAGTAAAAAGGTAAATTGTCGTGAGTCGTTATTTCATAATACCTGCAGTAACACTTTGCAGCTATGAGAAGACCGGCAAGCGTTACGAATACAAAAATTAGCCACTGCTCTTTGACTTTTTTTACAATCCATGGCCAGAACAAGTAGAATTGCTCTTCAACACCCAACGACCAGTAGTGTCCTATCAAAGGAATTTGTCCTCCGAAAATAAACGGAATATTCGCGCCTAAAAACAGATACCATCCTAAACCGCCTGCATCATATTCAGTGGAATAAAGCTTCAATGTAAGCAGAGCAATTCCAAGATATAAGAAATACAACGGCCAGATTCTTAAAACCCTGCGAATGTAAAAGTGTCTTATGTTGATATTCATCGGCTTCTCATGGAGAAGCAGATAGGTGATCAGAAAACCACTTAGCGTAAAAAAAATGGTCACTCCAATTCCTGCAACAAAAGCTCCAAAGGGCTTTCCATTCGGATCAGTACCCAGAATGAAGCTGTTTAAACCAAAACGTTTTAGTGATATCGTAAGATGTGCAAAAAGGACACTGATCGCCGCGATGGCACGTAAACCATTTAAGCCAGGAAGATGTATCGGGATATTGCCGGTGTCCTTCCCATTAGCAATTGTCGTCTTGTGCTCATCTACCGTCAACTGCATTTTCATTTATTTCCTTTAAGAGAGAGAAAACTCAGTCCTTTGTGTAAATGAAATATGCGAGCTTGACCTTATCGTCCAGGATAAGCTTTTGACCATACGCTTTAACTTTCGCATCGATCATCTCTTTCATATCCACAACGCCCGGAACAAAGTAATCATCAAAGGCAACAACTGCTCCCGGAGTTAAACGAGGCCATGCAAAATCAATATCAATTTCTACGCCTTCCGCAGTATGCAGTCCGTCAATATATACAAATGCGAATTTAACGTCCGCCGGAATCAGTTGCTGATCGCGGGCATCTTTGGTAGTAGCCTTAACGACTCCCACTTTATCAATCAAACCATTCTTCTTTAAGTTGCCAAGAAATTCATCATACGAATTCTGATTCTCGTTATTAAGAATGTAACGAAGACCACCAGAATGCGGATCGATTGACCAGAGCTTTTTGGGTGAAGACAACCCAAACATAACTGCGCTGCGGCCCCAAGCTGAACCGATCTCAAGTATATCTCCGTCGACTTGTGCATGCTTCTGCACCAAATCATACATTACCGAAAGCTGACCTTCCGTTCCCCACCCTTGGCAGGCCAGAGCTGCTTTTAATATTTCGTTCTTGTTCATAGTGCGATTAAGAAATAGGTTCAGTTTTAAGGATAATAACATGTCCGCCGTAATCTTTCTCTCCTGTTACCTGAATGTTGTATACAGAATCATGTATCAATAGCGCGTCTCTGAAGCTTTCCCCAAAAACAACCAATGAAACTTTGTACATACCCGGCTGAGCATTAAACGGTCCTGCTTTGAAGTAATAATTTATCAGCCCTTGTTCAACAGCTATCTCTTCCGAAATGACCGAAGCAACAATGAGTAAATCTTTATTGATGAAGTTCAGTCGGATTCGAACCTTTGACAGTCGCTCATCCAAAGACTTCAGATTAATACGGATTTCGGCGTGGTCAAATACCGGCACTTCACCTTTTCCGGTTTGTAGTTCAATGCCATTGAATCCAAACTTCTGCAACTCCACTTGTCCCGAAGAAAAAATATTTGAATTGTTGCCTTCGAAAGAACTCAGATACTTGTCAATAGCTAGTTGGACTTCATATGTGTCCATCATCATTGCACCTTTTGCAAGCATCATCGCTCTATTGCAATATCTGTTTACAACAGGCATTGAATGTGACACGAAAATTACCGCTGCTCTGTTCATCATTTCATGAACTACTTTCATGCATTTGCCGCGAAAGCCGATGTCGCCAACAGCAAGCACCTCGTCAAGAATGAGAACGTCAGGTTCCATTTGCGAGGCCACTGCAAATCCCAAACGAACTTTCATTCCGCTACTATAACTCTGAACCGGGCTGTCTATGAATTCACGAATCTCCGAGAAGTCAATAATAGACTCTAGTTTCCCATCAATTTCTTTCTTCGAGAACCCAAGAATTTGTCCATTGACATAAATATTCTCACGTCCTGTAAGCACCGGATTAAAACCTGTGCCCAACTCAATCAAAGCTCCTACCCGTCCATGCATCGTGATCGATCCTTCATCGGGTCTGATCAATCCGTTGAGCATTTTCAGAAGTGTACTCTTCCCTGCACCATTGTGTCCTATCAGTCCCAGAACTTCACCTCGTCTCAGTTCAAAGCTTACATCACGAACTGCCCAGAACTCATCTTTACGCAGTACAGAGCGCTCACGTGAACCCAATCCAACTACAGACTTACAGACATCAAACAATCCGTATCGCAATGACTTTTTGAGGTCTTTGCTGAACTTCTTGCCAACACCCTGAACTTTTACAAGTATGTCTCTATTCTGTATCATCAGCTACCCATCCGTTCTATCAAAACTTCCATTGTAATCCGGAATAACACAACTCCCACTACGAATAAACCAAGTGTTGCTAAGCCAACCGTGACAAAATCCAAAGTCGTGACATCAACCACAGAATTTGTAATGCCGCCCCGTATATATTGAAGCGTTAATCCTACAGGATTGTACTTGAACAGCCACTCGAATGACGTGAGTACTGGCTTAGGATAGATAACGGGAGTCAGGTACATGACAAATTGTAATGCCGTTGGCAATAAATACTGAACGTCGGAATAAAGTAGAGAAAGCGGAAGGAGGAACAAGCTTACCGTGAACCCAATTAAAATGAGCTGAAGAATTAAAGGCAGATATAGAAGCGCACTAAAACCCGGATTAATTCCGGAATAAATCAACATTGCGCCGATGATAATCATTCCAATTACTACGTTAAATAAGATCTCGTAAAAAGCATTAATCAGAATCGCCTCACGTGGGAAGTTGATCTTCGACAAGATTGACTTACTGGCATTGACCGTTTGGATCGGAATGACAACTGCAGAAGTGAACATCTGCCACAATGTGGTGCCGCAAACAACGAACAGTGGATAAGGAATATCTGTTTTACCAAACTGTACAATTTTCTGATCATTAAGCACGATCCAAACAATTGAGGTAACGATTGGTGGAAGGAACGCCCAAAGGAAACCCAACAAACTTCTACGGTAACGTGCGCTTATGTTTCTGGAAGCAAGCCGAAAACCCAACCCATGACTTAACCAGAACTCGCGAATAATACTTCTCCAGATAGCGAAGAAATTGTCACCGGTTCCCCCAGGTGAATAAACACGTGTTTTTAAATGTTGATTCTCGAGCAATTTTATATGGGTTTATCTCTGTAAGTTGCTGTAATGACCCTAGTTCTTTCTCTTGCCAAAAGGCGCTTTCTTTCCGGTTTTGTCACCGTATGAGCCATAACCACCGTACGAGCCTTCTCCCCCGTAAGATCCATAACCACCGCCGTAACTTCCGTAACCATAAGCATAGCGATTGTAGTAGTACTTCGATTTCTTACGCTTCACACCGTTGAGGATGAACCCAAAATGTGAAAGCTTGTTCATCTGTACAATTTCATGAGCGTTCTGCAATGCAGTCTTCGATGCAGCCTTCGTGTTCAATACGAAAATGCTGACGTCGGAATGCTTCATCAGCACAAGCGCATCTGTAATGAGTCCAACCGGTGGTGTATCGATGATTACAAAATCATAGTTGGCTTTACAATAATCGAGAACTGTAGTCATCACTTTCGATACTACAATTTCAGATGGATTCGGAGGTAATGGTCCGGAGAGAATCACGTCCAGATTTTCGAGTTGGGTTGGAATGATTATATCTTTCAGTTCCGACTTTCCGATAGCCAGCGTACTGAATCCAATCTTGTGCTCAATTCCCAGTCCCTTATGTACACGTGGCTTATGGAGATCCAGCTCCAACAGAATCGTTTTCTTGCCACCCTTCGCCAGAATTCCGGCAAGATTGATTGAGCAGAATGTTTTTCCTTCTCCCGGACTATTGGAAGTAATTACAATTACACCTTTATCCCGATCCCCAAGCATGTACTGTAAATTCGTACGCACCGTACGGAACGATTCTGCCACCGGCGATTTCGGATCACTATCCACAACAAGCTTGATATCCTCGGCGAGCGGGGTATAAATAATTTCTCCGATGACCGGCAGATCGGTAGCTGCTTTCAATTCTTCGTACGATTCAATTCGCGCGAAGAACATGATGCGTATGAAAACAATAATAAGCGACAGAATAAAAGCGCCACCAGCAAAGTAATAATTGATCATGGTTCTGTTCGGACGAACCACTCCGATATTTCTTGCCCTGTCGATAATTTTTGTCTCGGGAAGAATACCTCCACGCGCAATAATGGTCGTTGCTTTTCTTTGCAGAAGAAAGAGGTACATGTTCTCGTGAACCTGAAGTTCGCGGTTAATGTTTTTCAGGCCTCTTTGCTTGAGAGGAATTTCCTGCAACTCCATAATCGAAGTATCGATCTGCAATTCCGTCGCTTTAATATTCTCAATAATAGCCAACCGGTTATTATTGATGTAGGTGTTCATATTGCGTTTGAGTTGCGTAATATTTGAGTCAAGTGCAACTACATCCGGATTTGCTTCCGTGCCTGTGCTAAGAATTGAGACCCTACTGATTTGCAGACCATATAACTGGGTAATACTCCGATCGAGATAGGGATCACCAAAGGAGAAAAATGCTGCCGGTGGAAGGAATTGAGGGTCCTTGTTGGTGTTCATATATTCCTGCAAATCTTTCAGTCCCTGAATTTGCAATTGCATGCTTCGTTTTCTGTTATTAAATCCCATGTATTGACTGAAGAATTGTTGTCCTTCGTCCTCAAGATTAATAATCACATTCCCTTCACGATAAGTTTGAAGCGAGTCTTCAATATTGTTCAGAATACTGGTAACCTCCAACAATTGCCTGTCGATGAAGTAAACTGTATTTTCATTGACAGCCATACGTTGCTCCAATGAATTCTCCACGTAAACCTGTATGAGCGTATCCAGAAACATGACACCCCGCTCCGGAATTTCATCTTCGACACTTATCTCAAGGATGTTCGTGTATTCCGGAGATTCTACTTTCATTGAGCCCTGGAACTTCGATACCAAAGTACCGATCGAATGGGCCTGAATCAGGTAGTCCGCACCAATTGCAGCCTGCAGTTGTTCACCCGATTTTTTAAGCTTGACCAGAATATGGAAATCGTCATTCTTAAAGTCTTTCCCAAACACTCCTTTTACCTCAACATCCTGTCCACCCTTCACGTACTTGAGTGTGTATTCCTTGTCGTTTACTATCTTAAAACTCATTTTCTGCTCGTAGAATTCCCGGTCCATTTCACCCACAGTAACATCAAATGGAAGTCCCTGGAACAATTCATCGGTACGAACACGTCCAACGATAAAGTAGGATACGTCGAAGTCAAGGCGCTCAATTGTCTCCAGAATCAGATCGTACGAGGTAAGAATTCGCCTTTCGTTCGAATTATCGATATATGTTTTGATTGTTGGACCGTAATAGGGATTATCAGAAATGATGCTACCCTGCTTGATTTCGTCGTTGGAACGCAACAAAATCTGGGTGGTTGCCCCATACGTGTTCGTAAGCTTGTAGGTGTAGAGGTTCCCTATTCCGAACCCAACGGCACTTATCAACACCACAATCCACCAGTTTTTGCGGACAATAGCCCAAATCCGCGTTAGATCCCCTTGACTGATAATGCCGGCGCTCGTTTTCATTAAGGCGGTAAAGTTAACAAAATCCCGTGCGGAGGGCTAAACCATATTCTGGCTAATTGCGTATAAATTGAGTAACTTTGTTCCAAATAAAGTGCCCCTAAATCATTGAACATGAATCGAATTATACAAGTAGCCCTTTTCGTCTTTTTTGCGTTGAATCTGAATGCAGCAACTTTCACTTCATTTGCCACAGGCAACTGGAACGCATCAGGTTCGTGGACACATACTGGTTTCGACGCAGATAATATTCCGGATCTGGATGACGATGTAACGATTCAAGGTAATCACACAATCACATTGCAGGCACTTTCTGATTGTGTTGACCTCATCATCAACGCGGGCTGTACGTTGAATTTCAACAGCAGAAATATTCGGGTGCGTGGTGACTTCATCCGCAACGGTGTTACACTAAGCGTAAGCCACATGTACTTCTACGGCAACCCGGCTACGATTGCCATTGCCGGCACTTTCACCAACGGTGGCAACTGGAATTTCATGAATGGTTGTAACGTCTCTATTGCTCCGGGCTCGAATATTCTCAAAGTAAATTACTTCTATATTCAGGATAATGCCCGCCTTACAAACCGCGGTAACGTGGCTCTTACCGGAGGTTCAATTTCACCTTCGGGCACAGGTTTATTCACCAATTGGTCCACTGGTACATTTTCTGTTGCACAACCATTGCTTGGAAATTCTTCTAACTACAACTTTGCAATTTCTGGCAATCGCATGAGATACAACGGAAACTCTGCGAATCCAATCATGTTGCAAACCTATCACCATCTCGACTTACTTTCGTCAGGTTCAAGCACAAAAACATGGTCAGGTGGAAATCTAACCGTGAATGGCGACTTCCGTATTTTTGCCGGAACAACAGTTGACTGTGCAAACCAGTTTTTAAATGTGGGTGGCAACTGGATAAACTTCGCAGGTATTAACTGCACCAATCAGATTGGCGTTAATATGATCGGCTCAAGCCAGGTGATTCAAAGTGCGAATCTTGCTGGTGAAGGCTTCAACAACCTCACGATTATGTCGTCGGGCACCGTAACATTAGCGCGTGCAATTATTTGTGCAGGTTCACTCGCAATCGTTTCAGGAACACTCGATGTGGGTGTTGCCAATCATCAGATCACACTTTCGGGTACCTGGCAGGACAATGGCAACTTCACTGCGAGACAAGGTACTGTTCGTATGTTAGGTAGCACTCCTCAGGCTATAGATGGTGTTTCGAGTACGGTTTTTTACAACCTCACGATTTCCAACACGTCTTCTATAACGGTCAATTTCATTAAGACCATCTCGAACATACTTACTGTCACCACAGGCTCATTCGGTCCGTCGGCATTCGGAACTGTTATCCTTTCTGCAACGGGCACTACAACTTACGCACGCATTGCCCCATTGGGCGCGTTAGCTTCATTAACCGGTACAGGATGGGTCGTTCAGACTTTCGTGAATGGTCCTGCAACTGCTTATTGGCAGTATGTCTCTTCTCCTGTAGCAGCAACTACTCTTGCTGATTGGGATAACGACACACGATTTTATATGAGCGGTGTTGGCGGTAACGATGGGAATGCGTGCTGCCCTGTTTTCCGTTCGGTTCGCACCTATTCTGAAACAACAAACACATACACAAACGTTACAACTACCGCAACACCACTTACACCTGGAAGAGGTATCATGGTCTGGATGGCAGATAATGTTAGTTCACTGACAGCTCCACTGGTTTTCGATACACGTGGTACTCCAAATTTCAATACTGTAAACCGTGCAGTTACTGCTGGTGGTGCAGGTGCAGGTTACAACCTCGTGGGTAACCCTTATGCTTGTCCCGTTACGTATGCAAGTGTTGCAGCAGCATCTTCTGCATCGCTGAGCCCGAACTTTGTGATCCTCCAGGAAAACGGATCGTATGCAACAAACCCTAATGGTGGAACTATTGCAGCAGCACAAGGCTTCATGTGTATTGCTTCAACCGGTGGAAACATTACGTTCACGGAATCTTGTAAGAGCTTAGTGGCAAATCCGAACGTGATGCGTGTGCTCTCCGGTAACCAGATCCGGATTAAAGCGGGCAACGCAGTGAACGGCCTTGGCGAAGAAACAGTCGTTAAGCTGGATGCGGCCGGCGATGAGTCGTATGATATGTTTTACGATTTGCCATACCTCGCGTCTCCGTACGAAAACGCAACGCATGTGTACACGCAAAATTCATTGGGAGAGCAATTCATTCTGAATAATATCGGAACTACTCAGGATCATCTGACCATTCCGGTTGCAGTTGTTACTTCTACTCCGGGTACACAGATTCTTACATTCAAAGATCTCAGCACCGTTACTGAATACAACTGTGCTTGGCTGGAAGACCTGGAAACCGGCGCACGTATCAACCTGAACCAATACGACACGTATCAGTTTGAAGAAGCTGAAATGGGTGCAACAAGAAACTTCGTGCTGCACTTCGAGCGTACGAACGACTGCACATTCGATTTGCAGACTACTGCAACTTCACTTGATGCTGCAACAAACGTGTACGTAAGCGGAGAGATGATCTTTGCGCAGTTTGAATTTGAAGTTGAAGAAATCGTAACCGTAAGCATGTTCGACCTGAGTGGTCGTATGGTGATGGGCGAAAAAACAATGAACGTGGGTACACAGACCATTGTTCTTGACAATCCTGATGCACACGGAATTTATCTTGTCCGTATTCAAAAGGGCAATGAAATTTCTACGAAGAAAATTTATTACTAAGCTACTACGATGTCGAAACGTCACTATCAGATACTCGCCCTTTTGGTTATTGTGATTGTTGCAGGAGTTACTGCACTTCATGGTCAACCACCTCCTCCGCCACCACCTCCTGGTGATCCGCCATGCTGGCCACCTCCTTGTATTCCGGTTGACGGCGGAATTGTTGTTGCTATTGGTGCTGCTGCAATTTTCGGCGGGAAGAAGCTTTACAATTCTTTCAAATCCAATAAGGGACAAGACTAACCCTTATGAAATTTGAAGCGCGCGAAAAACGGATACTCCGCTTCCTCCTCTTATTTCTCGGAATGTATGCAGCATGGCGAATGCTGTACGAATGGGTCATCCATCCATGGGGTGTTCTCGATACGCTGGTGATCAACGATTCTTCCCTCTGGGCGATCTGGTTGCTCGATACCATGGGCTTCGAAACATTTCAGGGCGCTCACGAAACAATACGCACCATCGGAATTCAGGGAACAAATGGTTTGTGGATCGGTGATCCATGCAACGGACTAACCCTGTTCGCACTCTTCTCTTTATTCATCATTGCTTATCCAGGCAAGTGGAAGCATAAGCTCTGGTATATACCGGTGGGTATTACGCTCATTCACATCATGAACATCATCCGTATTGTGGCACTCTGCATTGTAACGCAAAAGAGCCCCGAAATGCTGGACTTCAATCATACTTACCTGTTCCAGACCTTGATGTACGGGTTCATTTTTCTACTGTGGTACGTCTGGATAAAAAAATTCTCACCTGCTGTTCCGGATGCACAAGCGAACTAAACCGATCGTAGCAGCACTGCTGGTGTTGTTTGTCTGCACCGGATTTTTCAGGGAATTCGTTTTCCTGAACTGGAATGAACAGATACGTGTAACCTACTATAACTCGCCGGATTCGCATGTTCACCCTGTGATGCAGTGGCTCGGGAGCTTTTCCTACGAATCACTGTATTGGTTGAAATGGCCAATCACGTTAGTCTTCAGCGTGATCTTCGCCGGTTTATCCATTCTGATTGTACACCTGCTGTTCAAAAGCAGAGCTTACAACAAAATCACGCTATACGCCTACGCAGCCCTCTTCCTATTGTCGTTCCTGTTCTTCGTAATTGGATGGTTGATTGGTTTCCGTGACGCCGCCTACCCTATTGCACGTTTCCTGGCCGGGATGATAGAAAGCCCTGTCCTGCTCATCATTCTGATTGCATCTTTCCTCGTACACCGCAGGTTATAAAGGCAGTTTGCTACTTTTGTCCTGCCCAACATCAATGGCTGATTCACTTTGACTATGAAAAAAGACACCATCATCTTCAAGTACATTTCTGAAGAACTTCACCGCCAGAAAAGCGGAATCGAACTTATTGCATCTGAAAATTTCGTCAGCGATCAGGTGATGAAAGCAATGGGCTCTGTACTCACCAATAAATATGCAGAAGGACTTCCCGGAAAGCGCTATTATGGTGGATGTGAAATTGTAGATAAAGTAGAACAGCTTGCCATTGACCGTGCGAAGCAATTGTTCAACGCGGAATGGGTAAACGTACAACCGCACTCAGGCGCACAGGCGAATGCTGCAGTAATGCTCGGTTGCCTGAATCCGGGTGATACCATTCTTGGTTTTGATTTATCGCATGGCGGACACCTTACGCATGGATCTCCTGTGAACTTCTCCGGGAAATTATACCGCGCTACATTCTACGGTGTAGAAAGAGAAACCGGTCGCATCGATTACAAGAAAGTAGAAGCGAAAGCCAAAGAAGAAAAACCGAAAATGATTATCTGCGGTGCTTCTGCCTATTCCCGCGATTGGGACTACGTACGCCTGCGCAAAATAGCAGACAGCGTTGGCGCATTGTTAATGGCAGATATTTCTCACCCGGCAGGATTGATTGCACGTGGAATATTGAACGATCCGCTTCCGCATTGTCATATCGTAACAACAACTACGCATAAAACTTTGCGCGGACCTCGTGGTGGAATGATCATGATGGGTAAAGATTTTCCAAATCCTTGGGGACTCAAAACGCCGAAAGGTGAAATCAAAATGATGTCCGCTGTTCTTGACGGAGCTGTTTTCCCGGGAACACAAGGCGGACCGCTCGAACACGTGATTGCATCTAAAGCAGTTGCTTATGGCGAAGCGCTTTCTGAAGGATTCCTCAAGTATGCAATTCAGGTGGTGAAGAATGCAAAAGTGATGTCTGATGAATTCATGAAACGTGGTTACCATGTCGTTTCAGGCGGAACAGACAACCACTGTATGCTTATTGATCTTCGTAACAAGAACATCACCGGCAAACAGGCAGAGAACGCATTGGTAAAAGCGGACATCACGGTGAACAAGAATATGGTTCCGTTTGATGACAAGTCTCCATTTGTTACTTCCGGAATTCGTATCGGAACTCCTGCAATTACTTCACGCGGACTGAAAGAAAAACAGATTCCGAAAATCGTAGAACTTATTGACCTGGTGCTCGCAAACCATGAAGACGAAAAGAAAATTGCAGCGGTGAAAAAGCAGGTGAATACGATGATGAAGAAGTACAAACTCTTCGCTTCATAAACGCTGATTGACTACGGATGCGATCCATACGAAGCAAAGAAACTTCGGTCTCGATGTAGTCCGTGTCTTCGCACTTTTACTGGTACTTGTTCAGCATTCTTCGTTAGACTATGAATTTCTCGGCAGATCAAAAATCGGGCTCTTCGCGCTGGAAATATTTTTTGTCCTCAGCGGATTTCTGATTGGAGGAATATTGTTTCGCGACATCGATCAACAATTGCCGGCACGCAGAACGCTATTGACGTTCCTGTATCGGCGCTGGTGGCGCATTCTTCCGCTTTACTATATCGTTCTTGTGGCCGAGTGGCTTCTGCATCCGGAAGTTCCGGGTAAGGCCATCGCGTATTACGCAGTCTTTCTGCAGAACTTTCACATGTACCCAAACTTCTTTGTCCATTCCTGGTCGGTTGCGGTAGAAGAATGGTTTTACCTGGTAGCTCCTTTATTTGCAATTGTTGTGTGCCGGAGATTCAGTGACCCGAAAAAAGTGATCGGCGCTTTTGTGTTGTTCATGGCGTCGGTGATTCTTCTACGATTAGCCTATATTCTGACACGCGACAATCTCGTTGGGAACTATTGGGTGATGAAAGCAATTCCTCCCTTCCGTTTTGATTCATTGTTCTGCGGTGTATTGCTGGCCTATCTGCATCATATTAAGCATTCCATTTTTACTCAACTCACAAAGCTGAGATGGTTCATTGCGGGGACGGCTTTTTGTGTTGGTTATGTAATTCTCGTTCAATATGGCGTACAGTCTTCTGCCCGAGCAATACTGGCCTGGATTCTTCCCATCATCGGCTTCCTTGCGTTGTCTGCAGCCATGGCGCTGACCATTCCATATTCCATGCGATGGACTATGCCTCAACAGCGTACGATCGCCGGTAAACTGATCTATAAACTGGTCACTTACGGAAGCGTTATGTCGTATGCTATTTACCTGATTCATCCGTTCTTTTATGAGTGGATGAATACGCACAGTGAATTCGGACAACGTGTGATGGAATTGCTGCTTGGAATTTCCGGCAGCGAGATTGTGGCATTCATTCTCTTTTTCATTGTGCGCACGGCCTTGATACTCGCAGCGGCATTTCTCATTTACCGGTTCTTCGACAGGCCTATTCTGAAACTACGGGATCGTATGACAGGTGTGCAAGGTGTAGAATTGCCTCGCTAGTCAACAATTTTGAGCGGCAGATTTTGTCCGTAGCCCAATTTCACTGCGTAAACCTTCATTCGGACAACGCAACTCACTTTCTTGACTTTGCTCCCGTCATTCGTAACCATGCTTGCAGGATACCACAGCCATAGTTTTTTAATTACCGGCAGAAGCTTTTCCGCCAGTGCAATAGAAGAGCTATCTCCTTGGTGAGCATAGCTCCTGATCCGCATTTGTCCGCGTGCATTGATTTCGAGATCGAATGAAACGCTATCGATGCCCGATGTATCATCCCATTCGAATGTATGCGGATTTTGGTTCAGCCATTCTTCCCAGGGAAATTCCTCCGCCGGCTTTTTCCGCGCATTGTAGTAACCGATTATATAGGAACTGTCTAACAGCGTTTGATTAGAATCATTGAGGTTCGGTTCCAATCGCACCGGATCGGGAGGAGAATAAACTGCGTCCTGTTCCTGTCGTCCGCCAGACTTCCCACTTTTTCTACCCCAACTAAAAAGAACCCGACTTGAAGATCCATAACTGTAACTCATTTTCACAGTGTAAACTGATGGGACCTGTGAACGACGAACTTTGATTACACCTTGCGCCACAGAATCGTTTGCCTGAGCGAATACCGAAGAAGACGCAAAGGTGAATCCAATCGTCAACAGAAAAAGAAGAAGTATCCTATCTTTTCGGAATTGAATCATTGCCTGGATTGACGCGATTGCCTTCAATGAAATCCCGCTCCTGCTCGTCTCCCGCAGGAGAATTCAATGGAATATCGAATGGAGCATAACGCGCACCGGTGTGACGTTGTTCTGCAGTTAAAGGTTTTGCTGAAGCGATGATGTACAACATGCAGTAGTAATTCTCGGCTGCCCGATGTTGCTTGCGCATAAATTTCTTAGGTTCCTTATAGCCTCCTCCTTTACCCCAATCAGAAATGGACATAGCGTAACGATAGAGTTCCGCCTTTAACTCTGAAGGCATACTTCCGGTATATACCGTATCGGCCTCTTTCCATTTCACCTTTCCATTCGTTCCAATCCACATTTCAACCATCATCGTATCGCAACTTGCAGTGTCCTCAAACGAATACGCAAAGTCGATGGTGTCGACCAACTGACGTGAAAAGTGAATTTCTTTTTGAGGATATAAACGGTCGAATGACCTGCTGTACGAAGAATCGAACATGGGTACCTTATCCATTTCTATTCCGCGTGGCGTTTCAATAGGAACCTGCACCCATCTCACACTCGCTAGCGTGAGATAATATTCGCATTTGAAGTAAGGGCGTATCACCGGCTTGCGCACTTTGATCACACCCTGATTGACAGGTTTAGGCGGCGTGTCGGGTACTGCAACCACATCCGGTGGTTTATTGAATGCCACAGGGTCATAAGGTCTCACTGTCTGTGCGAACAAACCCAACGGCAACAACAGCAAAATGTTCAACAACGACCGCATGCTACCCTGAATTATTTCGATTCTACCGGAGCTTTCAAACCAAAGAAGGCGCGCATTTCATCGGCATTCTTCAACGTTTTGCCCACTTTCTTCAGCGTTACTACAGCTTTCCCAACGAGCGGTAAGTTCGAGAAGCTCGGTTGTTCGGCATAATAAAGCTCACCATTCTGCACCGCCCAGATCAGATTCTGCGAACGTGTGTTGCAATAGAACTTAGATCCGCTTGCATACGTCATCACCGAGTTACGTGTGCGGTCAACGTGTGAATACGTGTAACCACTGAATGCCTGATCGTCCGGAGTGTTCAATGCGAGTTCAAGAACAGAACCTTTCGGCAGAGCTTCGGGCTTATCTGTGTTGAAGATTCCGAAACCACTCAATTCAAAACTACGCTGCATGTCGTAACTCAATGCGTTGTCTTTTGCAGCCGCAGCATCAAATTCAAATAAACTATTCATGTTGAAATTCGGACTTCCGCCACCCATACCAACATACTCTGTATAGTTCGCACTGTCTTTCAGATACTGTGCGTGTGCTGCGTCATATTTTGCAATCTGAGCATCATACTCCGCTCCATCCAGAACCGGATAAACTGCAAGCACAGTCGTTTTCAAACCTTTCTTCAAGGTGAGTGTGTACTTCTTCGCTTCGTTACCACGTGCAAGAATAATCGACTCCCACGTTACATTGTAGTTTGATGCATCGAATTTCTCTTTCGATTCATCAACTTCGAAAATCACATTCTCATACGAAGCCATCTCCGGAAATTCTTTCTTGTTGAAGTCAACTACGAAACGATTCTTTGAAGGATCGGCTTTCAACGGACGTGTAGCATCAACCGGTTTCCCTTTTTTAGTTCCACCGCAAAATGGATTTCTCGTATTCTGTGCTGCCACCCACGACTGCAATGCTTCCAGAGAATCCTGGGCACGCATGTCTTTCGGGTAAGGCATCTCAGCCACTTTGTCTTTGCCGATGTACGACCAATTTCCCGCAACAGAATCAAACTGATACAGGTTGTAATCCGTACCGGTTTGTGCCGAAGCCATTTCAACTTTCATCGGCTTATTCTTGTCGAGATAAACCACTTTACCGTTCACGAACGCAGCAATTTCCATCATACCTGCCGACTCGAGAATGTAAGTTGCGCCTGCTGAATCGTACTCCATTGGAATTCCTGCGAGGAAGAAATCAACCGCATCATGCATCTCGCGATACTCAACTTCTACATTTCCTGAAACCGGTTTTCCATTTGCATCAACAAAACTGTTTGGCTGGAAAGAAACTTTAGTACCGCTCGGATATAAAATTGTTCCGCCCGACTTCGCACTCACCTTGTACTCCCGGAATGGAATATTCACACCAGCCAAAGGAGGTGCAACTTTCTTCTTCGTAGGAGCCCATGCTGTGTTGTTCCCGGAATTATTCTGACCTGCAGTATCAACAACCGGAATATTTCCGTTGTCCACAATAACTGGCCCTTGCTGTTCATCTGTAATGCTGTTGTTGTTGCCCTTCACGACCATCATAATGATAGCAATGGTAGCAGCAACTGCAGCAACAGAACCGATGAACCCACCTTTTTGCCAGAACGGTTTCTTAATCACCTTTCCCGGTGCAGCATTGTACTGCTTGAGAAGCTGATCAAAATTCTGCCCCGAAAGAATTTCTTCCTGCGTAGGTTTCGGTTTGTCAATATTAATCTTGTAGTTTTTCATGGCATTCGCTATGAATTGTCTGGACGATTACGCCCGGTTTTTCTTTTTTTGAATCAGAATTTTTTTGAGCTTTTCGAGGATGCGGTACGTTTTCACTTTCGCATTGTTCTCCGTGATATCGAGAATGTCTGCAATCTCTTTGAACGGTCGCTTCTCAAAAAATCTCATTTCGATCATCTGCAAATCGTCCTCCTCCAGATCTGCGACCGCAGCCGACAAAACAGGCATCCACTCTGCATACTGATCCTCTTCCATTTCCTGAACCATGTCACCCATTCCAACGGAATCGATATTCACAGTTCGTTGTGTTTGTTGCTTACGCAACACGGTGTACACTTCGCTCTTTGCGATCCTATACAACCACGAAGCAAACGGAACGCCTTTGAATTCGTACTTGTACAGGTTCTGCATCGCTTTCAGAAACACCTGCGAAGTCACATCATGTGCAACTTCTTTGTCGTCTAACCTCTGCCACACGTACAGGAAGATGCGCTCGTAATACCGGCTATACAGACCCCTGAACTGCTCAGGGTCCGCCTTCGCCGCTTCCACCAGGATCTGCTCTTGCTGCATGTCCTCCCTGGTAAAATGGTATTTTGAGACAACCTCCATATGTGGGGGTTTCATTGTTATGGACCGCATTGGCAACTGCTTTGTTGCACTTATAACGATCCGCAGGTGAAAAGATACACTCTCATCACTGCCAGAACAGAATCCTGACAATGCAGAAAGACCTGTCCGAAAACAGGTCTTTCCATGGTTTCATTTACTGACTATTAGTGACTGACAACCAGACGTTTAGTTAAGATCTGGTCGCCAAACTGAACCTCATAAAAGTAAATTCCGTCGGCTAGACCGCTCACGTCGATAGTCCACTGGTTATAGCCCTGAGACTGGTTCGACTGCGACATCATGATTTCATTTCCGAGTACATCACGCAGTACCAAAGTCACTTCGCCATTCTCTGGCAGGTTGTAACCGATAGTAGTTGAAGTACCAGAAGGATTCGGGTATGCATCTTCGAGGATAAGCCCGGACATATCGTTCTCTTCTACTCCGACTGTACAAGGCGGAATACGTGAGAAACAGATGTCATCTACTGCCCAACCTTCTGACTGAATGCTGCTGTTTGATCCAAAACGGAAACGAATGATCACCGGTCCCGCAGTGTGGAAACGAATATCGCGCTGTTGCAATACCCAACCACCACCAGTTCCACCGATGTTTGGTTGTGTTCCCGCACCAAGTCCAGCACAGGTATTGTAGTTGTACCACTGCGGATCGTTGAAATTGCCGTAACGCTGCCAGGTTGCACCATAGTCGTGAGAGAATTCAATCACACCACCGTCCATATTGGCTTGTGTCATGTAATTCGTCCAGTACTCGAGGTGATAACAGTTCACTGTGTCAACTACAAACACAGGCAGGAATAATCCCGAGCTGTCGTTCTGCAGGTGATTCAACGTAAGATCTGTCATCCATGCACCTGTTCCTGCGTGTGCAGTATTGATGATGTTCTTCGATGGTGTTCCTTGTTCCCAGCTATTCTTGCGGTCAACGAAATCAAGTGCGTTCATAGTTGTAAGCGCAGGAACTCCGTTACCAACTTCGAAGTTGTTACAGTATGGATAAGTTGCGAAAGTGTCCATCACTGAAATGTGCCACAGTGTAGTATCATCATTCGGATTTGTGTCTGCCAATCCGTTCGGAGCACTTACCCATGTACGAACGTCATGATATCCAGGTGAAGCACCAGTCCATTGTTGTGAGAACACGTGCTGACGAGCTTGTCCAGGCTGCAATGCCGGAGAGAATACCACCGCGTCGGTAACAATGTTGTTCCCGTCAATATTCAGTGTTGCGTTACAACCTGTAATCGGCAACGTACCATTGTTCTGAATATTCGTCTTCACAAAATTGCTTCCCGGTAATGGCAGTTCAGATGTGTTACCAAACTTGATGGTGTTTGTAGCTACATTCACATCCATGTACAATTCGAAATCATCAATTGCCCATCCATCAACCTGCGCGAAGTTGTACATGTCGGCACTGAACACAAAACGGAACTGGATCGGTGTTGGGAAGTTGTTGAACATCGAAAGATCGTAACGCGACTGGAAGTAAGATCCGCCTGTTCCGCTCCATCCGGGCAGCATTGAACTTCCGAGGTAGTTCTGGTTGTACCAGCTCACACCGTTTGTATCGAATTGCTGACCAAGAACAATCCACGTGTTACCACCATCTGTTGAGTAATCGACACGACCACCGTCAGAATAGTTATCTGCATTGTACCAGTGCTGGAAACGCATTTCAACATCCGTTGCTGTGCTGAAGTCAAAGAACGGCGTGTACAGGAATTCATTGCTGTTGTTCTGGTAAGGACCGTTGAGATTTACTTCCCATGCATTCGATCCGGAATAAGCTCCGGTAATCAATGGAGCAACCGGTGTCCCCAGTTCCCATGAAGGAGTGTACGTTACATCAGCTGCAAATACCTGCGGCCCTTCGAAGTCGTCGAAGTAAGGCACAGCTAACACTTGCATTCCAACAGGAGCAACACACGTTGTGTCATTCCACGTTGCAGTATCTCCGGCGAGCTGTGTCCACAGACATAAGTCATACTGTCCAGTTGGCGAAGTGAATGTTGTTGTGAATGTGTAAGTAGTTGTTCCGTTCGGAGGAAGTGTTCCGGTCCACGTTTCAACAACTGGTGTTCCTGCGTTTACGGCGTATGCAACCGGAATGCTCGTCAGCGTTGATGTTCCGTAGTTCTTGATCACACCGGAAACAGTAACAGCCTGGTTAGCCATGCTCATTGAAGTTGGTGTGGTAACTGTAGTAACTCCACAATCCAAACTGTCCGGATGATAGATATTAATGTTATCCAGGAACACGCCGATTCCGTTGAACTGAAAATCATACGTACAGCTCGATTCGAAATCGATAATCAGGTACGGCGCAGGCAGAAACGAAGTAAGCATGTAACGGAACTGATCGTAAGGTGTTGAAACGAAGTTGGGGCGCATGTGCGGAGTGATCATTGTGCCGTTCACTTTCACACGGAAATTCGTGTATTCGTCAGCGAAGTTGTAGTTCAGCTTAGTGTCGAACTCCAGAACCAGATCCGTGTAACCACTCGTGTTCACAATCAAACGCGCATTCGCACGCTGATCTTCACTGATGTTTGGTGCCCAGATGTAGAAAGGCGAAGCGATGATTGTGTCTGCACCCCAATCCCATCCGGTTGAAGAGGTCGCATCGAACAACAATCCACCACCACTGTTGTTACCCGCAGCAGTTGAATACTGAACTTGACCTTGCGCTGTTCCTGACAAACAAAAATCGTTTGTACTTACCGGACCACTTTCGAAATCCTGGTTGTAAGGAATCGTTACGCCGGGGCTTGTCGTGTATGTGATTGAGTTAGTATCATTCTGCGACCAACCATCTCCCGGATAAACGATAAACCATTCGAGTGTGTGAGCGCCCGCAGTATTGTTCAGCAATGTTGCGAAAGTGAACGTGTCTGTCACTGCCGGAGCAAGTGTTCCAGGATACTGCTCAACAACCGGAGTTCCGTTATCAAGAATATACACGATATCGAATGGACCCACGAGCGGGTTCGAACCTTCGTTTGATAATGAAACGCTGAGTGGAATATTTCCTACAGGCAAACAGCTGCTCGCATCCGGAGCCACGACCTGAACTGCTTCTGCATCCAATGGGAATGGGGGAAGAATTGAGAAATCGTCGATCGAATAGCCATCGCCAATTACACTTCCGTCTGATGTAAATACAAAACGGAATTGTACCGGACCAACAACGTTATTCAGGAATGCAAGATCATATTCAGATTTCACCCATCCGCCGCTTGAGCCGGCCCAACCAGGCTGATTACTGGAGTTGAGCAGGGCGTTGTACCAGTTAACACCATTCGGGTCATTCTGAATACCGAGTACCTGCCAGGTTACACCGTCGGTTGTATAATCAACGCGAACACCATCCCAAAAATTCTCCGTGTTGTAATTGTGCCAGAAACTCAAAGTGGCATTGAGCGTTGTAGAGAAATCAAATACCGGTGAAACAAGTCGGCACGCTGCATTGTTGTCGTAAGGAATACTCAGGTTGATGTCCCAGGCGTTAGGTCCGGAGTGCGTACCAATAGTTGCGCCGTAGTTTGGCATTCCCAATTCCCATTGAGAAAGTATGTTCACTGCTGTATCCGACCAATCATTCTGTCCGTCGTAGTTATCGAAATACGGGAACGTGATTCCTGCGTGGACAATGAATTGCTGACAACCTACAGAAGGCCAAACAGCTGCGTTTGCCGCAGCAGAAGCATCAATCGCATCAACTGAATAACAAACCGTATCCGAGTCGTTCATTGCAGGAATAACTCCTGACCAGATATTGCCCGAAGTATTTGTCATCGGAACGTTGTTAACCGGACCACCGTTCACCGAATAGTGAAGTGTTGCACTGGCAATGCCCGAAGCATCTGTAATGGTATCGTTCACGGTGTAAGGACCGAAGTTGTAAACGTTGTTTGCCCACAATGGTGGACCTGGAGAAATCACTGGAGGGTATAATTCCGATGGCGAAGCCACCACTGTAAGATCATCGATGAGCCATCCGTAGTTGGAGTTTGCACCGTTCGCGTTCGCATCTTTCAATGTGAACTTGATTTTACACTGTGGCGCGTTACCAAGAATTGCAGAAACGTCGAACTGTTCTGTCATCCACCATGCATTGCTTGGAACAGCAGCGTTCAATCCCGGCAGCCAGAACGAACCATAAGCTGCAGAGTTAAACTTGTTGCCGAGTCCTGCGAATGAACCGGTACCGAGATATTCCGCAGCGGTTAGCTGTATCCATGTAACACCGTTATCGTTCGAAGCCCAGATTGTAGCGATATCGAGAAATTCGATTTTACAGATCTGATCGAATTCCAGAATTACAAATGTGTTTCCAACGGTACTGAACGTATTTGTAATGAGGAACGAAGAGTCGTTCGTTGCCACGGTGTTTCGTGTACTTGCTAATCCCTGACTTTGCAGAGTAAGATCAGGAATCCAGAGTGGATTTCCGGATGCAACTACCGAGTCAGAAACTTCAAAGTTTTCGTGGAAAACAACCGTCTGCGCGTATGTTGAAACAGAGAGTGCAATTCCGGCAAGAAGTAGAGTAATTTTGTTCATGAGTTCGCCTATTCGTAAGTATCCACAAATATAGGGAAAACGGGTGCCTGATTGGACTGATTTTCAGTGATCAATTGGCTACTTTTTTGACCCGAACTTACGCTCTCAGGAATGAGGGATAAGGCATGGGGAATGAGGGATGTGTGATACAGATTGATATTTCTCCCCCATTCCGCGTTCCCCATCCCCCATTCCCTTATTTTTGCGCCTCATTTAGTCAATTATGCGAGCAAACGATCCATCTCTGAAATCCTGGGTAGAAGTTCCTGCCAACAGCGATTTTCCAATACAAAACCTGCCTTTTGGCATTTTCCGTACAAAAAGCCGAGGTCCACGGGCTGGTGTTGCTATCGGAAATCACATTCTCGATTTGTCGGCGGTGGCTGAATTCGGCTACCTCGACGCGCTCAACATAGACAAGAAAGTTTTTAGCGGATCGACGCTGAACGCATTCATAGCAACCGGACAAAAAAACTGGCGTGCTGTTCGTGAACGGGTTTCGGAATTGCTCGACGTAAAAACAAACACGCTTCAGTCGCAGGATGGTGCTAAGAAAGCTTGTCTGATTCCAATGAGCGAAGCAGAAATGCTTTTGCCGGTTCACATTCCTGATTACACCGATTTCTACTCGAGTATTGATCACGCAACAAACATGGGCAAGATGTTCCGTGATCCTGCGAATGCATTGCTTCCGAACTGGAAACACATTCCTGTGGGATATCACGGTCGCGCGTCGAGTATTTGTGTGACAGGTACTTCATTTCATCGTCCGAAAGGTCAGCTCAAACCTGCCGATGCAGAGGTGCCGACTTTTGGTCCTACAAAACTGCTCGACTTCGAATTAGAAACAGCGTTTATCATTGGGAAATCAACAGCGATGGGCGACTCCATTACTCCCGATCAGGCCGACGATCACATTTTCGGAATGGTGTTGTTCAACGATTGGTCAGCACGCGACATTCAGGCGTGGGAATACGTTCCGCTCGGACCATTCCTTGCGAAAAATTTTGCATCCGTTGCTTCACCGTGGATTGTTACGCTTGACGCTCTCGAACCATTCCGCGTGAAAGGATATGTGCAGGAACCAAAAGTTCTTTCTTACCTCGAATATTCCGGCGACAAGAATATTGACATCAATCTCGAGGTAATCATTCGTCCGCAAGGTGCGAATCAAGATTCCGTAGTTTGCTGCTCCAACTACAAATACATGTATTGGACCATGGAACAACAACTTGCGCATCACACCGTGAATGGTTGTAACATGAACATTGGCGATATGCTGGCTTCAGGAACTATCTCCGGACCTGATGAAGGTTCTTTCGGATCGATGATGGAAATCACCTGGCGCGGAACAAAACCCGTGAAGATGAGCGACGGAACAGAACGCAAGTTCATTAACGATGGTGACACCGTTATCATTCGTGGTTACGCAGAGAGAAATGGAATTCGAATCGGATTCGGAGAATGTGCTTCAACAGTTTTACCAGCGAAATGAAATGGTTCTAAGTTCTAAGTTTTCGGTTCTCGGTTTGTGCGTAGTGCTAGGTTCCATGTTTGCGTCATGTGGTGAAGACACAGCTCCAGTGACTGCCGAGAAAGTTGATTCGAATAAGGTCGATACCATTTCGAACGTTGCAACTACACGAGAAGTACAGACGGACAGTGGAAAACTCATCATCACGAGTCGTGCCGGGCAAGAAATTGATGAAGCCGTTTTGCTTGATGCAAATGGAAAAATTCTTGCACGCGGTCAGATGTACAACAATGAACCTTCAGGTGCCTGGTTGCGCTACGATGCCAATGGAAATGTGGTAACAGCAGTTCATCATGCGGGAACTACTACGTATACACTGGACCCAACAGATTTCAAAACTGAACGGGTTGAAATGAAAGAAATGGGAATCAGTTTTGTGAAACCTGTTGATTGGGACACGGTAGCTCCGTTCAATGCTGCGTCTTTTGTTTCGTACGAGAAAGAAGTGAATGGAGAAGCGATGCTGATGAATCCAAACATCAACATTTCGAAGGGTAATCTCGAAGCCAATCAAACGGTCGAGTCGTTGGCGGCGGATATGCTGAATATGTTGCACAACGCGGTGGGCAGAGTTGACCTCGTTGATGAATCTTATCTGACTATAGATTCGTGTAAAAGCTTCCGCAGATACGGAATGTACTATTCGAACGAAGCCAAGTTTGGTTTTCTCGATGCGATTATCGTTCACGGAAGTAACGTATATGTAATTAGCTGTACTGCACCGAATATGGAGCAAGGCGAATTTCTGAAATACCAATCGGTGTTTGAGAATCTGGTGCTGAGTGTGCAGATCGACTGAAGGTTTACTGGTTTTAGTGATACGGAAAGCAAACTTTTATAAATCCGATCATCAAACGGTCTCTTTCCCACCATGGAAAAGTTGCCAAAAAGTTGCGTAAATTCATACTCGATTTTAGAAGGCGCACCTGCCTTGAATCTAGATGAGCGAGAAAGAAAAAGTTGTGGAAATTGACCTCGAAGCCGAGCGTAAGGAAATCCTGAGACGCTATCGGAATCTTCTGAAAGCGTGTAAACGCCGATTGGAGAAAGGTGACAAACAGATAATCCGTAAAGCATTTAACGTAGCACTGGAAGCGCATAAAGACATGCGTCGTAAAACCGGTGAGCCGTATATCTATCATCCTATTGCCGTTGCACAGATTTGCGCAGAAGAAATCGGACTTGGTACTACTTCGGTTGTGTGTGCGCTTTTGCATGATACCGTAGAAGACACGGACATCAGTCTCGATGACATCAAGGGAATGTTTGGTGAACGTGTGATGAAAATCATTGACGGCCTCACCAAAATTGCCGGAGTATTCGATCAGAAAACGAATTCGATTCAGGCGGAGAACTTTCGAAAGATGTTGCTCACGCTTTCAGATGATATTCGTGTAATTCTGATCAAGCTTGCCGATCGTTTGCACAATATGCGGACGCTCGAATCGATGAAGCGCGATAAGCAACTGAAGATTGCATCCGAGACCTTGTTTCTGTATGGTCCTCTCGCCCACCGTTTGGGATTGAACGCGATGAAAACGGAGCTCGAAGATCTCGGATTGAAATACACCGAGCCTGCTGAGTACAGAGACATCGAACTGAAACTGAAAGAAACCGAGCCAGAGCGCAAGCGTTTCATCAACAAGTTCATTCTTCCGATCAAAGAAATTCTTCTGGAGCAAGGTTTCAAAGCACGTTTGTACGGTCGCCCGAAATCGATTTTCTCCATTCACAATAAAGTGAATCACAAAGGAGTTCCGTTCGAAGAGATTTACGACATCTTCGCGATTCGTATTATTATAGACACCCCGCTGGAGAAAGAGAAAGCCGATTGCTGGAGAGTGTATTCAATCGTTACTGATTTCTATCACCCGAATCCGGATCGTTTGCGCGATTGGATTTCAACACCGAAAGCGAATAGCTACGAATCTCTTCACACCACGGTGATGGGTCCGGATGGAAAATGGGTGGAAGTGCAGATTCGCAGTGAACGCATGGAGGAATTGGCGGAGAAAGGTTACGCTGCGCACTGGAAATACAAAGACAACGGCGAATCAGAGAAAGAGACTCAGCTTGACGAGTGGTTGCGCAAGATTCGCGAAATGCTCGACAGTCCGGAAGGAGATGCGCTCGATTTCATTGACGATTTCAAGCTCAATCTTTTCGCGGAGGAAATATTTGCATTCACTCCGAAAGGGGAAATGCGCACGCTTCCGTTTGGAGCTACTGCGTTGGATTTTGCATTTGAGATTCACACGAAAGTTGGAGAGAAATGCATTGGCGCGAAAGTGAATCACAAGCTGGTTCCTTTGAGTCATCAACTGAAGAGCGGCGACCAGGTTGAAATTCTTACATCCGGAAAACAAACTCCGAAAGAAGATTGGCTTTCGTATGTAATTACAGCACGTGCGAAATCCAAAATCAAAAACGCGCTCAAAGAAGAAAAGCGAAAAGTTTCTGACGATGGTCGTGAAATACTTGAGCGTAAATTCTCCAATGCAAAGCTTGAATTCACCGTTCAGAATATCAACGATTTCCAGAATTTCCTGAAGCTGCCAAGTGCGCAGGAAGTGTTTTATCGTGTTGCAAAAAACATCATTACCATCAAGCACGTGAAAGCGTGGGTGAAGGAAAAAGATAAGCCAACCAAGAAAGGCAAGAACGATCCTACCCTGGAGCAGGTTGTAAAAGATGTTCGTGGCAGCAAGGTTGCCGATGAAACACTCATCATTGGTGAGAACCTCAGCAAGATCGAATACAAGCTTTCTCCGTGTTGTAATCCAATCGCCGGCGACGACGTTTTTGGTTTCATAACGATCAACGAAGGCATAAAAATTCACCGCGTTAATTGTCCGAACGCTGTGCAGATGATGTCGAATTACGCCTATCGCATCGTGAAAGCGCGCTGGACTAATCAGGAAGTTATTTCTTTCCTTGCGGGTATTCGCATTCAGGGAATCGACGAAGTAGGTCTCGTGAACAACATCACGAAAATCATTTCGAGCGAGTTGAACGTAAATATGCGCTCACTCAGCTTCGATACGCAGGATGGAACTTTCGAAGGCACGATCATGTTGTTTGTACACGATACGTCTCACCTAACGGAGCTGATGAAGAAACTGCGCAAGGTGAATGGTGTTATTGGGGTAACGCGGATCAACCCCAATTAGTCGGGAGGCGACAGACGGGAGACGGGAGCGCCGTTTTCTCAATGAAACCTCATAAAGTGAAATAACGGTTTTTCATTGTGCAAAAACTGTTATTAATTCATCTTTTTACTCCCGTCTCCCGCCTCCAGTCTCCCGTCTATTACGTAATTTCACAACCTCAATGGCCGATACCACCATCAGGGAAACCGTACGTAACCTCTTCTCCGAACATCTTGGGAAAAAGGGTCACCGCAAAACACCCGAAAGATTCGCGATACTGGATGAGATCTATATCCAGGGCGGACATTTCGACATCGAATCCCTGTACGTTCACATGAAGAATAAGAAGTATCGTGTGAGCCGTGCAACGTTGTACAATACCATTGAACTTCTGCTGGAATGCGGATTGGTAACGAAACATCAGTTCGGTAAGAATCAGGCGCAGTTCGAGAGGGCTTATGCCTACAAACAACACGATCACCTCATCTGTCAGGATTGTTCATATGTTTTGGAATTCTGTGACCCACGAATCCAGACAATCAAGAAAACCACTGAGGATTTTCTTAATTTCAACATCACTTCTCACGCACTGAATTTCTTCGGACGATGCACCAAGCTCGCCGAAACCGGGAAGTGTGAACACATGCAGCAACAACTAAAACGAAAGTCATGAGCTTTACTTTCAACATCAAGCAGAAGTCGCCCCTGGTGATTTCGCTTTACGGTGAGCTTGTTGACCGTGATGAGTGTCGCGAAATGATTCAGGCTATTGATGAAGCGTGTGCGGAAGGAAATGCGTGGATCATTTTCAATCTCTCGGATTTACGCGTCATGAACAGTACGGGACTGAATATTCTTGTACACGCATTGACGGTAGCGCGTAAATCGGGTGGTGAGTGCCTGATCTGCGGACTTAGCGAGAAGGTGAAAAAGTTATTTATCATCACGAAACTGAATACCATATTTCAGGTGCACGACACTGAAGAAGATGCTTTGATTGCGTATGGTGCAGCATTGAATGAAAACAAGAAGCAATAAGCGAAAAGCAATAAGTCATTAAGTTTTTAAGTAATAAGTCACAGAGAATGAAAGCAGATGTTCTTTTAGGATTACAGTGGGGAGATGAAGGCAAAGGGAAAATTGTGGATGTGTTTACTCCACGTTACGATATCATCGCACGTTTTCAGGGTGGTCCGAATGCCGGTCACACTTTGGAGTTCAATGGCATCAAACATGTCCTGAGAACAATTCCATCGGGGATATTCCGGGAAAATTCGATCAACATCATTGGCAACGGCGTAGTCATTGATCCTGTTGTTGTGATGGGTGAAATTGATGCGCTCGTGAAAATGGGTGTTAATGTGAAAGCGAAATTGCTCTTCGCAAAAAAGGCGCATTTGATTTTGCCAACGCATCGTTTACTCGACGCAGCTTCTGAAGCATCGAAGGGTAATGAGAAAATCGGTTCTACGCTTAAAGGAATTGGTCCAACGTACATGGACAAAACCGGTCGTAATGGAATTCGCATGGGTGATGTGTTGTTGCCCAATTTCAAAGAGAAATATCAGGCGTTGGTTGAGAAGCACAAACAGCTGCTTAGCCACCACAACTTCACCTATGATTTGGCTTCTATGGAGCCGGAATGGTTTGAAGCGATTGAGCGCCTTATGGAGTTCAAACAAATCGATAGTGAGCATTACATCAACGATGCGATGCAGGCCGGGAAATCTATTCTTGCTGAAGGCGCGCAAGGTTCATTGCTCGATATTGATTTCGGTTCGTATCCGTTCGTGACTTCTTCGAATACCATTTGTGCGGGAGTTTGCACTGGTTTAGGTATTGCTCCGAACAGAATCGGAAATGTGTTCGGAATTTTCAAAGCATACTGCACGCGTGTTGGAAGCGGCCCCTTCCCTTCCGAGTTGTTCGATGAAGTTGGACAAGGCATTCGCGATCGCGGGAACGAATATGGTTCGGTTACAAAACGTCCACGTCGTACCGGCTGGCTCGATCTTCCTGCATTGAAATATGCGGTGATGATCAACGGCGTTACCGAGTTGCTCATGATGAAAGCAGATATTCTCAGCGGACTCGATACCATCCAGATTTGCACAGCTTACAATTATCTCGGCAAACAGATTGATCACCTGCCTTTCGATTATTCTCCCGAGCTATTGACCCCGGTTTACACCGAACTCAAAGGCTGGCAACAGGATCTCACCGGATTGAACCAGTTGGAGCAGCTTCCATCGGAACTGCACGGATACGTTGAATTCATCGAGAAATTCATCGGTGTGCCTGTATCGGTAATTTCTGTTGGACCAGATCGTACACAGACTTTGATGCGCAAACCCGTTGCGGTTTAAATTCTTTAACACCCTTGATGTGTGGAACCAAATACATGGCGTAAAAATTGAACAGTATAACACTGTGAAACGCTCTGTACTTCTTGTTTTGTTTGTCCTGTTTTCAGGATTCACATTCGCGCAAACAAAAATCAATCTCAAAGGTGCTGATCGATTGATAGGCGACAAGAACAAAGGCTATCAACGCCTGATCGGTTCCGTTCGGTTCGAGCATCAGGGCATGCTCATGAATTGCGACAGTGCACATTTCTTCGGTGCTGAAAATAAACTCGACGCCTACGGACACGTTTTTATTCAGCAAGGTGATTCTCTCCGTATGTGGAGCGATTTTCTCACGTACGATGGAAATACACGCATTGCAGTTGCAAAAAAGAATGTGCGACTGGTAGAAGACGACATGACCTTGACCTGTGATGCGATTACGTACGACCTCGCGAATCGTTTTGCGTACTACAACACCGGAGGGCGAATCGTTAACAAAGACAACATTCTTACGAGTCAGAATGGTGGTTACTCGTCCGATGCGAAGACGTTGACGTTTAAGAATAATGTGGTGCTGAAAAATCCGCAGTATGAAGTGCGTTGTGATACGTTGCGTTATACGCCCGGACCAAAAGTTGCCTACTTCCTAGGACCTACGACGATCAAAGCAACCAGCAATCAGAATTTCATTTACTGCGAAAATGGATTTTATGATACGTACAACGACATTGCGCAATTCGAAAAGAACGCTTACATCGTAACGAACAATCAGACTTTGCGTGGCGACAGCATCTGGTACGATCGCAAGAATGGAATCGGGAAAGCTTTTGAGCATGTTGAAATACAGGACACCTCTCAGAAAGTTACGATTCACGGTGACTACGCCATTCACTACGAGAAAACAGAAACGTCATTCATCACCGGACATGCATTACTGATTCAGGAGTTCGACAACGATTCACTGTTTATGCATGCAGATACGCTGAAGTCCATCACCACGCGTCCCAAAGACGAAGGCGGCAAAACAATTTACGCGGATAGTCTCGAGGAGAAAACCGTTTTGGGTTATCACGACGTTTCGTTTTTCAAATCCGACATGCAAGGCCGATGCGATTCTCTTGTGTGGACTTCACAGGATTCTACGATGAGAATGTTTGGTGCTCCCGTAATCTGGTCAGACGAAAGTCAATTGACTGCGAAGAACATAGACATCATTCTTGCGGAAGGAAAAATTCTTCGTCTCGACATGGACGTTGATTGTTTCATTATTTCTGAAGAAGATACGATCCGATACAACCAGATCAAGGGCAAAAAAATGACCGGTTATTTCGCGAACAATGAGTTGCGTAAAATATTTGTGGAAGGCAATGGGCAGACTTTATACTATGCGAAGTCGGAACTTGATCTGATCGGAATTAATCGCGCAGACTGCAGCAAACTCATGATCTGGCTTAATGAGAATGAAGTACAGTCGATCAGCTTCTACAATCAACCGGATGCTCAGCTTTATCCGGCGAATGAACTTTCTCCCTCTGAAGCTTTGCTCAAAGATTTTCAGTGGCGTGGATCAGAACGTCCGGCAAGTGTGAAGGATTTGCTGAAGTGATAAGTTTCTCTTCGGAGTTACTTTCCCTCCGGAAATAACTGTGCAAGTTTGCTCTGTGGAGCCGCCACAATCCAGTACAATATGACTCCGCTAACAACGACGTAAGTCATCAGCAGCCATCCTCCCCACGCAGGATATGTATCGTGAATGGTGTTGGAGAAATAGCCGTGCTCGTATGTAATCATGTACCACACATATGGTCCGCCTATAAACAACAGGAGTGCCTGCAATCGCAATACTGTGCTCGCCATAAAACCAAAGGGACGCGTGATGGAAAATGATTGTGCTACTATTCCGAATGGTCCCATTGCAAACAAAAGGATTAATGCGATTCCGATTGGATGGCCGTTGAATCCGATGAAGACTGAGCAGTAATAATCTCCAACCGCATCGGTGAGAATGAGTGCATCCGGTCCACCGGAAATAATCTGTGACACGTGATCAACCCGCACGGGTAAAAACAAAAGCGCTATTCCGAAAAGGAATAACGCCCAGAGTAAAATTCTTTTTTTGTTTTTGCTCATGCCGGGATCATTCGCGAGTGCCAGCTTTTCTTCACCGGTACTTCCCATTTGGACTGCATCTCTTCTTTCGTGCTGATGAGGTTATTGAACACAACTGTATCTGCATTCAACTCACCTTTTTCCATCATCTGCTCGAAGGTGTAGAGTTTCGTCTGCTGAATTTTCGTCTCCGCATCGCGATAAAGCACCAGCATGCGATCAAACAAATTGATCGAATAATCCTGCTCCATTTGCTGCATAAACTTCACCGACTTGTCGATTCCGCATCCGCTCGCACTCGCCGCTGTTTCGTCCACGCAAACAACAAAGAAGCGATTGTACAGGACGTCAATGCTGGCTTTCATCACATTCCCGTGGGAAGTCCACTCCATCAGAAACATTCCAGCCTTGCGTCTGATTTCATTCACCTCAATATCCTTGATTTCACGATCAGACTGGTAAATCCAAACGCGGGAATGAGGTGGCATATCGTTGTATGTGAGCATGTGCAAAGGTACAAAACAGTGCGCAGTTGGCAGTGCGCAGTACTCAGTTACATATTTTGCAAAATCACACAATTACTGCGCACTGCGAACTGGTTACTGCGCACTGTTTACTGTTGATTGCCTCGCCCAAGCTAAACTAGGTTGCGAAGAATTTCCTTTCTTTATCACATCAATTAATCCCGATGCTGTATTTACTAGCCCTTGCCGTGTTTATCGCGTTAGTAGTTTGGTGGAAGCAACACCCGACAAAAGCTACTGCAGAAGATTGGACACAGCCGCAAGATGATTTTCCTCCGGCGTGGCGCATTATGCTCGCGCGAAAAGTCTCTTTTTACAACAGTCTGACGAAAGAGGAGCAGCAACTGTTCGAATTCAAGGTGCAGGAATTTCTCTCGAACTGCCGTATCACCGGCGTGCAGGTTGAGGTTGACGACACGGATCGGTTGCTGGTAGCATCAAGTGCGGTCATTCCCATTTTTCGTTTTCCGGAATGGTCGTACATGAATTTGTACGAAGTTCTCATCTACCCGTCGAGCTTCGATGAAAATTTCCGGACGACTGGTACCAATCGCATGATCCTCGGCATGGTGGGCACTGGCTATATGGATGGAAAAATGATTCTGTCGAAGCAGGCTTTACATCATGGTTTCGACAACACGACTGACAAGCGAAATACCGGCGTACACGAGTTCATTCACCTTATTGACAAGATGGACGACCGCATCGACGGCATTCCTGCGGTGTTATTGGAAAAGCAATATGCCATTCCGTGGATCACACTCATCGAAAAAAAGATCGAAGAGATTTACGCGAACAAGTCAGATGTGAACCCTTACGGCGCGACGAGTCGCATAGAATTCTTCGCGGTGATCAGCGAGTATTTTTTCGAGCACCCGCAACTGTTGTCAAAGAAGCATCCGGAATTATACGAACTGCTCGGGAAGATTTTCCAGCACGACATGAAAGTGCGGAAGATGGATCGGAAGAAATATGAGATCGGGAGAAACGATCCTTGCCCTTGCGATAGCGGAGAGAAATTTAAGAAATGCTGTGGGAATGTACACTTCAAAAACTGAACGGAAAGCGCACGAGACTTATATGAAAGTCCATTTCCTGAAATAAAAAATCCGGACTGAAGTTCAGTCCGGATTTTTTTATTCTTAATGGTTTATGGTGCGAGCGCTATGAAAATTACGCTGCTGCACTTTCCTGACGCCCAAGTCTCCACAACATCTTCGTATGCGACCACAAAGCACCGACGAAATGCGGTTCGGAGTGATAGGGAAGGTTAAACTCCTTCGCGGTTTCACGAACAATCGGAGAAATTTTCCGGTAGTGCACGTGGCTTATCGCCGGGAATAAATGGTGTTCCACCTGATAATTCAGCCCGCCAACAAACCACGAAAGAATAAGATTGCGCGGAGCAAAGTTTGCTGTAGTGTATAGTTGGTGAATTGACCAATCTGTTTCGATATGTCCAGTCTTATCAGGCAAAGGAAAAGTAGTTGACTCCACGACGTGAGCAGGCTGGAAAATGCATGCGAGGATCAAGCCACACGTGAACTGTTTCCCAATAACAAATGCGAGTGGAACAATCCACCAATTTGCGTAATCGAAAAACAAAATCGGAATAGCAATGATGTAGGAATAATAGAACAGTTTCGACGCAATGATGATCATCAGTTCTTTCCCGAAATTCAAACCTTTCATTTTCAACAATCCCATTTTCTTGTAGCGAAGAAGCTGGTTAAAGTCTTTTGTAGTCACCCACATCAAAGACATCAAGCTATAGAAGAACCATGCATACAAAAACTGTAGTTTGTGGATCTTTCTGAGTTTTGCATGCGGAGAGAAGCGCAATACTCCAGCAGGAGCAATGTCTTCATCATGACCTTCAATGTTCGTGTATGTGTGATGCAAATGATTGTGTTGCATTTGCCAGTTCTTGTTGTGGCCACCAACAAAGTTGAGGCTGTACGAAAGGAGATTATTGACCCATTGACTCTTGGAAATACTGCCGTGGTTAGCATCGTGCATTACACCTAAACCGATTCCAGCCATTCCCAGCCCCATAATCAGGTAACCCAGAAATATCATCCAGTCGCCGGAGAATACCCCCGTCAACATCAGGAAATATGGTGCAAGATATAATGTGAACATGAATGCGGTTTTCACCCAACTCGTCCAGTTCCCAAATCGTGACTTGGACTGTGTTTTGAAATAATTATCTACTCTTTCGTGCAAAACCTTGAAAAACTGGCGCTCCTTGGTGTTAAAACGGATGTTCTGTTGTGCTTCCATTAGAAGTGTTGTTTTTGGGATAAATTCAGCGTATTGAAAATTCCGGACTCACTATTCCGGCGGTGACAAATATCACCATTTTCACTGGGAAAATGCTCACAAATTCGTCTAAAAATTGGTAATTTATGCTCAGGATTCTGTTCAAAACTGAGGTGTCGACACTTTTCTGACGAAAAGCAACAATTCGATACCGTGAACTAGGTATACCAAAAGCCGTTAGAGGTCATTCGCGGTTGCAATCAGTTCTGCAACATCCAGGACTTTGGTTGAACCTTCTTTGTTGAAGTGTTTAACGCCGTCTGTCATCATCGTCATACAGAATGGACATCCTACTGCGATCACGTCGGGATTTAACTCCAGTGCTTCTTCAGTGCGCTCTACGTTCACTTCTTTGTTCCCCTTCTCCGCTTCTTTGAACATTTGGGCACCACCGGCACCGCAACATAGTCCGTTTTGGCGACTGCGTTTCATTTCGTGCAGTTCAACATCGAGTTTTGCAATTACTTCGCGAGGGGCTTCGTAAATATCATTTCCTCTCCCGAGGTAACATGGATCGTGGAATACAATCTTCTTGCCTTTGAATTCTCCGCCCTGCACTTTCAGTTTGCCCGAATCGATAAGCTGCTGCACAAGTTCGGTGTGGTGAATTACTTCATAGTTACCGCCGAGAGAAGGATATTCGTTCTTGAGTGTGTTGAAGCAATGCGGACAACCCGTTACGATCTTCTTCACTTCATAAGCATTCATCACCGTGATGTTGGTTATGGCCTGCATCTGAAACAGAAATTCATTGCCCGCACGTTTCGCAGGATCGCCGTTGCAGCTTTCTTCGGATCCGAGCACAGCGAATTTTATTCCAACGTGATCGAGAATACGAACAATTGCCTTCGTTATCTTTTTCGCGCGATCATCAAAGCTTCCGGCACAACCTACCCAGAAAAGAATTTCCGGAGCTTCTCCCCTTGCCGTGTATTCGGCCATTGTTGGAACGTGAATTACTTTGTCAGACATCGGCGTAAGTTCAAATACTATTTCTCAAATACCTGTATCGTTGCTTCTCGTTCAACAAGGTCAGTAAACTTACCGTCGAAACGTGTTGCACGCACAATGTGATTGTCAATCCAATGATAGTTTCCTCCACGTGGTTTTCCCATCACCATACCGTGCCACTTAAACCCATTCTTCATCAACCACGCTTCCGTTACTTCGCGATGTTCTTCAGTGCGTGAAGTGAAAAATGTAATGATGTGTCCTTCGTCGTACCATCTGTTAATAGATTCCAGCGCATCGGGATAGTGCACTGCATCCATCATTCTCCACGACTCTTCATTTGGAATATCATCGCAGATTGTTCCATCAATATCAATCAGGAAATTCTTCACGTTTGCAGGAAGAACCGGGCTCAGCTTTTTGCCGTCCTTTTCCAATTCCTGTAACAATCCATCTTCTATACTCATTGGAATAATTATTTCTGATTCAGGATTTGTTCAACTCGTAGTTTGATGTCGCCTTCATTCTTCACAAACGGGAGAACTTTTTCCAACACCACTTTACTTTTAAAAGTGACTTTAACCGTTGCGTGATCGTGCGGAAGATAATACCCCGGAGAAACTATAAAGGTATATCCCGTACTTGGAATTGCACTCGCACCGGTAATGGTAAATTGTGCATTCCCTGTTGGTTCTCCGTTCATCCAGATCTCCATTTTATTATTCACTCCAATAACAAGTGTATCATTTAACGGAGCAATATGCAGTGACCAAACGCGTGTACGTGCGCTATTCATTGAACCTAACGTGATCAATGCAACCATGGCCCCTATGATCCGAACGTACTTCATTCCTTTGCCCAGTTCAGACGATCAGAAGGAGAGAACTGCCACGGCGCTCCGTTGTTCTCAATGTTCGTCATCATCATGTTCAATTCAGTTGGAGATGCAGATTGTTCCATCACCAAATAGCGACGCATATCCATGATCATTCCAAGCGGATCGATGTTTACCGGACATTCCTGCACACAGGCATTACAGCTTGTACAGGCCCATAATTCTTCAGGCGAGATGTAGCTGCTTAAGTCTTTGTTGTCTTCAACAAACTTTCCGGCATTTGCATCCATGTTCTTACCAACTTCATCTGCACGATCGCGAACGTTCATGACAATTTTACGTGGAGAAAGTAGCTTGCCTGTGATATTCGCCGGACACGCTGATGTACAGCGTCCGCACTCGGTACACGAATACGCATCCATCAATTGCTTCCACGTTAAGTCCTGAACGTCTTTTGCACCGAAGCGCATCGGAGTTTCAGGAGGCGGTGGCGGCGTGTATGAAGGATCAAGCATAGCTTTCACTTCAACCGTAACTGATTCGAGATTCGTGAACCTGCCTTTCTTCCAGAGATTAGAGAAATACGTGTTCGGGAATGCAAGAAGAATGTGTAGATGCTTCGAGTATGGCAGGTAATTCAGGAATGCAATGATGCCGATGATGTGAAACCACCAGAGGCTACGCTCCATGAAAACCAACGTATCGGGCGAGAGTCCACTGAATGCACCTGTGAATAAACTGCTGATTGGAAATGCTGAAGAACTGATGCTCATGTAATGTACATTTCCTGCAGCCTGCAAATTCTGATCGATGGTGTTCATCAGAATGAACGCTGTCATCAAAAGAATTTCGGTGATGAGGATGTAGTTTGCATCAGAGCGAGGCCATCCATCGAGGTCTTTGCTCATGAAACGTTTCAGCTTCAGGAAATTTCTGCGAACGAGGAACAAGGCGCATCCTGCAAGAACAAGAACTGCCAGAATCTCGAAAGTCGCAATCAGGAATGTGTAGAGCGGACCAAGAAAAGATAAAACGCGATGCGTACCGGCAACTCCGTCAATCAGGATCTCGATTACTTCGATGTTGATGATGATGAATCCGACGTAAACGAAGATGTGAAGGATTGCAGGAATTGGACGCGTCATCATCTTGGATTGTCCAAGTGCAACACGCATCATTGTTTTCCAGCGCAGTGGTTTGTTGTCGGAACGATCAGTATCCCGACCGATGAGAATGTTTCTGCGGATCTTGCGAATGTTTTTTGCGAAGAGCCAGATGCCTGCACCGAGCAGAACCGCAAAAAGTATGTTGTCGATGTATTCCATGAATGAGAAGCAGCTACGGATCCTTCCGTTTATTCAATCGCTCAATGCTGTCGATCTTTCGCTGTCTTTCTTGTTCTTCCTTCTTGTTCGGTTTCTTCTTGAAAGGCAAGTAACGACCCGGGTAACGTGTCATGTCTTCGATCAGGAAAGCCATGCGTGCATTTGAATAGCGTAAATCGGCAATCACAAGAGAATCTTGTCCCATCATTACCGCAGACGCGCCTTCTTTGTCGATACGCGTCAACAGCTTATTGGCATTTGCAAGTGCGAGTGCCGCATTGTCGATTGCCCCTTTCAGATTTGATTTCGCAAGTGAATCTGAAATGTTTGCAAAGTTTGCCATTGCCAAAGCGAGCGTGTCTTTGTTTTCTGCCATCATCTCAGAGAACTCGCGCATATTGATTACAATGTCGGTCATACTGCGATGACTTGATGCCACCATCGTATCGAGGTTGAAAGCAGTGTTGCGGAAACTCTCCAAAGCCAATCTGATGTTATCAAAGCTTGCTTTTATATCCTCGGCGCTTTCTTCATTTAACACGGCTGAAAAAACAATAACCATGGAATCGATCGAACCAACAAGACTCTCTACTTTGTTCTTAAGTGGCAGTAGTTGTGCATTCACCTGGTCTTTCAGTCCGATCTCATTTAGCCCACGTACTAGAGAACCGTCTACAACAGGCTTACCTTTTGGCGATGTAATGAGCGCGAGTTCCATATTACCCAACAATCCTCCACTCTTAATCAAAGCGATGCACGAATCTGTTAGTACAAGATTTTTATCCGTGATGATAAAGTGTACACGCAACTTGCCTTCCGGTGTCAGCTCAATATCACGTACAGTTCCAACTTTGAATCCGTTAATCTGAACTGTGTTGTTTGAGGTGAGCCCGTCGATATGATCGTACTCTGCGTATAAATCGAGGCTGTTGGAGAATATATCCCTGCCTTTCAGGAAGTTATAGCCGTAGATGAAGAGGGCGACAGCCACAACAACAACGAATCCGGTTTTAATCTCTTTGGAGTACTTCACAAGCGTTCTATCGACAAGCTACAAAGTTAGCATTCTGCGTGAAATAGTACGCGGATTTAGCGGATTTGGCTGATTTTCGCTGATTTAGGGTACTTCCTCGAAAATCGAGAAAGCGAATTAAAAAGAAACAGCCGGCTAGTAGTTTCCGCAAACGCCGGCTGTAGGTTGAACTTAGGAATTACTTCCCGCCGTTCAGTTTTTTTGCCTCTTCGACAGAGATGCGTTTTCCATCTTTGTCGAAGGCTACTACAAACGCTTCACTAAATCCTGCACTGCGTAATTCGGCCTGACGTTTCGCGGCTTCCGCGTTCGTTTCATATTCGCCAGCAGTGTATTTATGAATTCCATTTTGCTCGTAATGCCACACGTCTTTCACTCCTTTGAATTTCGGAGAATCGGCTGGCAATGTTTTCTCTGATGAGACAATCTGTACGCGATAAAGAACCTTACCGGTTGCGACAAACGGCGTTGAAGTAGCGGAGTCTTTTTTCGGGTCCTTCACCACCACTGTTTTCACGGTGTCTTTCTTCGGTGGAGTCGCCGTTTTATTTCCAGCAGGCTTCGCGATATAATTCCAGGGTCGGCGTAGTCCAGCAGTGTCTTCCTTCTCCAGCTTGTAAGGCTTCATCTTCTCCACTTCATCTGTATACGTATGCGTAATGCCTTCCACTTTGTCTTTCCATTTCCTGAACGCACGGAAGATCGAAGCCGCCATGTGCGTCTGACCTTTTGATCCGCCGAGAAAACGTTCTTCAACCGGATTAGTCAGAAAACCTGTCTCAATAAGGACAGATGGCATTGCAGTTTTCCAGAGTACGAGGAATCCTGCTTGTTCTACTCCTCTATCGTCGCGTCCGGCACGATCACGGAATTCATCCTGACAAAACTGAGCGAACAAGGTGCTCTGTTCCATATACAAGTTCTGGTAAGCACTTAGAATGATTGCAGCTTCATCGCCGCTAACACCCATGTTATACTTATTCTGGTAATCATCCTCAAGTGTAGCGGCTTCGTTTTCACGCTTAGCTACGTCCAGATTCCCGTCTGACTTGTGAAGCCCCATCACGTACGTCTCGGCTCCATGCGCTGTTTCGTTGCAAACATCTTTGTACTTCCCGTTCGTTTGCTTTTTCCTGACGCAGGCTGAATTGCAGTGAATACATATAAAGAGATCGGCATTGTTGCGGTTTGCAATTGCAGCACGTTCATTCAACTCGACAAAAACATCGGTCTTGCGGGTATAAACCACTTTCACATCGGGGTAATACTTCTCGATGTAAGCACCGAGCTTCAGTGCAATCGCCAACGCCACATCACTTTCGTTAACACTATCGCCGTGACAGCCTGGATCCTTACCTCCATGTCCGGGGTCGATGCAGACTACGCGAATTTTGGCATTTGATGGCGCGTTATTTGCGGAAAAGGACGCCGTTATCACTAGCGCGATGAGCGACCCTACCAGAACTAAGAATGAATGTTTGATTCCTCTCGGCATCATTATTAAAACGTTAATGGACTCTTTTTATTTAGTTTTGAGTCGCATTATCGTACACAAGCAAAAATACCGCCATTCACTACCCTGCTTTGGATTCAATCCGGCACTTTTCCGCTGTGCTGTGTTGATAACCGTGTTCGCCCTGCATTTTTTAACATTAAAAGCTCAGGAAGAACCGCCTGTTGAAGTGCAACCGGTCTCTTCGAGCGGATTAAAGTCGCTCGTTTCTTACGGTGCACGCGATTCCATGCGTTTCGACCTGATTAACGAAATCGTTTATCTCTACGACAGTTCGTATGTGGAGTATGAAGACATGACGATTACGGCGAAATACATTCGTATTGATTTCCGGAATCACATCATCACTGCACAAGGCGATACCAATACACAGGGCGAATACCTCAGCAAAGCCTCATTTGCTGATGCGGGACAGTCGTTCGAAGCAAACAAGCTCGACTACAACTACGTTACCCAGAAGGGCCGTATCCAGGAAGTGACCACACAGCAGGGCGATGGATACATTATCACCGACGTACTCAAGAAAGATTCTGCAGGCGTAATTTATCTTTCACATGGACAATATACCACGTGCGATCTCGATCATCCCCACTACTCTATTCGTGCGAAAAAGATGAAAGTAATTCCGGATGATAAGATCATTACTGGTCCGGCGTACTTACAGATTGCAGATGTTCCCACACCGCTTGCTGTTCCGTTCGGATATTTCCCGAACAAGAAAGGACGTGCTTCCGGAATTCTGATTCCTTCATACGGTGAATCGCCTGCATGGGGATTCTTCCTAAAAGACGGGGGTTATTATTGGGGAGTGAGCGACAAGCTTGATTTTGCGTTGCGCGGTGATATTTATTCCAGAGGAAGTTGGGGTGTGAAAACGTTCTCGAATTACAAAGTGAGATACAAATACGGCGGTAATGTGAGCCTTCGCTATGCGCGCAACTACAATGGCGATAAGGAATTGCCGACCAGTCAGATTGTGAATGGTTATTCATTTCGTTGGACACACCAGCAGGATGCGAAGTTCAATCCGTCAGTTCAGTTTGGTGCGAATGTGAATATGAACTCCAGTTCCTACAACCAGTACAACGCTACGATTGCGAATGATTATCTCTCGAATACATTTCAGTCGAACGTACGGTGGGTGAAAACCTGGAAGTTCGGTTCGTTCTCGACCAACTTGTCGCACAGCCAGAACACACTGACACATAATGTTGACATCGGATTTCCGAGTGCCACGTTCAACGTGAATCGTTTTTATCCGTTCAAGAATGAAGAGCGCGTTGGAAAAGCAAAGTGGTGGGATAAAATCGGGATGAGTTACGTTTCAGAATTCAAGAACTCATTGCTGATTGCCGACACCTTGTTGAACCCACAGTTGCTGGACAATCCGAATTACTACAGCAGTGTCATTTCGCCAAAGATCAGAACAGGGTTGCGTCAACAAATTCCGATTGCGACTTCGTTCAATGTACTCGATCATTATACGTTGACACCTGCTGTCACTTTGAATTCACTCACGCAGTTCAAAACCATTCGCAAAACATGGGATCCTGATTCTGAAACTGTAATTACGGATACAGTGAATGGAGCACGTGCGAGTTTTGATTTCAATGCGAGTCTGTCGTTGAGTACGAAGTTCTATGGATTCTATCAACTCGAGCGAACCAAGTTCCAGACGATTCGTCACGTGATTACACCAACCGCAAGCATTTCGTACATGCCCGACTTTACAGATCCGAAATATGGATTCTGGGGAGAAGTGCAGTCGAGTCCGCAGGGTGCGACTTCACAATACTCTGTTTTTGAAGGCGGAATTTTCGGTTCATCGCCTGGAGGAAAAATCGGTGCACTCGGAATGTCTATCATGAATTCCTGGGAAGGAAAGATGCGCAATAACGAAGACACGAATGCTGTGCAGCCCGAACGTAGAATGCTGATTGACGCTTTGAACTTTGGTGCGAGCTACAACTTCATGGCAGAGCATTTCAATTGGTCGCAGATTACAGGAAGCTTGCGAATGAAATTGTTCCGCTTGTTCGATATGAATACTTCCTTCACGGCAGATCCGTACATGATGAGCGCAACGGGTGTGAGAATTGAGCGCTTCGAAATCAAAAACAACAAACGACTTGCACGACTTACAAGTGCGTCAATGTCATTGGGTACAAGTCTTCGTCCGGGAGGATTTGGTGCAAGTGAAAACAGAAATTCCGGTCGCGGAACACAAGCTGAAATTGACATGGTCAATGCGAATCCAGCGGCGTATGTTGACTTCAATGTGCCCTGGTCACTGAACATGCAATACAATCTTGTTTGGCAGAAAAACGGATTGAATGCTAACGTGACACAAACCATGCGTGTTTCAGGTGATGCGAACATTACATCGAAATGGAAAATTGGTTTTGACAGCAACTACGATATCACGCGAAAAGAATTCTCGTACACTTCACTGAACGTTTACCGCGATCTGCATTGCTGGGAGCTTCAGTTCAACTGGATTCCATTTGGCTTCCGTCAGAGCTACAACGTAACGATTAACGTAAAATCGGCTGTACTGCAGGATTTGAAGCTGACGCGGAAGAGGGATTGGTACGATTTTAATCAACAGTAGGCAGTAGAGCTGTAGGGCAGTAGGCAGTCAAGACGCTATACTTACTGCCAACTGCACTACTGGTGAACTGCCTACTGTTTAGTACCTTTAGGGTTCCCTATGAAAAAGCAAATCACCATTCTCTTCGTACTTGTTGCGGGCATCTTTGTTGCTTCTGCGTTCAAGGATAAACCAACGCAGGTAACAGTATCATCGAAAGACAGCGATTCAATTGCTGTGACCAAAATTTTCGAGGAAGTTTTGGTGAATGGAAAAGCGTACGACAATCTGCGCACGCTTTGTACCGAAGCACCAAAACGTTTGAGCGGATCGGCAGGAGCGCAAACTGCTGTTGATGTCACCTTCCGTATGATGAAATCTATGGGTCTGGATTCGGTGTGGTTGCAGGAATGTATGGTTCCACATTGGGAGCGCGGAACACCTGAAGAAGGCTCCATGATTGTGAATGGTAAATCTACGCATGCGAACATTTGTGCGCTCGGTGGATCGGTTTCTACCCCATCCGATGGTTTGACTGCGGAAGTCATTGAAGTTTCCGATTTTAAAGAACTGGAAGATCTCGGCAAGAAAAAAATTCAGGGCAAAATCGTCTTCTTCAATCATCCGTTCGATCAGCGTAAAGCATCCATGTTTGATGCATACGGTGAAGCGGTTGGTTATCGCTGGGCGGGTCCGCACATTGCGGAAACGTATGGTGCAGTTGCTGTACTTGTTCGTTCCATGTCTTCCTCGCTCGATACATTTCCGCACACCGGTGTAATGCGTTCCGATTCTCTCGCCGCGAAAATTCCTTCGGCAGCACTTTCAACTGTTGATGCAGAAGAAATGCACAAACAACTTGCTTCAGGAGCAAAAGTTGAGTTCAACATGACGATGAATTGCCAGTGGTACGCAGATACCAAATCGTACAACGTCATTGGTGAAATCAGAGGCAGCGAGCATCCGGAAGAAGTAATTGTTTTCGGTGGGCATCTCGATGCGTGGGATTTAAGTCCGGGCGCACACGATGATGGTTCTGGTTGCGTACAAGCTATTGAAGTGCTTCGTGCGTTCAAGGCGCTCAACATTAAACCGAAACACACCATTCGTGCCGTGATGTGGATGAACGAAGAAAACGGTGGTCGCGGTGGTGAAGCTTACGCGAAATACTCGACCGACAACAAAATCAAACATATCGCTGCAATAGAATCAGATGCCGGAGGATTTACTCCACGCGGATTCGGAATTACAGGAACACCGGAACAAAAAGCAAAAGTGCAATCGTGGGCTCCCCTATTCTTTCGCTACGGCATTTACGATTTCACCAGCAGTGGCGGCGGTGCAGACATTGATGATCTGAGAGCCAGCGGAACACCGTTGTTCGGTTTAGAACCAGATTCGCAACGTTACTTCGATTATCACCATACCGAAATTGATACGTTCGACAAAGTGAACAAGCGCGAGTTGCACCTGGGTGCGGGCGGAATGACGGCGTTGGTGTATTTGATTGATAAGTATGGATTGTAGTTTGTCGCCTTCGACGGAGTCTATACTGAGCGAAGTCGTAGTGCTCAGTCTGACAAGCTGCAATTTGTCGCCTTCGACTCCGCTCAGTCTGACAAACTACAAATAGCCGACTAAGGATACGATCCTGACACCACACTATGAAGAGTTTCAACATACCCGAATTCTACCGCAGCCCGATAATCTCGAGGATAAAAGCTATTCGCAAAGCTGGTGATCCGAAGAAAGGCGACAACTCCCCTACGCTGTTGGATTTTGGTCCGGTGCAAATTTTCATCGCACGCCACTTTGGATTTTGTTACGGTGTTGAGAACGCCGTGGAGATTTCTTTTCGCGCGATTGAAGAAAATCCGGGCAAACGAATTTTTCTGCTCAGCCAGATGATTCACAACCCGGAAGTGAATAACGATTTGATTTCCCGCGGTGTGAAATTTCTGATGGACACTTCGGGTAATCAAATCATTCCCTGGGAAGAATTGAAGCCTGAAGATATTGTCGTGATTCCTGCATTCGGAACTACGCTCGATATTGAAACGAAGCTGCGTTCACTGGGAATCGAGCCGCAGAAGTACAATACGACGTGTCCGTTTGTGGAACGCGTATGGAAGAAGTCGGCATCACTTGGCAAAGGCGAATACACCATCATCATCCACGGCAAACCGAATCACGAAGAAACGCGTGCTACATTTTCACATAGCGTGGATGAGAGTCCGGTGCTGGTAGTGAAAGACATTGCAGAATCGCGACAAGTGGGTGCGTTCATTCGCGGAGAAATTTCGCTGGAAGAATTCACTGCTAAATTCGGTGATCGCGTGAGCAAAGGATTTGATGCCGCCAAACATTTGGAACGTGTTGGTGTCATCAATCAGACAACCATGCTTGCGAGTGAGACTCAGGAAATCGCCGATTACTTCCGCGATCTGATGAAGGAAAAATACGGGGAAGCGAATATCAAACAACACTTTGCAGATACGCGCGACACGCTTTGCTACGCAACGAATGAAAATCAGGATGCCACATACGGTCTGCTCGAACAAGATGCGGACATTGCGATTGTTGTTGGAGGCTACAACAGCTCAAACACATCGCATATTGTAGAGTTGTGCGAGCGTAAGTTTCCGACATACTTCATTAAGGATGATTCAGAGATTATTTCGCGGGAAGAAATTCAGCACTTTGACCTTCACATGCATCAATTGAAAACAAGTCCGGGTTGGTTACCAACTTCACAACCGGCGAAAATCATTCTAACCAGCGGGGCAAGTTGTCCCGATAGTGTTGTGGATCGTGTGCTACAGAAAATTCTCAGTTATTTCCCGGAGGCAAAGTCTACGGAGTTGGTTATTTCACAGATTGGAGATAATATTTAAATATATTGTTTATCTTTGAAAAATGACAACAGCAGAACTTCGAAAGGCAATTATCCAGGGACTGAAAATTGTAGACCGGCGCACTCTGAAAATGATTTATTCAATTCTGTGGGAATCCATTGCGCCAGACGATGGTGTAGAAGAGAAGGAATTGAAGGCCGAACTTAGAAAGATTGCGAAAGCGTACAAGTCTGCTAAGTCGAAGTCACTTTCGGTAGCGGAACCCGTGGTTGCATATGGTATTCCGAAGAAAAAACGAGGTTTGGATTTAACGAGTCGAAGTCGCATTGTCAAGCTCTCTTCAGCCAATGAAGCAGAACTCGAAAGACGTATTACAGAATACGAATCCGGTAAAGGCAAGTCTTTCACCGCGGCAGCAGCGAAAGTTGAACTGCGTCGTCGGATATCCAAAAAATAATGCGCAGTCTGATCTTATTGGACTCGGTAATTGCAGATCTACATGAGGCCTACATAAATTATGAGCAAGCCTTGCCTGGCTTAGGAGAACGTTTTCTAGACACATGGCATGAACATTGCGCTCATTTATTGGCATACCCTCAGGCTGCATCGCTCTACCGGAAAAATATTCGACAGGGTAGATTACCTGGATTTCCATATTTAATCATGTATAAGGTGTATGCACACGAAGTGGTTGTACTTTCACTGATTCACAATAAGCAACATCCCACTAAGCGCACACGTAAAAGACAATAGTACTGCCAACTTCTAACTGCAAACAATACGTAGAATCCCATTTATGTCATACACAGGACTCAAATTTCTCCAAGCCGATAACAGTCGCAACTGGGCTTCACTTGCTCTCCGACTTTCTGCCGCACTAATGTTGCTTCATGGCTGGCCCAAGATGATGAACTTCTCAGAGAAGTCTGCCGCATTTGCCGACCCGATTGGCCTTGGCATGTCGGGATCACTTGCACTCACGGTTTTTGCAGAAGTGTTCTGTACAGCGTTTGTCGTTCTCGGGCTCTTCACGCGGGTTGCAACTATTCCTTTGATCATTTGCATGGGTGTTGCCGCTTTCCTGGTTCACTCAAACGACGGGATTGGTGACCGTGAAGGTGCTTTGGGTTATCTGATGCTTTATGTGGCCATCTTCTTTTTAGGCGGTGGAAGATTCTCAGCGGATAATTATCTTCGGAAAAATTCCCGCTTCTAATGGTTCTCAGTGCTCGCCCTTCGACTCCGCTCAGGAGAACGTTCCCGGTTCTCGGTGTAGCGTTGTTCGGTGTTCTTACACTTTCGTTGTTCACAGCTTCATGCGGAACAGAAGAAGACAAAGCGAAAAAAGATACGACCGTTACACAGCCTCCTGTTGATGATCCACTTCCTTTCGAGGTAGATTTACTCCCGGGATATAAAGTCGAGAAGCAGCAAGGAGCGGATTTTGTTGTCTATTACTTCCAGGCGGAAGACACATCGCTGAGTGAACATGAAGGAGGAATTTATTTCGGATCGGCTCCCGACACTTCTGCACCGAGAGCACAGGAATACACACGTCGGGAATTTCGCGATGCCTTTATGGGCGATACGGCAAACTGGAGAGAATACACCACCGCAACATATGTGCAGCGCGAAGTATATCTTGATTTAGGACCACAGGAGAAAATTCATTCGTGGTGTTATTCGAACGATTCTGCCAGGCTCGAACAGCTTTACGGTATGATTAAGTCTATCCGTTAGAAGCAACGGACATTTGAAGATTCGAAAATTTGAAGATTCGAAATTTGAAGATTTGAAGATTTGAACCCTACTAAATTCCGTGTGAAAATTTAAAATTCTGATTGGCACACACCCAGTAGGATCGTACCAACCAGAATTTTCAAATCATCAAATTTCAAATCTCGAATTCTTAATTACCACTTCTTCTTAACGAACTTCTTTTTGCGATCGTCGCCGCCGCTATCCATCAACGACTTCCAACCTTCAGCGCCTTCCGGCTTTCCGGTTTTGCCGCCGAATTCTCTTGGCTTATCATCCGAACTTGCGCGTGATTTCTCACCGTAAGATTTTCCGAATGATTTTTTCGCACCGAAAGATGGTTTGTCGCCATAAGACTTGCGCTCACCACGATCACTGCCGAAAGATTTCTTCTCGCCGTATGATTTGCGTTCTCCGCCACCGTACGATTTGCGTTCACCGCGATCGCGATCACCGTAAGACTTTCTCTCACCGAATGAAGATTTTCCGTAGCTGCCACGACGTTCACCGCCCCCGCTTCTTTCTCCATCATCACGACGACGTCCGGCACCACCGCCAGTTCCACCTGTGTTTTCAGAAACGTTTACGCGTACATCACGTCCGTTCAGATTCACATCGCGGAATGCATCTTCAACTTGTTTCTGATTCAATGCGATTGTCTGCACAAATGAGAAGTTATTCTTGAGATCAATTCTTCCAACGTGTTCGCGACCAACACCTAGTTTTTCGCAGAATAGTTTAAGAAGATCGCTAGGCTCTAATCCATCGATACGACCAACAGAAACAAACCAGTTGATCTGTTCGCCATCAATCTCAGGACGACGCTCACGCTTCTCACCTTTTGCAGGTGCGTTCAGATCGCTGTGCTTGAGTTGTGCAATTGCGTTCTGCATCTGCATCGATACGAGACGACGAAGTGCATCACCGGGAGTTAATCCCTGCATGCCTTCTTCCATCAACTCGAGGTATTTTGTATCCAGTGTTTTGTCTTCCGGGAAATCGACAATGCGTTTTGCAAAAGCAAGAACCTGATTTTTCATTGCATCATCTCCCGAAGGAACGGCAAGGAAAGTCAGTTTTGATTTTGTAGCACGTTCGATATCGCGAAGCTTGCCCTGTTCTTTTGCATGAAGCAAGAGAATGGAAACTCCGGTTTTTCCCGCGCGACCTGTACGACCACTGCGGTGCGTGTAATTTTCCGGTTCATCAGGAGCCTGATAATGGAATACGTGTGTTACGTCATCCACGTCAAGTCCACGTGCTGCAACGTCCGTAGCAACGAGAACGGTTACCACACGAGAGCGGAAACGTTTCATGACATAATCGCGTTGTGCCTGAGAAAGATCCCCGTGAAGCGCATCAGACGGATATCCATCGCGACCTAAATGATCGGCAACTTCCTGTGTTTCTGCTTTTGTACGACAGAACACGATACCGTACATACCCGGATGTGCATCGATGAAACGACGCAATGCAGGATAACGATCACGTGCCTGAACTACAGTATAGAAATGCGAAATCGATTCGTTTGCAACATGTGTTCCTTTCACAGAAACTGTTGCAGGATTGTTCATGTACTTTTTCGAAATGCGCGCAACACCTTCCGGCATTGTTGCAGAGAAAAGCCATGTGAGTTTTGTTTCAGGAGTTTCAGCAAGAATCGTGTCGATTGCATCGCGGAAACCCATGTTCAGCATTTCATCTGCTTCATCAAGAACCACAGTGCGAATGCCACCGAGTTTCATTGCACCACGCTCGATCATGTCATTCACACGACCAGGAGTTCCAACGATTACGTGAACACCACGCTTAAGTTCTTTGATCTGCAGGCTGATGCTTGAACCACCATATACCGGAAGAATATTGATTCCACGGAGGTGTTTCGCATAGTTCTTAAGGTCACCAGCGATCTGAATACACAGTTCGCGTGTTGGACAAAGAATAATTGCTTGCGGTGAATGATCATCAAGATCAAGACCGTCAAGCACAGGTAAACCAAAAGCTGCTGTCTTACCTGTTCCGGTTTGTGCAAGACCCACGAGGTCAGAAGCACGTTGCAACAGCACAGGAATTGCTTGTAATTGTATTGGAGTTGGCGTTTCAAACCCCATTTCGGCTACAGCTTTAGCCAATTCAGGTCGAAGACCCAATTCAGAAAATGTACTCATAAGTTGTGTTAATACCCTCGGTTTAAATTTGACCCGTCCAGACAGACGATCCGGTAGGGCGGCGCAAAGGTACTCAATTAGGGGATGCGGAAAACGGGAAGTGGAATGGGGAATGCGGGAAATGAGGGAGTTCGGTCGATTTGGGGAGGGATTTGATCGAATAGCAGACAAAACTGAACTTACTTCTTGGGTACCGCGTAATGGGGTGTTTCGATTTCGGCCAAGCATTCCAACTCTATATTCTTGAGTTTGTTCTTCAGGATCGCATTCGCAACTGCTTTGGAAATGATTATATGATAAGAACCACTTGGTAGAAAGAAGTCACTACCGTCCCATTGATCCAATCCGATGGGTAATCCAACGTAGTAATTTGTTAGCGGAGTTGTTGGGCCAATTCTTTTCTGGATTGTTGGGGCAGAAGAGAAATCGATCGGGCCACATCTTCCTGATACAGACAGACCACAATATCCACTAATTGCCCTTCCCTTTTCATCATACAATTCGATTGAATAATGAGTCCATCCGCTAAATCTATTTTCCAGAAAAATATCTCTAGCTCTGTCAGAAATCAAATATAATCCTGCCCAAGTGGTGCCAATGAGGTCCAGCAGTTTGTACCCCTCATCATGAGTAAATACTAAAGGGAAATTGATATTCTTGAAATCTGCCCTGATCAAATGTGAATTTATTGAATCCTCGACACCTTGCCATTTCTTCGGCTCAACGAGATTCGCACGGAAGGGCGTTTCAAACATTGGCTCTGAGAAGTAATAAAAATCACTTAGCTGTTTCATTTTCACTCCTGCAAATGCAACTCATGTACCAACGACATTACGAAATGAAGTTGCTCTTCGCGGGTCATGTCGCTATTGTCGAGAACGACTGCATCCGGCGCCTGAATGAGTGGATTTTCTTTGCGATGTGTGTCTTCGTAATCGCGTTCCATGAGGTTGCGTCGTACATCATCACGGGAAACAACCTGACCTTTGGCTTTCATTTCATCGAGGCGACGTTGTGTGCGAACATCGGGATCGGCAGTCATGAAGATTTTCAGTTCGGCGTCGGGGAAAACGTTGGTCCCTACATCGCGTCCGTCCATGACCACGCCTTTGGTGCGACCCATTTCACGTTGAAGAGCGACCATTTTTACACGGACGTCGTGGATTTTGCTCACCGGTGAAACGAAACTGGAAACATCCATCTGGCGGATTTCTTTTTCCACACTGAGTCCATTCATGAACGTTTCGTTCGTACCGAGATGCGCGTTGAACTGAAAACTGAGGATGATGCTGTCTAGTGATTTTACGACTTCCGCTTCGAAGATATTGCCGTCTTTGATGAAGCCATGTTGCAACGCGTAGAGTGTAACGCAGCGATACATTGCTCCCGTATCGACATAGCTGTACCCGAGCTTTACAGCCAGTGATTTTGCGAGCGTACTTTTGCCGCAGGATGAGTAGCCGTCGATGGCGATTGTGATGCGTTTCACTAGCCGAAGGTAGCGGGAATTCGTGAAAAATGGAACGCGGATTTTTATGCCCGATGCTGATAAAGGAACGCGGATTTTATGTCCGAGGCTTGTTAGGCGCTTCGACAGGATGAGTACGGTGAGGTGCAGGTGCAGGTCTTTGGATTTAATGAGATAAACTCAAACGTATCTCATGAAATCCAATAACCGAAAGATGATGTCTACCGAGATCATCCGAGCGATAACCTAGCAAGTAACGCACAAAGAAATCCGCGTTTCCATTTAAGCCGAATGCGGATTTTTATGCCCGAGGTTTGTTACCCGCTTCGACAGGATGAGCGGGGTGAGGTTCATGTGTAGGGCTTTGGATTTAATGAGATAAACTCAAACGTATCTCATTAAATCCAATAACTGAAAGTTGATGGTTACCGGAATCATCCGGGCGATGTACTAGCAAGTAACGCACAAAGAAATCCGCGTTCCATTTAAGCCGAATGCGTATTTTTATCCCTCATGAAACCAGTGGTCTCCCTCGAAGATTTGTCAATAACCGAACGCGATCAGCTTAGTGCTATGACAGCGACTGCGTTGAAAAAAAGTGCGCTCTTTTATGGCGTGCCGTTTATCATTCTGTCCGGTGTTGCGATTTATGTTAACATGAACTGGATTGCATGGGCACTGGATAACGATAATCTGCGCAGTGCAATGAACCTTGGTCTCGTTGTAGGAGCGATGCTTTGTGCCCGACTTTTCGTGGGAAAAGTGGTGCAACATCGTAAAGCTGCGAATGCGTGGAAGAAGAAAGTGATTCGCGGAAAGATTCAAGGCAAAGAAAAGAACACCCTGTTCATCTCGAACCAGAAGGTGACTTTACCATCCGACATGGCTTCCCAATTTAAAGTGGAAGACGATGTGGAGATTGGGATTAGTCAGGTGAATGATATTGTGATTTATGCGATGAAGAGATAGTGAAGTTCCGGTGGCTGAAGCCGACCGGTTATCAGTTGACTCCAAAATGTACGTTGCAAAAAAGAAAGAGCGCAAATTGCGCTCTTTCTTTTTTGAACCTATTACAAAACAGTCAACTGATAACCGTGTGGCTTCAGCCCACTGACCTGGAACCTAACTACCTCGGTACCGGCGCTTGTTCCGGAATCACGCCTTTATCGCGCAAGTCAGCGGCAATCTTTTCGAACTCGGTGAGAATTTCCGTGCGCTGAGTCTGAATATCTTTCATGAGTTCCTTACGCGTGCGAAACAGGTTGATGTACTTCCAGCGATTCGTGATGTAATAAATCGAACGGAAGTAAAACCAGCACCAGAGTCCGGCGGGAATCCACGAAGCGATAATGAGCAGGTTCATCCACCAGGTGAAGTCCGCTTTCACTACAACAACTGAAAGTACCGAATACCAAATCAGAAAGAGCAGCATGCCGGCAGCGACACCAATTGCACCGAAGAATTCTCTTTGTGTTACGAGCTTTCGCGAAAGAAAAGACGCGAGCGTAAACGGAAGATAATTTATCGTGACTCCATAAATGAAGAACGGGAAGCCGAATAGGATCAACGCGAGTTCTCCTAGCCAATAGTAGCGCCGACTGCCTTCTTTCCTACCCGATCGAACGAGTTTGTCACTAAAACCAAGTTCATCGAGTTTCCAGAAGTAGCTGCGAATGTTATTCACGACAGAGTCGACTTTGCTTCTGTCGGTGTGCAGAAAATATTTCACGGCCATGGAAATGTTTTTCACCATCTCCAGTTCGCGCTTCTTGAGCTCAGCAGTTTCGATTTTATCGCCGATCAGATTGGCGCGGTACAGACTTTCAACCTGCTTGGTAATGCCGTCTGCTTCCTCGTGTTCAATATGCACAACTTCCGACTCCAAACGCGTGCGGATTTCATTCGTCAGTTCGCTGATTACGTCTTTCTGATTCTCTTCGTACAGCTTCTGATACTGATTGACTACAATCGGTTCGCTGTAACTGATCAAAACATCCTGTCTGAACAAATTCGGATCATCGTAGTTCAATCCAATACACTGAATTTTCACCTCCTGCTTAAATTCAGAAAGAGCAGCAGCACCGATCGCAATTCGTGCAGCTCCGGTTTTAATTTCGTTCAATCGGCGTTCCAGTTGACTAATGCCTTCCGGAAAAATCAGAATCGCATCGCCTCTCAGCAAATGTTCATAGCACTTCGAAAACGTTTCGTCGTTCTTGTGCATTTGTGTGGGATCATCCTGTTTACGGTAGATCGGAATCATGTTGAACTTCGGGAGCAGCCATTTCATGAATGCACCTTTAAACACGGCAGCTTTTGCGAGGAAGTAAATCCGGCGTTTACTGCTCACCGCGACTACAATCGGATCGAGAAAAGCTCCGGGATGATTCGCGCAAATAATGAGCGGACCCGTTTCCGGAAAACGATCGGCATTCAGGCGAAAAGTCTTCCTGAAAAAGAATCGGAATGTGATTTTGAAGAGAAGCTTCAGAATGTTGTAAAGCATGGTCAAATGTACATTTTCACCTCGGGTGAACTTCATTGCTTCTGCGCAAGATTTGCTGACTTGTTTAAAGAATCATGCAAGAATTGCAAAAGTCGCGTGAGAAGGTGCACAAAACAGTAGTTTATGCCACAAAGTCAGAAAGATACTAAGTTGCACAAAGGTTAGTGAACCTTATGCCATAGCACCTTAGTGGCAATGAGCATAAGCAAGATACCAAGTTGCATAAAGCTTAGTGAACCTTATTGCCTTAGCGCCTTAGTGGCAATAAGCAGAGGTTCCTTTATCTTCGCGTAATGGCGACCAACCGCGAACTCTTCCTGAAACATGTTGCACAAACGAGTCCTTCTCCATTAGGACTGGAAATCGATCGTGCAGAAGGTCCGTTTCTGTTTGGTGCCAATGGTGAAAAGTATGTGGACCTGATTTCCGGAATTTCGGTGAGCAGTGTTGGACATCGTCATCCGAAAGTGGTGGAAGCAATCAAATCGCAGGTTGATAAGTACATGCATTTGATGGTGTACGGAGAATATGTGCAATCGCCACAAGTGAAGCTGGCGGAGAAAATTGCGTCTCTCCTACCCGATTCGTTAAACTCAACTTACTTTACGAATTCGGGTGCAGAAGCCATTGAAGGGGCGATCAAACTCGCAAAGCGAATTACGTCGCGTTACGAAGTTGTTTCCTTTCGCAATGCTTATCACGGCAGTACGCAAGGCGCGTTGAGTGTGATGGGAAGCGAAACATTCAAGAATGCATTTCGTCCGTTGATTCCGGGAAATCGTTTGTTGGATTTCAATGTGATGGAATCACTTCAGGAAATTACAACCGATACCGCGTGTGTAATCGTTGAGCCGGTGCAGGCAGAAGCCGGTTGTCTTGTTGGAACGAATGAATTTCTGGTTGCGCTTCGCAAGAAATGTGATCAGACAAAAACACAGTTGATTTTTGATGAGGTACAGACTGGTTTTGGTCGGACGGGAAAACTGTTCGGCTTTGAGCACAGCGGTGTGACTCCCGACGTGATCGTCTTTGCAAAAGGTTTGGGTGGAGGATTGCCGATAGGTGCATTTGTTTCATCGCAGAAGAATATGCTGGCTTTGACGAATAATCCGGTGTTGGGTCACATTACTACGTTTGGAGGGAATGCGGTGTGTTGTGCGGCTGCATTGGCAACGATTCAGGTGATTGTGGATGAGAAATTGGCTGAAGGTGTTGCGGGGAAAGAAGCGATCATTCGGAAGACACTTGTTCATCCGAAGATTAAGGAAGTGCGTGGAAGAGGATTGTTGCTTGCGGTGCTGTTTGAGAATTTCGAGGAGAACAAGAAATATATTGATGCTGCCATTGAGCAAGGCGTGATTACAGATTGGTTTTTGTTCTGTGATCATGCGATGCGGATTGCGCCGCCCTTGAATATTGCGGATGATGTGCTGGAAGGTGCGTGCAGGAGGATTGTCGAAGCGCTAAACAAAGAAAAATAGTACGCGGATTTAGCGGATCGAGCGGATCAAAACGGATCTAATAGTTTCCTACAGATAGCATCACCAGCGTACAAGCAATCACCACTTCAATGTTGTTTGCTTTACACAGATCAAAAAGATCTCCGTTTTCTGTGCCAGGGTTGAAAATTATTCGCTTTGGTTTCAGGGAAAGGATGTAGTCAAACCAGGCAGGTTGGTTCTGAGGGCCAACATAAAGGGTAACAGTTTCTACATTCTCGAAGTGCGGACGATCGCCGTGAATCTTCACACCTTCGAATTCTCCGTCCTTTAATCCTACTGCAGCTACCGGTTCATTGTGAGATTTCAAGGAACGTATGGCCATTTGCGAATAACGCGTAGGATTTTCAGAAGCACCGATTACAACAGTTAGTCCGCTCATTTCTCTATATAATCTAAATCCTTGCCAAACGTTTCAGGCAGACGCCATAACGCAAAGAATGCAATAATCAATATCACGGATCCGGTTACAATCGTTCCGGTGATCTTGTCATCAAAAATTAAAACTGCTTGCGCGAGTACGAATGAGATGAGGATTGTTGAACCGCGGACAAAGTTCGGAGCAGTAGTGGTAGCGGTTGCGCGAATGTTCGTTCCGAAAAGCTCGGATGCTGTACTCATGAAGACTGCCCAATATCCTGTTGCGAATCCGATCAGCGTAACTACGGAGTAGAATGAAACCACTGAATTACCGGCAACAGTGAAGTATAAAATAATTCCAACAATGGTTAGCAACAGGAAGAATAGCAATGCTTTTTTACGGCTACGTAATACATGACTCAGCAATCCGGAAGCGATGTCGCCAACCGTAATGCCCGCATACGCCCACATGATGGATCGTCCGGCACTAATTGCGGGAGCTGAAGTTCCGTCTGGCAATATCAGATCAGGAACTCCTAAGAGATGTCCATACTCCGGTGAGAAAAGCACGAGCGTACCCATCACAAACCAAACAGGTACCGTGACGAAAATGATGCTGAGATACTTTTGCACGCGCTCCCAGGTGCTGAATAACTGAAAGAAATTTCCACGTGAAATATTTTCCTGCTTGATGTGATTGAACATTCCAGATTCGTAAACACCAATGCGCATCACGAGCAGTGCGAGGCCCATCGCTCCACCGATGAAAAAAGAATTGCGCCAGTTCTCAATTACATCGCCCATGAATCCTGCTACTACTGCTCCGAATACACCAACAGTTGCAACAATCATGGTTCCGATTCCGCGTCGCTCTTTCGACATGGATTCGCTCACCAGTGTAATACCAGCACCAAGTTCTCCGGCGAGACCGAATCCTGAAATCAAACGCAGCCAGGCATACTGATCTGTTGTTTGTACAAATCCATTCGCGATGTTCGCAAGCGAGTACACGAGAATTGATCCGAACAGAACCGAAAGTCTTCCTTTCTTGTCGCCAAGTATACCCCAGAATATTCCTCCGATGAGCATTCCACCCATCTGCCAGTTTAGGAGTTCAGCACCATACTTTGCGTTGAGTTTTGCAAGTTTCACGGCATCAATTCCCGGAAACTGGTTAGGAAGGATTTCATTCAGGGATGAAACACGTTCAACACCAAACAGCAGCAAATCGTAGATATCTACGAAGTAGCCAAGTGCAGCAACAAGTACAATTAAGAAAACTTGTTTTTCAGCGGGTGTTTTGGTCATAAGAAGGTTCTAAAGATAACAAGTTCACGGTTCTCAGTTCAAAGTTCACCGTCCGCGATTCATTTTTTCAGAGTATGTGAAGTCACACTATTTTCCGATGAACGCTGATATTCAGATGAATTCTAATAGAACCGTGAACTATTCAACCTTTCAACTGTGAACGGCAGCGATGAGTTCACAACCCGGCTCAGTTCGTGCCAGTAAGTTTGCATCACTAAAACAAACTAACTAACATGAACATGAAACAACTACTACTTATTGCTGCAGTATGCGGCGGAACTTCATTGGTGGCGCAGGATCTGGCACCGGGAATTAATTACTCGTACAATCCACCGGCAGCGGATGGAATCATCACAGACATTACCATTGACGTTGTAAATAACGACAACAGCAGTGCCGGCTCGTTTGATGTGTCGATGTATTTATATGATCAGGCGACGACAAACTATTGGGTTATCGGAACAACGAATGTTCCAAGTTTATCGGGCAATTCACTCATCACGATTTCAAATTGGGACATCGATATCAACGATACACCGGGGATTCCGGGTGGAACATATCGCCTTGGAGTTTGGGTGGATTCGAATGAAGACATTACCGAAGGAGATGAGAACGACAATACCGGTTTGCTTGCCGGCAACATCGTTTACAGTGCAACAGCGATTGGTGATCACGCGATTGATGCAGCTTCGGTGACTGTGTTTCCAAATCCATCTTCGATCGGCACAACGTTGAACTACACGCTTACCGAAGAGTCGTCGATTTCGATTGACATATTCGATGCATTGGGTAACAAAGTAGAAAGCGTTCAAAGTCAGACTGGTTTTGGTCCGGGTTCGTACACGCATTCCATCAATACTGAAAACTACGCGAATGGAATTTACTTCGTGACAATTACGAGTGGGGTTGCTCAGGTTACACGAAGAATATCAGTAGTGCATTAAGAGCAGAACCTTAAGCGCAACTGTTAAACCTGTCCGGACGAGCAAAAGGCGTTTGGACAGGTTTTCTTATTGGTATATTTACGTATGCGCTGGCTTGTTTTTTTCTTCATTGTCGCAAATTCGATTGCAGCGACCGGACAGATTCCTCCACATGCAGACGGTTCTCCTTCTGCCGATGGCGCTATAATCGGCACTGTGATGGAAAAATTTCACAACCACGCGGAGCCCATCTCTGGCGTAATTGTTTCAATTGATAATGGCAGAATATTCACACACACCGATGAGTTGGGTACATTTAAGATTACGCCTCTCCCCCCGGATACCTATGATGTTTGTTTTGAACATCATAGGTACTTCTGCGATACCCTATTTTCAGTAGTTGTAAAGCCTGAAAAGGAAATCTACGTTGATGAAATCATGCTCTCAATAAATTTCCACGATGCAAGCCACATTACAAATAAACCATACAACAGAAATGCCGCCATCGCAATTGGAGTCACTCAAGCTGTTCTTACGACAGGAACATTGGTGGTATTAAACCAAATATGGTACAAACAATATCCTCGTGAATCCTTTCATACTTTCAATGACAACGCCGAATGGTTGCAGATGGATAAACTTGGGCATTTACAATCAAGTTACTCCATCGGACAAATTGCAACTAGTCTTTGGGACCTGTCGCACATTAAACATGAAAAAGCTGTTTGGATTGGTGGATTAACCGGTGTAACGTATTTAACGGCCGTTGAAGTGATGGATGGCTTCTCTTCCGGTTGGGGATTTTCAACAGGAGATATGATTGCAAATGTTGGAGGTGCGGCCCTTTTCATTTCTCAGGAACTCTGCTGGCGCGAACAAAGGGTTATGCCGAAATTTGGATTTGAGCGTACCAAATACGCAGCCATGCGACCTGAAATCCTGGGCGGTACGAGGAATGAACAGATCATTAAAGATTACAATGGTCAAACATATTGGCTGTCCGTAAATGTTGCATCATTCCTCAATCGTGAAACAAAATTTCCTCGCTGGCTAAATGTTGCATTCGGATACGGTGCTAACGGAATGACAGGCGGACACGCAAATCCGGTCATGTACAATTCAGCAGGTAATGAAATAACCGTAGAACGATATCGTCAATATTATTTTTCACTGGATATTGATCTTCGCCGCATCCCTACCCGATCACGTTTTCTGCGGGTTCTCTTCAACACAATCAACTTTATCAAGATTCCTGCTCCAGCTATTGAGGTGAATAAATTCGGCGTTCGTGGGCACGTATTAAAGTTCTGACGATTACAAATAGCTAGTGGGCGTATTCTCGCTGTCCGCCAACTGCCCTACTGCTTAGTGCCTACTGATATTTCTTATCTTGGAGTCAATGTCCGCTGTTGATTCCGCTGTACAATTCGAAGAACTTCTTGCAAAAGCCGACGCACTACTCGCAGAAGATTCACGTGCTGCATTTTCTGAAGTTCAGGAATTGCATGAGCGTGCGGAAGGAATGGCCGAACCGATTCTTCTGAATAAAACCAAAGAGCTTCTTGCGCGATGTTATCAGGCAAACGGAAACTATCACAAAGCATTACAGGTTTGTCTGGAAGCTCTTCCCTGGTTTGAGTCGCAGGAAGATTATGCGATGGCGGCGAAATGCCTGAACACACTTGGTGCAGCGTACAACTATCTTGGTGAGTACGAGAATCGCCTGCAAACGAATCTGACTTGTCTGTCTTACCGCAGAAAAGGCGGAGACGAACCCGGTGAAATTTCTACGCTGAGTAATGTTGGCGATTCGTATAACTCACTGGGGAATCATTCAAAAGCGCTTGAATATTTCAATCTGTGTTTGCAGTTCAGTTCAATTACTGATCGCACCAAAACAATTGTTGTACACAACATCGGAGAAACAGAATTCTTCCTCGGTAATTACGAACAAGCTCAGGAGAAATTTGCAGAAGCGGTTGAACTCGCCCGCAAAAGCTCCTATTACATCATAGAAGAAGTTGCGTTCGTTTTCCTTGCGAAGGTTCACTTGCACAATGGGAACTATCAGACGGCGCTTGATTGTCTCGACGCTGCTGAGAAAATTGCGCGGGATAAAAACTTTGTGGGTGAATTCCCTCCCATCGTTGAGTTGCGTGCGAAGATTGCCGAAAAGCAAGGTAATTTTCAGAAGTCGTTGAGCTACTACAAGGAATTCATTACACTCAACGATGAAATCCGTAAACAGAATGATACACGTGCGATGCAGGATATGCAGTTTGCTTACCGTGTAGAGAAACTGCAGGAAGAAAATCGTCAGCACAAAGAAAAGAACCGCGAGATCCGACAGGCCTATCTGAAAATTGCGCAACAGCATCGGGTGATTGAAGAGAAGAACCGGTCTATCACAGATAGTATTAATTACGCGTTAAAGATTCAGAATGCGCTTTTACCTTCTCCATGGCGGTTCAAAGCTGCCTTCGACGAGAATTTTGTTTTCAATCAGCCTCGTGATATTGTCAGCGGAGATTTCTGGTGGCTGCACGAAAATGAATCGACCATTACACTGGCCATTGCCGATTGCACTGGTCATGGCGTTCCCGGCGCATTAATGAGCATTGTAGGAATTGATTGCCTCAATCTTGTGATTGCGGATGCACGCGCAACTCATCCGGGAATGATTCTGACTTTGCTCGATCAGAAAATTGCATCGGCTCTAAACATGGGTTCGGGTGCTGCAAATTCTGCAGACGGAATGGACATTTCGTTACTTCAGATCGAGAAAAAATCCGGACAAGTTTCAATCGCTAGTGCAAATCGTCCGGTGTTTCATGTGTCGAAAGGTGAGCTGACTGAAATCAAAGGCGACAAGATGCCGATTGGGGAATTTTACGATGAGAAGAAGAATTTCACCACGCAGGTTTTACAGACAAGCAAGGGCGATGTGTTGTACTTCTTCACCGACGGCTATTCCGATCAGTTTGGCGGAGTGCGTGGAAAGAAATTGAAGCTGAAAGGTTTGCGGAATTTTATTCAGACTATTTCATCGCTTCCGATTTCTGAGCAGCAAAATAAAGTATCTGAATTCTTCTTCACGTGGAAAGGCGAACATGAGCAAGTCGATGATGTGCTTGTAGCTGCGATCAGAATTTAATCCTGAATCTCTCCCGCTGCCTTCCGCCGATTGTAAGATCCGATCAACAACACGTATAGAATTACGCCAACTGCATAGAGAGCTGCTGTAATCAGGAAAATGCTCGCGTAATTCCATCCTGTATCGCGCAAGGTTGCAAAAATGAATCGAGTACTAATGAACCAGCTGCCCGACCAAATCGCAGCGGTTAATGCACTCGTCATCTCCTGATTTTTCTTGCCTACGTATTTCATTCCGACTTCCGAAGTCATTGGACCGGCCATGTTCATCAAAGGCTGACGCAACAAATAACAACCAACAGCAATTGCCGCTGCTGCCGGAAGGTGAACATACCATTCTGTTGTAGCCATCAGAATGAGTGACAATACCGCAAACGATTGCGTCAAGGGAATAGCGAGTTTGTATCCGATACCTGTTTTAATTTTCGGAACGAGCAGTGCGGCGAATGCAACCAACAGCGATGCAATAAAATTCCAAAGGGAAATTGTATTGGTGGAAAGATCATGCACCCGCGAGAAAAACAGGTTGATGAATGGAATTGTTAATCCAGCACCTGTTGCAATGACTAATACCGGGATCAATGCCTTTGCAATTAGACCCCAATCGTAGTCTGATGATTTGCCGTTATGAACTTCACTGTTTGTATTCTCGTTCATACGCGCGGCATACACGCAGAAGATTCCGGCAAACGCGGAGATGGTAATTCCGATGAGCATATTCCGTTCGTTGAATACAATCGGATTATAGCTGTTCAAAATCCACACGAGTACAGCACTCGCAATTCCTGCAAAACTCCAGGTGGAATAACTCAACGCAATTGCGGGCGTTTGTTGCGGTACCGGACAATTTCTCAGAATGAAAGGCAATACCGGAATCTGCATGAATGTGAATGACGCGCCCCAACAGAACTGTACAGCGACTAATGCATCGTGCATACCTGCATGTGTAAAATAAATGATCAGCAATCCGAAAAGCGGAACACCGATTGCAGAAGCGTAAAACAATTTCAGTACTGCCCTACCCTTGATCCAGAATCCTAATGGAAGTGCAAGCAACAATACGCCTGCAAAGCGCCAGGAAATAATACCCGCGATTTCAGGATCGAGATATCCTTCCGCCTTCATGTACAAGGGCTGAAGATTCATGAAACCGGCATTCACAAACTGAATGAAGAACTCCGCGAGAATGATGAGAAGGATGGAACGGGGAATGGCGCGGTACTCACGGAGCATGACCCAAAGTTACGCATCGCAAAATGATTGGATGATTGGATGAT
>JBEIPA010000055.1:0-6125 GCA_040377305.1 Flavobacteriales bacterium | reverse complement strand
AGACTGAGCGGAGTCGAAGGCGACAAGGCGAATGCTTGAACACAAAGAGTATTTCAAGCCATGGAAGAGTAGAAGGAAGACGGTGTGGGATTTGTAGTTGTTATTTCTACCGCCAAGTCGCCAAAACGCCAAGGCAATATTTCAATTCGCCATCTGGTTATTTCAATTCGCCGTTTGAATTACACGCACCAACCTCCAAACATTTTCTTGGCGTTTTGGCGCCTTGGCGGTTAAATTTTTGATGTCTGGATTTCCCAACGCCAATTGGTCTCTTCCTTCATCACAATCTTGAATCCGGATTTCTCCAAAGTCCGCTGCGACGCAACATTGTCCGGTCTGCAATTTGCTACTATCTTCTTTACCGGCATATGCTTCAGCGCATGTTCACACAACAGCTTCGTCGTCTCGGTCATGTAACCGCGATTCATAAAACCTTCGAAAGTTCCAGCGCCTAATTCTACTTCTCCGTTTTCATTCGGCGGACCTTTGAAAACAATGCCGGCGACTGCGGTGTTGATTTCTGTGTCAATCGCAACCCACAGCGTATAGAACAAAACGTTCGCAACATCGGATTCCATTTTCGGAATGATGATTTCTGTAAGTTTCTTCTGAACATTTTCATCGACGGCACGTGGCACATGATCGAGGTTCAGCGAATCTTCAAAAGAGAAATCGCTTTTTACGTAGAGAAGAATCTGCTCTTCGGTTAGTGGCTGTAAACGGATGCGCGACATGATTTGGTAAAGTTAGCATATAACCCTGCAAGGGTTAAACTCTTGCAGGGTTATGCGCGCGCGAGTTACGATAACTTTCTCGCAGTAGTCGGGAGCAAACGTTTGAAAAAGACTAGATCTAGAATTAGGTACACCCTGCAGGAGTTAAACGCTTGCAGGGTTTATCGAGCGGGTGACACCCTTCAAGGGTTTAACCCTTGGAGCGTTTTTCAATTGACACCCTGCAGGAGTTAAACGCTTGCAGGGTTGATCGAGCGGGGGACACCCTTCAAGGGTTTAACCCTTGGAGCGTTTTTCAATTGACACCCTGCAGGAGTTAAACGCTTGCGGGGTTGGTCGAGCGAGGGACACCCTTCAAGGGCTTAACCCTTGCACCGTTAATCCTCCGCCTGCTTCCCAATCACAATCGAAACCCCAATTCCAAAATGTCCATGTCTCACCTGAAAATCCTCATTGTCTGCATCTGCGAATCCAATCGGATCCATATCTGCCCACAGTTCTTTCTGGTATCCTTTCAATAGAGGACTCGAATAGTACATATGAATCACCGGCGTAAACCAACCTGTAAACGGCATCCACTTTAATCCGGGAGTAATGAAAAGTGTTGGGCCTTTGTCCATCTGGCGGTATGATTCTCCGTTCACTCTTGTTTTGTTGTTCCAGATGGAAATCTCACCATCGAACGACATGTAAATTGGTGCGATCGGTCCGAGAATACGAATAGACATTCCGGCACAGAACGAAAGTTCTTTCGTTTGCACATCGCGTGTAAATGGAACACCTGCCGAATCGACTCCCGCTGCACTGATCGTTCCCTTTCCTGAACGTACTGAAAGCTCCCAACAACCCTGGTAACGACGCTTTCCAAATCCGAAATCGGGACCGAGCATCCATGTTTGATAAGGCATTTCCGTTGTCAATCCAACAGTGTTCTTGTTGTAGCTGTCAACAAGTTCGTTGTACTGACGCATGTTGTAGTGGTGCGCAACAGCGCCACCGCGGAAATAAATTTGAGCGCTTGCAGAGAGTGCGAGCGTGCTTAATGCTAGAATTGCAATGAGTCTTTTCATAACAGCGTTTGCATAAAGGTCTGCAAATGCCGTTGAAGAAACCATACCGGAATATACGTACGGTGCTTACTATTTTTCCTTGTTGATCCCGATTCCAATCGTGAACAGGAATGTATTCGCATATCCCGAAACTGTATTACCCAGATTCAGCAAGGATTCTTCCGGCACGAGCATGCTGTATTCATGACGAAGTCCGCCGTAGAAAACCATCGCATCATCGTCCCACGTGGTAATGTTATAACGGATGCCAGTCATAACATAATTCCACGCATCACTGTTTACAAGAATGCCTGGAATCTTTCCTGAAACATAACTCACGTCAATGCCGATTTTATTGTTGCCCGCAAACAAACCGAGACACGCACCATCATCCGAATTCGTGAAGCCCGCCCGCAGTCCGTCACCACTATAGTAATTGTAATAGCGAAGTCCGATTACCATGTCTTTCTCCGGTAAGTTGTACGCAGTTTGTAAACCCAATCCGAACCCACCCATGAAGTCGAAACCTTCTTGCCAATATTGCGTGCGATCGAATGCATCTGTTTGAATAATGTACCAATCAGACGTGAAGGCACCGAGAACTCCGCAACCGAAGTAGCCGAACTTAAATCCTTTCTCATCACTTCCGAAAAGCCGGGAGAACTGAAAGTCCATCGCGAAATATTTTCCCTTCACGAAGTACTCGCCGTTACGGGATGGATCGGTGAGCGACAAACCAACGCCACCGGAGCGTCCAAATCCTCCACCTAATCCGAGGTACGATGATGTTCCGAAAGGCATTACCACAGCATGGACTTGAGCGCCAAGAATAAGCGCGATAATTGAAGACAGGAAGTATTTCATAATCGGGGGTAAGGTTGAGCCAAATCTAAATTGGACACCGAACACCGGAAATACTACTAAAGTGGTAATTGTTCGATCAGGCTTAGATCGTTATCTGCTCGAATCAATCCAGCAAAATTTGATTCGTGAAAGGTGTTATTCAGACGTTGATTCAATTTGCAATGCTGATGTTGTCAGCTGCCTCGTAATAATAGCCTTCAATCCTCTTTGGAAGTTCCTGAAAAGAATGCCAACTCTTTAACTCTTCTGGGGATTGCGACCGTGAGTATACGATCATAAATCTATTGCTTTGTTGGTCTGATCCTTCAATGAAATAGATAATCGTACTGTCTTGACCAAGCGAGATAAAATCTATTTCAGTGGTCAGCAAACGTTGCAACATTTCACTTTGTTTTACGAATTCGCATTGTTGCATACGATCTAAAGGATAAATTGAAACAACAGTGGCATTTTCCAAAACGCGACAACCGAGCAAAGTGTCGCTATTCTCTAAAATATAAGTGTTGCACGAATCCAGAAGTGATCGATTCTCTTCGATAAATTCACGTGGCGTGCTTTCAATGGTATTGCAGCTGACCAGTAAAACAAATAAAATTGCAATGGCAGCTGGTTTTCGCATGATGAATTTTACTTCACAAACTCTTTCGCCTTATCCAACGCCTTCTGAATCCCCGCCGGATTATTTCCACCACTCGTTGCAAACGAAGGTTGTCCGCCGCCACCGCCCTGAATTTCTTTCGCGAGTTCACGAATGATTTTTCCAGCGTCCAGTGATTTTTCTTTCACAAGATTATCAGAAAGTAAAAGTGTAAGCGATGCTTTTCCGTTGACTTCTGCGCCGAGGATGAGGAATAAACTGTCAATCTGATCCTTCAGCTGATAAGCGAGTTCTTTGATCGCATCTGTATTATTCAACTCGATTTTTTCGGAAATGAAATTCACGCCATTGACACTTGTTGCTTTTGTAGCAAGTTCGGCACGGATGATTTTAGCCTTCTCCTTCATCATCGCTTCTACCTGCTTCTCGAGATTTTTCTTCTCGTCGAGTAAATTCTGTACAGACTTCACAACGTCTTTCGGATTCTTCAGCACTTCTTTCAGTTCCGAAACAAGTTGCTGCTGCTCATTCACGAATTGCTCGGAACGTGATCCACTAATTGCTTCGATACGACGAATGCCCGCAGCAATTGCACTTTCAGATGTGATCTTGAACAAACCAATTTGTCCGCTTGCTTTCACGTGTGTTCCACCACAAAGTTCGATGGAATATTTCTCGTCGAATGTCACCACACGTACAACATCTCCGTATTTCTCGCCGAACAAGGCCATCGCACCACGCTTCTTCGCATCTTCAATTCCCATCTCGCGAATGTCGGAGGGAATGTTCTCGCGAATTTTCTCATTCACAATCTTCTCAATCTCCTGCAATTCGTCTTCTGTCACTTTCTGGAAGTGAGAAAAGTCGAAACGCAGATACTCATCATTCACGAGTGAACCTTTCTGTTCCACGTGTGTGCCGAGTACTTTACGCAACGCAGCATGCAACAAGTGAGTTGCACTGTGGTGACTTTCTGTGCTGCGACGTTTCTTCACATCAACAATCGCACGGAAAGTTTTGTTCACGTCTTCCGGAAGTTTTTCCACGAAGTGAACAATCACACCGTTTTCTTTTTTGGTGTCGATCACGCGAACAGATTCATTCACAGAATCAAGAACACCGGTATCGCCAACTTGTCCGCCGCTCTCTGCGTAGAATGGTGTTTCGTCCAACACGAGTTGATAAGACTCTTTTCCTTTCGCTTTGATACGACGGTAACGCGTGATGTTTGCATCGCCTTCCGTTTTCTCGTATCCGGTGAAAGTTGTCTTCGCGTCTTTCTTGAGTTCTACCCAATCGTCGGTGTCGATTGCAGTAGCAGCACGTGAACGGTCTTTCTGTTCTTTGAGGTGCTTGTTGAATGCTTCCATGTCAACTGCAACATTCAACTCTCTTGCGAGAAGCTGCGTCAAGTCGATCGGGAAACCGTATGTGTCAAACAATTCGAAAGCGAAGAAGCCATCGATTGTTTTGCCTTTGTTCTTCGAAGCGTAATCTTCGAAGCGCGTAATTCCCAAGGCAAGTGTGCGAAGGAAAGACTGTTCTTCCTGCTCAATGACAGTAGTGATCAACTGCTGCTGCTTGCGAAGCTCCGGGAAAAAGTCTCCCATTTCTTTCGCGAGTGTATCAACCATCTTGCACAACAACGGCTCTTTCATATTCAGGAAAGAGTAGTAGTAACGTGCCGCGCGACGAAGAATGCGACGAATCACATATCCGGCGCCAGTGTTAGAAGGAAGTTGTCCGTCTGCAATTGCGAATGAAATTGTGCGGATGTGATCCGACAATACACGTGTGGCAATATCTTGTTTCGAATCGCTGCCAGAATATGTTGTGCCGGTGATTTTTTCAATCGTGTTGATGAGCGGCATGAAAATATCGGTGTCGTAGTTCGACGTCTTCTGCTGCATGACGCGCACGAGACGTTCGAAACCCATTCCGGTATCGACATGTTGTTTCGGAAGTTTGATGAGTGAACCATCTGCTTTGCGCTCAAACTCCATGAACACGTTGTTCCAGATCTCAATCACTTGTGCGTGATCGGCATTCACGAGTGTTGCGCCTTCAACTGCTTTGCGCTCTGCATCGGGACGCGAATCGAAATGGATTTCAGAACACGGACCACACGGACCTGTATCGCCCATTTCCCAGAAGTTGTCTTTCTTATTTCCTTTGAGAATACGATCTGCAGTGGTGTACTTCAACCACTCATCGTAAGCTTCCTGATCGAATGCAAGATTATCATCAGAACTTCCTTCGAACACGGTTACGTACAAACGATCTTTCGGCAGCTTGTACACTTCAGTGAGCAATTCCCAACTCCATGCTATGGCTTCTTTCTTGAAGTAATCGCCAAAGCTCCAGTTGCCCAACATCTCGAACATGGTGTGGTGATACGTGTCGACACCCACTTCTTCCAAGTCGTTGTGCTTTCCTGAAACACGCAAACACTTCTGTGTATCAGCAACACGCGGCCATTTGATTGGTGCATTTCCCAGAAACCAATCTTTGAACGGAGCCATACCCGAATTGATGAACATGAGTGTAGGATCGTTCTTCACCACCATTGGGGCAGAAGGAACAATCTCATGTCCTTTTGATTTGAAAAAGTCTAAGAATTGTCGGCGTATTTCGTTCGCGTTCATAAAGCTGATTTCACTCGTATTTTAACACTGTTTTGGGATTGCAAAGTTAGGCGATTTTGGTAATTTCGAACCACATAGGAACATAGTAGTGTAGTTCGCAATTTGTTCGCAATCGTAGATTGCTCTCTTGTGAACTATGTAAGTTCGGACTTGTCCGAACTCCTTGAACAACGGGTGTCTTTTTTCTATGATTCTATGTGGTTAATATGAGTCGAAAGCATGTCAAAGGTTAGGT
>JBEIPA010000041.1:0-35271 GCA_040377305.1 Flavobacteriales bacterium | reverse complement strand
GGTGATTAATTCGACTCTGAATTTGATCTTATGAGATAGGTTTGCTACGCGGAATGGAACGCGGATTTAGAAGTACGACGGTTGTTAGCTTTCCACTCGGATCTGTGCGGTGATTACTTCGACTCAGAATCTGATCTTATGAGATAGGTTTGATACGCGGAATGGAACGCGGATTTAGAAGTACGACGGTTGTTAGTTTTCTCCTCGGATCAGTGCGGTGATTAATTCGACTCTGAATTTGATCTTATGAGATAGGTTTGCTACGCGGAATGGAACGCGGATTTAGAAGTACGACGGTTGTTAGCTTTCCACTCGGATCTGTGCGGTGATTACTTCGACTCTGAATCTGATCTTATGAGATAGGTTTGATACGCGGAATGTGAAGCGGATTAGAAGTACGAAGGTTGTTAGTTTTTCCGTCGGATCACTCCGGTAGATTTAACGTCTCTGTATTGGATTTCAAGAGATAAGCCTAACAAATCAATCTCATAAAATCTGATGCGCGCTTGTTCTGTTTACCGCGCACATCCATCAAGGTGTTCGCAAATACGGGTCATCAAAATCCGCGTTCCATTTCGCGTTCCATTTTCGTCCAATTACGGGCTAAACGTGTCCATTTGCCAAACTTCCCTTCTGATACTGCGTATAATCCGTAAACTAGCAACATGAAGTCCGTTGCCTATCTCTGCGTTTTGCTCGCGCTCTCATTCACCGCATGCAAGAAAGAAGTCCCGACTTCAGAAGTGGTGTATTCCATTACGGAAACTTCAGCAGCTTCTCCGGCATACGACATCATGTTTACGAATGATCACGCTGGAGGACAAATGGTGACGCAGTACAGCACACCTACTTACAGTTCCGGAAAGATTACCCTCAAACAAGGACAATACATTTCCTTCACCGTGGGTTGTACACAGCCGGTATTCACGCTTAACTGCAACATTTTCATTAACGGAAATCTCTGGAAGAATGCCTCGTTCAGCTCGAATGGTCCCGTTACGCTAAGCGGCAATATCCCGGTGGAATAGCCGGCGACTTTACATTCCAGTAATATTCGGTCGCACTTTACTAACATAGCCTTCATGCCTGCTTAAAATTCGCTCTACACGGCAGCAGTACTTTTGTATTGCAATGAAAAAGGCACTCGCAGCAATTCTCTTCATGTTAGCACTGAATACTTCAGTGTTTGCAGCGCCTAATCCATCTGTCATTTTTGTTTCCGGCACTGTAACCGACAAAACCTCCAATGAAACTATTGCTGGTGTAGAAGTTCGCGTTAAAGGAACAGACATTGTAACGTATACCAACTTCGACGGCAACTTCTTCCTTCCTGAATTACCCGGAGGAACATACACGCTTGAGTTCAACTACATCACATACACGACAACAAGTGTAGTTGCTGATGGTCAGGACGCAGAACCACAGGTTAACGTGGAAATGCAGCAGCGTTAGAGTGTCCTCCCGTTAGCTTTCGGGGCCCAATCCAGACGCCGGCGATCTCTAACTTCCCCTCAACTCATTTTTTTTAGTCAACAGCTCAATTTTTATCCCTGATTTACAGCTATTTACGGCAATGTTAACTTAGTATTACGTAATCCTTATGTGAAGGTCAAAGAAGGTCGAATATTTGTATCGTGATGGTGTATAAACCCTCAAAGTGTTGAACGCAAAATCCGCTCTTCTATGAAACGCAATCTGATCCTTCTCGCTCTTGTTCTCTTCGCATCTGTATTGAATGCGCAAGCTGTAACTCTTTCAAACGGAATGTATGTTGATGAAAACGGCGCTGCATTTACCGGAAGCTATACTCAGAAATTTGCAAACGGAATTACGAAAGCTGAATTCAATGTCATCAAAGGTCAGCTCGATGGTTACGCAGTTTACTATCACGAAACTGGCGCGAAGATGGAAGCCGGAAATTATCTCAATGGTCAGCGCAACGGACTGTGGGAATCATGGAATAATGCCGGCGTGAAAATCAGCGACGCGAATTATGTGCTTGGAATAAAAGACGGAGCATGGCACGTATGGGATGACAACGGAAATCTTCGCATGGAAATGCACTACACGAATGGAGAAAAAACCGGTGCATGGAAAATGTGGAATGAAGTCGGGACTTTGATTTCGGAGAGAACTTACGCTGCAGGAAGCTAGCTGATAGCTGAAATTTGATAGCTGATTCAAAACAGAAAGTCCTCGTAGAATTACGAGGACTTTTTTAATATGATCTGGTCTACAAATCAGTTTTCAGCTGTCAGCAATCAATACCCCATAGTCGCTCTCACCTTCTCCAACACCGGCGCTCCAATCACTCTCGCCTTCTCTGCACCTTTCTTCAACTCAGCATCAAGTAATCCGCGGTCGCTCATGTAGCGTGCGTATGCGTCACGTTCATTCTTGTACTTATCAAGAATCAATTCGAGCAGAGCTGTTTTCGCGTGACCGTATCCGAAATTTCCCGCAAGATACTTTTCGCGGAGCGCTGCAGTTTGTTCCGGTGTTGCAATTACTTTGTAAAGCGAAAACACATTGTCCGTATCCGGATTCTTCGGCGCTTCCATCGGAGTCGAATCAGTAACAACACTCATCACCACTTTTTTCAAGTCCTTCTCGGGAAGAAAAATATTGATGAAGTTGTTCTTCGACTTCGACATTTTCTGTCCGTCGACGCCGGGAATAATCATCACACGTTCATCAATCTTCTCGTGTGGCACCACAAATATTTCCTGCTGATAGTGATTGTTCACTTTCTCTGCAAGATCGCGTGTGAATTCAACGTGCTGCTTCTGATCTTTTCCAACAGGAACAAAATTCGTGTCGTACAACAGAATATCTGCAGCCATCAAAACAGGATACGTAAACAAACCTGTATTCACATCCATGCCTTGCGCCGATTTGTCTTTGAACGAATGCGCAAGTTGCAAACGGTTGTACGACATAAAGCAGCTCAAGTACCACGTGAGCTCCGTTACCTCAGGAACAGCACTCTGCTTGAAGAGAATATTTCGCTCTGTATCGAGTCCGAATGCCAACCATGTTGCTGCTACCGCGTAACGACTTTCACGAAGAAACTCCGCATCCTTAATTGATGTGAGTGAATGCAAGTCAGCGATAAAATAAATGCTGTTGTTTGCCGGGTCTTTCGAAAGCTCAATTGCAGGAACTATCGCACCGAGGAGATTTCCAAGGTGAGGAATATTTGTTGCCTGAATGCCGGTAAGGATGCGTGCCATATATCAGTGGAATTTCGCCCCAAAAGTAGCGAAAATCAGTTCGCACTGCCCAGTACGCAGTAAGTCGTTGACTGTGTACTGCGTACTGCAAACTGCGCACTGAATAGGTATCTTTACAGAATGTTCGCCCACTACACCGGTCTCCTCCCGCGTGCACTCTGGAAAATCTTCTTCATCCTCAACTTTGTTGTGGGACTTGTCGTGTTGTTTCCGGTATTCGCGGTTTTGCTGACTAAACGTGAACGCTACACTTCTGCATTTAAGCTCATGCGTCTTTGGGCACGATGGATTGCACACGTTCCCGGAGTTTTTGTTTCCATCAAACGGGAGTCGCCGGCTGAGGATTTACCGGAAGCTTGCATCTATGTCGCCAACCATGCATCGTATCTCGACATTGTAATGAGTTACGTTGCCATTCCGAAATACTTCGTGTACATGGGCAAAGCTGAAATTGAAAAGGCTCCGTTGTTCCGGATTTTCTTTCGCGATATGAATATTTACGTCGACCGGAAAACGCGCACGGGTTCGTATGCCGCATTTCTTGCCGTGAGTGAAAAATTGCGAAGCGGTCAGAGCGTTTTTCTTTTCCCGGAAGGAACAATTGAATCGAAAGGAAACCTGAAGCCATTCAAAAACGGTGCGTTCAAAATGGCTATTGAACACCAGGTTCCCATTGTGCCCGTAACGTTCAAAAACAACTGGCGATTGCTACAGAATGGTGGCTTTTTCAAGTCACACGGTCGTCCCGGAATCTCGAAAATCGTGGTACACAAACCCGTTCCCACGAAGGGACTCACTGAGGCAGATTTGGTATCTTTGCGTCACTCAGTTCGGGAGACCATCCTGAACGAACTCAAACAGAAATGAAAGTCGACAGCAAAACCGTTCGTGACATCGCTCACCTCGCCCGTCTTGAATTTGACGCGCAAGGAGAAGAGAAGATGATCAAAGACATGAACAACATGATCGGGTTCGTAGAGAAACTCAATGAAATCAATACCGATGGAATTGAGCCGCTCATCTACATGACCGATGAAGTGAATCATTTACGTGAAGACGAAGTGAAAGAGCCGCTCTCTCACAAAGCTGTTTTGATGAACGCTCCTAAACACGATTCGGATTATTTTAAGGTGCCGAAAGTTGTGGAGAAGAAGTAGGCAGTTAGCAGTTGGGCAGTAGGCAGTCGAATGAAATTCTACCGTTTATAACAAAATGCCGCTGATCAAAATAAAAAATCATGTCTTATTCTGTTTTGCATTCTGCATTACTGTGAGCGGTTTGACCGGTTGCAGCGAATGTATAGTCTTGAAATTTGACCCAGGTGAAACTTTTTGGGCTGATGCATACGAAGAAGGCGACACCATTGTTTTTGCATTGACCAGCGATTCCCTGAAACGAGATACCCTTTTGATTGCCCGTAAAATTCATTCAATACCTGACGGTAAATGTAACGGGATGGTGACGTCCTATGATTGTGAAGCTTACTTTATAACTAGTTCATTTACGCACGACACCTCACTTGACACCGGAGTCTATTTCATCCAGTATACCAAGACGGTTGAATCGGATCCGCCTGTATTGCGCGTTTTCAATTTAGAATATAGTCGGGGGAAAATCACTGACACTACTGTAACATTGACTTCTGGATATCATTTTAAAGATTGTTTCTGGATACCAAAAAACAGCTGTACGCATATTTATCCTGAAACCGGTTTTCGCATAAAAGAAATGGTCTGGAGTAAGACTGCAGGTCTCATTCTATATTTCGGAGAGCGCGGAGAAAAATATGAGATCGAGCAAAATGTCACTAAGAAAATACGATACTGAAACATGATCGTCTGGAGAGGAAAAGGTTGGATCATCATGGTATTTGCTCTTTTAGCAATTGGTCTTCCGCTTGAGCTCAAAGGTATTTTTGTAGGACTGGGACAACTGGTTCTGTTCTGTATTTCCGGGTGGATTATTTGGGTGATTGGAAATAAACTAAACGCTGGCCAGAATGAATTCTCAGCACAATCCGGCAAATTTCATTGGAAGGATATTTTTGAAGTAGGCGCTCATGACCAAGACGATCAACGTTTGTTTGGAGTTCAATACAGCCCTTCACATTCGTTCGCAACTATAAAAATCCAGTATTGGTTTCCTGTTTTTATACTTCTCGGAATAGTTTGCCTCGTAGTCAGTCTGATCTAATAGAGTATTGAGAAATTTCTGCTCATCTTCTTAATGGCAACACGAATACCATGATCGACAAAGAATCAAGATTCAAATTCTTTCAACGTATTAGCGCTTTGGTTTCGGTCGTGCTGTTAATTTCATTGGCGATTGACTACTTCTTCACTGATGAATTTCCCTGGGAAGGAATATTCCTTGTAGCTATCTTCCTGGTACTTGGACTGAATCTCATAAGACAAATTCGTCCGGCATTCTGGAGAATTAAATGGTTAGGCATACTCTCCAATTTAGCGGTGCTGGGATTTTCGTTATTCGGTTTTGCAATCCTTTTTCTCACAGCGCTCGGATATGGTTTTGCCGGTCAGTTCATTCATCCGGTTTGGATTTCGACCGCTCTGTGTAATTTTCTGATTTTCTTCCTGACAATTATTGATGTTCTGTATTTATTGAGAAATACAAAATTGGCTTCATGGATTTAACCTCATCAGTAGTCATCGGATTGGCAGTTGTTGTTTTGTCATCCTGCACATCATCAGGAGACAAACCCTCAACCGAAAAGTTCATCCCCGGTCAGGTCTGGCACTACGACACACGTCCCGGAGAAGAAGGTTCAACGCTCACCATTCTGAAAATCGACAGCTTTCCTGAAGACGGAAAAATCGTTCACATTCGGCTCAATGATATCAACGTGATCAATCCAAATATTCCAGCTGGCGTTTCTCATGAAGCTGAACATCTTCCAATGAAATGGGCATCGCTCGATAGCAGTGTAACCACATTAATTTCAGCAGACCATACAGTTCCTCCTTTTATGGATGGCTACAAGCTGTGGCGCGACGCGTATGAAAAAGACAGCGCAGGAGTATTCAATGTCAATGTGAAAGTAACCGTTCAGTACCTCGAGGAAGCAATGAGCAATGCCATTCAAGTCATCGAAGAATGAGCTACTGGTTGAAAGTCATAATCTGCACCCTCGCTCCTTCGGTATTTCTCTATTTCATTTGTTTGCCCTACTACGACAATACAGACGATGCCGTTCGCGATTCACAGCGTCTTCTTTTCTACATCTGCATCTATGGAAACCTTGTGTGGATGATTGGAGTAAATTATTTCCTCGCACGAAGAAGAAATCCTCGTCAATTTCCCGCCAACGCAGCTATTGCAATTTTCAGCTACCTGATCTTTCACTTCTTCTTCGGAAATCTCTACAGATCTTCCTTCAGAATACCATGGAATGGTGAATGGATAGATCCTGTTTCACCAATACAAAGAGTGAGTATCGTCTGTTGCATCGTTTTACTTGGAGTTGTACAGTGGTATCTTTCTTCATCGTCTGCGAATAGATCAAAGCAAGCCGACTAAGCAGCGAAGGCAATCGTCCCAAAATTTGCATACTCTTCCCAAATTTTCGTAAACCGTTTGTGTCGGATCATTAAACGTCAATACTTTGGCGCCCGATAACCAACTACCTACCTAAATGACGAAGTCCCAAAAATTCGCTGCTACTACAATCTGGATTTTATTCTCGAGAAGCTACGACGCTTATTGCACCAACCAACTCACACCCGATCTAAGTAATGAAGCAAATCCATTGGTCTCCTTATTCGGTTTATCGTGGACGCCATTGCTTTTGATCCTGAGCCTTCTCACGGTGTATGTTATTTACACATCGTATCTCGCCACTTTCAAAACAAGAAGTCTTCTGCCAAAGCAAAGTGGGTACACCTTCAGCAATATTGTTGCGTACACGTATCATGGACAGAAAGAAAACTGGACTTCAATTTTCTATAAATTCCCAAAAGACCTGAACCGATTCAATCACTACATGGGTCATGTAATGACACGCTGCCTGGTTTTTGCCGGCCTTGTTTCAACAATCATGTGGCTGCTGATTAACTACACTGAATCTTACAAGAACATACACAGCGCACCGCTGATCTACAGCATCCTTGTGGCAGGTTGTGTAATGATAACCTATCGCTGGAACAGGGAACAGTACAAACAGTATTTGGTTCAGCAAGCCGGCACGACCAACAGCTAACTGGTTTTTCTGTCTCTGGAATAAAAGTATACGGGGAGTTATGCTTTCTCTTCTTTGTCTTTACGGGCGAGAACTGCCTTCGTCGTTTCCATGCACGTGACGAGCACACCGAATATTTTATCACCTTCTCCATAAGCGGGGCTGTAGGTGTATGTCCAATAGATCTCTTCCATTTTACCGTTACGATGAAATGGTACCAACTGATCCTCAAACGTCACTGATTTGCGCGTAAGCATTACCTGTTGTATCTGTGGACCAATCACATGCCAGATATCGCCCCACATTGCGATCGCCTTTTTTCCTATACCAGGATGCCTTCCGTTTTCCCCAAGGCTTGGACGATAAGCTTCGTTATAAAAACACAACATATCTTCTCCCCACCACAAAAACATCGGAAATCCCGAATGCAGAATATTGCCAAGCGTAATACGCAAACTTACCGGCCACTGATCTAATGGACCAAGACAGGTTTTCGACCAGTCGTATTTCAGAATGAGGTCGCCCATCTCACCAGTGTTTTCGAGAAAAGGATAATCCTCAATGCGTTTTGCTTCTGCGTTCAATAGTGTAATTTTATTCAAAGTTACTCTTTCGTAAATCACGATCAACAACTGAACCCAGTCAATTTTTCAATGAAAAAGGCTATTACTCTCGACGGTAACAACTTTGCAGATCTCGCCGGATTTTACGACGAAGTCGAACGCAATCTGACCAAAGGACTTGACTGGAAAATCGGAAGAAATCTCGATGCATACAACGACGTTTTGCGTGGAGGATTTGGAGTGCTTGAATATCAGGAGCCTTTTACATTGACTTGGATCAACTCTGAAAAAAGCAAAACCGATTTAGGCTGGAATGCAACCATCCCTTATCTCGAAAAGATGCTCACTACCTGTCATCCGGATAATATTCCACATGTGGAAGAAACAATTGCACATGCAAAAAACGGAGAAGGCTCTACATTATTCGACGACATTGTGGAAATTACCCGCGATCACGAACATATTGAATTCATTTTGTCGTAAATCATTCGAACATCATGAACGAACAGTTTCACGCATCTTCCAATGAACTTTAAAACAAAAGTCAGTACCACATTCAACTGTTCGCTGGAACGCGCATTCAAAGCTCCAATGCTTTGCGATATAACTAAAGTTCATACCGGTTACGGCGTTATGCCAAGAGTAACGCATTGCACGGAAGACGAGCACTGGGGAAAGCCAGGATCTTCAAAAAAGGTATTCGTTGCAAAATCACTATCGCAAAAAGGAGGCTGGGCTTCCAATGACACAGTGATTGAACGAATCGAAAACAAATATTGGAAAATCGAAGTGAGCAATTTCCAGGCATGGATGCTGGGCTTTTCTAAATTCACCGGTGAATGGGAAACCACCGAACTTGAGCCCAACAAAATTTCGATCAAGTACACGTACACTTTGCAATCGGACACTGCCTTGTTCTATCCGTTGAATTGGTTGTTCACAAAAACATTTTGGAGGATTTACATGAAACGCGTTTTGCAGAATATCCGGAAGATGGCGGAAGGCGATGAGCAGTTCCTGTATGCATAACCCTGTAAACATTTAATATTTGCAGAGCACTGCAGCTAACGATCAATGTAAGAATCAGAAAACTCACTAGTGCCCGTCTTAAAAGAGTAAAACGTGAAAGCATTAAATAAAGACAATATAGTTGCACTCGTATTCTTTGCATTGACAGTAGTCTTTCTGGTTATGTCAATGACAAATCAGGCATTCTTTGATTGGGTGTTTGACAGACATCATAACCAGTGGAGTTGGTATATCCGACCCGTATTCTTAATACCATTTTGCTTTTTTGCATATAAGCGTAGTTGGTCGGGAATTTCAATAATCATATTCTGTCTATTTACCAGTATGTTCTGGTTTTCGCGACCGGATGCAGTAACAGACAACGTTAAATACTTTCTGCAGTTTGAAAAAGATTGGCTCTACGGTGAATGGGACGCTAAGAAAATACTGCTGATTATCACCGTGCCCGCTTCGTTCATTGCTTTGGGACTCGCATTCTGGAAGCGAAGCTTGTTTATAGGTCTGGGTGTAGTTGCGTTGATGGCCACGGGTAAAGTGGTCTGGAGCATTCAGAATGCGGGTGACGCAGGAAAATCAATTTTAATTCCTGCGATCGTTGGTCTTCTTCTTTGCGGCGGACTTATATTTTTTGGCTTTAAACGACTTGAAAAAAAGAAATCGACGAAACACTAATGTCGGTTTGACTCCCTGATGGCTTACCCACTTCAGGGAAACATTTGTGCCTACTCTACTCCTCCAGTGATCCTCAACGTCCAACTCTTAGAAGGTGTCTCGTATCCCATATTTCCGGGAATATCCTGTGTCTATTATTACCACCTGCTTCCGTTCGTGAGGTTAAATAGATAACTTGCCCTCATGAAGCCTCTACTGATTTTTAGCGCCCTATTTTTCATCCTGTTTTCTAATGCGTTGAGTGCTCAGACAACTACAACGGATACCACTGTTGCCTCAACCCAGCTCTATGTAATTACCAAACACGATGGAACCGAATACATCGGAACCATTTTAAGCGATGATGGTCGTGAAGTGTTGATTGAAACCGAAGCCCTCGGAAAAATCTACATCCCTAAATCGGAGATCAAGAGCATGAAGAAGATCGAGGATAAATCAGCGATCGTGGGTGGTGAATATCAGGCGGCAGGTCCGTTTACTACACGGTATTGCTTTACCACGAATGCACTGCCGATAAAAAAGGGAGAAGACTACGCGCTGGTAAATCTGTACGGACCGGAAGTACATTTCGCGCTCAGCGATCGCTTTTCGCTGGGAGTTATGACCACCTGGATCGGTAGTCCCATGATAGCCGCCGCCAAGTATTCCATTCCAACAAAAAATGAAAAACTGAATTTTTCTGTTGGAACACTGATGGGATCATCCGGATACCTCAACAATTTTCGCGGATTTGGCGGCCTTCACTTCGCGAATGTGACCTTCGGAACGCGAAAGACCAATATGACATTTGCAGCTGGTTATGCATACATACAAGCGGGAGGAAGTCAGTTCATGTATGAAGAAGGAACGTATTATGGTGAATATTCTTACGAGACTATTCCGAATCACACTGGACTTCTTCCCCTAACCAAAGGACCGATATTTTCAATTGCCGGAATTATTAAAGTCGGCGCGAAAGCCAGTTTCGTTTTTGACTCCATGATTGGTGTTTTTTCAGGTGTATCAAATAATGTAGAAACGACCCAAATCTCGCCGCCCGATTATACCACTAATCCATATACTCCGGCCGTGAACAAATTTGTGGTAACCAACGAACGCCGCTTAACTACCGCGTTGTTCATCATGCCTGGCATGCGCTTTCAAAGTACAGACCGCAAAGCATTTCAGGTTTCAATCGCAGGTGTTTCCATGTTCAGAGAATCCCGGAACACTTCGTTCCCACTTCCAATGTGTACATGGTTCTATAAATTTTAAGACTGAAATTTAAATAGCATTACAATGAGCATTTCCTCAGATCATTCAATCACCGTAACAGACCAGGATGCCAACGACTGGATTGCATCACAGGTGCAGGAACTAAAAATATATATTGATAAAAAAACGGGGAACGTACTCACGGAGGTTCCCGATCTAAAAACTCTCGACATCTATTTTCAGATTGGTCTGAGTGAAATGCAATCGGGCGAACTGGAAAGAAGTGATCTCGTTAATATGTTCGGTGCAGCATTCGGACAGTATTTCGTTGACAAAGCTGGTTTCCGCTGGGTGCTTTTTTCTGACAAGTACGGTGAAGATCTTGCAGTACAGCACCCAACCCGCGGTACAGTAGGGTTTCCGCTTTCCAGTACATCCAAAAGGCTCAATGACGAAACAGCCGGACACTTCGATGCGATCTTCCACTCGCTGACACAAGGCTGATTCGGCAGTGATCTGACAGAGTATCCTGAAACGCTGAAGTCCCGGTTAACGCAGCACATCGAAACTCACCTTAGTAAATAACACCCGTGTCTCAAACCGCGCTTAACGATCAATTGATTCTGGCGGTTACTTATCACAAAGTAAGCGAGGTGAAAACCTGTTTGGAGCAAGGCGCGAATCCCAATTACGAAACGTTTGTTGGAATGGCGGAATCTGAACGCAGGAATCAACCATACACACCGCTGCGACTCGTAATGTTTTGCATTTCGGATAATCTCCTGGAAGATGCTGATCTTAGAGCACATGCTGAAGTTGCAAAACTGTTGATCCAACACGGAGCAGAAACCAAACCTGCAATGGAACTCGCTGAGTCGCGTTACGGAAAATACAATCCGGCCGGCGGACGAAATTTATTCATGCAGGTGTGGGACGTAGTTGCAATTGCTGATATGCATTCAGGAGCGTAAAACTTTTTGTAATAAATAGATCATTATACCCGATAAAAACTATCTCCGGAATCTGCGGAAGCCCACCAGAGAGAATCCACTGAGAGTCCTTGTTAGCGCGTGCCTGCTCGGAGTGAAATGCGGCATTGACGGCAATGACAATGGAGAATATCAAAGTGTCTTAAAATTGCTCCAGTACGACAACATAAAATTCATTCAGTTTTGTCCGGAAGATTTTTCATTCGGAACACCGCGAGAGATGTGCGATATATATGGTGGTCATGGACTGGATGTGCTCGAAGGGCGCGCGAAAGTGCTCACACCTTCGGGAAAGGATTGGACAGCGGGAATGATCGCGGCCTCCGAAAAAATGCTGGAGACTGCGCGAACTCATGATATCGAGTTGGCAATTATGATGGATGTAAGTGCCGCCTGCGGAAATCATGTCACCTATGATGGTAACCGCTATGATGAAAACAAAAAGTATCAAATTGGAATGGGCGTGTGTGGTGCTCAGTTGCATCGTGCCGGATACAAAATCATCAGCTGGAGAGAATTTGAGTCGTTGGAAATTTTGTACTCGCTTCTTGACCCCACTCATCAGGTGAACGAAGCTGCGAAGGACTTTGATCAGCACGAATGGTACCTCGGCTATTTCAAGTCCGATAAATGAAAATCCGTATTCACACAATGGGCAAATTCCTTAACTTGGCTTTATGCTGAGATACTTTCTTTTCGCGATTTCGTTGATTGTTGGTTTAAACGAAATCAAAGCCGACTGTTCATCCAACTACCTAAGTATATTTCCAACAACAGACACTGTTCCGAAAAATGGATTGTTCCTTCTCGAGGGTTATGGCAGTAGTCAAAAGATCATCAATGGATTGAACAAGCAGTATCCCATCTATCTCATTGCAGACAACAAGAAAATTGTACTGCTGGTGAAAGAAATTCTGGTTGGTGAATTCCAATTAACACAGGCTCTGATGCGTCCTGAATTTCCACTGGAGACGGGTGTGACTTACACACTCAAAATTGATAATCTTCCTGTTCACGAAAAAATTGAAAAATACGATTACATCACACGCAAACGCATTCCAATTACGTTTGTTGCTTCATCCTTTTCAGATTCAGTTGCTCCTGTGATAGAACGAAATCCGGTTGAAATCGATAAACAGTATATCGCATTCGGCTGCGGTCCGCAGAAAATGGTGATGTTCGATTGCCCGGTTAAAGATTCTTCAGAAATACTTGTGCGGACAACGGTGAAAAATCTTACGACAGGAAAATCCACCACGTACATTCTTTCTGGTATCTCCAGTCAGATCGGGGTTGGTCATAGCATGTGCTCCGGAGAATTTGATTTTGGAGGCGGAAATCCATACGCCGTTACTGAAGATAAATTCGAAGTAACATTTGTGTTTATGGATCTCTGCGGAAACTACACCAAAGCAACACCACCCGTTCAGTTTACAGAACCGGTTCCTTCCGATGGAGAGGGCGAATAACACACATTTCCTTTCTTCATGAAAAAATATCTTTCGCTCTCACTATTCTTCACCTATGCACTTTTCAGCTGTGGTGGCGATGAGCAAAAACCGAAAGCGGATTCCGAGGCTCCGCGTTACGAGGTATTAATTCCTCCACCCGATTCTGTACACGAGGAGCACGGAATGCCGGAAGTGATCAACGAATGTTATCGATTTGATCAAGGCGACGAGCACAAGTCAATTGAAATCACCATCGTGCTTGATAGCGTCTGGGGAAATTTCCGCTGGGGAATTGACGGCAAAGACGGTGTCAAAGGAGAATTCACCGGCAACTTTCATGGCGACACGCTCTGGATCATTTATCAGGCTGTAATGGAAGGACATCTCGTGCCACGTGAAGTTGCATTCCTGCGAAAGGGTGATAAGCTATACGAAGCACAAGGCACACAGAAGGAAGGACCGAAAGGCGTATACTTCTACCCGTATAAAAAGAAGCTGGAATATTCCGACCCGGAACCAATGGTCAAAGGTCCATGCATGTAGTGATTATCAATGTAAACCCCCTTCAATAAATGAAACATAAAATCGGTACCAAAGAAAAACCAATGAAGCTGAAGACTCCTCCACTGTCTTCTGATTTCACCATGCATGTTGATGAAAAAGACGGCAAAGAAATTCTCGTTTGCACAGTTGGAAAAACCATTCTGCACTACGACTCCCGTTGTATCGATGATCTTCAAGCCATGTTAAAGAAGCACGGCGATTGGATGGAACTCGGTAGTGCCGATGAACAGAAACCGGCGAAAGAAGGAACCGTAGAAGAATGGGGGCGCTCAGCGAAAAATCCCGTGAAAGGCTGGTACGGTTTGAAGAAAGGTTTTCGTGGACGTTTCGGAATGTATGTTCCTCCACTCATGGAAGCGCTTGGTCTTGCAGAAGTAACACACGATGCACGCGGAAATAAAATGCGTGCGAAATAGTTTAAACCTGAACACCGGTTCAGAGCCCAACTACTTCGCACGATCTACCTTCCGCATTCCTAAGCTACAGGAACTCCTTGCGCCAGAAACGCCGTAGCGTACTTCACTCCTGAGTTATACAATGCCGTTTGCTGATCTTTTGTCAGCGCGAAATTGGTTGCAGATATTCCGAGGTTGTCAATAATGATTGTCCGGCTTTTCTCTTCCGGATCATTACTGAAATCAACCACTTGTGCATCCATCATGGTATCGAACAGGTCGCGCACGTACTGAAAGATGTGATCATACCCGAGCGTACTCGGTGCAGGTGCCGGACCAAGATTTTCCAGGTATAATCCTAGCGTTTGTTCATTCGGACTTCCGTTATCGAAAATGGTGATCGGAAAATTATAGATCATTCCACCGTCAACATAAATATGATTGTCGGGGTTGTTATTGGAGAATGTCCACGCTTTAAAAAAAAGCGGAATGGACATCGACGCCCGCACTGCTTCTGCTACGACAACATTCGGCGTAGTACTAAACGAGAACTCTTTCAGTCCTTTTGCGTTGAGATCAGTTGAAAACACGTGAAGATCGAGCATGCCCTTCGCCTGAAAATCAGCAAACGTTGCGGTTGCAGGAAGTCCTTTGGCGGTGATTTGCTGCTGCATCCAGGTGAGGAATGCATCGCCTTCATACAAACCGTACTTCGTTGCAATACGCAGCGGATTCATTCCATCTTCGAACGATTTAAAATCGGTAGCCTGCACAATGCTATTAATTTCCCCGGCAGTATATTTCAGGCTGACCAATGCAGCTGTAATTGCTCCTGCAGAAGTGCCGGCTACTCGCTTCACCTGCTGGAGAATATTTTTATCCTGAAGTACTTGTATTGCTCCCGCATAAGCAATTCCGAGAACGCCGCCTCCTTTGAAGGCAAGATTGGTAATGTTCGTTGACATGTTGTGAAGGTTTAGGTTATAAAGTTAAATTTAAAGATGATTGTTCCAAATAATGTTTGTCTGTTATGTTCCAAATGACGGTATTTCTTAGTCCATTGCGTCAACGGACAACGTTATCTTTGATCAAAGAATACGTGAACAATATCATTACGAATAGTGCAGCAGTTGAAAAAGTATGGAAGGCGCTTGTGAATCCGGAACAAGCAAAGAAGTACATGTTCGGCCGTGAAACAGTTTCCGATTATAAAGTCGGCGATTCACTGCAATGGCGAACGTGCCGCAGAGGGGGAAAAACGCTACACTGATGTTTCAAATAATGGCGATGGATGGAAACCAATTTTAATTCAGATCAAGCAAATACTGGAAAATTGATTCCCGTTCACGACGGATCTTCGCTGACCAAAAAGCGACTACTGCTGAGCACAGTACTCGTGATCGTGCTGCCCTACCTCTGCCTGATTCCATATCTCAGGTATTTCGGATTCGACACATCCTTACCTGAAATCAAAGCCGCGAATTTCCTGGTTTCAAGAATACTCCTTTGGTTCTTACTTGCCGGATTCATTTATTACGCTTATAAAATTGAGAAAACAAAACTGCTGTTGTGGGAAGAACGAAAACATCCGGTACCAATCTATATCGCATTCACTTTTGGCACTCTATTCTCAGTCTACCTTGCGGTTGCACTCGTGTCCGTCATCCTCCGGAAACTGAATCTCATCACCGAAGGCTCGCTTCAAACAATCACTGACATTTTCGCGGGTCGTCACCTATTAATCGTGTTCACGTGTATTACCGCTGGCGTAACAGAAGAGCTTTTGTTCCGCGGATTTCTTCAGCCTCGACTCGAATTGCTTTTCAGGAACAAAGCTGTTGCAATTATTGGCTCTGGACTCTGCTTCGCGCTTATTCACTTTGGCTATGGTACTATCCAAAATGTAGTCGGTCCATTCGTCATTGGAATATTATTCGCCATTCATTATTCCTTTTTTCGGAACATAAAATTCCTCATCCTGTTTCACATGCTGTGGGATGTAATGGCTATCTATTTAGCTCTGTACTTACGACAGCATACGCCACCTGCGTAATTCTAGGTGCGCAAATCACCTTCTACACTATTGTCCGTTTCCTTCCCGGTGATCGCACCGAATACCATTCCCGCAAGCGCAACAAACTTTCCGTTTTTTGTATCCCAGTAATGACCTTCTTTTGGCTCGAAGCGGATGATGGTGATGTTCGGATCTTCTTTTCCGTCAAACCACGTATTCACAAATAGCGAATACATTTCATTAATCTCCGTCTGATCGCGGTACACTTTCGCATGACCATACAGACTGAGGTATTCCGATTTTGATTCATTACTGAATATCAAATGCATTTCATCCGAAACTTTCAGGTCAGCGTTCTTATCCGAATCGCGATGACTGAAAAAGTAAATGGCTCCGTCATCATTCACCTTCTGAATTCCCATTGGTCGAACGTGAAATGGACGTTGATCGAGTCGTGTGATCATCGCACACGTACGTGTTGCTTCCGCTAACATTTTGATCCGCTCACCTGCCGGACCACCTTCAAGATTTTTGAACTCAGTTCCCATAGTGTGTTTTTCCACTGATAATCAAATGTTCGTGCCATAAAGACGCCCTAGGTAAAACAGAAAGACTTTGTAGCAAATGGTGTGCAATCAGATTCCCATATATGCGGAAATCCGTGTGCAGTGAACGGCTACAGTTATCCGTACCTTTATCCCATGACAAAGCCTCCCGCATCTTCGGAGAAAAATAAAATGCATCCCCGCAACAAGCACCGGGAACGCTACGATTTCAAAAAACTCAAAGCAGCACTACCCGAGCTCGAACCATTTGTTCTGGCAAACGACCACGGAATTGTAAGTGTTGATTTTTTCAATCCGGAGGCTGTGCGCATGCTGAATAAAGCATTACTGATCGCATACTACGGAATCGAATACTGGGATATTCCGCCGGCTTATTTGTGTCCGCCAATTCCTGGACGTGCAGATTATATTCACCACGCTGCAGATATATTGGCAGCAAGCAACAACGGAAAAATTCCAACCGGCAAAAATATCCGCGTCATGGATATTGGTGTTGGCGCAAACTGTGTGTATCCTATCATTGGTGCGCACGAGTATGGATGGAGCTTTGTGGGCGCCGAAATCGATACCGTTGCAGTGAAAGCTGCGCAGGCAATTGTGAGTGGAAACTCCTTGCTGAAGGATCAGGTCGAATTGCGCGTGCAGGCCGATCCGGATGATATCATCAATGGAATTTTTTCGGAAGATGAAAAGTTCGATCTGCTCATTTGCAATCCACCTTTTCACACGTCACTCATCGAAGCGAAAGAAGGAAATATCCGCAAGAACAAAAATCTCTCCGGAGGAAAACGCCAGGATTCCAATCTCAATTTCGGCGGACAATTCAACGAGCTCTGGTGCAAAGGAGGGGAAGCACGTTTTATTCGCTTCATGATTATTCAAAGTACCTTCTTTCCGAAATCTGTTTTTTGGTATTCAACCATCGTTGCGAAGAAAGAAAACCTGCGCGACATTTACGAAGAGCTTGAACATCGCAAGGCAGTTGACGTAAAAACAGTTTCGATGTCGCAAGGCAATAAGACTTCACGCATTGTTGCATGGACTTTTCTTACTGCAGAAGAGCAACAGCAGTGGGTGAAGGAACGGTGGAGCACATCGCAGCCACCAGCCGGTTTGAAGGATTAACCCAAGACCCGAAACATCAGGTCTTCCAGAAACTGCGCGGTGAATTCGCTCTGGTTTTTCGACTGAACGTCTGTTAAGCGAGGCAAATGTGACGCGAAGAACTGTTGGCTGTGCGCCGATTCAATTAACATGCTGCTCAGCGAACGCGGAAATTTGTACTTCGGCGCATGTGCACCAATCACCTCTGCAATTTTTGCACAAAGATCTTTGTATGGTTTGAATGCCTGCTCCTTATTGATCGCATTCACATCCTTCACCAAATAGGCCTTACTGCTTTCGGAAATTACAATCTGGTTCAGATGCTTCCGGTTGTAGTCAAGACTTCCTGAACTTTCCGGCAACTCGTGTGTCAGAAGATGTACAATAATCTTTAGCTGCGAACGCGTGTCCTTTACATTCTGCAGACGAAACATCACCAGGAACTCCATGTACGACCAATACCAATTGAGGATGTACAGCAGAAGCCTGTGCTTGTTTTCGAAGTACCGGTAAATCGTAGCCTCGGTCGTTTCGATTTCAACCGCCAGCTTTTTAAATGTAAAGCTTTCGAAACCGAGTTCGTAAATAAGATCGATACCATGCTTCACAATTGCCCGACCGATCTCCGAACTCTCCGGGTCTTTCACATACATCTTTTCGTTTACGCGAAATGTTACTTGAAAGTCCATTGAACCTAACGTTTTCACAAAAATAGCGAATTCATCCAAAAAAGAAGCATCATATCTATTTATTATGGTATTATTATTTTCTATAATAGTATTACTATCTTTTTAGAAAGTATTTGTATCTTTGTCCTAAATCAACAAATATGCTTCTCAATAAAAAGATTCCGGCTAGTTTCATATTCAGTAAGGTAAAGTCCGAACTGGTGATTACGCTGGTAATGACAGCAGCAGTCTATTTGATTACACACCTTTATTCCGATTGGTTTCCGGAGATGCCCCTTACGATTCCGGCATTTATTGGTACAGCCATTTCAATCCTCCTGTCGTTCAAACTCAATCAATCCTACGAACGCTGGTGGGAAGCGCGCAAGATCTGGGGCAGCATTGTAAACGATTCGAGAAGTTTCGTTCTGCAACTGCAGACACTGCTTCCGGCCGGAAAAGAAACATTGGTATCCAAAATGGCGCATCGGCAAATTGCCTGGTGCTACACCTTGTCTGCTCAGCTCCGCGGACTAGACCCCTTGAGTAGTTCAAAGGATCTCCTTTCTGAAGAAGATTTACACGAGGTAAGCAAACACAACAACAAAGCATTGGCCATGCTTAAGCTACATGCCGCTGACCTTGCAGAACTGAAGCGCGATAAACACATTGACCAGTTTACACACATACAACTCGACAATACTTTAGTGCGGTTTTGCGATTCAATGGGTCGCGCAGAACGGATCAAATCAACTGTCTTTCCTGTAACATACAGCCGTTTTCTGCACTTCACAATCTATCTTTTTGTGGTAACACTGGCTGTTTCACTGGGGAACGTGGAATGGTATTTTGAAATCCCGTTGCTTGTTCTGATCTCTTCTGCGTTTTTTCTACTGGAGAAATCGGCGACGCACATGCAGGATCCATTTTCCAATAAACCCACTGATACCGCAATGAATGCGATCTCCCGAACGATTGAAATCAACTTGCGCCAATTGATTTCAAATAAGAATATCCCTGATCCTTACCCGGCCGACAATTTTTACTTAATGTAACCTAACTAAAATCAACCCAACAATGAGAACTCAATCGAAAGAAACACAAAGTCAGCTAACGCCTGCGCAAGCTTTACAGATTCTGAAAGACGGGAACGTGCGTTTCATGAACAACCTCAAAGCGAACAGAAATTTGCTTCAGCAAGTCAATGAAACATCCGATGGTCAGCATCCTTTTGCAATCATCCTGAGCTGCATCGACTCACGAACTTCGTCAGAGCTCATCTTTGACCAGGGACTCGGTGATGTTTTCAGTGTGCGAATTGCGGGCAACGTTCTCAATGAAGATATCCTTGGAAGCATGGAATTTGCCTGCAAAGTTGCCGGAGCAAAAGTCATTGTTGTGCTTGGACACAGCAAATGCGGTGCGATAAAAGGTGCGTGTGATCATGTTGAGATGGGCAATCTTACAGCACTTCTCAGTAAGATCAGACCAGCCGTGGACGATGAGAAAACAGAAACTCAAAATCGCAACTCATCGAATTCAGTATTTGTAGAAAAGGTTGCAGACATTAACGTTCATCGCACGGTGCATGCAATCACCGAACGGAGTTCTATCCTTGCAGAAATGATTAAGTCTGGACAAGTTGAACTCGTTGGTGGTATGTACAATGTTGAAACCGGACAGGTAGAATTTTACGAGAACTAATCAGATCAGAAGTAGCGCGCAATAAAAAATCCCCTGACTTTCATCAGGGGATTTTTATTGGTTGATTAGTTAATACGTTAATTAGTTCATGCTTTCCTGAATTATTAATACCGCCCGGCATTAACCAATCAACTAATCCGCATATTGACTAATTGAATTTTGTCTTAGCAAAACTCCGCGTACGCCTGCTTCAAATGCTCACTGATCATCTCAGCCGAACGTCCTTCGATATGATGACGCTCTACGAAGTGAACAAGCTTACCGTCTTTGAACAGTGCAATCGCCGGTGATGATGGCGGATAAGGTGCAAAATATTTACGCGCCTGATCAACTGCGTCTTTATCGAAACCTGCGAATACAGTTGTAAGTTTAGATGGCTTTTTTCCGTCACCCGCGAGCGACATACGAACACCCGGACGAGCAGCACCTGCAGCGCATCCGCAAACTGAATTGACAACCATCAAAACAGTTCCTTCTTCTTTAACTACTGAATCAACACGATCAGCTCCTGTTACATCTTCAAAACCTGCGCGAACAAGTTCTTCTTTCATTGGCATTACCAGCTGTGGAGGATACATGACTTCTTTATTTTAAGTGTTTTTGGCGGCGTTTAAGCCCTGAATTGCGATACAAAGATAAGCACTCTAACTGCTTCATAAGCCCTAAAAACCGCCCATACCGTTAATGTTGTTTAAAGCCTTTTTCACCTGTTTTCGCAGGGGTATATTGCTAAATTTGTTGACCATGAAGAAAATCAAGCACTTAGTACCCACGTTTGTTCTCGGATCCATTCTGGCTTTCTCCGGATTGGCAAACGCGCAGATCGCTCCTGTAGCTCCTGTTAAAGCAAAGCTGGTTGAAACCGTTACCACAAACGGCAATGGCAAGCTTGTAATTCCTTACAAGAAATACACGCTTCCAAACGGACTCAACATTGTAGTACACGAAGATCATTCAGATCCTGTTGTGTACGTAGACGTAACGTATCACGTTGGTTCTGCCCGTGAACAGGAAGGTCGTTCCGGTTTCGCTCACTTCTTCGAACACATGATGTTCCAGGGATCAGAACACGTTGCCGATGAACAACACTTCAAACTCATCAACGAAGCTGGCGGTAACCTCAACGGAACTACCAATGGCGATCGCACCAATTATTTCGAAACAGTTCCTTCAAATTACCTCGAGCTTGCACTTTGGCTTGAAGCTGATCGTATGGGATTCCTGCTCGATTCAGTGACTCAGAAAAAATTCGAAGTGCAACGCGCTACGGTGAAAAACGAGCGTGGTCAGCGTTACGAAAATGCTCCTTACGGATTGGTGTGGGAGAAAATCGGAGAAGCAATGTATCCTGTTGGACATCCTTACTCGTGGACAACTATCGGTTACGTTGCCGATCTCGATCGTGTTGGTGTACAGGATCTGAAAAATTTCTTCCTGCGTTGGTATGGACCAAATAATGCTACGCTAACCGTATCAGGTGACGTAACAACGGCTCAGGTTATCGCTCTGGCAGAAAAATATTTCGGTAGCATTCCGCGCGGACCTGAAGTGAAGTCAATGGCGAAAATGCCTGCTACACTTGATCGCAACCGCTACATTTCGTACGAAGACAATATTCGTTTTCCACAACTCGTTGCTTCCTGGCCTGCGGTAGAAACAATGCATCCCGATGAAGCCGCACTCGACGCATTGACTACAATCATCTCTCAGGGAAAAGGTTCTGTATTCTACAAAGCATTCGTTGAATCAGGAATTGCCCAGTTTGCAAGTATGTTCAATTCGAGTCAGGAGTTATCCGGACAAACGATGTGTATGATCAGAATGTATCCGGGTCACAATCTTCGCGAAGCCGACAGTCTCATGAGAGCCTCGTTTGTCGAATTCGAAAAACAAGGCGTATCAGACGACGACATGACACGGTTCAAGTTGTATATCGAGGGCCTCTTCATTGACGGATTGACTTCTGTTCAGGGCAAAGGTTCAACACTCGCTGCATACAGCACATTCTTTGGCAATCCAAATATGGTTGCGAAAGATATGGATCGCTACAAAGCAGTGACGAAAGAAGATGTGATGCGTGTTTACAACAAGTACATCAAAGGAAAATACTCTGTTGTACTCAGCGTTGTTCCAAAAGGAATGAGCAATCTCATCGCAAAAGCAGATGACTTCACTATTCCTGAACACCGCGTTGGTGCTCCTGAAGGTGGAGAATATCAAGGTCTCACCATGCGTCGCGCTTCTGATTCGTTCAATCGTGGTGTTCAACCAACTCCTGGTTCTACTCCAACACCAGTTCCACCTTCCATGTGGCGCGGTGTTTTTGCAAACGGGCTGAAATACATCGGTACGGAGAATAAAGAGATTCCACGCACCTACATGTTGTTGAGTATTTCTGCCGGTCATAGACAGGAAGATGTTGCGAAATCCGGAACAGCACAGATGCTGGTAAGCATGCTCGATATGTCTACCGAAAAATATTCTGCAGAGCGTGTCGAAGAGAAAACAGAATTGCTCGGCAGTGAAATTTCTATCAACCTCACTGCCGATGAAATTCAGATTTACATCACTTGCATGACGCGTAACCTGGATTCTACGCTTGCGTTGGTAGAGCAGAAAATATTCCATCCGAAATTTGATGCGGAAGAGTTTGATCTGGTCAAGCAACGTCAGCTCGAGAACATTGCGAATATGTCTACCCAACCAGCTGCAATGGCCGATTTCATTTTCTCGAAGATGCTATTCGGTGAAGGTCATATCATGGCGACTCCGATGAGCGGAACCAAAGAAACAGCAGAGAAAATTACACTGGAGGATGTGAAAGCGTATCACAAGAAAATGTTCTCTCCGGATATTGCTCGTCTCGTCGTTGTATCTGATCTCAAGAAAGACGATATCATGAAGAGAGCCATGTTCCTCCAGAATTGGAAATCGACAGGCGTTGCGCTGAAAGTTGCGAACGAGCTGCAATCAAAAGCAACTCCGGGACCAACAACCATTTTCCTGTACGACAAGAAAGCAGCAGCACAGTCTGAAATACGCATTGGTCGCATGGCAATGCCTTACGATGCAACCGGTGAATACTACCGCGCATCTTTGATGAACTATTCACTCGGTGGACACTTCAACTCGCGCATCAACTTAAGTTTGCGTGAAGAACACGGCTGGACTTATGGTGCCCGTTCCGGATTCGCTGCGAATTCATACACAGGTGCGTTCTCTGCATCAGCGGGTGTGCGTGCTCCATCTTCGGACAGCGCTGTTGCCGAATTCATGAGCATCATTTCTGCATACGAGAAAAACGGTGTGAAGCAAGACGAGCTCGATTACATGAAGCGCGCCATCTCTCAGAAAGAAGCCTTGCGTTATGAAGATCCGTATCAGAAATTGTTCTTCATGAAGAATATTGTCGACTACAATCTTCCCGACAATTACACGCAAACGCAATTGCAGATTCTTCAGTCCATGACTAAGCCCGGCATCGACAGTCTTGCACACAAGTGGCTCGGCGATGAAAACATGACCATCACTGTCGTTGGCGACAGCGCACTCTTGTACAATCGTCTCGTGAAACTCGGTTACACCGTTTCCGTTGTCGACGCACAAGGAAATGTTCTTCCACCTGCACCCGTGAAAGAAATCAAAGCTCCTGAACCTACTCCGGCACCTCCGGTTGATGACAAGAACGGCAAGAAGAAGAAAAAGAAAGTGAAGAAGCCGAAGGGAAGTAAGTACGAGGAGATCACGAAGTAGGTAATAGGAAATAGGCGATAGGAAATAGAAGTTGGTAATAGACATTGAACAAAAACGCGATCCGGAGAACCGGGTCGCGTTTTTGTTTTATGCAGGCACCATGTTGCGATAGTTTATTTGCTAAATTTCAGTTGCAATTATCCGCCATGAACATTCGTAAAGCCATCCAAATTGGGCGTATAAGCGAATAAAAGTGGCGCAAATAAACTAGTTAGTGGCAACACAGTAAATCATGGACAGCAATTCATATAAATGGTACAAAGTCAAAAATGGGATAGTATCAGTTGCTGTTGTGGACATAACGGTAGAAAATTCCACGTCGAACAAAAATGAGATCGTAGAAAGCTATCATGGCGAGGGGGGCATGAGCCAAGGTTATATTGATTCGGTTCCACAAAATGGATTTGATTCCTGGAAAATTGCTGCAAGACACGGACTGGAGTACGGATTCTCATATTCCAAAAATAACTGGCGAGTACAAATAAACAGTATTGAGGGCCGCGATTTTATCGACACCAATCCGACAATTGTCGCATACACTATTTTCCGAGCATTTTGTGAGAAGGCAAATGTGAACCTAAGTGCCGCCCTCATTGAAGACTTGGACAATTTTGTTCTCAACAGCTGGGTTAAACCATATAAAGAATTGCTGCCAGACTTTTTCGCTCGTACATTCTCAGAATACACGTTTGAAAACAAAAGTGAGTAAGTGCAGCCACTAACAGCGCATTGGCTCCACGCGCTTTTCACGTATATTTATTAGAAGGAAAAGCGCACGGCGCCAATCCGCAAACGTTAGCGTAAACCATTATGAGACTCTTGTCGATAACAGCGATATTATTTTCATTCATCGCTCTTGGTTGTAATCATAATGCTGCTTCTGAATCAGAATCCAATTCATTGGTCTTAACCGCGAAATGGGGAGGTGTAAATTGGAATCTGCCATCCATCGTGCAACTATCCGACAGCTTAAATGATCCAGATCTTTATAGCATGTCTGATTCGTCATATATTTTGCACGTTTGCGTTACGTTAACCAACCCCACGAATGACACCATAAAGTTCTCGAGCTGGATCTGTTCGTATGAGAATTCCTTCCACGTAGATGACACAGTGAATTTCGAATTGCAAAACCGATTTGATTGTTATGCGGATGGGCCATGCGATATTAATTTGCCTCCTCATACCAGTACTGACAGATTTATAATGTTACGCTGGAAACCCACAGTAAAACGTTCTATCACTAAAGGAGCTAATGGCGAAGATGTGATTTGGTCATCTTCAGAGTTTCCTTCACATCCAATCAAAGTGGGAATGGATTATGAAGGGAGTATACTCTGGTCAAACGAATTGGACCCTAAACATCTCGACAAGAATAATTATCCTGCTTCGTAGTCTACGCACACAGCGCATTGGCTCCACGCGCTTTTCACGTATATTTATTAGAAGGAAAAGCGCGCAGCGCCAATCCGCAAAACGTTAGAGGTCATTGAAAAACCGTGTGAAAGCAAGACGTATACTAATTACCCAGGCAACACTGGTCTTGCTAGGACTTCTTCTCTTAAAGTTTGTATTCCGTAATTCCGATTCCTTTTTAGGTCGCGTTTCAAGTTACATTTTCAGCAACAACAATGTAGAATTAGTCTGTTCAGGTGTTGATCCGAAAAGTGTCGATGTAATCTGGAATACCGAAGAAGGTCAAAGCAAAATAATTGAGTCCGGCAATAAAATTGCATCCGTCGGTTATGAATATGGGCCGAATCGATTCCTCATCTCGCTTTCTGATAGCATCACCTTTAAGGTTGGTAACTGGAAAACGAACAGATGGAATTCACATGATTATCGCATTGAAATAATCAAAGATGACAATGGTTACAAAGTCAATTTCCTTGCAAATGGTGTAAACTTTGACCGCACGGAACTGCACTATAATTCTTCTGGAGAATATGATGGAGCATATCGCTCATACTTCGAAAACGGCAATCTTTCTGTTCAAGCCACATACGCAGATGGTAGACCAAACGGGACGAAAACTTTCTATTCTGAAAATGGGAAGATTCGTGCGACTAACGAATATTTGAATGGCGAAGCCAATGGAGTATTTATCAACTATGGTCCAGATGGGAAATTGAATTCCAAAAGGAATATCGGAATGGAGAAGAAATCCACGATTCACTCTGATCAACGTCATCTAGCAGCACATTGGCACCACGCGCTTTTCACGTATATTTATTTGAAGGAAAAGCGCGCGGCGCCAGTCCGCAAAACGTTAGGGGCAAGCAACCAATGGCACACGAAATAATCTCAACGCTATTATTCATTGGACAATATATTGCCTTCACCACTTGGATTCTGTTGGCAGTAGCATTAATATACAATACACTAAGAAAAAAGTATATTGCCCTAAAACTTACTGCATTGTACAGTTTGAATAGCATCACTCTTCTGGTTTCTTGGGGAATGATATTAACTCTCGCGCTTATTGTTAGGCCCGAAGTCGGAATAAAATCGACGCTAGAAGAGTCACTTGCTGCTCACAGAAACCAAGCTCAACACTATTTTTTGAAGTACGCATTGATTTCAGTTTGTTTAGTGTTTGTGTTGGCCGCGATAAATTTCCTAGTACTCAAATATTACTTAAAGCGTCCCTGGCAAAAACTCACCTTGACGTTGGCCGCAATAAATTTGTTTATTCTTGTGGTCAGTTCATATTTGGCTTCAGAAAATTATTATCAAGGATTGGTTCATGAAATACTTTGGCAATTCCCCTCAACGAAAGCCAGCCGCTAACAGCGCATTGGCACCACCCGCTTTTCACGTATATTTATTAGAAGGAAAAGCGCGCGGCGCCAATCCGCAAAACGTTACCTGCAATGCTCTGACGACCGAACATTAATAAAATCTGACCGATGACAGAAGAGAAAATCAAATTTCTAAACGACATTATTAAACCATGGGAAACTCTTAATAGACAATTAAGTTTTCCATTTTCAATAAACACATCCATCTCCGACTTCACTAACAAGGCATCTTCGCTAGCTGTTTCTATTAAACATTTTCCAGAAAATTCACATGGTTTGAAACCTAAAGACTTACTTCAGAAATCAGAACCATATAAAATATTTTCTGACTTAGCTGACTCATTGAAACATGGAGAACTTATTGACAAAAGAAGACAATGTAGTATTTATGCCGGTTCAATGTTTGAAAGAAGTAAAGATGGATTGGTTCGTTTTCTCAGAAACACCGTTAACATTAAACACAATACTTATGGTGAATTAGATTTCATGGAGATTTCAAAAGATGCTGCTTTATTTGTAGCGTCTAAAGTTGATTTTAGATCCGATTGGAATCCGATAATTTTAAATAGTAGCGATGAATTTTCAAATAAAATACACGTCCATGCAAGTAGTGAAAATCAAATTGCATGGCAAGGAATGACATTACAGTTTGTAGAACTTACAGAGAATAATGTGTACAGACGGGTAGATTTGAATTCTACAATTGAATTTAAGTTGACTGTTGACAATAATCTTAGCACACCTAAATAAAGCACAGCAGGTAACACGGGCTTTGCGTTAGTTGTCGGACAGTACGAATACAAACATTTGAGCAATTAATAAACTTTGGCGCTGGTAGATAGTTTGCGGTTTCAAAAGCCCACCAACGCCAATCCGCAAACCGTTATAAAGCAATGCGCCCGGGACTGACAACCTTCGTTTTGACTGAACAGTAGATTCCCGGTCAACAAGACCTCGTATCATGCGCTTCCCCACAGACATAACACTCGGCCCGACAAGTACAGTGGCTTTAACGTAGAAGCTGTTTAAGAATTTTTTCTTCTCTTTTGCTTTTTCGCAATCGTCTTTTTACCAGCGGCTTTCTTCGATACTGTTTTCCTTCCAGTCCCGGCAGGTTTTTGAGAGTCTGTTTTTTTAACGATTACTTTTTTCGCAACGGGCTTTCTTTCAGCAGGCTTTTTCGATGCCGCTTTTTTAGTCGTTACTTTTTTAGCAACACGTTTCAGGGCAATCGTTTTCTTCGTATTCGCTTTTAGAACAGTTACTTTTTTTACTGCAGTTTTCTTTCTGGTTTTTCGAAGCAGCTTCTGCTGATCGGGCCATTCGTTTTCGTAAAAATACCGCATCATTTCATCTGCAATCAAATCGCTGGCATGTCTTGGATTGGCGAAACTTAATGTAGTTTCAATGCGTTGAAAATGCTCAATGGCCGAAGGGAAGGAAACGACAATAGTAACTTGCCCATTATGCATTTGATGGATGGTTGTTTCCCGGACAACAATAGCAGCTCCATTAACATTGCCGATGTATCTCGCTATGAGAAAAGCGAAGTGCGAGCCTAAACGATCTTCCATAAAGTCTAACATCTCGCTGAATATATCCTTGTGATGGCCATGGCGACGAACTTCAATCGAGAACGATTTCTGCGCTGCATTCACCACTCTTACCGTTGAATGGTGCTTGTGATTGTTATGGCTTCGGCTCAAAATGCCCTTGCCCTGTTTCTTTGCAGTAAACAAGTCATTTACAAGGTAAGTTACATACAGGAAGTTCTCGGCCTTTTCCGGATACGGACATGGCACAAACCTTTTGAGTCCGCAGGGGCAGTCTTTCGCGCGGGAGTTAAGCGCGTTTTTGAGATCAATATAAAATTTCGCATTCCCTGTTGAACTGCAGAGGTAAAGCGTGTCGTTGCACGATTTCAAAGCCGTATTGCTTCTTGGTAAACCAAATGCTTCAACCCAAAACGTAATGCCCTGATTGGTGATGCTTACGCCAATGCTGGCAATGCTTGCAAACGATGTACTTCCTTCTATTGAAAATCCGGAAGAGGAAAAAGTTCCGTTGACACTAAAGTTAAGTAAACCAAGCGTTAATGTTCCTCCAATCTTAAACGTATTGGCATCCTGAAGTTTACAAGTACCATTCACCAATTCCTGACCAACTAATTTGATTTTAAACGTACCCGTTTGTTCGGCGTTCGAACCAAACCGCGCATTGAACGACAAGTAAAAACCAAACAAATTATTGAGCGGCTGTGATTCCAGCGTAAAGGCAATGGTTTGTGCGGGTTTATTCATCACCGCTTCGATCGTCGTTGGGAAAACGTTAAACAAATTTGATGATGTACGCAGCGTAAATTCCGTTGGTGATAAATCGAAAGTGCTATCTAAAACAAGTATTCCGGGGATATTTAATTTTAAGGTTCCTTTGGCTAAAACAGTTGAAACACCTTCTACTTTAAACGAACCGCTTCCCTGGAAAATCAAAAATGAAACGTTGGCTCCGCCCGAAATAGAAAATGAATTCTGATCAAAATGGCCGGCTACCGCTGCATTGCCATTGATGTTGAAGGTTTGACCGGGTTCAGTTAACTTCAATTGCCCTGAAAAATCGAAACGCCGGTGATTGCCCGAAGCGGTGATGAATCCGTTGAAAAATTCCATGCCGGCATATTTCAACACCGCCTTGCTCGTTCCCGAAAACGCAAAAGGTGTTTCGGGTGGATTGATCGTAACGAATGCGTTTGAATTAATCTGAATGGAACTGGCCAGTGTTCCATCAAACCGGAATCCGATAGCAAAACGTTTACTGTCAATGGCGATCAAACCGAAAGAAGTGTGCAATGAACCAAATGTAGATGTCCATTCACCGCGCAGGAAAAGTACAACACCCGGCGTATCTTTTGTTACGCCAGTTGGCAATACGCTCATCAGTTGCGTGGTTTGTTCCGGCAAAAGATTCCAGCGCCCTGCTTCTGTATTGACAAATTCGTAAGGCGTTGACAACAAAAATTTACCACCCAGACTCATGCCCAGAAATTCGCTCGCCAATGCACCTTCTGCATGCCTGTTTTCAAACGGAATGCTGGTGATGAATTTATTCACACTGAAAAACTTGATGGTGTTGAGTACTTTGGCCAGCAAACTGCTGAGTGTAATTCCACCCGGCGGAGTGAGCGGCGTTTTCCAGCCAATCACTTTTTTCCCCATCCATGCGCCGGTTTCCAGATACAAGGGCCCCATTTTGAATGCAAGATCCATTGGGCGGTAGTCCGCGTTTTCGGGCATAGGCGCCGCAGGGTCACGTGCAAAGGTTACAAGGTCTTTTATTAATTCTCCCAGTTTGACCAGATCAAATTCCGGTTCCGGAAATCCAAAACCCGATTGAAAACGCACATCGCCTAATCCATAATAGTCGATACCAACATGCCGGTAAAATGCAGGAATGAAAATCGGTATTTGTGTTTGCCAAACAATAAACGTACGCAAATCGTAGAGTTGAATCGTGCGTTTGAATTTTTTCGAATCGCCAACGTAATACTTCACATCCGGATTATCAACGAGTGAAGCAATCAACGAGGGCATATCAAACACATCAATATCGGCATCTATAAGCGTGGTGAACAATTGCCCTCCAAACAATTCTCCGAAATGGAATTTACGCAAACGCAGGCCGAAGAACACCAGCGGAAGTCCGGGAATCAACAATATCTGTGCGCTGCGTTTCATCTCCGATGGATCTTCCGGTTTTACACCGGGATCCTGTTTCATTTCAAAACCAAGTTCTACATTTCCGGTCGGCGATGCGGTGAGTTTGAACTTCAGTCCGCGAATCCCCGGAGGTTGCAAATAGTTTTTCAAAGTATCGGGCAATTGTTCAAAGCGATGAGCAATCGGTTCGAGCAAGGCTTTCATTTTCGGAAACAATTCGGTGTCATTGGGCCAGCACTTTTTAACTAAGGCTTCCAGCAAGGTCCAGTTAAATGCTCCGTTTTCAAAAAAGCGTGGCGGATCTGAAATCGGGATTGGTAGTGGATCGGGAAGCAGATTGGCAATGGCGTCGAGCTTTGCATTTTTCAGTAAATCAATCAGTGGCTTCAACGGAATAGCCGGATCTTTTTCGATTTCAAAATCAAGTTCCATTTCAAAACCCTTCACCGCATTGTAAGCGAGTATGGGCTTGGCAAATTTGATTTTTCCATACTTGCCGGGATCTGTTGCCGGGCCAAAACTCAAAACAAATTTGTCGCCATCGGTCTGAATAAGATTGATCGGAAGCGCATTAAGCGTAACACTTCCCGACGGTTGCCCGTTTGTAGCAAGCCCCAGTTGAAACTTCAGCGTTAATGCATCTGTGGGAACTTGCCCTGCGGGTTTGTATGTTTTAAAAAAACGAAACTTTGGATTGTGGTCTTCGGGTCTTCCTACAATGCCAAATAATTCATTCATGTATTCGGGCAAGAACCAGCTTGTTTCGGCGCTAAAGGTTAGGCCCAAGCGATTGGAAACGGCAATGCTGGCCTTTGTCAATTCAAAGCGCGTATTGCCCAGATTAATGGCGGGCATATTTTGGCGCTCGGGGATATTGATTGGGATAGTAAATCCAATCAGGTTTTTTAATTCAAGTGATGCTGAATAAACACCTTCCAGTTTTTGAATAATTAAATGCGCTTCTGTTCCTGCTTCAGGAATCAAGTTTTGCAAAAAAGCAAACGTGTCTAATTTGAAAATACTTTTTGTATCAAATTTCCAGTTCCCGTTTTCCATCGAAATACTTACGCTTTTGGGATAAACAGTAACGTTTGATGGTGTAACGTTAATACCTTCAATTCGTTTCGGAACAGGCAATGGAACCGGCCCGATCCTTCCGCTTCCCTCATTGGCGGCAAAGACCATGCTCCAGTTGGAAAGTGAACTGGCATTGATGGTTACTGTACCTGCTAAATCGACGAGCCAGTTTACCGGCCCCTGATCAGTAATGGCAAAGACTTTGATCGAGCCGCTTGTTTCAATCTTAACTGACCAGTCTTTTCCTTCTTCTTTTTGAATCGTTACATCGAGCGAGGTGGCTGCAATATTTCCGATCGAACCAAAATCCAGCATAACATTTCCCTTCAAAGAAAACTTCACGCGGTTGGTTGTTCCTCGCTGCACTTCGAGCGAGCCTTTTTCAAATTCCCAGGTATTGAAATAATCGGGAAGGCGAATGCCTGCGGGAAGGATTTGAGGAAGCCGCAGTTTTTCGGAAGTAGAAATAGTGCCGGATACATTGAGCTGATCACGTGAAATGGAACCATGCAAAATAACATCAAACTGGCCGGCAAGGGTTGCGGCAACAAATGCTTCTGCGTCAATAATATTTTCATCGCCGGTACGTCGTGCGCTAAAAGAAAGACCAAACGAACGAATTTTGAGCGACAGCCAATCGAGCTCTATATCGGATTCAAAAGCAGATTCAAAAAGCAGTTCAGGCGGATATATTTTTCCTGCGCAGGATAATGTATCGCACCATACGGCGGGCAAATTACCAAGTGAAGGAAAAAGAGAATGTACAAAACCGGAGATATTGAATGTTTGAACGGGATCTAATCCGATACTGTAATTCAAGGATGGAAGACCAATTCGCGAATTGAGGCGTATGGGTTGACTCATCGTATGGAGTACAATACCACAACTGGCATTCAGTTTCATTCTGGGAGAGCCGGCAGTTCCGGGCCACAAATCAGCGACGAGTTCAAATTGTTTGGCTGTTACGAGTTCAGGGAAAATAACCTGGCTTGCACTTTCATCCATCCCCAGCCTTGCGGTTAAGCGTTGCAGCCGGAAGGGCGATAAGGAAATATCAAAATCAATCGTTTTTAATTTGATCGTGTTGACAGCCGGAAAATTCTGGGTTGGGATTAATGTTCTTAATCCTTGTTCGGGGGGTAGATTGAAAAAAGAATCGAGTGTTTGAATTGCGCCATCGAGATCAAGCTGTGCATCGATGGTAAACTGCAATTGATCTGGTGTTGATAGTCCCCACTTGGCAAATAGCGTTAACGGTTGTGTTCCAATAGGAGGAGTGAGTTGCGCGCGAAAGCGATAACTAAAATTGGATAGTGTAATTTCTCCTTCGGGCAAACCATATTCTGCCAGCCAGCCAATCATTTCGAAAGCAAAGGCCGGTCTCAGGTGGCCGATGGCTACGGGTTCGTACATTGGTGTTGCCAGCAAAAAACGGGGCTTACCTTCCAGTATTTCCAAGGGGCCTTCGATGCGAAATCGGGAGCGGTTTCCCAGCAAATCGTAAATCCATGACCAGCCTTCGGGCAATCCCGGTAAGCCGGAAATTTTCCATCCTTTTACAACACGACTTTCAGATGTTTCCGGAAATCGTTTGGGTGCATACATGCGTTCCAAATCGCGACAGACGGTATTGGTAAGTAAGGTGGAATCTAACCGAAGTGTGGCTTGCGTTAATGTTAATCCGCCCCAATTGGCATGGTCTTTTATAGCAGGAAAACTTTCATTGAAACGAAAAGTTAAGGCCTGATCTGTTGTCGTTAAATCAAAGTGCGTATTGTTTGCAGCATCGACATAAAAACGTGCAGTGACTTTTGCCGAATTGAATTGGAGCAGTTTGGAAACGCAAGTCGCTTCCTGAATTACTACAAATCCGTTTTCCAATACAGGCATTGTTGCGCCTGTAAGCAGAAGCGTTTCGCCTGGAAAATGTTTTGCAAGAACTGTCCTTGCCGGAGAGGCGGTAAGTTGCGCTGCGCCTAATGAGAAGTTGCCATCAGAAGTCCAGCAACTGCGAATGAGCTGATATAAGGTTTCGTTCATCTGCCTTGCTTATTTAAGAATGAGGGTTACGGGTAAATGATCACTAACAAATTTTCGCAGGAGGAAAACCGCATCGCCATCTGTTACGCTACCAAAATCCCCACATATCCGGGGGTAGCTGTGACTACGAAACCCTGTTGTGCCGACATAAATGCTATATGCTTCGGCGAAAAAAGAAATAAAACGATCGCCAAGAATTTCTTTCGATGTCAGAAGTGGTGCATACCCGTTTTTACGGAGCTTCGCCCGCCATTCCATAAAATCAAGAATTATTGTTTCCCGCTTTTGTTTATTGTACATCGGGCCTTTGTACTTAATTAAAATCCCTTCCAGGCTATTGGCAAAAGAATGGTTCAGCAAGTCTTCTTTATCGGTAAGTTCTTCTTCGTCGTCATTGTTGATAAACTCGCTGTTGTTTAAAAATTTAATCACATAATCCCGTTGCCCCTTGAGGTTGCTCACCAATGGATTGATGAAGGCCCGATCAATGGTAAAGTCTTTTGAATAGAATAAAGAATTGTCAAACGCATGAATCAAGACCTTGTCCGGATCGGGATAAAAACGATTGAAACTGTATTCGTTCAGATAGCTCAGCGCAGAATTTCCTTTAACCGCTATTGTCATATCCGTATACGAATCATAAGGGTTGTTAATGTATTGACTGGCTTGAACTAAATCAACGTTGAAGTCGGCAGTCAGCACTAAATTGTCAAGTGTTTTTTTGTTATTGTTCTCGTCTTTAAATGTTAGTTTCCCTGCTTTGCAAAGATCCGATCCGGCTAACAATTGCATATAACCATAAGAGATACTTCCATTGCCGGCCTTGTTGTGCCAAACCAATACGCCAATTTCCTTATTGTTATATTCAAATAGTCCCAATCCAAGCGAACGACAGGTTCCTCGATTATTAAAATGAAGCAATGGGAAATAATTATCGAGCCTGTGCCAGTAACTTTGATTGGCCTTGGTATCGGTTTTCGATACTTTTTTGAATTTCAAAGTATCGAGCAACGGATACCAGTCTTTTTGCCCCGATTCGATGGTATATAATTCCTTTATACCACTTTCAAGAACCAATGGATTTACCGTATCGGGATTATAGAAATATACGTACGTTTCAAAACCATTGTGAAATGTATGAATGAAATTGTATTTAGTTTCTGTGCGTCCCAGTTCGAGATAGGTCTTGGCAATCCAAACGCGCAGCGAGATGCAAACCCAGTTTACCTCATCAAAATCGCTCGCGGTGATTTCAATCAGACAAAGAATATCGGGACGTGGATTTAGCTCACAAATGGTTCGGGAAACAGCTCTAATGCGATCTATGTTGTCGCAACGTGTCATCCCAAACGTCTGAATATTAAAAGTGGTAATAGTTAATGGCATCGGTGTATGAGTTTTGTTTTAACCAAACTTATTTCGCTTGAGCGAGATAGTGAATAGAAGTTTTGTAATGAGCGGAGAAATTTACTTTAATTGAACGTTGTAATATATAATTATTTTATTGTTGTTTCATCAAATTTTAAATCAAACTCAAGAAGTAACT
>JBEIPA010000013.1:0-151092 GCA_040377305.1 Flavobacteriales bacterium | reverse complement strand
TTTTCTAACACCTAACACCCTATGATACTACGTGGTTAAAGTCGAGGTAACAAATGGGAGATGTTTCACATCTCCCGTTTCTCTTGTGACCTATGTATCGCGCCTTGGCGCGCCTTTTTTCTAACACCTAACACACTATGTTCCTATGTGGTTAACATTATCTTTGAGGGTGCAAATTCCTGAGCAGTATCGTCGAATCAACCTATTGTCCGGCTGGGTAGTATTCTTTATTTCCGGTCTCGTCTATATCTGTACGCTAGAGCCCACAGCCAGTTTCTGGGATTGCGGCGAGTACATCGCCTGTGCCTGGGGACTCGAAAGCGGCCATCCTCCCGGTGCGCCATTCTTTCTCATTCTCGGTCGCGTGTTCGGTTTGTTCTCCATGGGCAACAACGAAAACGTGGCGTGGTGGATCAACTGCATGTCGGCGTTAGCAAGTGCGGGCACAGTGATGTTTCTCTTCTGGACGATCACGCATCTCGCGAAGAAAATTGTGCTCAAACGTCTCGATAAATTTTCTCAGGGACGCATGGTGCTTATCATGATCTGCGGAATGTGTGGATCACTCACGTATGCATTCACCGATTCATTCTGGTTCTCTGCAGTAGAAGGCGAAGTATACGCACTCTCTTCCTTCTTCACTGCAATGGTGTTCTGGGCCATGTTGCGCTGGGAAGGCGAAGCAGATGATCCACGAAGCGATCGCTGGATTGTTTTCATTGCTGCTCTCATCGGACTTTCCATCGGCGTTCACTTGCTGAATCTACTTACGATTCCTGCACTCGTGTTTATCTATTATTTCCGCAAGACGGAAAAAATAACACGACTCGGATTACTCAAAACATTCTTGCTGGCATTGCTCCTACTCGGCGGTGTACAGGACATTCTCATTCCAGGGATTGTAAAACTCGCCGGTAAAACAGAATTGTTTTTCGTCAACGAAATGGGATTCGGTTTCAACACGGGCATTCTCGTATTCTTTGTTTTCGTTGCCGCACTCATCGTTGGCGGATTGTGGTTCTCCGCTCAGCGAAAAATCCGTTGGCTCAACACTGCAGTTCTTTCATTCCTCGTGCTGCTGTTGGGTTACTCCAGCTTTCTCGTTATTGTTATTCGTGCAAATGCATGGACACCGATCAACGAAAATAATCCGAGCGATCCTGTAAGCTTGTTGTCGTATCTCAATCGCGAACAATACGGAACATGGCCGTTGATTTACGGACAACAATACAGCACACCGTACGATTCACAGGAACCGTGGGTAGATGGAAGTCCGGTGTATGCGAAAGACGAAGAGTCAGGAAAATATGTGATCAGCGACGCACGCAAAAGCAGCGTAGCGAATTACGACAACCGTGCGTGCGTTTGGTTTCCGCGCATGTGGAGCTCCGGACACGAACAAGGTTACAAGAGTTGGGTCGATGGTGCCGGAAAAGAAATTGTACTCGAAGAAGAAGATGGAACTGCGACAACTGTAACCATTCCAACATTCACACAGAACGCGCAATTTTTCGTCACGTACCAAATGGGTTGGATGTACTTCCGCTACTTCATGTGGAATTTCTCCGGGCGACAAAACGATTTCTCCGGAGGCGGTCCCGATGCAGAAGGAAACTGGAAATCCGGAATTGCTCCGCTCGACAACTGGCGATTAGGCGACGAAGAACTTGCGCCTCCAACTATTCAGCACAACAAAGCAAACAATGTGTACTTCATGTTGCCGTTTCTTCTCGGCATTGTAGGCATGTTTTATCACATGACTGTTTCAAAACGCGATGCACTCATCACCGGATTACTTTTTGTTTTCACCGGACTTGCCATTGTGTTTTATCTCAATCAAACGCCGTGGCAACCGCGTGAACGTGATTATGCGTTCGTTGGTTCCTTCTACGCGTGGTCGATATGGATTGGTCTCGGAATTATGTACCTCTATGATCTGAAAAATCTTTTGGGAAGAACAGTTGCACTCGCAGCGGCGGTTTCGTTGAGCGCCGTCATTCCTACTCTTCTACTCGTGCAAAATTGGGATGACCACGACCGTTCGAACCGTACAGTAGCACGCGATCTCGCAATAAGTATGTTGGAGTCCTGTGAGCGAAACGGAATTCTCTTCACTTATGCCGACAACGATACATTCCCGCTCTGGTATGCGCAGGAAGTGCTCGGTGTTCGCAAAGATGTGCGCATTGTTTGTCTTTCACTTTTCCGCAGCGATTGGCACATCGATCAGGCGAAAAGAAAACAATATGATTCCGATCCGCTTCCGATTGCCATGGAGCATTGGCAATACCGCGAAGGCACACGCGATTACATGATGATCGAAAGTAACGACACCATGTTGCTCGAAAACGTGGTCGACTTTTTCAGCACAGACGACAAGCAGTACCAATACGAAACCGTTGCCGGCGATTGGTTGAATTACATTCCTGCGCGCACCGTAATTCTTCCTGCCGATAACGATTCCGGTCAAATCATGTGGAGTCTTCCGGGAAGTTATCTGCTCAAAGATCAGATCATCATTCTCGACATACTCGCGCACAACAACTGGGAACGTCCGATCCATTTCGCAGTGAACATGCCGCAAAGCTGTTACGGCGGACTCGGAAATTTTCTTCAGCTCGAAGGACTCACGTACAAACTCGTGCCTACGTACAACATGCGTGAAGATGCAAATCTCGTTGAGCGTCCGCAGGTCAACCTCGAGAAAACCTACAACCTCTTCCTGAAAAAATTCTCCTGGGGCGGCCTCAGCGATCTCGACGTTTACGCCGACGAAACCACGCAACGCATGTTCAGCGATCCGTATCGTTACTCCTGCGCCATCACCGCGCACGCGCTCTGCGAATCAGGAATGAACGAACAAGCTTCTGGTCTCATCCGCACCTGCGTCAACAACATCCCCCCTCTGCAAATCGCTCCCGACGACTACTGGATCAGCATGACCGACGCCGCCTACAAGAGCGGTGACGAAATCCTCGCCGACTCCATGGCCACAACTGCGTTCAATCATTTCATGGGCTGCGTGCAATGGTACAAGACGATGGATCATCCGAGTAGTGATAGTTATTATAAGAAAGATCAGATAGCGTTGTTGTATAGTATTGTTGCGCAGTATGAGCGGGAGAGTTTGATGGGGGTGTGGGCGAAGAGGTGTTTTGATGCGGGGGTACCTCTAGAATAGTCTCACATTTCTTTGACATGACAGCTACAACTCTATACAACTTATGTTATCAATTGAATGATGCTGTAATTAGTCCATGGATGTGTCGACTTGGACTAAATGATCAAGAATTAGATAAACTACTTGTTGCTTATAAAAAAGGAACGTCTGAAGTGTTTCTCCGCGGCTCTAAAATGAAGTTTGGCCCGATTCGAGCGATCAGAATTTATGATAATTCCAAACTGCCGAATTCGAATAGTTATCGTGAAGACGTTGAATCATCTTTCGAAAAATTGGATTCCGGTCCTGATACATTTTTAGGCACCCACTATGAACGCGTCTTACAAAAAATGGGTCGTGATATCACGGAGAATTTTATTCAAGGTGAGTGGGGATACTTACACGGCAAAATAGTGCTTTCCCACCTTGCATTCTCAAAGTCTCTCAAAGAATCAACGAATAAAGTCACATCAATAGCTCTTCAAAAATTCAATATTTATATCAAATACAAAACTATAGAGAAGAAAATTCCGGTCTACCGAATTGCTGCACATCACAGTGAAGTTGAGAAATTGCAGAAGGCATATGAGGAAGGAAAATATGAGGTAGTCTTGGACGGAACTAAAACTCGACTGCAAGGGTTTCATCGAATTAAAATTTTCAAAGTAGCTGATGAATACAACGGTTTGTCCAAAGAAGACTTGCGCAAGAAATTAAAAGCAAGTGCCGGTGGAGAGCAGTTAACCGAAAGCATTTTGCGAGATTTCGGGACGGATGTCACTTCAGATTACATCAAAGGTGAGTTTGGAGAAAGTATAACGACAAAACTACCTGCAGTTAAAGTCAAGGCGAATGCATTTAGAGCACAAGTGAATAACTTGCAAAATCAGCAAACAAAAGATTTTGTTGACGAAGCTATTGGTTGTTATTCTAACTCCAACTACCGTGCAGCTGTTGTCCTTTCATGGGTCGGTGCGATTTCGTTGTTATATGACCACATAATTCAAAATCACTTAGTCCAATTTAACGCAGAAGCTAGTCGGGTCAATGCCAAATGGAAAAATGCAAACACGTTTGATGATTTGACAAGTATGAAAGAGCATAGTTTTCTTCAAATAATTGCTGGTACTGGTATAATTGGCAAGAATGTCAAACAAGAACTCGAGCAATGCTTGCAGTTGAGGAATAGTTGCGGACATCCCAATTCTCTAGTGATTGGTGAACTTAGAGCTGCTGCACACATCGAAACGTTAATTCTCAACGTTTACACGAAATTTCAATAATCAGGAAGGTTATCCGTTTACAAACGTTTGTAAACGGATAAACAATTCTATTTTACAACTGTAAGAATCTAAACCTGTTAATAAGAAAGTCTAATTAGTTAGAAAGACACAATGGCCCTTCTTAACTTTGACAACATTGTCAAGAAACTATTGTCCAAATGGGTACAAACCTAGGTGAATATATTAGACTCCTAAGAGAAGAGTCAGCCATGCCGTTGCGCAAACTTGCTGCCGTATTAGACATTGATCAGAGTACGTTGAGCAAATTGGAGCGCGGAGAACGTCCAGTAAGCAGACAAATGCTGCCTATCATTGCAAAGACTTTTAAGGTCGACGAAAAAGATCTAGTTATAAAGTTCATGAGTAAGCAAGTGGCTTATCAACTTGTAGAGGAGAAATATGTCAAAGACATTTTGGTCGCTGCACAAGAGGAAATCAAGTATTTAAAGAAGCATAAACAACATTGAATTATGACATATCAGGCACAAACTCTGGACTTGTTTCCGAATGAAATAAAGGTTGAGCAGGATTATACTGCGACTTTCGCAGATAATATGAAAATGCCAATTCACAAATGGTATAGATATACAGCAGGATTTTCTGCTGCGTGGGTTAGCGAATTGATTAGAAAAGAAATAAGCAACGGCAGAAGTAAAATTATTGACCCTTTTGCGGGCTCAGGAACAGTATTGCTTGAAAGCGAATTTGCAGGAGTTGAATCATATGGTGTAGAAGCTCATCCATATATTTATCGAATTGCACAGGCCAAATTAAGTTGGAATTTCCCAGCAGAGAAATTTAAAGAAGAAGCTCTCGCCTTACTAAAAAAGGCCAAGAACAAAACGATAACAAAAGTTGAATTTCCGAAACTAATAATGAGCTGTTATCCTATCGAAACAATTCAAAAACTCGAAGCGCTCAAACAAACTTGGTTAGAGATGAAACAGGAAAATGAAATCAAGAATTTCAACTGGTTCATCATTACCTCAATACTTCGTACAACTTCTCCGGTAGGAACTGCCCAGTGGCAATATATTCAACCGAACAAAACTAAATCGAAAGTCATAGACCCGTTTGTGGCTTTTGAAGCCAAAGTTGTTGCCATGTATCTAGATATGAAGCGGACCCAGAGCCGCATCAAAAATCCAGTTGATTCAATCATCTTGAATGAAGATGCTAGAAACATACAATCGATACCAGATAATTGGGGCGACTTAGTAATTACATCTCCACCTTATGCAAATAACTATGACTATGCTGATGCTACGAGACTGGAAATGACTTTCTGGGGCGACATTAGCGGGTGGGCCGATTTACAAGATCACGTCAGAAAGCACTTAGTTAGAGCTTGTACGCAACACGTGTCTAAGCTGGGAGATAGTGTTGACAGTATTTTGTCTAATCCAAGATTATCCGTTATTCAATCAGAACTTTTAGAGGTTTTTGAAAAACTTAAAGAAGAACGCTTGAAACATGGTGGCAAGAAAAACTATCATCTAATGATAGCCGCATATTTTAACGACCTCGCTGATGTATTCCATTCACTTCGACGGGCCACCAATCAAAATAGCAAAATGTGTTTTGTTATTGGTGATTCTGCTCCTTATGGAATTTATGTTCCTGTCGACCAATGGCTTGGGAAATTGGCCGTGTCCGCAGGATTTGGCGATTACTCGTTTGAAAAGCTACGGGACAGAAATATTAAATGGAAAAATAGAAAACATACTGTTCCTTTGCACGAAGGAAGACTATGGATAAATAGTTAAGAGCATGGGCAAATCATTTTCTCATAAATTTGGACAGACAATTGGTGAGCTATTAGAGTTAGCGCTTCTACCACATTTCGAAAAATTCTCTCGAAAGCACAAACTCTTTTTGGACAAGAAAGGTTCAAGGAAGGCTCGCCCAGGTAAGAAGGTTACATGGAAAGACGCTAAAGGAAACAAACATGATCTTGACTTAGTTCTTGAGCGTGGTGGTAAAGAAAGCAAGATCGGTTCTCCGGTTGCATTTATTGAATCTGCTTGGAGGAGAGGAACGCGACATTCGAAAAACAAAGTTCAAGAAATTCAGGCGGCTATCAATCCGATAGTCCAGTTGCATCACGAAACTGTTTGTTTCAAAGGAGCCATTTTGGGTGGAGACTTCACGACACCATCTCTCGTTCAGTTACGTTCAGATAATTTTACCATCTTACATTTTCCTACCGCAGTCTTTGTCGCTGCATTTAAGAAGTTTAACCTTGATATTTTTTCAGATGATGCTACCGAAGAAGCAGAATTTGCTCGGAGAATTCAAATTTGGGAGAGCTTCGCAGACAAGAATAAGCTGCTTGAAACCCTCATTAAATTGAATAAAAATGCAGTTAAGACTTTTTTTAATTCGTTGTCCAATGCAGTCTCCAGATCCATTGAACGTATCATTATAGTTCCTCTGCATGGTCAAGAAAACAATTTGAATAACATACTAGAGGCCCTTGACTTCTTAAAAAAGTACTCGGAGGACAAAATTAAGTTGCCTGTTATCAAATACGAAATCACCATTAAGTACAATACTGGTGATAGGATAGAAGCTGTCTTTAATGACAAAAAAGACTGCATGAAATTTTTGGAAGGATATAAATAACACTGGCTGAATAGTTGCCAGGGCATTGGATAGTTGGAGGCGTACTCATTCACTTCCCCCCACCAGTCCCACAAGTCATAAATCTCATCGGCTCCCGAGAATACGAACTCAAAAAGAAATACTGCCCGTCTATTTGAAATGCATCCATCCACAAAAACGGATAGCCTTCCAGGTATTGTGCACGAAACGCAATGGATGAAATGTTGTTTCTTTTCTTCCGAAGGTCTCGTTGAATAATCTGAAACCGGAGCGAGGTTCCGAAAAGAATAGTTGAATCGGGAATAATCTTTAAACTGTCGATCACCGTTGTTCCCGGTGTTACACGTTTACTCTTATAGAGCAGCCGTGATTGATTCTCATTGTAAATGTAGAAGCATTCATTCTCTGTACACTCATACGTAAAGTAAATCGTCATCAGCCTGGAAGAATCAACATTCGCTTCCGGCGTTGCAGACAAGCGTAGTGAAAGAATAATTCCAATCGCAATCAGAAAACAGGTTTTCATTTTTTTCAGTTTTGTTTGTTCTTATTGCGCAGCCTCTCCGTATAAACTCTATAGCTAAACTCCGCTACATGCGTATCATCCGCAGGAATCAGATTCCGTTGATAATAATAGCAATCTCCTTCTGACTTAACCTTTCGCGTCTTACCTCGACCACCCAGTCTTGCGAATGCACCCCTCTTCAATGCCCCCATAAACTTTTCGTCTTCTGCTATACTCAGAAAGAAATTCATGCTCATTAAGGTGTCCTTCTCATAAAACAGGAAGACCGACGTTGCTTGCACTTTCTCTGTCATGAAGTAAACAGAATCCATTTCCACGCGCGTCATCTCACCCAAGGAATCACGCACCGTCCATCCTTTTCTGTATTTCACAACCCACACAGCATGATCAGCAATAAACTCCGGATACGTTTCAGTAAATGCTTCGTGGAAGGAAACAGTATCGAGTCTGTCTTGCGCACACGCAACGTTCGCACCAACCACGACGAAGAAAACCAGAGCAAATATTTTAAGTTGACTCATGCAGCATTTCAAATTTCGATATTTAATTATCCGAAGGATAAACCCACTCTCCCTACCCGTGACGAAGTCACCACTCCCCTCTCTTTTGGAGAGGGGCTGGGGGTGAGGCGCGATCAACACCAGCGCCTCACCACCAGCCCTCTCAACTTATCCTCCCCCAATTCACACTCCCCTCTCTCTGCCTCGCTAGTTCCGCAAACAACGGCCCATGCTCCTTCTTTTCCAACCCCGGATCCTCATCAATTATCTCCGCCGCCACACCTCTCGCTTTTCAATCGGCACATAGGCATATCGGCACATTCTTCACTCAGCTGATACGACCCCAGTTTACTGATCCCTCTCTTTGTCGTGCGAGTTCCGCAAACAAAGGCCCATGTTCTTTCTTCTCCAACCCCGGATCCCCATCAATTATCTCCGCCGCCACACCTCTCGCTTTTCAATCGGCACATAGGCATATCGGCACATTCTTCACTCAGCTGATACGACCCCAGTTTACTGATCCTTCTCTTTGTCGTGCAAGTTCTGCAAACAATGATCCGTGTTCTTTCATTTCTAGTGTAGGATCACTATCTATAATTTCAGCAGCTACACCACGTGCATGTTGTAAAATAGCCTGGTCCTTCGTCAAATCCGCCAACCGCAACCCCATCAACCCACTCTGTCTCGTTCCTTCTAAATCTCCCGGACCGCGTAGTTTTAAATCTACTTCTGCAATTTCAAATCCGTCGTTCGTGCGCACCATCGTGTCCATGCGCAACTTCGTGTCTTTGCTCAATTTGTGTCCTGTGATGAGCACACAGAAACTTTGATCGGCACCGCGACCTACTCGTCCGCGCAGTTGGTGTAATTGCGAGAGACCAAATCGCTCTGCACTTTCAACTACCATCACACTGGCGTTGGGAACGTTTACACCAACTTCAATAACGGTTGTAGCGACCATGATGTTCGTTTCACCTTTCACGAAACGCTGCATCTCCCAGTCTTTATCTGCCGGTTTCATTTTTCCGTGGACGATACTCACTTTGTATTCCGGCAATGGAAATGCGCGTGAAATACTTTCGTAGCCATCCATGAGATCTTTGTAATCGAGTTTCTCCGATTCATTAATAAGCGGATACACCACGTAAATCTGTCTGCCCAATCCAATCTGTTCTTTCATGAAACCAAAGACACGCAAACGCTGCGCATCTCCGAAGTGAACAGTCTTTATCGGCTTTCTTCCCGGTGGTAATTCGTCAATCGTAGATGTATCGAGATCACCATACAACGTCATCGCCAGTGTGCGCGGAATAGGCGTGGCTGTCATCACCAACACGTGCGGAGGATTCTGATTCTTCTTCCACAGCTTCGATCGTTGCTCCACACCAAAACGATGTTGCTCATCAATCACCACAAAGCCGAGATTCTTAAACTTCACTTCGTCTTCAATGAGCGCGTGTGTGCCAATGAGAATATCTAGTTCTCCCGCCTGTAAAGCTGCATGCATGGCTCTGCGATCAGCTGCTCTCGTATTTCCGGTGAGCAGTGCAATCTTCACGTTCAGTCCTTTCAGCAACTCGCGCAGCGAATGAAAATGCTGATTCGCCAGAATTTCCGTCGGTGCCATTAAGCAAGCCTGGAATCCATTATCGTTCGCGAGCAACATACACATCAGCGCCACTACTGTTTTCCCACTGCCTACATCGCCCTGCAACAAACGGTTCATCTGTTTTCCGCTGCCCATGTCGGCACGGATTTCCTTGATCACACGCTTTTGTGCACCAGTCAGTGGAAACGGCAAATTCTCGTTGTAAAATCCGTTGAACTTCTCGCCGACGTTACTGAAATCGAATCCGCGGAAATTTGTTTTGCGCATGCTCTTCACTCGAAGCAAACGCAACTGAATCATCAGAAATTCTTCGAACTTAATTCTCGCTTCAGCACGTTTCAGCAAAGCCGGATTATCCGGAAAGTGAATCTGCTTCAACGCTTCTTCCCGCGAAAGCATTTTCAGTTTCTTTATCACCTGCTCCGGAATAAACTCGGGAACTTTTCCGGTCATCAGCGGCACGAGCACTTTTGTTAATTTGAGAATTCCTTTCGAGTCCAATCCTTTCAGCTTCGACTTCTCGGTGGAAGAATACATGGGCTGCAACACGTTCGTACGCTGCAGCGTTTTTTCGTTCACCTCTTCTACTTCCGGATGTGCAATGTTGATCTTCCCATTATACACCGCCGGTTTTCCAAATACGATGTACTCATGTCCCGGTAAATATTTTCCCTGCAGCCATTTGATTCCCTGAAACCAAACGAGCTCAACAATTCCTTTGCCGTCGTTCAGATAAGCAGTTGCCCGCTGAATTTTTCCGGTTCCGATAATCTGAAAATTCAGAATCTGTCCACGCAACTGCACGTATGGCAAATCTGCATTGATTTCATTCGTCGCATAAAACTTCGTGCGATCAACATGTCGATACGGATACCATTTCAGTAAATCACCAAACGTCGTAATCTCAAACTCTTTCTTGAACACAGTCGCTCTCTCCGGACCTACGCCCTTGAGAAATTCGATTGGTGTCTCGAGAAAACTATCTGCCATGCTTCACGATGTTCAGCGCTTCACCACGGCGACACGGCGAGCACGGAGATAAATTTAGTCCTACTGTGTGAATGATGTAATTCATTTTATACTCGCCAATCAAAAGATTAAAAGCCGTGCTCGCCGTGCCGCCGTGGTAAAGCGATCGCGAAGCGAGCCAATAGTGATTTGATAATCGGTAGCGATTTTTCGACACTCCGTAAATGTACATCACACAATGAAATTTCGCACACTTTTCTCTTCATGTTTTAAGATTTCACAGACCATTTTCGCTTACGAAATATATACCTTTCCATCGCTGAACCGTTGCACGTTCTCACGGAATAATCAAACCAACTAAAATGAAAAAATCATTACGAGTTATCGCGATTGGTCTGGCTGTATCTTTTATCGCCGCATGTAAAGTATACACACCGGTGCAGCAACCCGCTTCTGTAATCTTCGAAGACAATGATATTTCTGATTACATCGGAGGCTATGAAATATTTTATCACAGCACCAGTGGCGTGTACAATCTGAAAGACGCGCGCGTTTCCGGTGATACGATTTACGGACTGGCCGTGAAAGCCGATTCTGCATCATTCGCAAAAGCACAGAAGAACGACATGTCGATTTACAGTGCCAACGATGCTGTGATTGCTGATTCATCTCAAATCGCAATTCACAAATCGGAAATAGCGAATGTCTCGATGATGGGCAAAGACACACGCGCATCATTCTTGAAATCGACGAGCGCCATTGCTTTACTGCTGAGCATTATTATTGCTTGTATACTCGTCGGCGGACTCATCGGTCTGTCTGTTTTAATTTCAAACGCGAGTTCCGATCAGGCAAACGCAAGCTCTGATCAAAGCAGCGACAGCAATTCCAACAGCGGCTCCAGCAATTCCGGCGACAGTGGTTCCGGCGCAAGCGGATGTTACGTTGCAACTATGGTCTACGGCAGTTACGATGCAGATGAGGTATGGGTGCTGCGTCGTTTCCGCGACAACTTCTTACAACACTCGCAGGTCGGACGTTGGTTCATCAACTGGTATTACAGTTGGTCGCCTGGATTTGTTGCGAAGTACGGCAAGTACACGTTCATTCATCGTGTGGCTAAGTTTTTCATTCAACCACTCGTTTGGATGTTGAAGTAGCTTGGAGGCACGAGTGGTGTCAGGATCCCAATCCTGACACTGCCACGAGTGCAACCAACGACTCAACTCCAGGATGAAAACTTTGACCTCATGAAAAAGCTGATACTAGCATTACTACTATTTGCCGCATTCAAATCGCAGGCCCAGTCAACTCTTCTGCAGAAGACCTCCTTCTCCTTCCGCTATTTCGGATTAACGATACACCCGTTCGGCGATCAGACGGCCGCAATCCAGAAATACAAGCTCGATAAAAAGGCACGCTTCGTTGGCAACTTCGGCGGGTTTGTTTCTGCCGATCACTACATCTATAAAGATCTCGTATGCGTCACCGCAATGCAGGCTTTCTTCACCGATTGTTCCGCAGGCTGGGCCGGATTTTCCCACATCGGAATTCGCGCACTCGTTCTCGACAAAGGAAAACACCGCCTCATGCTCGGCGCCGGTCCCATGATTTACTACCGCGAAGATTGGAACCGATTTGAAGAGTATGAAGACAAAGGTGGCTTCAATCGTTACCACTCGCGTAACATCGGCAATGTGCAGTGGCGCATCTTCCCGATCAGCGGAGAGTTCGCCTACCACTATCGCATGGGCGATCACCTCGATCTTAACGTCGGCTTCACTCCGGGCTTACCACTTGCACTGTGCTTTTCCGCAGGAGTATCGTGGTGGCCAAAGCGAATTGAAAAACAACCTACCCAAATCAAGGTCTACGTTCCCAAAAACAAACGACGCAGTCGTTAAGCCAAAATTATCCGAAGGATAATAAAGCCCCTCTCTTTTGGAGAGGGGTTGGGGTGAGGCTCAAAACAATTATCCGAAGGATAATAAAGCCCCTCTCCCCCGGAGAGGGGTTGGGGTGAGGCGCTACAAAAACCCCAATTTTCTTACACCCGTAACATCCTCCCAACAACCGGCTAGTCCACCGTTCATCCCCGCAGTAGTTTTGCTTCATCAAACTCAAAAACTATTTGCACATGAGCCCTATTAAACTTTTCCTACTACTGATCCTCGCCGGAGTTCTTACAATCGTTTGCCCAATGGCACTCGCAGAACCAAAAACCGCAGCTACCAACGTTACATTCGAAGAATCATTTCTCGATCTATCGGGAGTAATGACAATCGGCGGCGAAAAAGTCGCGAACTACTCAGTTTATATTTTTCAGGACGGATCACCATCGGATACTTTCCACGTAAACAATCGCCTCGAACAACATTACTCGCTTCCGGTGAATCATCACTACGCCTTGAAATTCACACGTCCAGGTTGTAAAGACAGATTGATGCTGGTCGACACACACGTTGGCGCTAAAAAATTACGCAGCCTGTACACGTTCCGCTACGACATTCAATTTATTGAGAACGATAAATCAAACACCTTCGACGATTTTCCGGTTGCTGTTGTTCACTACGATGAGCAGAAAAAAGATTTCGATTACAATCGCGAGTACCATGCGAATGTGCGCACAGATATTCCTTCAAACACCAATACGGCAGGCTCTAATCTACAAGACAAGAGTTGGCACTAGGTGTTTCGGGATTCCAATTTCGATAATACAACGGCCGCTAAATTAAGACCGGTATAGGAGGGGTTCTTGCCGGGGATTGTTATCACATTCCAAACCGATGCTTGTAGAGGGGCATCGGTTTTCTTTTTTGAAACACATAGGGACATAGAAAAAATTCAGAGCCGTGATTCGTAACAACAAAACGTAATAAGTTGAGAGAGCATAGAACGCGTGAGGGAGAATTGCTAAGCAATCCTACCTCTCTCTTGTGAACTATGATCGCGAAGCGCCTTAACACGTATCGCAATCTATGATCCTATGTGTTTAAATTTTGAAACACATAGGATCATAGAAAAAAAGGAAAGTGGATTTTCTTTTTACAATTCCCGGTTTCGCTAGAACGCACAGAACGCAAGAGAGGGAGAAATTGCTTAGCACTTCTCCCTCTCTCTTGTGAACCATGATCGCGAAGCGCCTTAACACGGATCGCAATCTATGATCCTATGTGTTTAAATAAGGATGGTCACCGGATTTTCCAGCATCATCTTTAGCGTCTGCAAGAACGCCGCTCCACTCGCACCATCAACAACACGGTGATCGCAGCTCAAAGTAACTTTCATCACTTTACCCGGAACAACCTGATTATTGCGCACAACTGGCGTGTCTTTAATTCCACCTATAGCGAGAATGCATGCATCCGGCGGATTAATAATCGCAGTGAACTCTTCGATACCGAACATTCCCAGGTTGGAAATCGTAAATGTATTTCCTTCCCAATCTGCCGGCTGTAATTTTTTCTCTTTTGCTTTCTTCGCCATCTCCTTCACCTCAGCACCGATCTGCAAGAACGATTTCTGATCTGCGAAACGAACAACCGGAACAAGCAACCCGTCTTCTACTGCAACCGCAACACCAATGTGAATGTGATTGTTGTAACGGATCTTATCTCCAAGCCACGATGAATTCACTTTTGGATGCTGACGCAATGCAGCCGCACAAGCACGAATCACCATGTCGTTGAAAGAAACTTTCGTTGGAGAAAGCTGGTTAATCGCTTCACGCGACTTCCATGCCTGATCCATATCAATTTCCATCGTCAGATAGAAATGTGGTGCAGTAAACTTGCTCTCTGCCAATCGACGCGCAATTGTTTTACGCATCTGCGAAACAGATTCTTCCGTGAAGCTTTCTGTTCCATTAATTACGTTATTGCCGAATGCCAGTCCGCCGAGTTTCCCGGGATGCCAGTTTGCAATGTCACGTTTAACAACACGACCTGCATCACCAGTTCCGGAAACTCCACTAAGCTCCAATCCTTTTTCCGCTGCCATTTTCTTCGCAAGCGGAGATGCTTTGATACGCGAATCTCCATTCGAAGATGCAACGACAACAGGTTGAGCGTTTGCCACTGCCTTCACAGGTTCAGTTGCTTTCACCGTCTCTACTTTTTTCTCTTCTGCTTTCGGAGCAGGCTTCGCTTCTTCCTTCTTCTCAGGAGCAGTTTGCGCAGCCGCGAGTGCCGCAGTGAAATCTTCACCTTTCTCTCCGATCACCGCAAGAACTGTGTCAACAGGTGCAGCTTTTCCCTGCTCTACTCCAATATGCAAAAGCGTTCCGTTAAAGAACGACTCAAATTCCATTGTTGCTTTGTCGGTTTCAATCTCCGCAAGCAGGTCGCCCTTCTTCACAGTGTCACCAACTTTTTTGTGCCACGCTGCAACAACACCTTCTGTCATGGTGTCACTCAGCTTGGGCATTTTTACTATTGTAGCCATAATTTCAAAAGTATATAAGTATGAAGTTATTAAGTAGGCAAGTAAGTGGCCGACTTGCCAACTTACTGACTTATATACTTAACTACTCCATTATAAAAGGATAATTCGGTTCTGCGTAAACGTCTTTGTACAATTCATCCACTTCCGGGAAAGGACTCTCTTCCGCAAACTTCACGCATTCCTGCACGAGGTCATCGATCTTCTTCTCCATCGCATCAACACCTGCCTGGTCAATCCAACCATTCTCCATCATCACAGAAAGACACTGCAAAATCGGATCTTGTTCTTTGTAAGTCTCGAGCTCTTCTTTCGTTCTGTATTTCGCAGGATCAGACATGGAATGTCCGCGGTAACGATACGTTTTGATTTCAAGTAGCGTTGGTCCGTTTCCGGCACGAGCAAGTTTCGCTGCATCTGAAATTGCATTGTGTACAGTTTCGCAACGCATTCCGTCAACCTGGAATGATGGCATATCGTAAGCTAATCCCAGCTTGTATAATTCGTGAACGTTGGATGTACGCTGAACTGAAGTTCCCATGGCGTAGTTGTTGTTCTCGATAATGAAAATCACCGGAATTTTCCACAACATCGCCATGTTGAATGTTTCGTGAAGCGCGCCCTGACGAACTGCACCGTCACCCATGTAACACAAAGTCACACGACCATTCTTGTTGTACATATCTGCGAATGCAATTCCTGCACCGAGTGGAATTTGTCCACCAACAATTCCATGTCCACCGTAGAAATTAAATTCCTTCGAGAACAAGTGCATCGATCCCCCTTTTCCTTTCGAACATCCGGTACTTTTTCCGAGAAGCTCAGCAAGAATAAATTTCGGATGCATGCCACGCCCAATCGGATGCGCGTGATCGCGATATGCAGTAATTACTCTGTCGTCTTTTGTAATTGCAGATTCCGCTCCTGCAACAAGTGCTTCCTGTCCGTTGTACAAGTGACAGAATCCGCGGATCTTTTGTTCAATGTACATCTCACCGCACTTTTCTTCGAAACGACGCATCAGCAGCATTGACTCATACCACTGCTGATAGGTCTCTTTACTGAATTGCGTTTTCGTCTTCTCAGTCGCTTTCGTCTTAGTTGCCATTGTGTGAATAAACCGGTTAGTTGGAAGGTAAAGATAAGAGTAAAACTCCCTCCTCAGAACGCTGAAAATCAGCTTTTTGTCCTCAACAAAAAAGCGTACAGTCCTTGCGGCAAGGTTTGCTTGAACGGCTCACAAAATAGCGTAACGTCATTGCGAGGCACCAAGCAATCCCATGAGCGGTTTAGAAAATGAAGTATTCTCTTGATTCTCAAGCGGAAAACCGCAAGCTATTTGATGAGCCGATCAAGCTTTCAACTCATCGGCTTCGAACGAAAGTGGAAGCAAATCTTTCATCGCACTCACAATATAAACTGCGCCCGTTTCACCAGCGAGAATAATGCGAATATCTTTTCCACCCTTGCGCTCGTATTCGGCAATCACTTGTCTGCACGCCCCACAAGGAGAAAGCGGACGATTCACTGAAAATTTCGCTGACGCACACGTAATCGCAATCGTGTTCACGGCTACGTTCGGATAGTTTGCACCCGCAGAAAAAATCGCAACCCGTTCCGCACACAAGCCAGACGGGTACGCCACATTCTCCTGATTATTTCCGGTAACAATTACACCGTTCTCCAATCGCAACGCAGCTCCCACATGAAATGCCGAATAAGGCGCGTACGCATTTTTGCCAGCATCTTTCGCCTTCGCAAGCAACGCCTGATCATCTGCATTCAATTCTGCCGATGAATCGTATTCTTCAATTGTACTTGTGATCGAGAGCTTTTTCATTCTGAACAAATATATACCATTCAATCTGCGAAATCTGTGAATCTGCGGCAAAATAAAAGCCACGATCCTGGTTCTCACGGGCGAAGCAGCCACAATCCCCTTAGCAGATTAGCATATTAACCCACTAGCACATTGATTAAACCTCCTGTATATTGCAACGTCAAAAGCAAAACCCCCTCTTATGCGAAAGCTGCTACTTTCCCTCGCACTTCTATTTTCCCTTCCCAATCTTCGCGCTGCCGATGGCGACAGTATCTGGGAACTTCCAATTATCCACGATATCTATTTCACCTTTTCACAAACGAGCTATTACGATTCCCTGATGGAATCTCACACAACGGGTAACTACGTTCAATGCGACATGACCTTCGACGGGATGTTGTTGCCTTCATGCGGGCTTCGTTTCAAGGGAAATTCTTCCTTCAACAATCAAAGTCAGAAGAAGTCTATGAAAGTTGATCTGAACGAATTTGTTGCCGGACAAGATTACGACGGCATCAAGAAATTCAATCTCAACAACCTGTTCAAAGATCCTACGTTCATACGGGAAAAACTCACGATGGACTACATGCGTCGCAATGGAATTCACACACCGCGTTGTACTTATGCACGCGTGTACTACAACAACGTTTACTGGGGTTTATTCACACTCGTTGAAGATGTGAACAGCAAATTTCTTGATCAGCATTTCAGTAACAACAATGGAAATCTGTTCAAAGGCGATCCGCATGGCGATCTCAAATGGTTCGGCTCAAGCGTAAGTTCTTACACTCCGCACTATGAGCTCGATCAGTCATCAACAAACGATTGGACTGATCTTGTGAATCTCATCAACACCGTGAACAATTCTCCAACCGGAACCTACTATACTTCTGTTGAAGACAGTATGTTCGGTTGGGATTTCCTTGCGAACTGCGCCATCAACAACATCTTCGTCAACCTGGATTCGTACTGCGGAAGTGGACACAACTACTACATCTATCACGATTCAACGCTGATGAAATGGCGCTGGATTCCATGGGATGTGAATGAAACTTTCGGAACGTTCACCCTCGGCCTCACTCCCACACAATTGAAAACACTTCAGTTCGATTATGTGAATCAACCAAACAATCGTCCGCTGTTTGTGAAGATGATGGCTGATCCAACATATCGTCAGGTTTACATCAGCACATACTGTCAGCTCATGCAGAATTTCACGAACACATACCTCGATCCATATATCGATAGTGTTGCGAATGTGATACGCACGGATGTGTACGCCGATCCGAACAAGTTCTATTCGAATGCCGATTTCGAAACAAATCTAACGTCAGACATCACGGGTAGTGGACCAATGGGCGGCAACATTCTCGGACTGAAAGATTTCATTACCGCTCGTCGTGCAAGTCTTGAAACGCAGTTGGCAGTTTACGGATGTTATGTCGGCATTAACGATGCTCCAATTGAGGATGAAACACTGCACGTATTCCCGAATCCGGCTACAGATGTGTTGTGGATTTCAACTCCGGCTACGTGGTCAAACTCCGATTTTACCACTGAAATACTCGACTATTCCGGACGTGTAATCCTATCTGAGAATCACGTGAACGGAACACGAAGTTTCTCTTTAGATGTCAGCGATTTGTCTGCGGGCGTGTACTTCATCGTGCTTAAAAACAGCAGTGGCGCGGTACTTTCCTCCAGATTCTGCCGGTCCGCCTGATTTCTGTATGGAAATATAAAAAAGCAGGTAACTTTACGTTAATCACAATTTAACGTTGACATTCACTCCAATTATGAAAAAATCAGTACTTCGACTTGCGCTCGCCGCATTGACGGTGGTTGCGCTTTTCTCTTCATGTACTAATGGCCCGGGACCCGGTGGAAAATCTTCCATTCAGGGTCGTCTTCACGCTACGAATGTTTGGAACTCTAATTGCATAGCTATTACGAATGGTGACGAATATTTCGTTCCGGACGAAGAAGTATATATCATCTATGGTGACGAAGTGGCTTACGGAGATCGCGTACGTACAGGCCCGGATGGCACGTTCCTCTTCCGTTATCTGCGCGTTGGCACTTACAAAATATACGCCTATTCAAATGACTGCAGCGAACCTTCCGGTAAGTCAGCAGTGATACTGACCGTTGATGTAACAGAAAAAAATCAGCAAATTGATTTGGGCACACTGGAAATTGAAAAATAAATTGTGATGAAGAATATCATTCTCCTGCTTACCGCTTCGTTGTTATCTGTTACCGCACTTTCTGCTCAGTCAAGAAAATTACTGAAAGAGCTTAAAGTGAAAAACTGCACCGAGAATACAACTGTTTACGAAAACGGGAAGGAAACCTCTTTCAAATCAGGTTACCGTGTATTCGACAAAGACGGAAACACAACAGAAGATACAGAGTACAATCAGGATGGATCGGTGAAGCGAAAAGAAACAACGAAGTATTCCGGAAAAAATAAAACGGAAGAAATCGTGGACGAGCGCGGTGACAAGGACGCGTCATCTGCCGGCAAAACGTACAAGAAGACAACGTGGAAGTACGACAAGGACGGAGATGAAATTGAACAGGCTGAATACGATGAGAAAGGAAACCTCATCAAGAAAACCACTTACGCTTACAACAAGAACAAAGACAAATTGTACGAAGTTGTTTACGATGGCAAAGGTGCACTCATCAAGAAAATTGCATACGGTTACGATGCGAAAGGATTGAAGATTTCCAAAACTACTTATGGCGCCGGTGACGTGGTTCAGAAAGTGGTGAAATACACTTATGGATACTAGCAGGAATTTTCTTGTTGATGTAAAATCGGCTTTAGACCGGTTTGATCCGATCACCCTCGAAGAAATGGACGGGGTGAAACTGATGGATCGGACCGACCTGAAATTCAATTTCAGTATTCATCATCTTCCTGAACTGCTTGACAATATCCGTGATTCATACCGTACACTGGAAGTTAGCGGTACACGAATGAGTCGTTACGAAACTTTGTACTACGACACGCCCGGATATGATTTATACAAAACGCACCACAAGGGCAAGCCAACGCGTTTCAAGATTCGTACGAGAAAGTATGTGGAGTCTGACCTGCATTTCTTTGAGGTTAAACACAAGAACAACAAAGGCCGCACGATCAAGTCGCGTGTGAAGAAAAAAAATGAGGGTGGAGAAATTGCAGGTAATGCACAGACTTTACTGGAAGAGAAAACCGGTATGCAATCGGCGAACCTCGAACCGAAGCTGTATGTAAATTACACACGGATCACCCTGGTGAATCGCTTTGCAGAAGAACGACTAACAATCGACCTCGATCTGGAAGTAAAAAATGACGATTCCACATTTGCATTCGACGGACTTGTAATCGTTGAAGCGAAAATGTCGAAAGTTCAGAATACTCCATTCGTGAAACTGCTGAAAGAAAAGCACATTCGCGAGGGAGGAATGAGTAAATACTGTATGGCGGTGAGCAAGCTCATTCCGGACATGAAACAAAATAATTTTAAAGAAAAATTACTCACCGTTGATAAAATTCTCAATGAGACTCGCATTGCTTAAATGGGTTCTGCCCGTACTTCTTCTTCTGGCTCCTGCCACACAAATGCATGTGAACGCGGCTGTGAATCCTGTTTTGCTTTCCATTACTGCAAGTGATGACGACGAGGATAAAGACAAGGACAAAGACAAGGATAAAGACAAGAACAAAGACGTGGATGTCCCATTCTTCTCCTTCGCACTTGATAAATTCGATATATCGTTTTTCACTCGCTTGTTGATTGACGTTCTTTCGATGATCATTCTCATTCGATTCATCTATTATCCTGTCTATCGCCGGAGCGATCACATGTTCACGTTCTACATGTTCAACATCACGATATTCATTATCGCAACGTTGCTCAGCGGAAAAAGCGCATTCTCTACAGGCGCTGCATTCGGATTGTTCGCTGTGTTCTCGCTCTTGCGCTACCGTACCGAAGATATTTCCGCCCGCGACATGACGTACCTCTTCATCGTGATTGCATTGGGCCTTATGACATCCGTTAACAAAGGAAGTGTACTGGAAGTTGCAATCATCAACGCGATCATTCTTGTTGCGGCATTCGCGCTTGACGGAAACGTGCTCATGAAAACTGAATTTGTAAAAACGGTTCAGTACGAGAACATTGAACTGATCAAACCGGAACGCCACGAAGACCTGATAGAAGATCTGAAGAAACGTACCGGATTAAACATTCACAAAGTGAGCATCGGCCGTGTCGATTTCCTCCGCGATACCGCTACTGTTAAGATCTACTATCACGGAGCCAAAAATCAGGATGTATGATGAAGCGTGTTCTGCCAATCATCGCTTTCTTTTTTTCAGTTACTGTTTCTGCACAACGCAGCGACTTTGGGTTGTGGAATACGTTCAGTGTCAACAAAGACATTACTGATAAATTCACCGTTGGCATCGATCAGGAATTGCGTTTGCGCGATAATCTGACGACTCTCCACATGTTGTACACGAATGTCGGAGTGAGTTACAAGTTCAGCGACAACTTCAAAGCTTCACTTGTTTATCGCTTTATCGATCGTCACAAGGAAGATCTCACGTGGGGAATCCGACACCGGATTTTCACTGACCTCACATTCAAAGTAAAACCGGGTGATTTCAACATTGCTTACCGTGCACGTTTTCAGGCCGAGTGGAGAACTGTTGGCTACTCAAGAGAATTCGGAAATATTCCGGAAATATTCTGGCGCAACCAGGTGAAGATCCAATACAAAGCAACAAACGATCTCGAACCTTACGTAGGAACAGAAGTTCGCTGGCAGTTGCAAAACCCGAGAATTCCATATCACCAAACAATTGATCGCGCACGTTATTTCGCAGGAGTCAACTACGAGATCAACAAACACAATGTAATTGGAACGTACTTCTTAGTACAGAAAGAAGTCAACGTCATCGATCGCCAATCCCTATTCATCTGGGGACTTGAGTATACGATAAACCTGTAGGAATTGGAACGCGGATTTTTATGTCCGTTGTTTTCTATCTTTCCCCCGGATCACTGTGATAGATAGAACAACCGGGTATCGGATTTTATGAGATAAACTTAGGTCTATCTCATTAGATCAGAAGTCGTGGATTTCCAATTCACCGAACTGATCCATATTCAGACTAACAACTACTGGGAATCAAAATCCGCGTTCCAATCACTTCGCGATTAGAGCAACAGCCCATGCATTCACCCCATCTTCCCTTCCCACATACCCCAACTTCTCATTCGTTGTCGCTTTAATCGACACACAATCTTTCTCTACATTGAGTAGCGGTGCAATTGCATCCACCATTTTTGGAATGTGTGGATTAATCTTTGGTGCTTCCATCGCAAGCGTTGCATCAATGTTTACCACTTTCCAACCCTTCTCTCCAATTAATCGCACAACTTCAGCAAGCAATTTCTTACTGTCGGCTCCCTTCCACTGGTCATCTGTATTCGGAAAATGAAATCCTATATCGCGCAATGCAGCAGCTCCGAGCAACGCATCACAAATCGCATGCAACAACACATCCGCGTCCGAATGTCCGTCGCAACCTTTTTCTGCCGGAATCAAAATTCCGCCCAGCCACAATTCGCGTTCGTCCGACAAGCGGTGAACATCGTAACCCATTCCAATCCGGATGTTTGGTACCATGTCATAAAAGTAGCAAACCATTAGGAATGCTGCGATTCACAGAACATTTCGATGCTAAACAGTTTTTCGTCGATCCTTCGTCAATGAAGTTCAGGCTACAGCCCTAACTTTGTGCGACCATGAAGTACTTTCTCCATCTGCTAATGTTTGGTGCGATCAATTTCGGAGCACTGTTCGTTGGAAGCATGTTCACAACACCAGCTGTTGAGGGAACATGGTATTCCAGTCTCGACAAAGCACCGTGGACACCTCCGGGATATGTATTCGGACTAGCCTGGTTCTCCATTATGGTTTGTTTCAGTTTTTTCATGGCGAATGTCTGGAACAATAAACAGTTGACTCCACGCTACATCGTGTTATACACCACGCAGGTGGTTTTGAATATCTCCTGGAACATTGTGTTTTTTTATATGCACGCTACATGGGCTGCATTAATCGTGATCGTAGCTCTGTTGCTAATAGTACTTGTGTTCACACGAAACGGATTCAAAACTTCAACTCTACAGGGCGTGCTCATGTCTCCTTACGCACTCTGGTTGTGCATTGCCGTTTCGCTCAACGCATACGTCTGCTTTGCAAATTAAGCAACAAGTGTCACCGTCTTATTTGGATGCGCTGAACTTATTCCAGTGTACGAGCAACGTGAACTTCAGGGTGTTTTGCAGCGGACTTCGTTGTGCATTCACCGGATGTAAATACGACACATCAAACGCAACATTCTTGTAACATAGTCCTACTCCGAAGGTGAGATATTGTCTCGCGCCTTTCGTTTGATGCTCGTAGAAAACGCCGGCTCGCGCTTTTACGATTCGCTTATAATCATACTCCACCCCTGCACTACCGTAGATTTCCCGCAACTCTTCCTTCGCACCGCCCGGAGCATCGTTGAACGAACCAATCATTCCGTCCCACGCCGAACGGTCCGGATCTTTACCATATGCGATTACGTACCCCCCGTTACCATCGGGAATATAATTTCCACTGGCATCCATCGCATATATCGGTGGCGATGGAACCAACAGCTTGTTCAATTCAACCTGAAATGCGATGAAGTGCTTCTCATTTTTTTCGAACTCGCTTCCGAATGCAAGGGCGAGATTCGTTGGAAGGAAGTCATCTGGTACCCAGGCGGCATCATACAATAACTTCGGCCCCATATTCGTAATTGCAAGACCCGATTGAAGATGTCCGTTCCAGTTTTTACAGTCGAATTCATTCCCAACCCATGAAAAACCAATGTCGGCAGCAAATGCCTGATTACTGTTCCCGTACACGGGATAGTTTGATGATTGGATATATCGCCCGGTAAGACCTACAGAAATATTCTTATGAACCTTTCTTGAGTAAGCAACATCCGTGCTCATGGCCCAGGTTCGCTCAGTCGGTATCCACATGTACCCACTTATAGATTCCAGGGAAATATACGTGTACGAAACACCTATTGCTGAAACAGAATCGGGCTTGAAATATGCAGCAACATAAAAACGATTGAGATCAGGCACCAAGGCACGCAACCATGGATTCCACGTTACCGCAGTACCATAACGCGTTTTATTAAATGCTAGTCGCGACGGATTCCAAAACATGGCGTTCGCATCGTTGGAAAGTGCAACACTTCCATCACCCATCCCGCCTGCACGTGCATCGGGTGCAATTCGCAGAAAAGGAAATGCTATCGGTATGCCATTCACTTGTCCCAATATTTCGGTCCCATCAATCGTAGGGAAAAATGGATAGGGACTTTGCGCGTAAAGACTAACGGGAAAAAGTACTGCAAGAATCAGTTTCTTCATTTGCGTTTTGGTTTGGCCTGACGAAGCACATCAAAATTCAACAACAACGTAAACCGAATTGTTTCTTCCGGCGCACTGTGAACTCTTCCCACCGGAATCAGATACGCGAAATCCAGTTGAAACACACTATACTCAATTCCGACTCCTGTGGTCATGTAGCGATTGTCGCTGTGTGATCTAAACTCGTGGAAATATCCGCCGCGAAATTTGAAGTTCTGTTTGAAGATGTATTCAATTCCGCTGCTGAGTGTTATTTGTCCGAGCTTCTCCTTTGTGGTGTTTACCGTTGTAGTAGGCACAAGTAATTTGTTTGCTTCACCTTGCCATGTGAACTGATGATTAGGTGCAATCACAAACAACAATGCACCTCCAAAACGCGCATTCGTTGGAAGAAATTCTGCTGAGTCGCGATCGCGATACCACATCTTTGTTCCGATGTTCGAGATGGAAAGTCCGAGTGAAGGTCTCATGTTTCTGAATTCACTTCCGATCGCATCTCCTTTCCATGCAGCGGTGATGTCGCCGGCGCATGCCATGCCCTTAATCATTGATAGCGCAAATACGCCCGGACCAACCAAATTGGATTGGATCAAACGAGCACTGATTCCCGCCGCGAAATGTTCTGAGAGTTTACGTGTGTAGCCTATGTCTGCTGCATACTCGTTCGGTCGGAATTGTCCGTAAGCACCAATCCCCGGTGTAAGTGTAGTCATTTGTCCGAATGAAAAATATCTAAGCGATACACCGATTGCAGAAATGGAGTCGGGCTTCACATAGAATCCCAGATATGCAAGATTGCAATCGGGTACGAGTGCACGCATCCACGGCGTATAAGAAACAGCCACCGCAAATTTTCTCTTCGCAAAAGCAAGGTTCGCCAGGTTCCAGTGAATCGCATTGGGATCACCTGCACACGCGACACCTCCATCACCCATTCCTCCAGCACGAGAGTCGGGAGAAATTCTCAAAAACGGAACCGCTGTTGAGTCGCTGTTGATCTGGTAATTCGATTGCGACACCAAAGGAGCAACCGCCAGATTTACCAATGAAAAAAGAAGAAATCGTTTCATGTGCGTGGGCCAATTGTAAAACGAAAAAAGACGTTTTCAATTGCGCTTCAAGCACAATTTTCATTGTGGACAACACCATTCTCGTTTTTTCAAGGCACACATTTGATGCGGTCCCCAATTTACCCTACTCGTGAGGCGGGCCGGGACGCAAAATATTTTCAGGCGATTTTTCCGTTGGAACGTGCACCTTAAGCGGACCAAGCGCGGCGAATGATGTTGATCAATGACGAATGTAGTTGCTCCGAAGCACACATTTTCTTAGAGACGACGTCGCGCCTAGGGACGCGGTGCGCGTGGAGACGAGAAAAATCGAATGAAAATATTAGGCGGCCGATTTTTGCTCCACTTTTTCTAAAAAAGTGGAAAGAAAAAAGTGAAAAGGTGTGGCAAATAAAAAACGGCGACTCTTGAGGAATCGCCGTTTTTCTATAAGGCAATGGATGACGCTATTTTGCGTCGCCGCCAGCTTCGTTATTCTTCTTCATTGCATCGAAGTCGAACGTAAGCGTGAAACGCAATGTATTCTGCAGCGGACTGCGTTGTGCGTTTGTTGGAATGAGGTAAGCGAAGTCAAGTCCGAATACATTGTACTTGATTCCTGCACCAAGCGTTAGGAACTGACGATTCCCTTTCAAAGGATGCTCGTAGAAATATCCGGCGCGAATTGCGAATGTTTCGTTGTACCAGTATTCAGCACCAGTGCTCAGGTTAATCTCACGTAGCTCTTCTGTGAAACCACCCGGCGCATCATTGAATGAACCGAACATTCCTTCAGGCACAGAACGGTTTGGGTCTTTTCCGAATTCAATTTCGTAACCACCGTTACCATCCGGAATATAATTTCCTTGCTGGTCTTTCTTGTAAATCGGAGGAGTCGGAACGAGAAGCTTGTTGAACTCCAGATTAAATCCGATGCGGTTGTAATCATCTGCTTTCACGCTGAAACCACCACCCAGACGAAGATTGATTGGAATGAAATCTTTGTTCGTGCTCGTTGAGTAAGAAATCTTGTTACCAATGTTTGTGATCGCAAGACCGAACATAAGTGTCATTGGCTTATCTGCCATTTCGAGATCATCGTTCATGTAGAACGCAGACAAGTCAACTGCAACTGCTTTACCCGCTTTTGTATCCTGACCCTGAACCGTGATTCCGTTCGTGAGGTTCGACAAAATAAATCGAGCCGTCATTGCTGCAGAGAAACGTTCACTAAGTTTCCGTGAGTACGCTGCATCAAGTGCAAATTCATTCGGACGGAACTGCCCAATGGTATTTCCTACTACATCAGTAAAGGTGATACTACCCATAGAGAAATAACGCAGTGAGCTTGCAAATGCTGAATTCTTATCCGGCTTCACGTAGAAAGAAACGTAAGCGAGGTTAATGTCCGGAACAAGCGCACGCAACCAGGGTGTGTACGAAACTCCCAGACCGAATTTCTGCGGAGCAAACGCAAGCTTCGCGGCATTCCAGTGAATAGAATTTACATCAGGCGTCGTCGAAACTCCTACTTCTCCCATTCCTCCTGCGCGTGAGTCAGGTGTGATGAGAAGAAAAGGTACCGCGGTAGTGATCGTATTCAGTCCACCCAAAATCTCATCACGCGTTAACGTGCTGGTAGGTCCGTTTTGTGCAGATGCTGGCACTGCGGAAATTAACAAAGCCGCTCCTGCAACTACAACCGCTTTTGTGGCCAAATTTTTCATTTCAATCATTGTTAGTAAGCAAATATAAAATTTAACTGATGCTTTTACTAGAGAATTACCAGTTTGTCGTAATGCTCTGCTGCTAAGCCATCCGCAGTACGCACATACATCCGGTAGATATACACACCACGACCGATTTTATCACCGTAATCGTCGGTTCCGTCCCAAATAATGGCCTGTGAGCGATAGCCTTCAGAGTAAAGATGCTCGTTTATCGTTTTCACCAGCTTTCCTGATACAGTGAAAATCTGAACCATCGCATCGAAATCGGTACAACATTGGTTGTGTTCGAAGTAGAATGAAGTTGTTGTTGTAAACGGATTCGGATAATTCAACACATGACTCAATCGCAATCCGCTCGCTGCCTGCACCACAAAATCGGTAGTAACCGTTGCAGAATTGTTGTACACGTCCCAAACTTTCAGCGACAATGTGTGTGGACCTGGTTCGAGATCAGCGAACGGATAAATAATCGTTCCGCTCTGATAACTGTTTATGCTTGCCTGGTAATAATCGTTTAGTACAATAGCGTGATCCGTTTCTTCATCAAGAACCGCAACGATGTCGTGACCAATACCATTACCAACTGTATTCACACCATTACTATCGGTTACCATCGCAAACAGCTTCGGACTCTCGTCAGTAATTCCGCCTGCGACAAACAAACTGTCGTTCAGGAACAACCGTATTGCAGGCCCAACGTTATCCGGAGGTGCAGTTGTATTCGAGCCACCGATCACCAGATTTTCATAATGACCATGCGCATCAGTAATTCCATCCTCCGCGTAATAACTCACTCTTCCGATTCCGTAGGAGTATGAAATGTCGCGGGGAACAACGAATGAGAATTCAAAGTTTCCATTCACCACACTTACTTTTCCGTGATACAAAACGTTACGCTGCAACTTGAACACGAACGGAGGATTCGGAGGATCGTTTCCAAGCGTTGTAATAGTTGCGGGCTTATCGAATACGGTCGGATAAAGAATTCCGTTGAAGCCGCTCATCAATGCGCCCGATGGATCTGAAACAAAACCTTTGATTGTTACGCGATCGAGTGCTTTCAACGTATCGGCCTGCGACATGTTCACCGGTTCGTTGTTTACTTCGGTAGTTACAACTTCGTTGTGCGCATAATTAAGTTTCAACGCAGGATCACCAAGTAATGCGAAGTTTCTGTTGTTCGTGCTGTTTCCGCTAAGCAATTTCGTTTCCCAATACACATCACCAATGTGCGGCATTTCACCGTTGATTGGTTCGAAAACTGTACGGTAGAAATTCCGGTTCAGTACGAAATTCGGCGTTGAATATACAAGACGCGTAGTCGTAAACAACCCGATTCCTGCGCCGAGTGAATTAAGAATTACATACTCGCCTGCAGATGTTCTGCCCGGATCATCGTAACGCGCAAACTCACAGGTAGCAGTTACAAACAAGGGCAGGTTGCACATATTTCTCCACGAATTAATCTGGTGAACTTCCACAACACGTTCGTGCGCAAGCCCAACTTCTCCTCCGTGACCGGTATAGTTTATTATCAATGCACCGCGCTCAACTCTCCGTGTGATTGCCTCGTTTACATCCGGATAACGTGATCCACCCGGCGTTTCCACTTGCTGATATGCGTCGAGATAAATTTTATCGATGTTGTAATTGTCATAGCTCGTATCAACCAGCGTCGCCATCTGATCTGCCTGACTCATGTGAATGTTCGAGTCTTCGTCGTCCCCAACAAACACAACCGTGTTTCTCCACTCACCACCATTACCACACTGATTGTTGGTGCAGGCCGCAGTATTAATAACCGGCTCCTGACGCGTCATATAGAAACGAATCTTGTCAACAATGCCTTGCGCTTCTGCAACAGACTGCACCGGGAAACGTCCGATTCCTAAATCGCAGGTACCGACATCTGCACCGCTGTCCCAATGACCTTGATCATCCAGCAATCCGTAAAATTCATCCGATACATACGATGTAGTTAATCCAAGTCCATCGAAATTCTGAAACGTTGGAATGAAATTCGTGTTGTTCGATAAACGACGTTTGTTGTCGTAAGATCCATCTCCAAGCAGCAACAAGTACTTCGGCAATTCTTCCGGTGTAGATGCACGATCGTAAAGCATTTTCACAAAATCGCGGATGGCAGTAACGTCTTGTGCACCCGAAGAGAACTCGTTGTAAATCTGTTGCGGAGTTACAATAACGGTGGTCAGCGTATCGTGATCAGCGTGAAGCTGTGCAAGCTCCTGCGCCTGCGCCATGAACATCGGATGTGTTACAATGATGTAATCAACCTGCGGTGTTGCGTGCAGATTCTGATTGACTATTGCACCGGCACTTCGTGGTGTGTGATATGAAGAACCATCAAATGCGACAAACTCGTGAAGAGTATCAGCAGGCAATGTCCATTCCAGAATTGGTCCGTTGATCGTTGTTGCCTGTGTTTTCGGATTCGCATAATCTGTCACATCCCAAATAACAGTTGAGTTGCTGAAGTTTGAGAATTGATACAGCGCAACATTCCCTGCGCCAACAGTAGTCATATCACGGAATGCCATTTGGGATCCGCTCATGCGCAATTGGCGACGACAGTTTACTTCCACCCAATTGATCCACGCTGTAGCTGCGCTATTTGGGTCACGCGTCACTGTGACGGTAATTGTTGGTCCATTAGGAGTAAACGTAATTTCCTGTCCGCCTCCGATTGCATACGGCGCGTAATACGTGGTCATTTGTGCTGGTCCGATGAAAAACTGCGATGTGTTCGATTGACAAGACAAATTGAAAGAGGTAGACGAACCGTTTCGTGAAATCATGTCCACATCGCACCACGACAATTCTCCTAACTCAATGTTCGGAAAGTTGAACGCGAAACTGTACGTGTTGATGATATCGATTTTCTCCCCGTACCACGAACGCCCGGACTTGATTAGATTCTCATTGTCGTATTCGTGGAAACCATAATCGTCGAACGCATCAACGGTATCTGTTGGAGTCAGCAAAGAAGATCCTTGTCCCTGAATACGTGAAGCGCCCGGACCTTTGTCATACGTGAGGAAATAGTAAGTCGTGTCTGAATACTCATGAACGTGATGACGATAATGATTATCTGAAGTATCGTATTCCCACGTATTCGGAGCAACGCCGTAGAACAACATGTAATCGTTCTGATCGAAAACACCGTCAGCTTCACCCTGAACATAAATCGCATTCTCATTCAGATCATCGTAATGTTGTTCGTAATTGCTGAATGGAAGTTGTCCACGGCCATTTCCATAAAGACGCAGATCACGTGGATCAAGCGAAGCCATATCAATTCCAAGATTATTCAGGAAGTTGTAATCGATCTTATGAATTCCTGAATACACAACGGCAATTTTATACCAGGTTCCGCTTGCAAGAACTGAGTTCGCAACACTGGAAGTTTGTATTTGCTGACGCTGAGTATTCGGCGTTTCAATGGTGCGCAGATCGAAGCTAACCAGCCGTTGGATAGTTCCGTTTCCTGTTCTTCGCATCGGCACAATGCGAATGCTCGAATAAAATTTGCCGCGCGATTTCGTAACAATAGCAACAACTTCCGCCTCAGTTCCAATCTGACTGGCTTGTGTGCCGATTGCTGAAACCGAATTCGGATCCATAGTTTCATACACCGCGTTTTCAATAACAGCGGTTACGGTTACATCTGAATTGAGCTGTTTCATCTCCTGCCAGTACGGAAGGAAATTCTTAGAAGCATCGTATTGTGCCCCTTCAAAGTAGGCGAAGGTCTTCACCTCGTTCTCGTTAAACCGGTTGTAAATGGGCGTGGTCCAACGCAATTCCTGGTGCTCTCCAGTGTTCAGTTTGCGGAAATTCTGAGCCATTCCCTGAGTCGCAACTAGGGCGCAAATGGCTGTAAATAAGCGTATTGTAGCAGATCGTGACTTCATGTCGCAATTCAATAAAGTTCTTCCTTTTTTTGCTGGCGTGCGGGCCAATTTTCGGCTCTAATCCGGACAAAAAAACAGGTTTGCCGCCTGTTTACTTGGAATTCCGGTTGAAATTACTGTACTTTATGTTTAGTTAGTCTCCGGACCAGAATTAAAACCGAGAGAAAAACGTTGGCAAACACGGTTTATTGCCTGAGCACTGTCGATTTTCTCAAATGGACGGTTGGTTCGGGTAAAATCCGTATCATTGTATCTTAACCTAACATCATAAACATGATGAAACGTCTGGTTATTGTCCTTGCGCTTGTAACAGTTAGCATGGGCGATCTTTTTGCACAGGACCCGGAATTTACCCAGTTCTATGCAAATCCGCTGTACCTAAACCCCGCTTTTGCAGGTACTGCGCGCTGTCCGCGTATTTGTTTGAACTACCGTAACCAATGGCCTGGGATTTCAGGAACATTCGTAACGTACAGTGCATCATACGATCAGCATATTGATGCGATTCAGGGAGGTGTTGGATTCCTTTTCACCAACGACCGTGCCGGACAAGCTACAATCAACACTACAAACATCAGCGGTATGTATTCATATCAGCTGAACATCACACGTGAGTTCTCGATGAAAATCGGAATGCAGGCTACATACGCTCAAAAGTCGGTTGACTGGAGCAAGCTGAATTTCGGTGATATGATCGACCCGCGTCGTGGCTTCGTATACAATACAGCAGAGGTTCCGAACGTTACTAGTCGTACCAACGTTGACTTCTCAGCAGGTCTTTTGGGATACAGCCGCCGTTATTTCTTCGGTTTCGCTGTACACCACATTACTGAGCCTGATGAAGGATTCCTTGGTCAGTCAAAATTGCCAATGAAATATACAGGCCACGCCGGTGCTGTAATTCCATTGGGAGGACGTTATGGTGATTCGAATATTTCACCAAACATCCTGTATCAGAAACAAGGAGATTTCGAACAGCTGAACCTCGGAATCTACTTCACTAAAGGACCAATCGTTGGTGGTGCATGGTACCGTAACCGCGATTCGTTCATTCTACTTCTTGGATTCCAGCAGGACTTGTTCAAGTTTGGTTACAGCTACGACGTAACAGTGTCGAAACTGACCAACGCTACAGCAGGTTCACATGAGCTGTCGTTCCAGATGCAGTTTGAGTGTCGTCCGAAGAAAAAGAAGTTCCGTACAGTTAGCTGTCCGTCGTTCTAAAAAATTATTTTCAATAGTATATGTATCTGGCGCGGGAAACGCCGTTATATAGATTAGTAAACAATAAAGGGAAACTACTACAACCAACATCTCTCACCATGAAAAAATCAGTGATGCCGATGATGCTGTTAGCGACAATTGTTCTTTTGGGCAGCTGCCAAAGAGAGCGATCTAACGTTACCGGCTGGGACTACAACGATCCAAATAACGGAGGATTTGAAGTTGTGCCTTACGAAGAGCAAGAGACCGGACCTGGTCTGGTGTTCATCGAAGGCGGAACATTCACTATGGGTCGTGTAGAACAGGACGTCAACTACGATTGGAACAACGTTCCACGTCGTGTAACTGTGTCGTCTTTCTATATGGACGAAACAGAAGTTCGTAACCTTGATTATCTCGAGTACTTGTACTGGACGATTCGTGTTTACGGTGCTGACTATCCGGAGATCTACAACAACGCACTTCCAGATACACTCGTATGGCGCGAGAAGCTGGCGTACAATGAACCGTACGTATTGTATTACCTGCGTCACCCTTCTTACCGCGATTATCCGGTAGTAGGTGTGAACTGGCTACAGGCTTCGAACTTCGCCAGCTGGCGTACAGATCGTGTAAACGAATTCATTCTTATCCGCGAAGGCGTTCTTGACTGGGCTCCTGATGCATTGAATGATCAGGCGTTCAACACAGATCACTACCTCGCCGGGGACAAAGCAAACAACCCATTCGTGGGTAACGTAATCTCGAACATTCCTGCACTCAACCCAACAGGACCTGAAGAGCGTCGTGTGCGTATGGAAGATGGTATCCTTCTTCCGAAGTACCGCCTCCCGACAGAAGCTGAGTGGGAATATGCTGCATTCGGATTGATCGGAAACACAATCGGTGAGCGTATCACAGATCGTCGTCTCTATCCTTGGAACGGACACGCGGTTCGTAACCCGAACGAAGAATATATCGGACAGATGCTTGCTAACTACAAGCGTTCAAACGGTGACAACATGGGAACTGCAGGTTACCTGAATGACGCCGGTGATATCACTACTCCAGTTTATTCTTACTGGCCGAACGATTACGGTCTGTACAACATGGCAGGTAACGTATCAGAGTGGGTAATGGATGTATATCGTCCGCTTTCATTGACTGATGATGATGATTTCCGCGGATTCCGTGGTAACGTTTTCCAGACTCAATTGATGGATCCTACTGACCCTACGTTGATGTACGTTGAAGATTCTGTTCGTTACGACAAAGACTCAAACATCGTGTCAATTCCTGGTGCGATCCGTTACCGTAACGTTGACATCTCTTACAAAGAAGACAAACTTGACAAGCGTCGTAACTACAAGTATGCTGACAACATCAATTACCATGATGGTGATGGTTTGTCTTCTGTATACTACAGCGATCCTGCGTCAGTTACTCCAAACAAACTCATGTACGAATACGGCTTTACATCATTGATCAATGACAAAGCCCGTGTGTACAAAGGCGGCTCGTGGAGAGATCGCGCATACTGGATGGTACCAGGAACGCGTCGCTTCCTCGATCAGCAACAATCTACAGCATTCATCGGATTCCGCTGCTGCATGGACCGCGTTGGTTCACCGGTTGGACTCGGAGGAAAGTAATAGTATTCTGATATAAAAAAAGGCTGCTCAGATTGAGCAGCCTTTTTTTATAAATTTAAACTATACGTAACCCCTTCATGACATGAAGCAAATCATACTCCTCCTTTCTCTCGTCTTCAGCACAACAGCTTTTGCCCAACTCACTTCAGATAGCATCAAGGGAACCTGGGTGTGTATCGATAATCACGGGAAAGAACAGAAACTTGTGATAACCAATGACAGTCTGTTTGTTCATTCAACATACCAATCCTATACAGACACGAGCCAGTGGATTACCATTGTTTATGGTGGGAGGTACACGATTGAGCCGGATAATAAAATCCACGTCATCTTTCGTAGTGAGCCACGCGAAGAATCATTCTTTCTTACGCGACGTGCTGAAAACGGATCACTCCAGATCGTTTTTGAGAAAACAGAAAAACGAAAAAAGGTGGAAATGATTTACAGACGGGAATAATATCAGTCTTCGTAACTTCGAAGCATGACGTCAACGGCGCAGCTATACGAAGTATTCACCAGCAATCCGGTAGTTTGCACAGACACGCGTACGATTACGCCAGGCTGCATTTTCTTCGCACTCAAAGGTGGAAACTTCAACGGAAATAAATTCGCGGCAGATGCTATTTCTAAAGGCGCTGCGTACGCTGTTGTTGACGAAGCGGAATATGTGTCGTCGGACAAGTGTTTGCTCGTTAGCGATGTCCTGAAAGCGTTGCAAGACCTTTCTGCCCATCACCGAAAAGTTCTTGGTGCAAGCGGATTGAAAGTTGTTGCGCTCACCGGAAGTAACGGCAAAACGACGACGAAAGAATTAATTGCGCGAGTGCTTGCGAAAAAATACAACGTGCTTTTTACGCAGGGCAATCTGAATAATCACATCGGTGTTCCGTTGACGTTGTTGCGCTTGACAGCAGCGCATGAAATTGCGGTGATTGAAATGGGCGCAAATCATCAGGGAGAAATTCGCGACTTGTGTGCCATTGCCGATCCCGATTGCGGTTTGATTACGAACATCGGTCTTGCGCATCTCGAAGGATTCGGTGGAGAAGAAGGCGTGTTTAAAGGCAAAACCGAAATGCTGATTCATCTTGAAAAGAAAAAGGCATTTGCATTTTTGCTCGAAGATGAAGTTCGCCTGCATGCTTTCAAATTGCGCTTGCCTAATGTGTCCTACGGAACCGATGTTACCGCGATGGTGCAAGGAACATTGATCTCCTCTACTCCGTACGTGAGTTATCAATGGCACGCGGATGGAGTTGTTCCGCACGATGTGCATACACAAATGATCGGTTCTTACAATCTCCCGAACATGCTGGGCGCAACTGCTATCGGAATGCATTTTGGTGTCAATCATCTCGACATTGACAATGCGATTGCAATGTATGTTCCGGATAACAATCGTTCACAGCTCGAGACGCGCGGAAGCAATACTTTGATTCTCGATTGTTACAATGCAAATCCTTCGAGCATGATTGCCGCGATTGAAAATATGGCAGCAACTCCTGCGAATAAAAAGATGCTCATTCTGGGTGATATGTTCGAGCTTGGCGATTCCTCTGCTGCCGAACACCAACGCATTGTAAATTTCCTCAGCGAAAAAACTCCGGAAGCAACCGTAATTGTCGTGGGTGATCATTTTGCAAAGACAAGCGACACTCACAATTTTCTACGTATGAAAGATGCCGGTGAAGTGAAAACGTGGCTGGAGAAAAATCCGCCGAGTGAATCTTTAATTCTGATTAAAGGTTCGAGAGGGATGAAGATGGAAGGTGCGGCGGAGGCGATTGCGAAATAGCAATGGTGAGCGCGTAAGAATCCTCTAAGTGGATTTTGTGTGCACTGCCTATTCGCACTATTCTTGCTATTCCTAAACATGCTACCATGAAAAAATTGATGGTCACCTTTCAACTCATTGCTATATCAGCAACCGCCCAAATCACGTTTGAAGCTAGCTATCCTAATGCACCGGGTTATTCAAATTCAGGTTTGATTCAACTCAGCGCGGCAGGATACAAATACTTCGAGAATGTGAATGGGCAAATCAATATCTATAATCTCAATCATTCACTATTTAGAACCTTCTCAATTCCTCCGCAACCATTCACGCCAATTTCAAACATTGGAGTTCGATTCGTAAGTGATGAATTGTTCAACACGAATTCAGCAGATATAGAATACATGATTGTGTATCGCGACACCACAAATTTTGGCATTGGGCCAAGCCATATACGCGTGTATGATGAATTGGGAAATGTGCTTTTTTTACGAGACACTGCCGATTGTCCCAATTCAACCAATAGCTTTCCCATGGCACAGCACGGAATCGTATTTACTTCTGCCGGTGTGAAAATGCTAATTCGTGATATGTCGCCTTCAGGAGCGATGGAAGTATACAGCTTGCCGGGCACGATACCTTGCAACGAGTGTACCGGAGGTGTGATCAATGGAATTCAACAAACGGGCGGGGGAACGCAGCCAAACCAGCAACTCCCCGCTCCTTACCCCAATCCAACCACCAGTAGTGTTACAATTCCATATCAGCTACCTGCCGGAACAAATTCAGGAACAATGATCATCTATGACCTACTAGGTCAGGAAGTGAAGCAATACAGTGTTACCAGCAGTTTCAACACACTTGTGATTGAATCGGGAACATTTTTGCCCGGAACATATACCTATGTTTTAAGTACTGCTCAAGGTAATGTTGCAGGCAATAAAATTGTTGTCAGTGAGTAAAGCAGATCACTGCAACGAATCTCTCCCCCTCACCGCCCGCATAGAATCCCTCACCGCCGTTGCAAACTGCATGTCAATTACAAAACCATATTCCTGGGCTTTGATAATGTCAGGTGGACACGCTTCGTAATTTTTCATGAAGTAATTGGTGAGCGCGCGGTTGTAGTAGATGCTGCCGTCGTTGGGGTCCAATGCGAGAGCTGCGTCGTAGTCTTTTAATGCATTCGGAAAATCGTTCGTCTTGCCATACACATTTGCACGGTTGACGAGCGCATCCTTGCTCGATGGATTGTTTTCAAGTGCTTTCGTGTAGAAGGCAACTGCTCTTCTGGAATCATTGCGTTGTCCATAATATACACCGAGATTGTATGCAGCCTGGAACTGATTTGGATACTCAAAATAGGAATGGTTCCAGATCGAAAATTCATCTTTCCAAACCGGAATTTGTGCGTTCGCAAAAATCAAATAGCCCGCTATGAGTCCGATCGGAATACTTCTAACCCATTTCACTGATGCACGAGCGTTGGTGTATGCTGCGATGATGGCAAAACCAATCATGCCAAAGTAGACGTATCGATCGGCAACGTTGGAATAACGCTGAAAATAAAACGTAACGATTCCGGTAACGGGCAGAACACTCAGCACGAACAGATAATATCCTGTGAACAGGTGCTTATACTTCTCGCGTTTCCAGAATAGGAATGCGGCAATGGCAAGAACGATTGCAAGTCCAACGTACGCCATTACATCCTGCAGAATAACTTGCGGAGTTATTCCATAAGACGGTGCAAGGTTGATTGGAACAAAAACTTTCATCAGGTAGAATCCGATGGAATAGCCAACCAAAGCAAATCGTTGTGCAAACGGTGTAACGAATTCCATGATATCGTTCTGCTGAGCACCGGATGTACTGAGGGCAACCGGAATGACAAGGACAACCCACACGATCATGGCGTTTCGTGCTGCGGTGAACGATTCGCGGAAGAAACACCACACGAGTAACATCGTGATGAATGGAAACATCACCGCAGTTGGTTTTGACAGAAGTGCGCAGACAAAAAGTACTGTGGCTCCAATAAAAAACCTCGAGCTGATCAGATCTTTCGCTGAAGTAAACGTATGTGTTTTGAGATTGCGGAATAAAACCAACAGCGCCGTTAAGCTGAAGAAGCAACTGTACACGCCCCGGAATTCTGAAATCCACGCGACACTCTCTACTTGCATCGGGTGAAAACCGAAAACAAATGCCCCGATAAATGCTGCCAGGCTATTTCCAAAAAGCAAGTGCAGAATCAGAAACAGCAGCACTACGTTGATCGCGTGAAACAGCACGTTTAGAAAGTGAAATGGTTTCGGGCTAAGTGTTTCTCCGTCTTTCGCGAAGGTCTTCACCGCATTCCACGTTAGGTACGTTACCGGAATGTACATGCCATCGTAAGTTTTGGTCATGAGCTTCCCGACATTTCCTTCCATCAGATCTTTATGCGCGGTGAGGTGCGATCTCTCGTCATCCCACACGAATTCGTAGGAGACTGTTCTTCCATAAATAAGAAAAGTGAGAATAAACAGAATTGCAATCCAAACTTTCTTGCCGATTTTCTGTTCGTCCATGGAACACGCAAGATAAGTATCTCCCGCGAAATGTCCGGAAGTGTGGATTGTACTCCACGGTGAGAAATCCAAAACAAACGTATTCTTTCCAAAAACGCGATTTTTCTTTGAGGCATAGAATTCGAATGATGTTCTGGAAATGTGTGTGATGAAAACGATACTTTCTGTTGCGATTGGAATTCTGCTTCTGGCGGGATGCACGAAATACGAAAACGGTCCCGAGTATAGCTTGATCACGAGCAAGGAACGGCTAACGAACAACTGGATGATTAACGAAGCCATCCACGTGAATGGTGAAGCACCTTCATTTCTGGATACCTACAGGGATTACCAGTTCAATATTGGTGATGATGAAAAGTATACACAGTTCTATCGGAATAGTGATGAACAGCATATCATTAAAAAGGGTGTTTGGAAATTCACGAACGACAAACTTCATTTCGTCGCTACGGCCGACGATGGAAGTGAAATCGATTATCAGATACTGCGTTTAGCCGGCAATGAATTATGGGTGCGGTTCACCGATTCGGGCAACGAATGGGAATTGCATCTTCATCCTAAATAAACCCTGTAAAACTTAATCGTTATGAAAAAAATAATGCTCCTTGCAATTCCGCTTTTCATTTTAGTTGGATGCGGCAAATATGAAGATGGTCCGGGACTAAGTCTACGTACTAAGAAACAACGTGTGTGTAACGAGTGGCAAGTAAGCTCAGCTATGCAAAACGGAGTTGACAAAACTTCTGATTTCAACGCAGCTTTCGCCGGTTACTTACTCGACATCCGCAAAGACGATACGTATTCACTTTCTTACAGTCCATTTAGCTTAGCACAAGTAAACGAAAGTGGTCAGTGGCAGTTTGTAAGCGAAAAAATGGAAATCCGCTTTACAAACACAGACGGTGAGTCGGAACAATACCAGATTCTACGCTTGAAGGAAAAAGAATTCTGGGTTCGCTTTCAGGATGATGGAAATGATTGGGAAGTGCACTTAGTACCTAAATCATAACCGCAGCGGCGCAGCGACGCAACGTTAGATTTCTAATTGGAAGTACTACCTCAAAAAATTGTCCCGGCTAACCTTGGTTAACCGGGACAAACTATTTCTATGCGTCACTTGCGGCGCCGCGCCGCTGCGGTTAGCTGAGTACGCTGCGTGAGATTACGATCTTCTGTACTTCTGAAGTTCCTTCGTAGATCTGCGTGATTTTAGCATCGCGCATTAAACGTTCAACATGGTATTCTTTCACGTAACCGTATCCTCCGTGCACCTGAACTGCTTCGGTAGTCACCCACATGGCAACGCGTGAAGCGTAAAGTTTCGCCATTGCAGATGCAGTTCCATAATCCATGTGCTGATCTTTCATCCACGCAGAACGCAAACACAGCAAACGTGCTGCTTCAATTTCAGTTGCCATATCAGCAAGTTTGAAAGCAATGGCCTGGTGCTGGTTGATTGTCTTTCCGAATGCTTTGCGCTCTTTCGAATAAGCAAGTGCAAGTTCGTATGCACCAGCAGCAATTCCGAGAGCTTGTGCAGCAATTCCGATTCGTCCGCCAGTCAATGTTTTCATCGCGAATTTGAAACCGAATCCGTCTTCTCCGATGCGGTTCTCCTTCGGAACTTTCACATCTGTGAACATCAAGGAGTGCGTATCCGATGCACGGATTCCCATTTTATTTTCTTTCGGTCCTACTACGAATCCAGGCATTCCTTTTTCAACGATGAATGCATTGATTCCGCGTGAACCTTTATCGGCATCTGTTTGTGCAATGACGAGATAAACAGAAGCGCTGTTACCATTGGTAATCCAGTTCTTCGTTCCGTTGAGGAGATAGTGATCGCCTTTGTCAATTGCCGTTGTGCGCTGTGAAGTTGCATCCGATCCTGCTTCCGGTTCTGAAAGACAGAATGCGCCGATGATTTCACCTTTCGCCAGTGGCACGAGGTATTTCTGTTTTTGTTCTTCTGTTCCGAATGATTCGAGTCCCCAGCACACCAGTGAATTGTTCACCGACATGACCACGGAGCAAGAGGCATCGACTTTGGAGATTTCTTCCATTGCGAGTACGTAGGAGATAGCGTCCATTCCGCCGCCGCCGTACTTCGGATCAACCATCATTCCAAGAAATCCGAGCTCGCCCAGTTTTTTGATTTGCTCAGTAGGAAACTTCTGAAGCTCGTCGCGTTCAATTACGCCAGGCTTGAGTTCGTTTTGTGCGAAATCGCGTGCTGCTTGTTGTACTGCGCGGTGCTCTTCAGATAATTCAAAAAACATGGTTAGGATGGTTTAAGTGTGGACGCCAAATATCGGGAATAGTTGGGAGTTAGGAGTTGGGAGACGGGAGTAAAAATCGCGAAAGCGTACAAACCTTTAAGGTTTTAAAAACCTTAAAGGTTTATGCGCGCGACCTCCCGACTCCTATCTCCCATCTCCTATCTTTGAAAAATGCAGGATTCACTGACCATTCTAGGACTGATGTCTGGCACTTCCCTCGATGGATTGGATCTTGCGTTATGTCGCATTTCAGGTGCCGGGACGAAGTATAAAATCCTGAGAGCACAAACCCTCCCCTATTCTGCCGAATGGAAACAGAAGCTCAAGGATGCTGAAAAGACATCGGGTGAAGAACTGGCGACGCACGACAAAGAATATGGTCAGCTGCTCGGCGAAATGTGCGTGAAATTTCTGGGTACTGAGAAACCCGACTACATCGCGTCTCACGGGCACACCATTTTTCATGATCCGGCGAACGGGTACACATTCCAGTCGGGAAGCGGAAGTGAAATAGCGCGCATCACCGGAATCACGACTGTAAATGATTTCCGTACCACCGATGTTTCATTGGGCGGTCAAGGTGCGCCACTGGTTCCGATTGGTGATAAAATGATGTTTGGGAATTTCACGTATTGTTTGAACCTCGGTGGATTCGTGAATATTTCCTTCGAGGTAAACGGACTGCGAAAAGCCTTTGATGTAGTTCCACTCAATTACGTGATGAACAGAATTGCGCAACGTCGGGGTCAGGAATATGATACAGGCGGCAAGCTTGCGGCAAAGGGGAAATACCATGCAGCGCTGGGAGAAGAACTGGATGCGCTTCCTTATTTTTCACAGTCTCCACCGAAATCACTCGGCAGAGAATGGGTTGAGAAAAATATATTTCCACTGCTGAGTGAAAAAATGTCGCCCGAAGATCAGCTGCACACGTTTGCAATTCACGCTGCGAAACAAACAGCTCGTGTATGCACAGGTGAAGGTAAAATGCTTGTGACAGGCGGAGGTGCTTACAACAAGTTTTTCATTGGAGAACTGAAGAAACACAGCAAGGCGCAAATCGTAATTCCCGATGATGAAACGGTGCAGTTCAAAGAAGCGCTCATCTTCGCGTTGCTGGGCTATCTGCGATTACACGATAAAGTGAACGCACTTGCCTCCGTGACGGGCGCGAGTCGGGATAGCTGTGGTGGTACTATCCACACTCCGAAATGATGATGGGATTATTGGATGATAAGATGATTGGATAATGCGATTTGTCAATACTAGCGACCCAATCTTATCATTCTATAATTTTATCATATAGACGCGGTTTGTATAAGGCAAAAAAAACCTCGCAAGCGAGGTTTGAACATAAGCTGTTTGTTAGCTAGAATGTATCTTCATTGTAGAATTTATCATCGTCTTCGTCATCGAGATCCAAATCGAGATCGTCCAACTCAACTTCTTCAATTTTCACTTTCTTAGGATCTGGCTCGTCGATAGCATCTTCCGGATCGGGACGCTCGTAGTCGTCATTCTCCTCTACCTCTTCATCTGATTCTATCTCTTCCGGAATATCTTCGTCATCGATATCCTCTTCACTCTTCTTCTTTGAAGAAGTTGCAACTTTTGCTGCGGGTTTCGCTTTGGCAGTCACTGCAGTTTTCGTTGTCTTGCTAACTTTTTTCATCCCCGATGATTTTCTTTAGCCTAAAGTTAGAATGATATTTTTTCATGTGGTGCAATCGTTCAAAAAAATATTTTTTCTGAGAATTCCACCGCGGGTAGGGAAAAAAGTATATACCGCGCACATGATAATGATTTAGTATTTTTGCGCCACCAAAATTTCCTTCCCAAGAATCGCAACGCGACAATGAAAGATCTGCTGAATAAATACGAGAACAAACGCCCCGAAATTGTATTCGAATGGAAAGACACGGAGACCGAAGCTGAAGGTTGGATCGTGATCAATTCGCTTCGTGGCGGTGCTGCCGGTGGTGGCACTCGTATGCGTAAAGGCTTAGACCGACGTGAAGTAGAATCATTGGCGAAAACAATGGAAGTGAAATTCACCGTCGCGGGTCCTCCGATTGGAGGAGCTAAGTCGGGAATCAACTTCGATCCTGCTGATCCGAGAAAACGCGGTGTGCTTGAGCGTTGGTTCAAAGCTGTGCTTCCGGTTCTGAAATCATATTACGGAACGGGTGGCGACATGAACGTGGATCAGATCCATGATGTAATTGCGATCACGGAGAAATATGGATTGATGCATCCCCAGGAAGGTGTGATGCGTGGTCATTTCGGATTGTCGCCATTCGGCATGCAGGATGACAAACAGGTTGGAAAGAAAATCTCAAACCTTCAGCTAGGCGTGGTGAAGGTTGTTACGGATAAAAAATATGTTCCGCATGATGGCTTGACCGTATCCGATATGATTACCGGTTACGGTGTTGCGGAATCTGTTCGTCACTACTATGCTATTTGGGGTGGCGATGTAAAAGGTAAACGTGTAATTATTCAGGGATGGGGTAACGTTGCTTCTACGGCGGCGTATTATCTCGGACAGATGGGCACACGAGTTACGGGCATCATCGATCGTGAAGGCGGAATCATTTCTACGGAAGGTTTAGACCTTGCTGCTATCACCAATCTGATGGTGAATAAAGACGGCAACAAGCTGAAAGCTGATAATATGTTGTCGGCTGCAGAAATTGCGCAAAAAGTGTGGAGCTGCGGTGCTGAGATTTTTATTCCGGCAGCTGCATCACGACTTGTTACTCAGGAACAAGTAGACGCGATGGTTGCAAACGGACTGGAAGTAATTGCGTGCGGCGCGAATGTTCCTTTTGCTGATAAAGAAATTTTTTTCGGTCCAATCGGAGAATACACAGATAACAAAGTGAGCGTTGTTCCCGACTTTATCTCCAACTGTGGAATGGCGCGTGTGTTTGCATACCTCATGAGTGATGATGCAGTGCTAACGGATGATGCAATTTTCTCCGATGTTTCCCGCGTGATTGAAAACGCAATGCGTGAAACTCACCAGCAGCACAATTCGAAAACAGGAATTGCCCAGGCTGCGTTTGGGATTGCTTTGAGTAAGCTTGTATAGCGAGAAGTAAGTATCCGACATCAGACTCACAATGTGGTGTCTGCGTCTCCGACCGGACACATAACGCATGTTTAGCTGCGTTTCGCCACTTGCAAGATTCATTTCCTTTTTCACTTCATTCGCTTCACTGGTTGATTCCGGCAAACAACTGGCATGTATGCGTTATTCGTGTGGACGTATGCTTTGCTTCACTACTCATTCCACTTGTATTCGTTCACATTCCACTTGCAAACTATGCATAGTTGCATTGCAACTACTGCCCTAACATTGCGTTAAAGAAAGTGAAAGCAACAATATAAACTCAGATTCTGAAACGCAAAGCAACCGACACATTCAAGTAACCCTCTTCGTGATTTGTCTGCTTTAAATTTTGGAATCTGAGTTATGGAAACACACACTTAAACGCATCTATGATCTGATTCTACTCCTGACCTGGTTCTACACATAACGTTGCATCCCTACATTCCCCCGCAACAACATGTACACCCTGGACGAGTTACAGGACAACGGATGGTTCCCTGACCAACGTTGTAAACAGTAATGTTTAACCTGATAAAAACAGATCATTATGGACAATAAATTTGTTCTCTCGCAAAGCTTCAACGACATTGTTTTCGAAAACCGAAACAAAAAGTATGGAGCGTATGAAATCCGGCGCAAGTATGGACGTTATATGCTGATTGCCGGTGCAGCAGCAATTCTCTTCTTTACGTGTGGATCTATGACTTGGGCTTTTGTTGCGCAAGCAGACGACCTACACAGATGGCAATCGGTTCCTGTCGACCTTACTCCGGTACCGGGAATTCCGAAACCCAACGATCCGCCGAAAGCTACTCCTCCAAAACCGATTGAGCCGCCGAAAACAACCGCAGCTGCAATAGGACCGAGAACCCAGGCGTTGACATCAATTATCAAGATTACTAACACGGACAGTGTTCCTCCTGGAAATCTTGAAGCTGGCAGAGATCCGAAAGGTGATTCGTCTGGAATCGGTTCTGGTGCTGTCGTGAAACAACCGGTTGGAAACTGCATCAACTGTAAACAGGATTCCACTCCGCCGCTCGTCATTCGCGACTGGACTCCTTTCCCGCCGGAATGCGCTGGTTTGGATGATCACCTCACGAAGAACACTCGTTATCCTCAGATTTGCCGTGAAAGCGGAATTGAAGGTGTTGTGTATGTCGAGTTCATCGTCGACACAAAGGGTGATTACCGCGATGTGAAAGTGGTTCGTGGTGCACATCCTGCACTCAACAAGGAAGCACTTCGTGTAATGAGCTGCATGCCTAAGTGGACTCCTGCGAAAGATGAAAACGGGACTCTCGTTGATTTCATCATGCGCAAACCAATCCGTTTCTCGTTAAAGTAACACAATCGCATTCGCCTGCTCAGTTGTGTGGGCATTGATTGTCGCGCGGCCGGTCCAGTAATCTGTGACGACGGAAAGCTGGACCGCGCCTGCCTGCGTGAAAACACAGGTAGGCCCGCTCCCGGGAATGAATCAACACGGCAGTGTTGACAATCGGCTCAGGGCCTTACCCGGGAGCCTTTTTGTTTAGATAATTTCGAAGGATAATCCACGTTATAGATCTAAGACAACGTAAGATGCTAAATTACATTCTCCTTCAAATTACCTCTCCGACGGATTCGGCTGCAACAACAGCAGCGACCACGGTTACAAATACGGTTACGCCTGTTCCGGTAGAAGTGGCAATTACTCCAATGGAGCTACTACTCAAAGGCGGATGGGTTATGTTTCCGCTCATTCTCCTCTTGCTCCTCACACTTTACTTCGCAATAGAGCGATTGATTGTGATTTCGAAAGCAGCAAAGCTCGACAGACAGTTCATGCTGAACATCCGCGATTATCTGCTCAACGGAAAAATTGAATCCGCTCGCGAATTATGTCGTGCTTCAAACACGCCGGTTTCGCGTACTATAGAAAAAGGAATTTCCCGAATCGGAAAACCGGGTCGCGATATCAGCGAAGCGCTCGAAACACAAGGCAGCATTGAAATATCCAAGGTGGAGAAGAATCTGCATATTCTTGGAATGACCGCGCGAATTGCACCAATGTTAGGATTCATCGGCACCATCGCAGGTGTGGTTACCATTTTTTATGATATCGCTAATTCAGGCGACATCAGCATTAAATCGATTTCTGGCGGTTTGTACCAGAAAATGATTTCTTCAGGCGCAGGTTTGATTATTGGTGTAATAGCCTTCGTGTTCTATCACTTCCTGAATACCATGATCGATGGCATTGCGAAAAAGATTGAACGCAGCAGCCTGGAGTTCCTCGACGTGATTAACGAGCCTTCGAAATAAGCGCAACATGAAACTCAGAAAACATAAAAGAGAAGGAGCAGAAGTCTTTACAGAATCTCTGAACGACATCATGTTCTTCCTGCTCTTGTTCTTCATCATTATCTCGACGCTGGTCAATCCGAACGTGATTCCACTGGAAGTGCCGACCTCGAAAACCAATGCAACGATTACAAAAGGTGAAGTGACACTTTCCGTAGATGCGCAGCATAATTACTATGTTAACAATGCGCCTGTTCCTTTTGACCAGCTCAAGCCAGTCATTCAGGCAGAAACGAAAGCAAAAGACACGAAGAGTGTAATCTTATTCATGGATAAGTCGCTCACCGTTCAGGATCTGGCAGATGTAATGCAGATCGAACAAGAATTAGGGATTAAATTTGCTTTGTCGGTAAACCCATCAAAATAAGATATCATGACAAGCGCAGTTGAGATTTTTGATGACCGCCCTGATAAGAGCGCTCACACGACGGCAGGTATTCTTACCGCGTCATTCGCAATTTTACTATTGTTGCTTTTGTGGCTGATTAAGATCGTAACACCCATTCCGGCAATTCCACCTGATCCGGAAACACTTTCGATTGAATTATACGATGGTCCAATGCCCGGAGGAACAAATCAAGTAATGGGTGGAGGATCACAAGGCAACACGGGTGATCCGGGATCCCAGAACAGTGATCCAACCGATGCAAATTCAAATCCATCACAAACCGGTGCAATTACCAATCCGAATTCTGAATCAAATGTTCATTCGAACGCGCAGCCTACACCGAATGCAGAACCATCGGTAAGCAGCGAAACACAAGCCTTGCTCGACAAACTGAAGAATAAAAAGAACAACACTTCTGTTTCGGTTGGAGGACAAGGTAACTCGGGTCCATACAGCACAGGAATCGGTGATGGAAATGGTCCCGGTGTTGGACCTGGTGATGGAGGAATTCCCGGACAAGGTGGAAACGGTGGAACGAATAAAACCATCCGCATTGAATACTCTCCCGATGTTGCAAATCCAACTCAGGAAGAAGGTGTAGTTTCTGTTCGTGTTTCTGTGAATCGTGATGGTTCTGTTACGAAAGCAGAAGCAACGACTGGTGGATCGACAACCGGAAATCCACAGTTGAAAGCAACGGCAACACAGTCGGCCTACAAAGTGCGTTTCAATGCCGATGATGATCGTCCGGAAATTGTACAGTGTGTCATCTCGTTTAACTTCACACTGAAGTGACGTATCAACAGACGCTGGATTATTTATACAGTCGTCTGCCGATGTTTCAACGCATCGGTCCTGCAGCATACAAAGCAGATCTTTCGAATACAATTGCTCTCTGCAAAGCGCTGAACAATCCGCACGAGAGTTTCAAAAGCATTCACATCGCGGGTACAAATGGGAAGGGTTCAACTTCTCATTTGCTCGCGAGTGTATTACAGGCAGCGGGATATAAAACCGGCTTGTACACTTCACCGCATCTGAAAGATTTTCGTGAACGCATTCGTGTCAACGGAAAAATGATTTCGAAAGATGAAGTCGCGGCATTTGTTGAGCGACACAAAGTTGATTTCGAAAAAATTGATCTCTCTTTTTTCGAATGGACTGTTGGACTTGCGTTTGATTATTTCCGCGAGAAGAAAGTGGACATTGCGATCATCGAAACAGGTTTAGGTGGAAGACTGGATTCCACGAATGTGATACTTCCTGAAGTTTCTGTGATCACCAATATCAGTTACGATCACATGAATCTTCTGGGCAACACGCTGGAGAAAATTGCGAAGGAGAAAGCAGGAATCATCAAGCGTGATGTTCCCGTGATCATCGGAGAATCGCAACCTGAAATTTCTCACGTCTTTGTTGCGAAAGCAGCGGCCCAACGTGCACCGGTTATGTTTGCTGATAAAGTTTTCTCCGTACGCAAGTGGGATGTGAGTGATGTTCCGTCGCCACATGTTGTTGCTGATCTTGCTGGGCGTGCCGGTTATAAAGTCACTGTACGTTCATCATTGATTGGCGAGTATCAGAAAAAGAATTTCGTCACGGTCATTGCAGTGCTTGAAGAATTGCGTCGCTTAGGATGGAACGTAGATGAACTTGCGATGCGAAAAGGATTTCGTGATGTTGCAGAGACAACCGGATTACTTGGGCGTTGGCAAACCATTGGAAGAAATCCGCCGGTGATTGCAGATACGGGTCACAACGAAGGTGGTATTCGCGAAATAATTACCCAGCTCAAACATACCACATATAAAAAACTGCACATGGTAATTGGTGTGGTGAATGATAAAGATCCGGGCAAGATACTTTCTCTGCTTCCGAAAAATGCGAGTTACTATTTCTGTTCGTTTGATTTACCACGCGCAATGAGTTCGGAAGAACTACAAGTAGCTGCTGGTGAATTTGGCTTGAAGGGAGCTGCGTTTCCAAGTGTGAAGACAGCGTTGAAGGCAGCGAAAGACCAGGCGAACAAAAACGATCTCATTTTCGTGGGTGGATCGACGTTTGTTGTGGCAGAAGTGCTTTAGAATGTGCTAATGTGTTAGTGTGCTAATGTGCTAAAAGAATAACACATGAGTGTATTTGCCACGGGCACCTTCGTTACTGTAGTACATCTATTAAAAGGAAAAAGTCGCCTGTTAGGCGACTTTTTGGGAGCAACAGGATTACTTGCGTGAACCTTCGCGTCCCGAAGTAAAACGAAAAACCAACCGCGCTATCGCGCTTCCGTCTTATTTATCGTTATTAAAATTCAAGCGGAGCTTGATTTTAATTCCAATAAAAAAGCCGGCCCTTCGGGGTCGGCTTTTCGTTTTATCTGTGGGAGCAACAGGATTCGAACCTGTGACCCTCTGCTTGTAAGGCAGATGCTCTGAACCAGCTGAGCTATGCTCCCTTTGAAACGGGGTGCAAATATAAGGGGTACAATCAAATCTCAAAAAAAAACATTGATTTTATTCGTTTTTCGGTGTCTTATTCTCAGAAAACGGTGATTTCCAATGGTATTTGCGGCGATGATTGCATCATGGGATCAGTGATTCATGGGATCAACCATTGTCTAAAGCGCATTAAACGTCCATGCGAGACCAATTGTCATCATGTTTGCGGTGAAATAGTTTCCTTCGAGTCGCCCCAATGGAGACAAGTTGCGATGAATACGAAAGTCGATAACGACTAATCCTTTCGCGCTTTTCAGCTCTGTAGCAACGCCAATTTCTCCGGAATACATGCCACGTTTGAGATCTTCCATTGCGTGACCGCTGTAACCATGTTCTGCATTGTGATTGGCATCATCGTATTGCTTCGAACGTGTTCCGCCCATGATATAGCCCAGTGAAGGCCCACCAAAAACGGAAAAGTGGGCACGCCTGAAACCTCCGCTGAATTTTACGAGCAAAGGAAATTCTACGCTGTAGATATTATACTTGTCGCGATACGTCAGCACTTTTCGTGTGCCGTTCGGATAGCTGCCATCTCCTTCTCCGTTCTGTCGTTGACCGTTGTAAACTCCGATGAAGGGCACAAACTGCACAGCAAAACTCTCCGTGAACTGCCGGCTCGAAGTAAGTCCGATCTGCAATGCAAGTCCGTTGTAGAAGCCCGTTTGTCCTGTGAACTGCGCTTGCCCAAGTTCGAGTCGCGGGCCAAAATAATAACCCGGTTCCTGCCCAAAGAGCGGAACAACGAGGGTGCATGAGAGAATGAACAGGTAGAGAAATCTCATTTCAGTAACATCGGATTGCTATCAGTTTCTACGCGGAATCTTCCCCGACCTCTTCAACAATACGATGCATTTAAAATTACACCCGATGGTTGGTGCATTTCAAGCGAATATCGCAAGTGAGCAACCCAGTTTTAGTGGTTTTCGCAAAAAAAGCCGCCCTATTCCAGTACTGACTGTCTGCATAACCTAAAAAGGCAGTTATTCAGTCACTTTTGGTTCATATCTGCATGCGAAAATAGTTCTACAAATATTGATTTCTACATCGAAAGGATTCTAACTTTGCGACGCTTTATACTCGGCTCCTGTGGTGATTTCACAGGAGCAGTCATAACCTAACAAACAACTATCTTATGGTAAAAAATTACCTCATTGGAGCGGTAACCGTATTCGCTGCCTTATCGGCATCGGCTCAAACGGTAAGCTCCACGTACAACTTTACAGGTGGTACGCAAACATTTACCGTGCCTTGCGGCGTTGATTCGATTACGATCAGCTGCTGGGGCGCACAAGGGGGTGCTGGTGCTAATGGCGCAAGCATTTCAACATTCACTCAAACCGGCGGTGCTGGTGCTTTGGGTGGTTATTCTCAAGCTACATTTCCTGTAAACACTGGAGATGTTTTCGAGATTTACGTTGGTGGACAAGGTGGAACTCCAACTGGTGGATTCAACGGTGGTGCTAACGGTGGTTCACAGAACGCTGGTGGCGGTGGTGGAGCATCTGACGTACGTTTCGGCGGTTCAGCTGAAGCGAATCGTATTATCGTTGCCGGTGGCGGTGGCGGTGGCGGACGCGGTGGTTGCGAAAGCTCATTGGGTGCTGGTGGCGATGGTGGTCTTGGTGGTGGCGGTAACGGAGAAAACGGAGAGAACTCTCCAACTTCTGGCGGTGACGCTGGCGGTGGATTTGGTGGTATAGGTGCTGGTGCTGGTGCAGCTGGTGTCGGCTGTGGTGGTTTCCTTGGTCAGCCAGGGGCTTCTGCGGTTGGTGGAGTTGGTGGTGCCGGTGGTGCTGGCCAGTCATGCTGTTGCTTCTCAGCTGGTTCTATTCCTGCTGGTGGTGGTGGCGGAGGTGGATTCGCTGGCGGCGGCGGCGGCGGCGGTGGTTCTGCAGGAACTACAGGCTGTTCTGGTAACGACAAAGGTGCTGGCGGCGGTGGTGCCGGTGGTTCATCTTTCACTGGTACTGGAGCAAACGCATCTATGACCAACGGAATCTGGATTGGTGATGGAATGGTGACTTTTACTTATGAAGATCCTACGCCTTCACCTGCAGTAATTACTGGTGCTGCAATGTCGATGTGCGCTTCTTCACAAGACACACTTTCTTTCATGACGCCTTCTGATCCAGAAGCGACGTTCTATACCTGGACAGTTGATGCTGCTTTGAATTTCCTTAGCGGTCAGAACACAAACATGATCATGATCACTTCGGGAACTGCAGCTCCTGGCACTTACACAGTAGTTGCAATGGCTGTAAATGGAACTTGCTCATTGAATGGTGCACCTGACACAATCACTGTAACCGTAAACCCGGTTCCTTCTGTAACGTTGAGCGCTGCACAAGACACATTCTGTCTTGGTGGATCAACTACGATGATGGCTGCGGATACAAGCAACACGTACGCTTGGAATCCTGGTGCATTAACAGGAACAAGTGTTAGTGTAACTCCAACTTCGACTACAACTTATACTGTAGTTGCAATGGACGCTAACGGTTGCTGGAACAGTTCTACTATTGAAATCGTAGTGAATCAGCCTCCGGTTGCAACACTTGCTTCAGTTGGTTCGTCTTGTCTTAATGATGCAGCTGTATCATTGAACGGAAGTCCTGCTGGTGGTGTGTATGCTGGTCCTGGTGTATCTGGTGGCATGTTCACTCCTGCAACTGCAGGTGCGGGCAACCACACAATCACTTACGTGGTAACTGATGCTAATGGTTGCATGGATTCTACTTCTACAACTGCACTGGTTAATACAAATCCAACTGTTACGCTTGGAACATTCTCTGCAGTTTGCGTTGATGATGCAAACGTGGCATTGACTTCAGGAAGCCCTGCAGGTGGTACATACTCTGGCCCTGGAGTTTCAGGAGCTAGCCTTGATCCTACAACTGCTGGTGCAGGCACACACACAATTGTGTATTCTTACACAGATAGCAGCGGTTGTTCAGGAAGTGATTCTTCTACGATCGTTGTAAACGCTTGTGTTGGAATCAACGAAATCTTCACAAGCTCAATTGTTATCGCACCAAACCCTGCGGTTGAAGTTCTCAACCTCACTTGGGACGTAAACACAACTGTTACTACAATCCGCGTTATGGATGTAACTGGTAAAGTTGTAATGACACAGAGCGTGAACGGTGGCAACAGAGCAATGGTTGATGTGGCTGGACTCAGCGCAGGTAACTATTCTGTATCACTCGAAGGTGCTGATGTAAAAGCAACTTTGACATTCGTTAAACAGTAAGAAGTAATACCGATTTGAAAGCCTGTCTGACATTGCTCAGACAGGCTTTTTTGTTGTCCGGTTTTTGTCCGGCACCCCTGAAGTGCGTAAATAAAACACTCATCGCACACTAATACCCTTCCGTCCATTTGTGTTCGAGTGTCGTCTAATATCTCGTTCGATCGTAGAAACAGTATTTACATTTGTAACGTCAATTTCACAGTGAGCAAATGAAAAATATACTTCTTCCGATTGCCGCAATAATGATGGCGTTCTTTGGAATCAGTTATAGTGCGTGCCAGGAAAGTAAAGCTGACACAAAAGCAACAGGAAGCGCTGCACAGATCCGCGAGGAGATTGTACGATTCGACATGATGCTGAAAGAGTTGAATAAAATTCAGCAGGAAAATGTTACTGCATACAGCCAGGAAATGGGTGTTACCAGCAATAGTCACGGTCTCGAAACGATCAGCAAGCAGAACGAGATTCTTGAAACATATCATGCGAAACTGGCGAGTCATCGCTTGCAACTGATTCAGGCAGACACTACGAACCAGACGCGGAATGAAATGCAATTGACAGAGCTTGAAACGGATATGACGCAGCTACAGAAAGACGGAGAAGTTATCCGCAATGGGGTTGCAGAAACAGTAAATACGAAAGTCACGAAATAGAAATTGGGGAACGGGTGTAGTTTTCATGGGTTTGTTCACTACAGTATTCCCCTTTGAAAAGTCCGCTTCGGCGGACTTTTTCTTTCTATACCTTTGAAGTAATGAACAAATCCAATACACCGCGGCCTCTTCTGCTTTTTTATGTGCTCATGGTGTATGTACTGCTCCAATTTTCGTGGTGGGCGTATTTGTTAATCCGAACCAACAACAGTGTTGCGGAGCTTCAGAAACAATCGGTGACTACTTACTATCAGCCCGAGAAAGTGGATAGTGATCTTGCAAAGCGCCGTTGGATGATCATCGGAGAAGGAATCGTATTTCTCGCACTGCTCACCTGGGCCATACAACGTACGCGTGTTGCTTTTCGTCGCGAAGAACTGCTTGCAGAGCGTCAGAAGAACTTCCTGCTCTCGGTTACACACGAATTACGTTCACCGCTTGCGTCAATAGGTTTACAGGCTGAAACACTATTGAAGCGTGATCTTCCGAAAGAAAAACAATCGCAAATTCTTTCGAACGTACTGGAAGACACGGAGCGATTGAATGCACTTATCGGAAATATCCTGCTCGCAGCGAGAATTGACACTGCGGCATTCACATTACAAACCAGCAAACGCGACTTCTCTCACTTCGTAGAACAGCTCGCTGACAAAATCTCGCACGGAGTTGGCCAGAACCATAAATTCAATTTGAAGATTGACAAGAAGATTGAATTCGACTTCGATGATGTAGCAGCACATTCTGTAATCGCTAACATCATTGAGAATGCCGCGAAATACTCGAAAGCTGAGACAACAATTACCGTTGCACTGGAGAGAAAAGACAACCGTGTTATTCTTACTGTTGCCGACGAAGGAAAAGGTATTGCAGATGACTACAAACAAACCGTGTTCGAGCGCTTCTATCGCACCGGCAATGAAGAAACCCGCAGTACAAAAGGAACAGGATTGGGATTGTACATCGCAAATTACCTCGCAGAAATGCATGGTTGGAAAATCACAATTTCCGACAACACACCACAAGGAAGTATTTTTACAATCGATATTCCGTACACCAATGAGCAATAGAAAAGCCGCATTGATCATTCTAGATGGATGGGGAATCGGCGACGGTTCACAATCCGATGCGATCAAGCATGCGCATACCCCTTTTTACGATGAGCTGATTGCAACTAAACCGTGGAGCACCCTCAAAACCTCCGGCGAAGATGTTGGGTTGCCCGATGGTCAAATGGGAAATTCTGAAGTTGGGCATTTGAACATTGGTGCCGGTCGCGTGGTGTATCAGGACTTAGCAAAAATCAATATTGCTTGTCGCGAGAAGACCATTGACAATGAACCAGCTATTCTTGCAATGATGCATTACGTGAAGAGCACAGGAAAGTCGCTTCACCTGCTTGGTTTAGTTTCCGATGGTGGTGTACACTCAACACAGGAGCATCTTCACCACATTCTGGATATCTGTAAATCGCACGGACTGAAAAATGTTTTCGTACACGCATTCACAGATGGTCGCGATACAGATCCCAAAAGCGGACTCGGCTATATTTCACAGCTTGATGCGCATCTGCAACAATCGACGGGCAGTATTGCAACAATCACCGGTCGGTACTACGCAATGGATCGCGATAAGCGCTGGGAACGCGTGAAGGTTGCCTATGATGCAATGGTGAACGGAATCGGAGTTTCTGCAAACTCTGCTGAAGATGCAATTCGCGATTCATACGCGAAAGACGTTACCGATGAATTCATTCTTCCGGTCATTCTGAACAAAGACGGACTGATCAAAGAAGGCGATGCGGTTTTCTGTTTCAATTTCAGAACAGATCGTTGCCGTGAAATTACCATTGCGCTTACACAAAAAGATATGCAGGAGCATGGATTGAAAACCATGCCGCTTCACTACACCACGATGACCATTTACGATCACACGTACAAAAATGTGAATGTGGTGTATTCGAAAGAAGATCTTCGCAATACGATTGGTGAAGTGCTTGAAGCTGCCGGCAAGAAACAAATCCGCATTGCAGAAACAGAAAAGTATCCGCACGTTACTTTTTTCTTTTCCGGTGGAAGAGAAAAAGAATTTGTCGGTGAAAAACGTTTGATGGCTCCATCGCCGAAAGTGGCGACGTACGATATGCAGCCCGAGATGAGTGCGAATGAACTGACATCACTGATCGTTCCTGAACTCGAACGCGGAGAACCGGATTTTGTTTGTCTCAACTTCGCAAATCCCGACATGGTTGGTCACACCGGCGTTTTTTCTGCAGTGGTGAAAGCACTCGAGACCGTTGATGCTTGTCTCAAACAAGTAGTTGAAGCGGGAAAGAAACATAACTACTCTTTCATCATCATCGCCGATCACGGCAACGCAGATTACATGGTGAATCCTGACGGAACACCAAACACTGCACATACCACGAATCCTGTTCCGTGTATTCTCCTTGATGACCGATACACGAATATTCAGAACGGACGTTTGGCGGATGTTGCACCGACGTTGTTGAAATTGATGGAGATCGGGTCGCCCAAAGAAATGACTGGAACCGCACTCGTATAAACCTTAAAGGTTTTAAAAACCTTTAAGGTTTAACGGGACCTGACGCCACATAAAAAAACCCACCAAGGAGGACATCCCGGTAGGTTTTTTTGTCGTGGAGCAAGGCTGCGGTCCAGGCCAGGTCCACCGGCGACCGATAGCAGTTCCGTGGTCGCCGATAGTATAACAGTGGCATGTTTGAAAAGTTACAAAGCCGGGTACACTTTTAACAATCTTCACATCCGCGGCTGAATTCTTCAAAATACTCCATCGCAGATTTCTCTTTTCCTTCTACCTGTTCTTCTACTTTTGTTTCTTTCACTTCATTCTCCTTCGACTCTTTCGCATACGAACGGAATTTGTATGTGCCGAGTCCGGTTGTCTTGATGATGAACAATAAATTCTTCGCGTGACGATCGCGCACGTGTTCGTAGTCGATGAGTTCGTCGTTTTTGATGTCACGTGTCATATCAGTTGCGCCGTAAATGCCAGCAACAAACATCAGTGCAATGCAGGTGGAGAGGAAGTACTTCATGATAAATAAGTTTTTAGATAGTTTTTAGACTGTAAGTAGATTACGAATTCCGCCACCAGCCAATTGCCGATGATGCTTATCCAAAGTGAAAGAGAATAGTTGTTGAAAGAGTTCATTCCTAAGTCAGCGAACAAAATGTGATAAATGCGGAATGTAACTGCGGTTAATGCCATTGCATACGAGCGGATCATCCAGTGTTTGTGTGCAACGAAATTTCTATCGCGTGCAGCTGTTACAAATCCTTTGTAGGTGGTGAAGAACCAGAACACGGCCATTGCCAGGAATGCTCCTCGTTCTGCGTATCCGCCTTTTGCAAAGTAGGTCATGTACAATCCGCTCGGTGCCCCGATGAGCAAAACCACGAACACATATATTTTTCCGGAGATGATGTGAATCTTCTTGCGCTTCTTCAGAATAAAAGAAGAAAACTGAATAAGCGCTGTTGTGATGCAGAACGCGCCTGCGGAAATGTGCGTGTAGAAACAAATCTTCCAAACTGATTTCTCAAGCAGCACTGCCCGCTCTTTCAGAAAAGGAAGATTTTCGTTGAACGTGAAATACGGAATGGTATTCCACACCAGCAGCAGACTCAGGAAAATGGTCGGCACCCAGAAAATAATCTTCAGGGTGGTACTCAATGTTAATTTCAGCGGGCTTTGGACGGCGTTCATGCTGGTGTTACTTTCTATTATAACACCAATTTGCGCCAAATGACATGTGACTTACGGGCCAAATCCGCAAATGGAGCAATAGAATTAACAGTGTAGCAGTTTGGACGGATAAGTGTTTTCGGTCCGCCTGTTAAGAGGTGTGAAATTTACCACATAGGAACATAGTTTTCGTTAGGTGCTAAGGCGCTACGCGATCATAGAACACACGAGAAATATCGCGCAGCGATATTCTCTTGTGAACTATGTAGTTCTTTCGCCCAACAAGAAAACAAAGGGCTATGATCCTATGAGGTAAAACAGCCTAGAATTTCAGCTGCACCTGGAAAGCAAAATTGCGTGGCGCCAGTACATCCGAAGGACGTGATGTACACTCGCGGTTGAAGATGTTGTTTGTAATTAGCGACACCCGCAATGTTTCATTGATGCGATACATCATACGCGAGTCAAACTGAATATCGCCCTTGTTGTGAATCTCACGATAGTCTTTGATTCCCGGAATAATGTTGTCTACCTGCACGAATATTTTGTCGATAGCTTCCATGTAGCTGTTGTAACGCGCACTTAATCCGACAGAGAATTTCTTGTAGCTCACTTCGCAATCAAACTTCGCGAGGTGACGGTAGCGATACTTCAGTACGTTATAGTTTGCTGTAGAGCTTAGCGTATCGACTGCGGCGTTGTAAGCGAGTGATCGCGGATCCATATAGGTGTATCCTGCAAGCAAGGTAACATCCAGCATGCCAATTTTTCCTTCGCCCATGATGGAGAAATCAACTCCCCGCACGCGCGTTGGCCCAATGTTTACACTTTGAAATCCGAAACCGAACAACGGATCTGTCAACGGATTTCCGTACGCACCGAATTTGAATTCCATCATGTTCGAATACTGCATCCAGAATATTGCAGCATCGGCATAACCTTTCCAGTTTCCTATTACGACTCCTTGTTTGATTCCGATTTCAGCTGAATGACCGTACTCCGGCTGAAGTTTTTCATTCGGATAAATTTCCAATCCACCGGCACTCGTACGCACGTACTTCTCGGCAATGCAGGGGAAACGATAACCTTGTCCGTATGAAGTGCGGATGTATGTCGCTTCTGCAATCTGATAGTTCACTCCAATTCGAACAACAGGACGGAAAGGAACTGTAAGCAACGTATCATTCCTCACCACCATGGAATATTCCGTAACCGCAGTATCGAGACGATAATATTCGAAGCGACCGCCCACAGTAACAAAAAGTTTGTCGAAGAATTTTTTGTCGAACTGAAAATACGCTGACATGTTTCTGCCAATGCGCGGCGCAGCTGAATCAATTCCTACTCCGTCTGCGGCATCGTCGTACAAATCAGACACAACGTGCGTGTATGAACCGACAAGTCCTGCAGTGAACGCCACTTCATTTTTGAAGCGAAACTGATACTGGTACTCTCCGTAATAGAATTGGGCGAGAGAGCCTTGTTCCGTATCGTTGTTGTTATCGGTCACAAACAAACGGGTGCGTAATGCGTGATTATGTCCTTTCGGTCCGCGATAAATAATAAACGGATCAACGTTATAACGGAAGTTCTTGTAATTCTGAATTCCTGAATCGAGTGGTGTGTACGCGAGTGAATCGTTTTCCCAGAGTATGAATAGACCGCCTTGTGTGCGCATCAGGTTTGCGTTGATGCCCGCTGTGAGTCCGTCAACTTTTTTGAAACGATACCGCGTATTGATATTGAATCGCATACGCTGTTCTGTTTCGAGATAGCGGTAACCATCATCGTTGAAAATGTGTCCACCGAAAACCAAATCCCATTGCTTCACCTGACGGGAATGTCCGAAGTTGATTCCGCTGAACATTGGATTTGCGTTCGGCCACCACTTCAACGACGCACGCTGAGGCTCATCATAGAAACCGGAGAACATGGTAATGTTTGTAGCCGGTTTACTCGTTGGGTAAGCAGTACGGAAATGAATTACTCCATTCAAAGCAGATGAACCGAAGAGTGCAGACGATGCTCCTTTCATTACTTCAATCTGAGAAACGTTTTCAATCGGGAGATAATTCCATTTTACATCCTGCGCATCACCGGAAAGCATAGGCATGTCATCAACAACAAGCAGTACACGCGAACCACTTCCATAACTGAATCCGCTTCCTCCGCGAATATTTGCCTGGTCATCGGTAACATTCACGCCCGGAGTCTGATCAATTACCTGGTTGATGTTCGTCGTATTCTTGTTCTGGATAAGTGCGGGCTTTATGACTTCCATTGAAATCGGCACCTCACCAATTTTCTGTTCGTAACGCCCGGACGAAACCACGACCACATTCAGTTCCTTGCTCGTGCGCACCATTTTGAATTCCAGCATCACGTCCTGTTCCACAATAACATTACGCGATTGAATGAGTGTGCGGTAACCCGTGTAGTTTAATGTGAACTCAATTTCCCCGGAGGTCGCTTCGACGTGAAAGTTTCCATTAATGTCCGTAACCCCGCCCTTGCCTTGAGAAGTGGTCACAATAACGCCGATTAAAGCCTCTCCTGAGGCACTATCGGTCACAGAGCCGTTTACAAACGTTTGTTGCGCACTTATCTCAGAAAGAAAGAGGAAATTTGCAAGAAGAAAGCCCGTTAGGTACAATATTGACTTCATCACAATGGAGCGGAATGTTATTGCAATGTAAAATAAAAGTTTGTTAAGTACTATGTGTTTCGACGAATATGCAGGGCGTATCGCTCTGACGATGATTCCGGGCATTGGACCCGTGATTGCTAAAAAATTGGTATTGCATTGTGGCAGTGCCGAAGCTGTTTTTCGTGAGAAGAAAAAGCTCCTGGAAACTATTCCCGGTATCGGAACAATTACGGCCAAGCTGGTAACCGATCGTGACTATCGCGCGAAAGCGGAAAAGGAATTGCAGCGCATTGAGAAAACCGGAATTCAAATGTTGTATTTCACGGAACCGAACTATCCGTCGCGTTTGAAGCATTGCTACGACTCTCCTCCTCTGCTCTACTACAAAGGATCTGCTGACCTGAATGCGAAGAGAATTGTTTCCATCATCGGTACCCGTCAAATTACAGATTACGGAACACAACTTTGCGAAAAGCTCGTTGCCGATTTAGTGAAATACAATGTGCTGGTCGTGTCCGGACTGGCGTATGGAGTCGACATTTGTGCTCACCGTGCTTCATTGGACCAAGGGCTCGATACGGTTGGAGTACTCGCGCACGGACTCGATGAAGTTTATCCACGTGTTCATGCCGGCACTGCGAAGAAAATGATTTCGCAAGGTGGTTTACTCACCGATTTTCCCTGTGAAACAAACCCGGATCGTGAAAATTTTCCGCAGCGTAACCGAATTGTTGCCGGACTTTCCGATGCCGTGATTGTGGTTGAATCGGGTGAACGCGGAGGTTCAATGATCACCGCAGAATTCGCAATGAACTACAACCGCGATGTGTTTGCATTTCCCGGAAGAGTTGGTGAAGCCGCATCAGCAGGCTGTCATGCCATGATCAAGCGCAACAAAGCTGCATTGATTGATTCTGCAGATGATGTAGCTTATGCCATGGGCTGGGAAAAACCGGATGCATCCAAAGTTGTTCAAACCACCTTACAAACTTTTTCAGGCGATGAAGAAAAAGTCGTTGCGTGTATGCGCGGAATGGGCAACGTACACATCGATGAAATTCGTTTGATGTCGGAATTGCCTATGGGAAAAGTTTCTGCGATGCTTTTGCAGTTGGAGTTTGCAGGAGCGGTGAAGTCTTTGCCGGGGAAGATGTTTCGGTTGAACTAACGGGAAATTGGACGCGGATTTTGATGTCCGTTGCGTGTTAATTTCCTTGAAGGGATGAGTGTTGTATATACTACAAGCGCGGAATTGGATTTTATGAGATAAGCTTAATCAGCTGTTGAATTTTGGAACCGAACCGCAATTCAAGCGCAAGGTTCTTTCTAACGACAGAAAAGCTGGTTAACGTTGTTTGAACACCCAATGACCACCTTCTTGAGCTTATCTCATAAAATCCAAAACCCACCCTTCCTAATCAGCAGAATCATCCATAAATACGCCTAGCAATCCTCGGACATCAAAATCCGCGTTAAAACCGCGTTGGATGGCTGCTTTCCTTTCTGTATTTTGCATTAGCAAACGAAATACATCTTAGATGAAACAACCTCTACTCAAAACTATTCTTGCGTGTACACTTATCGCCTCTTCCGTAGGTGTGCATGCACAATCCAATTGCAACAACCAGGATTTCGACGACAGCACATTTGTAGGCTGGACAGGTGCAACCGGAACAAACTCGGGTGTTCTTACAAGTGTTCCGTGGTCTGCAGGTTTGATTTCCAACGGCAACAATGCCTCGGTATACAACGCAACAGCTCGTCATACAATCATTACAGTGAATCAGATCGATTCAGTTGTGACTGATCCTATAACGATGCTGCCCGATACGCAAATGACAACACTTGCGCCCGGGGGTGGAATCGCCTCTGTGCGTTTAGGTAATGCATTGCCCGGAGCTGAATGTGAGAAACTCATGCTTCCGTATACTGTAACTGCGAACAACAACTGGTTTCAGTTTCAATTCGCTTCTGTGATGGAAGATCCTTCGCACGTGTGGGATATGCAACCGTACTTCATGGTCAATGTACTTGACCAGACAGGAACACCTGTTGTAGCATTGTGTGACACCATCTGGGCAGGCGACCCAAGTGTTCCTTATATCATTTCTGGTGCAAACTTTTCACACCTGTATCGTCGCTGGACTCCATTGAGCATTGATCTTTCTTCGCTTGTTGGCCAGACTGTCACCATTGAATTTGTCAATTCCGATTGCGCATTCAGCGGACACTTTGGTTACACGTACATCGATGTATCGTGTTTCGGTGCGCCAACTCCAAACGTTTGGCCCGGCGACGCTGACTACGATTTGCAAGCGAACAACATGGATGTTCTCACACTTGGTGTAGCATACGGCGCAACGGGAACTCCACGCGTAGGTGCAACTACTTCGTGGCAAGCAGAAGCATCTGCAGACTGGTCGCAGTCTGTACCACTCGGTGCGAACTACAAACACGCGGATACAAATGGTGACGGAATTGTCGACATAAACGACACGCTTGCAATTTCACAGAACTATTTGCAAACCCACACGTTCCGTTTAGAATTACCTCAAGTTGATCCGCTTACGGCGCCTACGCTTTACCTCGACGTAATCACCGACACCGTTGCTCCGGGAGGTGTAATTACCGCTGATGTTTATATGGGATCGCAAGCAATGCCAGTGAATAATTTATATGGTATTTCTTTCACACTGGTCTACGACAACATGCTCGTGCAGACCGGATCCACCAGCACATCTTTCGCAGGATCAATGGTGGGAATCAAAAACACCAGCATGTTAGGTTTCGCACACGACAATTCTGCAACGGGAACTAACGACATTGCAATGTGTCGCACCACACACACTGAAGTGAATGGATACGGTTACATTGGAACAGTGACATTCACTGCTGCAAACGTGAGTACGATGAGTACAATGAATCTGACACTGTCGAACGTGAGAGCAATCGATGGTCAGATGGTAAACATTCCTCTGGCTACAATGGGAACTCCCGTTGTCATTGATCCGGCTGCAAGTGTTCCTTCTATTCCCGGACCTCCTCATGTTTCCTTGTTCCCGAATCCGGCAAACGAGTCAGTAGTAATATCTACAGCCGTAGATCAGGTCGTTGAAATCACAAACACACTTGGACAAGTTGTTTACACAACGACTGCAACATCAACAGCAACTTACGTTGATCTGAAGAACTTCACTTCAGGCGTTTACTTTGTTAATGTTTACACGGGTACTGCTAAAGTAACGGAGCAGCTCATCGTAGAATAATAGTGGCATAACCTTGAGACGAAAAGTCCCGACCACGAAAGTGAGTCGGGACTTTTACGTTTGATTCACCGCACAAAAACTTTCATTCTCCGCCAACCTGTGTTTTATTAAAACATTCTGAAACGTCGATGCGTTAAGGAAGTATAATTTAAATCGTACAACTATGCATCGCCCAGCCCACTTCACCCAAAACGTTTTTATTTTTCTCCTCGCCGCTACAGCATTCACAGCATGTAAAAAAGATGATGTTGATCTTTCTGCTACTTCCGATGAAGATGTGCCCGCAGTATATGAGAAAATCTATGGCGCAACCGACATGTACATCGATGGTGATTACATTGTGATCAAGACGAACGGAGTTCCTGATCACCAGAGTCCGTACTTCCTCAATACACAATGGGAAAGCACCATGTGGATCGACGATACACGTGTTGGTTTTAATCAGGCACCGGGAAATCTAGTTGCAACTACAAACACCACCTTCCGCCTGCCGCTTAATCCGACAGAAGCAAGTACACACACCGCATTGACTGCGGCAACAATCGGAGTTGCGCTGAATGGTATTGCATTCTTCAATCAATACCAGGCGCAGAACCAACTCATCACAACTACGAGCGGCGAATATGTTTCGTTCGATTTATACGGTGGACATCCCACACCGATGAATGAGTATCACTATCACATAGAACCGAATTTCCTCACCACCAATCAAGGTGCAGATGCATTGATGGGATTCATGCTCGATGGATTTCCGATCTATGGCCCCATGGAAAATAATGTGGTGCTGACGAGTGCAGATCTTGATGTGTACCACGGCCATTACGGAGTAACGGAAGATTATCCGAACGGAACTTACCATTACCACATTACAGCAGACATCCCTTACATCAATGGCAACGGATATTATGGAGTTCAGGGAACGTGGTCACATTAAAGCAGCAACTTACGCGACGGTTGCTCTCGTGGCGGCAATCAGTATCATTGCCTCCTGTCGCACGGAAGGATCTGTACCCGTTTACCGATGGAGAAACGGTGACAGTGTACAGATCTCTTCCCGCCGCGGGATCACCAGTGTAAATGGTGAAGTTGCACACGGAGTCCTCTTCTTTCTGAATGCGGGTGGTGATACGATCAAGACCACTCAATACCGCAACGGAAAAGAGCATGGTGAATCGAGAAGCTGGTACGACAACGGAATGCTTTGTGAAGTGAGAAAGTATATTGATGGGAGAAAAGAAGGAACGCATTTCGGATGGTACAGCAACGGAACCCCGCGATTCATTTATCACTACGGAAAAGATATTTACGAAGGTGAATACATCGAGTGGTACTCAAACGGACAACTATTTCGCTCACAGCATTTCGTTGCAGGACATGAAAATGGCAAACAACAAATCTGGTTTCCGGGCGGACAAATCAAATCGAACTACGTCATTAAAAACAATAAACGTTATGGACTTTTTGGCACCGAAAACTGTGTTAATGTTGCTGACAGCGTCAGTCCTTAGCAGTGTTGCATTCACAGGTTGTTTGAATTCAGACGCCCGTGAAACGTCTACCATGCAGAAAGATCAGATGCCCTATTTCAATACACCTGATTTTACTCCGCACTTTTTCAATAAGCCCAGCGAAGCGGCAATCATGATCACACATCGCATTGCACACTTCAGTTTACAGAATCAAAACGGAGAAGTCATCACGCGTAATGATCTCACCGGAAAAATTCATGTTGCTGATTTCTTCTTCACCAGCTGCGGCAGCATTTGCCCAAGAATGACGGATCACATGAAACTTGTTGCAAACGCTTATGGAAACGACAGTGATGTGGTGATGATGTCATACAGCGTAACGCCGTGGCAGGATAGCGTTCCGGTTTTGAAAAATTACGCCGAAGGCAAAGACATCAACTTTGACAACTGGCATTTTCTTACCGGACCGAAAAGTGAAATCTACAATCTCGCACGCCAGTCGTACTTCGCAGAACAGGAATTAGGATTTACGAAAGACAGTACAGAGTTCTTGCACACCGAGCATTTCATTCTGGTTGACAAAACCGGTCGTATTCGCGGAATATACAATGGCACAATTCAGCTGGATGTAGAACAACTGATCGCTGATATCGAGCTACTGCGCCGGGAATAGCTTTAATAACCTGACCCCAAAGTGCCCACTTGTTGAGTTGACAATGCCACTTGTAAACCTTAGCGAGAAACGATTAAACCGGTCTAAGAATTGCACATCTAACAAGTAATAACAACCTAAAACAAAAAGCCATGAAATTCCCTCCGCTCTTTCTGCTCGTACTAGTGGTGCTGATTACTCCGCTGATGCTGATGCTTGGTCTATAAGCGAATGTACAATCAATGCACTTTCACTTTCGCCGCTACACTTTGCGCTTTCGCAACAAGTAACTTGATGTCCGTTCCCGGTTTGTCCCACGCTAGTGCAACAGCCATACGTCGGTACGGACGAGTAACCGGTTTGCCAAAAACTTTTACATCGACAAGCGGTTCGTTCAGTGCATCGTTGAGCCCGCTGATATTCGGAACACCCTCTGTACTGGCGAGAACCACCGCACTCGCTCCTGCTCTTTGCAAAGTGATATCCGGAATGGGTAATCCAAGAACAGCACGCAAATGCAATTCAAATTCGTTCAGCGGAAGCGTATTCGCTAACGTCACCATACCCGTATCATGCGGGCGCGGTGAAAGCTCGGAGAAATAAACTCCGTTCTCCGCAAGGAAAAATTCTACTCCCCATATTCCCTCTCCACCTAAAGCACGGGTAACTTTTCCTGCCATCTCTTCCGCTTCGTTCAAATGCGCGTTCGACATCGGATGCGGCATCCAGCTTTCCATATAATCGCCGCGCTCCTGTCTGTGACCAATCGGCGGACAAAAAAGTGTGTTGCCGTTCTTCTGAGTTACTGTAAGCAATGTGATTTCAGACTCGAACTTCACAAACTCTTCCACAATTACTTCGAGCAAATCTCCGCGTGTTCCGCTCATGGCATATTGCCAGGCTTTGTCAATGTCATCATACGACTTCACCACGCTTTGTCCTTTACCGGATGAAGACATGAGCGGTTTTACTACGCAGGGAATTCCGATTGCATCAATGGCTTCGCGGAATTGTTCGAGGGTAGTTGCGTAATCGTACTTCGCAGTACGCAATCCTAATTCTTTCGCTGCGAGATCACGAATTGCTTTTCTGTTCATCGTGAAGTTCGCTGCCTTCGCACTCGGTACAACTTGTATTCCTTTCGATTCGTAATCGTAAAAACGTTCCGTGCGAATGGCTTCAATCTCCGGTACAATCAAATCAGGACGATGCTTATCTACAATCGCATCGAGCGCATTGCCATCAAGCATGTTGATCACTTCCCGTTCATCAGCAACCTGCATTGCCGGAGCATGATCATACGAATCAACTGCAATTACATGTTGACCGAGTCGTTTCGCGGCGATAGTAAATTCTTTTCCGAGTTCGCCCGAACCGAGAAGCATGATTTTCTTTTTCATAAGGGAACCGAAGGTACGAAATCCGATGTGCCGATTTTCGATTTCCGATGTGCCGATGTCTTGTGAAAAATATCCTACGTGATCCGCCCGATCAGCTCAATCCGCGTACTATAAGCTACGAATTCCCCATCACGTAAATCTTCCCCGTTGGTGATTGAGAACCACCTTTCGGTTCGAGGGAAATTGCGTATGCGGTTGTGTTTGGAACAACTTTCATCTCGCGCATTGTAAAAGCAAATTCATCGAACGTGATCATGCCTGCATCTACCGGTTTGCCATCTACAATTCCCCAGAACTGATATTGCATTCCTTCGGGAGTTTCCGGTAAATTCATGATCTCGAGATATACTTCGCCCGTTGATGTATTTGCATACGCCATAGCTTTTGCGTCGGGAGCAACATCAGCCATTCCTTTAAGCTCTATGCTTTTCATTCCAGGTTTAGACAACAAGGCAATGTCGTTCTGAAGCTTAGTAGCGAACGAATCACTATTACGAAGAGCGATTGTCATAGCTACACGATCTTCATTGATGGACGCTACTTCGTTTTGCAAATTCTCGACATCTTCCTTCAATCTCTGCACATAAAATATTCCAAAAATTAAAGCGACGCTTGCCGCCATCGCGGCCAATTTGTAGAACTGATTCGATTTCGGCTGCAACTCAACGATCTTCGATTCCCTTTTTCCATTGCCAGAAACCGGAAACTGGGAACCGGAAACTCCAGCAAGAATTTCTTCTTTCAGATGCGCCGGTGGTTCCACTGCATTCTTCCGATCAAAATTTTCAAGGGATTCTTCAATCGCACTAAGCTCTGCTTTCACTTCCGGATAACGCGCAACCATTTCCACAACCAGCTTCGCCTCTTCTGCAGATGCGAGTCCCATTGCGTAGGTCTCCAGTAATCCGGATTCTATGAGTTGCTTAGCGTCCACTATCCAATCAGTTTTCTCAATTCAATTAATGCCGTTCGCGTTCTTGTCTTCACAGTTCCCAAAGGCATATTCAATTCCTTCGATGCTTCCTCCTGCGTATAGCCGGAGTAATACAACAGGTTAATCATCTCTCTCGACTCGGGCTTCAGCTTCTCAACAATTTCCTTCAGCCCAATACGGTCAATATTGAACACGGTCTTTTGCGACCTGTTAATAGCACCTACGGACTTATCAATGTCTTGGTTTTTCTCTGATGATTTGAACGAACGCGAACGCTTGTGATCAATCGCGAGATTGCGGGCAATATTCACCATCCATGTGTACAAACGTCCTTTTTGCGCATTGTACGAGGTAAAACTCTTCCAGATTTTAACGAAAGTCTCCTGAAGCAAATCCTGCGCAACGTCTTCGTCAATCACAATTCGAATGAGCGTTCCATAGAGTGCGCCCGAGTAGTTATCGTAGAGATAACTAAAAGCTTCCTTGTCCTGCGCGGTAAGGCGCTCAACGAGCTGTTCTTCGGAATATTTAGTTGCGGACGTCAATCGGGGTAAAAATAAGATATTTGGTGGTCGCTGTTTAACATCAGTGAAGAATTCGGAACTTCAACTTGTGAGGAAGTTTCTACGTAAAATAGTGTTAGGCATCACGCTTCCAACAGAATACGTAACGGCAAGACGAGCAGATTTGCAGCGAGCGTTAAAAACTGTGAGAACGGTTAACGACCATTCAGAGCACGAACTACTGTTTTTAGGATATAAGCCGCCACTATTAGGGATTGTAGCAAACGGAATTTCCAGTAACGAGCACTCGCATGCTCTGCATTCATTCGAAGTAATTGACGTCAGGTCAAAGGAAATTGCAGGCTATGTAGATGGCCGGTCGCGAGAGACAATTCAGCTCGGTGAGAAGAACCTGACCATTGTACAGTGTTCATCACGCAAACAATATCTCGAGTTGGAAGTTCATCAATCTAATGATCGTATTCTTTCACTATTTCGAAAGAAGAAGCCCGGGAATATTGATCTCACAAAATACGAGTACGACTTTCTCAAACTGCAATACAGCACTCCGAGAGAAATTCGTGCTGCCGTAATTTCCGACGGGGAAAAATTCAACGTATTTCCCATCGATCTGTTCGGATTTGTTGGAGAAGAATACATGATCCTGTCGCTTCGTCATCAAATGAAATCATGTAGACAGCTGGAATCCACGGGAAAAATTGCAACGTGGACAGTTGATGCCAAACAGGCGAAAGAAGTTTATGCACTGGGAAAAAATCATGGGTTTGACTTCCGACCAGCGGCTGAACTTTTACTCACTGAAGTTAGAAGTCCTATGTACAAGTTCCCGGCCCCGAACGGTGCGATTGCTGCTGAGGAGTTTGAAGTGGTACGGAAAATTGAACCCGATTATGGGCACCACCGCTTATTCATCCTGAAACGTGTTGGAAATAAGGCTGAACCAGATGAAAACTCCCTTGTGCATGTACATCGTGCCTATGCAGAATGGTTGCTGAAACAAGGCTTTTCCTTGAAGCAAATCAGCCGATAGTTGCTTATTTTTACCTCTCTAATTTTTTCATTCCTATGTACGGCGAATTTCAGGATTTTCTCAAGAAAGAACTTGCTTCCATTGACGAAGCAGGATTGTTCAAACGCGAACGTGTAATCACTACTCCGCAGGGCGCGGTGGTGAAAGTGAACGGAAAAGAGGTGATCATTTTCTGTGCGAACAATTACCTCGGACTTTCTTCTCATCCGAAAGTAACAGAAGCCGCTCAGAAGGCGCTTGACTCTCACGGGTACGGAATGTCATCTGTTCGTTTCATTTGCGGAACACAGGATATTCACAAAACACTGGAAGATAAAATCGCGAAATTTCACCAGACAGAAGACACTATTCTTTACGCTGCCTGCTTCGATGCAAACGGCGGCGTGTTCGAACCTTTGCTGGGAGAAAACGATGCTATCATTTCTGATGAACTAAACCACGCTTCAATCATTGACGGTGTTCGCTTGTGTAAAGCACAACGTTTTCGTTATAAGAATTGCGACATGGCAGATCTTGAAGCGCAATTGCAGGCTGCTGCGAATTGTCGTTTTAAAATCATCGTAACGGATGGCGTGTTCTCTATGGACGGCTACGTTGCTCCTATGAAAGAAATTTGCGACCTCGCTGATAAATACAAAGCACTTGTGATGGTTGATGAATCACACGCAACAGGTTTCATTGGCAAAACCGGTCGCGGTGCAATTGAAGCAGGCGACTGCATGGGCAGAGTGGATATTATCACCGGCACACTCGGTAAAGCTATGGGCGGTGCGATGGGTGGATTCACAACCGGTAAAAAAGAAATCATCGAGATGCTTCGACAGCGTTCCCGTCCCTATTTGTTTTCGAATTCATTGGCTCCTGCAATCGTTGGTGCTTCTATTGCTGTATTCGACATGCTGAGTGAAACAACTGCTTTGCGCGATAAGCTCGAAGCGAACGTAAAATACTTCAAGCAAGGGATGGATCGCATCGGCCTCGAATATCGCAAAGGCGATTCTGCAATTGTTCCTGTGATGTTGTACGATGCAAAACTTGCACAGCAATTCGCAGAACAACTACTGGCAGAAGGAATTTACGTGATCGGATTCTTCTTCCCGGTTGTTCCGAAAGGTCTGGCTCGTATTCGAGTTCAGCTCAGCGCAGCACATGAGCAAGAGCATCTCGACAAGGCAATTGCTGCGTTTGAGAAAGTGGGTAAAGAACTTGGTGTAATAAAACACGTTCACGCATAATGGCCGATCGCGTTCAGAGCGCATTGGGAAATGCAGTACGGTTAAACAAACCGATGTACTTCTCTATAGAGTGGCTGAACAATCGTCTGGATGAAATCCCCGGGGAAGAAGATAAACTGGCGATAAAGATTATCTTCCTTACCAGCGCATCGGATTATCTTTTTGAAGAATGCTACAAACTCAGTTCTGAATTAGCCGCGCAGGGACAACGGGAAAATGATCCCACACTGGAAGCTTTCGCACGACTCTACATTGCCTTTTATTACCGTCAGCAGAACAGGCAGAAAGATGCAATTGCCGAGTTTGAACATGCAGAACAACTGCTGAGTCTCGCACCAGGATCTTTCGCAGCGGCTATTGCAAAGCAGATGTTTGCTTTCAACTGCTGGTCGAACGGTGAGCGTGAAAAAGCATTTGCACTGGCGTATGAAGCCCGCAAGCTTTCAGAGAAATTTGATCCCGAAAGTATAGGGTGGTCTGATTTTCAGTTGGGTGTTTTTCATTCCGACATGCAGGAGTTCGATAATGCAATGAACTATTTTTTGCACGCGAAGGAAGTGGCGACAAAACATATGCTCAATTACCAACTGGCACGCATCAATTCCGGAATAGCATCCATTCACATTGCGCGTAACGAATTCGACGAGGCCATTGCATTAAATGAAGAAGCGCTCACCGGATATCGGAGCACCGGGCACCAGACTGCGATCAGTCGTGTCCTAAATGATCTTGGTGTAATCTACTCCAAACGCGGAGACAACACCAAAGCCAAACTTTCCCTGGAAGAAGCGCTGAACATCCGTAAAAATCTAAAGTACTGGCCGGGGATTATTACATCTGAAATTGAACTCGCCAGAATTCATATCGCCCAAACGGATTTTGGACCGGCCGAGCAATTGCTTCAGGATGCATTAATGATCAGCGCTGAAGGCGGTTTGAAGCAGAAAATAATCGTGTGTCACACATTGCTGTCAGAACTGTACAAAGCGAAAGCAGATTTCAAGAATGCCCTCGACCACCTCGAAACCGGTTACCGAATCAAAGCGGAAATCACTGGTGAAGAAGTGACGACTCGCATCAAATCAATGCAGCAGAAACATGCTACCGCCCAAGCCGATCAGCAAGCGGAAATTCACCGACTGAAAAACGTGGAACTGAAACAGGCATACGATGCAATCGAAGATCAGAACAGAAGTATCCTCGATAGTATCAACTACGCGCGAAGAATTCAGACGGCATTGTTGGGTTCACGCACGATGGTGAACACGCATCTTCCGGAGAATTTTATTCTGTACAAGCCGAAGGATATTGTCTCCGGCGATTTCTGGTGGTGCGCAGAACATGAGGATGAATTCTATTTCGCAGTCGCTGATTGCACTGGACACGGAGTTCCTGGGGCTTTCATGTCATTGCTCAACATCAACTTGCTCAACCGTGCACTTGCAGAACATGAGAACACAAGTCCGGCTCAATTACTCAATGAAGTTCGTCACAACGTAATCAGTTCGCTTAATCGTGAAGGCAACGAGGAGGCGCGAGACGGAATGGATGTTGTGTTGTGCGCATTGAACAACTCCGGTCGTCTTCGTTTTGCCTGTGCGAATAATGCACTTGTACACATACGCGACGGCACCCTGCAAATTCACGGACCGGATAAATTTCCGGTAGGATTGAGCCATACCACACAACCCGATCCTTTCACCGAATTTGAAATTACGCTGCAGAAAGGAGACAGTGTTTATCTCAGCACAGATGGATTCGCTGATCAGTTTGGTGGCCACAAAGGAAAAAAATACAAGCAGAAACGCCTGCGGGAATTCATGCTTCAGAACGCGCAAGAACCGATGATGAATCAGGAAGCCGGGTTGGTCAAAGAATTTGACGCATGGAGAGGGGATCTTGAGCAGGTGGATGACGTTCTCGTTATGGGATTTAGATTTTAAAAATGAACCTTTGAACGAGAGCGTCCAGTACACTTATTTTGCTCACTCGAAGTCACCATGCCGACAAGGCTTGTCCTTCGTCAGCATGGATGACGTTCTCGTAATGGGATTCCGCTACACTTAATTGTACATTTGACAGAATGCCACAGGTCATCCGCGCTTCTATTCTGCTTTCGCTGCTGCTATTTGCAACAATACCAGTGCGTGCACAAATGCCAAAAGTGGATGCTCCGTCTAAACGTTCAGTTGCCGATCTGCAAGCACTTCCCGATGACACCTTAAAAGTGCTCTACTTCAATCGCGTTGCGTGGGACACCGCATACTACAATCTCACCCTGGGTATTGAATATGCGCAAGAGGGACTGAAGGTTGCAAAGAAAATTAATTACCCATTGGGAAAAATAATGTGTCTCAATACTCTCGGCGCCACCTACAACGACATGGGTGAGTTCGACGAAGCGCTCGCTGCACACATTGAGGGCCTGGAAGAAGCAGAGAAATTTGGTGATCCTCGTCGTACGGGTACAGCATACATGAATATGTCGCTCGTGTATTCATCGATGGGCGATACGGCAATGACGAGCTCCACCTTGCAGCGTGCTGTTGACATTTACGAACAAGCGGGCTATGAACGGGGACTTTCCGTTGCATACGTCAACCTCGGCTCCTTGTATATGCGCACCGGCTATTTCGATGAAGCGAAAATTACTTTCTCAAAATCTCAACAGCTTGCAGCAAAAATGGGAGAGAGCATTGTGGAGGCGATGTCATGGAGTGCTTTGGGCGTTTGTTATGCGCGTATGAGCAACGAAGACAGCTCTGATTTTTGCATCAACCGCGCATGGGAAATGATCGACACACTGGATGACGAATACTCCCGTGCACAGATCATGTCGAACCAGATTGCAATTCTTCTGTACCGCAATCAAAACAGAAGTGCAATCAGATACATGCACCAGTGCCTCAATATCTTCAGCCAGATTGGTGTTCGCGAAGAAGTGGTTGATCTGTATAGCAATCTGGCCGCGGCTTACCAGACTGAGCAACAATACGACAGCGCTCTCCTCTACCTGAAAAAATACATGCTGCTTCGCGATTCAATTGTAAACGACGACGTCCTGAATCACCAGCGCAATCTTGAAGCAAAGTTTGAAAGCGACAAACAGAAACAACAACTCGAGCTATTCAGCAGTAAAGCTGATACCCGTCAATGGTTCCTGATTGCAATTATCATCGCTTTCATCGTGCTGGTTTTTCTTGTAGTCATGCTTTACAAGCGAAACAAATTCCGCAAGGAAACGAATCAGGAAACGGCACGCCAAAGCCAGCTTATCGAAGAGAAAAATCAGGACATTACCGACAGCATTAACTACGCAAGCCGCATTCAGGATGCCGTAGTACCTTCGATCGAACAGCTCACCCGAAACTTCACTGATGCGTTTGTGTTGTCTCGTGCGAAAGATATTGTGAGCGGCGATTTCTGGTGGTGCAGCGAACAGGATGGAGAATTTTTCCTCGCCGGAGCGGATAGCACCGGCCACGGAGTTCCTGGTGGATTCATGAGCATGCTTGGTAGCGTGTTTCTTTTCGAAATTATTACGGAACGAAAAGTTTCTTCTCCGGCTGAAATTCTCAACCAACTACGCGATAAAGTGATCACCGCTCTTAATCGTTCTGGCGGCCAAAACTCCGGCCTGAAAGACGGAATGGATATGGTGATGTGCTCTTTCTCGAACGACAGGAAAAAACTTCGTTTTGCCTGCGCAATGAATCCACTTTGGGTAATCCGGAAAAATCAGGTGATTGAATACCGCGCCGATAAATTTCCGGTTGGAGAATACGTGGGCGATGTGCGTCCTTTTACTTTGCTCGAACACGATTGCGAACCGGGCGACATGATCTACATCTTCAGCGATGGTTATGCCGATCAGTTTGGTGGCCCGCAAGGAAAAAAACTGAAGTACAAACAGCTGCGGGATATTCTCTGCACGGTTGCGGACAAGAGTTGCAACGAACAGCAACGCATCCTCAATGAACGTTTCAGCGAATGGAAAGGTTCGCATGAACAGGTCGATGACGTTCTCGTAATAGGAATCAGAATATAACCATGCGAACACATCAAGAGAACGTCCTGAATATTGTTTTGGCTCACTCGAAGTCACGATGCCGACAAGGCGGTGCCTTCGTCGGCATCGATGACGTTCTCGTAATAGGAATCAGAATATGAAGAAGCTGATTTACATATTCCTTCTGATTTTTTCTGTCGCAAGCTTGCAGGCACAGGACAAGAAGGACATTGATTCGCTTTCAAAGTTGCTGTTAACGCTGAACGAATCCGATTCGCAGATTGTAGTTGCGCTGACTGCGCTTGCGTGGGACATCAGCTACCACGATCTGGACACCGGACTGGTGATTGTCAATCGTGCTCTTGCCATTGCCCGCGAGCAAGGCAATGTATTGGGAGAAGCCGCTGCACAAAACGTAGCCGGAACTATTTATGCCGATATGGGTCGTTATCCGGAAGCCATCAATGCGCATCTGCAATCCATACGTCTTAAAGACGGGTCGGACGCTGACCCGAGTGATGTTGGCGGATCCTATCATAACCTCGCACTTGTCTACGAATCGATGGACAGTCTTGAACTCAGCCTGAAATACCAACGCATGGCCTACGCATTTTATCGCGCAGGAGACGACCAGAGCGGAATTGCTCCCATCGCGAATTTTCTGGGTCGCCACAACATTGAAGTAGATAGTTTTCTTCTCGCCAAAGAATATTTCCATGAAGGACTGCTTGCAGCGGAGAAATATGATCTCAAACACTGGATCGCTGCAAATATGGCCGGAACAGCATATTGTCTGGCGACGGAAGGGAATATTAAGACATCAGATTCACTGATGAATGCAGCTTTCGTGATTGCGCGCAACGAAGAGAATCCGTATGACATGATGGCACTCTGGCTTTCGCTTTCTGAGCTGCGGGAATTTCAGAAAAATTATCCGGCGGCATTAAGCGCCATGGACTCTGCTTTGAGCATTTCAACTCGTTTAAATGTTCGTGATTCGCGCATGAACCAACTACGACGTATTGCTGAGTTGTATGAAGCATCCGGCAACGATAAACTCGCGCTTGAATACTATACGAGCTATCAGTCTTTGAAAGACAGTATTCTCAGCACAAAGAATCAGCAAAACATCAAGAATCTGGAAACGCTCTACGACAAAGAAAAAACGGAGAAGGCACTTGCCATTGCGGAAGAAGATGATCGTCAACAGAAAATTTATGTTGCAGGCGGAATTGTTTCATCGGTTGGATTCATTGTGATTGCCATTCTTTTGTTCGGACGAATTAAAATGGGGAAGAAAGCAGGACTTGTTCTCGAACAGCAGAAAGCAATCATAGAATCGAAGAACAAAGACATCACCGATAGTATTAACTACGCAAGAAGAATTCAGGAAGCGGTTACTCCGATCGAAAGCCAGCTGAAGGCCATTTTTCCGAAAGGATTTCTATATAATCGACCTCGCTCAATTGTTAGTGGCGACTTCTGGTGGATTGCAGAAACCGAATCCGACTATTTCATTGCGCTTGGCGATTGCTCCGGCCATGGAGTGCCTGGCGGATTCATGAGTGTAATGGCAGCTTCTTTCCTCAACGGAATTGTGATTGAGAACAAAGTTCATGCACCCGAAGAAATTCTTTATGAGCTCAACATGAAAGTGCGCGGTGCATTGCAACACGACGGCATTGCGGAAAGTACTCCACTCGTTTCTGATACCATTGAAATTGCTGTTTGCAGATTCAACAAGGAGAAAACAGAAATGCATTTCTCTTCTGCGGGAATGCCGGTGATTCTGGTGCGCAAAAATCAGGTGATTGAATATCGTGGTGCAGAACAACGTGCGGGTTCGGTGAGCGGAACGGTAAATCCCTTCACGAGAAATTCTGTGGAACTGCAGAAGTCTGATAAGCTATTCCTGTTTAGCGATGGGTTGACTTCCCTCCCGGGTTCCGACCAGCGTCATGTGTATGATCTACTGGCAGCCCTGAAATCTCAATCTGAAATCGACAAGTACATCAGCGAACACAGCAACAAACTCGAGCAACCCGACGACATTCTCATCCTGGGTGCGGAAATCTGATTTTTGTGCTTTTCACTGTCTTTACCCCCGTGAATGTTTAATCATCCCAATATTTGGGTACACTATTCTTCAGAAACATGCGTTGCGGTGTAACCAAATGGGGTCTTGACCTCGTAAGATTACCGGCAAGTACATTATTTCTGCATTCCTCTTTTTCCGACTTTAGTATCATCAAAATCCGAGTTATGCGCTACGCAACACTACTCTTTGTTTCTGCAATTACACTTTCCCTCCCAGCACAGGTCGCTTCCTTTATTGGAATGGCTGCAATGACCCACTATCCCTCCGACACAGCCTCCGAGCTCTGTTTGAACGTGTATGATACACGCGATGTAGTCGTCAATGCACCACAGGGAAACAACTGGGCGATGACCAATATGCTACTGAGCAATTCGGCCGATCCGAATCAGTTCAAAGTATCTCGTATGGGCAGCGTTTTCGGTATAACCGTTGATGGCTCCGGCAATATGTATGTTGCTGCATGCGGTACGTACAATATTCAAAGCGTAATACAAGGTTCTGCAGGTTCTGCGGGGATTTATCGCGTGAATGCTTTGGACTGGAGCGTAGATGATTTTGTGACCACTGTGAATGCAGGTAGCAGTTCAAGCACAACGCAAATTCCGAATACGGGCTCAGGTCTTGGAAACATCAACTTCGATCAATACAACGACCAACTCTTCGTGACCAACTTCGAAGACGGCAAAATTTATCGCTACGATCTCAATGGAAATATCCTGAGCACTTTCGATCCCTTCACTGCAGATAATGGTACAGCCGGATGGGCTGCTCTCGGTGAACTGCCGTTTGGTGTAGCCGTTACGAAAGACGGTGCAGGAAATTGCAGATTGTTCTTTAGCGTTTGGTGCCGTAACGCGTATACTCCGGGACCAGCGCCGGCAGCTCCGCGCGACAAGAATTGCATTTATTCAGTAGCTCTTGATGCCAATGGAAATTTCTCCGGCACGGAACAATTCGAGTATCAGGTCGAAGATTTCGTAAGTCAGTGGTCGCCGCTGGGTCCAGGCTGTGTGATTTCTACACTCAACTTTTCAGTTGATGGACACTTGCTTTGCGCAGAGCGTTCTCAAATAGATATGTCAAGTTTGTCGGCACACAATAGCCGCGTTTACCTTCTTGAAAATTCTACCGGCTCGTGGATCATCGAGCGTTGGTTACACATTGGCGTTATCGGATTGGACGATGCTATTTGTGCGAATACTTCAGGCGGTGCTGATTTCGGTTTTTACGATGACGATGCAACTCCAGGAGTTAACGCCGGTTGCGAACAACTCGTATGGGCAAGCTCAGATGCGATTAAGTATGATGCGTACAACCCCGACGGAGCAACGCATAAAGTATATGGACTTACCGGCGTAAAGCGCAGTGGAAATTCCATGGTGGCAACCGATCCTGATTTCGTGTACACCACTTCGTACATGATTGATCTCAACGGCGACTTAACTGACCAACCAAAAACATGGCTAGGCAGTTGCTGCGTATGGTCTGACTGCGAATACGATCCGTGTGAAAGCTATGTGTGCAATCTTGTAAACGTATTCACTCCCAACAAAGACGGCAAAAACGATTTCCTCGCATTCTCATGCATTTCAGGTGACGGCTGGGGATTACAAGTATTCGATCGTTGGGGCGCTGAAGTATATAAGAGCGACAACTACAAAAACGATTGGGACGGCGGACAGTTAGTGGAAGGTGTATACTACTACATTCTCACTTCTGCCTGCGATGGACGTAAGATGAATGCGTTCTGTCATTTGCAGCGCGCAAATCCATAATCGTTCAGATTACTTTTCAAAAGAACTACTCATGCGTTCGATCTCGGCTTTTGTAAGGCCGGCATCGGACGCAACTTTTCTCCACTGCCCCACTGCAACTTTCACAATCTGCATAATGCTCTTCGCACGCGCGTCGCTGATCCGGAAATAAGGCGCCACACGCATCGCGAGTTCGAAATCGCATGAACTGTCGCTCTCCGAAATGTTGAGTGAAAGTGAATCTCCACCCGTTGGATTCAGATCAAATGCAGGTGACAGTTCCCAACCACGATCGTTGAGCAAGAAACCGTGATTACGTAAATGATCATCCGTGTTTCTGATTGCAATGTTGAACACAATTCTTCTCCACAACTCTTCCAGATCGCGATTTACATCTGAACCATGCCGCATGAGAAACTCTGCCATGTTGAGATAACTTACGCGTTGCAGCGAATCATTTTCATTGGCATAACCCAACATAGTCATGGCCGATGCAAAATGAATTCGTTCTCCTTTCAGATTTCGATCGAAACGTTGCGAAAGAAAAGTGTGATGATGAGCGTTCGATTTTTTCAGCAGTACTGAACTCGTATTTATTCCTGCGAGTCCAGCCAAGGTGTGTGCCACAAATTCCCAACCGCCAATGTCAGACTGATCTTGCGGTGATGGGAATTTTGCCATCCACATTTGCCACTCGTCGTCAATCACATTTACTTTCGGACGCTTCCCTCCCAGCGCGCCGCCGGGATGAATAAGTGCTTCTATTGCAGTCGGAAAATCTTTGTCATTGACGTGCTCGTTGCTGCAAATTACACTAGCACGTTCGAGTTCTTTCAGCGAAGCAAACGTCGGCAGGAAGAATTGTTCATCACTCGTTACGAATTCTTCATTTGCGTTAAACCTGAAACGCAATGCACCCTGACGATAGTAATCGAATACACGCACAAGAAAACCGGATGCATGCAGCTTACTTACTTCGCGTTTCTCTTTTCGCGCGAGCACTTGTTCGTATTTGTTGTGCAGCATGCGTCCCCAATCTCCAGGAGAAGAATCGAGAAACAAACCAAAGCTTTCAGAACCGCTGCGCGGAAAAAATTTCCCGGAATAATACTGCAAATAAGGATCAAGCACGTGATGACGTGTCTTCATCCACTTTGCATCGTATTCAAACGAAAGTATTTCTTGTCCGCGCGATTCTCCTGCATGAATAAGCCCAACGCGTGCTGCTTCATTCATTCCCACCCATTGCGACCAAACTTCAATCGGATTCATTCCTTCGGACGTTTAGGTGCTCGCTCTTTTGGCATTAACTCCAGATCCTGAAGCTTCTTTCCGAGCACGTCATCTGCCGCAACTTTGCCGAGATCATTTTCCAGCCCAAGCACAAATAAAACCTGCATGTACGCACCCATTGCAACAGCCGGAGAACCTTTTTCAATCATCCACAAAGTAGATCGGCTGATGTTTGCGCGTTCCGCTACTTGTTGTGCGCTTATCTTTCTTCTCAGACGTGCGAGACGAAGGTTCTCTCCCATTTCGCTGAGAATATTTTTTGCGGATGGCAATAAAAGTGCTTGTCGTTTCACAATTGTCTATTATAATAGACAAATATACGTTTAATGTCTATTATATAAGACGTTATCATCATGATTGCCCAGCGTCTTCTTCCTCACAAATCGCTTTTTTCAGGCAAAATTCGGCGATTCATACATTGATGTTCAACCTCATCTTTGGTGAACTTAGAAATGCGCGTATCTTTGCAGCCCGTTTTGAACAAAGGGAAATTCTGCTCAGGTAGAACTAATTAAATAAAACAAGTGGATACACAATCTTACAAAACAGCTAACCTTAACTCGGCTACTGTAAAAAAAGAGTGGCTTCTGGTAGATGCGGAGAATGAAACCGTTGGTCGCCTAGCCTCTAAGGTTGCTTACCTCGTACGTGGCAAGCACAAGACAAGCTACACTCCGCACGTTGACTGCGGTGATAATGTAGTAATTATTAATGCTGAGAAAGTTCGCTTCACAGGAAAGAAGATGACTGACAAAGTTTACGTGCGCCACACTGGTTATCCAGGAGGTCAGCGTTTCGCAACTCCAAAAGAGTTGTTGAACTCAAAGCCTGAGCGCATTTTGGAACTTGCAATCGGCCGTATGCTTCCTAAAACAATTCTTGGTGATCGTCTTCGTCGTAACGTATTCGTTTACGCTGGAACTTCACACAAGCAGGAAGCTCAGAACCCTAAGAAAATCGATCTTAAAACCATTAAGGAGAGAGCATAATGGAAGTAACTAACACACTTGGTCGTCGTAAGACAGCAGTTGCGCGCATCTATCTTCAGCGCGGAAATGGGACCATCACGATCAACAATCGTGACTACAAACAGTACTTCTCTACAGAAGTTCTTCAGAACAAAGTAATCCAGCCCTTGGTACTTACCGGACAGAACGAACAGTTCGACATCCGTGTAAACGTAGAAGGTGGCGGAACAACCGGTCAGGCAGAAGCAATTCGCCTTGCTATTTCCCGTGCACTCATTGAGTTGGATGCGGAAGTGAAGCCAAAACTTCGCGCTGACGGTCTCGTTACTCGTGACCCTCGCATGGTTGAACGTAAGAAATTTGGTCGTCGTAAAGCACGTCGCCGCTTCCAGTTCAGCAAACGTTAATCGGTATTTACAATTCATTATACAGACATCATGTCAAGAACATCATTTAACGAACTTCTCGAAGCAGGTGCACACTTTGGTCACCTTCGCCGTAAGTGGAACCCAGCAATGGCTCCTTACATCTTCACTGAGAAGAACGGTATTCACATTATCGATCTGAACAAGACGGTTGTGAAACTGGAAGAAGCTTGCAGTGCTTTGAAGCAAATTGCACGCTCTGGTAAAAAAATCCTCTTCGTTGCTACGAAGAAACAAGCAAAAGATATCGTTGCTGAGAAAGTAAAGAAGATCGGTATGCCTTACGTAACTGAGCGTTGGCCAGGCGGAATGCTTACCAACTTCGCTACGATCCGTAAAGCGATTCGCAAAATGGCGAGCATCGATAAAATGGGCACAGACGGAACATGGGAGATCCTTTCTAAGAAAGAGCGCCTTATGTTGTCTCGTGAGCGTGCGAAACTCGAGCATAACCTCGGTTCAATTGCTGACCTGACTCGTTTGCCTGCAGCTATTTTCCTCGTTGATATCGTTAACGAGCACATCGCAGTTGCTGAAGCACACCGTTTGGGAATTCCAACTTTTGCAATGGTTGATACCAATGCAGATCCGAACGAAGTTGATTATGCAGTTCCTGCTAACGACGACGCTTCAACTTCAATCAGCCTGATCATTGACATCGTTTGTAAAGCGGTTCAGGAAGGTCTTGAAGATCGTAAGATCGACAAAGACAAAGGCGAAGAAGAAAACGACGAGAACGATCTTGACGAGCGTCGCCTGAAGAAATACGAAACTGAAGACGGCGAAGAAAAACGCGGTGAGAAAAAAGGTCCTGGCTTAGCTAAGAAACCTGTTCGCGGTGGAAACACTGGCGGTGCTAACCGTGGTCCTGGTGGAAACACTGGCGGATTCAACCGTGGCCCTGGTGGCAACACGGGTGGTTTCAATCGCGGTCCTGGTGGCGGACAGAGTCGTGGTCCTGGTGGCCCGAATCGTGGTCCTTCAACTGGCGGTCCGCGTAAGCCGACAGGTCGTTAATTCAGCCGGCAGTCTTGCAGTAGTGCAGCCGGCAGTCACACTTCGACTCCGCTGAATCTGTCAAGCGCCTTAATTAAATTGAAGTATAACAGAATTAAGAGAAATAATAATGTCAGTTACAATCACAGCAACAGACGTAAACAAGCTGCGTACTATCACAGGCGCGGGAATGATGGATTGCAAGAAAGCACTCGTTGAAACAAACGGGGACTTCGAAGCTGCTATCGACTTGTTGCGCAAAAAAGGTCAGAAAGTTGCGGCTAACCGCAGCGACCGCGATGCAAAAGAAGGATATGTTATTGCACAGACTACAGGCTCACGTGGAGTTGTTGTAGTTCTGAACTGCGAAACAGACTTCGTTGCTAAGAATGAAGATTTCGGAAAAGTTGCTTCTGCAATGGGACAAATTGCTTTGAACCAGAAGCCGGCTGATCTTGCTGCACTTCTTGCATTGCCTTACGGCGATGGAATGACGATTGCAGAAAAGGTTACTGAACAAGTTGGTCGTATCGGTGAGAAAATTGAGCTTTCACGCTACGAACAAGTAGAAGCAACTAAAGTTGTTGCATACAATCACCCTGGAAATCGTCTTGCTGTAATCGTTGGTTTCAACAAAGAAGTGAGCGATGAAATTGCAAAAGACGTTGCGATGCAAACTGCAGCAATGGCACCTGTTGCACTTGACAAGGATGATGTTGACACAACTATTCTGGAGCGTGAGCTTGAGATTGCACGTGAAACAACCCGCGCTGAAGGAAAACCGGAAGACATGGTTGAGAAAATCGCGCAAGGCAAACTCAACAAGTTCTACAAGGAAAATACATTGTTGAACCAGGAGTTCATTAAGGATGCGAAGAAAACGATCCGTCAGTACATTCAAACTGCTGACAAGGATGCAACTGTTACTGCTTTCCGCCGCATTGCTCTCGGATAATCATTGATTTAATTTCAATCCCTCTTCGGAGGGATTTTTTTTGACCTTACGTTTATGAAATACAAAAGAGTACTTCTCAAGCTCAGCGGAGAGTCGCTGATGGGCAACAAACAATTCGGTATTGATCACGATGTGTTGGGTCAATACGCTGCAGAGATTAAAGAGATTTCGAAAGACGTGCAAGTTGCGATCGTAATCGGCGGAGGAAATATTTTCCGTGGAATACAGGCAGAAGACGGCGGCATGGATCGCGTTCAAGGCGACTACATGGGAATGCTTGCAACCATGATCAACAGCATGGCTTTGCAGTCGGCGCTGGAGAAACTCGAAGTTCCTTCACGTTTGCAGTCGGCAATTGAGATGAACAAGATTTGTGAACCGTTCATTCGTCGTCGCGCCGTTCGTCACCTCGAAAAAAACCGCGTGGTTATTTTTGGAGCAGGAACGGGTAATCCGTATTTCACAACAGACACAGCTGCATCATTGCGTGCAATCGAAATCGAAGCAGATGTTGTTCTGAAAGGAACGCGTGTTGATGGCATTTACACGGCCGATCCGGAGAAAGATAAAACGGCAACCAAGTTCGAACATATTTCATTCGACGAAGTGTATCAGAAGAACCTGAATGTGATGGATCTTACTGCGTTCACGCTTTGCAAGGAGAATAACCTTCCTATTATCGTTTTCGATATGAATAAGAAGGGGAACCTGAAGAAGGTGGTAACGGGAGAGAAAGTAGGGACACTTGTATCACTATAAGACCACGGTTAGGGACTAAGGTATTAGGGGATTGGGGTATTTGGGCAAAACTAAAATGTCGATTTCCAAACACCTAAATACCCTAATACCTTAATTCCCTAATCCCCATTCACGAAAACTCTTATTTTTACGTAAATACCTTTTTATGAGCGAAGAACTTAAATTCATTATAGAAAGCACCGAAGAGTCGATGGACGGTGCAGTGAAACACCTCGAGAACGAACTCGCAAAGATCCGTGGTGGTCGTGCGAGCGTAGGCATGCTCGACGGAATCATGGTTGACTATTACGGAACGATGACGCCGCTTAATCAGGTGGCAAACGTAAACACTCCGGAAGCAAGAACGCTTGCAGTTCAGCCCTGGGAGAAATCCATGATCGATCCAATCATGCGCGCTATACAGGCAGCGAATCTTGGATTCAATCCAACCAACAACGGAGTCATGATCATCTGCGCAATTCCTCCGATGACGGAAGAACGTCGTAAGCAGATGGTGAAGAAAGCAAAAGAAGAAGGAGAGCACGCGAAAGTTTCTATCCGCACAGCGCGTAAAGAAGCAAACGAACAAGTTCGCGCACTACTCAAAGGCGGACTTACTGAAGACGAAGTGAAAGGTGGAGAAGCAAAAGTTCAGCAAGTGACAGATACGTATTCTGCGAAAGTGGATAAGCATTTGGAGGCGAAGGAGAAGGATATTATGACGGTGTAAGTTGGGAGTTGGGAGATCGGAGACGGGTGTACAGACTCTTGTTAAAACACAACACGAATTTTGATTACAGAAGCGCTTCAGAGATGGGGCGCTTTTTGTTTAACTTGGGGTATGCGATGGAAATTGATCATCTTATTTTTTGTTATTTCTGCAACATCATTCGCGCAGGAAAAGAAAACGTGGATTGGTGATACGAGTATTGTCAAGACCTCGATCGTAGAGGGTGACACATCGTATTTTGTGAAATATGAATTGCGATCTGGAATGTGGATGATATATTATGATTCGAAATTCAAAAATCGCGCCCGGTATATCAAAGCTGATATTTATAAAAGCGTAGATACGGCTTGGTTTAGGAATGGAAAAGTCAAATCGTGGAGTCATCCCGTAGATAGCTGTGGCAATTGTTGGCGATCGAAAGAGTGGTATGTAGAAGGTGGACTTAAAATGGAAATGTATTTTTCCAACGACACATGTTATGAATTGCATTACTATCGTTCAGGCGCAATTTCTGAAAAGAATTTATCCATGCGTGATTCTCCCAACGACCAGCATGTAACATGGCATTATAGTGCACAGTACTATGAAAATGGACAACTCACGTTCTTGCCAGGTGATCCAAATCTTCGGAAACCCCAACCATATATCACATACTACGAATCTGGTCAGAAGATGGAAGAATCTACCCGGCTTATGCCCTACTTGTGTAGTGAATTCACATCTTGGTACAGCAATGGACAACTACATGTAAAAGGTCAATATCCCCCTTGTCCGTTGGAGACACAGTGGAAAGCTCCCGACAAAATCGGCACCTGGTCCTACTACAACGAATCCGGCAAGCTCATCAAAGAAGAGTTTTATGAAGAGGGGAAGTTGGTGAGAACTATGGAATACTGACCAAGTCAAGAAGCGCTTTCGTCTTCCGCTACACGTCCAGTGTAAATTATGTTCCGCTCGTGGGATCGCGTCGTGCCTCGCGATGACGGTGAGCGCTTTCTTTCGTATTTTAGACCAATGTTTCCGCTGATCGGTTTACGTGCATTTCTGCTTGCGTGTGTGCTTACGTTTTCGTGCGTGAATTTGTACGCGCAGGATGATACCACAACACAAGCGCGTCGACCGAATCTTTTTGTACGTTATATCAATCACGTCCTCAATAATCATGAGGAACCCTCGAAGCCGCAGTTCATGGCTTATCCTACGGTGGCGTTTGCGCCTGAAACAAGTTGGGAATTTGGGATCAGCAGTCTTTATGTATTTCATGCGAAGCGCGACACCACAAACCGCTTGTCAGAAATAAGTGCATTCACATTTTTTACGCTGGAACAACAGTACGGCGTTATTCTCGACAACGCACTTTACTCCGACGATAACAAATGGTTTCTTCTCGGACATTCCAAATTTCAAAGTTACCCTCTACTCTATTTTGGAATTGGTCCCGAGAGCGGAGAGCATCACATTGCACAGGTCAATGCCGTAACTATTCAGGCGCGCCAACGTGTTCTGAGAAAGGTTTACAAGAATCTTTACGTTGGAGCAGAATTTGACTTTCAGCGTTTGTCGAAAGTAGAATTCATTCCAACATCAACACATCCTATTCAATTGCCGCATGGACACACGGGTTATGCGAATCTGGAAATGGGCCTTGGTTTGGTTTATGATAACCGACACAACGTACTCAATGTTCGTCACGGCATTTACTCAGAAATCGCATACCTGCATTCTGATAAATCATGGGGAAGTGATTTCAACATGAGTACAGTTTTCGTTGATCAGCGTCTATACATTCCGATGCAGAAACGAAATGTGTTAGCACTGCAGGCGGTCGGACAATTTAATGCCGGAACTGTTCCCTTCAATCAGCTCGCCCTGATGGGTGGAGAAATGATGATGCGTGGTTATTACACGGGGCGTTACCGCGATAATAATCTCATCGCTGCACAGGCTGAATTCAGAATGTTGCCACTTCCTTTTTCATTCACTAAACGTTGGGGACTTGCTGCGTTCATTGGAGCAGGAACAGTTTTCCCGGAATGGAATCATGTGAAGTTTGAACACCTAGTGGTGTCCGGGGGTGGTGGAATACGCTATTTGATTTTTCAAAAGAAAGACATTTTCACGCGCGTAGATGTTGCGTTCACACGTGAAGGTCCAGGCTTCTATATTTTTGTGGGAGAGGCGTTCTAAGTTCCAGGAAATCTTTGTGCGTCCTTTGCGTCTTAGCGCCTTTGCGGTTGATTGACCATTAACATCTCGGTTTCCACAAACAGGTCACGATACCGTGCTCAGAATACAAATGAACTGTTACTCCACACCGGCGTACACATGCGAACCTTCCGAGCAGTTCCTGCAAATGTCTATTTCTTTGCGTCCGCTCAACACGGCATTCCTGAATTTGTTATACGGCTCGCTGAACCAAATTTCGCTGAACGAAAATGTTTTCAGTGTTCCGAGTTTATGGTGCGCATCTTTATCGAAGCAACACGGCACAACTGAACCATCCCAGGTTATCACACACGAGTGCCACATCTTCCAGCAGTGATCTTCAAGCTCGTTCTTTAATTCCCAACGACCGTTATCGCCACGCTTGTAGCGCGAGTACTCTTCATTGTTTGGAATTAGCTCGTTGCCGTTTTCATACTCGTAAACCTGTGCTGTTTTCAGAACAACTTCATCCACTTCCAGTTTCTCCGCAAGTGTTTGCACTTCGTGAACCTGGTGTTCATTCGGCTTCACAACCAGCATCTGAAAAACAATTTCAGGTTTGCGCGATTTCATTTTTTGTTTCATCGCGACAATATTCTTCGTGCCTTCAATCACTTTCGAAAGCGAACCGCCAATTCTGTAAGCCGCGTACGTTTCCTGTGTTGAGCCGTCAATGGAAATAATCAGACGATCCAGTTTCGATTCCACTATCTTCCGGCAATTCTCTTCATCGAGATAATGTGCATTGGTTGATGTCGACGTGAATATCTTCTTGTCGTGCGCATAACGAATCATCTCCGTCAGCTTTGAATTCAGAAAAGGTTCGCCCTGAAAATAAAAGTTCATGTACATCACATGCGACTTCACATCGTCGGTGATTTTGCGAAACAGTTCTTCACTCATCATTCCTGTGGGGCGCGAGAAACTTCTCAACCCGCTTGGGCATTCCGGACAACGTAAATTGCAACTCGTAGTTGGCTCAACCGAAATACTAATTGGCAACGCGGTTAGATCCGCACGTTTTGTACGCTTCGATTTGCGAAATGAAGTATAGAGCTTCATTGCATTCCAAAGTCGATACGGTGTGATAGTGCGGAGCATTGCTATAAAGTTACTCCGTTTTGGGGAGAAAAGGGTTGCGGATTTACGGTACGATCAGCGCACATTAATTCCTTCGTTTCTGCCGCAACTCGCAAGTTGCATTGCCACAAACGCGGACCGCCTTCAAACTATTCAACAACATCAAGTGTGCGGAAGAAATCCGGATTAGCTTCAGAAATCACCTTGATCTTCGAGAATACTACACCTTTCACTCTTGGAATCATCGCGGTTGTACTTTTGTAAGGTTGTACCTCCACGGAAGAAAGTGTTATCCAACTCTTTCCAACCATATATTGAATGGTGTACTTGTCTGCATTGTCACCTTCATTCCAGATTTTCATCGTGACCATTTTCTTCGTCGTGTTCACGATATTGGTCGTAAACCACACCGGATACAACGAAGCACAATAGTGCGAACGATACTGTCCCGCCGGCTTCCAACCCGAAGTATCTGAAGGAGCATATTCCGTGTAGGCGTCCCACACCACTTTATGATTCGCATCAAGTTCGAATGTCCGATTTACATTGCCACAATTCACGAGTAGATTTCCATTCGGCAACTCATCCACTCCCCCACACTTTTCGCTCTTGCCGTCGGTTTCTCCCTTTGCTTCGCAAGTCATTCTGAACACAAGCGCTGAATTGACCGGATTGAAAATGACCAATGAAGAAATGACTCCGTCACGAGTCAATGAATCGTTATTAAACACTGCGATATTCCCATCGCGCAGCGGACAAACATCATGTTGCGCATGAAACAAATTATTGTACTTCCAGCCATAACCGGAATTCATTTGTGTTCCGTATGTGCCCACCACCTTGCTACTCGACTTTTCAATTTTAACCAGACGGTCGAGATCACGAAAGCCAGCGTACACATACACGATACCATTTTCCGTTGTCTGACGGAATGCATTCATGTGTGATGAAGAATTCCACTGCCCACTGGATAACTTCCTGAATTCAATTTCTGCGGGACGTAAATACGAGTACGAATCCCATTTCCACACGATACTTCCTTTGCGATCATATTCCACAACAACTCCAAACTCAACCGGGACAATTGCTGTATCGAAAGGGACGGGCATACGAACGGTGTGATTTCCCAACGTCATCAGATTTCCATTGGGTAAACGTTCAACTCCATGATGCAATGCTTCAACAGTTGCTGGACCGCTCTTTGGTCCACGCCAGGAGATTCTTCCGTCGGGCATTACTTCAAATGCGTTCCGGTTTGTGATAAACGTAATCGTGCCTGCAGATGTAACCCGAATGTCGCGAACGCGATCATCACGCGTGTATTCCTTCTTAGGTTCCTCCGGCAAGATCCAAATAGGATTTCCATTGCGATCCGCAATCATGCAATGATAATCAAAGGAAATATAGCCGCCTTGATTCTTATCCTTCTCATTTGTCACTACGCGAACTCGGCTATTCGCCGGCAATGCAACAATGCTGAATTTATAATCGGGAGAGGTAAAAATCACTTTATTCCTTGCATTCAGTGCCGTGTAATGCCATTGGTATGACTTGCCGAATTTCAGCACGTTCATCAACGTGGAGGTGGTGCTGTCTGTGAGTTTCCACTCCGTAGAAATACCCTTATCGGATTGTTCAGTTAAATAAAATCCATAGAGCACTGCCTTGTCCACTGGCGGATGATCGAACATCACATGCGTGTAATTGATCGTGCTTCCCGGAATCGGAATTATTGTTGAATTCGGAAGAAAAGGAACAGGTGCGAACACCGAAGCCAGTGTCGTGATCTGTGCATTCAACTTCGGTACAATCATCGAAGCAAGTAGAATCAAACTAAGCGCGCGCAACACCAGACTTTTCATAAGCAACAAATTGTTTTTTCAATTCAGCGACAAAAGTGTCCTGTTCTTTACGCTTCGACATGTCTTCAACCGCCAAAGCTTTTGCTTCCGACTGCCACAGTGCGTTATGTACGGCGAATTGTTTCACGTCATCATCCGTGTATTTCCTAAGGAGACTCACAGGTATTTCGCGTACGTAACCCAACTTCTCCAACGTGTCGCCTGCAACCGATTCAAAAATCACCAGGTCGTCGTGGGTCATTTCTGTGAGATATTTTTTTGAATTATTCCGCATCAAAGGCTTAGTGAGGTTGCTCCACATTTTTCCGGAAGAAGCAGTAATTTTCGATTCATCTGCGTCAGCGTAATTCAACATTTCAGAAGTATAGTCGAGCTGCAACTTAGCACAAATATCTTGCAGAGTTCCTTCCGTATCGGTCATGAATGTTTCGTACTGCACCGTGATTGTACGGTCTTCGTATTGTTCTCGCAGTGCCATTGATAATTCCTGTTCGTGCTTCCATTGCTTCGCGAGAAAATACATGTGCTTCTCTCCCACTACAGCTTTACGAAACGAACAGGCAACATCTCTTCCATCGCGATACTGAAACAAATACACCGGATGAATTCCGCTTGCCTCGATTTCCTTTGCGTAGTGAACACTCGCCATGCTCTTGCAGCACCACCACGAAGCGTTTTTCAATTTTGCTTTTGTGAAATAAATTGCGCGCATGATTTGTGGTAACGAATTGTTCGCGCACATTTCCCGGATTGCACCCCGGTCAAATTTCACCGACCAGTTCACAGGATTTTTCTCGACCAGCGTGCACACATCATTCACCAATTTTTCAAATGATGTTTCGATTTGAAGATCGCCATACATTGGAAGCAAGGGCATGATCACCTGCAATATATGCGGAGGATGAGGCGCCGATATTTGCGGATGCTGATTGAGCATGACGCGCAAAAGATTCGATCCTGAACGTTGAGTTCCTATGAATTGGATGGCTTGTTTCATTGGAAGCGCTAAGATACAGCGAAAAAAGGAACGCGGATTTTGAATTGGAACGCGGCGTGTTAGTTCATCGCCCGGATTAGCACGGTGGATAGCGAATCGGGGAATCAGATCTTATGAGATACGTTTTGGGTTTATCTCATAAAATCCAATACCTGAGCGATGTATTTACTGAAGGCATCCGAGCGAGCACTTAGAAAACAAAGGGCATTTAAATCCGTGTTCCATTTACCAGATCACCCAACCTGCCACCGCAGCTCCAAGCACGAGTAAAATCGACTCAGGGTTTTTCCAGATACACAAGGCACAGGATACCGCGAAGATGACAAAAGCAGGAATGCTCAATGTTCCGCTCGAGAAAATGATCCAAACGGAAGCCGCAATCATTCCGATAACGGCAGGACGCACACCTTTGAATGCAGCTTCTGCACCGTCGTTCGTTTTGATCTTCTGCATGAAATGTTGTGCGACGTACATGACCACTGCAGGTGGAATGAACAACGCAAGTGCTGCTGCGAGAGCTCCCCAGAATCCGGAAACTTTCCAGCCAACAAATACAGAGCTGATCATGATTGGCCCCGGGGTTGCGTGACCGAGTGCAATTCCTTCTGAAAATTGTCGTGAAGTCATCCAAAGCATTTTGTCGACAACTACGGCTTCCATCGCTGGTACGAAAACATATCCACCACCGAAAAGCGTAACACTCATCGTACCAAATGTGAGCGCAACCGACTTCGTGTTAGTCACGACAATGTTGATGTCGGGGAGAAAGTAAATTCCCGAAAAAAGGAGAATAACAATCGTGGGCAAAACAAAAACCATACGAAGACTTTCACTTTGCACGACTGGTTTTACTTCCCGCTTCGAATAGAAAAATGCACGACCGATAATGGCTGAAGCACCAACGATAATTAGTGTGAGATAAAATCCGTGCCAGTACAACATTGCGCCTGCAGCTGCAACAACGATGATGTATTGCAACACGCCTTTTACATTTTTCTTCACGAGATTCCATGCAGTAGCAGCGATGATTCCCGAAACGCAAGGAATAATTCCGTTCATGATGGATGTTACGTGATCATTGGTGCCGATTTGAAAATACGCCCACGACAAAACGCACATAAGGATAAAAGATGGAAGTAGCACCGCGAACAAAGCCACGAATGCGCCAGCAACTCCGTGAAGAATTTTTCCAATTGCAAAAACAACATTGGTTGCGAGAGGTCCCGGCAAAATATTCCCGACAATCATGAGATCCAGAATCTCTGTGTCGCTCACCCACTTTTTTTTGTCGGCGATTTCAGTTCTGATTGCAGCAACCAACGCCACATTTCCGCCAAACGCTGTTGCTCCCATTTTCAGGAAGAGGAGAAAGATCTGGAACAAATTTGGCTTGGTGGATTGCTCTCGATTCACAGTCATCAAAGCTACTTAATCAATTGCAAGCGTAATTAGTTGTAAGTGAATTCATAAAGACCTCTAAAACAGGTCGTTATTTGGGGTAATTTTCCGACCCTTACCCCCTTAAATTTCCTAAATTTACCGGCTCTAGCATTCCCGTACGGCGGGCAGATTATTATGTGGGCAAAACTTTCGCATTTCATTCTTCGTCAACGCGTTCCTCTTCTCATCATTATCCTCTTGCTCACAGGGTTTATGGGTTGGTGGGCGAGCGGACACCTTGAGCTTTCGTACAAGTACGCGCGTGTTCTGCCGGAAGACGATGAAATGGCCATCGCCTACGAAAAGTTTAAAGCGAAATATGGTGAAGACGGAAACGTGATGCTCCTGACTTTTCAGGACAGTACCATGTTTACACTCAGCAAGTATCAGGGATGGTATGACTTGACAGAAAACGTTCGCAAGATCGAAGGTGTGCAGGAAGTAATGTCGACTGCGCGTTTATACAATGTTGTACGCGATGATGACAGCACAAAATTCGATATCGTGCAGGTTGTTCAAAATCGGCCAACTACACAAGAGGAAGTTGATAGCCTGAAGAGACAAATCTGGCGTTTACCGTTTTACGAAGGGTTGATCATTAATAAAGAAACGATGGCGACTGTAATGGTCATCACGTTTACACAGGAAGTCCTTCACGCTAAAGATCGTGTTGCAATAGTAAATCAGATTAATGCGCTCGGTGAAGCGTATGCAACGAATTACAAAATTCCGGAAACAGGAGTTGACGCGGATAATGACGGTACTATTGAAGATTCGGAATTAAGTGCGATGCACGTTTCGGGGATGCCGCACATACGAACGCAATACATGCAGAAAATTGGCGGTGAGATGCAGTTGTTTCTCTTCTTATCAATTGGCGTAACTGCACTTATACTTTTCGTCTTCTTCCGCTACTTCAACGCAACATTCTTCTCGTTGGTTGTTGTAATCGTTGGACTGATTTTCTCACTGGGCACAATGGCGTTGTTTGGTTACAAGATCACAGTTCTGACCGGGATGATTCCTTCGTTGATTGTAATCATAGGAATACCGAACTGTATTTTCTTAATTAATAAGTATCAGGAAGAATACGCGCATCACGGACAAAAAACGAAAGCACTTGCCCGCATGGTGCAAAAAGTTGGTCTTTCGAATTTGCTCGCGAACTTAACTACAGCAATTGGTTTTGGCGTTTTCTACTTTACCAAGAGTGATATGCTTGTTCAGTTCGGTGTAATTGCTGCTGTGAACGTCATGATCACCTATTTCGTTGCACTCTTTCTCACACCAATTATCTTCAGCTACCTGCCTGCGCCGAAAGCGAAGCAGGGTCGTCACCTGGAAGGAAAACGCATCAATCGCATTCTCGATCTGGTAAATCATCTCGTTCACAATCACCGCAAGAAAATTTACCTCGGTGTGGCCATTGTTACACTTATTTCGGCATTCGGATTCAAGTTTATTTCCGTTGTTGGTTATGTGGTAGATGATCTTCCGCAAGACGAACCGATGTATGTCGATTTGAAATTCTTTGAACATCACTTCAATGGAATTCTTCCTTTCGAAGTTGCCATTGAGGTGAAGCCTCGTTTGAACGACAGCATCAAGGCTGTGTACGCGAAAAACGGATGGACGCTCGATCCGAATGACTTTGCGAAAGACACGCTGGGTCCACGTAATCTGTTTGATCAGGAGGGACAAGTGTTGAAGAACATTGATTCCCTGCAACGATTCATCACTTCAATTCCAGCTTTCTCGAAACCAGTTTCTGTTGTTGAAGTACTGAAGTTCTCATATCAGGCTTACAAAGACGGGAAGCCAAAAGCATATCGCTTACCAAACAACGTTGTTGATCTGAAAGCGCTTGCCGATTACAGTGGCACAGTGAAAGGTCAGCAAGGACGACTGAATTCGTTCATCGACAGTTCGCGCATGTCGACACGCGTTAGCATTCAGATGGCCGATGTTGGTTCTGATAGTGCGAAGAAAATTGCCGCACGAATTGTGCCGATTATCGATTCACTTTTCCCGTCAAGCTATTACAAGATCGATCTTACCGGACATTCATTAATGTTCCTGCGCAGCTTCGATTATCTCGTGCACCACTTATTCGTGTCGTTGTCGATCGCAATCGGTTTGATCCTTCTTATCGGAATGATTCTTTTCCGTTCCGTAGCTATTATTGTTCTGTCGAAGTTGCCTTGTCTGATTCCGTTGGTCATGACAGCTGGTATTATGGGCTATTGCGGGATTCCATTCAAGTCGTCGACCATTCTGATTTTCTCGATTGCTTTCGGAATTGCATCTGATGGTACGATCTACATTCTAACCGAATACCGATCGCAGCTCAGAAAACTTTCTGCCGCTCGCGCATCACAAGCTGTTAGTCTGGCTATCAAAGAAACCGGCCTGAGCATGATTTACACCAATGTCATTCTCTTCTTCGGTTTTGCAATTTTCATTTTCTCCGGATTCGGAGGGACAGTTGCATTGGGAATACTTTTGTCGATAACACTTCTGGTGTCACTCATTACCAATCTCGTTTTGTTGCCATGCATCTTACTCTCCCTGGAGAAGTGGAACGCAACACGCGCGTTGATGAAAGAGCCTCTTATTGAGATTTACGACGAAGAAGAAGATATTGATTCGCAAAAGCTGACCATTCAACAAAACACCGAACAGGAATAAGACTTATGAAAGGAATTATTCTCGCCGGAGGTTCCGGCACGCGACTTCATCCGCTAACGCTGGCAGTAAGTAAACAGCTCATGCCGGTGTTCGACAAGCCGATGATCTATTATCCGCTGAGCACGCTCATGCTTGCCGGTGTACGCGAAGTACTGATCATTTCAACTCCGGTTGATCTTCCGAATTTCGAAAAGCTCCTTGGTGATGGAAAATCACTTGGGATGCGTTTCGAGTATGCGGTGCAGCCGGAACCTAAAGGACTTGCGCAGGCATTCACGATTGGTGCAGATTTCATTGGCGATGATCATGCCGCTTTGATTCTAGGTGACAATATTTTTCACGGATCAAATCTTTCCGGCACATTGCGTGACGCAAGCAAGAAAGTGCAAACCACAGGTGGCGGAATGGTATTCGCTTACCACGTTCACGATCCGGAACGTTATGGTGTTGTTGAATTCGACTCAAGTGGTAAAGCAATTTCCATTGAGGAGAAACCAAAACAACCGAAGTCGAATTTCGCAGTTCCCGGAATTTACTTCTACGATAATTCCGTAATTGAAATTGCGCGTAACCTGAAACCGGGTGTTCGTGGCGAACTGGAAATTACCGATGTAAACAGAATTTATCTCGAACGCGGCAAGCTTGAAGTTAGTATTCTCAATCGTGGCACCGCGTGGCTTGACACCGGCACACATGCTTCGTTGTTGCAGGCAAGCAATTATGTTTCAATCATTGAAGAACGTCAGGGATTGAAAGTTGGTTGCATTGAAGAAGTTGCTTTTCGTTCCGGCTTCATTGACAAAGCGCAGCTGCAAGCACTTGCCGATCCGCTAATGAAAAGCGGTTATGGTCAATATCTTGTAAGTCTGATCGGCTAGTGGCTAAGAAAACATACATACTTGTAACGGGCGGTGCCGGTTTTATTGCCAGCGCAATTGTCGAGAAACTTGCGGAGAATCCGGATTACTTCATTGTGATTGTGGATAATCTGCTTACAGGCTCGCAGGATAAAATTCCGGTTTCTTCGCACGACAACATACGCTTCATTCGTTGTGATGTTAATCATTACATCGATTTGTCGACGGTGATGATGTCTCATCGGTTTGAGTATGTGTTTCATTATGCTGCCGTGGTTGGTGTACAGCGTACGCTCGATAACCCGGTGATGGTGTTGCGTGATCTGCAAGGATTCAAAAACATTCTGGAGTTGTCGAAGAATTCCGGTGTGAAGCGCGTGTTCTTCTCTTCGTCTTCTGAAGTGTACGGTGAACCTGTTGAGCTTCCGCAGAATGAAGAAACTACTCCGCTCAATTCACGTTTGCCTTATGCAATTGTGAAGAATGCCGGAGAAGCATATCTGAAATCGTATCAGAAAGAATTCGGTCTGGAATATACCATCTTCCGATTCTTCAATACATTCGGACCGAAGCAGAGCAAAGACTTTGTGATTTCCCGTTTCGTTTCTGCAGCACTGAAAGGTGAAGACATTGTGGTGAATGGAGACGGAAGACAAACCCGCACCTTCTGTTACATCGACGATAACACGGAAGCTTGTCTGCATGCGTTTTACAATAATGAAATTGTAAACGACGTAGTGAACATCGGCAGCGATAAGGAAATTACAATACGTGAACTGGCAGATAAGATTATCGCGATTACCGGATCTAAATCGAAAGTCATTATGGGCCCTTCACTTTCAGAAGGCGACATGACACGCCGCATGCCCGACACGCAGAAAATGACAAAGCTGCTCAACCGTCAACCGCTCAGTCTCGAAGAAGGATTGAAAAAATTGCTCAACGACACCCGCTTCATACTCTAATCGTGGATATTCAGCATTACCAGGAAATTATTGCCGCAGATATAGAACGTTTCGTTTCCGGTTTGCCGAAAGAACCAGCGCGTTTGTATGAGCCGTTGAAATATACGCTCGCGCATGGCGGCAAGCGAATGCGCCCTTTGCTTTCACTGATTGGTGCGGGAATGTTTACGCAAGATGTCCGGTCAGCGCTTCCGGCTGCAATTGGCATTGAGCTCTTTCACAACTTCACATTGCTCCACGACGACATTATGGACAATGCGCCGTTGCGTCGCGGAAGAGAAACCGTTTACTCGAAATGGAATTCGAACATTGCTATTCTAAGCGGAGACGCGATGTACACCGAAGCATTCCGCAGAATAGCTTTATCACCCCCGCATATTCTTCCGCACGTTCTCGATGTGTTTACCCGAACGGCATTAGAAGTTTGTGAAGGACAGCAAATGGATATGGATTTCGAATCGCGCGAGAAGGTTACGATTCCGGAGTATATCCGCATGATTGAATTGAAGACTGCGGTTCTGTTAGCAGCTTCGCTGGAAATCGGAGCATTGTGCGGAGGAGCTTACGCAACAGAAGCGCACAAGTTGTACGAATTCGGAAAGCACATTGGAATTGCATTTCAGTTGCAGGATGACATTCTCGATGTGTATGGCGATCCGGAGAAATTCGGAAAACAAGTGGGTGGAGATATCGTTTCGAACAAGAAAACATTTCTGTTGATTTCTGCTTTGGAGAAAGCTGATGCGTACTCGAAAGAAGCGTTGCTCAACTGGATGCAAGTAAGTGGCGATAGTTCAACTGAGAAAGTCAAAGCAGTAACTGCGATTTACGATCAGATCGGAATTCGTGCACTTGCAGAATCAGAAATGCAGAAACACTACGAAATGGGAATTGCTGCGTTGGAGAGTATGCAAGTGGATGACGCGAAGAAAAAACTGCTGCGGGGATTTACCGATTCGTTAATGGTACGCGAAAACTAATCTTAAAACTGCAGCCGATTTGCAGTTTTCAATCCCGCTAACGTGCTTACACGGACTATCACTGCCTTAATCACAGCTTCGATTCAGTGCTGCACTCTTTGGGCCGCGCTTTATTTTTCGCTTTACCTGTTGCAGAAATATGATACCTCCATTCACCATCATCAAGGTGTTGCCTTTGGTATCTTGATTTATTATCTCTTCGTGTTCGCTGTAGGACTCATTGTAATTATCAATCTATCGGTAGCAATTTTTAATAAATCATTTGCTACATGGTTGACGACCGGCATCTCAATTGGTATCATGCTGGCAATCTTCGGCGATAACCCGGCATATGCTCCGTGGCGTATGCTGTTCCTACTCGTACTAGTGACGCCATTACTGGGCGCAACTGGATGGATCAATAGTGTTGTTTCCCGTTTGCTGATGCGTATTGGAAAGAAGATTAGTGCGAAAGCTCAGTAGCGAAATTGTACTACTCCATAAACTCCCACATACTTCTATACCCACCAATCTCTTCTACATAATCCAAAAACTTCTTGTAAAAAGGATGGTTAGCAAGAGTGGCGCTGTCGCCGAACACCAGTAGTTTTCTTTTCGCGCGTGTGAGCGCAACGTTCATGCGACGCGTGTCGGAAAGAAATCCGATTTCACCGCTATCGTTGCTGCGCGTCATACTGATGCACATGATATCGCGCTCCTGTCCCTGGAAACCATCGACGGTGCGTACAGAAAAATGGTGCCGCGAATCTTTGAAGCTCTCGTGCTCCTGAATGTAATTGCGGATGTATTCCGTTTGATTCTTGTACGGAGCGATGATGCCAATGCGCAACGGCTCATCAGGGCGAGCATCATACTGTGCTAACACCTTCTGCAAGTGAGAAATCAACAGCTCGGCTTCTTCCGGATTTGAATAACTTAACGACTCGGGATTCTGAATTTCATTGTAACCACTTCCGGCAGTATCAATAAATTCAAACGGCCGATTCAACAGCGCATCGTTCTCATCGAAACTCAGGAGATTATCTTTCACGGTGACATCCGATTCCAGTTTGGATTCGTAGAACATCCTGTTAGAGAATCCCATGATGGAATCGTGCATGCGGTATTGCGTACGAAGCAGAGCCGTTGTTTGCGGTTGTGATTTAACAACACGTTCGAATAAGGTGTATTTCAGTCCTCCGTCTTCTGCACGTTTCGATTTTACGGTTGGCGGTAACTGCAAATGATCGCCGGCGAAAATCACCCGCTCTGCTCTCGAAATAGGAATCCACGCCATGGGCTCGAGTGCCTGTGCCGCTTCGTCAATGAAAACAGTCCGGAATTTCAGATCGCGCATGAGTCGTCCTGCCGCAACAACCGGAGTGCATGCAATCACCTGTGCATTCTCAAATTGATCCCAGAGAATATAATCTTCGAGCATGCCCGCTTCCTTCTGCAAGGCACGTGCTTCTTTGAACATAAGATCGCGCTGCTGACGTTCGCTCGCACCAAAGTTGCGTTTGTACTTTTTCGCAATCGAGAAAAACTCTTCAGAACGCTTGCGGTATTCTTTCAGCTCTTTCCAGTTCGGATGATTCATCATCTTCACGTCGAGCGTGTTGTTCATCACCTCTTCCGATACGCGGGCAGGATTTCCTAAACGCAAAACATTCACACCTTGTAACGCAAGTTTCTCTGTCATGAGATCCACTGCAACATTACTCGGACTGCAAACCAAAACCTGCTTCTCGTGCTGTAAAGTCTGCATGATCGCACGAATCAGCGTTGTTGTTTTTCCGGTGCCGGGAGGCCCGTGTACCACAGCAACATCATTCGCAGAAACGATAAGTTGCACCGCTTCCTGTTGCGACTGGTTTAATGCATGCGCTACCGTGATATCTTCTTTCTTTTCAAAAGTCGCTTTCTCAATCCCGTATAGGATATCGCGCAACTTTGCAAGCCGATTGTTTTCTGCATCAATCGTTTTCTGCAATGCGATTACCATTTCGCGGTAACTCGCTTCATCGAACAACACATTCACTCCCAGTTTCCCACGATCGACCCATCCCGGAAGTTCATCGGTTGTGAAGGCAATACGCATACGATTACCCCAGATATTCCGGACTGTTCCCTGAATTTTTCCTTGTTCACCTTCCGCGGAATTTGAAAAGAGTTCTACCAGCTTTCCATTCGAGAACTGATGCGCTTCATCTATTCCTTGAGTGCGCTCGAATTCAACCGTCACATAATCGCCGGGTCCCATTTCTTCCGCGTTGATTCGCAAAGGATACCACGTAACGCCGTTCTTCCGCCGTTCGGTCACGCTACCACGCTCGAACTGCTCGAGATACTGACGCAGATCTTCCTCCTTCTCAATTACGAGGAGGTCGACTAGTTTTCGGAGTTCATCTTTTGGTTTCACTCGCTGCAAAGAACGTGACTTTTCGCCGATGATAGGATGATAGAATTATTGGATTATTGGATGCGAAACCGGTAGATCCACGAGGGCTCCATGCTATCATTTTATCATCAGGTAATCCCATCATCTTTTCGGGTGTTATTTCGTACTTTCACCGGACCCATGAATCGGAATTCAGCCCTACTTTTCTTACTCGCATTTTTGCCGGCTTTCCTGTGCGCTCAAGACAAGGAAAAATCCGACAGTCTCATGAAGGTGTTACCGACCGCGGAAGACACGCATCGGGTGAATGTTCTCCGGGAAATTTCTTATTACAACCGTCACGACAATCCTGCCATCGCTTTAGAGTATGCAGAGCAATCGCTGGAGCTCGCAATGGAACTCGAGTGGGAAGGTGGAATTATCGGTGGTTACCTGCAGAAAGGCCTGGTGTATTACAACATCAGCAAGCATGACAGTGCCATTAAATATTTCGAGATGGGATTGGAGCGGGCACTGCCTCGTGAAAAACCAAGTGAGCTGGCGGCTTTGTATTCCAACCTGGGCAATTCCTATGGCGACATCGGACAGAATAAAAAATGCCTCGACTGCTATCTGAAGAGCGATTACTGGACGAAGCTTTCCAATCAACCGTTCAAGACGGTGTACATGAAAGTGAACATCGGTACCATTTACTCTGTGATGGAGCAGCACGATTCAGCGCTGGTATTTTACGAGGAAGCGTTGAAGACCATGCTTGAGCTTGATTCCACCGATGAGAAATTGTACATCGTGTATGGAAACCTTGGAGCTACATATATGCAGCTTGGCGATACATCAAAAGCCGAGAAAGCATTTCGCCGCGCACACTACTTCTCGGTGAAGTACGACAACACGCGCGCACTCGCATCATCTTTCGATCACCTTGCCATTATTGAGCACTGGAAAGGACAAACAGATACGGCGCTTGCGTATTTCCGCAAATCAATTGCGCTAGGCTATCTCATTGAATCGGGATCGGTGATTTCGGAATCGAGTTATCATTTAGGAAATCTTTTCAATGAACTGGGCATGTATGACAGCGCATTGTTTTACCTCTCACGCGGTGTCAAGATTGCGGAAGAAATTCAGGACATCTATACGATGGACAATTACTACGAGGAAATTTCCCGCACGTATGAACACACCGGCAAGCTCGATTCTGCATTGTTCTATTACAAGAAAATGCAGGCCACCCGCGATACCATGTTCAACATGAACAAGAGCAGTATCGTGAATGAGATGCGTGTTGCCATTGAAAATGAAAGAAATCAGCGAGAGTTGGATTTGGAGAAGGCGAAGGGTGAAAAGAAAGACCTCATGTTGCTTGCGGCTATCGTTCTGGGTGTGCTTGTACTCATTCTTGGAATGGTTGCATTTAATCGTTACCTCGTGAAGAAGCGAAGTGCACAATTACTCGAGAAGCAGAAAGAAGAAATTCAGGAGCAGAAGGAAATTATCGAGGAGAAAAACAAAGACATTACAGATTCTATTGTTTATTCGAAGAGAATTCAGAACGCGATTCTTCCTTCGGATGAAAAAATGCGCGAGTTGTTTTCGGATTCATGGTGTTGTTTTCTTCCGAAAGATATTGTGAGTGGAGATTTCTTCTGGTTCGAACAGGAAGGTGATTACAAGTTGTTTGGTGTAATCGATTGTACGGGTCACGGAGTTCCGGGCGCATTATTGAGTGTAGTTGGTCACAGCATTCTGGGAAAAGCCTTAAGTGATCACAAGTTGGTAATGCCGGATAAGATTCTTGCGTTTCTCGATGAGGAAATTCACCGTGTACTTCGTCACCGGAATGAAGAGGAAGGAAACTCTGTGCAAGACGGAATGGATGTTGCGTTATGCTGCTATCACGAGAAATCTCAAACGATTTATTATTCGGGTGCGTTTAATCCGATGTACGTTTTACGCAATGGTGTGATCACAGAGTACAAAGCGGATAAGCTGATGATTGGTGCCGGAGAGTCACGTTATCGTCCTTATCAACTGCACACGGTGAAAATTGAAAAAGGAGATGAAGTTGTATTGTTCTCGGATGGATATGCTGATCAGTTTGGCGGACCTTTCGGGAAGAAGATGAAGTATAAACCGTTTAAGGAATTGCTGGTTTCTGTTTCGGATAAATCCATGCAGGAGCAATCGGAGTTTATACGGAAGTCGTTTGAAGAGTGGAAGAAGAATTTCGATCAGGTGGATGATGTGTGTGTTGTTGCTGTCAAACTTTAGTATGCCTGCGGCGCTTTACACGGCGACACAGCGAAACGGAGAAATTTCTGAGACCTAAATCCTTTCCTCATCCTAAACCCACGAGTGACGGCATGCCTGCGGCGCTTTACATGGCGGCACAGCGCAACGGAGAAATTTCCGAGACCTAAAAACATTCCTCATTCTAAACCCACGAGAAACGGCGGATCGCAAGGCGATCTCTATTGTTGTTACCGTCTTAAACATAAACGTTTGTAAACGGCTATTTTAAAAATGCTGATTTAACTTTGCCTCATATATAAACCTTAAACCTAATTATATGAATGACGAAGGAAAAACACCGAAGAGCATCGAGGAATTAAATAAGATCGCTGACAAAGCCGTAGATGCAATGTTTTCAGTTCACCGAAGAACTGGGCCAGGATTTCACGAATCGATTTACCAAGCTTGCCTTGAGGAAGAATTAACTCATCGTGGGATAAAGTTCCAACCCCAGCTACGGATACCAGTTACATATCGAGGTAAAGTATTAAAGAAGCATTTTCGATTGGACATACTCGTGGAAGATGAAATTATCATCGAATTGAAATCCGTTGCAGATATTTTACCTGTACATGAAGCGCAACTACTCAGCTATATGAAACTTGCCGGTAAGCGACTCGGCTATGTTGCGAATTTTCATGTTCCACTTATGAAAGAAGGAATTACACGCAAAAGACTAGACGACGCAACTGAATGGGAAAAGAAACTCCGCGATTAAGAATTTCGTTTTCAATTGAACTGCTGCTAACCAGGATTGACATCGCGCCAGTGATGCGCCGTTTCTCGTGGGAACTAGAAAACAACGGGCTCCGTTTCTCTGTGTCGCCGTGTAAGGCCTCGCAGAGAAACGAGAGCTATTTCTGGTACTTCAGAATCGTGTAAACCGGCAAGTGATCGCTATATCCACCAATATATCTCGATCCCGCCCACGTTCTCTTCGGAGATAATCCATCATTCTTATACACCTCTGCGAAAAGCCAATCGGGTTTGAAGATGAATGCTTGTGTGACGTAGTATGACTTCTTCTCTTTTAAGTTCGTCGTCACCAGAATCTGATCGAGGCAGCTTTTTTCCTTTTTGTAGTAGTGAGTTCCGTCTCCTGATGCTTTGATGGAGTCCATCAGGTTGTCAATTATCTTAACCATGCCGCCGTATGGCATGTGAGCTAATTTGTAATCATACGTCAAGGACTTAACACTTGCATCAGTGGGCTCATCATTGAAATCACCCATCAAAAGTATTTCGACATTAGTGTACAATTGACGGAGACTATCTACGATCAGCCCCGCAGTCTTCGCTGCCGCCAATCTCTTCGGATCACTCTGCTCCACTCCACCTAAACGCGATGGCCAGTGATTAACGAGAATACAAATCGTGTCTTTCTTGTTTAGGATTCCGCGCACAACAAGAATATCGCGAGTTGGTCGGGGTGCGGCTGAATCCTTCGGTCCAATCGGTAACACAACAGGAACACTTGATGACGACAGCACTGTAAACGATTTCGTTTTATAAATCAGCGCCACATCAATTCCGCGTTGGTCAGGAGAATTATAATGTACAATTCCGTACTTCTGTTTTTTGAGATCGGTTTTCGTGGTGAGATCAACTAGCACATCTTTGTTTTCCACTTCAGCCATGCCGAGAATATCAGGACCGATGCCGTTGTTCATCTTCAGAACGACTTCAGCCGTGTTTTTCAGCTTCGTATTATACTTTACGGAGTTCCATTCCTTCTTAGCGGAAGGCAGAAATTCCTCGTCTTGCACAGCCGGATCATCTACCGTGTCGTACAAGTTTTCCACATTCCAGAAAGCGACCATTGCGTCTTTCTGAGCGAAAATCGAGGTCGTGAGGACGGTAAACAGAATTAGGGTGAAGAGGCTTTTCATGGCATTAAGGTGGCAAATCATTCGACAAAGTTGTGTTAAATTCAGATTAATTTATATTTTGTGATCGTACTGACCAGACTCATTTACTAACCACTAATTCCCTGAAAATGAGCCGTTCACTCTTGCATGCAAAGAAACGCTTTTGTACATTTATAAGACACACGAAAAAAACATAACTCCAATTTCATGCGCAAGGTTATTTTGTCTGCCGCGGTTCTCCTCTTCACGCTTAGCGTGAATGCGACTGAAGTCTCCGCAACTAAGGACGGTTTTGTGACCAGCCTGACCGCTACCCCACTCGACTCACATGTGCTTCTTTCGTGGTCAACCACCGGATCATCGATTGATGTATATGAACTCGAGCGCTCTAAGAACGGCATCGATTTCGCTTCAATCGCACGCATTGAACCAGGTTCGGTGAATACGGAATTCATGGAAACAGATTTTCAGCCGCTCGACGGAATGTCTTACTACCGCATCAAAGTAATAGATGCTGATGGTAACATTACTTTTTCGAATGCAACTCCGGTTAAATACAAGGCTGGCGCTCCGACTTCTCCTTCCGTTGGAAAATCAACAGCTGGTACATCACACGGCCCAATTCTAATTGTTGTTCGCAACAATGCAGGCGACGAATACTACACTAAAGTTGAAGTTACCAGCGATTCTGATCCTCTGCTTGCAACGGATCTCGAAGCGCGTCTCGCTGCAGGAACTTATACGATTGTAAGCTCATCTGTTCAGGAATACTACAGCAAACAGGTGACTGTAAAATAACAACAGCTACTTGTCCAGACAGCGAATGCTCGTCTGGACACGACACGATTCACCCCGGCATCTGCACAGATAGCCGGGGTTTGTTTTTTAGAGGCAAACTCACTGTTAAACGCGACTTCCTTTCGAATAAATCTTGCCTCCCCTGCTCTTCGTACGTACCTTCGAACCGGCAAATACCCATTTCATGAAGTACAGTTTACTAGCAGCGCTGCTCTGCCTTTTCCTCTTTTCTATTCCTGTCTCTGCACAAAAGAAAAACGGGAAGATTTCCATTCCCATTGAAAAAGGTCGTGTTGAAAAAGGCAGAATTAAAGATGGTCAGCGCGAAGGAACCTGGACAACTTACGACTCAAAAGGTAAAATAATTCGTGAGGAAAATTTTCTGAACGGAAAACGCAGCGGTGCTTTTTGGCGAATCGAAGATTCGACTGAAGTACGTGGCAATTATACTGTGAATCAGCGTAACGGAATTTTCATTACGAAAGTGAACGGAAAAGTTGTAAGTGAAATCGGCTGGTTGTTTGACACATTACACGGTAAGTACTATTATGAATGGGATGATAAGAAAATTGTGGGCACATACGATCGTGGCAAGAAAACCGGATTGCGAGTAGCAGACAGTATTGATCATTACAACAATCGCGTAAAAGACAGTACGATGTTCGTGAATGGTTTACGCGAAGGCCGTTCTGTGATTTATCACAATGGTGTTCGTTATTCTGAAACATTCTGGCAGCAAGGCAAGCGCAATGGTTCCTATCGCGAATACGATGTGAAAACCGGACAACTTTCTAAATCGGGAAATTACGTTGACGATGAAAAAGACGGTATTTGGCGGGAGTACCGCAGAGGTAAACTTCACTTCGTACACGATTTCGAACGTGGCATACACGCAGCGAATACGACTGAATACGGTGATGACACTACGAAGATTCATGCCATAACATCTTACCACCCGAACGGAGAAGTGAGACTGGTTGTTACAAATGATCCGAACGGAAAACTTGCGTCGCGCTGGTATTACAACGGCCAAGGCAATCTCGATTCAGCAATTTCATATCATCCGTCAGGTCGCGCGAAAGATGAACTGTACACTTCCTATACCAATGATGATGGAATGACGCAGTTCTATTTCTATCGCGCTTATCATGCGAATGGAAAATTGCAGGCGAAAGGCTACAAGCATCGTTTGCAGAAAACAGGAACGTGGTTGCTGTACGATTCACTCGGGCGTTTGCAAACCACCATCAACTACCAGGAGAATTTACCGTTTGGTTGGTTCATGGCGTATCATCCGAACGGTAAGATGAAAGTGAAAGCGTATTGCTACGAATCGATTACGGATACCATTCTCGTCTACGATAAAAACGGTTCGCGCGTGCCGCCGTCGAATCCGAATTACTCGAAAACAATTGCTGAGGTTCAGAACCAGTTTCCGGAAGTGAATTTCCGTGACCCGAATAATTTTCCTGCCGATCACAAACGCAAAGGAGTTGTGATGATGGGTGATTCAATTACCGGTGAAGGAAAATGGTCAGACATTCCTGCTATGTTCCCGGGTGGAAAAGACTCGCTGAATGCATTTATTAAAAAGCATGTTCAGTATCCGGAACCGGAGCGCCGCTTGAGTAAAGAAGGAGAAGTACACATTAAATTCCTTGTAGAAAAAGATGGAACACTTTCCGATATCCAAATTGTGAAAGTGGTTGCGGGTGCACCGGGCTTCACGAAAGAAACGATGCAGCTTATGCGCGCTATGCCGAAATGGACTCCCGCGAAAACGAAAGGGAAAATTGTAAGGGTGTACTATACGCTGCCGGTGAAGTTTAAGCTGCAGTAGTTTCAGGTTCTCGGTTTTACTACCAGTTGTAAAACGAAACGAACATTCCACTATGTGATCGTGGTTTGATCACGCTGGAGTTGTAAATTGTATTCCAATGTCAATCCCACAACTCCGACCATTACTCTGCTTCATTTTTTTGTGTACTTCAATCCTGTTGCATTCTCAGGCAACAACAGACAAGAAACATGGGCGCAATGTCATTCACCACGAAGACGGAAGCATTTCTGTTGGGCGAACGAAGAATTACCTGAAACACGGTAAGTGGTATACTTCCTACCCGACTCATAAACGAAAAAGTGTCGGCCGATACAGGCATGGTAAAGCCTGGGGTGAGCATTCCGGCTATTGGCCAAATGGAAATCGGCAGTGGGTGATTACCTACTTCGATGGCAAGCGAAATGGAATCAGCGCAACATTCGACCAGAAAGGCGACACAACTCAGTACTGTACATATTTGTACGGACAACGTTTCGGATACACGTATGAACGGGATACTGTTACACAATATTGGTCACGGGGCGAAATGTATCAGGATCAAAAAACGGGCACGTGGACTATCAGCAACGGAGATTCACTCATCGTTTGCAACTATTCAGCCGATAAACGTAATGGATCTTTTCACGCTGAACTATTTGACAATCGCGTGGTACACGGTTATTACAAGAACGATGTGCGCGATAGTGTCTGGCGAATATCGATGAATGGCCATGTCATGATTGAGTTGTGGTATGCAAACGGGAAGAAAGACAAAACCGAAAAGTTATTTTTTGCAAACAGCGACTCGATCTACTGCGAAACGAGATATCGCTCGCCCAATGATGCCGCAGTATTTATCATCAATCAGAAACCTGGTGTTCCGGGAAAGATAGAATGGTACAGCAGTTTCATTGTCGATAGTATTCATCTATATCATACGAACGGAAAAATTCAATCGCGTTCGATTTACAAGAAGTGTTACGATGGTAAATCTGTGGTGCATTCAGCAAACTACGTGTATGATCAAAACGGAAAGTTGTTGATCAAGACACTGAGCAGTCCGGATGGGAAAGACAGTCTGCGCTATGATTATGGCGCGAATGGAAATGTAACTCGTATAGTCAACTTCAAACACGGAAGCATTATCGCGACAACGTACTACTACGACAACGGAAATATGCGTGTTCGTTATGCAGAAGACAGCATTCAAGTGTATTCAATTGAGGGCAAGAAACTACGAATGGCCACGCCAGCTTACAACAAGGTGTTTGCTCAAATTGATTCCATTGAAAACTCACTCGCGGTTATTCCGCTTTACAATGTTCCCGATGGACCTGAGTCGCCTTACAGGTTATCTGATGCACATGATCTGGTATTAATTCCACCAGTGATACCAACGTTTCCCGGCGGCAACGATTCCTTACGTGCATTTATGTTCCGGAACCTGAAATATCCACGGCACGAATTGGAAACGGAAATCGAAGGTCGGGTTGATGTGCAGTATATCGTGGAAGCAGATGGTTCATTAACGGGCATTCAGATTACCAAGGTCACACCTGAGAATAACCGCGCATTCAAAAACGAAGCTATTCGCTTAGTAAAATCAATGCCGAAATGGATTCCGGGAGAAGATGCTTCAGGACCAGTTCGTGTACTCTGGAGTTTGCCCATACGGTTTAGTTTGGAATGAATAGACTCCGAAGAATTCTGCTCGTATTGATTCTATAACTTGCAGCAAAATTGAACTCTATGAAACTGTATGTCCTTATCCTTTTTGCTCTACTCAGTAGCGTTTCTTCATTTGCGCAAGAGAAGAAGAAGAAAGGTGTGGAGCGAATCACCGAGTCGAACGGATACTATCGCGAAGGCAAAATGAAGAAAGGACAGAAAACAGGTGTCTGGACTTACCATCATAAAAGCGGCAAACTGCTTGAAGAAACAACTTACAAAGCAGGAGTAAAGGACGGCGTAGAGAAAAAGTTCAATGATTACGGAAATCCGTCCTCCATTGGTACTTATTCAAACGGTAAGAAGGTGGGTACATGGGTTCGCCTGAATAATAATGGTGATTCGATTAAAGTGGAAACGTATCGCAATGATACACTGCACGGTGAATATTTCGAAGAATCATACGGTCCGACCATCCGCGGATACTACGTGAACGGAAGAATGCACGGTGTGTGGGTGAAGACCACGCAGATCGGCGAGTACTTAGGTTCCGTTATTGATTCCACGACGTTCAAAAATGGAAAGCAAGATGGCCCACGCGTTGTCTATCTAAACAACAAGCTCAGTGCTCGTCAGTATTTTCAGGATGGTTTACAAAGCGGAGAAGAAGTAATCTGGTATGCCAACGGAAGCCTGAAGTCAACGGGCCATTACAAACTTGGTGCACGCGATAGTGTTTATACGGAATACTCGGAACGTAAAGGTGTCCGAATCAGGAGTGCATACTACCTCGGTGGGGAAATCACCCGTTACGATTCTACATGGACTGAGTCAGGAAAACTGCAACAGGTGAGAATAAACACCGGCGGAACACACTACACGGAGAAAAGATGGACAAACGGAAAACTCACCCGTCAGACTTATTACGCTTCAGAAAAAATGGTCGACTCCTCCTTGTATTATAGTTTAAAGGGCCATCTGGTAACGCGCGAAATATATCTGGACTCTTTTCCGTCTAAGGCAGATTATCCATATACCTATATGTATCGTCCATTCAGTACGCAATACAGATACCATACCAACGGAAAACTTCTGTCGGTTGTAAAACGCCGATCCGACAAACCAGAAGGAGTTTACCAGGAATACGACAGCACCGGTTTTCTTTGTTACACGGGCAACTATTTACGGGGTGAAAAAACAGGAGTATGGACACGCTATAATTCGAAAGGTGCTGTGCTCACGAGTTTAGAATATGAAGATGGTCGTGCAAGCGGAAAGTACATTGCTTTTTATTCGAATGGAAAAAAGAAAATCACTGGTAAAGCCGGGTATGGCTACTTGCAGGATTCGATCCGCGTCTGGAACAAAAGCGGTGTTGAAGTTAAGTCCGGTAGTGTAGCCTATGATACCATTTTAGAGAATCACTTTAAGACAGAATTTGATCTTCGGCAAAAAACAACAGAAGTAATCGGAGAGATCACTCAGGAAGGCGACTATGGTGATGTTATCGTCGCTGCATCTGAAGCCAGCGTAGAGAATACACGTGATGTTTTCTCCTTTGCTGAAGAGATGCCCAAGTTTCCAGGCGATAGTTTGCAGTCGTATCTGCAACATAACATTGTTTTTCCGGCACTGGAAAAGGAACAAGGCAAGGCGGGAACCGTTTACGTTTCCTTCGTGGTTAATGCAGACGGCTCCGTTTCGGATGTAACAATTGCTAAAGGAGTACCCGGTGCGCCTGGATTTGCCACAGAAGCAATTCGTGTGTTCAGTACAATGCCGAATTGGATTCCCGGCAAAATGAATGGTCGACCTGTTGCGATAAAGATGACGTGGCCCGTGCGATTCGTTCAATAAAATCTGCGCAACAAAATATATTTTTCATTTTCCTTGACTCATATTCTTCTAATCATTTACATTTGCGCCCCGTCTCCGTAAAATCGGTTTCGGAAAAACGAAAAATGAACACACTACACCAATTTAAACAGTCACTCTGCAGCATGGATATTCCATGTGTCGGTGATGCGTCCCGCCCGGGAAGCGAGGTGTAGGTATTTTAATATATCACACGAAGCGCCCCGACGGAAACGTACGGGGCGTTTTTTGTCCTGTCTCGGTACGACGGTATTCACCCACAAGCTGCTCCGCAGATGTTCGCGTCTACTCGGCATGACAAAAAATCACCAACAACAGAATCATCAATAACAATTAACCGCACGCGGTGGTTGTTTCAGTAGTCGTATCGACTGCCTACTGCCCAACTGCTTACTGCCAACTGAATGAGAAAGGAGGTTAAAAACAATGAATGCAACTCGTGCTACGGCAACAATCACCAATGATGGAGCGACTTTCGGTATCACTACTGAAAAGCCTCCGGAAGATCCACCTCCTGAACAGTAGGCAGTAATGCAGTTGGGCAGTAGGCAGTTGGGCAGAAATGCAGTGGGCAGTAATGTGCTGTATCTGTAAAACTGCACTGGTCAGAGTGGATTACTATGTATCGTGCGCCTTTTCCAATGGGAAGGCGAGCCACAGAGAAAACCAATCGGTCACTAATACCGTAAACTATGAAAACAGTATTACTTACACGACTGCTTCATGCAGGATGGCGTATCGTAAAGCAGATGACCGCATTTGAAATTGCGCTTCTACTTTTCTTGGTACTGAAATTGTTATCTAACTATTAAAACCAAATGAAATGAAAAACTACAACCGATTTGTATTGAACAGCATGCGTCCTACTATAGCGAATACGCGTCAAAATGCACTTGCAGACTTCATGAACCGAATCTGCGGAGCAGTTGCGAAGCTCTTTTATCGCTCTGGATAGTGTAGAAAATGTTTCCCGTCGACCCAGTCGGCGGGAACACTTTCCTGCGTGTCATATGACTTTACGAAAATTTATTTTTCATCGGTAACTCCGGTCAGGCCGCGCTTTGCCAATCTGCCGAGAACATATCCGTAAACGATGTGCCCGATCATTCCACCGAAGAAGGAAAGCGGTGTGATTTCGAACATCATCTTCTGTGCGCCCGGAAATATCAGGAGCAGTGCAACGAGACTTGCGAATACAAGTAGTCCGTACGAAACTGCATTGCTGACTATGTATTTCTTCCAGCCAAAATGATTTGCGAGCAGGAAAAATACAATTCCAAGTCCACCACCATTGCCGGCATATCTCCAGGTATAACCAATGAGGTAAGAATTTTCATTCGTGTCGGTTAACCATGCTGAAATATGTGGAATGAAATCTGCCCAGCCTGCGAGAATAAACGGAACCCGTGAAAGATCATAAAGTGCAACTGCGATGATTCCCGAAATCCATCCGCGTAAAACCAGCTGCAATAATTTACGATCAATGCTGCTCGTTGCGAACGCTATTAGAATTGTCGGAATGATCAGAAACCAGAGTGCATTTTTCAGCGTGATGACTTCAGCGCAGTGAAGTGCGATACAACTTACCGGAAGTAATCCTGCGAAGAGGAAGAGTCCGACTTTGATATCGGGTTTCCGAACGGATAGTATAGGGGCAAATGCTGACATGGGTGTGGAGTTAGTGGTGTAAAAAATGTCATCATTTACGTTTTGTTACTTATGGGACGCGGTACACTTAGCTTAGTTACTCTGATTCCGGTTTATCTAATTTTTGTCAATCATACTAAACGGTACTGAGCTGCCCGCCCGGATGAACATCCGTTCGGACGGGCGTTTTCTGTCGCTTTCACGATTAGGATGCAAGGGCAGTGCCGATTCCATAACAAACAACGTGAATCACCAGTTCGTGGTATTGGCGAACAACACAAGTGGCCGAATTGAGTCAATAACTGAATGCCACATTTGCTTAACTTTCGGTAATGTCTTTCCGCTGCACCCTTTTTATTGCACTATTTCTGTCACTTTTGGCCGGTCAAGGACTTGCGCAGACTGATTCGGTGTATTCCAGGATGATGCTTGGGTCTGCCGGTTACAATACACTATTCGGAGCACCTGCTAAGTATGCGAGAAGTCAGACTCTGATTCTGCAACGTTTAAAATCAACCGAGCTCGCAGAAATAGCAGTACGCAAGTGCTTCAGTGATCAGCAAAGTAAACTACCTGAGGCAACTTATAATTCACATGCGAAAAAATGCGCCGCTGCTCTGAAAGTAAATACTTCAGGCGACACCGCTGCACTTGCATTTGGAAATCCGAATATTAGCGGAATTGTCCCGGTGGTTTATCTGGACAATCTCATGATGGTGTTCCTGGAAGACAACATGATTTATGGCAGAGATGCCAACCAGAAATCACTGGACTCACTCGACGTGCTGATCAACGATTCACGCACCGTCATGTTGAACTCACGCGATACATTGATTTCATTCTGCAACACGTCGGACTTTCGTTCTGAAACACATGATCTGCTGTACCGTTTGTTTGACACGGTAGCCTTATTCAAAAAGAACTTAGCGGAAATCGGATACAATCAACAAACCATTGCAAGCATGTTCTATCAATTGGATACCGCAATGTTTCGTTTCACTCTTGGATACAAAGATACCGTGTCAGATTATTGGGATGTAAAGTACGCCGGTGTCGGAGTAGCAGTCTATGATTGCGAATATATTCTCGCCGGCTTCAGATGCTATCTGAATGCCGCACTGTCCATGTGTACCGACACCACTATGCGACCACAATTGAATGAAGTACAAAGAGGAGCACTTTTCTACACCTTTGAAGACATTCTCACTGGAGATAAAGTCCGGCAGTTCTACTATTATAGTTATGAAGAATCCCGAACGCCTGTGAAAAGCAAGACATTCACATCCGTCAGTCAACGCTACCAAACGAATTGTGAGACCTATCATAAACTAGTGAATGCGAGGGGAACAACGATGGTCCAACGTGCCAGCATTATTCCCGGTAGCTATATCCTCTGCATTGCATCCAAAGTAAAATGTTAGAATGAAAATCCATTTCACATATCGAACATTTTTAATTGTAACACTGCTACTTGCGAGTCTGGCTTCGCGTGCACAGACCACACGTAATTTGTATTTCGAACTTGGAGGCAGCGGTGGATTAGCTTCCATCAATTTCGAAAAACCATTGTGGGTTCCTTCCGACTACGGTCCGAAATTTCGCGACATGTGCGGATCGCCACCTCACTCGGGTTATTATTTCGGATGGCGCTTTGGATTTTCAATGACTCCCATTGACAAGAACAACGGCGTCGCATTGATTTTTCCGGTTATGGTAAATTGGATTTATGGTTGCGGCAAACATAAACTGGAACTAGGAGCCGGATTGGCACCCGCCGTTACAACTAAAGCTGCGTTCTATATCAAGTCGCCACTGGTGCTTGGCTATCGTTTCGAACCGAAAGACAAAAAATGGTTCGCGCGTGTGTCATATACACCAATCGTTGGCTGGCTTGTCGATTATCAGTGGCAACACTGGGCCGGAATTTCACTCGGATATAAACTGGGAGGCAAACATGAAGAGTAAACTATTCTGGTTTCCGTGTGCCGTGGTTACGCTGTTTCTTCTCCTGGGAATAACGGAAGGCTGCAAAAAAGAAAAATGGTTCGATGGTCCAAATTCCATGAGCGAAGATTTCGAATCCTATGCGCATGTCGATTCCATGTTCAACAACAATGATACTCGCTGGTCGTTTCATCAGAACACCGTTGATGGCAACTACATTGCATTCGACACTAATATTGTACACGGAGGAAACAAGTCGCTGAAGTTCTTCGCGCACGCTTCTCCTACTGACAGAGTTTCAAAATGCAGTGTCGTCAAACAACAAATGGCTTTCTACGAAGGTGACGTTGTGCGAATCTCTGCATGGTATTACATCGAAGGAACAGAAAGCAAAGACTGGATTTTTCTTTTCGACTTTGAAGAACAAGCAGCTATTGGAGCCGGTCCGGGGATGCGGCTTGCTAACACCACTGCAGCGGGAATTACACTCGAACACAAATTCTTCAACGATGATGTATACCAAAGCGAAGGACAGGCTATTGCATTGCCTCGCGATCAGTGGTTCAATCTTACGCTGGAAGTAAAACTATCGCAGAAGAAAAAAGGATACATCCGCGTTTGGCAGGATGGCTTACAAATTCTCTCGAGTGACAACCGCAAAACGTTGCCGAAAGATTTTCTATACTCGCAACAAGGTACCAAAGGAATGTATCAGAGCATTGAGTTCGGTATAACTGCGAATACGAAGGAAAGTGAGACGGTGTTGTATGTGGATGATATTAACGTTGAGAAGATCGACTGATGGCTATCGAAAACAGTCGCTTTTACTATTGATTCCGCTGCACCCTGAATTATCCATATCGCTTTCTTTTTCGCGGACGACCCAAGAATCAATTGAACAAAAGATAGTTTGGCGGTGAGTTTCTCAATGTCAAATTAGTACAGCCTGATTGTTGTAATAAAAACTGCTATTTTAGAGTATTCAATAACCCCAACTCGCTATGAGAAACTCAATTCCACAACTTCTGATCATCCTGCTTTTCCCTCTGTTTGCAGCAGCCGGAACTTTTAATGCAATTCCAATGAAAACCGGTGACAAGTTCGGTTTTGTAGATTGGAAAGGAGCGACGTTAATTGAACCGGTTTATACCTATGTTTCCTTTGCAGGAAACAACGCATTCCTTGTCTATATCGATAATAACTGCGGACTCGTTGATTCTAACGGAAAGGAAGTAGTAAAACCAGCTTACAAATCAATCGATAATAAAGGTGATGGATGCTGGGCTTTAGTTGACCATAATTCAATACAGGCACTAATGAATAGTTCCTATAAAGTTGTTACTGATTTTAAGTATACGGCGTTCCATTTCGTTGGAGACGGACTCTTCGGATTTCAACAGGGGAAATTATGGGGATACATGGATGCTAAAGGAAAAGAGCTAGTTCCGGCTACTTATAATTACATCGAACAATTTCGATTTGGGAAAGCCAAAGTGACCGAATTGCTGGACCTCGACGGCAAAAGAGTCACAAGACAAAGTATCATTGACAAAACCGGCAAAAAACTACTTACTGAAGACCACAACATTGAGCTTGTTGGCGCAAACAACATTCTTCATTCGATAGAAGATCCTGGTATTAACGGCAAGCAGATTTACACGACAGATCTATCGGGTAAAAAAACACATGAACTTTCTTGTGAAGGGAAATTGGATATGAGTGGTGGTTCATTTGATTGGCACGAAGGTCTCGCAAAATTCAAATGCAACGGTAAAGAAGGTTTTGTTGATGAAAATCTGAAAGTTGTAGTTGAGGCGAAGTACGACAGGGTCAATGCATTTTATTCAGGTGTTGCAGCAGTTCAGGAAAATGGGAAGTGGCAATACATCAACAAGAAAGGAGAAAAACTCTTTGATTACATCTACACCGTTGGTTACATGGGTGCTCCATCTTTTTACAGCACATCAATTCCCATCGTTGATCCTCAAACAAAACTGTGGGGAATTATGAATAAGGCAGGAAAACTGGTAATTTCTGCGACCTACGATCAAACAAAATTTGTAAGCGAAAAAGGTTTTTTTGCCGCTCTCAAGGGCGGATTCTGGGGAGTTATCGATCAGAATAATAATACGGTTATTCCTTTCGTCTACGAATACATTGAAGAAACGTATTTCGATTCCGGTCTAATGAAGGTTAAGAAAAACGGCACCTACTTCTTTATCGATTCAAAAGGCAAAGAATACATGAAGTAACTATTGCCGCACGTAAAATCAGAAAGAATACCCAACATTCACCGTAACAGTCAACTCCCCCGTCGCCTCCAACCCTTCCACCACCGGAAGTTTATTCACGTAAACTGCGTTCGCACTCAGAGATGGTCGACCCAACTTTTCGTTTTTCACTTTGGGTGTGAACGAAAATAGAGCGCGATAGCTTATCACGTGATTGAGCAAAACGGAATTGGCCATGGAGCGATTATACACTCCACCTCCGGAAAAACGCAATCGATTTTGCATGAACGCTTTTCCAAGCTGAAGTCCGGGACCAAACTGCTGCGTGAAAATAATTCCGGCATCTGCCTGATTATAATTCGCGAGTGTAGTTACAGACCACTTCGATTTGATCCAGGAAACATTCCATGTGAAATTACCATTCAGAATTTTTGTGGAAGGCAGGAGGTCGCCAGACTGTTGTTGTCCGGTGACTTGATACGACCCGATGATCGCAAACGTTTGCTTCGTGATTTTCTCACCGAAGTTGTAACTCACCGTTGCGTTTCCTTGTTGTGCAATTTGGTAAAAGCTCAGTGTATCTGCCGGCGAAGGAGTCCAGAATGGATCTGCATTCGGACGATTGCGTGTGTACGACGAGAAATTCGAATACGCCGTACTGATCATCCAGTGCTTCGAAGGATTGAATGAAACATTCGCACTTCCAACCCAACGCTGTGTGGTGCTTAGACGATCACCCGCCAGATTGTTCCTCTGGAATCCGGTGTTCAGACTCACCGACAATTTTCCCTTGAGAAAACGAAAAGCCGGCGCAACGGTGTAATTCTCAAGATCATTGTTGAAGAAATACGCGCCTAATGTCTGATAGCCGGGATCTACATGCTCGTGCAGTACGGAAATGGAAAACAATTTCGTGCTATAACCAACGGATGCTTTCCATGCGCGATAAAATTCAGTCGTCGTCTTCGTACGCACAAGCCATTTCTCCCAGCCGTTATAATCGGCGGTTTCATCTTCGGAGAAAATGTTTCGTGTTAATCCGGATGCGGCAAATTCCCCGGTAACATTCAGCACTTCCCACAGTGTAGTTTTTCCGCTGATTCCGATTGCTGAATTTTCCATCGGAGAAAGATTCGCGTCGGGCGGAACAAACATCAAAGAGTTCGGATCATCGGCTGCATGGAAATACGAAACAGTTAATGCTTGTCCGTTGTTCTCGTAACCTGCTTTAAATGCATAACCCATTCGCTTGTAGCTGACCTGTTCTGCAGTTTGCGAAATGGGATCGTCAGCCACCGCTTTTCGGAATCGACCGTACATTCCTCCAATGAAAAATCCGTTGGGTGTAAGCTCGAGTGCGCCACCGGTGAACAGATGTCCGCCCAATGTGTATGGCGAATAGGTGAGTGCTGTTGTTCCTATATGCGCCTGTGCCCACTTGTATTTCGGAGAACAACTTTGCATGTTGAACGGTTGCGTGTACGTTCCGTGCTGATTCGAGTAGCTGTACGTGAACGGCAACGATACATCCAGAATGGTTACGTTCAGCGAACCGTTGAAATACCACGTGTACGGATCGCGACGAGGAATGAATCCGTGTGCGTCGTAGAAAATCGAATTGAGATTCATCGATCCGCCGATGGTGATCATATCCTTCTTGCCGATCTTCTCGAGATTTTGACCGTTAAGAAATCCGCTCAGTGAGCAAAGCAGAAGAAATATGAACGCGAACTTTCTCATTGGGCAATCACGAAAATCATTTCTGCAGAATCGAATTCAGCGATAACACGAAGAATGTAATTACCCGGCACAGGATTATTCACCGACATCTGTCCGGTCCATTCATCGGCGTCCGACACGTGTTGTCTGCCCCGCTCGTTTCCAAATTCATCGATGATCAGAATGATGAAATCCTGTTTTCCCTGCAACTCGGTGTGTACAGTAAAAGTTCCGCTGTTTGGATTCGGGTAGAGAATGAGTGAATCAATTGCATTCGACATCCACGGACTTGCATTCGTAGAATCGAATGGTTGAATATTCACGAGACGATTAAGCACCACTTCGCACGAACCGTAAAACGCGTGCATGGAAATCGTGAATGCACCGGTATCTCCCGGAACAATGGCCGGAGAGAACATTGATGTATCAACGATTATGGTGTTCGCCGGAAAAATCCACACCACAGAATCGGGACGTGGATTTGAAATGTCGACGATCACAATTGTATCGCCCAATTCAGGTGAAGTGCTCACGAGAAATTCCGGAGCGGGACTCAATGAGTTGGTATCAATTATTCCGATTGCAGTTTGCGAGCAGCCGATTGCATCTTCAATCAAAACATTGTAGCTGCCAAACGTTAATCCGCCGAATACTCCACTCGACTGCCAGCTTAATCCGTTGTCAATAGAAAACTGATACGGTGGCACGCCGCCCCAGGGATAAACCTGAATTTGTCCGGTTGGTTGCAATGGATCGCAAGGCTGAAACGAAAGCACCGAATCGAGAATCGGATCCGGCACATTCACAACGACGGTGTCTTCACCAACACAACCAGCACCGTCAGTTACGCTCACGATGTATTGCAAAGTATCGCCCGGATAAACTGTAACGAGTGCAACATTTCCCCCCGAGTTATTCCACTGATACGAATACGGAGACGTTCCACCGATCGGAGAAACATAGAGCACTGCTCCGCTTCCCGGACAAATTGCAGTGTCATTCACTCCAGTCACATCCAGCGTTGCTTCAAAACCAACGTAAGCAGAATCAACGGCAACACATCCATTCAGTGTGTCTGTTGCGATGAGGTAATACATTCCCTGTGCACCCGTCATTGCAGGGTTCGCATTATTGAACAATACCGAATCGGTCCATTGCAATGTTGCGCTCACTGTAAGCGAAGAACCGCTGAGCAGAACAGAATCGGACGAGCAGTTGATGTTGAAGGAGTCGGTAGCGAGTGTGATGTTTGGTGGCGTATACCAGCCGTTGATGTAAACCGGACCAACTGTGGTGGTACATCCATTGATATTACCAGTAGCGGTCATCAAATAGGCTCCGGGTATCGTTACCCACAAGGGATCTGGAAATACAGTCAATGCTGTATCGCGCCAGTAAAATGATGCGCCGCCAGTAGCTGTGGAATTTCCACTAAGTAAAATCGAATCAACCGCACATGTAAGCAATGTGTCGGTGTAACTAATGGATGCATTTGGTGTGGATGTATTCGCACTCACAAAAATTGTATCTGTCGACGAACATCCGTTACCACGATCTGTAACGACGAGTAACACATTTCCTGATGCAGTTACCAAAGCCGGATTTGGATATGAACCAGCACCGATGCTCCATCGTAACGAATCGTTCGGATACTGAGAAGACGCATCGAGATATACGCTATCGTTTGCGCAGGTAATTGTTGGAGCGGTGAATGGGACAAGCGTTGGCGGGATTGTGTCGGCGAATACGAAAGTGCTATCACTTCTTCTGCAACCATTTGTTCCTACACAAGTGAGATAATGCATTCCAGCTGTATTTGCGATGCATGAGTCTGCGCTACTAAACGTATTTGGACCAGTCCACGCCCAGCTGAATGGTGCAGGCGTACACGTTCCATATAGCGTGGTTTGCGTGACGATGCAGGATAGTGTGTCGGCGACGCCTGCGGATACTGCAGGAGGACTCAAGAATAAAATTGTTCCGTTGCGGGTATTGTTATTAGTATCAGGGCACGATGTAATTCCCCGAACGTATACCGTGCCACCAATAAAGGCGCTGTTTGTAATAATCATACATGAATCAAAATTCGGATAAAGAATCACATTCACATTTGAGGATGTCCAGTGATAGGACTGGTACATGTAATTATGCTGAACTACCGCCCATGCTGTATCCATCGGACACATCGGCACAGGTGCCTGCTGCCACAACCCGCATACAGTCGGGATGTGCAACCACCATCCGAATACATCACAATTGGTCGAACCAGAAAAAAAGGCAGTGTGTTGAGCAAACCTTTCCACTTCCCACATTCGCGCGTTTCCTATCACCAAATCCTCACAGTAATATCCATTGAGACCGGGCAAATTCGAATTGTACGTTTTTAGGGTTATCAAGTTGGTTCGATTGTATCGCACTTTATAAAGTTTATGGTACGCAGGGAGCGCACTGAATGCCTCAAAGGTTCCTATGTACAACGTGTCACGAAATATTTCAACATTCACTTTAGAATGTTTGTCATACCCAAACATTGGTACTATAATCCCACCTGTACGTTCGTTTCCATTGGTAATATTGCTTGCCACAAACCCATCTCGGGGTGCACTATCAATTTCACCGAACGGGCCTACTGCGTAAACTGAATCCGCCCGAAGTACAAAATCTGTAATGGCGTATTCATACGCTCCCGGGCTGGAATTAGTAGTCGCCATAATTTGAAAGATGACCAAAGGATTTAGTGTATCAATCCTTATCAATCGGTCTTCGAGCCCCAAGTCTGCAACCATTAATATTCGGTTCGTGTGCTGCATTGTTTTACGCACAACCCCGATGCCAGAAGGATTCCATGCATTCACAACTCCGTCATAACTCAATCGTGCGATGTTGATTCTCGGTTGTCCAAAAACAGTTGTGAATTTTCCACCTACGTAAATTCTACCCTTATAAACCGTAATTGAGAAAACTGTATCACCTGATCCACCAATTCCCGTATTGAACGATGGCAACAATGTGCCCGTGCTGATTCTGATTGCGGCGAAGTTATTTCTTGTAACGCCATTCACCCGAGTAAAGCGGCCACCAACGAATAGCGTATCGCCTTTAATTCCCATTGCGTATATACAACCGAATGTGTCGATGACAGGAGCAAATGAAGAGAGTATCCCCGTTGCGGCGTCCATTGAACCGAGACCGATGCGCGTTTGCCCGCCTAGCGTACGGAATTGTCCAGCCACATAAAATGTTTCGGTAAGTGAATCAATAAATGTTGCAGTGATATGAGATTTGACCGCAGTGTATAACGGGCATGTTCCTCCTATACATTCCGCTATCGGATAATTCGTTGAGCTCGGCGTCTGCGCCTTCACGCCCAGCGTCATCAACAAAAAAGCGGCTATGAAAAAAAGTTGCTTCATGACTCCGGCTAATGTAATGCGCGGGTTTCACACTAGTCGGGAGCAAACGTTTGTAAACGGATAAATTTTAACCCTGCTCCGAAGGAGCTCCTTCGGAGCAAGGGTTTAGCGCTTCAAGGTTACACATGCGCGCGTATGATCGCGACCTACCTTCAATCGTGTCGAAAACTGGTCGATTCTTACCCATTTTGTTAAAACAAGCCAGTTTAGGTGTCATCAACTGTTAAATTCGACACTTGTCAGCACCCCTTTTGTATCTATCTGGGTATAAACGCATTATTTTCGAAAAAAAACCGATACCTAACAACATGAGAAAACTCATTCTTGCACTCGCTGTAGTGTTTAGTTTTAATGTGCTATCGTATGCCACTGAGGCCGTACCGGTAAACACAATTCAAACTAAACAGACCCAAACCGCAGCAACCCCAAACGCCGTTGAAGAAACAGACAACTTCACCAACGATGCATCGGAAGAAGCAAAGAAGAAACGTCGTAAAAAGAAGAAAAAGAAAAACCCGGTTGTGAAATGGATTGTGGGTGGCGCTATTGCAGCAGCTGCTCTTGTTCTCTATATTGTTACAGACGGAGAAGGTTATAATTCGCGAGGATAATATTTCCACTCCAATTGACTTGGGAATGCTGGCAAAACCGGCACTCCTTTTTTTGTGTCCGAACCTTCGAAGGTTTACGCGCGCGCTATTCCATCGTAATCTTAAACGTCACCACCCGTGCTCTGCCACCATCTCGATACTCGGTGTAGTAACCGTGGTATTGCTTCACGTTGTTTTGTTTGCGGTAATCAACCAATGGTTTAAGCGGAATAAAAAAGCTCGCTCCGTTTTGTGTGGAGTCGACAAGCATTGGACCTTTGTTACCGAACACGATCAGTGAATAATCCTTGCAGTTTGCACAAGGCGTATCACGCTGCACATTTACTTTAAGCGTGTCGAACGCAGTTAAACTATCGGCCTGGAGAATGATGTGAATAGTTTGCGGACCGGTGTACGTTGCTATTTCCTGTCCGCGAAAAGAGACTTTGTAGACGTCAATGGAGTCGGCGTGCAGAAACGTGCAGAAGACAACGGAAAATGCGAAGAGTAATTTTTTCAGTGACATAATTATTCTGTGAATTCTAAGCGAAAGTAAATTCTATGCTTGTATTCTCTTTCTTTGGTGATGAACGATCCATCAAATACTGTACCCGGGTGAGCTTGCTCATACAAAAGTAATTCGTTCAGGGGAAGCAAATAGTATTGTGTATGGAATACACCGGCACTAAGTACAATTGAATCAGTCGTGCTGTCTTTAACACGTACCTGGTGACGAAGCGCACTCCGCGATCCGCAACTCCAGTAATCGACCAACAAAGTATCTGCTGCAGTAAATTCCTTCTTTCTGAGTTTGATCTGGATGGTGTCAAATTCAGTTGCGGATGTAATCACTTTGCCCTTGTGCATAACCGTGTACGCGCCGATCGTATCCGCCTTTCCAGCGAAAAACAGCAGCCAAAATGCTAAAACACCAATAAACCTTTTCATGTTTGCTAAGTCTAAGATAGCAAATCGATTAGTTGATTATCGATTTCCGATTAGTTGATGCCCTCGTTGTTAAATTCACAACCCGCTGAATCCTATCATTCTATAATCCCATCATCCAATCATAAGCCGAAACGCGTATTTTAGTATTGCAAACTCCTATTTCCCCGAATGAAAAGACTTTTACTCGCCTCTTCTCTCCTACTCTTTCAATGGCTACCGGCACAAATCTTCATCAACGAAATTTCCTCTGCAGGAAATGATGCGTTTGTTGACGAAGATGGAGACGCGAAAGACTGGGTGGAATTTTACAACGCCGGTTCTACTGCGGTGAACATGGAAGGGTACACCATTACCTGTAATGAAGGAACTGATTCGCGCACCTGGACATTCCCAACGATTTACATTCAGCCTGGCGATCATCTCACCGTTTTCTTCTCCGGAAAAAACCGAAGTGACTATTTCGATCATTGGGAAATTCCGGTTTACTGGGGTTTTAACTGGAGATACTTTCCGGGATTCTTTCAGCCACCGGCAAACTGGGCTGCTCCGTCATTCAACGATGCGGGATGGATTCCTGCCGTGGGTCCGATTGGATACGGAGATGGTGACGATACAACCGTAATTGCTCCGACCATTTCTCTTTACCAACGTATGTCGTTCAATATTGCTGATACCAGCAACATTGTTTCCGCGGCATTTCTTGTTGACTTCGATGATGCATTTGTTGCATACCTGAACGGAAAAGAAATTTGTCGCTACGGCGTTGGTGCTGCACATGTAACTCCCGCATACAACGAATACGCTTATGCAGATCACGAAGCGCTGCAATACCAAACCGGTGGAATGTCGGCGTTGTTTATGGTTCCATCCTCTGTGCTTGACACGATCAAGATTCAGGGAATGAATACATTCTCGGTGGAAACGCACAATGCACAATCCGGAATGGATGATATGACGATGTATCCCGCGCTTCTCCTTGGTGTAGGGGACACATCCGTTACCTACATCCCGTTTCCGGCCGATATTAATCTGCATACCAGTTATTCACTGAATAGTACAGGTCAACAGCTCGTTCTTCACAATGCGGCAGGTGGAGTTGTAGATTCAATTACTATTGGAGGCATGCAACCGAATCACTCACGCGGGCGTCAACCGGATGGATCGGCGAACTGGTGTTTGTTTACACAAGCAACTCCTGATACGACGAATTTTTCTGCTTCGTGCTATTCAGGATACGGAAGTGCACCGACTATTGCGTTGACGTCAGGATTCTACAGCGGAAGTCAGACAACAACGATCAGTGCAACAACACCCGGAACGATTCACTACACACTGAACGGACAAGATCCGCAATCGTGGTCGCCAACTTATGCCGGAAGTGTTGCAATCAATTCTACATTGGTATTGCGCGCAAAATTGATTCCGTCGGACACAAATTATCTGCCGGGACCAGTTGCGGCGTCATCCTATTTCCTCAATGAAAACGTAGCGTTACCAGTAGTTTCAATTGTAACTGATCCGTACAATCTGTTCGATCAGGATTACGGAATTTACATGTTGGGCAATACTCCCGACACCGCCATCAGTGACATTCCGTTCTTCGATGCGAACTTCTGGCAAGGCTGGATTCGTCCGTGCAATGTTTCCTACTTCGACACAACACACGCGCTGAAATTTGAAACGCCAGCGTCCATTCGCATTCAGGGAAATTTTTCGAAAGTATTTGCCCAGAAAGGTTTCTTCATTGATTGCGATGACGATTACGGAGCAAAGCCGATCAACTATCAGCTCTTTCCTGATAAACCGGCGACGGAATATCGCGGCTTCAATTTACGCAACACCGGAACGGACTACAACAATTGTCACATGCGCGATCGGATGATTCACAAAACCATTCAACCGGTTTGTGATGTTGATATGATGGACGGTTTCGCGTGTGTTGTATTCATCAACGGAGCATACTGGGGCGTGTATGAAATGCGCGAGAAACAGGATAAACATTACATCGCCAATAATTCGGAATGCGATGACGACAGTACGAATTTCCTTCAGTTCAACGGCGACATTATCGAAGGTGATAATGCAGATTTCATTCGCACCTACACCTTCATAGGCGGAAACGACATGACTGTTCAGGCGAATATCGACTCAGCCGCAACGATGTGGGATTTCGAAAATATGTGCGATTACTTCATCACCGAAACATTCTACGCGAATACAGACTGGATCGGAACGTATACCAACAACATCAAGTTCTGGCAGCCGCGCAATTACGATGCACCGTGGAGATATGTGTTGTGGGATCTCGATCTCGCTTTGAATTCGGATACGATCAACATGCTGAACATCGCGATCAATCCGCCGGTAATGAATCCGCATTCGTACATGATTCGCTCCTTGCTGCAGAATGATTCGTTTCGTATTTACTTCGTGAATCGTTATGCCGATTTACTGAACACGACATTCTATCCGTACAATACCTACGATTACATCGTTGCAACGTATCTCGAAATGTTGCCGGAGATGGATCGTCATTTCGATATGTGGGGAGTTGGCGGTCCGCCCTTGTTTACTCCGTCCTGGTTGCAATGGCAAATGGATACTGCACAGTGGACGCAAAATGTAATTGACATGGCGAATATCATGTTTGCACGTCCAACATATTGCCGTCAGCACATTCAGTCGCAGTTCAATTTGCCCCAACAGAAGTATTGCGCCTTCGATATGTTTCCTGCTGCAGCGGGCACTGTGAAGCTGAATACAATCACACTCGATTCGGTGCCGTGGATTGGGGTTTACTTCACAGGAAATCCGATCACGATGACTGCAATTGCTAATCCCGGTTACGAATTTTTGTATTGGGAATATGCATTGCCGGGAGACACAACGAAATACTACGATCCTGTTTTGCGAATCGATATTGACTCTGCAGAATATTTCCGAGCCGTGTTCAAAGAGCTTCCGCCGCCTGTGAATAATTTCAACGTGTATCCGAATCCGTTTGCCGATCAGGTGACGATTGAATATTCCATTGCAGAACGTGGACCGGTGGAGATTCGGATTTTTGACATCACCGGAAATCTGGTTGCGACTCCTGTGCCAACATCGAGTTATGTTATGCCGGGAAATTATTCTGTTACCATTGATCCAGCAGCACTGGGATTGGCGGGTGGAATGTATTTCTTCGAATTGCGGAGCGGAGAATACCGGCAAGTGAAAAAGGCGATTTGCGGTAGATCGAAACAATAAAAATATTTGAAGATTTGAAGATTCGAAGATTTGATCATGGTGTAAAGTAATTATGTATATATTCGCCATATATTTAACTATAAACATATATGTATAGCTACTTACACACGTTTTGAGCAATTGCCGGTTTGGCAAAAATCGCGCGTTTATGCGGCGGAAGTTTTCGCAGCAGTCTATCGAACTCCACTACAGCGAGATTTCAAATTCAAGGATCAAATTCTGGCTTCGTCCGGTTCAGTGATGGATAATATTGCTGAGGGATTTGAACGCAATGGTACTAATGAATTTGTTCAACATCTATCTATTTCCAAAGGATCTTGTGGTGAAAGCAGATCTCAACTGTACCGGGCATTTGATTTCAAATATCTAACGGAAGCTGATCTCAAGCACCTGAGTGGTTTGTCTGAAACCATATCGGGCGAACTTCAAAACCTGAGTGACTACGTTCAGAAAAGTGGTTGGCGTGGTCAGAAGTTTGCCAATAGATGAGGCTGGACTGATTCAGTCTTCGAATCTTCAAATTTTCAAATCTTCGAATTGTGTATGCCGTTGCTTACGCAGTTTTGCACGCTTATTACACAGGTGTACACAGTTACGCAAAGTCGCGGGTGGGTACGTTGAATTTCCATAACTTTAGTAATCTATAAATAAGTTATGAAACACGCACTACGCACCATTGGATTTGCACTATTATTCTCGGCAGGAAAATCTGCTTCCGCTCAGGCAGTAACCATTCCGGTTATTTTTCATGTGGTTTATCAAAACGCAACTGAGAATATTCACGATTCTATTTTGCAGGAGCAACTCGATGTGCTCAATGAAGATCTGAACGCGCTAAATGCCGACTTGTGGAAAGTTCCGGCAGCGTGGACACCGATCATTGGAAGCATGCCCATTACGTTCATGCTTGCAACGGTTGATCCGAATGGAAATCCAACAACGGGAATTGAGCGTCAGTTCAGCCCGACAATAACGTGGAGTACCAACGACAATGTTAAGTTCGCTCTCTCCGGTGGACTTGATGCATGGCCGGACACTTCATACCTCAACATTTGGGTGTGTGATTTAGGACCTGCACTTACTGCTTACTCGCAATTCCCCGGCGGGCCCGATGCAACAGACGGAATCGTTCTCAACTATCGTTATGTCGGTCGTGGCGCTCCGGCACAAGCTCCATTCAATGCCGGTCGTGTAGGTACACATGAATTCGGACACTGGCTGGGATTAACTCACATAGGACCAAATTCAATGTGTCTTGACATCGACAGCTGTGCAGACACTCCAGGTTATTCTTCGAATACCGTTTACGGAACATATCCTGTTGGAACAATTTTAACGGATGGTTGTCAGCCTGCTGCTCCCGGAATAATGTGGATGAATTTCATGAGTTACGTTGATGATACCGCGATGGTATTTTTCACTGCAGATCAGGTTGGAAGAATGACCTGGTATATGAACAATATGCGTCAGGGCTTTTTCACTCCGAACGGAATTCGTGAAGATCAGATTAAATCGGGCTACACCGTTTTTCCTTCTCCGTCTTCGAATGGACTTTTTACGATCTCACGTGCTGATGCAACAACAAACGCTTCAGTCGAAGTTTATGATCCGCAAGGTCGTCTCGTCACATCGCCGGTAAATTTTGCAGCTGGTGTTACTTCCCTTCAAATTGATTTATCATCGTGTGTAAACGGCGTGTACTCACTTGTAACAAGAAGCACATACGCTACGGAAACGAAACGGATTGTAATTGCTCAGTAACCCATGAACATGAAAAATGTAATTCTCGGAACTACGCTGTTCATTTCAGCGTGTGCGCTCAATGCTCAGTCGGTTCAGATTCCCGTGATATTTCACGTGCTTTATGAAAACGCACAACAAAATCTTCCGGATTCAGTGTTGCAGCATCAACTCGATGTGCTCAATGAAGATTATCAGGCAGCGAATCCTGATTTGGTGAATGTACCGGCCGTGTGGCAACCGCTCATTGGTAATATGGACATTGGATTTGAATTTGCATCTGTAGATCCTCAGGGAAATCCAACAATCGGAATTGAACGAAGAGCTGTAACAAATGCAAGTCCTCCTGCTTTCAATCCGCATTCGTTCGCATTGGGTGGACTTGATCCCTGGTCGGATTCCGTTTATCTGAACATTTGGGTGTGGGATATTCCGAGTGGTGTTCTTGCGTATAGCGAATTTCCATCTGCAACACCGAGCCCTGACCGCGGACTCGACATTCTATGGTCCGTAGTCGGCCGTAATGAAACCATTATGTTGAATGGTTACGATAAGGGTCGCACTGCGACGCATGAGCTTGGTCATTACTTCGGATTGTATCACATTTGGGGTGATGATGGAAGCTCATGTAGTGGCTCAGATTATATTGCAGATACTCCCAATCAGGCAGACGAGAATTTTACTGCGTACGCACCCGGGACTGTTATTACCGATGCGTGTTCCCCTGCACCGGGAATTATGTGGCAGAATTACATGGACTATACAGAAGATGCCGGTATGTGTTTCTTCACTCAGGGACAAGTTGTTCGCGTAACGCAAATGATCAACACGTACATGCCGTACTTCTTAGTGCCGAATGGAATTGATCCGATCGATAGAGAGGAGGCGGTGAAATATTCTGTGTTTCCATCTCCATCTACCAATGGTATTTTCCAGGTGAATCGGGTTGATTACAACACAAAGACCAGTGTTGAAGTGTACGACCTGCAGGGAAGAATGGTGCTTGCTCCCGAATATTTTGAGACTGGTTCTACCACCATGCAAGTCGATCTTTCCGGATTTACGAATGGAACCTATTCATTTGTGATTAGAACAGAGCGTGAAGTAGAAACGAAGCGAGTTGTTATTGCGAAATAATTGCCATTCCTAGGTACGACGCTTTTTATGAATCAAGTTACTTCGCAGTGTCTCAAGTCTATTCGGTTTGACAATTACTTCGACTCATTGTATCATCGCATCATCCTATTATTTTTCACAGTTGTTTTGTATACTTCGGTGTCTGCGCAGAACAACTTTCCTGATTCCTACATCGGATACTGGAAAGGTGATCTGAATATTTATAAAGGAGATTCTGTAGTCAGCACCATTCAATTCGGTCTCGACGTTTTCCCGGCCGATTCAGGTCGTTACGATTGGGTGATTACGTATTATCCGAAATCGGACACTGCGGCAATTGATCGGCGTCATTACACACTCGTTCCGATAGACACTGCGAAAGGTCATTGGACCATTGATGAAAATAACGGTATCGTCATCGACATGTACGCCACCGGAAATAAAGTCACGAGTTTGTTTTCCGTTATGGGTAGCATGATTCAGATTTCGTATTGGATCGAAGGAGATGAGCTGGTGATGGAACTTTTCGCTTATCCCGCGAAGGAAGATAAAATTTCAGGCAAAGGCACCGAAGAAATTCCCGAAGTGAAAGTCTGGAAGTTCAACGGCTATCAGTTAGGACGGATGAAGCGTTTGAAAGGCGCGAAATAAGCAACACGTGACCGTCATCGCGAGGAGGCACGACGAAGCGATCCCATGAAACGGGAACGTGGTGTCCTGAAACTCAAGCGTTCAACCGAAGCCGTGTTGCTGTCTCAATCCTGCACTTGCACAGGAAAGCACGACACTCTTTCATTCAACTCCTGCATTCATTCTGATTCCACTCATCTTCGCATCATGAAACCGCTTATCACGGTTCACGAATTCAAAATGGAAAAGTATATTCAAATGAGTAAAACAATCATGTTAGTTGCCGCGGGCGTACTCACCTCCTATGCAATCGGAGTTGGACTTGTTGCGGTTGTGTTATGCGGACTGTGATGAACAAGAAGAAGGCTATAGTCGTTGGAATTTCAGTTGTGATCGGAACGGTCCTCGCGCTGTTCGGCATTTTCGTTCTTGTGCTTTGGATGCTGGATGAAGCAGATCGCTATTCACGTGGCGGGTGATATACCGACATCAATTTTCATGAAATGGGAAAATCCAATACGCCGCATCACTTCGCATGGGCTACTGACAACCGCCGGATGATCCGCCAGAAGACGATCCGCTACCGCCCCCACCTCCGAACAGATTAAAGCTGAGATTGAATCCTGAAGATCCATTCGCTACATAATACCAGTGTGGAGAAATGGTGTCTATAATCCGGAACTTGTCAATATGATGACCCACGGATGTTCTCGGCAGACCGTTCTCATCCCAGATAATACTAGTGTTCGCGATCGGGAAGCGATCAGAATACAGCACACTGTACGTCCTACCCATGAATTCACTGTCGTAAGGAAACTCCACCATTAAGTTGCCATCACAATCGCGTTGAACAGTCACGTACGATTGTACGCCTTTTCTATCACTCAGCACGTTGTGACGATTCTGCAGATTGTATTCATCATCCGTCAACACGATTGAAAACGGATAGTTTCTGTGTTGCTGAATTGAATCCATCATCGCCGCTTCCTGACCCGGATTGGGATTAGTTTGAATACGTTCGACAAAAGCCATTCGTTTGTCCTGATACAAATATTGATTCAGCAGCCACGTGTTCTGTTTGTAGTCGAGCATAAAAAATGCCGCTACAGCAATAATCTCAATCACCAGAACCTGTACAAGCATCAGCACCGGAAGCTTTCTGCACAAACGAACAATTACCACGATACCGATAACGAGAAAGGAAAGCGCCACCGGCAACGCAAACAAAAGAGGAAGCAGCTTCTTGTCTATGCTCATTGCAAGACCGCCTTGCCACGTAAGAATAAAAAATGCGAAAGTGAAAATCGGAATCAACACTACAGGAATAATCATGTAGTTTCTGAAGAAGGTTCTGACTCGCATAGGGCAACAGGATCTGGTTTGGTGTGATGGATGCCTGTCTGCTGAATTGTTACGCGAACGGCGCCGCACAGTTCTACCAGTTATCGGAATTAGGAGATTTTAGGAAATTAAATACTACGTTTTTGGTGCAACAAATTTGTCCTATGCCCGAATCCTGCAAATTAGAAGGGAGTCCGATGACTGGAACTGGAACATCGTATCTTTAAGCATGCGAATTTTACTGCTGATTCTTTTTTGCATCACAGGAACACTTTATTCCCAGGATTCAACCTTTTGTCGTGTTACGCAATTCGTCGGCACAGACAGTGTGAACGCGAAAGAAGAACTCACGATTGTTTACAATGCGCGTGGACAGAAAATCTCGGAAACCTATGGACGCTTCGAAGAAAGCTGTCTCAGTTATCTGATCGGTTATTCTGTTCGCTACACGTATAACGATACGCTGATTGCTGAAAAGATCGTTGCAGCCAAACAGGAAAGCGTGCGACGTTATGTTTATGCGTACGACGAAAAAGGCCGGGTAAAAACAGAGTCGAAGTTTGTTTGGGTTGCAGATCCGGGTGCAACACCTGGGCCGCGCACTGCAACAACGCAATCGAATGTCGTGAACGGAAAATGGAATCAGGTTGGACTCGCTACTATTTCTTACGACACCAAAGGAAGAAAGACAACCTGGGATGCAAGTCGCTTATGGGATTCGAATGAAAACATGGAGAAGTGGGAATACGACGATCAAAATCGCGTGACCAGTCATCAGGTTTACGGTCACGGAAAATTGTTGCGCAAAACGGATTACACGTATTATGATGGTGGTTATCGCTACTGGGTGATTCGTTATGGACAAGAAGGAGAATTATTGCACGAGAACGAGCAGGGACAAAATTACCAGTCGATGATTGTTCACGTGGTGAAGCTGAATAAAAACGGGAAAATTGTTTCAGAAACACTCTCGGGTGAAAGCGGCGTGTTGCAGTGTACGCTGGAATACTCTTACGATAAGTCTGGACGATTAAGCCGAACCAAAACTTACGACGCTTCGGGTGGTGCGATGACAACGCACGTTTATAATTACCAGAAGTGAGTCGAACCTAACACGACGACAGTTTCATTGCTAAAATTGCAATTCTTATGAAAAGATTCTTCAAACTCTTCGGTTGGGCACTTTTGATTGCCTTAATCGTCATTCAATTTTTCCCGCCAGAGAAAAACGAAAACGAAGCCTACAGCGGGCATCGCATTACGGATGCCTACAAGCTTACGGTTGAAGTAGAAGATGTGCTCGACGTTTCGTGTAATGATTGTCACAGCAACAACACACGTCCGCAGTTTTACATGAACATTCAGCCGATTGGAATGTGGGTGATGCATCATGTGGAAGAAGGTAAAGAAGAACTGAACTTCGATGAGTTTGGTGCGTATTCACTTCGCAGACAATATCACAAGCTTGAAGAAATTGTGGAAATGGTGAACGAAGGTGAAATGCCGCTTTCCTCCTACACGCTCATTCATGGCGACGCCTCACTTTCGGAACATGAACAAAAAGTGCTGGTCGATTGGGCGGGTGGTTTGATGGACACGTTGGAGGCGCACTATCCGATGGATTCGTTGGTGCAACGGAAATAGGAACGCGGATATTAATGCGCGCTACGTGTTAGGTGTAATTCCGGATGAGTTTGTTTAATAACCTCAAGAGGATTTCGGATTGTATGAGATAAACTCAAACGTATCTTGTAATAAAGAAATTCACGTGCCTTTTTACCTTAGAGCCGTTATACATCCGATGCGCCGCCTCGTCTGCCTTCTTCTTTTGTACGAACCTCTGCAGCTCTGCGCACAGTGTGACTCTGCATCGACACGAGCATGGCTTCGCGGTATGAATCCGGATACAGTTTGCTTTGCAGCATTTGGTGTTTGGGAGTGCCCGGATGCGTGCTTTCAATCGTGCATGGACTTCAACTACGATTCATCGTACTTCCGTCACGAATACCGTGATACTGTTTCCGGGCTGTGGAGCATCAGGACCTACAACAACAACGAACTTCGTGATTACCATTACAACACACCAAACGATACCGATGTATATCTGTGTTACGATCCCGGAAAATGTAGGGCTTCTATCGTGATTAAATCTGTGGACAACGATAGTCTCACGCGAATCGCAAAAAAGCAGAAGACTTTTTATGAGTACTATTCCGAAACGGTTTACGACGATTCAGGAGCCTTAGAAGCCAGCTGGGTTGAAACCATTGTGTTGAAGAGAGGGAAAAAATTCCGCCGAACGGTATATCTCCGTCCCAAGCGAAAGTTCAACAAGGAGAAAGTGCGCATGAAGAGAGTCTAGCTTGTACCTTTTGCGAGTAGACTGCGTTACATACTACATGCAACACTCCCTGCTCATCATCATTTTGCCTTCACTCGCGTTTCCGTCATTCGCGCAAGTCGACTACTACATGGTTTCCGAAGACTACCGGTCGAAGATGTTCAAAATATCGACACACGTTGTAAACGCAAAAGTCATTGAGCGCGGACGCTTTGTACGCATGGAAGAAGGTGTTTTTTATGGATCCATCACCTGCGAAGTCACCGAATCGTATAAAGGGAAATTGAAAAAACACAAAACCATTACGGTTGATGTTGTGGAGTACGACATTCGTCCACTGGGCGGAAAGTTGAAAGCAAACGACGAAGGCAATTACCGCATCGGACAGAATTACGTATTCTTTTTGCAGAAGATGAAGGAAGATGACTTCGAAGGCAATCCGCAATATGAACCGGTAGATGATCTGAAAGGAATAATGTATTTCTCGCGGGGATTAGAAGAATGGTTGCGTGAACACGCACGTTAAGATTTCGGATTCACATTCGCATCTGTCATCAAAATCCCTACATTTATTTCATGCATACGCGCTTTCTTTTAAGAACACTCACACGCAATTTGTCTATTCTCATTTTTGCTTTTTCGTTGACCGTATTCCATGCTGTGAATGCCCAAACGACCTGGACAAAAGATGCTGCAAATCCTGTATTGCGGAGAGACACCGTTGTGGCCAATCTTCCGAATGACCTTATTGCCATTAGCGACTGTTGGGTACTGAAAGAAAATGCAGTGTACAAAATGTGGTACACGTGCGGTGGGATCAATTACCCTGCCGATACCGCTTTACGCGCGCGAATCTGTTATGCAACTTCGGCAGATGGTGTTATGTGGTCCAAGTATGCCGGCAATCCGGTGATGGATGTATCGTACACCGGAAGCTGGGATTCTTTAGGAATTGAAACCGCGTCGGTAATCATTGATAGTGCAGCTCCACCATCAGAACGCTATAAGATGTGGTACGCCGGTCATTACTTCAACAGTTATCGGTATGATATAGGATATGCGTATTCTGCAGATGGAATTACGTGGATCAAACATACATCACCGGTTCTTTCTGTTGGTAATTCTACGGAGTGGGACAACGGATTTCTGGAAGGTCCTTCTGTGATTAAAGATGGAAACGTTTACAAGATGTGGTATTGTGGCTATGATGCAATTGGTGACAATAGCGGTACTGATGGCAAAGCAAACATCGGTTACGCCACATCAACAGACGGAATCAATTGGATCAAGGACGCCTCCAATCCGATTTTTACAACCGGAACAGGGTGGGACTCTGTTTACGTTCAGGATCCGCATGTGATTAAATCAGGCAACGTGTATCGCATGTGGTACGGTGGAAATAGTGTAGGCAGTTACGGACAGGAAATTGGTTATGCCACATCAACAGATGGAATTAACTGGACCCGTTTGCCCGCACAAGTTCTTAATGTAGGCGCCACGGGCAGTTGGGATGCAAACACTGCTTCATTCCCTTCCGTCCTCTACGACAATGGAAACTGGATGATGTGGTATACCGGAAAAGATATTGATCCGCCACCACCCGGTTCTCTCAATTATTACTGGGAACTTGGATTTGCGATTTCCCCGGTTACAGCTATAACTGAAAGTGAAGTTGAACATGCAGCACTCGTCTATCCTAACCCGGCGTCGCAACAAATAGTCATTGCGAATCCGTGGCCATTAACGCGAGTAGAGGTGACTATTTCCAATGCACTTGGTCAAATCGTCGAACAAATTCAGGTAGCTGATGCTACAACTGAAGTGAATGTTTCCGCTTATCCGCCGGGTATCTACCAGATCACGATCAACGGACCTATGGTGAGCACAGCGCGCTTTGTTGTAGCGGCACAGCCCTGAAAGGATTAGGGTTTGTATTCGCGTGATTCTTTATCTTGCACCATGCGCATCAAGAAATTTGATTGTCACCAATGTGGTGCTCCGAAAGTAAGTCCGTATAAAAATCCGTATGTGGTATGTGATTACTGCGGACACATGATCGATGTAGATTATGCTGCCGGATTGGATGTGTGGAAGGATTCCCTCAATCACACCGCACAATACATACAGCGCAAAGTGCAGTTCGAAACCAAAACGAAAAAATATTTGGCGGAGAAAAACAAAGAGGCGTACTGGCAGGAGACGTATGACTTCTGGGATTACTACTACACGCATTATCCGCAGTACTTACCGCCAAGTGTTCCGAAAGGAGAAAAATACAAACTGTTTATACAGAGTGCGGCCGACATGGCAGCAGATACCATGGAGGTGACGAACACCGATAAGATGGATGCATATACAGACGCAACCAAAGCACTGGAGTATTACCAGCGCGGCGACAAGACGTATGTGAACTACGCCACCTTCAGCAAAATGATTGCGGCATTTTTAGATTATCAGGCGCAGGGATTCAGAATTGTGTACGATAATCCGAAGTACATGATCATGCATGAAGTGATGCCGGAACATTTTCAGCTCAAGATGAAATTGTCGCAGATTGCACAGGTGTGGATTCCTTATCTCGAAGAAAAAGATGCGGATGCTTTTCTCGAACAACACAAGCTGAAACAGGAATATGTAGAGATGGCAGAACCCTTGAGACAGGATGTAGTGTGCGAAGACTGCAAAAAAGAATTGTCGGTTCCGAAAGGTGCACTGGTTTGTTTTTGCGAGCATTGCCGTTGCGAAAACAGATTAAAAAAAGTGGTGAATTGTCACGATTGCGGTTACGAAAACGAGTTGCCCAAAGACTGGAAGAATATGATCAAGTGTGAGTCGTGCGGAACGCAGCTGAGAGTGGTGCAGCCCCTGTTTTCATAAACAATTAATCCGATAATCGGTAGATTCTTTCCGATAGAATTTACGGCAATGCTGTGTGTATTTCAATACATTAGCCATTCACCAAAACACACAAACCCATGGGCTTTTTCGACAAACTCAAATCAATGGTTGCCGGTGATGATGATTCTGATTCATCGTCTTCGGCAGCAGCAGCACCGAAACAAAGCGCGTTACGCGTAACCGATCAGCAACTCACTGTTCGCGCCTGGCTTGGCACGCTCTCTCAGGAATGGAAAGAAGCATTGGAAAACAATTCCGATTCGATAAGCGTTGATCAGGACGACGAAGAACTGGAAAACAATTTTCGCGAGCTGAAGTCTCTGGATGTAAGTGACAATGCAAAAATCAAAGATCTTACTCCGGTTGCGGCTCTTACTTTTCTCAAGCGACTTGAAATTGGGGAATGCCGCGTGCAGGATTTGTCTCCGATAAAAAACATGAAGCTGGAAGTGCTCGACATTACCAACAATCCGATTAAAGATCTGAGTCCGCTTTCGGGAATGACTTCTTTGAAAGTATTGCGTTTAGGTGGAAGAGATTTCAAACTCATCGACAATATTGATGCGTTGTCGAACCTCACGAATCTCGAAGAAGTCAGAATGGTTGAGTCGAACGTTACGTCCGTAAAAGCATTGGCGAACTGCAAAGCATTGAAAGAGTTTGATGCAGCCGATACACCACTAAACAGCTTTGAAGGTTTGGAAAACTGTACGCAACTCGAAAGAATAAGCGTACACCGCACACAGGTTGCCGATCTTACTCCGCTTGCAGGATTAACGAATCTGAAATACCTCGCGCTGTTTCATTGTCCGAACGTGAAAGACCTTTCTGTGATTGCAAATTTCACGAAGATGGAAAACCTCGACATTGCTTACACGGGCGTTACCGATCTGGGTCCTCTGCACGGATTAACAAACCTCGAAGAGCTGGAATCATCGAGCTGGCTGAAGGAACACAATGCTGCTCTGCAGTTGAGTTTGCCGACGGTGAAGATTGTGGAGTTTGGATAGACCTTCGGCTCCGCTGAGGATGTCAATAATATGTTTCAAGGAGTTTGCTGAGGCGGGCTCCTTTTTTTGTTGTTTAACGCTGCAAGGGTTTAACCCTAGGAGGGTGGGCCAAATTTAATTTGAGTTGGTCCGACCGACAACCAACTTTTCCCTTCGGAACTCTGTAGATGTTTTTACTTCAAGAATATAAACTCCAGCTGTAGTAGTAGTTCCTAAAATATCAATTGGAAGATCCGTATGTGAATTCGCCGGGCAAAATATTTCATCGTAATACACCAAGCGTCCATCTATCCCTATGACGCGCACCTGTATATTCTCGTCGGTCTGCACGTCGAAACTCACGTTGATGTTACCATCAAATGACGGATTAGGTCCGATAGCTATTTGCGATAAAAACGGAACTGCTTGATGTCTTCCGTCAGGTGAAAATTTGATCACATAAAATTTATAAGTTCCATTGGAAGGACTGGTTCTTCCGCATCCAATATATCCGCCGTCATTTGTTAGAAAATAGCTATAGAGATAGTGACTTGATGAGCCTGATGCATTCGTCTTTTGTACAAACTCATAATTCTCATGCATTTCTCCATATGATTGCCCCCACATCATGCAACACATTACAGTATCTTCTGCCCGCACAAAAAATGAGTTCACTGATTCGTAATAATTTTTACGCCACAGTGTGTCTCCATCCTCATTGTACCGAAACAGTATTGCTGTTATCGGCTCAGGTTGCAACGGATAATATGCACTGTAAATTATATCAAACGTTCCATCATGATTGGCGCGAATAGTACCAGGTGTGTTTTCAATAGTATCTCCAAATCCAAAAGGATATCGTATCCATTGCATCATTCCAAGCGAATCATATTGGGCGTAAAAGCAATTGTTATATCCTCCTGTTGTTCCTAAGACAATAAATCCACTATCAGTGGTTTGGCTTAGGTAAAATGGCGCATAATCGATCAGGGAACTTTGAGTCCGACGCCATATCTCATTTCCATCGGCATCTATTTTAATGAACCCAGGATGCCGATTGCCAGGTGACGTGCCTTTCACTCCCGCAATTATATATCCACCATCATAAGTACTGATAATATCGTATCCACAATCCTCATACGAAAAGTTATAATAACGATTAAAAATGATGTCACCGTTTGCATCTATGTTAGTGACAATTATATCAGATATACCCCCAAGTATTGGACCCGAAGTACCTACCGCAATGTATGTTCCGGTAGCAGATTTGATCACCTTCGAAAATGCGCATCGAGAATCGGGAACACCCCATGTTTTCTCCCAAAGCAGCACACCTGTTGAGTCGGTGCGGCATGCATAATATACGTAGGCACTCCAATGCCCCACAGACTTTCCGCCGATCATGAAGTAATCACCGTTCGATTGTTGGTCTACATAAATGATGACACTTGTGTACATAGCCGAGTCTGTTCCCCATATTTTTTCAAACAACATGGTTTGATTCTGAGCGCGACAGAAGGTGGAACTCAGAACGAGGAATAGTATGTATACAACTTGTTTCATTGAAGTAATGCCGGATGGAAAATATTTTCCATCCGGCATCTTTGTTTTATTGATTGCGATAGATCATCAATTTTTGATAATAAGGTTCGCCTTCTCCAGTAAATTTAAGCAAATAAACGCCGTTTTCCACATTTGCCGGAAGCTGAATTTCTCTGTTTTCGCTTACAAATTGAGTGAGCACCACTTGTCCGGCAACATTTATCAATTCAAGCGTTCCTGCTGACTGACCTTGAAGATCAACTTGCAGACTCCCATTATTCGGATTTGGATAGAACGCAGGTTGAACAGTGCCTGTGGTGGCTGTGGTATCAAAGTTTCCACGTCGTTCCGAAATTGGCAAACACTCCGATACCTGGATGTAGCGATAGTTACTGCCGCATGTTCCAGTAATTTCAACACCATCTTCATAACTCATCCGAATTCCAGTAGGGAGATCGTCCAGTCGCTCTCCTTCTGCAAACATTGCTGTCCATATCAGATTTCCATCGGTATCATATTTGAGAATCTGAACATCATAATCTTCCCCATTATAAACTCGTCCAGCAACATAAACATTTTGACTTTCGTCAAGGTAAAGACAAGTCGCTTCATCTTCACTTTCTCGTACGGGTCCATGCCAAGTACGTGTCCATATTATTCCACTTCCATCCGATTTTGTAATGAGCATATCGGTTCCGAATACAGTTTCTACCGACCCAACTTCGTATACAATACCTTCTCCGCGAGTCAGCATAGTATCGGATTCAATTTCTACGAGTTCAGTTTCATCTGTTGTATCAGTTACTACACTTACACCTGCAAGATCGATTACAAGTGGTGAAGCAGAAAGCCAAGTACTCAACTTCTGATATTCAAAATTGACAATCGTGTAGCGTGAACCTGGTTTTGAAAAAATACGATACTCGGTATTTGGATTTGCTGCGGCGAGATAAGCTATTTCCTGTGGATCAAAAATAAAGCTACCATCTGCATTTATGTAACATCCCGCAATTGCGAGATCATTACCGTCATCATCCATAAAACTTAATTCAGTATTTGCAACTGGTTCAGTTGAGCATGGTGATGTCAAGTTTGTCGTGCCATTGATTTCTGCATCTTCTAACGGACGTGGGTCGGAATAGTGCAAATAATATTTTGCTTCAAGATAACCACGCGCCAATGTAACAGCAGGTCCCCCAGTGCGCGTTGTTTGTTCAGCAACGGACATCAAGGTTCCTTTCTCGGTATCACTAGTAGTACGACCGCCTTCGTCTCCAAGTGTTGCAAATACAAGCAAGACGGACTTGTAATTTTCTTCAATATCATTTGCAGGTGTAAAGGAAGCAAGATCAATTAGCGCATCTTCATAGTCGCCAATTTGCATCAAAGCTTCTATGTCTAACAAATCTTTGATATTCCCTGAAGCGACTGCTGAACTTCCAGAACCGCTATTCCTTCTGCGAACTTCATAATTGTAATCTGCGATCCACTGTAAATCCGGATCGTCAAATGTGAAGTCTGAATTCCCTGAGAATGGAACTACAAACGGAAAACCATCTTCGCAAAGATCCGCTCCGGTGTAACTCGAAATTATGGATCCACTGCCCACATTGCCATTAGGTACAATTGTCAGATTAGTAGCAGCACCATTCCATATCCATTGATTATATTGAACGTCAGAGTTATCAATGAAAATGCGCGCATAACCCTGCAAGGGTTTAACCCTTGCAGGGTTATCTCCGTCTTCCGGGCACACACGTACATGAGTCACTCAACTGCTAAGTCGAGCACATTGTTCTTCGCAAAAAATCGCCTCCTAATGCATTTTTTTCGTTGCTAGCCGTTTACAAACGTTTGCTCCCGACTAGTGTGCAAACTATTTTTTACATTAGGCAAAAAATAGTTGACCCATGAAAAATGTTCTATTCGCGCTGAGCACAGTGTTCACCATTGCAGCTTCCGCACAAAAAGTAAAAACAGATATGTCGCTGATGATGTGCACGTATCTACCGAAGTACGTTGTTCCTGCAGAGCAACAAACCTATTCCTGCGTTACTGTTGAATGCGAGGCTAACAAACAACAGTTTTCAGCTAACGAACAAGAGACAAATTGGAGTACTGCAACAAGCAAAGTGATTACGGGATTTAAGCATGTAGGAGCCGGTCAAAATCCGACGATTGCGGTAACGATCAGGACAGAACCGTATGCCATTGCTAGTAAAACTGTCTCGATGGGTCAGACACAAGGCGCGAATGGTGCTGCTGTTATTTCCTATTCGTATGAGCTAAAAGCAAAATATTTGCTTCGCGCTATTGTTGTTAAGAATGGTGATACGGTTGCAGATATTCTTCGCAATCAAGGTGAATTCACACAAATGAATTTTCCGAATACGGTGAAACCTAAAGCAAGTCCGACGGCCTTTATATCCGCTGCTGCACTGGAAGCGGACTTCAACAAAAACAATCGCGATCTGCTTGTTGTAACGCGGAAAAAATGCAACGAGGAATACGTCGCGTTTCTTACCGATACACTGAATGCTCTCTTCGGGTATCCGGGAAGCAGAATGTACTTTGAACTTGCGACAGCGAAAAGCAAATCTTTTCAGTACAACGATCTCGACAGTGCGATGGACTACATGAAAGCCGCAATGGATTCTGTGACTGAGCACACGAAAAAAGACAAGAATCACAACTGGAGTTTTGCTTCGAGCCGCAACCTGGTACAAAAAGCGGTTGTCATTTGGGAGAAAGCGCTCACCGAAGAAAGCACGGATAAGAAAGCGAGAATACATCCTGAACTTGCGGGTTACATCCGATTGAATCTCGCACTCGGATACATGATGCTTGACAACTATGCAAAATCGGCTGAGCTCTATAACAAATGCTACAACGATCCGGAGTTGAGCAACGGAACGAAAAAGAATATCGATTTTATACTGAAGACGATGTATCCGCGGTTTAAAGCGGGTTACGAAGTGCATAAATCGCGGTTGGAGTGAGGCTAGATAAAGCTGCAAGGGTTTAACCCTTGCTCCAAAGTAACTCCTTCGGAGGAGGGTGTCGTTGTGCTGGGCTGTCATTCAACGCTGCAAGGGTTAAACCCTTGAAGGGTGTCGTGGTCCTGAGCTTTCATCCAACGCTGCAAGGGTTAAACCCTTGGAGGGTGTCGCCATTTCCATCTTCCGGGCACACGCGCACATAAGTCACCCATCTGTCAGATCGAGCACACTGTTCTTCCCAAAATTCGCCCTGAACCCCCTTTCAATCGCCTCCAACCGATTTTTTTTCGTTGCTAGCCGTTTACAAACGTTTGCTCCCGACTAGCGCCAACACTTTTTTTCATATTCGCCCTAGCTGTTCGGCAGCGAAGCGTCGAACCCACACCCCTCTCTTTCGGAGAGGGGCCGGGGGTGAGGCTCTTTGTTTCTCGAAGAGCCACAACCCATGCTCCGCCGCACCCTCATCACTCTTCTCCTCACGATTATCTCGTGCACACTCTCGCAGGCACAAACTTTCCCTGTCCAGATTAGCACACAGCTCGTGCCGCCTTTCTCGGGGTACTTGCCGGATTACGCTTCACCGGGTAACGACAACCTCCGCATCTACATCACGTTCATGGATTTTTCACAACCGTCGTACAACGTGAAACTGAAATTTTCTCTGACCGGAAATAACGTGTCTATTCAGAGCAAACCGTTTTACTACGCCGGACCATTTACGCTCGAACCCGGAGTGCCGCTGATGCTGAGCGGAACGGATCTTTCCGGATTGCTCAACAGCGCGAACCTCGACTACAGCGGAATTACGCTGCCGCAATACAACCAAAGCAAAGTGTTACCCGAAGGCTTCTACACGATCGAAGTCACCGCGTACGATTTTGCGAATCCACTGCCCATTCCCGTAAGTAACGTTGGAACTACACAAGCCTGGATGATGTTGTGCGATCCTCCGCTCACGAATCTACCTGCATGTTCGAGTGAAGTTCCTACATCGCAAGCCCAGTTCGTTGCATTCTCGTGGAGTCCGCTGAATATGGCTTCTCCTGTTTCTGCTCTCGGCACAGAATATTTATTCGAGCTGTGGGAAGTGATGCCGCCGAACAACAATCCGAATAACGTGGTGCTTGCTACTGCGCCGATGTACACGACGACTACGAATCTCACGATGATTACGTACGGCATTACCGAGCCGCCGCTGCAGGTGGGTTGGACGTACGTGTGGCGTGTGCGTGCGTATGATCTCGATGGTCGCGCGTTGTTCCGCAACAATGGTTACTCGCAGATCTGCACATTTACTTACGGAGATGAAAGTGAATTACTCGGCAATCTCGCGAATCTGACACTGAGTGCACAGGTACTCACGCACCGTCAGGCAAAATGCATGTGGGACAGTGTGAGTGCATACACGAGTTATCACCTCGAATTCCGGAAAGTAAATTCGCCCAACTGGTTTCCGATTACCACTGCGAATTCCAACGCGCGCATTACCGCACTCGAACCACTCACCCAATACGAAGCGCAGGTACACGGCGTTTTCCCCAATGGCAACGACGGACCGTGGAGCAACATTGTAACATTCACTACACCCGCACAAGCCGTACTCAACTGCGGAGAAGCTTCTCCTCCACCCGCTCAGCAAAATTTCCAACCACTCACCATCGCGAACATCGGAATGATCTGGCAAGTCGGTCAGTTTGAAATGCTGGTCACGCAACTCAACGCACCAACAAATCCGAATGGTTTGTATTCCGGTTTAGGAAAAGTAATCATGCCGTTGGGAGTAACGCTGAATGTGCAGTACACGAATATTCAGGTGGGCGCTGATCAGGTGATGTATGCGGGGGTGGTGAGGGCTATTACAGACGGAGTGAGCAACTGGCTGACCCAATTCAACTTCGGATTCACTTACGACACGAGTTATTTTTTCAACGGTTCGATTGATTCCATTTACGTGAACAACGGACAAATTATAATCATCGACGCTAATGGAAATCAAACAATAGTTCCGATTGATCCGAATGGCGGTGTGCTCATTACTGATTCGAATGGGAATCAGTGGGTGGTGAATCCCGATGGAACAGTTACACCAGTGAACGGAGGTTATTTGTTGCCGCTTACGAATGATACGTTGAATGATCAGGAAATGCGGATTATGAAGGAGGCGATGACGATTATCCGAAATGAGATTTCGCCGCAGGTCGTCCAGAATCAGCAAGCGGCCATGCAGGCAAGTGAACAACAGCTACAGAACAGAACGAATCAGCAGAAGCAGGATGCGGCTGGAAACAATAATATTCCTGCTCCGCCACAGCAAGTTGATGACAAATACGAAACGATCGTGTTTACGAAAAGTGATGCAGATCCAAATGATCAGGGTGAAGCATTGGGAACACAATTCAAAACTGCGGAGATCGACTACTACTCTTCAATCGTCCTTCAGGTCATGTCTCGCGCAGATTGTCCTGATGAAGAACTTGATTTTGTGGGACAATATCTTGCCATCAACGGAGTGCTCTTCAAGCAATATTGCACGCAACAACTCGCGGCCGGAAAAACGGAAGCTGAAATTGCAGCACTCGTTGCAGAAAACGGTATCAAACCATTAGTGAGAATGACTCTCATCAAACAAATGTCGCCCGAATAGCATGAGAACTATCTTCTTAATTTTTCTTCTTGCATTGACTAATCACCTCAGTGCAATTGCGATCGACTCCACGAAACGTGCTGAGATGATTGCAGAAGGACGTGCAGAGCTTTGTAACCTTCTCGAGTACAATGCTCATGTTGAATCTCCGCTTGATCGGAAATTTCTTGTCGTCATTGACGGTGATCCGAACGGCGTGAACTATACGTTCGAAAAGAACATTGATTCAAATGAAGACATTCTCGATCAGGCAACCGTTGACGCAATCAACGACACAATGGCTGCGGCATACGAAGCATTCAATGTTGAGCTTTACATCATCGTGATAAGGTCTTTTGATCTCGTCTTCAAAACCGAATTGCCCGCATACCCGCAAGCGCGCGATATTTTCACGAACCGCTTATATGATGAGACATCAAATATCACTATGCTACGTGCCACACACCAGCAAATATCATATGAAATTGCCTATGGCTCCATGGCGCGTACCAAAGATTATATCGTCTATTCACGAGCCGAATATAAAAGTGTTTATGCGCCCGGGAAAATTGGTGCGTGGGATCTGACTAGGACAATACCCATTTACGGAACTACTGAAACGTATCCCAAGCTCGACGAGCTCACGCAGTGTTTCTACTCGCGTTTCAACAACGATCCAGCAGTAATGCAAGGTGGATTACAATATTCCGTTAAAGCTGTTGCTGCGCGTTTTTATGAGTCGGCAAAGTATATGGCGGTGAAGGGTGCAATTATGAGCACCTATACTTCACCAAGCATGAGTGCGATCTTCATCCAGTTTCGAACGGTAGATTACGAGGGACTAACTGAGCCGGAGAGAAGGCATGCGTTGTCGGTCTTCGCTGGGTACTCGATGGGAGATAATGGATTGGAACAAGAAGAGCGATATGCGTGCAGAATTGTGGAATCAACTCCGTCCCAACAGGTCCCTGATTTTCTCGATCATCTTTCACAGGTGAGTAGTTTGAATACTGATCCGAGTTATATGGGAGATAAGCCGAATAAGGCTTTGATTAAAATGCTAGTCGAGCGAATTGATGATCATGTATTTACCGGAGATTGTTACGCATGGTTTATGCGCGCGATCATTCAGATTGAAATGACTTGTCCGCAGGTAGTAGAAGCAAAATTGCCAACGACGGATGCTGATTGGTACAACAGAAGAATATATTGGGATGACTGGTCTGCGCTTGCAAATCCAAAAGACGGCGACCACGACTATGAAATTGATTTAGCTGACAACGGAAGTGTCTCGGTCCACAAAAGTGTTGCGTGGCTGGAGAGAAGACCAGTTCCTCTCGCTCCTGATGCATACACCAATCACGCACATTGGGATAACACCTATGCTCCATTCACGTTGGATCCATTTGCAATTGTGGTGTTCACGAATCGCAGCTCGTTAGGAATGCTGCAAATTGCCGGAGCACAGCCGAACAAACCCTATTTCGCCCCAGCAATATTTCTTCAATATGCAGATGACAAAGCATTCAATACAAATGCAATAACAACCACGGCACTAATTATTGATGCCATCACCATTGCAACCGCTGGGCCATTGATAAATGCAGCACTAGAAGCGGGAAATGTTGCAATGGCCTGCTTTGAAGCATTACAGTTTGTAGGTTCTGTAGCGAACATTGGAGCGAACGCAATTAATGATCCGCACCTAACTGAAGCTGTTAACACGTTCAATATTATAATCGGAATTTGGGGATTATCAAAAGTTGCAGTATACGGAGCCCAGTACACCGTGGAGTTCATTGCGAAAGCGCGCGCGCTGGAACTTAAACCTGTTCCCTTATCATTAGCGCAGGAATATAGAACACAATATGCTGGTGTTTCAAATTGGACGGGAGTTGATAATACAGCAAAACAACAACTAACCAAACTAGATGATTTGCTGGAGCAGCAGGTTGAAGCAGGCACATTAATCAGTACTACCAAATACAGCAGAAATGTCGTTGATGCGTTAGTAGGATTTGAAGATCAAATTGCATCGTTGGCGCAGTCGCATGGATTGACGCTACAGGAGTTTTTGGTGTTAGAGGAGAAAGCCTTCCAACAGCTTACTTTGGCCGAGCAAGACATTATGAACACGATTCGCGATGCGATTGCGAAACCGACGGCGACGACAGTAATGCAGAAGGCAATTCCGAAATCCGATATTGGAAAATATTTGGATGGAAGCTACACAAGTTGTAAAGGATTTATGGCAACCGCACAAGACTCAAAACATCTTACGACGTTTGAGGATATCTATTATGGCATGAGATTGGATTATTCTCAAACTGCTTTTCATCTGTCAGATGGAAGTTGTGGAGTAATAAGGTTTAAGGCTCAAAACTCAGTAACTGCCGTAATCCCTCGTTGTCCTGCAAATGGTGGAGTTGAAATTGCTTCAATGCCATTCACAGGACATGGTTTTACTTCTGCAAACAATGGTCGGCTAGGAGTTCCCGAATGGCAGATGTCTGGTTTCGCCGTTATGGAAAGTGCGGAACTTTGGGAAGTATTTTCGGACGGTCAGGAAATCTTACGTGCTACTTATAATAAGAATCTGGGTAAATTTGTTCCGACGCCATGAAAGAGCTCCGAAATAAAGTTTACACCTTGTACAATAGTGCAGAAGTTGAATTATCTGAAAACGATGACAAGTCTTATCATTTGATTTCTAGAAATGGGATCCGTCCGGACAGTCGATTTCAAGAATATCAAGATGGTGAAGGCATTTTTATCAAAGACGTAGATCGAAACGAAATAACAAATGCTTTCAGTGTTGAAACCTTTGCAAGTTATCAAGGAATAACTTGGCAGGTGGATAGAAAGGATAGTGATCGTTTTAGGTTGTCAACTGGCTCTGATCCAAAATTGCCTGATGTAAAAATGGTAAGTCAAGGTTGGTACGAACTATGGGTTAATCAGGAAAGCATAGAAAAGTTGTGGGAAGTCAGAAAAGAATCTTGGTTTGACCTACCGTTCCCAGACAGTCTTGATCGGACTTTCATATTGAATCCGAGATTGATTTAGCTCTGTAAATTGTAGCTGCCTACCTTTACGTATGGCCGACGTCCACTCCAAAGCCGTACGTTCCTACAACATGTCGCGTATCCGGGGCAAGGACACCAAGCCTGAACTTCTCGTCCGCAAATTTCTTTTCTCAAAAGGATTCCGTTACCGCGTAAACGACAGACGCTTACCTGGCAAACCTGATATTGTTTTACCGAAATACAAGACCGTAATCTTCATTCACGGCTGCTTCTGGCATGGTCATAAAGAAGGGCTCTGCTATATCATTCCCAAGACAAGAACTGCTTGGTGGGTAGCCAAAATCAACCGAAACAAGGAAAACGAGACTAAATATTTTAGTTTTCTGAAAAAAGCGGGCTGGAAAGTTATCAGATTATGGGAGTGTGATCTGAAGAAAAAACCGAACAAAATTCTCTCATCTTTGCTACGTCATTTTCATTGACAGATTCACCTCAAAGTACACCCCGGCGCTGACCGGGGTTTTTCGTTTTCGGACTTATCACTACTTATTGTATGTGACGTATAGTCCGTGGACAATTAAGTCACACCCAAACACCTTTACACCAATGAACATCCAAGAAAAATTCGGGAAACGTGTGCGCGACCTCAGAACCAAAAAAGGAGTCTCCCAGGAAGCGCTTGCATTCAAAGCGGGAATTGACAGAACCTACATGACCAGTGTTGAAAATGGAAGAAGAAATATTTCCATCCAGAACATTGAAAAAATAGTGAAGGCATTAGGAGTGAGCATTTCAGAATTTTTCTCGGAAGTAAAATAGAGGGAGGACAACATGAAGAAGAAGAAAAAGTACAGTGCCGTAAAGAAGAATTTGGGAATTGAAACGACCCGGAAGATTGATGAACGTCTTGCAGTATTGACTCATTATTTACAAAACAATGAAAATGGTGTTTCTAAATATTATCGGAAACGAGCCGAAAAGGTTCTTTCTGAATTAAGTGCAGAAAGCAATCTCGTTTGTGAAAATGACTTTCAGCACTACCTACCCATTCAATGGGATGTTCCTTTTCCACCACCGAAAAATCCAAAGTTTAAGTTCATCGATTTATTCGCGGGCATTGGAGGAATTCGCCTCGCATTTCAAAATTTAGGTGGGAAATGTGTGTTTACTTCGGAATGGGATAACGCGGCGAAGAGAACTTACGAAGCCAACTTTGGTGAAGTCCCATTTGGTGACATTACAAAAATCAAGGAGGAGGAAATTCCTGATCACGATATTCTCTTAGGTGGATTTCCTTGCCAACCTTTTTCAATTGCAGGAGTGTCTAAGAAAAATGCACTAGGTAGAGCTCATGGTTTTCTTGATAAAACTCAAGGAACGCTGTTCTTTGATGTTGCAAGAATTATCAAAGCAAAAAAACCAAAGGCGTTCCTCCTGGAGAATGTGAAGAATCTTGTTTCGCATGACAAAGGGAACACTTTCAAAGTAATTAAAGCAACCCTTGAAGAATTAGGGTATACCATTCACGCTAAAGTTCTTGATGGAAAATATTTTGTTCCTCAACACCGTGAACGGATAATAATTGTGGGATTTCGGAAGTCCATTTTCAAGGGGAATGAGAATTTCACATTCCCGGAAATGAAGTCTCCACCGAAAGTTCTTTCTTCAATTCTGGATAAAAATGCGCCGTCCAAGTATACGCTTTCTGATAAATTGTGGAAGTATTTACAGGATTATGCCGCAAAACACAAAGCGAAAGGAAATGGATTTGGATTTGGATTAGCTAATCCTGATGGAGTAACGCGTACGCTTTCAGCTCGGTATTATAAGGATGGGTCTGAAATATTAATTGCACAGGAAGGTGAAAATCCAAGAAGGCTTACTCCGAAAGAATGCGCCAGTTTACAGGGCTTTCCAGAAAACTTTGTAATTCCCGTTGCTGACACACCAGCTTACAAACAATTCGGAAACTCCGTTGTAGTTCCACTGATACAGGCAGTAGGAAAGAACATCGTTAATAATATTGTCAAATAATGGAAGCTGTTCTCACTAAGGCAATTGAAGCGGTACAAAAATCTCAAATCGCTTTCACCAAATTTATTACAGCCAATGATACTGGTTCCACCGGTGCCCATCAGTCGGGATTTCATATTCACAAAAACTCCTGGCCTCTCATATTCAGCAAGCCCGGAGTCAGGGGCGAGAACAGAGACAAAATTGTAACCATAAAATGGCAAGATGACTTTGAGACCACAAGTCGTTTTATTTATTATGGCGTCGGTACCCGCAATGAGTATCGACTCACACGGTTTGGAAAAGGTTTTCCCTTCCTGAGTGAAGACAACGAAGGTGATCTACTTGTGCTGTGCAAAATGAGTAAGGACTATTATACCGGATTCGTATTACAAGTAGATGAAGACATCGATGAGTTTTTTGCTGCCTTCAATATCTCATCTAATGATACAAATGGAATTGTTCCAATGCAATTTGAGTATACTGCAGAAAACAAGCTCCTCAAATGTTTTACAGGTTTTCTAAAATCACTTAAGGTTGATTTTCCGCCAACGGTGAATCTCGCACTGAATGCGCGGAATTGCTACAATGGTGCACATGGCATTACTAATGATATGATAGCCGTTAATCCTGATAACGGAATCTTAAGTTGGCTTGACGCCGAGTTTCAGCTGTTTAAAGTAATTGAAAATGATCGCTACAACAGCCGAATTAAAAAACCATTTGCTACCGTTGAAGAACTCGTGAATACGGCAAATACAATTCTAAATCGACGAAAGAGTCGAGCTGGCAAATCACTGGAACATCACCTAGCTGAAATATTTAAGATATCAGATTTGAAATTCAGCACTCAGGTAACAACAGAAGATAAAAGAAAACCCGATTTCATTTTTCCTACTATCGAACAGTATAAGAATAAGAATTACAGCGACAAAAAACTTGTGATGCTGGCATCAAAAACAACGTGTAAAGACCGGTGGAGGCAAATATTGAATGAAGCAGATAGAATAAAAACGAAACACTTATTTACGCTTCAACAAGCAATTTCGATGAATCAACTTAAGGAAATGTATAAATATGATGTGTGCCTGGTCGTGCCTCAGCCCTACCTCAAAACGTTTCCTGAGCCGTTTAGAGATCGGATATTAACGTTGGATAAGTTTGTTAAACACGTTCGAAACACGCAAGCTTGATTCATTGTCTTTTTCTCTCACAGTATTGTCTTTAGTACTGATTTTATTTCGACGCGGGAGAGCATTGGCAACATTTTAACTCCGCCATACAAATTCAGTCCTTTAAATAGAGCGCGGGTCATCTCCTGACTCAAGGCAATCTTAGGGTTCTCATGAAAGAATTCAAGTATTCCTGTTCTAATTGCTTGATTTGATCCAATTGCTCTTTCAGTAACACCCACAACTAGATCTTGGCGCTGCATCATAACCTTGAGTAATTCGTATTTATTAGACTTGGAGGGATCTACAGTTAGATGAGCGTACCACCACAATCTTGCCAGCCCATTTCTGGTTAGAGTTTCTAAATTCACACTTCGCAGGAAATAACGACTGCGTATTCTGCTGATTGGCTTTTTGCTTTCCTCCACGGGCCAACGTTTACGCATATATTTCCAGTAGCGCGTGTGAATTAGATAGGCCCATAATCTTTCGTCAGCCGCTTGCGCTTCGGTGAGATTACTTAATCCTTCGTAAAGGATTATGCAGTTCTCATAATCATGGTCCTTGCTGAGAATTAATTCTGCATCATCATTCAAATGGACTTGCGTCGGACCCTTTGCATAAGACTCGTCGAACGGAAATTCATCTTCTAAATAAATGTCATGATTCAACGTACTTGCGCAATTACGAAACAATTTATCAACATAAAAGCTTGAGAAGTACTTCACCTCGGACTTATTCTGCGTTTTCATCGGCGGTTAATAAAGTAAAACATTTATAAAGAGGATTTTCAAGAATATTTTGTGCAATTGCCATCGGTCCGGAGACCTTTGATTCCTTAATAATCTTACTTAATGCTACGTGCCATGCCTTCTTTTGATAATCGCCGGAATCGTCTTTCATCGTATGAATAACTTCCATTAAGGCTGGGAGTACTAATGAAGAAAGTATTACACCGAAGTATTCCTTACGTTGCTTGAGTAGTTTATAGTTAAAGTAGTCTTCCTTACACAGCAGAATCGTAATTTTTTCACCGTCATAATCGATACGCATAGGTTCCCTACTGGTGTTATTACAATCAACAACCATTAGCGCGGAAATTGATCGTAACTCCAATGCTGATTTATTCGCAAAAAATTTCCCCTTGCCGGCATAAGCTAAAATGTCCGTCTTTTCAAGATTAAATTTTGTTCCCCCGTAATCTTCGTTAAACGACTTAGAAGCAAACTGCGAAATCTCTTTTTCTGTGCAAACAAAAAAATCCACCTCCACCTCACCAAAAAGTTTGGAGGCGGGGATCTCAATTGCTCCTGCTAGATTTTTTTTAGACCTGTAAATCTCGCGGAACATCGTTCCTCTGCAATAAACATGTGCAACATAGGATGCATCGTTGCTTTCGATAAGAGAATCAATTGCGGCAGCATCCTCCAATACGAATATGGGTGTTATACTAATAGTA
>JBEIPA010000011.1:0-181494 GCA_040377305.1 Flavobacteriales bacterium | reverse complement strand
GTTCCATCCTTAACTCCAAACCCACTAAGCCCACTAAACCCTCGACAACTTACTCCACGCCATAACAAAAAGACTCGTCTTGCCGCTAACGAGGGACAAGAACAATACGCCTTCGGCGAATCTTCTTTCAACGGCGCCAATTATTCTAAATTCGCTCCATTCAAGTTTTACTAATTAAACTGTGTGTACGCTCACGCACATTTTGCAAACCAACCGGGGCATTTCATAACGACATCACCAGGGACATGCGGAAGGGCGCACAGCTTATAACACCGTGCACGCGTCATTTTTGCGTGTTAATGCTCAACTCCATACATTGGACAAGCAAAAACGGACGCCTGCACTCCGTCCGTACTGCGAAATCAAACAAAAAGAATGATGACCAAGATCAAAATAACCCTAAGCATTATCACGTTTCTGCTGTTTACAATTTACGCTCAAGGACAAGCGAAAGTTGTTGACGAATTCAAAATTAAGAATGACAGTGTCAAAGTGTTTTTTTACGATCCACTTTTAGCATTGGCTAAAATGCCGGGCTTCGAAGAAAAATCCGATGAAGAAAAATCGGATACACTCGATAGCTATCTTCACAATAATCCATTATACCTTTTTGTCGTTAGCAATTCAACAACAAAGGAGCTTACCTATTTATGCATTCGGGGAAATCCGAAAAAGGTCAATACTAAAATGTTCTATAAAGTTGAAGTAATCAAAGGAGTCTCAGACACTGCATTTAATCCCTTTAATGACTACTCGGACAAAATTGTTAAGACAATCGATAATGTAAACTGCGGCGGCACTCTGTTTGAGAGCATGGAAATGTTTGATGCCCCGGAGAATAAAAAATATGTCGGAAATGGAATTCAATTCTTCGGCAGCTATCGCAGAGTTCAACCCTATTCTGAAATTAAAATTTCCATGATTGCTATTATAGAGCAATTATGAACCGAAAGCCACTACGCATAGCAGCTCCTATGCAATAGATGGCGTTTCGTCCTGAATAAGCAATTCCGCCAACTCATATCCGCACTCCCACAATCGTCACATCATCTACCTGCTCCAAACTTCCTTTCCAGGCTATAAAAGCTTCGTTGAGTATTTCCTGTTGCGCTTGCATGGACTCATGAGCAATCGACAGCATTAGCTCCTGAAGTTTTTTATACATGAATTTTTTGCCTGTGGTTCCACCGAACTGATCGGCAAAACCGTCTGTGAGTAAATACACCGTATCGCCCTTTTGCAGTTGAAGTTCGTGCAGTGTAAACGGTTCCTTGTCCCGATCATGTTTACCTATCGGATAACGGTCGCCCTTTAACTCTATGAACTCCTGACCTCGTATTATCCAAACCGGATTCATAGCTGTTGCACACTGAAGTTTGTTCGTTGTAAAATCAAAACTCACCAAACTTCCGTCCATGCCGTCTTTGCCACCTTCCGTGCTGCCATCCTTCTTCAATGTTTCAATGATTTTTGTTCGTGTGTGGTTTAAGATTTGATCCGGGGCAACCAGATTCTCAACCTCTACCGCTTTTTCAAGACAAGCAATATTCAAAATACTCATAATGGCGCCAGGAACTCCGTGACCCGTACTATCGGCAACACATAACAAGAAGCTGCTTCTTCCGGATGAACTTGTCGGAGCTGCCCAATAAAAATCACCGCTTACTACATCCTTTGGTCTGAACAAAATAAAATAATCTTTCAGGTTCTGGTTCAGTAGATTTTTGCTTGCCAATAAAGAACGCTGAATACGCTCTGCATAATTAATGCTATCCGTAATCTCTTTATGCCTTTCTTCGATCAGGTGTTTTTGCTCTTTGATCTCCTGAGTGGCTTCCTCCACTTTGACTTTTAATTCCACGGCTCTTGCACGAAGTCTCTTGCCGTTCCACCGCACAATGAAAATGACGCATGCTATTGCTAACAACGGATAAGCTGTATACGCCCACCATGTTTTCCACCAGGGCGGATTAATCACAAATGGGTATTCGAAATTTTTGCTCCAGACGTTTGCACTGCCAATTGCTTTTAGTTTGAACGTGTATTCTCCATGCGGAATATTTCTGTAATCCGCCTTCGTTTCTGCTGTTAGATTGCTCCAGTCGGCATCAAGACCTTCGAGTTTGTACTGATATTTTATTTTGTGCGGAGCGTACCAGTCGATGGACGAAAAATGAAACGTGAGGTGATTCAAATAATACGGCAACTCCATCGCTTCGGGGTAATTATGAAAACGTGTGACTTCGCCGAATTCAATGTTACTTAAATTTTCAAAGTCTGAAGTTGCACTATCAAGCAGTCCCGCTTTCACGCTGTTGTAATCCACAAAGTTCTCCTGTAGATCAATATTGTCTAAGTGAATCGATGGTTCGTTTTTGTTTAAACTAAACAAATTCAGATCAAGCATTATTACTGCTTTACCACTGCCCCACCAAATACGGTTCTTACTGTCCAGACAGATGCTGTTCTGCAAAAAGTCTTCAGCGACCAATCCATCTTCTCTGTGAAATTCAAAAATCTGCGGAGCGATGTATTTGCCTTCTTGATTCGACATCGTGTCGGAATCAAACGCAAAATAATTAAGCCCTTTCTCTGTGCTTATCCAAAGGTTTCCGGATTTGTCTTCTGCCAACGACCACACATCATTACTGCATAGTCCTTCATTCTCTGTATAATGTGTAAAGGTCTTTCCGTCAAATTTACTCACACCTCCGCCAGCAGTACCCAGCCACATATTTCCGCTTACATCTTCCAGCAGCGATAACACGGAGGTGTGGAGTAATCCGTCCCTGTAGCGTGCAAAAGAATGTCCGTCAAATTTACACGCCCCACCATCTATAGTGCCGAACCACAGATTGCCTGTTCTGTCTTCCAGCATAGTCACAACTGAATTGCTACTCAGCCCTTGCTCTTCCGTATAATTAGTAAACGATTCACCATCGAATTTACTCACTCCATCTCCGTAAGTACCAAACCACAGGTTGCCTGCTTTATCCTCCTGAATGCAGAAAACCGAATTGCCACACAAACCATCTTGTTGCGAGTAATGCGTGAAAGCTTGTCCGTCGAATTTACAAACGCCACTGCCATAAGTGCCGAACCACATGTTTCCCGTTCGATCTTCCGCCATACACAAGACCGTGTTGTTGCTCAATCCTTCTTTTTCGGTGTAATGTGTTATAGAGTGTCCATCGTACTTGTTTACGCCACCGCCTGCAGTACCGAACCAAATATTACCACTTCTATCTTCTACAATCGCCCTCACGTAAGAATTACTTAAGCCCGCTCTTTCTGTATAATAACTAAAAGAGTTTCCGTTATACCTGCTCACACCTCCGCCTGCCGTGCAGATCCAGAAGTTGCCCGTTCTATCCTCGAACATGGATCGTACATAATTATTACTCAGTCCTTCTTTCTCTGTAAAGTGCGTGAAGACGTGCCCATCGTATTTGTTCACTCCTCCTCCATCAGTACCAAACCAGACATTGCCCGCCTTGTCTTCTGCAATAGATTTTACAACACTGTTGCTCAATCCTTCGCTCTCCGAATAATGAGTAAATGCATTTCCGTCGTATTTACTCACACCACCTCCGTCAGTACCAAACCATAGGTTGCCGTCTTTATCTTCCAGTACGGACAAAACATAATTACTGCTTAAGCCATCTGCTTCTGTAAAATGCGTGAAGGATTTTCCGTCATATTTATTAACGCCGCCACCGTATGTGGCCGCCCAAATATTACCTGCTTTATCTTCAACGATGGATAAAACTGTATTGCTGCTTAAACCCTGCTTCCTCGTATAATGCGTGAATGACTTTCCATCGTATTTGATTAAACCACCACCGGGACTTCCAAACCAAACGTTACCATTTTTATCCAGCAACATTGAAGCAACGCGGTTACTCAATCCTTCTTTCTCCGCATAAGTCGTAAATGATTTTCCGTCGTATTTAGTTACTCCACCGAGCGCAGTTCCGAACCAGAGATTTCCGGAGTTATCTTCTAAAATGCATCGCACGTAATTATTACTCAGTCCTTCCTTCTCCGTAAAATGCGAAAAGGATTTTCCATCGTACTTACTCACACCACCGCCATCAGTCCCGAACCATAAATTTCCTGACTTGTCTTCCATTACCGACAAGACGTAAGAGCAATTCATGCCTTGATCAACATCCAGATATTGCAGGTTGCAGATCGCAGCATCCTTCATGCGCAATGGCAAAGCAGAAACTGGATTGGGCTGCTTGACAAGGAAAGAACTGTCGATCGCGGATACAACTTCCGGTAAGGCGAATGTATCAGTGCCCGGTGTAATCATTCGCAGGTTGGCACTAGTTACCGGCACAATCTTGCCTTCTTTAACCTCATGCACATTCATATTCGCACGCACCATACCCGCATCAACAACAGGAATTCTTATGAGTTTGCTTTGATCAACAGGAATTACGAGTGGCGCTGCCATGCTATCCTGTGGCACTACGTAACCTATCGCGTCAACAATTTTTGGAGTATGGTTCTCAACTGTCTCGTTTATGTTTTCACTGTTACAGGAAAATAGAGCAGCTGTAAGTAGGGGGGCAAGATATTTTCTCACGTGATTAATATATACAATTATTGAATTGTACCCTGTGATTGGATTGGTCGGAACAGTAAATCATGTGAGTTCACACAGTGATCACAATGCTTAGTGTTACAATCCAGGCAGTGAAAACAGAAACGGCAAGCATTAAAGGAGTACACGTAGCATTTGAACCATAAAAAAGCCCCGACACTTTCGCATCGGGGCTTTACTCAGATTTCTTATTTCTGTTTATCGAACCATCAGCTTCTGTGATTCAACGATTCCTGCTGCATTGCGGATTTGTACGATGTACATTCCTGCTGCAAACTCAGAATTATTGATCACAACTGTGTTGCTGTTCAATGAAGTGTTGTTGTAAACCACTTTACCATTCAGGTCAACAATCTGAACTGAAAGATTGTCAAGTCCACCTGCTTGCTCAGCGTTGAACAATTGGATAGTTACCGTTTCCGACATTGGATTAGGACCCATTGCCATGTGGAAAGGATGGTTGTTGATGTTACCAGTTGAAGTTGGGTGACCACCTTCGTTGATTGTGTAATGCTGATCGCCAGGAAGTGTTGTAAGTGCATCAACAATTCCAGAAGGCCACTCAACGATTACTGAGTCGAAAGCTGTTGCCGATCCAAGACCGAAGTGAACCGAGAAAGTGTTCTGAATTCCGTATGCTTCGCCGCCGTGAACTTCACGCTGCTGAACACCCCAGGGACCATACAGTTTTACAACGGCTCCGATAGCACTCTTGTTTGAGAATCCCGGGATACCACCACCAACGAGATCAAACATAACATAATGGTTTGTGTTGCCGTTCGTAACCGATTCGTTCATCCAAAGGTGATCGAAACGTGAAGAGTGCGGTGTGTTGTACGTGTTGCAATAGCTGCCGTAAACATCCAGGAAACCATCTCCGTTCATGTCACCAACAGCTGCTGCGCGCATGTAACGCTGAGTAGGACCAGAACCTGTTGTGTAAACAAACGGCTCAGTTACCAGTGTGAATGTGTAGTCTCCGTTGTTGTGATAGATGTAGTGATCATCTCCGGTAATGAAGAGGTCAACGAATCCGTCGTTATCGAAATCGTGCCATGTGCAGTTCTCTCCGAAAGTTGTTGTCGTGTTCCCGATACCTGATGTCGCCATGATGTCTGTTGTGTAAGCACCAGTACCGTCATTCAACCAAAGGTGGCTGTTAACGTCGTAGTTCAATACAAAACAATCGTTGTCTCCATCATTATCAATGTCACCAAACGTTGAACTCCAGCCTTGAGCTCCGTCCAGAAGGTTAGTCCAGTTTGTTACATCTTGCGTGTACGTGTAGTCACCGTTGTTGATGAAAATCTGGTCAACACGGCGTGGGTCGTTAAACGGACTAGTTACGCCCTGGCGACAGTGTGTGATCATAAGATCCATGTAACCATCGTTGTTGATGTCGGACCAAACAGATGCGTAGTTGCCGCTGTTATCAGACGAAGGAACAGTTGCAAGAGGCATTTCAATTGAATTGTTAAAAGCCCATCCATTGTTACCATCGCCAATGTAGATATGCGACATTCCAACGTCGTTGCAAATGAACATATCGAGGTTACCGTCATTGTTAATGTCGTGCATGTTGCATCCCTGAACGAAGATTCCAGGTGAGCCTGTTACGGTAGACATATTGCTGCCTACATATCCGGAACCCTGACGAACCATGAGTCGTGATGAATTTCCTTCACCCCACTGCACGTCGTTCCATCCATCGTTATTGATATCACCAACACACATCCCCCAAGGCGCGCTCAGAGCGTAAGTGTACGTGCTATCGAGAAAAGTTCCGTTTGATTGCTGGTAGCAAATGGTCATATCGGAGTTATTCGTACGAACGATGTCATCTTTCTTGTCACCATTCATATCGCATACGCCGATCGCGTTGCCACTCATAAAATTCGCACTCTGGATCAATGAGGACTGATCCGAAAACGAAATCGTTTGTGCTGACAACAAGCCAGGAGCAGCAAGTGTGCAGGCAACTGCAATTTTCTTAAGTAGATTTTTATTCATTTGTAGTGGTTTTGAGAACACGAGTATAGGCATTAACAGGCTAAGAACCAATATAAAAGAGGTGTTCCTCAGGGTACCGGCAACACGTCCAAATTCAGGTGAAATTAGTCTTTGATTTTCGATGATTCGTCGAAACATCAAGAATGACGTCAATCTTCGGACCTCAACTGTTCTACCTTTTACACCCGTCTCTTGCTGTGAAGCTGTTCTATGCCGGAGTTCTTACCCTGATGCACTATAAGCGATCAGGATTCCGACTTAAAACGTCAGGACTGAACTACTGCGAAACTGCATACTGAACTACTGCCAAACTGCCTACTGATTTGTTACCTTTATATCCCTAACTCCGTATTTGATGAATCAATTTTTACGTCGTCACAAGGCTTTTTTTGCTGTGGTTACAATTCTGTTTGTAGCATGGTCATTTTCTGCTTTGACATGGCAATCGGCCGAAGCGCGCTCTTTTCATAGCGAAGAGGAATTGCTTCGCCTGCATGAGCTCGCAGCAACATTACCTACCGATACAAATTCCATTTTTGCAGGATCCGGAAAATGTGGCGGTTGTCACGGACACGATCCGCAAGGAATTGCATTTGTGACACAGAGCGGCGAAGACGTAAACATTGCCGACGATTGGGCTGGCACCATGATGGCGAACTCTGCGAAAGATCCATTCTGGAGAGCAAAGGTTACGCATGAGATATTGGTTAATCCTGCCATTGCTGATGATATTGAGAATACGTGTACACGATGTCACGCGCCTGCTGGTCGATTCGAAGCAGAGCTACAAGGGCAGTTGCCTTATCATCTGAGTGATGTTGAAAGCGACTCTATAGCAATGGATGGTGTAAACTGTACAGTGTGTCACCAGATCAAGGATACACTCGCTGGAAATAACTTCAACGGAAATCTGTTCTTCACCGATCGCATTGCATTCGGACCTTATGAAGATCCTGTTTCTGCAATCATGGAATTTTTCGTGGGATGGGTACCTGTGTATTCAGAACACATCACAAAGTCAGAATTGTGCGGCGGTTGCCACTCACTGATTACGCATTCACACGACTTCAGTGGTAATCCTACGGGCAATTCCTTCTTCGAACAAGCTACTTATCACGAGTGGAAGAATTCGATTTACAGCGCGCTTGATTCGACGTGTCAGGGTTGTCACATTCCACGCATTACCGACACCATCGATATTGCAACCAATTATCCATTCCTGGATGGTCGCACACCTTTCGGAAAACACCATCTGGTTGGCGGCAATGAATTCATGATTCGCCTGATGAAACAAAATATGATTGGTGTTCACGCAACAGCAACATCAGTCAATTACGACACGTCAATTGCACGCACGGCACGTTATCTGCGTCACAACACGCTCGATCTGAATCTGCAGTACGTCAACCGCATCAGCGACACCGCATATTACGATGTTGAGCTCACGAATAAAGCAGGGCATAAATTCCCGTCGGGATATCCGTCGCGCATTGCGTGGGTTGAGTTCATCGTAATCGATGATCAGAACGATACCATTTTCTGGTCGGGCGAATATGATGGTGACGGAAATGTTGTCAACCGCGATGCAACCTGGGAACCACACCGCAACGTGATTACTTCTGATGATCAGGTGCAGATTTACGAAATGGTAATGGGTGACGTAAACGACAACCCGACTACTGTTCTCGAACGTGCAGATACCGTGATCAAAGACAATCGTATTGCGCCGAAAGGATTTATGAATGCGCACGCTTCAATCGACACCATGGCGATTTATGGAATCGGCAACGATCCTGATTTCAACTTCAGTGGAGTGACGGAAGGAACAGGTGGAGATATTGTACACTTTCACGTGCCAATGAATGGTTACACCGGAGCACTTCGTGTTCGCGCGAAAGTCTGGTATCATGCAGTACCACGCCCCTGGCTGGATGAAATGTTTGCCTACAACACGCCACAAATTGATTCATTCCGCAATTTTTACAACAACGCAGATCAGGCTCCTTCGTTGGTTGCCGACGCAGAAATCGACGACATCAATTTAGGTGGTTCACTTTCACACGCACAGCAGGAATTGCATTTCTATCCGAATCCAACCAGTGACGGAAAAATCTTTGTGAACGGATACCAGAATTTCAACGTTGATCTTGTTCGCGTTTTCGATCTTACCGGACGAGAAGTTGCAGAACCGGTAGCAGGCGATCAGTTCAATGGCGTGATCATATTGCCGGAACGCGGAGTGTACCTTGTTGTACTCGAAACACCGCAGGGCGCAATCACACGCAAAGTCCTTTGGCACTAACATAGTACTTTCTTTAAGGAATATTAATTTAAACCCAAACCCATGAAAAAATCTCTACTCTCTATTCTTGCACTTTCTCCGGTTGCGATTTTCGCACAAGCCGGAACCGACACATTGATCTACGAAAATTTCGAAACAGATCCTTCTGTATGGCTCATGCTCGGAGCCCCTTCAGGAACAATGGGCGATACAAACTGGTATAACTGCGACAACGATCTTCTTGCGGATGCAAGCGGTGCGGGGCGTCCCGATGAGTGGTATTGGGGAACTCCATTTGCTGAGGGTGATACTCTTGGCAATACAGGTAACCTCACCAGCAATTCCTGGACGAACGACGGTTCAACACACGTGGCTAACTGGCTCGTTACGCCAACGATTCATGTAGTGGATACTACACTGGATTTTTTCTGGAGATCGGCTCCGTATCAAACTCCACGGTACCTCGACGGTTATATCGTGGTCGTTTCAACTTCAACAAACGACTTTTCAATGTTCACCGACACGTTGTTTGTAGCATCTGAATTTGTGTCGCTTGATCTTCCTGCTGCTCCGAATCAGTTCACATCTTACACGTATGCTCCGGTTGCTGGTGGATTCGTTCACGGTGCTGACTGGACCTACATTGAAGACAATGCAGGCGACTCAACTCGTTGGATTGGAATGCTTCGTCCGCAAACAGTTGATCTTTCATCTTACGTTGGACAGGATATCTACATCGCAATCGTTCACTGGACCGTTGACGATAACCTTCTTTCCATCGACGATCTTTTCCTTGAAGGAACAGGAACGGTTGGCATCGCTGAGCAGGATGGTTCTTTCCCAATGGGAGTTTATCCGAACCCGGCGAATGACATGATCAATGTAAACTACAATCTTCCTTCACAGTCGCAGCTTCTGTTGAACGTATTCTCTATGGACGGTCAACTCGTTCGCAGCGAAGACAAAGGAACAGCACAACAAGGAAACGGTTCACTTCAAATGAACATCTCTGATCTCGCAGCAGGAATTTACTTTGTGCAATTACAGACCGAACACGGTTCTACTACGAAGAGAATTGTTGTTGAATAGAAAACGCTTAAGCGAAGAAGGGCTAGGATGATCAAACATCTTAGCCCTTTTTCATTTAATGCCATCGAGGATGTCTGCGACGCTTAACACGGCGGCGCGGCGTTTCGGCGAAAAGTCTCAGGGTTCAATATCCAAAACCCAGCCGGCGGTAACGGCGAACTGTTATAAGTATTATTCGCCGCTTCTCCGGTTGGGCGTCTAACGACAAATATTCTTCGCCGTTTCACCGCGCCGCCTTTGGTAAGCCGGCTGCAAGCCTATCCTGCTTTAGTTTGTGAGACTCTGGTTCTTCGTAAATCGCGTCTTCGCCACATCAATCACGCATCTCCCTCTGCTCAATCTTACTCCATCTTCATACACAAACATCTCACCAAGTAGCGGAGTGAATCGCATAATATTAATCATTCTGTTTCCGGGGAGTCGGCGAACGAGATCGAAATCTATGGCAGGCGTTACTTCATCAAGTACAATTTCAACTTCCGTTCGTGTCCACGTTCCGAATTTCAGAATACCGGTTTGATCATCTGTCGGCATTGACATTTGCGTACACTCGAATTGTTCCTCATCAATAGTGATGTAACCGATATCCTCTTCTTCTTCGCCATAAACGTAAGAGTAGCTTTTGCCGTTCACACTTACATTGAGATCATAACACAATGGCCCGAGTTCAGGCTTCGCGGTGTATTGTGCAAATTGTAGCTGTGATAAATTGGAAGGCATCCACACCTGAAAGTCGGCGACAAAATCTCTTCCGTTCGATTTCACAGAATCAATGAATCCTCCAATTTCCAACGGACGATGTTGATTGTTGTCGTACGTCAATATCACCTGCGATCCGGCGAAATAAACTTCCGGATTCGAATTGAATGTTCCGGTATTCAGTCCTCCTGCGAGTGAACGTGTTGCAATACTATCCTTGTTGAAGTACGTGTACATGATCGCGAAATACGTTGCAGTGGCTTCGTATGCTTCCTTTTCGAACGACCAGAATCGGAGATTGCCTTCGATGACACCGGAGTACTTTCCTGTCTTCATGAAATCGCTGAGCTGCACCAATGAAATTGCATCCGGGTAAACATTGTACGCCCCGTAGTCGCTGTGACCGCTCAGATAAATTACATCGTGACGGAAGTCTGAAGATTTTCCAACCCATTCCCACTGATCGTACTGATTGAGGAATACCATCACTTTAGTTCCCGGTGTAATACGCGGAATGCCTTGCGCTTTGCCGACTGAAATAATTCCGTCTCGTTTCGCGCCTTTGATTGTGGTGTCAACATCAATGTGATACGATTTGCTCTGAACATATTCTCCAAGATATGTTCCGATCACAATCGTCTTTGATTGCACCATCACGCCTTCAATGCTGATGTTGATTGTTTTCGCCTGCAGAAGAATTCCGCACAACGTAAGAACCAAAACTGTAAGATACTTCTTCATGGGTTTGTTCGTTTTCTCCGAATTGTTTCTGGTAATAGGGTTGTCAGACTTAGCGGAGCCGAAGGCTGACAAATGGGTTTGCGCTATATCAATCTCTTTTTCTCTGGAAAAATGTCTTCAGCAATTCCGCACATTCTTCGGCGAGCAATCCACCTTCCACTTTTGTTTTCGGATGCAATAAATTTCCCACGCGCTGATATCCGCGTTTCTCATCGAACGCACCGAACACAATGCGTGTTACTTGCGACCAATGCAAAGCGCCGGCACACATCACACAAGGTTCGAGTGTGATATACATCGTGCAATCAGTCAGGTATTTTCCGCCGAGTGCGTTTGCAGCTGCAGTAATGGCCTGCATCTCTGCATGAGCAGTCACATCCGTTAGTCGTTCCGTAAGGTTATGCGCACGCGCAATGATGCGGTTGTTGGCCACAATCACAGCACCTACCGGAACTTCATCGGCTTCAAATGCTCTCTTCGCTTCTTTCAAAGCTTCCCGCATAAAATGCTCATCGGAAAAGACGGATAATTCCACGGTGCAAGATTAGGGTGGATATTCCAACGCTTATCCGGCACTTCCGGACGGATATTCACAGTGAATTGTGAACTGTACATTACGAATCGCCGGGAATTCGCTTCAATTTACCTTCAATGCATGAATTCCTGGAAATGGGCAATAGTACTTTTCGTCATCCTTATAGCCTTCTGTTACGGATATTACCTTGGTGACAAAGAAGAGAGACTAATCATTCAGGCGCCCTCTGAGGACTCCAATTTAGAGCTTCAAGATCGCATTGACTCACTAGATAACTTGATCCCGGATCAACCCGATACGATTTACACAGATGGCGCTGAATACGTGGTGCTCCACCCCTCATGTTATGTTAGTACCTGGAAGAAATTTTCGCCGAAGAAAACATTCGAAAATTACCTCGTGTCTGGCAAATTCAAAGGCAAAGTACCTCCGTTGAATTTCTCTACCTGCGAATGGGGAAAGCGTTACATCACGCGTACAAAAAATGATGTAGAAGACTCGGCCGAGTTTGCGGGTTACTATGCTTTCGCAAGTTGGGGATGCGGTTCACCGTGCCAAATGTGCTCAATCATAGATCTACGCACAGGAAACGTTTACTCCGGACCGTCCGCGCAAGGAGGATATGAATATAGATCAGACAGCAGAATTCTTGTTGTTAATCCACCCGAACCTTCGGGATACTACACTAACTGCGTTTCGTGTACACCCGAACAGTATTTGTGGACCGGAACTTCGTTCAAGCGTTTGGAATAATTTCGAAAATTGTCACTAACGGTTTTTGACTAGATTTGAGAATGGTGTCAAAGAAAGTTCACTTGATGGTTTTTACTATTGTCGCGTTGGTTCTAATGAGTACAGCCGCGTCGGCACAAAATCTGAGCAAGAAAGAAATTGGAAAGATGCTCCGAAAAATGGAGAAAGCAGATCAGTCGTGCCGAAATGCTTTCCACAAACATCGAAACGATTCGACAAAACGAAAAGAAGCGATTCTGCTAATGATTGAAACCGATAGCTTACATTACCCTAAGCTACAGCGAATTTTTAAGCAATGTGGTTATCCTACAGTGGAAGAAGGCGGAGGTTCCGCACCATTCCTTTTCTGGTTACTGGTTCAGCATCAGGATAAACATCCAACATTTCAGGACAGTGTTCTGAAGGCAATGAAACCTCTCGTTGACAGTGGAAAAGTGAGTGGTGCATTGTATGCATATCTTCTTGATCGCGTAAACCTCAACACTGGAAAGTTGCAGGTTTATGGAACTCAAACCCGACTAAACGCAGACTCTACGAAGTATATCATGGCGCCATGCGAAGATCCTGAACACGTTGATGACCGTAGAAAAAGCGTGGGACTTGGACCTATCGCACCATATCTAGAATCGCTGAACAGAGATTTCATAAAACCATACTAGTCCTCAGCAAGAATGAAAAACTATTGGAGTTCGCTATCCCGAAAGAAGAAATTTCTGTGGGTGTCAGTTGTTGTGATCTTCATAGGCTTCCTACTTCCTGAAAATTTTGAGCTCCCAGTTAAAGGTGCAACTGATAACGATTACAATCAAGAGTCGTTCTGGTACTATCCTTGGGGCAAATCAGGAACGCACAAAGGAGTTGATATCTTCGCCAAAGAAGGCACAAATGTTCTTTCCGCCACCGGTGGAATTGTAATTTACAGCGGCACCATGGGCATTGGCGGAAATGTGATTCTAGTTCTCGGCCCAAAATGGAGAGTTCACTATTACGCTCATCTACAAACTCAAATAGCAGAAACCTTTGATTTCGTAAGTTCCGGTGAAACTATCGGCACAGTCGGCACGTCCGGCAATGCTGCAGGAAAATCACCACATCTGCATTATTCCATTGCTACTTTGATTCCCTATTTCTGGCAAATCGATGGAGATCATCAGGGTTGGAAGAAAATGTTCTATATCGATCCGACAAATTCGTTGAACTCGTCTGTGGCAGGAAACTAAGTCGTTGAAGTTGGTTTGCAAACCTTTTCACGGTGAACAGCGAACAGTTTCGTAATTTCGCGGCTCATTCATACTATTCAAATGCTTCGTACTCATAACTGCGGCCAATTACGACTTTCTGATGCCGGTAAACCTGTTACCCTCTGCGGATGGGTTCAGACCTCTCGCGATTTCGGTGGACTTACCTTCGTTGATCTTCGGGATCGTTATGGCATCACGCAGCTTGCATTCAACATGGGTACGAATGCCGAATTGTGCGAGCAGGCCCGAAAGCTCTCACGCGAATTTGTTGTGCAAGTAAGCGGAACTGTTCGCGAGCGCGAAAACAAGAATCCGAAAATCGGAACGGGTGATGTGGAGATTGTTTGCGATGCAATCAAGATTCTGAATGTTGCGAAAACACCTCCGTTCACAATCGAAGATGAAACAGATGGTGGCGATGATCTACGCATGAAGTATCGTTACCTCGATATTCGCCGTACACCTGTTCGTGAGTCCTTGATGCTTCGTCATAAACTTGCACAGGAAACACGCCAATACTTAAGCAACCAGGATTTCATTGAAGTTGAAACTCCGGTGCTGATCAAATCTACTCCCGAGGGTGCGCGCGATTTCGTTGTGCCTTCACGCATGAATGCCGGACAGTTCTACGCTTTGCCGCAGTCACCACAAACGTTCAAGCAACTATTGATGGTTGCCGGAATGGATCGCTATTTCCAGATCGTAAAATGTTTCCGCGATGAAGATTTGCGTGCAGATCGTCAGCCGGAATTTACACAGATCGATTGTGAAATGAGCTTTGTGGAGCGTGCTGATATTCTCGAAATGTTCGAAGGATTGATCCGTCATCTTTTCCAGAAAGTGAAAGGTGTCGATATCGGAACATTGCCGCACATGAGTTATGCTGATGCAGCGAAGTACTACGGCAATGATAAACCCGACACACGTTTTGAAATGAAGTTCGTTGAACTCAACGACGTTGTGAAAGGCAAAGAGTTCAAAGTATTCAACGACGCAGAACTCGTAGTCGGTATTTGTGCAAAAGGTGCTGCGGGTTATACACGTAAGCAACTTGATGAGCTCACTGAATTCGTGAAGCGTCCGCAAATTGGTGCAACCGGATTAGTGTATGCACGCTATAATGGCGATGGCACAATCAAATCTTCAGTCGATAAATTCTACAACGAAGAAGACCTGAAGAAATGGGCAACTGCATTCGGTGCTGAAGCAGGCGACTTGATGCTTATTCTCGCTGGCGGAAAAGACAAAACGCGTAAAGCACTTTCTGAGTTGCGTCTCGAAATGGGAACACAACTTGGTTTGCGCGACAGAAATAAATTCTCTTGCCTGTGGGTGATTGATTTCCCATTGCTTGAATACAACGAAGAACACGATCGTTGGTTTGCAATGCACCATCCGTTCACAGCACCTTGGCCGGAAGACGTTGCGAAACTTTCCGACAAATCGCAGTTCGGAGATATTCGCGCGAACGCTTATGATATGGTCATCAACGGTGTTGAAGTTGGCGGCGGTTCAATCCGAATCTTCGACAGAGGACTACAGGCAAAAATGTTCGAAACACTTGGTTTCACAGCGGAAGAAGCGCAAGCTCAGTTCGGCTTCCTGATGAACGCATTCGAGTACGGCGCTCCTCCGCACGGTGGAATCGCATTCGGCTTCGATCGATTGTGTTCACTCTTCGGTGGTGTCGATTCGATCCGCGATGTCATTGCATTCCCGAAAAACAATTCCGGCAGAGATGTGATGATTGATTCACCGAGCCGTCTTGATGAAAAGCAGTTGGATGAAATTTTTGTGTCACTAGACCATCTCGGCATTCTAGAGTATTTTCTTAAGCAAAAAGATTATAATCAATATTTCAAACATTTGAAGCAATACATTACTACTAAGAGGAGAAAAGTAGAACGGTTGAGTAGTCAAGGGCTTATAAAACATGACACGACAGATACTAAACTGCATCATGATCTAATTGCGGGTCTAATAGTTAAAATACTAGGACTAAGAATGACAAGTGAAATAGGGTATGACGCTATGGATGACAATGGATCTAAATATGAATTTAATATTCATCGCGTTAAGAATAATAAGCCCATTAATTCATTTGTGATTCATACGCCACTTGAACAGATTCAGTACGACTTTGTTATTTTCGTCCATTATCTTACCGATTTCAGCGAATTTGGAGTGTATAAAATATCTACTGATTCTATCAAGTCGCATTTCGATCCCAAGCAAGGAAGTGCAATTATCGATAACCCTTCTATGTATGAAGACTTGGCGTACAAAATGAAAGAGCTATTGTCCTAGAATGCAGCATCACATCGAAAAAATTGCAGAAATTATCGATAAAGGCGAATGCGTCATTTTTATTGGTGCTGGGCTTTCAAATAACTGTGGCATTCCAACAGGTCGAGACCTTGCAAAAAAACTAGCGCGCCAATTGGGCCGATGTGAGGCTGAAGGAATTAATCTTCCTGAATGGGCCGAGTACTTTGAAGTTGAATTCGGTCGACATGAATTGATTTCCTTTTTGAAAAAAGAAATCCTAATTGATATCCCAGAGGAGAATCGTCACCCATTCAATTTAATTAGTTGTATTCCGTTTGACACAATCCTAACAACGAATTACGATGAGCTTGCTGAAGGCATATCCTCTGAATACGTTACAGTTAAGAGGAATGAAGAAATCTGGAAGATCAAGTCTGGTCAACCGATTGTGGTAAAAATTCACAGCGACTTAGATGATATTCACAATGTAATTATTACAGAGTCCGATTTCTACAATTATCTAAATAAGTTCCCTAACATCAATTCGTATCTGGAATATGTTTTTTCTTCCAAGTGTATCTTATTTATAGGTTTTGGATTAAATGATATTAACACCAACAACATTCTCTATTGGACCAGAAAAACTCAGAGATCTTCTAGAAAAAGTTATGCGGTAATTAAGAACATCGATCCTCTGAGAAAAAAAGTCCTAGAGAACAGAGGTTTAATTGTGGTAGATCATGATGGAACTGACTTTCTGGAGAAATTAGCCCACAAATTCTTTGGAACGGAAAGTCTCGAAACTGCAGAACTTATCTTTCAACCTCGTTATATTGTAAATCGATTAAGACGTGGAGAAAATACTCAGATAGAATTCAACTTTAAGAACAATGGTTCAAAAGAAGTGACCTTATTGACATATCAATTTGAAGGATATCACGAAAATAATATGGTTGGGACCTATAAGAAACATTTATATGATGAGCAACCCAACGTTATTCCGCCAGGTGAGTCGTTAACATTTTTATTTAACAAGGTTAACCCATTGGTGGCCTATTTTAAGAGTCGCGATTTTATAGGACAATACGAATCACGTATAACAATTGAATACGTGTATCAAGGTGAAGAAATTCTGAAAGCCGCTCACGGAAAAGCTTCCTTAACGATTGATTAAACTTTTTTCTCGTTTTAATTCAGCACAGATTGCAGGGTGATGATTGATTCACTCAGTGTGATTGATGATAAGGAACTCAAGGAGGTGCTATGGCGCTACGCGATCATAGTTCACAAGAGAAAATCGCCAAAGGCGATTTTCTCTTGTGAACTATGTAATTCTTTCTCCCAACAAGAAAACAACGGGCTATGATCCTATGTGGTTAATACCCGTTCGTGAGCAGATGCACAAACCCACTCTTCTTCGTGTTCCCATTGAACAACCCGATATCCGCAATCCAATAGTAAACTCCGTCTGAGCAAAGTTTGCCTGTTGGCTGATACGTTCCATCCCAGTAACCATACAAATCATTGTACTCGTAAATCTTCACACCCCAGCGATCATAGATCTCGACATGAATGGAAGTTGCTTCGGGTTCGTACAACTGAAAATAGTCGTTTGATCCATCACCATTCGGAGTGAATACATTTGGTGTTAATGGCGGACACTCTTCAATCGTTATTGTGACCGGAGTCATTCCACTGCGGCAAATTCCATCATCTGTGAGCAACCAGAAAGTGGAATCTGTTTGCAATCCCGATGAAAGCGTGAATTCATTTCCCGTCCACAATGCGTTTCCGTTTGCAGTTGCCCAAACAATTGTTGGTTGACCACCTGCAACAAGCGTGAAGGGCATTCCGCGGCAAACTGAAGTATCTGATACCAACGGAGAGCTAAGGTTGTTCTGCACAAATGCAATTGAAATGGTATCACGCGCTTCGCAACCACCACTGTCTGCCGTTGTGAGAATGTAATTTCCATCGAGATAAACGTACACAATGCTGTCCGGGAGATTTCCCGGCGCCCAATTGTAAGAATCCATTCCGGAATTGGCCCCAAGCAGAATTGAATCGCCTTCGCAAACTGTGAGGTCCGACAACGGAGTAATTGTTGCACTTACTGAGGTCGGATCAATGGTAACGTACGCCGTGGTGATGATGCTGCAACCTTGTACGGAAACTCCATACGTTCCTGCCGAAGTCACAACCTGTGTCAACCCACTTCCACTCAATGGTGGCAACCACGCAACAAAACTTCCGTTACTTGCGACGAGTGTAAGCGTAACAGAATCTCCCGGACAAATAATTCCTGCGGGTGAGGCCTGAATAGATGGCGTGTTGTATTGCTGAATGTTTACAGTATTTGAAAGCAATTGACAGCTATCAGGGCTCGTGACAATACAATTGTAAATTCCCGGAGAAGTAATCCAGATGGAATCTACGTTTCCGGGAATCGGTCCATTGGGTCCTTGCCAAACAAACGATCCGGTTCCACTGCAAACTGCGAGCACTGAATCGCCCGGACAAATAACGCCGGTGGATGGCAACAACGTAATAATCGGTTGCGGCCACATATTAATGTAGATGTTCGCGATGTCGCTACTCACGGTACAACAGTTGAGTGCATTACAGGTAGTGTCGACGCAAGTCACGTAATAACTTCCTCCTTGCGTGATCCAGATTGTTGAAGTCGTATCACCTGTGTTCCACACATAATCAGATCCTCCGGTAACTGTAAGCGGAATAGAATCACCCGGACACATCAACGTGTCGCCTGTGATGACGAGATTGTAAGGTATAGGTGGAGGCGCCGGTAGAACTATGACATAAATGCTGTCGCTGAAAACAATGGTGTCGTTGCCACATGCACTCGTTCGGACAAGTGTTGCAGTCACCGTGTACCATGCAGTATCGTGAACCTGCGCTGTGGTTTGTTGCCAAAGGAAATTCACACAATCTGTATACGGAAGAATTGTTGCAGTTGGCGCACCGGGAGAAATGTTCCAGAAAATAATCGAATCATTTTCTATGCATTCGAAATTCCAGGTGGGATTATTCAGCGAATCGTATGGATAGATGAAAAGCGGATCTCCGTCACAAATAATGATTGTATCATCAAAGTTTGAATCGTTCAGGAAAATCATCGCGGGATCAATCATCGCCAATGGCTGATCGATCGTGACGTCGACTGTTACTGCATTCGAGCACCCGAAAATATCAGTGACTATGAATGAGTACGTACCTGAAGTATCAATCCATGCCGAATCATTGGGCCAGTTGGTTGGAGAGAATTGATTGCCATACCATGCAACCGTTGTTCCGGGCGCGAAACATCCACCGACCAGCAAAAGAGAATCTCCACAAATAATAAGGTCTTGTGGGTTTGTTGAGTTCGTATTCACGATAACATTATCACTCATGCATGGAATTGGTGGTGGCGGATGGACGATCAGATGAACGGTGTCTTCACTGGTGTAACAACCGTCTGCTGTTGTCATCACCACAGAATAATTCCCGGTTGCACTCACTGTTATCGTTTGCGACGTCTGCCCCGTCGACCACAACCAGGTGAAGTCAGGACCAATTCGCGGAATATTTGGCGATAATGCGAGTACGCTTGTATTCGTCATCGCATACAAGTTCGCTTGTGAACAAACGTCAAGTGTATCCGGACAATCACTGTTATCGTAACCGTTGTATTCATCGATGCATGTTCCCACAAAATCTCCACTGCATGCTGTGTGAAAATAATAATCGTATAACGAACGCGCTGGATCTAAGAAATTGCCAACGAAAATATCGGAGCTTCCTTGTGACCATGCACGCGCATAGGACGCATAGGACGGATCACTGCACAATCCACCAGTTGTTGCAATGTTCGATGCGGACACCATGTTATATGTCGGAAAATTTGGAAAGCCATAGAAATTTCCGGAGACAGGAATCACGCAGTCGATTTCGTACGAGCCTGCGATGTGCGGATTGCCACTGGCGTCTGCAACAACACCGTTACAGGTTTGATCATCCTTCCCTCCGATTTGTCTCGCAATGGTGAATGCACCACTACTTGCATTATACTTTCCTGTGAAAACATCCCAGTAGCCGGAACTATTAAAGTTAGCGGGCATGTATCGATCGCTGTAACTATCGAATGTGCATTTAAAATGTCCGCCAATCGTTAGATCAGTTCCGTTCACACCAACTGTTCTTGCAGTGACTGGAGAATCTGAACCTTCCGCAACATTCCAGATTACGTTTCCGGAGGCATCATACTTCGCAAGAAATATTCCGTTCACCCACGAACTCGTCAGGTTCACATTTACGGTTCCGAAAAAAGTGATCGTGCCTTGAAAATCACCAACGACATAAACACCTGTGCCGTCTGAAACAATGGAATTGGAAACGTTCATTGCACCCGCACCGATTTTACGATACCATACTTCATTACCCGAAGCATCGTACTTCACAATGAACACGGCGTTTTGCATATTATTCAGATGCACAACATCGAATGTAATTGTATCTGAAAACTGACCCGTGATGTAAATGTTACCACTGTTATCGGAAGTCACATCAATCCCACGATCTGTCAGATGAGCCGAACCTTTTTTCGTCCAGAGAAAATTTCCGTTTCCATCCAGCTTAGTGGTGAACACATCCGTGCTTCCGTTCATGCTGGTTAGAACTGCTGCACCGAATGTAGATGTGCCGGTAAATTCTCCGGTCACAATAACGTTGCCGCTGTTGTCGACAGTAATTCCGTTTCCGATGTCGGGTCCTGCACCACCCGCACTCTTCGCCCACAAACACGTTCCTGCATTGTCATACTTCGCAATGAACGCATCCTGAGCTCCAGCCGAGTTGATCGTTATACTTCCGAAAGTTGAGCTCCCGTAAAAGTAACCGGTGATGTAACTGTTACCTGCTGCATCAGTCTTGATGGAAAGTCCGCGCTCCGACCCGGTGCCACCTGCTTTCTGCGCCCACACGTACTGACCGGTTGCATCGAGCTTTGCCAGAAACACATCGTCGATTCCATTGGAGAGCAATGTGGTTGAACCGAAATTACACGCCGAGGTAAAATATCCGGTGATGTACGAATTTCCGGCTGCATCAATGGAAATGTCCATGCCTTCATCGATCGTCGGACCGCCGGCGTTGTTCATCCAGTACGTTTGTGCCGGGAGAATAGACGTTAACAATACTGCGAACAGCACGAAACTCCTCCGTAAAGTAAAAAGTATTGTCATCAGAAATTGTTTGCCGTAGTCAAGTTACGAATTTCAGGATGTGCACACCCAATTCATCCACAAAGAAGTAGTGACTTCTTACGTGCTCACTCTCAAAAAGTGAAATTCAGTATGAATTACTCGACCGGCTGCGGATTTTCTTCCTTGAAGGAGTTAATCAAGCCTTCGAGCGTCGGTTTATTCGCTTCAAATTTGTCGTTGGGCGACCAGCAGACGAGCTGATAGTAAAACGCTTGAGTTTCAACGCATGTTAAAATGAACGTCGTGGCAACACCGTCGCGCTTTCCCTGCACAGTTGCTTGTAATGCTTTTCCTCCGTTAACATCAATGGTGGAGTTAACATACAGTCCTGCGCTGTCGAGTGTACGCGTTGCAATCTTCATGTACGTTTCGAGATCATAATCAAGTCCGAACGATGCAATTCTTTCTTTCGAATCGTCGATGACCATCATCGAATAACCGCTCTTCTCAGAGGTAAACTGGAACGCCGCATTGTCGTTGTTGAAGTACGTCGGTTCCATATCGGGCGGAACTTCCAATGAATAGTGTGCTCCACTTGCCGAATCAGCGCGTACATTTTTCATTCCATCCTGACGAAAGAAAACAAGCCACACGAGAAATCCTGCTAAGAGGAAAATTGCAATGAGTAAGCCGATACGTTTGCGGGACATGGGGTGAAATTAAGGAATTAGGGATTAGGGATTAGGGTATTGGGGATTAAGGAATTTGGGCAGAATAGGATTGCAATTCCCATAGAAAAAAATCAGGGAATTCAAGCCTTGCCCAAATTCCCCAATCCCCTAATTCCTCAATTCCTATTAGAGCGTTCCGCGCTTTGCTTGCTCACGTTCTATCGATTCAAACAACGCTTTGAAATTTCCCGCTCCAAAGCCTTTTGCTCCCATGCGCTGAATAATTTCATAGAACAATGTCGGACGATCTTCAACCGGTTTGGTGAAAATCTGCAGGAGATATCCTTCTTCATCGGCGTCAACAAGAATAGCGAGCTTCTGAAGAACGGAAATGTCTTCGTGCATCATTTCCATGTGCTTTCCGAGACGATTTGGAATGTCTTCGTAATACGCTGCAGGTGGAGCAGACAAAAATTCAACTCCGCGTGCGCGCAACTCGGTAACCGTCTTGATGATGTCGTCTGTCGCAATCGCGATGTGTTGTGCGCCGGGACCTTCATAGAAATCGATGTACTCTTCAATCTGCGATTTCTTTTTTCCTTTTGCAGGCTCGTTAATCGGAAACTTAATGCGACCGTTTCCGTTCGACATCACTTTCGACATCAACGCAGAATATTCCGTGGTGATTTGCTTATCGTCGAATGAAAGGAAGTTCACAAATCCCATCACTTCTTCGTACCATTTAACCCAGGTGTTCATTTCTCCCCAGCCCACATTGCCAACCATGTGATCGATGAACTTCAATCCAACCGGAGCCGGATTGTAATCTGATTTCCACTCAACAAATCCGGGTAGAAATTTTCCTTTGTAGTTTTTACGCTCTACAAACATGTGCACAGTTTCACCATACGTGTAGATTCCTGCCCGAACTGTTTCACCATGTTCGTCTTTCTCTATCACAGGCTCCATGTACACTTTCGCGCCACGCTTGGTTGTTTCCTCAAACGCACTGCGCGCATCTTCAACCCACAACGCAATTACCTTCACACCATCACCATGCTTCTTCACGTGTTCGCCAATCGGATTGTCACTCGTTAGCGCCGTGGTTAACACAATGCGAATTTTATCCTGCGCAATTACATACGATGTGCGGTCTTTCAATCCGGTTTCTAATCCAGCGTACGCGTACGACTGAAATCCGAAAGCTGTTTTGTAAAAGTGAGCGGCTTGCTTCGCATTGCCTACATAAAATTCTACATAATCGGTTCCGAGCAAGGGAAGAAAATCCTGTGCTCCTTCGAAAATCTTTTCGAGACCGTATTCAACGTTTTTAACTTCTTTAGCCATTGTAATGAATTTTAATGTGTGAAAAAATGTCGTGAACTATTTCAGAATGGAAACAACTTACGACCACATCGCGCGGGAATGCGCAGCAAGCAATGCCTTAATCATAGCCAAATTTACGAATCAATGTGCCATTTGCCAACCTTCGGCTACGCTCAGTTTGACAAATATTGTGGCTAGATCGCTTGTCAGACCGAGAGGAGTTACTCCACCCACGATTTATAGTACACCCCATCATCAATTCCCATCGCTTCTTCGGTAACCTGCAAGGGACGGAAAGTATCCACCATTACCGCTAATTCGGCAGTCTCTTTCTGACCAATAGAGCGTTCCATTGCTCCGGGCGCTGGTCCGTGCGGAATTCCTTTCGGGTGAAGTGTGATGTGCCCTTGTTCGATGTTGTTGCGGCTCATAAAATCCCCGTCAACGTAATACAACACTTCATCTGAATCGATGTTGCTGTGATTGTACGGTGCGGGAATTGCTTTCGGGTGATAATCGTACAAACGCGGACAGAAACTGCAGATTACGAATGCACTTGTTTCAAATGTCTGGTGAACCGGAGGTGGTTGGTGAACACGACCTGTGATCGGCTCGAAGTTGTGAATAGAAAATGCCCATGGAAAATTATATCCGTCCCAACCCACAACATCAAATGGGTGCGTTGCATACACAATATCGTGAAGTACATTTTCCTTTTTCACCTTCACCAGGAAATCGCCTTTCTGATCATAAGTTTCAAGCTCAGTAGGCATTTTGAAATCACGCTCACAGAACGGAGAATGTTCGAGATGCTGTCCGCCGGAATTTTTATATCGTTTCGGTGTGTAAATCGGATGAAAGCTTTCTACGAAGAAAATTCTGTTCTCCGTTGTTTCGAATTCCATCTGATAAATCATCCCCCGCGGAATTACGAGATAGTCGCCATACTCAAATGGAATATTCCCCATGAACGTGCGCAACTTGCCTTTTCCTTTGTGAATGAAAATCACTTCGTCTGCGTCTGCGTTCTTGTAGAAATAATCCGTCATGCTCTTTTGCGGAGCAGCGAGGCCCATCGAACAATCGCCATTCAGCAACATGGTTTTTCTGCTGTCGAGAAAATCTGCTGTTGGTTTCACCTGGAAACCTTTCAGCAAAAGTGGTTTGATGTTTTTCGGAATTGCAATTTTCGGAGTCACATCAACCGACTTCAGAATTTCTTTGATCTGCGTTGGACGATGTGTGTGATAAAGCAGTGAAGAATATCCGTTGAATCCTTCCGTGCCGAAAAGCTGTTCATAATAGTGGTTCCCTTTCGGACTCTGAAAAATCGTGTGACGTTTCTGAGGGAAGGTTCCAAGTTTGTGATAAAGAGGCATAGCTCGTGAAATTTGAAGAATAAAGTTACGGAATGTGTTCAGGTGGAAAATGACAATTGTCAATCCGGAATGAGGAATGAGGAATGAGGTAATGTAACAGTGGAAATCCAGGTCATCTCAACCCGCATCCCCCGTGCCACATTCCTCATCCCTTTTTAGGCGCCTTCGCTGCAATCGATTTCGAAAAATGCGCGCCACCGTAACTGCTTCCGCCTCTTATGGCTTTGCCGTCTTTACGCAACTGCGCACGTGTCTCCGCAGGTAAATCTGCATACGCATGACATTCATGTGAACAGAATTCTCCGTAAACACTTTTACAACCGTCGCACTGTATGAAAAGTACGTGACAATCGGTATTTCCGCAGTTGATCTGGTGATCGCATTTCTTACCGCACTGGTGACAATGTGCAATTACATCATCGGTAATTCTTTCGCCGAGACGTTCATCGAACACAAAATTCTTTCCGATAAACTTCGATGGAAGTTCCTGTTGTTTGATTTGTCGCGCGTACTCGATAATTCCACCGTACAATTGATTCACGTCTTTGAAACCGTGGTGCTTGAGATAAGCACTCGCTTTCTCACAACGGATTCCTCCTGTGCAATACATTAATATTTTCTGATCCTCTTTGCCCTTCAGCTGATCGAGTACAAGTGGCAACTCTTCGCGAAACGACTCACTCTGTGGAAGAAGTGCATTCTGAAAGTGTCCGACTTCGCTTTCGTAGTGATTACGCATGTCGACCACAATCGTCCCATCCTTCTCCATCGCATCGTTAAACTCGATTGCGGTGAGGTGATTGCCAACGTTCGTTACATCAAACGCATCTGCTGCTAATCCGTCGGCAACTATTTTTTCCCGCACTTTTATCGTCAGACGGAAAAAGGATTTCCCATCATCTTCTACTGCAATCTTGAACGGAACATCCTTGAATTCCGGATGCGTATCAAGCTTGTGACGAAACTCCTGGAAGTAATGTTCCGGCACACTCAATTGGGCATTAATTCCTTCCTGTGCAATATAAATGCGACCGAATACCTGAAGCGCGTTCCATTCACGCCAGAGCGTGTCTCGCAGCTCGTGGGGATTATCAATGATCACGTAACGATAAAAGGAAAGCGTTACCCGATGGAAAGATTCCTCCATCAAACGTTTTCTCATCTCATCACGGTTCACGCGGTTGTGCAAAGCCATCGGGCGCAAAATTACGCAGCAATGATGGAATCCAAAAATGATCCGCCCTGATAAAGATCAGTTCGGACAGGGATTTGTCATCTGTCATTCCTCGGTACGCCTTAAATGTCGGCCAACCTGCTCCGCAGTGTTAAATGGCTACTCGGCCTGACAAACTAGTTGTCAGACCGAGTAAGCGCCACTTGTATTGGTCAGCCACAATTTTAGCTGTACCGAGGGTTGACGACTAGTACGAATCGAGGTCAACCGGACGCATTACACCAAACCACTTGAGGATTTTCTCTCCAACACCCGGAACATCAACATGAATGATGTAAAGTCCGCTAGCAACAGGAATTCCTGCCTGATTTTTTAAGTCCCAATCGAGATACGTCTGAGGCGAGTCCTTTGTCATCTTTCTCACGAGCGTACCATTCACGGTGTAAATTTTAATCTCACATTTCACCGGAAGGTTCGTGAACTTGATGCGATTGTCGAATTGATTTTTCTCATATCCGGAATAAGCGTAGTACGGATTTGGAACAACGTTGATCAGTTCGAGTGCTTCTTGTGCCGACACAGCATCACTGGTTGTTGTCTTAAGATCTGCCGTGTTGAAGGCATACATCGGATTATTCCTGTTCTGTACAACCTGCGCGCTATCAGTCATCATAACGCCGGCAGCTGTTGTGATTCCGTTGAAGTAACGCTTGTACGGTTTCGCAACACGCAAGCGAACTTTCGTTGTTGTCGGAACCACATCAGGGGATTGGTAGTTGTTACCCCACGTCCAGGTTTCGAATTCGCTGTCCAGTACAGGAATGCTCGTCCACATGATGTCAGCATATACTTCCCGCAATTCGGGATTAGCTGTTGCATCATAGTTGAGAATCTTGTACGCAGCTGAACCGCAATCATACGCAGGTATGTCCTTGAGTTCTCCGGGCAACACTGTGCCGGTGCTGGAGTACTTTACGTTTCCGTTGTGACCGAAAATGTATACAAAGTGCATTCCACCCCAGATCGTATTGCCGTTGACTTGTTCACGCCCATTCGGATTGAACAACATATCACGGCCATTGTCCGCCGCAAGCGCAGAGTTCTCCCCGAAAGCCATGTTCAGGCGTTCACCGGTTTCGAGATTGACTGCATAACCCGGGAACCATCCCATTCCGTTTGCAGCAATGTAATCTGCATCAGATGGATCATTGGTCACAACACCATCACCCGCGCGACCGTATTGATCAACAGAAGGATGATCGCGCAAATGCCATGGCTCACGCTGACCTTGATTGAGTATATGCGTTGGACCAACTTCAAGCACCGGACAACGTGTCCATTTTGTGCGATCATTTGTGAATACCACATTTACATTGGCGATGTTTTCAATCTTGTTCTGAATAGTTGCCGCTGGTGCAGTTGGCTGCCATGCAGGTCCTACGGGATAACATATTGTTGCTTGTCCGGGAGAAGGATTGTACGCAGCCAATCGATACGGAGCCCAACGCGAGTCGACTAATTTTTCAAAGTCGCCCTCAGGATCAAGTGCATTACCCGTGTAGAATCTGTCGTCGAACTCATCTATGCAAATTCCAGTGCCGTCTTGTGAACCGCCTCGTATCCAATTGTACTCGGTGTTGCTCTCATCATCAACAATTCCAGTGAGGAAATCTTTCGTTGGGTCATCGAATGTCATTGACGAAGCAAGATATCCGTTGCGATCAGGATTATTTCCTAACCCGGGATTTTGTGTTTGACTCCACTGTACAGACATTCCGATTTCAGGAATGATCTGCTCATTCGCATAAACCGACTTGAAATTGATTGTTGTGTCCGATGTCCACGCACGTGGTGCACCAGGTCCGCTCAACTGATTCAGAATCCAGGTTGCAGTAGCCGATGCGGTAATTGATGAATACGGATTATCCACCATCTGAATTGTGAAATCACCAACAGGAACGTTAAGCGGATCAATCACTTTGATGTTCACCGGACCGTATCCGCCTTCGTACTGAATGTGATCGTGTCGCGCGGTGCCACCATTGTTCACCGATGTTGCGGCAACAATTGCATCTTCTGAAGCTTGAGTTAGTTCAAGGATGTTTGTTCCGTTGCCGCAACCTTCGATGCGCGTGAGTTTCGGACCTGACCCATAATTTGAAGTTTGGTCGGTTCCGTACGCTTCCGGTGAAGTGATGTGCGGAATTGCCGTGTACGTAATTACATTTTTTCTGCCTGCGAGATAAGGTTTCTTCTGTCCGATGTTCGAAGGAGTCAGAGGTGAATTCGCATCGAACGTAACATCATCATACGTGAGGTAGCGATTGTAAGCATAAGCCACAATCGTGTAGTAATATGTTTTGTGATTGATCAGGCGATTATCTCCGGTTGCAAATGCATCTGTTTTCACGGAGAACGAGTGAACAATTCCGTCATCAGCCGCATCGAGCGTCATGTCATTCGGTACGTCCGCGTTGAGTTCAACATCGAAATCGCTATTCACAAGTTGTGCTACACCATTCTGAATATCGCACTGTGCAATCATGCGTGCTTTATCAGGATTGTACAGATCTGCAGTCGTTACAGTGATGTCCTTCAACTGGAACAGCTGGTAGCCTTCGAAGTTGTATGTGAGATCGATATTCGCAAGAGCAGGATGATACGTATTGTACACGATAGAAGGATCAACTCCCTCGTAGCGTTCCAGATAATTATTTGAAGTTGCAGGATTGGTGATGTAAACGATTACTTCTTTGTCCAATTCCTGAATCGTAAGATCCGGTGCAGTTGGTCCATCAAGCGTACGGAAACAATTGTCGAACAATCGTTGCGCCTTGTCATCTGTTGTACGCATGAGATCGACAGATGCAGTCGGTCCACCACTGTTGGCGCGTGCCCACACGGCACCAACCGTAACATAATTCACGGCACCGGGTTTCAATGTAAACGGTCCGGCAGATTGCAACATACGCCGATCACCAACCCCGTTCGCTTCCGTTACTTCATCCCATGCTGGTTGCGGCCCACCGGCGCCAATACCGAGCGGATCTGAATCGCCTGGGAACATGAAGTCGCAAGGAACTGTTCCACCATACGCGTCATCACCATAAGTAAGTGGAGAACCATCTTTCCAGAATCCGGAGAGGTAGTTATAGAAATGTGTTGCGTTGTCCGGATTGCCGGTTACGCTGCCGTCATTGTTATAGTAAATAAATTTCGACATGATAATCTGTTCTCCTGCTTCATCCAGTTGTCCGTCGCGATCATTGTCAACTCCATCTGCAGAATCCGCAATCGGTCCTTCGAAAAAGTCCATACCAATTGCTGGTGGATTTGCACCATAGGAGTCCGGTCCCGGTTGAGCCGATCCTCCATCATTCGCATTGCCGTTGTAGGTGTATCCCAATCCGCGACCAACATCGCATCCAACATAATCATCGAATGCATAACCAAGATCAGCGTCTGTCCACTGACCGAAATAAGTCTGATCTAATTGTGTGGTCGATCGATTAATAATCTTGTACGAATAGAAAGTCATATTGTTGATTTCATCATTCGTTTCGAAACCGAAAGCCTGTGCATGAATTTCAAGTCCGATTGCAGTTGCGCCTGATTCTGAGTGAATATTTCCGCGATCGTTGAACACCCACCACAAAACCTGATCGCCAAACAACTGGTTGTGATCGCAGCTTCCTGTTCCATCAAGATCAAAACCGGGATAATCACCATCCATATAATTATAGATGCCATCGCCTTGTTCATCATGAAAGGGGGCGAGGTACTGATCTTGTCCTGGTGCGCCATTCCCTGGCCAGTTCTGAATGCTCAACGGAACAGTGTAATTCGGATACGCAGGCGGGTCTAGTTGCCACGCTACAAAGTCTTCTACTTCCTTGCGCGAAATTTTCCAATGCTTGTCGAACTCGTTGCACACACTTTGATCAACGGATGCATCATTTAAATCAAGTGGGCCCGGCCAGAAATCATTTCCGGTCTGACGGTAAGTCATCGCCGCCACGCGCAGTGATCCGCCTGCATCCAATCCACCGATCCACAATGCTCCGGCATAAATAGAATGCTTGCCGCTACCTTTGGGAATTTCATAACGTGCTGTAGTCAGATCCCACCACATATCGCCACCAGTCATAATGGTCGTGCGAACGTTGTTGACATCCAGATCAGTTTTGGCAGAAGCCGGTGTGCACGTTGCTAATACATCTTCACCGGATTGATAGCGATTGCCGTTTGAATTTCGGTTTCCGTTTGGGTTTACATTCTCCCTTGCATCTGCTGTCCCTAGCAGAGCAAGAATTGCAATCGCAGGGAGAGAAATTTTGCGAATGTTTTTCATGGTCAGATACTTTAAATTGTTTGCAACATTGATGTGCGTATTGGAATTACGCGCAGTACTAATGCCTCGTTGCTACTGTATCTTTTAGGGGACGATTGCTGCGGGGAACAGCTCAGATTACAACTGTACTTCAAAGATGCGGGGAGCATCTGTATTAAGTACAACAACAAATTACAATGTTCAAACCAATCAAGTCGTGAACCATGTTACCACTTGTGTGTTGAAACGCGCACGTGGTGTGTTGCAGTTTGCAGATCGCAAAACAAAACAGTCCAGTTGTTTTACTCGCATAAAAAAATCCCGCCTCATCAATTTCTTGACGAGACGGGATCATTTCAACGTGCGTGGGTCAGTTCACTCTTTAATATTATAACGAGGTGAGCATCTGATCAACATAAGCCTCCGTGCACACCTGCGGAGTAAGCGAGATAAGGTGATCTTCAACAATATTTGTTGAATGTTCTGTATAATAAAATTGACCGTTGATTTCAGAGATGGCAATAAATGTCACATCGAATCCGATCGGCAGCTTGTAATAACCCGAAACGTATGCATTGGTTTCTTCGTCGAACGTATACATTGTAGATACGGTATTATAATCAGTGAATGAAATGATCACCATTGTGTTTTCATGATTGAACGTTTGCGGCAGGGAAACTGTAAAATCAGTCAAGTCACTATTCGAATTCATGTACACATCACAATTCGCCCAGCCAAACTGATATACCTGCAAATTATAATAGTACTGTGCCGCCACTACGTTTGAAGTATCCCATGTGATCTGCACTAGTGAAGAATCAACGCGATCAAAATCCGCCCCTTCCCCGATTTCCGATGCGGTGAAATTCTCCATCGGAGGAGGCGTCGTTAGACCTGCAGGTATGGAAGCTGTAATTCCACCAGCAGGATTCAATTCCAACTCGTTATTTCCTTGCCACGCATTGATGTAGATTTCGCCACCCGATTCAATTGGAACTCCGTTCGATGTTGTGAAACCACCCGAACAAATGATTGCTTTCTTACCGTACACTTCAATGAGTTGTAGGTCAACTGAGCCCGTAACGGGTTGCATATTCTGATAGACAAAAGAGTTTGGTGCGATTACTAACCTCGCTCCTTGGTTGCCATAAAAAACTCCACCTGTAGCAGCATTCACAGTAAAGGTTTGCAACTGAGGACCGGCCTGTTGAAAATAACTGTTGAGTGCCCCGTTGCTGGAGTAGCTGCCCGGATAAGTATTGTCTCTTTCAACAATGTCTTTCTTACAAGACACCATCACAACCGCAAGGGAAGCAACTGTCAGGATTAATAAATTGCGTTTCATAATAGATAGTATTGAGGGTTATTGATTGGTTCTCACTTGTTGTAAAACTTCTTTGACGAATTGTTACAGTAAAGGTGTCCTTGTTATACCCGTTTCTAAAACAAGGATTGCCCAATTCTTACTTGTCCAGCATTCCGAAAACATGAAGCAACCATGGTCAGAGCCCTGCGTCGGGCAACAAGTGGTTTGCATCTTCTCACAATTGGCAAATCGTATTTACATTTACAGCGATGGATAAAATTCTTGTGATCGGTTCTTCCGGACAGATCGGAACTGAGTTAGTTGCCGAACTGCGATCGATTTTCGGACAGAACAACGTAGTGGCTTCCGATATCAAACCTGCTGATGCTGATCAACTCGCTCTCGGGCCGTATGAAGTTTTAGATGCGCTTGACAAAGACAAATTATTCGAAGTCGTAAAACGTCACGGTATCACGCAGGTTTATTTGCTCGCCGCATTACTCTCCGCAACAGCAGAACAGAAACCAATGTTCGGGTGGAAGCTCAATATGGAAAGCTTGTTCCATGTGCTCGAATTGGCGCGTGAGAAACACATACAAAAAATATACTGGCCGAGCTCAATTGCTGTCTTCGGTCTTACGACTCCACGGGAGAATACTCCGCAGTTTACAATCATTGAACCCACGACGGTTTATGGCAACTCCAAGTTTGCGGGCGAGCGCTGGATTGAATGGTATTTCCACAAACACGGCGTTGACACCAGAAGCCTGCGTTATCCCGGACTAATTGGCTGGAAGTCAGCACCCGGAGGAGGAACAACGGATTACGCTGTACATATATATCACGAGGCGCTGAAACACAAGAAGTACACGTCGTTCTTGTCAAAAGACACCACTTTGCCCATGATGTACATGCCCGATGCAATTCGTGGAACACTGGAAATTATGGAAGCCCCGGCTGAAAAGATCAAATTCCGTGGGGGCTATAACCTGGCAGGAGTGAGCTTTAATCCAGAACAAATTGCCGCTTCAATCCGCAAATTTATACCGGAATTCACGATCGATTATGCGCCCGATTTCCGCCAGCAAATAGCCGATTCCTGGCCAAAAAGCATTGACGATCAGGTTGCTAGAGAACACTGGGGATGGGCCCCAAAGTACGACCTCGAGGCCATGACTAACGACATGCTGGTCAACCTGAAAAATGTTTACACAAAGGTGTAACCGCCTTTCAATGTTCCACGTACAATTCACCAGCATTCGAATCGCATTTCCCCCTGCATCGATTTGTGTTGAGGTTAGTCGAAGTTATTTCTGGGTTGATCGAATTTGTGCAACGAAAAGCGGCTTGTTTCGTTAAATTTCAGTAATGTTGGACTGGGGAAACGCCCCCACAAAGCCGCTGGCCGATGAAGAAATTTATACTATCCCTACTTGTGTTGTGTGTTACAGCGTCATTTGCGATTGCGCAGGATAATGTTGTTGACGCTGCCGGAAAGCGACAAGGTTACTGGAAGATCACTGCAGGTTTCAAGAAACTTGGATCACCATGGACGCCCGAGCAACTGGTTGAAGAAGGCACCTACACGAATTCCATGAAGACTGGAATCTGGATTGAATACTACCAGAACGGCAAGAAAAAATCGGAACTCACGTACGTGAACAACCGTCCAAACGGTCCTGCTAAGATGTACCACGAAAACGGAAATCTTTCCGAAGAAGGTACATGGGTTGGAACACGTTGGACTGGTCCATACAAACTGTATTACGAAGACGGGCAAGTCCGCCAGTCGTTCGCTTATAACAACCTTGGACAGCGCGACGGAGCACAGACTTACTATCACCCAAATGGCAAAGTGGCTATCGAGGTGAATATGAAATCAGGAAAAGAAGAAGGCGTTAAGAAAGAGTACAACACCAATGGTGAGCTCACAGCTGAAACGTATTTCAACGGAGGTACAATTGATCCTGCGAAAACAAAAACATACGAGCCGAAGAAGCCTGAATCTGCAGACGCAGTGAAAGCTCCTGAGGAAAAAGAACAAAAAGGAACTTCACCAACTGTTACATCAACAGAAGTGAAACCAAACACCGGAACATTTAACGGTGAAGGTTATTGGATCCTTTACAAGAACGGTCAGATCACAATGAAAGGCACGTTCGCGAAAAAGAAACTGGTTGACGGTGAAGAGCGTTTGTATGATAACAACGGCATCCTCATCAAGATCAAACTTTACAAAGGTGGCAAGTACGTGGGCGATGGTCCATTGCCAACCGAAGGCAATAGTAAGTAGATTCCCTTTAGGAGAATACAGAGAGAGTCCCGGCTGCAAACACGGGACTCTTTCATTTTTACTCCTCAACTCTCCAACTTTTGCCTGTCTGCGACGCTTACCACGGCGACTCGGCGTTACGGCGTTAAGTGTTTATGATTCTAAGCCCAGCCGGAGTAACTGAGAAGGTCAGACCCCACGAACGCATCTCGCCGTACCTCCGGCTGGGAATTGCTGCAGGCGACGAAACCATGTTAAGCGTAGACAGAAAGTCTGTGTTTTAAGATCAATGTCGTAACACATAATGCCGTTTCTTCGTAAAACAATACCAGCAGCCCCTACTTTTTTTCGCAGTTGGGTGATTTTTGGAGCGGTTTTGGGTTGTGACTTCAGAGTGTTTCATTAAGACATTTCCCCGATGAAGAAATTGGTACTCGCCCTACTTGCGTTGACACTCACAACTTCGGTTGCGTTCGGGCAAACCCCAAATACAACAGACCAAAAAAATCAGATAGTCGACGGCAAACGTCAAGGCTATTGGGAGCTTTCTGCACTACTTCTTAAAATGCCTTCGCCGTGGCTTCCATCTCAAACTGTTGAGCAGGGTAACTACGAGAAGTCTCTGAAGACTGGTATGTGGACGCGATTTTTCCAGAACGGAAATAAAGAATCTGAACTTACGTTTGTAAACAATCGTGCGAACGGTCCTGCGAAAACATATTTCGAATCCGGACAACTGCAGGAAGAAGGAACATGGGTTGGAACACGTTGGACTGGTCCGTACAAAATGTATTACGAGAACGGAAAAGTTCGTCAGCAGTTCAAGTACAATGCACTTGGACAGCGAGATGGTGAGCAACTATACTATCATCCGAACGGACAATTAAACATAAGCGTGAACTTGAAGGCCGGAAAAGAAGAAGGCTGGAAAAAAGAATACAACGACAAAGGTGAATTGGTAGAAGAAACATTCTTCAATGGTGGCACAATTGATCCGGCGAAAACGGTGAAGCATAAACCAAAAGAAGCCGTTGATGTTGCTCCTGAAGATCAGGTTGGAGGAACAGCACCTGTCGTAAAGAAAGGCGATGGTCAGGAAATCAATAAAGGCGAAACCGGAGGGAAACCTTTCGATGGTAATGGTCCACACACGCTTTACAAAAATGGACAAGTCACAATGGTTGGAGTTTTCAAAGATTGGAAAATGATCAGCGGCGAGGAACGACTTTACGACGCTTCCGGAAAGTGGGTAAGAACTAAGCGTTACGAAGGTGGAAAGTATATTGGTGACGGTGTTGTGAAAGAAGAAGAAGTGAAAAAGAAATAACGTCATTCCGAATAAAACTCAAAAGTCCCGTCGTCAAAAGCGGGACTTTTTCATGCACTTCCGTTTTTGTTTTTGTAACTTCTCGGTTCAAAATCATGTTCGATGAACAAGCATTTTCTCTCTGCAGTTTTTATTGTTGCAATTACTTTGCTGGCGATTATTTCATCGCGCGCCCAAACCAGTTCCTATTCTGGTGATTATCCGGTCAATGTTGTTGACGCAGCTGGAAAACGACAAGGGTATTGGAAAATAACAGCCGCTTTCAAAAAACTTGGCGCACCTTGGGCACCTGAGCAGGTTGTGCAGGAAGGTAATTACACCGATAGCAAGTTGGAAGGCGTTTGGAGTACGTACAATCAATACGGAAAAACAGTGGCCCAGGTGACTTACAAAAAAAGTCGTCGTGATGGTCTGTGCAAATACTTCAATGAAGATGGCGCGATTACTTCCTCATCTACATTTGTCAACGGCAAACGTGAGGGGTTGATGACAACGTACTATCCCAACGGAACAATCTGGATGGAATATCATTGGTCTGGTGGGGAAATTGTTGGTAATATGAAAACGTATTATCCGAGTGGCAAGCTTTACGAAGACGGCACCTGGGCGAACGGATGGTTCATTGGTGATTACAAAATCTACAATGAAAACGGAACGCTGAAGAGAGAAGTGTTGCCGGCGATAACGCAGTAATACCTTGACTTTTATCGGGGATTTCCCGGTTCCCCACTCCCCCGTTTCTCTTAACTTTGCTTTCCGTTCTTTCTTAGCCGGTATTGTAATTTTTTCAACCGAGAACTGAGAACCGAGAACCGAGAACCTATGCAGCCCTTACATCTTTACAATACATTAACCCGCAAGAAAGAACTTTTCGTTGCTCCGAACGCACCACATGTTGGATTGTACGTGTGCGGACCAACTTTGTATAGCGACGCCCACATCGGAAATTGTCGCACGTTCACTTCATTCGATTTGTTGTACCGTTATCTTGTTCACATCGGGTACAAGGTTCGTTATGTAAGAAACATTACGGACGTTGGTCACCTCGAAGATGAAAATGCAGGAACGGGCGAAGACCGCATTGGTAAACAAGCGCGATTGAAAAAACTCGAGCCCATGGAAATCGTGCAGCGTTATGCATTCGGTTTTCGTGAGGTTATGCAGTTGCTGAATACAGTTCCGCCGAGTATTGAACCACTTGCTTCGGGACATATTCCGGAACAGATCGAAATGACGGAAGAAATCATCAAACGTGGTTATGGCTACGTAGTTGATGGAACCGTTTACTTCGACGTAGAGAAATTTTCGAAGGACCACAACTATGGCGTTCTTTCGGGAAGATCATTGGATGACCAATTAAGCAATACGCGTGACCTCGACGGGCAGGAAGAAAAGAAAGGTCGTTTGGATTTCGCGCTCTGGAAGAAAGCAAAACCAGAACATCTCATGCGTTGGAATTCTCCCTGGGGCGAAGGTTTTCCCGGCTGGCACATTGAGTGCTCTGCAATGGGAAGAAAATATCTTGGCGAAACAATGGACATTCACGGTGGAGGAATGGATTTAATTCCAACACACCACACGAATGAAGTTGCACAAAGCGTTGGCTGCTGCGGAAGCGCTCCTGTTCGCTATTGGGTACACACGAATATGCTTACGCTGAATGGACAGAAAATGTCGCGTTCACTCGGCAATGTTTTTCTTCCTGTAGAATTATTCACCGGAAAAAAACTCGCTGCAGATTCTCCAAGCGCAACTCCATCGCAAGCCAAGCTCGAAGGAAAACATCCGCTGTTCGATAAAGCGTATTCACCCATGACGGTTCGCTTCTTCATGCTGCAAACGCATTACTCGAGTACACTCGATTTCTCGAATGAAGCATTGCTTGCATCCGAAAAAGGTTTTCGCAAATTGATGGAAGCATTACGCACACTCGATAAAGTTCCTGCATCTGCAAAGTCATCATACGATGTTGCTGCATTGCGTCAACGTTGTTATGATGCAATGAACGACAATATCAATTCACCGATACTTCTTGCAGAACTATTCGACGCAGCGCGTATCATCAATTCATCGCGCGACGGAAAAGAAACGCTGACTGCAGAAGACATCGCTGCAATGAAATCCATCATGAACGATTTTGTGTTCGATGTACTCGGGCTCAAAGACGATATCATGGAATCTGCTGGCGATACAACTGATGGTTTGATGCAACTCATTATCAAAATCCGTCAGGAAGCACGCGCGAAAAAAGATTTTGCCGTGAGTGATCTTGTGCGCGATGAACTTGCGAAAGTGAACATCGTACTCAAAGACAGCAAAGAAGGAACAACCTGGGAAATGAAATCATGATGATGATGAATAGTCCGCGAAAGCGATCGATAATTATTCTGTCTTTGCTCGCACTTTTCGTTAGCGTGATGTTGCTTCCGTATTTGTCGTGCAGTCCGGTTGATCCGAAAGATCCTCCTTGCGATACTTGCGGTGATTCGAATGTTCCAAAAGTTCCTCGCATTGCCGGCCCTGAATTCAATCCTGATTCTGCAATGGCATTTACACAGACACAAGTTGATTTCGGTCCACGCGTACCGGGAACGCCGGAGCACGCGAAATGTGCTGATTGGATTTTCGCGAAGATGAATTCGTACGTCGACACGGTTGTCATGCAGGAAGCGCCCACCACCACCATGGGCAAAATGGTGACGATGAAAAATATTTTCGCACAGTACAAACCAGAACGTACTGAACGAATTCTTCTCGTTGCACATTGGGACACACGTTACATTGCCGATCGCGATGATGAAAGACAGGGTGAACCTATTGATGGCGCGAACGATGGTGCAAGTGGAGTTTCCGTGTTGTTGGAAATCGCACGTACCATCAACGAAAAAGATCCGAACATTGGTGTTGACTTTCTTTTTGTGGATGCAGAAGATCAAGGCAATTCTGGTGGCGCAGAAACTTCCTGGTGTCTCGGTTCGCAATACTGGGCACAGAGTGTGAAGCCGGAGTATGCGAAAACCGTTCGTTATGGAATTCTCCTCGACATGGTTGGCGCAAAAGGTGCGGTCTTTCCTCGTGAAGGAACTTCTGTTCGCTACGCATCAAACGTGGTTGAGAAAGTCTGGAACGCCGCAAAAGATCTTGGTTACGGAGCTTACTTCGTGAATAGTGTAACCGGCGAAACGATCGACGACAATCGCTTTATCATTCAGCTCGCAGGTATTCCGTGCATTGACATCGTTCACTACGATCCAAGCGAACAGGATTACGGTCCTACACATCATCGTCACACCGACAACATGGACAACATTGATCCTGCTTCGTTGGATGCGGTGGGGAGAGTGGTGATTGATGTGCTGTATAATGAGATGCCCAACCAGTAGGCAGTCGGGCGGTAGTGCAGTTGGCAGTCACAGCGGTCGGGTGCTAAATTTAGAACTATCTCGTCTATGAAAACAATTTCTATTGTTGTATTAGTGTCCATCATTCTATTCTCATGCGGTAGCGATCCCGCTAGTGAAGACAATTCTCAGCCAATTATAATCGAAGACAGAATCGCGTTTCCGGATTCTGCACGTGAAGCAGCATTCGCATCATTTCGACCGGAGACACAAAACTTCTCAGTGGATGCAAGCGATGACACGCTTTTAGTCGGTAAAGGTGGCACAACAGTTTTCGTTGCGCAAAACAGTTTTATTGGATCAGACGGTAAGCCAGTTACTGGGCCTATAGAAATCAAGATGATAGAAGTGCTCAGTGCAAACGACATCATCCGCAGTAACATGCAAACGGTTTGTGATGGACAAATTCTGGAATCAGAGGGCATGTTGTTCATTGATGCTAAAGCGAACAATCAGTCAGTTGCGTTAGGAACGGATAAAACATTGAGCATTGAATTGCCGACTCGACGATCAAAACCTGGTGTTAAGATTTTTTCCGGGTCGTATGATTCAACTGGCAATATCACTTGGACCGTAAGTGGGAAACCAGAAAATAAAATGATTTGCCTACCACTCGAAATGTTTGATTACTCCTATTGGAAGTCGTTTGACTTCAAAAAGGAAGATTACTATCATGAGAGTTGGTCGTATAGTGTTCCAGACGGAAGCGAAACAGTTGATAGTCTGAATTTGAAAAGAGCAGTCCTCGAAAATACATTTATAGCGACTCGTGAGTTCGAGTCTCGTTTTAACATGATTCAATCTGCTCAGTGGGCCATTGGTCATTATACAAGTTTTGAAACTTCAAGTGCAATGACGGGTAGAATGATAGCCGACTCCGCAGTCTTAAATATCTACCTGAATAATTTGGATAAGGAACTATGGTATTGCGATTCCCTTGCATACGCTTACATCAAATCGTGGTCTGACAAACCGACGATCAGAGATTGGGGTAAATATGGAGATGGAGTAGGGAAACCCCTGCTAGAGATTTTTCAAGCCTTCATTGACCAGCGCAATACATCCTGTATTGCAATTACATCGGGAGTAAATTTGGACGCTTCTAACGCACGAGAACAATTACAGAAGTCGGGGAAAACGGATTCTGAAATCACAGAAATTCTCAACGCATATCGAGTACGTAAGCGACTTATTGCAGAGAAAAAAGATTCCGATGGAACTGAAAAACTTGTTCGGAATTCTTTCGAGGTTGCAAAACTCGGGTGGATCAATTGCGATCGATTTCTCAATGAGCCAGAAGCAAAAGACATTGAACTTCTGACCAAGATAAGTAATAGCACAGAATTCAAGTATGTGTCGTTGACATTGATTCTCAATTGGAGGAAACTAGCCTTGAACGCGTATACGACAGACGATGGACAATACCGTTTCGGATTTCAGCCTGTAAAAACTGTGCGACTTCCGGTTGGTGAACGTGCTACGTTGATAGCCGTGGCGTATAAAGACGGGATTCCATATTTCGTTTCGAAAGAAATTGAGTTGGCAGAGAAAGGTGATTATGAATTGACTTTGATCAAAAGCACCAAAGAGTCAATTGATTCTACTTTACGAGAGCTGAATTAGTTGCAAAAATGAACCTCCTCCCTTACCGCAAGTACACCTACAATTCCCCGCTCAGCGAGAATGAAATCCGCAATCGCTTGAATTGTCTGACGCGTGCTGCAAATGCGTTCAAGGTGAAGTATTATCCGAACATCAAAATCAGCGGATACAATGGGGAGTTGCGGGGAAACAAATTTGATCTTGCGAGGGCAATCGCTTACAGGAATTCGTTTCTGCCTATGATCTCCGGAACAATTTCTGTTCAGCCAACCGGAACGAAAATCGAAATCAAAATGCGCTTGCACACACTTGTGATGGTATTTGGTGCGGTGTTTTTCGGTGTTCTGCTCTTCGCGGTTGTTTCATCGTTTACTTATTACCGACTGGTAAATCCCGTAGGATTGGTCATTCCAATCGGGATGCTTGTCGGTGGATACCTGTTCTTTACGGTTCCGTTTCTGATCGAGGCCGGGATTGCAAAGAAGGATATGGCAAAGTTGTTCGAATGCCAAGCGTTACAGAATTAAGACATGAAAAAATTTCTCATCATCTCCTGGTCGCTATTCGGCGTTGCGCTAATCATGCGATTTGCACATTGGCCGGGCTCGGCATTACTGCTGATTATTTCGGTTCTGCTGTTAATGATTCATGCGACGACTTTCGCAATTAAAAATAGTAAGACCGATATCGTGACCGTGCTTCTCCATTTTTCGTTCTGGAGCTGGACCACTTATTTTCTTTTCCGTATTCAATACTGGACCTATTCTGATAAAGTGCGTTTGGTTGCGATCGCAATTTCCATTGGCTGGATCCTTATTCTTGCGATGAAAAGAACCGGATTCAGGCTGCCGCAATTTGTGCTTTCAGCGTACATCCTTTTTTGCATGTGGCTCTCTTTCCTCCCGTCGCATCACATTTATTATCTCTTCAATCTGAACTCCGTATTGTACGCAGAGTCACGTGAATTCAATTATTACGCTTGGGATAAATACAGTTGGTTTCTATACAGCAGCGGTGAATACGACGCGGCAACAGATGCAAGCGAAAAAGCAGTGACCATTGTTATTGCCGCGGCAAACAATGGTGACCAGGATGCCGCATCCGCTCAAAACGGGATCCTGAATCATCGGGCACAGATTGCTTTGAACAATTGGGAGGAATGGACTCCGCCTTATGGTTATTAGCCGATAAACTATTATGAAAAAACACCACATCGCCGTCCGTCTCTCCTTCTATACCGCTGTGGTTTCATTCCTCACCGCGGCAACAATTTTTGCGTTGTACTTTTTCAGCGGCGATTTCCTCTACGCGTTCATCGGATATTTCTCCATGCTGCTTTTAGGCCTGGTGAATCTGATTGCATTAGTGATTCTGGGCGTTGTCATGGCAAAAAATTCATCAGTCAGAAGAATCGGAATCACAACAATTCTCTTTCAGCTTTTCAATATTCCTTTGGCGATTGTTTGTTTGTGGGCAGGAGCGCGTTTGTCTGATATTGCGCGCATCACTTTTGTAAATCAAACGCTAGAAGAGATTGAGCAAGTCAATATCACCGGTTGTGAAGATCAGATCATTGAACACCTGAAGCCTGGGGGACGTGAAACTGTTTGGATTAACATTGAGAACGATTGCAGCATCAAGATGGAGTACATTCAAAACGATACTACCTTGACCGAGACGGTTTGCGGGTACCTGTGTCATGGGATGGGCGTTGTTTACACCTATAATATTGGCGGGAGTAATTCTGAAAAGAATGTTTGGTAACCCCGCAAGCGTTTTCCGCCGCGGCGGATCCTGCAGGGTTAACGCTGCAAGGGTTAAACCCTTGGAGGGTGCCTAATTCATCAACCACATCCGTTTTCAAACGTTTACTCCCGACTATTGCGAAAAAATCGTTGTAACTCGCGCGCGCGCATAACCCTGCAAGGGATTAACCCTTGCAGGGTTATGCCCAAGACTACAATATTTCACCCTCATTCACGACTATACTAAAGCCACCAAAAACACCATCGTGCTCATTACTCTTTCCGTTATACTACTTTTCGTCCTCATCGTTTATCTCTTCATGCAACAACCGAAATTCGGAAGTGCGCCAAAAGGAAAACGGCTTGAACGTATTCGTGAATCGCCACACTTCCGCGATGGAAAGTTTCACAACCTGAGCGTAACTCCTGATCTGACGAATGGCGCAAACTATTACACGGTGATGCGTGAAATCCTTTCTTCAAAACCACATCGCGTTCCTGCCAAAGAAATTCCACATGTTAAAACGGATCTGAAATCGTTACCACTGAACGAAGATGTACTCGTGTGGTTCGGTCATTCCTCGTACTTCATGCAAATTGACGGGAAGAAAATATTGGTTGATCCTGTATTAAGTGGCGCAGCATCACCTCTTGCATTTACCACGCGTGAATTCAAAGGCACAGGTGCTTACCGCGCATCCGACATTCCGGAGATCGACTATCTTTTTATCTCACACGATCATTGGGATCACATCGATTACAAAACTCTGATCGAAATAAAACCGCGAGTTAGTAAAATAATCACCGGCCTTGGAACAGGTGCGCATTTCGAACGATGGGGATATGATCCGGAAATCATCGTTGAAAAAGACTGGCACGAGACAGAAGATCTCGGCGACGGATTTGTTGTGCACGCGACTCCAGCACGACATTTCAGTGGTAGAGGTTTTGTGCGCAACCGCGCTTTGTGGATGTCATTCGTTTTTAAAACACCAACCATGAATATTTTCATCGGTGGAGACAGTGGTTATGACACACATTTTGCAGATATCGGTAAGAAATTTGGTCCGTTTGATCTTGCCATTCTGGAAAATGGTCAGTACGACATGAGCTGGCAGCTTATCCATACTTTGCCAGAAGAAGTAGTGCAGGTTGCGAAAGAATTGAATGCATCACGCTTTATTCCTGTTCATTCGGCAAAATTTGCGCTGGGCAATCACCCCTGGGATGAGCCTTTGAATCGTGTGGCTGAAGCGAACAAGAACAGTGATATTGAGATGGCGACACCGATGATTGGTGAAAAGGTGTTTTTGAAGCAATCGGGACAGGCGTTTCGGGAATGGTGGAAAGGCTAACCCTGCAAGGGTTAAACTCTTGCAGGGTTAAACCCCGGGTTATCCACAATTCCCCCACTTTTCAACATTTCGACACAGTTCCTAACATCACCTTTGAATTCAGGCCTTTATGACCTTAATTTGGGCTGCAATGAAGAAACACCTTACTCTCGTCCTGCTACTCGTTCTGGGTTCGTTTACAGCAGCAAAGGCTGAATTAGTGTGGAAACAGGGTTATGTGATCCTGACCAATGGCGATACGCTGAAAGGCGAAATCAAATACAACACGAAAAAGGAGCTCCCATTGTTCACGAAAGTGACTCTTAAAAATGCGGAAGGAGTCCAGAAAAATTACAAGCCGGAGGACGTGAAAGAATTCTCATACGAAGGCGTGAGATTTCTAAGTCGTTCTATGGACAAGGAGCTGGTTTTTCTTAAATTAGTGTCCGCAGGGAAGATCAATCTTTTCGAGTGGCAATTTGAAGTTTACCACGGCGAACAGACAGAAGTTGAAAAAGACTTCTATGTTGAAAATACAGAAGGCGAATCGAAGAGCCTGAAGAAGTTAAAAGGCAATCACTTTAAGAAAACAGTTTCTGAAATGATGGCCGACAACAGCGAACTCGTTGCACGCATCGAGTCTGAAGACAAGAAATACGAGATCAAAGACATGCAGTCGGTGATCGAAGAATATAATGACTGGTACGCTTCTGAACACGAAGGGCAGAAAGGCACCAAGTAAGAGTTTCCCTTAGTAGTAGTTTCCGCCGAGGCCCTTAAACAGCAATGTTTAGGGGCTTCTGGTTACCTGTGCCGGCCATGCCGGCGGCTTTACCACGGCGGCACGGCGAGCACGGCTTTTGTTAGTATCCGTTCTTCATTCGCTTGATGCCCGTCTTGAGCATTGAAACATTGAAGTTGACGATGTAACCAATTTTACGATTGGTGAGCTTCAGGTAACTCAACAGTTGCGCTTGAAACAATCCTGTGATTTCCTCCGTTGCTTTCAGCTCAAGAATAATCCTATCCTCAACAAGCAAATCGAGAATCAAATGCTTCTTCAAATCGTGTCCTTTGTAAAGCATTGGAACTCTTACCTGACACTCGAACTTGATTTCTCTCAACTCAAACTCTTTCAAAAGGCAGGCTTGGTAAATCTCCTCTTTTAAACCTGGTCCCATTTCACGATGCACAGCGAAACATGCATCCATGATTTTTGTAGTTAAATGGTCCCAATCTTCGTCAACAGTAAAGTTTGCTCCGATTTCGTGATTCTCTCTCATAAATTCTGGTTTCTGGACTTTCATATTATTAAGGTTTAAAGGTTATTCTGCAAACGTAAATCGTGTTTTTCGCATTAGTCGGTAACAAACGTTTGAAAACGGATAAAACTAAATTTTTTAGCCGTGCTCGCTGTGACGCCGTGGTTAAGCAGCCACATCGTGGCTACATTTGTAGTGATGAAAAAGCTGTTTCTCCTCGATGCATTCGCACTGATCTACCGTGCCTATTTTGCCTTCGCTAACGCACCGCGCATTAACTCTGCCGGACTCAATACTTCCGCTGTTTTTGGATTTACAAATACACTTCTTGAACTCCTCAAGAAAGAGAAGCCAACGCACATTGCTGTAGTGTTTGATACTGCTGAGCCAACGCATCGGCACATTGAGTACACCGAGTACAAAGCGAACCGCGATGAGATGCCGGAAGATCTGCAGAAAGCACTTCCGTATATTTTTACTTTGCTGGAAGCATTCAACATCACTGTCATTAAGAGCGACGGCTGGGAAGCGGATGACATTATTGGTGCACTCGCCAAGAAAGCAGAGAAAGAAGGATTCACCACATTTATGATGACGCCCGACAAAGACTACGGTCAACTCGTGTCGGAAAATATTTTCATTTACAAGCCGGGCTACAAAGGCGGACCTCCTGAAAAAATTGGTGTAGCAGAAATTTGTGCGAAGTATGGCATCCAACGTCCGGAACAAGTGATTGACATTCTCGGACTCATGGGAGATTCTGTCGACAACATTCCCGGAATTCCAGGTGTTGGTGAAAAGACCGCAATGAGTTTGATTCAGCAATTCGGTTCAGTGGAAAATCTGATTGTGAATACAGATCAGCTGAAGGGCAAACTGAAAGAGAAAGTAGAGAATCACAAAGAGCAGGCGGTGTTCTCCAAAAAGCTGGCAACAATCATCACTGATATTCCCGGTATGGAATTCAATGCAGATGAGTTGCTTTATCGTGAAGTAGACAAAGAAAAAACGAAAGCTGTATTTGGCGAGTTGGAATTCCGTCGTCTGGCACAAACAGTGTTGGGAGAAGAACTTCCTGCACCAACAAACGAGCAGTCTGACAAGGGACCGGTTACAAACGATGAGTCAACAGCAGGACGCAAAACCAAGCCGGGACAAATTGATATTTTCGGAAACACCGGAGCGAGTATTGCTGAAGCAGAGCCGGAAACGACTACACTAAAAACGATTGAGACTGTTCCGCACACCTATCACATCGCGGATACAGAGGAGAAGATTGATTCCCTGGTCAAAGAAATGCTGACGTTGCAGGAAGTTTGCTTCGATACAGAAACAACTGGTCTGGATACACTCACTGCAGAGCTTGTCGGATTTTCATTCGCGTGGAAAGCTGCGGAAGCGTGGTATGTTCCTGTGCCTGCGGAGAAAGAAGCAGCGCAAAAGATTGCTGATAAATTCAAGCCCGTTCTCGAGAGTAAATCCATTGTGAAGATCGGACAGAACATCAAGTACGATCTGAGTGTGCTGAAGAATTACAACATACTCGTTTCTGAACCGATGTTCGATACGATGATCGCGCATTATCTTTTGAATCCCGATATGCGTCACGGAATGGATTTATTGGCTGAAACTTATCTCAGCTATTCTCCGGTGAGTATTGAAACGCTCATTGGTAAAAAAGGAAAAGCGCAACTCACCATGCGCGACGCTCCTCTCGACAAAATTGCAGAGTACGCCGGCGAAGATGCAGACATCACATTTCAACTGAAAGGACTATTTGCGCCGGGATTGAGTGAACACAATGCTCAAGGTGTTTTCGATACGATTGAAATGCCTTTGATGCCAGTGCTTGCAGCAATGGAGCGTGAAGGAATTTCGCTCGATAAAGAAGTATTGCACACCTACTCGGCCGAGCTCGAAAAAGAAATTGCAATCATTGACGAAGAAATTCAGAAACTTGCAGGAACGCCATTCAACATTTCTTCACCAAAGCAGGTTGGTGATATTCTTTTCGAAGTCTTGAAAGTAGGCGGCGACAAACCGAAGAAAACCAAAACCGGTCAGTATGCAACCGGTGAAGATGTTCTGCAGAAACTCGCAGGAAAGCATCCGATCGTAGATAAGATTCTTGATTATCGTGAATTGGTAAAACTCAAGAATACGTATGTCGATACACTTCCTGAAATGGTTCATCCGAACACGGGACGCATTCATACTTCCTTCAATCAGGTTGTGGCTGCTACCGGACGTTTGAGTTCTGATAATCCGAATCTTCAAAACATTCCTGTGCGAACCGAGCGTGGAAGAAAAATCCGTGCGGCGTTTGTTGCGAAAGACGAAAATCACGTTTTGCTCAGCGCCGATTATTCGCAGATTGAATTGCGCATTGTTGCAAGCATGAGCGGTGATCCTGGAATGTGTGATGCGTTCAACAAAGGAATCGACATTCACACCGCCACTGCTGCGAAAGTTTACGGAATCGCTGAATCAGAAGTAACGAAAGAGATGCGTTACAAAGCGAAGAGCGTAAACTTCGGAATCATTTACGGTCAGGGCGCATTCGGACTTGCAGAGAATTTGCAGATTTCACGTGGCGAAGCGAAAACACTTATCGATAATTACTTCCGTGAATACAGCAGCATACGCGATTACATGGATTCAATGCAGCAATCGGCGCGCGACAAAGGTTACGTTGAAACGTTATGCGGTCGTCGTCGTTATTTGCGCGATATCAATTCAGCGAATGCAGTCGTACGTGGATTCGCAGAACGAAATGCCATCAACGCTCCGATTCAAGGTTCAGCAGCAGATATGATCAAGCTCGCGATGATCAACATTCACAAAGAACTTTCAACAGGCAAATACAAAACGCGTATGTTGCTTCAGGTGCATGACGAATTGATTTTCGATGTTCCGAAAGATGAAATCGAAATCATTAAGCCTGTAATTGAAAAATGCATGCGTGAAGCTTTACCACTGAAAGTTCCGGTGGAAGTGGGAATGGGAACGGGTAAGAGTTGGCTGGAAGCGCATTAACTTAAATGCATATAACAAAGCTTTAAAAATGAAACCAATGACGTTTCCATTCCATAGATTCATGTTTGCATTTCTTTTGCTGGTGGTGGCGCATCTGCATGCACAAACGCCTAACTGCTCCTGGTCACATCGCGCAGGGGGTGTTGAATACGACCGCGGAGACTGTGTCACCACAGACGCTTCCGGAAATGTATTTGTGACGGGCACATTTTTTAGTCCAACCATTACCTTCGGCGCAGTCACCTTAACTAATGCCGATAATTCCGGATTAAGCGGAGACATGTACCTGGTAAAATATAACTCTGCGGGAACTGTACTCTGGGCGACCCGCATTGGAGGGATATCTTCAGAAGATGGTGTAGCTGTTGCCACAGATGCATCCGGTAATTGTTATGTAACGGGAAATTATTTCACGAACAATCTTCTGATTGGAGCAACGCTCTTAACGAACAGCGGTGGAACTGATATGTTTGTTGTTAAATTCAATTCAGGAGGCTCTGTAATCTGGGCACAAAGTGCTGGCGGAAACTACAGTGACCAGTGCATGTCGCTCGCAGTCGATAGTTCGGGCAGTTGTTACGTTACAGGAAAAACAGGCAGCCTTACCTGCACGTTTGGATCTGTGACAGTTAATAGTTCGGGTACTTCGTTTGATCCGTTCCTCGTCAAGTATAATTCCGCCGGTACTGCACTTTGGGCAAAGATTGGAAACGGTCCAGGCAATGATGAATCCTACGATGTTGCTGCAGATCCCACGGGTGGTGTTTGCGTAACCGGCTCTTTTCAGGACACCATAAATTTCGGCGGTAACTTCCTGGCTAGTTTTGACACGACTGGAATGTTGTGGGCCATTTTCCTTATGAAGTTTGATGATTACGGAAACCCTGTTTGGGCAAAGAGCGCTATTGGAACAAACACCGCTATATCATATTCTGTCGCTGTAGATATTTCTGGGAACAGTTATATCACCGGATATTTTTCCGGACTGACTATAACATTTGATAGTTACACGCTCAACAATAGCGGCGGCACCAATCTGTTCCTAGCCAAATTTGATTCTGGCGGAAATGTCAGTTGGGCTCAGCGAGCAGGTGGATGGTCAACTCAACAGGGAAATTCATTGGCTGTAGATATATCGGGCAATATTTATCTGGCAGGAACTTTCACCGGCACGAGCATCACTTTTGGTTTTGTGACGCTGACGAATACTACCTCGCAGTTAGAGATGTTTTTCACCAAATACAACAGCTCTGGAAATGTATTGTGGGCCAAATCAGGTGGTTCATCCAGTGGAGACGTTGTTGACGGCGTCGCGATAGATTCATTCGGAAACAGCTACTGGGTTGGACTTTTTAATAGCACGACAGTCACATTTTGTTCGAATACATTGACCAATGCAGATGCGAGTACTGCAACTTACGATATGTTTATTCTCAAACTGGATAATACAGGTACAATTGTGGCTGGAATAAATCCGCATGAACAAAATGTAAACCTAATTACACTATTTCCAAATCCTTCATCGGGAATGTTTTATGTGGAGTTAAATAATATTGATCCTACAGGACTAACGATCGAAATCAATGACATGTTAGGTCATGTGATTTTTAGATCAGGTATAACAAGTTCGTCTTTCAGAATCGATTTGCCCGGAACTTCGTCCGGCATTTATTTCTATAAGATTTCCACTTCCAATGAAATAACGCAAACAGGAAAGCTAATTGTGGAATAGAGCTTATATTGCTCATATTGTTCGCAATTTCCATTTACACAACGAAACTCTGTAGGTGAACGCTTCGTTGAATTAATATCTTTGCTCATATGAAAATTCAGCATTTCGTTTTGATCTCCGGTGTTATTTGTTTTGCAGCTTCCTGCGGACAGAACAACGCTGAAACAACTGGTGATGACTCTGCGGTAATTGATATCAATAACGAAGTCGTTTCTGCTGAGAACGTTTTCATCTACATTCCTTCGCCTATTCAAACTGCGGAATTGCTGAAACAAGCCGGGGCACAATACGATGCGGGATTGCTAAACGATCCGAAAAACACATCGCTATACACAACTACTGCAGCCATGGCATTGAACATGGGTGTTTATGGAAGTGATCTTGCATTCGCTGGAATTTTCAATCAGCACGCAGAGACGGTTACGTACATGGATTGCACGCGCAAGCTTGCAGACGGATTACACGTGTCTGCTTCATTCAGCGACGAACGCAAAACACGTTTGGAAAACAACATCAACAACCGCGATTCTGTTTTGAGCATCATTACCGATTCGTATTGGGATTGCGATGCCATGTTGCAGGATAATGAGCAGACACACGCGTCGGCTTTAATGATTGCGGGTGGCTGGATTGAAGGTTTATACCTCGCCTGTCGCGTTGCGGAAAGCACGAACAGCAATGAAATCCGGGTGCGTATTGTCGAACAGCGTCCTTCGTTGGACAAACTTATTGTTCTTCTCGACAAACAAGAACATAATGACGTTACAGCAGTTTCAATTCAACTCAAGGAACTCAAAGTTATCTTCGACAAACTCCCGAAATCACAAGACGGAGCGCTGAAGGAGACGAAAGATCCAAATTCGGGCATAAGTGTTATTGAAGCAGAAAATCCAGTAGAGCCGCGTAGCCTCAACTCTTTGGAATTCAAGCAGATACTCGATAAAATTACGGAAATCCGCAACAGCATCACGTCAGGTAGCTGAAACAATTCCTAACTGTTTTCGTACAAAATCTGGCACAGTATTCGTCTTTATCCCCCTAAGGAAACTACTGGCTCACGGAACCTAACTCTTATGAAACTTTCTACTAAGGCTGTAATCCTATCAGCTATTTTCTGCATCGCTGTCTCTACAGATGTAGTATCGCAATGCAGCAAAACCTGGGTGCGCAAAAAGTGTGTGCCGAAAGTAAGTCCATTCATTCACAACGGTCAAACCAATATGTCGTTGCTGAAAGAAGGACAGAAAACTGAATCGGTAATGACGTTCTATTCCGGACAAGATTATCGCATTCTAATTTGTTCGGAAGAAACATTAGAGAACGTTACGTTTGTTGTAAGCGACATGACCGGCAAAGTTCTCTTCGACAGCAAGAACAACGACAACACTGACTTCTGGGATTTCAAAGTGAAGACAACTACTGAAATGCGTGTTGAAGTTTTCGCAGGAACGAATGACAGTGATGATGGTGAGATGAGTGGTTGTGTTTCTGTGCTTGTTGGCTTTAAGAGCAAATAGATCGGAGATCGCAGACGGGAGTTGTTGAACAGTATCCAGCAATTCATCTGACGAAAAATAACTCAACGAAAAAGGCGATTCAAAACTGAATCGCCTTTTTCTATTTGCTTTTCGAGACGACTTTATATACCCGTCTCCAATCTCCTAATCCAATCTACTCCACAATCAGCTTGCGAGTCAGATAGTTTCCTTCTCCAGTCATCAGGCGCACGAGGTAAATTCCTGCGCTGAGTTCTCCTGTGCTAACCGGAATGCGGTGGTTACCTGTTGCAAGTGAACCCGTATAGATATTCTGCACCACTTTTCCGCTCATGTCCATCATCTCGATGTTCACGTTTGAATTGTCTTCGAGATTGAATTCAATCATGGTGTTGTCTTGTGCCGGATTCGGATACACATCGAATGTATTCACCGTAGTGTTGAATTCATTCACTCCTACTCCACCAAGAATGTTGATGTCGTCAAGGAAAATGTCGTTACCGCCATCGCTTTCAAATACAAATTTCAGGCGTGCGTTGGTTGAAGACATTTGTGCAGCTGTGAACGTTACTGTTTCTGTTCTCCAGTCACCCGCAGCTGGAACATAATTTCCTGAACCTACTGGTGCATGAGTCGAAAGAAGAGTGCCTGCTTTGGAATAACGCTGAACCCATGTTCTTCCGCAATCAGTAGAAACATAAACGCGAAGGCGGTCAACATCCGAAGTTTGACGCTGCGCGAATGCAACCTTGAACGTGATTCCTGGTACCGTCATCGCAGAAAGATTTACAGTCGGCCCGATCAGTTCATCTGTTGTGCCAGCAGCAGCACCTGTGTTGTCATAGCGTACGCTACGTGATCCTGTTGCAGCAGCAGTAGTTGAGCTTACCCAACCATTTCCTTGCGGATTAATAATATCCCAATCGGCATTGAAAGTAGCCGTGTTCTCAACACCTTCAAACCAACTTGATTGGTATGCAGCTGTTGTCGGAACAACCACAACATAGTTCGTACGTGAGAACGCATCGCTACCCTGCGTGTTGGAAGCGGTAAGACTCACGCTGTATGTTCCCGGCGTGTTGTATTGAACTGTAGGAGTTGTATCGTTCGTTGCAGTGCTTGGGGTTCCTCCCTGGAAAGTCCAGTTGTAACCAGTTGGTTGTGCATTGAATGAGTTATCTGTGAATGTGATAGAACTACCCTGACAGACATATTGCACATCAGGAGGACCGAAGTCAGCAATTGGTGCGCAAGTCTGTGGAGCATTAATACCAGTTGCTATTGCTGTTGCAGCAGTCACAAGTGTGCTTCGAGCCGCAGTGCTGCTTGTAAGACAAGTACGCATACGCGAGCCTTGTCCTGATGTGTACATACGTGAGCAGTACGAATAGTCCATGAAGTTCTGAACGTTCTCATCGATACCAGCTGTGCAAACATCATTGGTTGTGAGGTTACAAGTCGTCCATCCTTTTGTAACAGGAGTGTCAGTTACACCGTCATTACCGCAAGCAACACCAGGGTTATTGGTGTTTCCCCAAGTGTGATCAAGGTTCAGGTGGTGACCAATTTCGTGAGTCAAAGCACGCGACAATTGTGGACTTCCAGTTCCAATACTTCCAACGTACTGAGAAAGGATAATGACACCATCAATTGCAGCAGGATTGAAATTGCTAACGCCGAGTGAATAACCCGCAGCGCCGCTTGAAATTTGTTTCACAACCCAAATGTTCACGTATTTGGAACGATCCCAGGGATTCAGTTTCGATCCGTCGTCGCCGATGTAAGTTTCAGTTGACGATACACGATCAATTCCATTCGTGCAATTTCCTTGCGGATCTTTTTGTGCAAGACGGAATTCGATTTCTGTATCATCAGCTATGGTCTGAAACGGAGAAACGATGATGCTTGTATCCGCGTTGAGCTTGCGGTAATCCTCGTTGAGAATGCGCATTGCGTCATAAATCTGTGCATCAGAAATATTTTCTGAGCCGTAATCATGTACAATGTGGAATACCACCGCGAGTGTGTACGTTGGAGGCGACTGCGTGCTTTGATTTCCGCTACGCTCCGTGCTGTTTGTGTGCGGGTAACCCATAAGGTATGCAGCGCGATCTTGTTCTTCAGCTCTGCGGCGATTCTCTTCCATTTCTTCGCGCATGCCAGGATAGCGATTGTAAGCTGCTTCCATTGCCTGATCGGTGCCGCAAGGAAGATATCCTGCAGGTGCTGTTGATTGTGCCATGGTCATTTGCGCAGTTCCTAAAAGGAATGCTACGCTGGCAAGAATTGTGAATGTCCGTTTCATTTTTGCGGATGTTGTTATTGATTGGTGTGCTCGTTTTCCATGCTAAAATCCTTCACCGAGAATATGGTATCAGCGAATTTTTCAGGGAGGTCTAAGATACTTATTAATTTCTGCGCGGTCAAGCGGGGATCAGCCAACTGCCCAGTGGATTTGTAGTCTTTGAACTGTTGAATGCGACTAAAATCCTCAACAGAATTTGTCCGGATTTGATCTTGCATTGCAGTATCTACAACTCCTGGTGCAACAGCGAAAACGCGAATGTGTTTTTTGCCTGAAATCGCAAGTTCCTCAGCGAGAACCTTAGAAAACATATCCAGGCCCGCTTTCGATGCACAGTATGCACTCCATCCATCAATCGCATTTTTCCCAGCACCTGAACTGATATTCAGTATCACAAGAGGAACATTTTTCTTCGAAAACGCAGCCAGAAACTTATTCGTGATAATCATAACCGCGGTTAAATTCAGGTTGATGATTTCTTCGAAGTTTTGATTGGAGAAATCGCCAACATGCTTCACTTCTCCCAATGCTCCTGCGTTGTTGATGAGATAAATGTTCTTCGCATCACTACAGGAAGGAAATTCAAATTCGCCAGCAGATTTTGTATTGGATAAATCAAGTGGAACAAACACAAACCTGGGCGATGAATGCGAATTCTTTCTGCCAATGCCAGTGACTTTCACGTGCTCACGCAGCAAAATTTCATCAACAATAGCTTTGCCGATTCCTTTCGATGTTCCAGTGATGAAATAGTAATTCACGTGCAGTTTTGTTTGCATTATAGGGTAAAACAAACCTCTTTTTCCACATTCCGCAATGGGGGATTTTCCTATTTTTAACTTATAAAATCATCCACCCCATGCTGAATCGCTTGTTAATTGTCTGCGTATTGTCACTCGTGTTTTTCCCGGTGATTTCTAAAGCGCAAAGTGCTGTGTATTTCTGCGCTGAAACCGGCAATTATGGCTTTTGTTATGGAGCTTCTTCGGAAATGGCGGCGCGTGAATGCGCATACTCCAATTGCATCAAGAGCGGAGGCACCCAACCTGTTGTGCAGGACTTCTCAGCGAAAAAGGGGTACGGGGCCATCTGTATCGGAACAGACTACGTTGATTCGAAAGTCATAGGCGTTGCATTCGGTTACGCCACACAAGATGAAGCGGATGAAGCAGCGAGACAAAAGTGTGAAGATGCGGGTGGATATAAGATTCGGGTGAAAGAACAGTGGAATGATCAGTAATGTGCTAACATGCTAATGAGGTAATGTGCTAAATGAATTAGCTGAGGTCGTTAGGTGTTACTATGTAACAAATAGCAGTCAGCGAAATCTGTCCCGACGAGCATATCTCTATTGGGGACGGCGGAGAATAAAACCACGAGTTTACGGTTACCTATTGCTTCACTCCGGTATAAACAGGTATGAAATCGAAAATAATACTTGCTTTATTTCTCCTGTTCTTTACCGGTTATCTGAATTCACAAGCGACGACACAGATTGTATTCGTGAACATGTGGGGAACTGATCTCAGCATGCGTCTCGATACGCTCACAGGAAAGACAAGTGACAGTCTGCACTACAATCGGCATACGTTTAAAATTGTGACTGACGACAAATATGAATGTTCCTATTATCCGGCTGAATGCAAAGGAATTCTGGTCTTCACAGACGCTGCCGGAAATGTGCAGAACTATGCCGTGAAGAGTTACAATTTCGAATACTTCAATGGCAATCTCATTCGGGGTGGGTGCAGCGAACGTCGAGACTTCGGTCAAGCGGTTCGTGCAATTGAAAAACACAAAATCGGTGCGTACGTTACGGTCACAAAAGTCGAGCTAGTGGATCTTGCCGGAAGACCGATAGCGATGAAAGTGCCACCGTTCAGGATTGTGAAAACACGGTAATGATGATAGGATGATAAAATTATTGGATGATAGAATTGAAGCATACTGAAAAGATCATTCGTTCTTACAACGCCTGAATCTTATCATTCTATCATCAGATCATCCAATCATTAGCCGAGAGCTTGTTTCAAATCCGCAAGCAAATCTTCTGCATTTTCTATTCCCACGCTGAGACGAAGAAGGTTGTCAACCACTCCTGATTTCTCGCGCTCTTCTTTCGGAATGGAAGCGTGCGTCATGGTTGCCGGGTGATTGATCAACGATTCTACTCCGCCCAATGATTCTGCCAGTGAGAACACTTTGAATGAAGATGCTACGCGGAATGTTTCTTTCAGATCTGCACCTTTCAGTGAGAATGAAATCATGCCACCGAAATCTTTCATTTGCTTCTTCGCGATGTCGTGATTCGGATGATCAGTAAATCCCGGCCAGTAGATTTTATCAATGCGCGGATGTGTTTTCAAGTATGCAGCAATTTGCTTTCCGTTTTCGCAATGACGATCCATTCGCACGTGCAATGTTTTCACACCACGCAGCACGAGGAAAGAATCCATAGGTCCCGGATTAGCACCGCAGCTGTTGAGAATGAAATACAATTGATCATACAGATCTTTTGAATTCATCATCAGCGCGCCCATCACGACATCCGAGTGACCACCAAGATATTTTGTTACAGAGTGCATCACAATATCAGCACCCAGTGCAATGGGATTCTGCAGGTACGGCGTTGCGAATGTATTGTCGACTGCGAAAATTGCTTTTGCTTCCTTCGCGATTTTCGAAACCGCGGCGAGATCAATAATCTGCATCGTTGGATTCGAAGGTGTTTCCACCCAAATCAATTTTGTATTTGCATTGACATACTTACGGATGTTCTCCGCGTTCGTCATGTTGATGAAATGAAACTTGATTCCGTAGTTCGCAAATACTTTCGTGAACATGCGATACGCGCCACCGTATAAATCGTCACCAGTAATTACTTCATCTCCGGGACGAAGCAATTTACACACAGCATCCATGGAGCCCATGCCGCTGGAGAAACACAATCCGTATTGCGCGCCTTCTAACGCAGCCAAACAATTTTCCAGTGCAACACGCGTAGGATTTTTTCCACGTGCATAACCATACCCTTTGTTTGTGCCGGGAGATTCCTGCACATACGTAGACGTTTGGTAAATCGGTGTCATGATTGCACCGGTAGTAGGATCAGGTTCTTGTCCGGCGTGAATTGCTTTTGTGCCGAAGCCGTATGCGGATGCGTCTTTCATGATGCAAATGTACTACTGTTCCCCGTTCCCTGTTTCCAGTTCCCTGTTGAATATCGTTACTTAGTCCAACTTAACGGGAAACCCGGAACTGGAAACGGGGAACTTTTATCTTTACGACATGAAAAAAATGTACTACCTCTCCACCTGCTCCACTTGTGCGCGCATCATGAAAGATTGCAAGATCACACCGAAAGGTTTTGAGTTGCAGGATATCAAGACACAACCAATTACTGCGGCGCAACTGGATGAAATGAAAAAGATGGCGGGTAGCTACGAAGCACTTTTCTCGCGTGTAGCATTGAAGTACAAATCGCTTGATCCGAAACCGACGACGGAGAAAGAATATCGCAAATTGATTCTTGAAGAATATACTTTTCTGAAAAGACCGGTCGCTATTATTAACGGTCAGATTTTCATCGGCAATTCAAAGACGAATGTTGCTAACCTTAAAGAGGCTGCCAAATAACTGCGGTTGCCTGCGGCGCTTACCACGGTCCCGATAGTATTGGGTATAATTCCAAAGGATTTTCTCCGTAACGCCGCGCCGCCGTGGTAAGCGCCGCAGGCATTCACGATGTTATTCGATGACGAGTTTTCCTTGCTGTACTTTCTCGTTGTCCTTTCGAATGCCGTAGAAGTAAACTCCACTAGTGAACATTGAAAGATCAACCATGCAGATGGCGTTGTTTGCAGTCGATGTATAAATCACGCGACCGGAGAGATCGAAAACTTCGATGGTGTTTCCAACTTCCATGTCGGCGAAGGTGAACTGTCCTGCACTTGGATTAGGATAAACAACTACTTCACTTTGAACGCTTCCTTCTGCAATTCCAGTTGGAGAAGTGTTGAAACACCACCACTGCGTAAATGCGCTTGTGTCGCCGCCGTTGTTGCTGCGTAATCGCCAGTAATAAGTTTGTCCGAGTGTGAGTCCGCTTACAAGACGCGTTGTGTTTCCAACATCCACATCAAGATGAGTAGTTGCAAAAGTTGAATCTGTTGACACCTGAAGATTGTACAGTGCTGCATCGGGTACCGCTAGCCAACTAACTACACGTGATGTTGAATTACTCGATGAGAAATTCGCAGGTGCGTTATGCGTAGGCGGAACTGCGAGTGTATCAACTTCTCCTACGTAATCAACGAACATCGACATCTTGATGAATGGATTGTCGTTCGCATCACGAGGCTCGTTTACAATGGTGTCTACGAAATTCATTCCGCCAACTACGCGTCCGTAAACTGAATATTGTCCATCAAGCCAGTTTGCTGTTGCAACACAAATGAAGAATTGTGAAGTTGCACTGTTCGGATTTGCGTCACGTGCTGCCGACATTCTTCCGCGCAAATGTCTTGCTGCGGTGAATTCTGCATTCACGGTTGGCTGCCAGGGTTGGCCTTGTCCCCAGGTGCTGATTGGTCCGCTGCGTGAATTCGGATCTCCACCCTGAATCATGAATCCCGGAATTACACGATGAAACGCCGTGCTATCATAGAACTGTGTGCTCACCAGGCTATCGAACATGTGCGTGTGCAGCGGAGCAATTGCCGGAAACAATTCGACCCTGGTTGTTCCGATATACGTTGTATCGCGGTAAACGTTGATGTCGTATTGTGGTTTGCCGGTGAAGGTTTGGGCGTTGCATACATGAAGTCCCAACACAAGCACAAGGGTAAATACTACGTTCTTAGCCATGATCAAATGTAGTGAAAACAGTGGCAGTAGCAGTTGCAGTCAGGTGGCAGTAACTGCATACTGACTGCAACTGCCACTGCCGCTGAATACTTACCTTTGCGCCGTGAATCGCACCCTCCTCGCCCATCTTACGTTGCTCACATCAATGATTATCTACGCGGCGGGATTTACGATCATCAAACAGGTTACGCCGGAATTCATTTCACCGGCAGGATTTGTTGCAGTGCGTGTACTCGGCGCTACACCGCTGTTGTGGCTCACCGGAATTTTCATCAAGGAAAAAGTGGAGAAAGCCGACCTGAAAAGAATTGCCGTTCTGTCTTTGTTCGGTGTTTCGATCAATCAGTCGCTCTTCATCAAGGGAATGTCGCTCACATCGCCGATCAGTGGTGCGATAATCATGATCACATCTCCGCTCATCGTACTGATCATCGGGGCAATTGTACTGAAAGAGAAATTGACGGCTACGCGTGTCACAGGAGTATTGTTAGGCCTCACCGGCGCAGGACTTCTGATTCTTTCCAGTTCACTCAGCAATGGAAAAGAAGACAATGCACTTGGCGATTTGTTCATTTTCATCAATGCGCTTTCGTGGGGAACATTCCTGGTGTTTGTAAAACCATTAATGATGAAGTACAATACGGTAACGGTATTGAAATGGGTATTCCTTTTCGGGCTGCCGATACTTGTGCCGCTTGGCTGGACGGGAATGATGGATGCGCAGTGGTCTACGTTCACAGGCGCAACCTGGTTTGATATTTCATTCGTTGTGCTTGGTGTTACATTTATCGCATACCTACTGAATGTTTTCTCGTTGAAAGTATTGAGTCCGACAGTTGTGAGCGCTTACATCTATACACAACCACTGTTCGCAGCGGCAATTGCTCTATACCTTGGAAAAGATGAGTTGACGTGGGTAAAAGTTGTACTGGGTCTTTGCATTTTTCTTGGGGTGTTTTTGGCAAGCCAGAATACTGTACGGAAGAGTATTCCATGAACCATAAAAAGGCTTATGAAGTGCATGCCGCAGCACCGTTATCACTGAGTTTCGTCACAGGAGATTGCTTCGCAGGCTCGCAATGACTCCTTAGCCTTTTTATGTTGCTATATTTGACCCTATGAAATCAATGACCGGTTTTGGCAAGGCAGTATGTGAGTTGCCCAATAAAAAAGTGACGATTGAAATCCGTTCACTGAACAGCAGACAGCTCGATCTGAATTTTCGTGTGGCATCGCAGTATCGCGATAAAGAATCTGAGATGCGCGGACTGATTTCACGCACGCTAGAGCGAGGAAAAATTGATTTCACTGTTTTTGCAGAATCAACCGGCGATGGAAGCAGCAACATCGTCAACCAGTCGCTTGCCAGTGAATACTATAAGGAGCTTAAAAAAGTAGCTGAGGCAAACGGCGATAACACAAAAGATCTTCTCGCAATTGTCATGCGCATGCCCGATGTTCTCAAGCAGGATAAAGTTGTTCCCGATGAAAACGAATGGGTTGCCGTGATGAAAGCCGTGAATGAAGCCGTTGATGCGTTTCAGAAATTCCGCGACGACGAAGGAAAAGTTCTTGCGAATGAATTCACGCAGCGTATCGGAATGATTCAGACCAAACTGAAAGAAGTGACTGATCGCGATCCGCAACGAATTGCAGCCGTACGCGAACGACTCAACAAATACATGTCGGAGAATGTTCCCGCTGAACATACCGATAAAAATCGTTTCGAGCAGGAACTGATTTACTACGTGGAGAAGCTTGACATCACGGAGGAGAAATTACGTCTCACCACACATTGCAATTACTTTCTCGACACCATGAAAGAAGCATCGAGCGGCCGAAAGCTCGGATTCATTGCTCAGGAAATCGGGCGGGAGATTAACACGATTGGTTCTAAAGCCAATGACGCTGAAATCCAGAAATATGTGGTGGAGATGAAGGATGAGTTGGAGAAGATAAAGGAGCAACTTCTGAACGTACTCTAGGGTTGTAAATTGGAACGCGGATTTCTAAGCCCGTCTGGTGTTAGTCGTTCCATTGGATCACTCCGGTAAATAGAAAATCTGGCTATTTGATTTTATGAGATAAGTTTGAGTTTATCTCATAAAATCCGATGGAAAACAGTTGAAGTCTCCCCGACTCATCCGGGAAAAGCGATAGAAAACAACGAACAACAAAATCCGCGTTCCAATTTCCCGTCTCATGCCTATCACTATCTTTGGCGTATGGAAAACGGCAAGCTCGTCATCTTCTCTGCTCCCTCGGGTGCCGGTAAGACCACGATTGTCCACCACCTTCTGAAAGTATTTCCTGAGCTTGAGTTTTCGGTTTCTGCCACATCGCGCCCATTGCGTGGTGATGAAAATCACGGCAGCGATTACTATTTTTTCTCGGTTGAAGAATTCAAAAAGCGTATCGATGCCGGCGAGTTTGTAGAATGGGAAGAAGTTTATCCCGGGCAGATGTACGGAACGTTGCAGGCTGAAGTTGATCGCATCTGGAGAAAAGGTCACCACGTAATTTTTGATGTGGATGTGAAAGGCGGAATTAATCTCGCGAAGAAATTCGGTGAGCGTGCGCTGTCGGTGTTTGTGATGCCGCCAAGTGTCGCTGCTTTGGAAAAACGTTTGCGTTCGCGGGCAACGGAGCCTGAATCGAAAATTCAGATGCGCATTGCGAAAGCCAAAAGTGAACTCGACGATGCGGTGCATTTCGATACGGTTTTGCTCAACGACAATCTCGAAGAAGCATTGAAACGTGCAGAAGAAATAGTGCGAGGCTTTCTGAATCAACCCCAATGAAAATCGGACTTTTCTTCGGATCGTTTAATCCCATTCACATCGGTCACATGGTGCTGGCGAATTACATGCTGGAGTTCACCGATCTTGAAAGAATCTGGTTCGTGGTTACGCCACACAATCCGCTGAAGAAAAAAGCTACACTGCTTTCCGATGTTCAACGCCTGGCACTCGTTCGCGCCGCTATTGGGGAAAACCCGAAATACAAGGCGAGCAATATTGAATTCAGTCTGCCGCAACCTTCGTACACGGTAAACACACTGGCGCATCTCGAAGAAAAATACCCGAACGATGAATTCGCGCTCATCATGGGTTCTGATAATATTGAATCGCTCAATAAGTGGAAAAACTTTGAAGTGATTCTTGAGCGCTACAAGATTTACGTGTACCCGCGACCTGGGTTTCCCGGCGGAGAGTTTGCTAAGCACAAAAGTGTGGTGATGACCGATGCACCACAAATGAGTATTTCCTCAACCATGATTCGCGAAGCGATCAAAGCGAAAAAGAACATGCAATACTTTATGCCTGAAGGAGCTTGGAAGTATTGTGAGGAGATGCATTTCTACGAAAAATAATGCGCAATGTACAATGCGCAATACGCAAGCCCTATAGACTGCGTATTGCGCATTGACAATTGCGTATTGCTATTGTGTAATCACCAGCTTCGTAACTCCTTCGCTCGCACCATTCGTCACTTTCACATTGTACACTCCTGCTGCAAGTGAAGAAAGATCAAGGTACATCGTCATTGTTGGAGCATTCGAAGCGCCGGTTTCAGTAAACACAACTCGTCCGAGTGCATCCGTGATTGTAACTGTTGCCGGTCCGCTGGTCGCGAGGTTGCAAGACAATACAAAATTCCCGTTACCTGGATTCGGAGATACCGTGAGTGAATTCTGAATTGCGTTGGCATTGTTGATTCCAAGAGGATCTGCGAGATGTAGGTTTGACAACATTGAACTGTAATCGAACGTGTTTCCTGGTTCTGCCCAACGTGAAGGAGAACATCCGCCATTCGGGTGAACAGCTTCAATCATGTACCAGATTGGACCCATTGGCGCTGTAAGATCTGTGTACGTAAATGTGCTTCCGGAAACCTGTGTAAGCAACGTCATGTTCGAAATGTTTGTGCCGCGATAAATGTTGTAAGTCGCAATCGGCAAACCTTCGTAAGCTGTCCAGAACAAATTCCACCCACCGAACGGAGACGCACTCGCCTGCAAGTGAATGCTGCGGTGATGCCAGCTCGTATCGGATTCATTTCCGCAAACATCAGTTGTAGTGATCTGATAACGGTACGGCTGCACGTAAGGATTTGACGTTACATCGAGGTACGTGGTGAACTGAGAAACCGGTTGCGTTGCAATCAAAGCATACACACCAGAAACTGCAGTCTCACGATAAATGTTGTACGTTCCTGATGACGGTGAATTTGCGCGCTCCCACGTAATGAGGTTGTGGTTATTCGCCGTGTCAACAGTCACGAAACAAATTTGCTCGTTGTACCAGTTCAAGCTGTCGGTGAAAACCCACACACTGTCAACTGCTGTTCCGCAAGAACCTGTGATTGTAACGTAGAACACAGTGAATGGTTGTGTTGGATGTGCGTACGTGGAATCGTTTGTTGGCGTGTTGCATTGGTTTGCAGGTGACCAGCTGAACGTTGATGTCGGATCAGAACTCCACGCGGTCAACATTGCGGAATCGCCGCAGGAAACATAAGCGAACATATTTGTGCCGTGTGAGAAGTTGCTCGGAACAGCAGTAACCGTATCACACGCAGTCGCAGTACATCCTGCAGCATCCGTAACTGTACAGCAGTAAATACCTGCCGCTAAGTTTGTAGGATTGTTGGTTGTGTTTCCGTTCGACCATAAATAAGTGAATGGACCATTACCACCTGAATGCCATATATACGCACTGCCTGTTGGTGAAGGACAACTGTCTGGCCATGCATACACGTACGCTGTCAGTTGACTGGCATTCGCAATATTTACAGTAACCGTTGTTGTACACGATGCAGCGTCTGTAATTGTACAGGTATAATTTCCTGGAGCAAGTCCGGTTGCAGTTGAAGTATTTCCACCAGACGGTGACCATGCATAGGTATAAGGACCAGTTCCGCCCGTTACTGATACTGATGCAGTTCCGGTTGCTGACATACAACTTGAACCAACAACATACGTTGTTACTGACATTGACGTATTCGCAATAGTAACAGTTGCAGTACCGCATGTAGTTCCATCCGTTACGTTCACGGTGTATGTACCTGCAGCAAGACCTGTAGCCGTAGCTGTAGTTTGTCCACCTGGCGCCCACACGTACGTGTAGTTACCATTTCCGCCAGTTGCTGTTGCTGTTGCAGTTCCGTTGTTTCCGCAGCTCGCGGAAGTTCCGGTTGCTGAAACTGCGAGTCCCACTTGTTGTGGTGTACATGAGTTGCAGTTAGATTGGTAATACAATCCGGCAACACCCAATGTGTAGCAGTCGCCTGCATTATACATTGTGAAAGCGCAGAAATTTTGTCCGGAAACAACAGACGTTGGTGCAGAAACTTCATTCCACCAATTCCATTGTGGTTGTGCCACTGCGTTACCATTCATGTTAATGTTGTAGCCGGTCAATTGCATATCTCCAACCAGCATAAACGCTGAACCTGCGGTTGAGTTTGAACACGCGTTGAATCCTGTCATCGTGTGCGAGAGGTTTCCGCCTTGTACGGTATGACAACCATCATCGATCTGAATTGAACCTGTGTACGATGCAGTTGGATCTGCGTAGATAATAAGAAGTGTTGCACCTTCAACGTCTACTGTTGCAGGAGATGCGGAAACCGGAAGTCCACTGAGCATGTATGTACCAGCGCCAGTGATGAGGCTCGTTACATCTGCACGCCACATGTGCGTTCCACCCATTCCCCAGCATACATCAAGCGAGCTTCCGATCAATGTCATGGGAACTGCAGTAGTAGTATTCGAAGGATCAGTAAGTGTTGCAGTGATTGAACCCGCAGCTCCGAGACATTCGGTGTAGAGATACGCCTGAAGAACTTGTCCGCAGGTTGGCATTGCATTCACGTTCATTGCCGCTGGTTGCGGAACTCCAACCGGAACAAAACGTTGTCCCAAACGAACTGAAGTGAGACTGTAGTTCAGTCCGCACGCCGTGTTCGAATAAGTTGTCGTGAGTGTATCGTTACCGTTTAATGGTTGAACCGTTGGTCCGATCAAACGTTGCGATTGAATGTTCTGGGAATTCAACCACTGAGCGTAAGCTGGTGTGCCGACTTCTGGTTGTTGCGCGCAAAGTGTGATTGCTGTTGCACACAGAACCGCGAATGAGGAGTAAAGTTTTTTCATGTAGAGATTTTAGGGGATTTTCTCCCGGGTTTGCTGAACAAAAGTTGAGAAGTTTGAACCCGGAATCAAACGATTATTCGACAAATCATACTAATACATCGACCGAAAAAAAGGCTGCTTTCTCAATGAAAACAGCCTCCCGATATCTTACCTGCTCAGTTTAAGCGTGCACGAGGCTCACCAAAGACTGAAACAGCACTTTTCCGTCGATATTCGACAATTCCGGATCAGAAGCGCGTTCCGGGTGTGGCATCATTCCGAATACGTTGCGCCCAGCATTACAAACGCCCGCAATATTTTCGAGTGCTCCGTTCGGATTTGACTCCGGAGTGACTTCTCCGTTCTCATCGCAATAGCGGAAAAGAATTTGTCCGTTTGCGTTCAACTCGCGGAGTGTTTTCTCATCAGCATAGAAACGACCTTCTCCGTGCGCGATTGGAATTTTCAACGCTTTTGAAGTCGGAACTTTTGACGTGAGAAGTGTATCGTTCGTTTGTGCTTTGATGTAAACGTTGCTGCAATTGAATTTACGTTCGGTGTTATGTAGCAATGCGCCCGGAAGTAATCCCGATTCGCAGAGCACCTGAAATCCGTTGCAAACTCCGAAAACGTATCCACCTTTACCAGCGAAATCAATTACTTCGTTCATGATAGGAGAGAAACGTGCGATTGCACCAGAGCGCAAATAATCGCCGTACGAGAATCCTCCCGGAAGTACTACGCAATCAACGCCTTTAAGGTCGTGATCTTTGTGCCAGAGTTCAACAACTTCCTGACCCATGATCTCTTTGAGAACATAAATCATGTCCTGATCGCAGTTGGATCCAGGGAAAATAACAACGCCGAATTTCATAGTGCAAATTTACTTAATAGACGGGAGACGTCAGCCGGGAGACGGGAGTGGAATTGCTAAATTTTTCACTTGATCCTAACAAAATCATTGGGACTCTGCGAGGCCAACCACGGCGAAACGGAGTAAGTGTTGATGGTTTTAGGCCCAACCGGAGGACACGGCGTATATCAATGTCAAGATTGGGACCCTGACATCACAACACCGTGAACGCCGGATGGGTATTGGTAATCACGCACCAAGCACACGCCGTAACGCCGAGCCGCCGTGGTAAGCGCCGCAGGCATCCGTTAGATGGTAAAACCAGATTCTATCAGGTAAGAAACACCGATTCCGGCCAGCAGAAGCGTAAAAATGACTTCGGCGATCCAACCGCGGCGGGCGTTGAGGAAGTAGTTTGAGGCGAAAAACGCGAACGGATAAATCACAAAACGGAATGTGGCGACACCAAAATTCTGGGCAGGCAACACCGCAATTAATGCGAAGAAGGTAAACCACAGGAAAACGGAAATCCCTTTCTTGGTTTTGAGTGTGGAAGTGAGTGATCCTGACACCAATCGGCCGGCCGACACCAGCAGTACGAGAAGTGTCATGGCTGTGAGAAAGTAATCTGCAGAGTCGAGCTTTAAGAAAAAGCTGCGGTTTGCGATTGGTTCTGTGATCACCCGCCTCGTGATTTCAGAGTACTCATCATTCCAGAAATAATAAACTCCGCCGTAGAGAAACGGAATGAGCACACCGAGAATCAGCATCACCCATTCGCGCCAGATGAAAGGACGAAGGATGATAATTGCGATAAGACCGAACAGAAAAAATACAAGTGTAGGTAGGTAGAGCTGTGCTGCTAATCCGATGAGCAATCCGCTATTGAAAACCGATCCGAATGATTTGTCCTGCCGGTAAGTTCCAAGCAGAATATGAATCACAAAGAGAATCAGCAGCCCCGCGAACTGTTCGGCATTCGGCCAGAGTAATCCCGGAGAACACGAACCGAAAACGATTACAAGCAATGCGGGCAACCAGTTCTTTTTTACGATGACTTGGTGTGCCTGAAGAATCAGATTGAGTATGAACGCTTCAGCAATGAGTAACAGCAATCCAATCGTCAATGCCAGATAATGATGGTTCCGAAAAAACACATCCAGATAGGAATACAGCGGCATTTCAACCTGTTGTATCGGCGCTAAAGGATGGAGGAACGCGGGAATCCACAGGGCGATCGCCAGCACCGGAATGATGATCAATGCAAGAGGAGAATGCTGACGTACAGGGCTGATTACCACAAAAACCGAGGTTTTCCCAAAGTTAAGGCATTGCGGATTGATTTGAATTTGTATTTTTGAGCCGTTCAAAAAACAATGACTTATGATTAAGCACGAAGGATTCTGGTGGGCATTTGGTGACTTCTGTTACGATTGCTTCCGCGCACTTGAATGGACATACGAAACAATCACTCCAAACAAAGTTTTGATCGTAGTAGGTTTCGTTGCAACTGCAGCATGGATTTACGTGCAGCATAAGTATAATAAAGCGGCCGCAGCTAACGGCACTTTGAAGTAGTACCCAACTCAATTCTCTATACGTAAGCGTTGTTCGAAAGAGCGACGCTTTTTTTTGTTTCTGATCATACCTCGGTACAACCAAGACTATTTCACAAGTCGCTACGCGAACACTCGAGTTTACTCGGTCTGACAAGATAGACGCATCTTGTGCGGACAACACGTGCTTGGTTAAGAAGAGAATCAGGATCGTGCAGAAACGAAGCATGATTCAGGTTAGAAAACTATTCGCGTGTAGCAGCAACAGGAGCAGTACGATTATCAAATTTCCGAATGTCGATTGGCCTTTTGATGACTAATGTATCATTCGCGTAAGGGATACATTGACCAGTTTCCGTCAGATCATTCATTTCTCCCAGCATGTCGCCCATTGTTGCGTAGCTACGTGTGTAGAACCACGACTTTTTATCGGGATTGTATTCAAATATGTAGTCCGCTGTCCATCGGTAACGACTGCCTCCGTAGTGATTCACGCGCAATGAGCCGGAATCAACTTCAATTCCCGCGAATGACTCGCCGAACATTTGTCCTTCGGCTTCCGTGTAAACAATGTTATCGTTTCGCACTGCCAAGTTCAGCTTACCTGATGCATCACACAAAAAAATCATCAGCACTCTTGGCTTTTCGCTCCCTGTTGCTCCTTCTGTTTCCGATTTATGTCCTAGTACGAGAACAACATCCGCATATGGATCGAGATTCAGATCTCCATACGCCGACTCCATTATAATATAACCGGAAGGAATGATGGAAGTGTCTCCAAAGACAAGGCGTGCTTCTTCCTGTAAAATTGTGTCGCGATGAATTGTATCTGCAATTGTGGAATCGTTCGGATTGCTGTCCAATTTCTCAACCTCCTCACTTTGTCCACAAGCCAGAAGTAAGAACCCAAGAACAAAAAGTACAGTCCGATTCACTTATAGCGAATTGTATTCAGTGAATTTCATCTTGCCGTAGTGCTCCTGATTCGAAACAGTTTCCGGTTCTTCCTTTTCCGGGTCCCACACACTGTAGCTGATCCCCGCATCACGATGCAAAATCCATGTTTTTCCCTTCTCAGAATATTTGAACGTGATGATCCTGGTCCACCGATCACTGCTACCGCCGTAATGTTCGACGGAAAAATATCCGTTCTTAATGGCGAGACCATCATAAGGATCACCGTAAACTCCTCCGCAATGGTAACACAAAACTACATGGTCATTTCGTTCGCGAAAATCCAATCCGCCTCCCGTATTGCCGGTGAAAATAAGAAGAGGACGCACCACGTCGGAATCATTTTCCGACTCATTCTCGCGTTGTAGTATTATGATAAGATCTGTGAATTGGTCACGGTTGAGATCACCCGTCATTGTGTCCATAATTACCCAACCCTCAGGAGTATTTTTCACCATCGCATCGGATATTGCAGCGGGATCCATCCTGCTATACAGTTCCGGATCTTTGGAGGGAACAGTATCAAGTACAACCGAATGCGGACGTGGAAGTGTTTTGTCCGTCATCACGGCAACTGAATCCACAATTACAGAATCATTCTGATTATGAACAGGTGTGTCGCTGCAAGCTGACAGCAAAATAATGGAAGCCAGAAAGAAATTTCTCATGATTTAAAATTACTTCTTAAGCCGAATGAAAAACATCAGGGCCGTCAAGTGTATTCCCGCTCCGAGCAAGTGGAGCAGATTTCGAACAAGTGAAGCGCTATACTTTCTCGCCTATGAGCTTCAGCAAATCCTGTCCGATATCTTTCCGGTAATAACATCCCTCAAACGAAACAGTTTTCGCTGCTGTAAATGATCCATCGAGCGCCTCCTGGATAGAATTGCCCAGCGCAGTGAATGCAAGTACACGTCCGCCATTGCTCACAACGTTATCACCTGATTTCTTCGTTCCTGCGTGAAAAACAGTTGCCGTTGAAACTTTATCGAGACCGGAAATTATTTTTCCTTTTTCGTAATCGCCGGGATAACCGCCTGCAACCATCATGACTGTTGTTGCTGTACGTGAATCGATTTCAACTTTCACAGATGAGAGCTGCTTCTTACCTACTGCGATAAAAAGCTCCAGCAAATCGGATTTGATTCTCGGAAGAACAACTTCTGTTTCCGGATCGCCCATGCGAACGTTGTACTCGATCACTTTCGGATCGCCGTTGTCGTTCATCAAGCCAATGAAGATGAATCCGCAATACGGAATGTTGTCCTTCTTCAATCCTTCGATGGTAGGAATTACAACGCGCTCTTCCACTTTTTTGAGATACGCTTCATCTGCAAACGGAACCGGAGACACCGCGCCCATTCCACCGGTGTTCAATCCTGTATCGCCTTCCCCGATGCGTTTGTAATCTTTTGCTGCAGGAAGAATTTTATACGACACTCCATCGGTGAGAACGAAAACAGAAAGCTCAATTCCTTGCAGAAATTCTTCAATCACCACGCGGCTACTTGCTTCACCGAATTTTGCATCGGCGAGCATTGCAGTTAATTCTGCTTTCGCATCAGCAAGTGTTGTAGGAATCACAACGCCTTTTCCTGCTGCAAGTCCGTCTGCCTTCAGAACATACGGCGGAGAAAGTGTCTCGAGAAATTTCAATCCGGCTTCGAGTGTGTCTTTCGTGAACGTTTCATAAGCTGCAGTCGGAACACCATGACGCATCATAAATCGTTTCGAGAAATCTTTGCTGCCTTCGAGTTGTGCCCCTTGTTTTTGCGGACCAATTACCGGAATGTTTTTCAGCGCGTCATCTGCGAGAAAAAAATCGTGAACGCCTTTCACCAGCGGATCTTCCGGTCCCACAACGACAAGCTCAATGTTATTCTCCAGCACAAACGATTTGATTCTAGGAAAATCAGTTGCACTCATGTCAACGTTTGTTCCGTGCAGGGAAGTTCCTGCATTTCCGGGCGCAATGAAGAGTTTCGATAAAAGCGGACTTTGAGACATTTTCCAGGAGAAAGCGTGTTCGCGTCCACCGGAACCAAGAAGGAGTACATTCATGGCGCAAAATTACTACTCAGTGCGCAGTTGCCAGTGCACAGCGGGTAGTATTTTCGTTTACTTATTCATTAAATTCTAACACAAAACGGCACACCCTTAAGTGTATATTTAGCGCACCGATGATTGATACTCACTTTACGGATCGCGATCTGGCATTTCTTGCCTCCGGTATTGTTTTTGCGTTAATGGCCGTGGTCCTTTTCAGCCGCGGTAACGTTCGGGCTTCACTTCTTCTTTTGCTTGTTTCCGGCTTAGCGTTTCGTTTAATGATGGCCTTCATTGATCCCTTCGTCAACATTTGGGATGAGCAATATCACGCCCTCGTTGCAAAAAATCTTACCAGCGATTTCTTCCACCCGGTTTTAGTAGCGAATAGCGCAGACAGCAACATGTCTCCGGCGTATTGGGCATTCACGGATACCTGGTTGCATAAGCCGCCACTATTTCTGTGGCAAATGGCGCTTGCAATAAAAATGTTTGGAGCGACAACGTGGGCTATTCGCATTCCAAGCGTAGTGCTTTCCGTATTGATGATTCCCGCAATTTATCGTTGCGGGAAAATTATCGGAAACGAACGCGTGGGATTTATTGCCGCATTGCTGATCACGTGCTCTAATATCCAGATCAATATTGTTTCCGGCTGGCTCAATACAGATCACAACGATGCCGTGTTTGCTTATTATGTTTTCTTCAGTCTCTGGACATGGATGGAATACGTTCACACGAAAAAAACACGGTGGTTAGTACTGATGTCGTGTTTTGCTGCGGGGGCAGTGCTCACCAAATGGCTACCCGGCATGCTGGTATTCGGAGTTGCCTTCACCGTGCAGTTTCTGTTCTTTGATAATCGCCTCTCGAAAAACGGATGGCTGAAGTTATTCCTTGCGGTTGGAATAACCACGTTACTCGCTGCGCCGTGGTTTGTTTATGCATCACAAACGTGGCCGGAACAATGGAGTGCGACAATGGGCAACTACGCCGAACATCTCAGTTCCGACTTTGCCCATTCCGGTTCCTGGTGGTATCACTTTGATCAGGTACGTGAACAGTTTGGCTGGGTATTTATTGTCGCGTTCGTGATCTCCCTTTTCATTTATCTCCATGGAAAATCGAATGGGCAAATCAAAGCAGGAATTTTAGTTGCACTTGTGGCTGTGTATGGATTCTACTGTTTTGTTCCAACGAAGATGCCCTTCTTCTGTTTTCCGGTTACACCATTGTTACTGCTCATCGTCGCATTTGGAATTGAACGCGTAATAGAGCAAGCACAAAGAAAAATGTTGTGGCTGTCGGTCGTTGGCGTTGTAATAATATTCTTCACTACGAATATCGGTCGACTGGAACATTATCACACCGATCGCGATCCTAAAGAATTTTATCGCAAGACGAGAATCAATAACCGCGAATGCTTTGAACGTGCAGGGCTAACACTTCCCGCAAACACGGTAATTTTCAATTGCGGGGAATGGAATGCTGTTCCGTGCATGTATTACACGGGTTTTACGGCTTACGATGGACTGCCTTCTGCGGATCAGCTCGAAAATTGTCGGATCCAGAATCGTCCTGTCGCAATTTTCAGGGACAATCCAGCAGAAATTCCTGTTGTACCGGGTATTGATGTAATCGTACTGGATGAACCCTTGATCAGAAACGGATTCTAAGAAAGTCTCTCTTCAATTTTCGCGAGCAACCAGCGTAAATCGGCGATATTCTTTTTGTCCATGACTTCTGTTCGCAGTTGTTCGATCTGTTTCTCCCGGGCTCCGGCTTTCATAAGTCGGGAAGTGTAGAAAATCAGGTTCTCATAAATGCTGCGCTGGTATTCCGATACACTTTTGTTTCGCTTGAGAAATTTCCGGAACGCCGTTGCATGATACTCGAATGATTCTTCTTCATCGAGCTCGAAGTAAGTTTTGAGGACAATAGAACGTGCATCCAGATCGTAGAAAATATCCGAGAAGTCGACCTGCTGCAGCAGACGTAAAGCCCCGGAGAAATCATTCCTGTGAAAAAGAAGATTGGCGGTGTTGTACATTCTCGCGTTTTCTCTTTCCCTCGCTTGCAACTCCGGAACGTATTTCGGAATAAATTCTTCTGCCCATTTTAGTTCACGTAATCGCAGGCTGATGGTGACAATGTTTTTGAAATCGCGGTGAGAGAGAAATCCTTCCGTTAACAAAACACGGTTCTCCAGAGTAGTTTTGTAAATGTCAAACAACTCACCTTGCCAATCGATATTTCCGAGATTGATTTTCTTGATGCAGTAATTGAGCACGTACTTGTACATGTCGCGCAGCTCTTCGGTTGTTACAACATTTGCATGCTCACGTAATAATTTCCTCAAGGTGTGATAATGTTCTTCTTTCTCACTCTCGCGCAGCGTCATGAGAATGCGGTAATAAATCACAATCACCGGCACATCATCGTAACTGCGATTCTTCATGTGAATGAGAATTTCATCCAGCAAAAAAACCTGATGCTCCTGCGCGAATACATTTTGCACGTTGAATATTTCGCAACACAATTGCAGCTTGCGTATTAAGTAGAATCGATCGAGATATCCCGCTGCCCGCGTAATTGCTGCTGCTTCCGGATCTACTTTTCCCGCCGACATCATCGAGAGATGTGTAAACTCCATTTCCCATGCGTGCGAGAAATAATCGGCATCCTGCACTTTCTCCGTTTTGATGAATGCATCGAATTGTCCGAAGTGCGCATGCCACGCTTTCATGCTGCCGCGCTTGCCGTACTCGTGCAGTAAGACTTCTTCCCTGCGCAGTTCATCCTTTACATTACCTCGCCACAAGATGAATTCTTCCAAACGCATCACGAGATCCGAATTGAGGTAACGAAAACGACTGTCGTCAAACTTCAACTTTCCGAAGCAAGCACTCCACGCGTCATTCTTCTTATATATAGTATCCGGTTTGGGATTGCGCACAACTTCGCAGCAATAGTCGAACAATGACAAAAGCAGTTTGTCGTTCGTGGCTCCATTACTGATCCAGGAACGAAAAAGAGGGAGTTCAGCGGCCGACAAACCACTGATTATGCCCAAAACCTTGTTTTTATGTATTTCCGACAAAATATCAGCTTTAATACAGCAATTATAAGCTATTTGAGCGTTATTTGTAATTATATATATCCGACAAATACTAATTTTTGTATTTTTAAGGGCGCTGCTTTCGGTCTACGTTTGTAATGTGATCAAGTATCCAATCGATACCCGTCCGAAACGATAAAAAATCAAAGTCATGAGTAAACTTGTTTTCTCCCCTACAAAACTGATTGCAACCGTAGCCGCGATTTTATTAATGCTACCTGCATCTGCGCAATGGAACAACATCGCACCAAACAATGGTGGTCAATCCATAAAGTTTGTGTCGAGCTCAGTTGGTTTCCTGCAAAGTGTTTACACGATGCAGAAATCTACCGACGGCGGTATAACATGGACCACGATCGATTCGGTAAGCGGTTCATTCAATCAATCAGGAATGTTCTGGTTGAATGCGAACGAGGGATTTGCGGTGTACAGTGAAAATCTTGGTTTCGGTAACTACGCAGGTTGGTTCAAGAAAACCTCTAACGGTGGCTCCACGTGGACTGCGATGCAAAATGTCTCATCGAACGAACCATTGAATGCTGTTTGGTTCACTTCTTCGACCGACGGATTTGTAGTTGGAGGTGGTGGAGTTATCCGCAAAACAATTAACGGAGGAACGAGTTGGACTACGCTTTCATCAACAACAACACTTGATCTCTATTCCATTGAATTTGCGAATGCAACAACAGGTTGGGTTGGCGGTGATGACGGAATCATTATCAAGACTAGCAATGCAACAACGTGGACTCAGCAGTTCTCGAGCATCTTCTACGAATTTCAGGATATCGCATTTACAGATCCGATGAACGGATGTGCAACAGGAACTTATGGTTTAATGCGCACCACAAATGGTGGAACAAATTGGAATCCTATTACAGTTTACGGTACATATCAATTCCTCTCCATTGATTTTCCGTCAGCGGACACAGGCTACATGACGGGTGTTGGTGGAAATGTATTCCGTACTATAGATGGTGGAGCATCCTGGATTGGTTTGAATCATATTCCTCCGGGCTATATGGTGCGCGATTGTGATTTCATCAGCAACGATACAGGATTTGTTACACTAGATTTTAGTGGGACGTGGAAAACGACGAACGCCGGTTCCGGTTGTCCGACGATGATTGTTCAGAATACAGTTTCAATGCCAGACACGATAGAAGCATGTGCCAATTCTCTGGCAGTCTTCACTGCGTCTGCGTCTGCGTTGAATCCTTATGTGTTCAATGTTACACCAGCGTGGGTACTGGACACAGCAATGTCCTATGGTCAATACTATTACGTAAATGATAGCATCGCGTTTGACACTTTACAGATCATCATCACCATGAGTGATCCGATCACGGGCTGTGGTATGCTTACTGATATGGTGGTTCTCATTACTGATTCAACAACGTACGTTCCATTGAGTCAACCAACATGGTTAGTTTCGCTGTGTCCCGGCGATAGTGTTGGTCTTGATTTGGGTGCTGGTGCCGAAGACGGATATTACTGGCAGATGCAGATGGACTCATCGCAAGTCATGTTCGTTGATACAATCGGTGTGTACTTCGGTGCTGCGTACGCGTGTGGTAACCAGTACAACTACGTATTCGCTGTACAATGGGATACAAACTGTGTTCAGTCGTCTTGTTCTGTATATGCTGGACCAGATACTGTTTTCTGTCAGCAACAAGGACAACTACAGGCAACACCGGGAGCTCCGGGAAACTATTCTTACCAGTGGTCGCCATCTACCGGACTTGATAATCCGTATTCACCAACACCGAATGTGGTCACAGGTGTTTCCAATCAGCAATACATTGTTACTCTGACTGACCTGAACAACGGCTGCTCGTCAACCGACACTGTAGTAGTTAGCGCATATTACTTTTATACGATGTCAGATACATTTAATGTGTGCACCAGCGTTGTGTTGAACCTCGGTCCGGGAGGAACTAGTTATATGTTCCAGACGTTTACGGATACACTTGGCAACACTACATTCCTCAATCAGGCGGTGCAGTCCATCTCAGTATCTCAGCCGGGAACATATGTTGGTTTCGCAACCTTCCCTGGATGTGGAACATTGACCAGTGTTTTTAATGTTGTTGCCAACTGCGACACGTGTGGCGTATTTGCCGGACCTGATACAACATTCTGTCAGCAGATGGGCCAGCTATTTGCGCAACCACAGATTCCGGGATTGTATTCATATCAGTGGTCGCCTGCAACTGGGTTAAACAATCCAAACATTCAGAGTCCGATCGTAGTTTCCGGGGTGCACAATCAGCAATATATTGTAACCATGACTGACCTGCAGGGCGGTTGCGTTGCTCAGGACACTGTAGTTGTAAGCGCATACTACTTCCATGTGCAAGACACCACATTCATCTGCAATGGTAGTCCCGCAACACTTGACTTCGGTCCGGGTGGATCGGGTTATAGCTGGCAATTCTTCACGGACACTACGGGCAACACAACGTTCCTGAATATTCCTACGCAACAGCTTACGGTTACTCAACCGGGCACATACAGCGGAATTGGACTGTTCCCTGGATGCGGTGCACTCACAAGCGTATTCACAGTAGTTGATTCGTGTAACGTGTATGTTGCGAATGTATGGCCGGGCGATTGCAACTACGATCTTGTTGTAAACATGGCAGATGCATTACACATCGGTTTAGGTTATGGAGCAACGGATGCAGTACGTCCGGGCGCGTCGAACGCGTGGTACGCACAACCCATGGTCGATTGGTCGCAGAATTATGTGAACTGCAATTACAAGCATGGTGATGCTGATGGCAACGGAACAATTGATGTTGCCGATACACTACCAATCTCGTTGAACTACTCACTCACGCATCCTTTCCGTTTGGGGTCACCAGAAGAAACTGCAGCTGCATCATCACTCACGCTCGTTTGTACTCCTGACACGGTTGGATTGCAAACACTCGTTCAAATTGATGTAGTACTTGGAACTGCATTAACTCCAATCGATAGTTTGTATGGAATTTCGTTCCGCATTACATCAGAAGCATTCCTGATCGATACAAACCTTACGGTGATCAACGCAAACAACTCGTGGCTTGGAAATACAGGAACAGACATGTTCACTTTCCAGAAACATTTCCTCTCGAATGCGGTGATTGATTTCGCTGAGGTGAAGAACAACCACATCAATACGATTAACGGAAGCGGTGTGATTGCAACGTTTTTCATCGTAACCACAGACAATCTTTCCGGAATTGAAACCTGCAACTTTGATCTCTCAGATATCACCGCAATAACGGCCCGTCAAACCTATATCGCAATGACTCCGGTGAATGATTCTGTGGTGATCGATCCAAGTGTAATGCCAGGATACAATGAGCATGAGCCGGTACTTTCATTCTCGATGTACCCGAACCCTGCGAACGATAAAGTTACCGTGCAAACATCTTCCGCAACACAAGTGATTGAAATCTGCGACATGAGTGGACGTGTAGTGAAGACAATTGTGCCGAACGGAACTACTACGGTATTTGAAACATCATCACTTGCAAATGGTATGTACCTCGTGAACGTGAAGAATGGTTCAAGTGTAATTACACAGAAGCTAACGATTTCAAGATAGGGTTAGATAGTCCATGCGCGGCAAACGCGTGGTTTTGATTCAAGGGATCGCATTCAGGATGCGGTCCCTTTTTTTATTACCGCGGAGGCGCGAAGAAAACGGAGAAGCGGTTGCAGGAAATCGAGACAGTGAGTTTAGCGCACGGAACTATCGACGATTATGAGTGAAGTATAGAATTGTTTTGAATACGGTTGATCACATCCGTATAAAATACAAAACACGTGTCATGAAAACATTCGTTGTAATGTTCAGCACTATTGCGATGCTTTTTGGAATGCACGGATGCATGCAGATGCCAACAAAGGTGTATAAGAAATCGGACAGTGCTGGAATGAGTCCTGCAACTCATAATATTCGCTGTGATCCAGAAAGCGGAACAATCAGAAACTCGCCGATTACCAACAGTATGCAGCTTGTTACCAACCGTCGACACTAAGTGTCTTCCCGACCTAAGTCTGTAACGACTGTGGAGCAGAGTCGTTTAATAAGTATATGAAAACACTACTCTCAATAATCGTTGCAAGCTTCATGCTTGTAAGTTCTGCATGCGTTGTTGTTACCCCTAACGCGAAAAGAACCAGCGGAACCAGCAACGGCAAGAAAAAAGGCTGGTACAAAAACCGCCACAATCCGCACAACCCGAATACCGACAATCCAAAAGGTAAAGGAAAAAAACACTTCACCCGTTTAGATTTCAATTAGTTTTTGTCGACGAATTTATTGCGCTTGACCACTTGCTGATCAAAATTCACCACCTGTATAGCTACTCCCTTCTTAACAAACAAATGGCAATGCTTTTGCGTTAGTAATAGTATAAATCTAAAATACTATGAAAACCCTCATCGCCCTTTCAACAGCATTGATGCTCTCATTTGTAGCACCTGCATACGCCGGTAACGGACCAACACCTGTAAATAAAGGTGATCGTCACGAAATGATGACGAAGAAAAAGAAGCACAAAAAAGGTGGCAAGAAGAAAAAGAAAATGAGTCGTCGCAACAGCAAAGGTTGTGACATGGTTCAATAGTTCTGCGTCCATTCGTTTGGCTGTTCACTCTTCATCGACAGTGACGTTGAACACCGCATAATCAATGCCAGTGGTTTGGTTTTGAAGTTTACACATCCCTATCCCGACAGCGCTGCTCGTCGGGATTTTTTTGTCCACTTGATGTGCAGAGAAGACCACTTGCATTATTACACAACACTTTTTCGTGTTTGGCAACTGCTTTGCAATATTCATGACAGATATCAATAACTATCTACTATGAAAACCACACTCGCAACTGCAATCGCAATCGTAATGATGTTTGGAACAGTATACGCAGGCGGTCCTGGTGATCCACGTCCGGGAACAACACCTGCACCTCCAACACTTCCTGCACCTCCAGCTCCAGCTCCACCGGCTCCAGCTCCAACACCACGTCCGGGCACATCAACTCCGGGAGGCACAACAGCTCCTGCTCCTGATCAGGTGAAGAATCCGAAAGACAAAAAAGGAAACAACGGAGCGAATCACGGAAAGAAAAAAGGGTGGAATAAAAATCCGAATAACCCACATCATCCGCAGTCTACAAATCCAGGACATGCGAAGAATAAGTAAGTATTTGTAATTATCCCCGAACCACGCAGAGCTTGTCTCGCGGGGTTTTTTATTTCATTGGAGAACTACACACCTAAAAACAAAACGACCGGCAATGCCAGTCGTTTTAAAAGCTATTTGAAATGCGCACTATTCCTTTTTCACAAAGACCATCGCACCGGAATTAATACAGTAGCGCAGATTCGTTGGCGGTGGACCATCGTCGAAAACATGACCGAGGTGACCTCCGCATTTCTTGCAGGTGACTTCAGTTCGTTTCATGCCGTACGTAACGTCTTCATGATAATTCACTGCTGTAGAATCCCAGGGCAATGAAAAGCTTGGCCATCCGCATCCGCTGTCGAATTTTTCTTCCGAAGAAAACAACACAGAATTACATCCGGCACAATGGTAAACTCCTTGCGCGTGATTGTCCCAGTATTCGCCTGTGAACGCTCGTTCTGTTCCCTTCTCACGCAGAATGTTGTATTGTGTGGGAGTAAGTTGCGCTTTCCATTCTGCATCTGTTGCCGGGACTTTCTTTGTGGTATCGCTCATGGTGATTGTTGAATCTGAATTTTCTTTAACCGGAATTGTATCGGGAGATCCGCAGCTGGCGAGTCCGATTGCGAGTGTGACTGTTGCGAGAAACATTTTCATTTAAAGTTTGTAAGTAGTTAAGTCAGAAAGTAGACCAGTGGGAATTCGTCAGTGACTTTCCTACTTCATGGCTCAAATACTCAGTGACTCTCCATCTACGGTGGTTCCGCCGCCTGGGATTTAACCTCTAAGTTACCAAATGTTAAATGAAGTTGTAAGTCCCTAAGTCCTTAAGTAGGCAAGTCATGAATTTTAAATAAAAAAGGGAGCAGAAAACTGAAGTTCGTTTACTCGCCTACTTAAAACCTTAACTACTTACTACTTCCCCACACGCACTTCGTAATTCCACAGCTGCAGATACGTTCCGTCCTTGCGCTGCTCCATAGCGATATTGCCATGAGCAGCCGATTGCCCAACACGGTTCACTGCACTTTCGGTGATGTCCATTCCATCGACGTTTTTGTCTTTTGGATCTGGCTTACTGCCCGGTGCACTCCATGTGTTCACAACATCATCCTGCCCACTTACCAGCATAGGATCAGTGCCGTCAATCTTGTCTTTCATCCAACGCATTGCTAATTGTCCCGGAGTGATGTAATCATCTGCAGGAACTTCGGCAACAGGTTGCGTCTTGTTGTTGTCGTTGAATACAACGTCATATAACGCCCCCGAGAATGCAACACTTTCGTTTGCCCCATTCGGAATACTTGACACCAGGATTGTTATCGGTGTGAAAGTTGCAACAAGAATATTTTCCTCCGGATTAGGATCCACAACCTTGCGCGATCCGTTCACGTCATCCTTGTTTGCATTGTTTGTGTTCCACTCCGGAAACTTTGAAGTGTTTTCGTCGGTGTTGCTTGCAAGCGCGTTTGGATTCGTGCCCGGCTGCGTATTGTTATCGAGTGGGATCACGTCATTGTTCTGGAAATTCTGCTTCGTTTTATCCGCCATTTCAACATCTCCCTGATTAGAAGCATCGAACTTCGTCCAGAAATAAACGCTGAGCAAAATCACGAGCACAGCTGCCGCCGCATAACGGAATCCTACGCTGAACCAGATGATCGCACCTTTTTCTTTGCGCTTCAGTCCTTCTTTGTCGTCGTACACGACAGACATATCCGGTTGCAATTTTGTTGCAGCGTAAAGAGCAAGTGCATTTCTGTATTTCGGATGTGTGACAACAAATGAATTGAACGCCTTCAACTCCTCGCGGTTAAGCAATCCTTCTGAAGCCGAAATCAAATACTGTTCGAAGTTACTTTCGTTGATCAAAGTTACTCCGCGCTTGAGTTTGTCTTTCGCGTCAAACGTTTCAGTTGTATCAGGAACGAGTTTTGTCTTCGCCAATAACCCGAGATCGTTTTTGTATTCCGGATTTGCAGCAAGGAATGCATCCACTGCTGCTTCTTCGTGAGAGGCAAGTTGTCCTTCTGTTTTATCAAAGAGCAATTCTTCGATGTTGTCTTTGGTAACCACAACTGAAGAACGCTTCAAAGACGATTTCGCGTCAAATACAATCGACTCGTCTGCTTTCTGAACAGAATCCCGGAATGAATCGAGTTGAATACTGAACTCAGGATGCGTGAGCACAAATGACTCAAGGAGCGATTTCTCATTCGGAGAAATGGTTCCTTCAATCAATGCAATTGCATAGTGCTCGAAATTCTCGGACGTGATCGCCGTTTCTTTCTTCAGGCTACTGAGATCGCCGATTGTTTCGTTTTCGTCTGCACGTAATACGGTGTTCTCAAAAGCTGCAAGTTCTTCACGCTTCGAAGGATTTTCAGCCAGGTATTTCCCGAGCGAAGTATTGTCTTCAACAGAAATAGTTCCCTCCACAAAATCAACCATCCACTCCTGAGCTTTCTCGTGAATATCAACAACAGGTTCTTTCTTCAGGAAAGAGAAATCGGGAGTTCGGTCGGAAGAGGAATGATGAATGAGTGTCGAGTCGGAATCATCTTCGGCATCCAACTGAATATTGGAAAAAGCTTCAAACACTTCACGCAGATCATGATTCGCTTTCAGGAACGCAAACATCTCGGCCACCTGTCCTTCGGACAAGTTCCCCTCGTAGTAATCGAGGAAGAAGGCTTCGGCGTTATTGCGGTTAATGTTCACGATTAGTTGATTTTCGATTCTGATTAGTAGATGCCAATGTGGTTATACGACTTTCTCAATACTGCCAATGTAGTTTTTCAAAAATGTTCTTGTCTTGTCGCCCTCGACTCCGCTCGGTCTGACAAACTACACGACTTTCTCAATACTGCCAATGTAGTTTTTCAAAAATGTTCTTGCGCGGAAAATGTAAACTTTCACTTGCGATTCGTTGAGGTTCGTGATTTGTCCTATTTCTGTGTATGAATATCCTTCGTAGTCGCGGAGAAGAATTACGGAGCGTTGAATATCGGGCAGCTTATTCAAAGCTTCATTCAGAATTTCCTTCAGGTCGCTGTACTGCTTGTTATGCGATACTGCAATCATCGGCGCTTCTTCCATTGATCCTTGACGCGCATCTTTTCGCAGATAGTCAATCATGGTGCGGTATCCTGTTGTGAACATGTACGACTTTGCGTTCTTCGCTTCGGTTTCCGAAACTTTCACCCAGAGTTTTTCATACGTGTCCTGGACAATGTCTTTCGCTTTGTCTTTGTCCTTTACGTTTTTCAATATGAACCGGTACAAGCTATCGGCGTACAGGTCCACGCAGCGGTTAAATTCGTCTACGGTCATGGCAATGGTGGTGCGTTCTGGGTATAGGACGGAATTAAAGAGGGGAAGTTACAGTATCACTGGAATATATTAAAAATGTGCGTTTTTGACCCAAAAAGCGTTATTTGACCCTATTTCTCGACCATACTTTCCAGGTAAAAGTGGACAACTCCACCCTATAAGCCATCTCTGTTGAATTTCTGATTTGCATTCCTACCACAGAACTAAACACGCAACAACATTTATGCAGAAAGAAGAGCAACGTGCAGTGTCAGCATTCAGATGGTTGTACTTTTACGCCCCTCCTTGTACCAGTTATGGCCGTATATCAATTTACTAAGACACAAAAAGTACCTGCAACCATTGACGATGTTTGGAACTTCATTTCCTCCCCGTCGAATCTGAAAGTAATAACTCCGGAGTACATGGGCTTTATTATAAGGAGCAATAACGGTTCAGAGAAAATGTATCCGGGCATGATCATTTCATACACGGTAAGTCCAATACTTCGAATAAAACTGAAGTGGGTAACTGAAATAACGCACGTGAGAGAGAATGAATATTTCGTGGATGAACAGCGAGTGGGTCCGTATGCCATGTGGCATCATCAGCATAAAATTGAACCTATTCAAGGTGGGGTTTTAATGACTGATATCATTACCTATCAACCTCCTTTTGGAATTTTCGGAGTACTTGCGAATACACTTTTCATCAAAAAACAATTGCAGAATATTTTCGAATACAGAATGATCGCTTTGGAGAAACGCTTTGGAAAGTATTAAGTAAACGAGCGATGTTCTGACAAACAATACCGCACAAGCTTTCAGGAAAAAAGTCAGGCGAGAAAATTCAATCTGACAATCGTTTGGTTAAAACGTTCCCCACTTCTCCAACTCTTCCGCAGTCCACAAATCCGGGAAGAAAATTCTGCGCTGGTAAGAAGGATGCAGATACTTCTGCCATTCACTTCCGCCGGTCGCAGCTTTCGTTTCTCCTTTCGAATTGAGATAGTGTTCCGCCGTTTTGAGATGCGCGAGTGGCCAAACAACATTGTAAGTATGATCGAAACTGCGCATGGCAGATTTCAATTCTGCAAATCCTGCCGTTGATGGATCAAGTTGCTTGAAGCGCTGATAAAGATTATTCGATTTCATCTTCACCGCCGTGCGTTTGAAATCGTCGAGATAACGATCAAGCAATTGCTGCAGCGTTTGCGTTTTCTTTCCGGTCTTACGATCGAGTCCTGCGTCGAGCCAATACAAGTGTTCGAACATTTCGTCGTGACTGGAATCGTTTGTGTACTTTCCTTTCACGCGGTGATTCATCAGCAAAGAAACATCGGTACACATCAGTTCCACGAAGCGAAACTGCGCCGACTGAAATCCACTAGCTGGTGCAAGCGTCAAACGGAATTCGTTATACTGTTCGTAATCCATTCCCTCGCGCATTACGCTGAATGATTGCGTAAGAATTCCCGCATAGCGATTCACACGCTCGAGCTTCGTACGAAATAGTGTGGTGTCGATATCCGGATTGTCGGTGACCTGCTGCAATTCGTGACGAATAAGTTTCAAGAGCAATTCCGTCACCTGGTGGTACATGATGAAGATTGGCTCATCCGGAAAATCGGTGCGGGGACGCTGAAGAGAAAGCAACGTGTCAACTTCAACATAGTCCCAGTATGTTAGTGCTTTGATGTGCGAAAATCCTTTTAGGAAATTTCCTGCATCTTGTCCCAGCGCCTCATACTTCTCTTCAATCTTCTTCAGGATTTCCGTGCGGTCCGGAGTTTTAGCATCACCCATAACAATGAATTTTTAGTGGTGCCAAATTACTAATAATGTGCTAATGGGTTAATATGCAAAATGTGCTAATCGGGGTGAGAATGATAAATCTCATGCCTGATTAGCACATTAACAAAGCAGCGGACCTATTTCACCTTATTCAGCGGCACCATCAAATTCGCCGTGCTGATGATCGACATCTTGATTGATCCGACGAGAATCGAACCTTCAACTTTCATCGGAACGTGGTTAGCATCGTCGCTGATCCAGAGCTGCAGGTCTTCTTCTTTCTTGAAGACACGACCCACTTGTACAACCGGACAAAACTTGATGCAGTTCACACGACCAAGATCTGTTCTGATTGCCTCGCGTCCTTTAAACTTGAGCTTCATAGTCCACACCGAATCATCGATAAAAGTAGGAACCGAATAGATGTCACCCACTTTGGCATTCGTGAAATCCATTGTACGCGCATAGTAGAACGAAGAAACCATATCCTGTATATACTTCGGAACAGTCATGAATTTTCCGTTCGAATTCACACGTCCAACGTTATGGTCGTACGTTTGATTCTGGTTGATCTTGAATCCACCTTCATCCACGCGTCGAATAAAAATCCACGGCATCATCGCCTGCTCATCGACATACGACTCGTAGCGATCGCGCACTTTGTAAAACCATTCGAATGCACCGATCGTATTTCCCGTTGCAACTACGTGAAGTGTTGGACGTCCGTTGATCAACTTGTTCGTGTTGTCGATTGTGAATGTTGCCAAACCGGCGTTCATCGCACCGTAGTGAACACGATATTTTAATTCTTCCCCACGTTTGAATGCAGTGTTTGTTACAACACGGTACACTGGATCCGGATCAGCGTGAACAGCCATTGCTGCTAAGAGTGCCGATGCTAAAAAGATGCGTTTCATAATCGTTAAAATTAGGGCGTTTTCATACTAAAATGCAAAGCATGTGCCATGAAGTACTCTACCCACCAAGTTCGCCTCCCGGTGTGGATGGCAATTTGACACCCTAAATTTACATTATCCATTTCCAACTTGATTTACAGCGCCTTGTAGGACTCTGTCCTTCGGGCGCACTTAATAAGTGGACGTAAACAGTGTCAATGTGGTAGTCCGCAACAAGTGCAAATCAATGTTAATTTGCCGGTTGCCGGTGAACGAAGCGGAAAATAAGAAGGGAAAATAAGCGCAGATCCGGTCAGGCTGTGGGTTCTGATTTAGCACGTATCCTCTTAATGAGTTTATAGAGGATCCGGATGTAGAGAAACCCAATGAGCGGTACAGTGATAAAACTTAAACGGTTAAACTGCCATGCTTCTGCAAAACGAAAATGAAATATCCGCATGGTTGCGCGTGTCGTGCCGCAACCGGGGCATTCGCTGTCAAATAACAATTTTGAAGGGCAGATACTTTCGCCGTAGTCAAACGTATCAAAAGGAATGATCATCAGCGCCAGAGGGCCAATGATCATTCCGGTAACAAGAATAATTAATCCTGTCTTCTTCGACATTATTTCACCTCACGGTTCACTACGATGAGTGCGTGAATGATTCCGCCGATGCACGTAAGACACCAAAGCAGGTTGATAATAAGTGGTTTTACTTCCCAGTTTGTAGCAAGACCTACTGCAAGCCAAGGCAAAAGGAAACATAGAACGATCAACAAACCTTTCGGTACATCGTCAGCGGGACTGTTCTGTGTCTGTTTAGCTGCAACTTTCACCGACTCTTTCGTGTTGTTCTTTACGGTTACTTCCTGCTTCGCTGCGTCATGGTCTGCAACTACAGTATTAATCTTAGAAGTTTGAGAGTTAACTACGACGTCTGTGTTTTCCGAAGTAACGTCTGTTACCACTGCATTCTGAGTTGTGTTCTCAATTACCGGAGCAGTAATCTGCTCGTCTGTAAATGCTACTGTTTCATTCTTAGCAACTGTCTGTGTTTTGTCCTGCTGCGCTGTTACGGTATTGCTCTTTTCGTTATTGTTCTTCCACTCAACATGATAGCCAGACATATAGTGGCGTTTCTCAATCGAACATGAAGTAATCAATGATGCTGATACGAGAACCGCAACAGCAAGGATAAATTTGTTTTTCATTCTAGGTAGATTAAATTGTTAGATGGCGAAAATTATACAATATTTTTTAGCTGACAAGGACTATTCTCAATATTAACATTCTTCAATTGCGTAGTTCGTTACTTTTGAATCATGCACAAATTTATTTCGCTGCTCATTCTGATTCTGCATCAAATTGTTATTCCTGTTTACAGTCAGGACTCGGGCGAAGTAAAATGCTCAGATGCGGCAACTTATTCCATTGAGGGAATGCTCACTACTGACAGCGATAAGCTTCCGGTCATGCAACTCAACGAAGAAGAATCACTTCGTCCGGGCGACAAAGGAGAAATGCACAAGCAGTTTGAAACGAAAATTTTCAAGTCGAACGTTTCCGGTTGGATGAGTATTGGAATTGTTGAGGTCGTATCTGTAAAAGGAAAAACGGTGAAGTTCAAAGTGCTTGAGGAAACTTCTGACATCTCGATGAATGGTGAAAAGAGAAATCAGTTTCGCAAAGACACGCGGGTGAAATTTTCCAAGTATGAGTACGGAGTCCCGGTGTTGGATACCCTTCATTACCCAAGTGGTGCAATCAAAGCAACGGGAATAAAAGTTTGTGATGTGCAGGAAGGATTATGGAAGACTTATAACGATAGTGGGTTCGTTATCGAGAAGTACATGATGAAAGACGGCAGAAAAAATGGTTCTTATGAATCTTATTATCAGAGCGGAAAACTGTACACGAAGGGTGATTATGCCGATGATAAACAAACAGGTGATTGGGTGACGTATCACGAGAATGGAACAACAGCTTCGTTCGCAACCTACTCCAACGGCAAACCAATGGGGAAGATGACCAAGTGGCATGAGAATGGAAAAATCAGATCCGAGTCGCATTATTCAGTAACCGGAAAACTTGAAGGTGTAGCAACTGAATGGTATGACAATGGAAATATAAAGGCAAAGGCGAGATTTAAAAACGGGGAATTCGATGGTTTGCAGGAAGCCTATTATGAGAATGGTAATTTGATATTGAGATCAGAGTACTCCAATGGGATTCCATACGGTAAAAAGGAACAGTGGTACGAAAACGGAAAGCAGCAAGAAGTTTCATTTCACAATGGGAATGGAAAACTGGAAGGTCTTCAGGAAAAATGGGATTCAACCGGAAAGAAACTTTTGCAACAGAACTATATGAACGGAGTTCTGGCGGGTGAATCGAAACGCTGGTATCCGAACGGAATTCTTCAGGACTCCGGATACTACAACTCGAAAGGAAAAAAAGAAGGCACATGGATGTACTTCTACGAGAACGGTCATCCAAAAGAAATGCGTTCATACAGTGATGCAACGTTTCACGGCATTTATGCGCTATATTACGAAAACGGCAAAGTAAAAGTGCGCGGTCAGTATACTTTCGGAAAAGAAGACGGAGAGTGGGAAGAATTTTACGAGAACGGAAAGAAGAAATCGAAAGGCACTTATCTCAATGGCACGAAAATAAAGACGTGGTATTATTGGGATGAAAATGGGAAGAAGAGGAAGGAGAAGCACATTTAATATGCTAATTTGCTAATGGGTTAATGTGCTAAATCAAAGTTTAGCTACATCACCAACTTCCCGGCAACATGTCCGATTTCTTTCGCAGTTTCAATTGGTTTGTGACCGACTTCGTTGTATTTCGGCTGACCGTCTTTGTCCAGATAGTACGGACGTGCGATTGAATCCCAGGGATAAACCATGGTGTCTTTACCTGATTCGAGATGCACTTTCACTTTGCGCGGGGCAACTTTTCCGTACGATCCTTCCGTTGAACTGTACGTTGAATTCTTTTTCCCACTGTGGGAACGATGTGCAATGCGATTCGTTTGTGCAAAGCCGATTGCAACCGTAAGCATGAATACAAAAGTGAATATGGTCTTCATGATTTTGTGATAAGACGATGTGTAACACTACCCATGTTGCGAATGTCTTCTTGTCGACCCATGCGCGGATGAATCATGGCACGCGGAGTTGTATCAAGATACATCGGCGCTGCAAGTGAATCCCAGGGCCAGACTGCAGTATCGCGGCCAGACTCAAGGTGAATCAGAATCATCGATGGCCCGGGGTCACCGTAATTTCCATCGTTCCCATCATAACGTACATGATCTGCACCGCTGTGAAAACGATGTGCAATACGTCGTGTCTGCGCGTGAACTGCAACTGCAACAACGAGGAAAAGAATGGTAATACTCAACTTCATTTTGAATCCGTGTAGCGTGAACAAATCTTGCCGTATTCGCGAACATCGTTCAGGTTGCTGTCGACACGGCTCTGGTGCAAGTTAGTAGTATCCAGAATATAATACGTTGTGTCCCGCAAACGCATGACCGTATCTTTTCCATGCGTCTCGCGCAACGTGTCGGTTACCGTGATCCTCTTATACGGAATATACGGCGCGCCATAATTTCCATCCTGACCATCGTAACGTTCAATGTTCGTTCCGCTGTGAAAACGGTGAGCGATGCGGCGGGTTTGAGCATTCAGTGCGAATACTGCAGTCAGCAAGATAATCGTGAATAATGTTTTCATTTTTCTGTGAGGCTTGAAAGTGTTTTACCGTATGCGTTAAGTTCTGTGGTCTGCAATTTCGGGTGTTGAGAATCAGTTGAGTCATCAGCCGGCAAAACCGAATCATCCTCGGTCTTACTAACTGAATCAATATGCACGACATACTTCATCGGTGTATAGGGTCCACCAACGCCGCCATAGTTGTCACTCTGCGCATCAGAATTCAAAGACAGAAAAACGAAAGCTGCTAGCATAAGAATACGGCTCATAAATAGTCGCGTTTGATCCCTGTACACCCAATAAAAGTGAAGGTTCACCAGAAATGAACTTTTTTGTCGGTTCTTTGTACAAGACGCAATTATGCCCTCAATTCCACAGGAAAAACTCAAATCATGGCTCTGGCGATTCGCCTCAGTCTTTTTTTTCCTGTACGTATTTACCCTGACATTCGACTACTACCTGATCGAATTCTGGTTCGATGTAGTCACGGTTCCTTTCAAATGGCTCGCGGAACAAACCGGCATGTTGTTCTTCGGTGTGAATTTATTGGGAGCCGATAAATTCTATTCTGATTCACTGCTCGTTTGCGTTCACGTTTTTAATCTGGCGATGATTGCGATGATCACCGCAAGTGTGTGGACGATTTTGTCGCCTTCTCCCGATAGCTATCGGGATCCGCTCAGTCTGACAAAATTTCACCCCATCACTTTAACATTATTGCGGTATTTCGTTGCGCTGAATTTATTTGTGTACGGATTCTCCAAGCTGTACAAATGGCAATTCATGTTGCCTGAGCCGAATATTCTCTACACACGCGTTGGTGAAATGCACCGCGATATACTCTATTGGACAAGCATGGGAACGTCGCGCTCCTACTCCATGTTCATGGGCCTCATTGAAATTGTTCCGGCAATCCTTTTGCTCTTCCGGAGAACGACGTTGATCGGAGCATTCATCACGGTGCTTGTCATGACAAATGTTGTTGCCGTGAATTTCGGATTCGACATCACGGTGAAATTACATTCGATGATGCTGCTGATCATGTCGCTGGTGATTTTGATTCCGGGAAGAAAAAGAATTGTGGCGTTGTTCACAGGAAAAGCGACCGAAGAATGGAAGTATCCTGCGATGGTGATTGCTCCAAGTAAGAAGTGGATTTCTCCGGTTCTAAAAGTTGCGGCGATTGCATTGCTCCTCGCAGAATCACACTATCCGTACACCGAAACAGGAACGTTTAATGATGATGTGAGTGAACGGCCGCCGATGTGTGGGGCGTATGACGTGCAAATTGTAAATTCCGCATTTCCCGACACTACAATCTCAACTGCTCACAATCTTCCTTCACGAATATTTATTCATCGAAGGGGTTATGTGATTTTCGAATACTACAGTGGAGAAATGGTAGATTATCCCATGTCCATTGATACGACATCAAAGACAATACGCTACGATGACATGAAATTCACGTGGAGAGAAATCAATGGAGACACACTGGAATTTCTCGGAGTATTCGATCACATGTATGGACGATTGAATGTTGTTCGGTTGCATACCGAAGAACTTCCGTTGATGGAAAATGAGTTTACGTTGATTGATGAAGACTAGTCTCGGTTGTCATTCCTCGGTACGCCGATATTAGCATGATGAACTGCTCCGCAGATGTACGAGTCTACTCGGTCTGACAAGCACCGTATACTTGTCAGACCGAGTAGCGATAAATTAATTACGGAGTAACCTGACTGAAAATCTTGCGCGTACCGAGGGATGATCAGAGAACCACATTCACTATCTTCTTCGGCACAACAATCACCTTCTTCGGCGTTTTCCCTTCGAGAAACTTCTGCGCTTCCGCGGAGGATAAAACTTCCTTCTCCACATCTGCATTCGACATATCAGCAGCCAATGAAATGGTGAAACGCATTTTTCCGTTGAACTGCACCGGATAATTTACCGTGTTGTCGACGAGATATTTTTCTTCGATGGCAGGGAAAGTGGCTTGTGTAACGCTGCCGGAATTGCCAAGCTGACTCCACAGCTCTTCTGCAATGTGCGGCGCAAAAGGCGACAACGCAATCACGAGTGGTTCAAGAACTGAACGCTTGTTGCATTTCTGTTCGGTGAGTTCGTTCACCGCAATCATGAAAGCACTCACACTCGTGTTGAACGACATGCGCTCGATATCTTCCGAAACTTTCTTCAGCGTGCGGTGAAGTGTCTTCAACTCGTTTTCATTCGCAGCTTCATCCGAAATACAAATTGCGTCGTTCTTCACAAACAGACGGAAGAAACGTCTCAGGAAATTATGCGTGCCCGAAATTCCGTTCATGCTCCACGGCTTATGCGCTTCAAGCGGACCGAGAAACATTTCATAGAGACGAAGTGTGTCTGCGCCGTAGTCAGTGCAAATGTCATCAGGAGAAACAACGTTGTATTTCGACTTCGACATTTTCTCCACTTCAGGAGTCAATTCCACTTTCTCTGCAGTGAGATAGAAATTTCGGAATACCGCATCCTTCTCACGCGTTAGCTTTGCTCCTGCTTCATCGATCCAATATTTGCCATCGACAAAGCTTACGTGATTCACGAGATAATTTTTGCGGAACGATCCTTCGCGTTTTTCATCCGGTGGAAGAATCAAATATTTTTCTTCACCGCCAGTGCGATCTACGAAAACATTCGCCATCATACTCATGCCCTGTATCATCCCCTGATTCACCAACTTCTTTGCCGGCTCATTCACGGAAATTTTTCCGATGTCGTACAAAAACTTCGTCCAGAAGCGCACATACAACAAGTGACCGGTTGCGTGTTCTGCACCGCCGAGATATAAATCTACACTGCCCCAGTAGTCTGCAATTTCCCGGTCGACAAGATCATTGTCGTTGTTCGGATCCATGTAGCGCAGGAAATACCACGACGATCCTGCCCAACCTGGCATTGTGGTGGTTTCAAGCGGATGATTATTGTACGACCAGTTCTTCGCACGCGCAAGTGGAGGTTCGCCAGTTTCTGTCGGCAGGAATTTATCAATCTCCGGCAACACCAACGGGAGATCACTTTCTTCCATCGTCAACGGCACTCCGTCTTTATAGTAAATCGGAATCGGTTCTCCCCAGTAACGCTGACGACCAAACGCGGCATCACGCAAACGGAAATTCACTTTTCCTTTTCCGATTCCTCGCTTTTCAATTTCTTCGATCGCTTTTTTGACAGCGTCTTTTACTTCGAGTCCGTTCAGGAAATCGGAGTTGATGCATTTGCCTTCTTTCGCGTCGTAGGATTCTACTTGCACATCCGTGTTGTCGCCTTCGACTCCGCTCAGTCTGACAACCTGAACTATCGGAAGACTGAAATGTTTCGCAAATGCGTGATCGCGTGAATCATGCGCAGGCACCGCCATCACTGCACCTGTTCCGTATCCGGCGAGCACATATTCTCCGATGTACACCGGAATTTTTTCATTCGTAAACGGATGTACAACATACGCACCGGTGAATTGCCCGGAAACTTTCTTCTCCGCCTGACGTTCGCGCTCCGATTTATTCTTCGCAACGTTCACGTATGCTTCTACTGCTGATTTATATTCTGCAGTTGTGATTTGATGTACGAGTTCATGCTCAGGCGCAAGTGTCACAAACGTAACTCCGAATATCGTGTCCGGTCTTGTCGTGAACACTTCCACTGCGAACTGAGCACTGTGCACTGCGAACTGGATTGAGCTACCTTGTGATTTCCCAATCCAGTTCCGTTGTGCTTCTTTGATTGAATCGCTCCACTCGATATCGTTCAGATCACTCAGCAAACGATCAGCGTAAGAAGTAATTCGCATACTCCACTGCGGCATACGTTTGCGTTCAACGGGATAACCGCCTCGCTCAGAAACGCCGTCTTTCACTTCGTCATTCGCGAGTACAGTTCCCATTGCAGGACACCAGTTCACCCACGCTTCGCCCAAATAGGCGAGACGGAAATTCATCAGGATGTCTGATTTTTCTTTCTCTGAAAAATTGGTCCACTGCGCCGATGTAAATGCTGGGAGATCATGTTCTATGTCGCCAGTGAGTACACGATGCAGTTCACCTTTGAATCCTTCTTTCTCAAATATTGCGATGAGCGTGTCGATCGATTCTGCACGCTGTGATTTGCAATTGTACCACGACTTGAAAAGCTGCACGAAAATCCACTGTGTCCACTTGTAATATTTCGGATCGCAGGTTTGCACCTCACGATCCCAGTCGAACGACAATCCAATCTTGTCGAGTTGTTCGCGGTAACGTGCAATATTTTCTTTTGTGGTATCAGCAGGGTGACGACCTGTTTGAATTGCATATTGTTCAGCTGGCAATCCAAAAGCATCGTAACCCATCGGATGCAGCACATTGAATCCCTTCAATCGCTTATAGCGGGAAACAATATCTGATGCGATATAACCAAGTGGATGACCAACGTGCAAACCTGCTCCCGAAGGATAAGGAAACATGTCAAGGACGTAGTATTTCGGCTTATCGCTTGAATTTTCCGTGCGATACGTCTTGTTCTTCTTCCACTCCGCCTGCCAGCGTTGTTCTATTTCACGAAAATTATATTCCATTTGGGTAGTGCGATTGAGGAAGCGAATTTACGTTGTTCAAGGGATTTGTACCTCATTGGTTGTGATATAATGCAAGTGAGAGAGTAGTGTATTTGTCTATATTTGAAAAGGCTAAACCACTCCATATGAAAAAAACTCTACTCTCAATTCTCGCAGCAACGTGCGCCTTTACCAGCGCAATTGCTCAATGCGGCAACTTCGGCACAGGTGTCGATGGAGCCTATTCTCCAGTGTCAACAACAACGCTTGCCAGTGGAACTTACAATTATTCGTCAATCAACATCCCTGCTGGAGTAACGGTTACGGTTACCGGATCAGCTCCGCTCGTGATCTATTGCACGGGAACAGCAACCATCGACGGTGCATTACTTGTGAATGGATCGAACGGTGGTGACGCGGTAACATTCTCAACATTCGGTGTTGGTGGAATGGGTGTAGCTGGTGGTGGAAACGGTGGAGATGGAACTTATTCGAGTTCAGTTGGACCACTTGCAGGAATTGCAGGAACAGGGCCTGGTGCAACAAATAACCAAGGCGGTGCATGGTCAGGTGGTGGCGGTGCGGGCTACGCAAACGTCGGTGGTGCGAGCGGCAATTCGGGTGGTGGCTTCGGCGGACCAGCTTATGGAACTGCACCAATTTCAGCATTCGATGCTGGCTCCGGTGGCGGTGGCGGCTCGGGTGGTTACAGCTGCGGTGGCGGCGGTGGTGGCGGTGGCGGTGGCTACCTCATGATTTCTGCGAACATATTTACGATTGGCACAGGCGGTCTAATCAGTGCTAACGGCGGTAACGGCGGAAGTGATGGAACAGGTAACTGCGGCGGTGGCGGTGGCGGATCGGGTGGATCGATCTGGTTGGTTGCAACTACAATGACGAACAACGGAAATATTACTGCGAATGGTGGAATTGGTGGTGCTTCTAACGTACCCGGAAATCCATATTACGGAACAGGTGCAACAGGTTCTGACGGACGAATCCGTTTGGATTACAATGGAGCACTCGTGGGATCCGGAACAACGAGCCCTGCAGTCGGACATCATTCACCGTTGAGCACATTACAAACGGCTGCAGTCGTTACACAAAACGTTTCCTGCTTTGGCGGAAGCGATGGAGCTGCATTAGCAACGAACATGAATGGAAATGCACCGTACACACAAACGTGGTCTCCGTCAGGTGGAAACTCTACGGTTGCAACAGGACTTACAGCGGGAACGTACACTTACACAGTTACGGATAACTCCGGTTGTACTGCTACGACAACGGTGACAATAACTGAACCGACGCAAATCGTTGTTACTGGTACTGCAGTTGATGTATTATGCAACGGCGCAGCAACTGGTTCTGCGAGCGTTGCAGTAACAGGCGGTGTGCCATCATACAATTACACGTGGTCGCCAACAGGTGGAAATGCCGCAACTGCGACAAACCTATCTGCAGGATGTTACACTGTGAATGTGACCGATCTTAATGGATGTTCGACTACTCAAACGGTTTGTGTTACTGAGCCGCCTGCAATTACATCAACGCTTGTTGCAACGAATCCAACCTGTAACGGTGCTTGCAACGGCTCCGGAACTATTACAGTAGTTGGAGGAACAGGTCCGTACAATTTCTCATGGTGCAGCGGAGAAACCAGTGCGATTGCAGTTGCCTTGTGCGACATGCCATGCGTGGTTAATATCACAGATGCGAATGGATGTACGGCGGTAGATTTCATCACAATATCTGAACCGCCACCAGCGCAGGTTACAGTCTTAGGAGCAGATACAACGATTTGTGATCCTGCTTCCATTACAATTTGCGCAAGCGGAGCCATGACTTATATGTGGAGCAACAGCTCAACAGCACCTTGTGTTACAACTGACACTACTGAATGTCTTTACGTTCATATGACCGATAGCATGGGTTGCGTTACGATTGATACACTCTGTGTAACCGATGATCTTTGCATGGGCATTGCTGAGTCGAACGGAAATGTGAATCTCATTTATCCGAATCCGGCGAGCACATTCATTCGCATACAGCACAACAGCGGCGACAAAGTTCCGGTAGAGGTTATTGACCTCAACGGAAAAGTTTGCATCTCGCGTGAAGTTGAAAACAACGGTGAGTTGAACATTGCTTCTCTTGCAGAAGGAATTTATACGGTGAGAATTGGTGCTACAACACAGAAGTTGGTGATCACGAGATAAATCGTTTTAACATTTAAGCGCGGCTTTCAGAAATGGAGGTCGCGCTTTTTTTTTACCACATAGGATCATAGAAAAGAGCTTTGTTTGCTAAGCGAGCCGGGCGAACCCGGCCGACATACTTCACAAGAGAGGAAATCGCCCGCGATTCCTCTACTCATGTGATCTATGTAATTCTTGAGCCGCGCAAGAAAACAACGGGCTATGATCCTATGTGGTCAATTGTGAACAACTCTTTTGATAACCCACACTCCTCGTCCCTCATCCCTCCTCTCTCATTCCCTAATTTCGTCCCAATGTCAGACACTCCTCGTCGTCGTTCGGGCGGATCAAACGTAACCATCGTCATCAGCATCACGCTAGTGCTCGTAATGCTTGGCTTGCTTAGCGTGCTTTTGCTGAAAGCGGAGCAGGTTGCACGCTACGTTTCTGAGAGCGTAAACATCACCGTGTTTTTGGGCGACGATGTGAAAGACGCGGAAGGATTTCAGAAGAAAACCATCGACAGCAAACCGTGGAGACGCAGCTCTGTGCTCGTTTCAAAAGAAGAAGCAGCGAAGAAACTCACGGAAGATCTCGGAGAAGATTTCATCAAGACGCTTGGATACAATCCGCTGCAGACTTCGGTGGAGATTTACCTCAACGCAGAATACGTGAACAACGACAGCATTGCACTCATCGAACAAGAACTTCGCGAAGATTCACGCGTGAAAGATGTCGTGTACCAGAAAGACATGATTGGTGTGATGAATGAACGCATGAGTTCCATCAGTCTCGTCATTCTCATCTTCAGCGGCGCACTTCTGGTTGTTGCCATCGGATTAATCTTCAACACCATTCGTCTCGCAATTTACTCGCAACGATTCCTCATCCGCACGATGAATCTCGTGGGTGCAACACAAGGATTTATTCGTCGCCCGTTTGTGTGGCGCGGCATCCGCAACGGAATTCTCGGTGCTATTTTCGCCATCATCATCACCGTTGGAATTGTGTTGCTCATCGACAATAATTTCCGCGACCTCAAGCTCATTGACGTTGCTGATGTGGAAACACTCGGCATTCTGTGCGCCATCCAGATTCTGCTCGGAATTCTGATCGCGTGGATTAGTGCGTCTCTCGCAGTGCGCAAGTTCCTACGTCAGTCAACAGAGGCACTATACACCAGTTAGTGTGCCTGCGGCGCTTACCACGGCGGCTCGGCGTTACGGCGTTTTCTTAGTGTTATTCATCTAATCCCAACCGGCGGATCGGCGGTTTCACTGACGTGATGTATGGTTCTCCGTACCTCCGCCTGGGTTTCGGACAATAAACATTTAGCGCCGTTTCCCCGTTTCGCCGTGGTGAGCGTCGCAGACAACCACAATAGCTTCACTTTTCTTAACTGGGCAAATAAGCGGAAAACCTTATCTTCGCGACATGGCTAAGAAAATCATCGCCCCAAAGGCCGGAGCACGTAAAACGACCGGTTCTGATTCTAATCGTGAGACAGCACCTAACACGCTGGCTTTCAGCAAAGAAAACTACTACATCATCCTTGGTGGAGTTGGTCTTTTGGTGCTCGGATACCTGTTGATGATTGGCGGAGGATCGGACGATCCAAAGCAGTACAACCCGGAGATTTTCAGCGCGCAACGCATTACAGTTGCTCCAATTACCCTGCTTCTCGGTTTCGGCGTGGTGCTTTACGGCATCATGAAATCACCGAAAGAAGTTGTGGCTCCTACTTCAGCTGAATAAAAAAGTCAATAAGTGATAAAGTAATTAAGTAGGCGAGTCAGGCAAAGTACCGACTCGCCTACTTTTTTTACTTCATGCCTTTCCTACTTTACCAATGGAATTATTTCACGCAATCTTACTGGCAATCATCGAAGGACTCACTGAGTTTCTTCCGATCTCGTCGACTGGTCACATGATCATTGTGTCGTCGGGGTTGGGCATTGCTGATCTGCCCTTTGTAAAAACATTCACCGTTGCTATTCAGCTTGGAGCAATTCTCGCGGTAGTTGCAGTGTACTGGAAAAAATTCATCGACTTCCGCAATCCTAAATTTTATCTGAAACTCGGCGTTGCAGTCATACCTGCGCTCATCATCGGAAAATTACTCGACGATCACATCGATGCTGCATTGGGCAATCCGGTTTTCATTGCGTGCTCACTCATCGGCGGTGGAATTCTTTTGTTGTTCGTCGACAAGTGGTTTCGCAATCCGGTAGTGAATGACGAAAAAGAAATTTCCTACATGAAAGCGCTGATGATTGGATTCTGGCAATGTCTCGCGGTGATACTTCCGGGATTAAGCCGCAGCGGTGCAACCATCATTGGTGGAATGCAGCAGAAACTCACGCGCGATGTAGCAGCTGAATTTTCTTTCTTCCTCGCAGTACCAACCATGCTTGCAGCAACAGGATACAAATTGCTCAAGCACGTGAAAGACAACGGCATGTTTTCCGGAGATGAAATGGTAACACTTGCCATCGGAAATGTTGTTGCGTTCATTGTCGCGATTGCGGCTATCAAAGTCTTCATCGGTATGGTGAAGAAATACGGATTCCGCATCTGGGGCGTGTACCGCATCGTGGTCGGAGTTTTTGTGCTGTTGATTTTCTACCTGAAAATATTCGAGCTCCACGTCAATTGAAAACCTACGACTTCATTGCCGGAGAAGTTTTGCTCATCGATAAGCCACTTACGTGGACTTCTTTCGATGCGGTGAACAAAATCCGTTGGATGCTCAAGCAGAAACTCGGTGTGAAACTGAAAGTTGGTCATGCGGGAACGCTCGATCCGCTAGCGACAGGATTGCTCATTATCTGCACCGGAAAACAAACGAAGAATATTGATCAGTATCAGGCGCAGGAGAAAGAATACACCGGAACATTTGTTGTTGGTGCAACTACTCCTTGTTACGATCTGGAGAAAGAAGTTGATCATTACTTCGCGGTGAATCACATTCGCCAGGAAGCCGTTGATGTTGCGGTAAAAAGTCTCACTGGGGAAATTGATCAGATTCCACCCATTTTCTCTGCCATTCAGGTTGAAGGCAAACGCTCTTACGATAAGGCACGTGCGGGTACAGCTGTTGAATTGCCACCGCGACGAGTTACCATCAGTGAATTTGAGATCTCGGCGTTTCGTCAGGTGGAGAATGAAAGTCATCCGGAGAAACAGGTGCTGGAGTTCGATTTTCGTGTGGTGTGCAGTAAGGGAACTTACATCAGATCGCTCGCTAGAGATTTCGGTCTTGCCTTAGGATCAGGGGCGTATCTCAGAAAATTGGTGAGAACCAGAATTGGAAATTTTAAGTTGGAAGGTGCGATGAGCATTGAACAATTTCAGGCGATTCTTGGTTAACGGTATTGTGGCTTTGGTGGGAGAACCGAGATCACGGCTTTTTTCTGAGAACCTGAATCTTCATGGTCATTTACTGCAAAGGCGCTGAGGCGCAAAGGACCGCAAAGAAATCCAGCCGCACATGACGTAGTATGGTTCTACTTGCGTTCTCTTCTTAAAACAACATAAACAAGGAAGAGCACCGCGGAGATCACATTTCCGAGAATAAAACAAAATCCACGGGTAATTTCATTGTACGACATTGCACATCCATCTTCGTACGGGTGAGGATCCATCAATAGCTTAGGGATCAACCAGCAATTGCAGAAAATTGCAAACGCCAACATCGCGTAGTCAACATAATTCCATCTCCTGCGAATGCACATCCAATAGAAAACCGCCTGAACGATACCGAATGATCCGAGCACGATGAGCGTTACCACATCTTAAATATAGCTCACAGCAGGTATTCGATACATCTCCGAGCTTCAATTGGATCATCGAATCATTGACTCATTGGATCATTTCCCTGTTTGCGGTGAAAATACTCGTGTCTTTACTTGACAACGGCCCCCTCGCAAGCGTACATTTGCGAGCACCTGTCGGGGAATGGAGCGAGGCAAGAATAAAGCTCACTTCGACGGGACTTCAAACTTTTCGGCCTGACGACAATTTCCGTCTGGACGATGTAAAATCGGACGTCCCCGTAAGGACGCATTTTTATGAAATTATCGCAGTTTAAATTCAATCTGCCGCGTGATCTCGTGGCTGACTTTCCTGCAAAGAATCGCGATGAGTCGCGCATGATGGTTCTCCATCGCAAGACAGGAAAAATCGAACACAAAATTTTTAAGGACATCATCAACTACTTCGACGACGGAGATGTGATGATTCTGAATGACACTAAAGTTTTTCCTGCACGTCTTTATGGCAACAAGGAAAAGACGGGTGCTAAAATTGAAGTTTTCCTGCTTCGCGAATTGAACCGCGAAAGCCGCCTGTGGGATGTGCTCGTTGATCCTGCACGCAAAATCCGTATCGGAAACAAATTGTACTTCGGTGAAGACGATTCGTTGGTAGCAGAAGTAATCGACAACACAACTTCACGTGGACGCACACTTCGCTTCCTGTTCGACGGTCCGTTCGAAGAATTTAAGGCAACTATTGAGGCACTCGGAAATTGTCCGATCCCAAAATACATTCGTCGTCCGTTACAGGAAGATGACACCGAGCGTTACCAAACAGTTTACGCGAAAGTAGAAGGCGCAGTTGCTGCTCCAACAGCAGGATTGCACTACAGCCGCGAACTTTTGAAGCGTCTCGAGCTGAAAGGAATTGATTTCCCTACACTCACACTTCATGTTGGACTTGGTTCATTCCGTCCGGTTGAGGTTGAAGATCTCACCAAGCACAAAATGGAATCTGAGCAATTGGAAATTCCACAGCTGTGTGCTGATATGGTGAACAAAGCGAAACGCGCGAAGAAACGTATTTGCGCTGTAGGAACAACCTGCATGCGTGCTACTGAAACTTCTGTTTCGACTGAAGGAATGCTGAAGCCGTTTTCCGGGTGGACAAACAAGTTCCTGTTCCCGCCACACGACTTCTCTATTGCAAATGCAATGGTGACGAACTTCCACGCTCCGGAGTCTACACTTCTCATGATGGTAACTGCCTTCGGTGGTTACGATAACGTGATGAAGGCGTACAAAGAAGCGGTGAAAGAGAAATATCGTTTCCTGAGTTATGGGGATGCGATGCTGATCGTTTAGTTCCCGGTTTCCAGTTTCCGGTTTCCGGTTGTGAACCAATACAGACGCCGTTCAAAAGTGAAAACTTGAGAACGGCGTTTTTGTTTTCAGGCAATTAACACTTGTTGAAATTTCTCCGCCCCACGAACGGGAAACAGGAAACGGGAAACAGGAAACTTTAACTACTTTCATCGCGTGAAACAATACGTAATCATCGTCGCAGCAGGTCGAGGTTCAAGAATGCACCTTCCTACCCCAAAACAATTCCTCAAGCTCGATGGAAAACCGGTTTTGTTGCACAGCATCCAGGCGTTCGCGTCGTACAATCCGGAAATCAAAATCATTCTTGTTCTTCCGAAAGATCAGTTCGGGACGTGGGAGAAAATTGTGGCAGATTACAATGTGCAAGTTCCCGTACAGATTACTGCCGGCGGAGAAACGCGTTTTGAATCGGTAAAGAACGGATTGGCGCTCATCCAGGAAGAAGAAGCCCTCGTTGGCATTCACGATTCAGTGCGACCCTTAGTTTCCCATAAAACAATTTCAGGCGCATTTAAATCTGCAGAACGTTACGGCAGCGGAATTCCTGCTGTGCCGCTGAATGATTCCATCCGACAGATAGAATCGAAGCAATCTGTTTCTGTTGATCGCACAAAATTTTGTTTGGTACAAACTCCGCAGTGTTTCCAGCTTTCCATTCTCGCGAAAGCATACAGACAGGAATATCGTTACCAGTTTACCGATGATGCATCCGTTGTAGAAGCGGATGGTAATGAAGTTCATCTCGTTGACGGAAATACAAACAACTTCAAACTCACCACACGAATTGATTTGATTGTTGCGGAAGCTTTACTCAAGGATACGACTGGGGATATGAGTGGTGGGACGCACCCGTAATTCGATTAGTTGATTTTCGATGTCCGATTAGTTGATGTCTGCGTTTCCAATGTAGGCAGTCATTTTCTACTCTAGCTATGAATTTCGTGCCGAGTTGTTCCGTGCACAACTGCGGTGCACAAGTGGTCAACCACAACCATCGGAAATCAACTAATCGGAAATCAACTAATCAACCCGGATCGATCTGGCTTTCATCGTAATTTCCAAAGGCGAAAATCCATCAAGGTGAACCACTCCAGGCTTCTTTCCTTGCTCAAAACTTCCAAGTGAATCCATCTTCAGTGCCGCGGCTCCATTCTTCGTCGCCCAAGTAAGCAATTCCGCAACCGGAATCTCCGGAAAGTTTTTGTGCAGCACTTTCAGCTCTTCGAGAATGCTGAGTTGATGATTAGACGCGAGACTATCGGTTCCAATTACAATGCGGCAGTTGTTATCGCGCATCATCATCACATCCGGAAGTGATTTTTCGATATAGAGATTTGCATTCGGACACAAACACCAGTAGAGCTGTTCGTGTTGTATGTGTGCCCACTGAATATCGGCAGCAGAAGAAAACGTATTGTGAACGAGCAGCAGATTGAATGCGCCCAGGAGATTTGGCAATGTTGTGTGCAGTGAATTCTTTCCGGAAGGTTTGTACCAGGAAATATCGATTCCAAACATTTCGAATATTTGCAGCACATCACCTGTTCCGCGTTCGGTAAATTCACTTTCTGCTTTGCTTTCCTGATTGTGAATGGTCACAACGCTTTTCGCGCTATCCTCTTCGCGACTAATTAGTTGAAGAAGATCAGCTGAGACAGAATACGGTGCATGCGGTGAAAGTGATTTCGATTGTGGTGTAAGCACTTTCAGTTTCATTCCTTCATCGAAAATCCGCTGAGACGCAATAGGATTTATACCCAGCAACTCTATAAATGTGTGATAAGCAATTTTAGAATCGGCTTTCGCTGCAAAGGAATGGGTGAAGTTGGAGATGTCGCCCACTGCGGAAATTCCGTTCGCGTACATTTCTACATCGGCTTCGGCGCAGACTTCTGCAATTTGTTCGGGAGAAATCCAGTTGCGCTGAGGAATTAATTCTGTAGCGAACTTTGCAAAACCTTTTCCCGGTGTCACCTTGCCGATCATGTGAGAAAGTTCGAGGTGACAATGCGCGTTGATAAAACCCGGGGAAAGAGTACCACTGAATTTTTCTGCTGCCTCAAGTTGGGCACGATCCGCCACAGAAATAAATTCTTTGATCGAACCGTCATCGTTTAAAACGAGAACTGCATTCTGAAAAAACGCTTCTCCGTTGAAGATGTAATCGGCTGTAAGCAAACGCATACAACAAAACTACGGATTTCGGTGGCTTGCCGCCATGCGGCAACTTTACCACGGTGGCACGGCGAGCACGGCAATTTGAATTTCGACCTCGACACATTGAAACAACCGTCGAGCCGCGCTCACCAAAAGTTAAAAATATTTCGCTGTGCTCGCCGTGCCGCCGTGGTAAAGCAGCTATACTGACGCCGCCGGAGAACGTTCCACGCGATTCCGAAATATTTGCCGTATTTTGATCAACGCATGAAGAAGATGTTGAATGCACCTGTGTTTGGACGTATCAGCCGCAAGCTCGTAAGCGGTGAGATTCGCGGCTTCTTGCTCATGATTCTGGGTGTGCTATCGGCATCCTTCGGATTGAAAGGCTTTGTACTGCCCAACCATTTTCTGGATGGAGGTGTAACAGGAATTTGTCTGCTCGTGAATGCGATAACGGGTTGGTCACTACCCATTTTGATCGTGGTGATCAACATCCCATTCATTTTGCTTGCGATCAAACAGTTCAATCTCCGCTTCGCGATGAAAACGTTGGGAGCAATTTGTGCGCTTGCGTTGGCCATTGCGTTTATTCCGATTGATTCGGTGACCGACGACAAACTACTGGTCGCAGTATTCGGTGGCTTCTTCCTAGGCTTGGGTATTGGGTTATGTATACGCGGAGGTTGCGTAATTGACGGCACAGAAGTTCTTGCTGTTTATACCGGAAGAAAAAGCGGACTCAGTATCGGCGATGTCATCCTCATCATCAACGTAATCATTTTCGCTGTCGCTGCTTTCAAATTTACACTCGTGATCTCGCTCTATTCACTTCTCACCTATTTTGCTGCATCCAAAGCAATCGACTTCGTGGTTCACGGAATCGAAGAACACACGGGAGTCACAATTGTTTCTGCACATAGCGACGCCATCCGCAAAATGATTATTGAGAAAATGGGTCGCGGTGTAACCATTTTCGTCGGTAAAGGCGGATACGGTAAACACGGCAAGCAAGGAGAGATTGATGTTGTTTATACCGTTATCACTCGTCTCGAAATTTCCCGGCTCAAAACGGAGATCGAATTGATTGATGAGAATGCATTCATCATTTACCAAAGTATCAATGATACCAGTGGTGGAATGGTGAAGAAGAGACCGTTGCAGTAGAAATTAGGGCATTGCCCCAATCTCTTTCTCCGTACCTTTGCACAGTGAACACCAAGAAAAACATCCGCTCCCTAACGTCTGAAGAACTCAAGCAATTCTTCCTCGATCACGGCGAAAAAGCTTTCCGGGCAAAACAAGCGTGGGAATGGCTGTGGATGAAATCGGCACGCAGCTTTGATGAGATGTCGAACATCTCGAAAGAAACGCGTGCACTGCTCACTGAGAATTTCTCGTTCCCAATTGTAACGATCGATAACTTTCAGGTAAGTCGCGATCGTACAATCAAAAGTGCGTTTCGTTTGCACGATGGAAATATCGTAGAAGGTGTTTTGATTCCCACCGACACGAGAATGACGGCCTGCATTTCTTCACAGGTTGGTTGCAGTCTCACCTGCAAGTTCTGTGCAACCGGGCGATTGGAACGACTACGCAATCTCGATGCAGAAGAAATGTACGATCAGGTTGTGCTGATTCGTAATCAATCCATGGAACGATACAATGCACCACTCTCGAACATCGTATACATGGGAATGGGCGAACCTCTGCTCAACTACAGCAACATGATAAAGTCGGTGGATCGCATCACTTCTCCCGATGGTTTAGGAATGTCGCCGCAACGAATTACTGTTTCCACTGCGGGAATTGCGAAGATGATCAGAAAGCTCGGCGATGATGAAGTGAAATTCAATCTTGCACTTTCATTACACGCTGCGAATGATGCGAAACGGAATCACATCATGCCGATCAATGAACAGAATACACTCGATTCATTGGCGGATGCGTTAAATCATTTCTACGACAAAACAGGGACGCGTGTGACTTTCGAGTTCATCGTGTTCAAAGATTTCAACGACAGTGTACAGGACGCGAAAGAACTTCTTGCATTCTGTCAGCGTGTAACTGCGAAAGTGAACATCATTGAATACAATCCGATAGACGGAGGAGAATTTCAACAGACACTTCCTGAGCGACTCGAGACTTTCAAAAATGTGCTCGAAGAACGTGGTGTGATTGTGAATGTGAGAAGAAGTCGCGGGAAAGATATTGATGCGGCTTGTGGGCAACTTGCCAATAAGAATGCTGCCGTGAAAAAAATCTAGTCTTCCTTTTCAAACTCTATGCTTCGGCGGCTGAAGCCTGCCGGATTTAGAGTACAAATCCGATTTTAATTCCCGCTCCAAAAACCATTCGCGAGTAATTTTCATGCCGTACCTCGGCAGTCACGCCGCGACTTACCACGTAATCGTCATTTCTCATTTGTATTCCGATGTTGAGATACCATTCCGTGAATACAACTGAATACGGATCGCAATCCTGTTCTCCGACCTGCAAACGGAATTCTGTCCACGTGCGTCTTACATCGTGCGGAAACGAAACCAATCCGTTACTCACGAAATACTCCATGTTCCAGGTACGGTAAACGAAAGTTGGTGCGATGTACAATCCTTCTATTGCCGATTCATAACGCGAGGGATAATAGCGCGGTTGAATTCTTGCTGCAATGCCCGTATGAAACTGCACCCGATTCGCTTGCTCTCCTTGCGGAAGAAACTGCGCACCGTTTTCGAAAGTCTCATACAGAAAATCGATAAACGTGATTCCTACAGATCCTTCTGCGCTAAAGTGGCGACTCAATCTCCATTCATAAAAAACAGATATTTCTCCGCGAAACAATAAGCACGGATCAACTTTGATTGCCTTCTGAACACTGTCCAGAAAAAGCGGTTCACCATTGTACTGCACGCGCTTCTTTCCTTTCGGATCGATTACATTCACCTTGATCGTTTTCTTCTGCAGCCTGGTTGTATCTTCTGGTGTAGAAGTTTGCGCACCCATCCTGAGGGTGAAAATCAACAGAAAGAAAATGCCCGTGAGTCGGAACATCGCTTTTGATTAGGTAGCTTTGATAAAGTTACAAAAGCGCAACCTATGTTCCGATTATTTCTGCTGCTTCTTCTCTATCCGGCTCTGGTTTCTGCACAAGTGGAAATAACCTGGGGAATTCCCCAAAAAGCCGAGCGAAAAACAGAGATGACGAACCTTCTCGGAGCCGATGAAGCTTACGTCTACGCTTTACGCCAGGACAGATCGGCATTCGGTAGCGATGATCCGATCATTGAGCGTTACAAACAGACCGACCTCGGCCTCGATTACACCAAGCGTATTTCGCACAAACGTTTCGATGGAGTTTCTCTGACTCCGGCCGCACAGTTTTTCATCAATGGAAAAATCATCGCATTCGCTACTTACTACGATCGCGATAAAGACATCAACTTCGCGTATGCAGAATTACTCGACGATCGCGCAACACCTACACGTGCGTGGGTAGAAGTTGCGCGCATCAGTGCCGATAAAAAATCAAATCGCGGTTCGTTCTATTTTCGTTTGTCGCAGGACTCAACCAAAATATTGATCGTTGCAAATCCTCCGTACGAGAAATATGCGGATGAGAAATTCACCATGCAGCTCATTGACGAAAATCTCGCCACCATCTGGAAGAATGATGTTGCACCTCCATACAAAGACAAGTATTTCTCACTGCAGAATTACACCATTACCGACAGCGGTCATGTGTACATGCTTGCAACAATCGCTGAAGATCAATCCGGGATGTCGCTGAAGGAAAGAAGAAAAACGCCAACGTATTATCACTCCGCATTGGTTTTTAATCCCGACAAAAGCGAACTGACCGAATACAATATCAAGCTCGATCCGAAATTCATCAGCGATATTATCATGGCTGTAACCGACAGCGGAGATATTGTGTGCAGCGGATTTTACTCGAACAAGAACTCACACGATATCATCGGCACCTTCTACATGAAGATTGATAAGGAAACGAAGAAAGTAGAAACCGAAGGCACAATGGATTTTTCAGCCGACTTTCTTGTTCAGTTCATGAGCGAAGGCCGCGCGGCAAAGAAGAAAGAACTGTACAACTACAATCTTCGATATCTCGTTCAACGCGGAGACGGAGGAGCGATTCTCGTAGCTGAACAATATTACGAATACGAAGTCTGCTCAACAGATCCAAGAACGGGCGCAACCACGTGCACTTACTATTACTATTACAATGATATCATCGTGGTGAATATCAATCCGGATGGCAAAATTCAGTGGACACGTAAAATTCCAAAGCTGCAGGTGAGTCACAACGATGGCGGATATTATCTCTCGTTTGCGCTCCACGTGACCGACAACACGCTATACTTCATGTTCAACGATAATCCCAAAAACCTGAACCTTCCGCTCAACGGGAAGTACAAGTACATGGGGAATCTGAAGAAGTCGGTGGCGGTACTGGTGAGCATGGACATGAAAGGCGATCAGGTTCGTCAGCCCATGTTCCGAAGCGAGGATCTGAAGACCTATTTGCGACCGAAGCTGTACATGAGTGTCAGTGAAAAGCGGTTGTTTTTGTATGGACAGAGGCGGAGTATGTACAAGCTCGCTGAGGTCAAGTTCGACTAATCGTTCCCGGTTTCCCGTTCCCTGTTCCCTGTTAAATTGTCGTTCATAAAGAACCTTTTCCAACCGAAAACCGGGAACTGGGAACTGGAAACTAAGTACCTTTACCACGGTGTCAGTCATTTCCAAAATCAAATCTCCAGTAGCTGCAGAAATGGAGCTTTTTGAACGAAAGTTCAGAGACTCTATGAAGAGCAATGTGCCTTTGCTGGACAAGATCACGGCGTATATCGTGAAGCGCAAAGGCAAGCAGCTCCGTCCCATGTTCGTGTTCTTATCGGCGAAGATGTGCGGTGAAGTGAACGACTCTACGTATCGCGCGGCAGCGTTGATTGAATTGCTGCATACCGCTACACTCGTTCATGATGACGTAGTTGATGACTCCAACATGCGTCGCGGATTTTTTTCGGTAAATGCACTCTGGAAAAACAAGATTGCGGTTCTCGTTGGCGATTTTCTTCTCTCCCGCGGATTACTTCTTTCTGTCGACAACAAAGATTTTCACCTTCTGGGAATTGTATCGAATGCAGTTCGTGAAATGAGTGAAGGAGAATTGCTGCAGATTGAAAAAGCCCGTCGCTTGGATATTGCTGAACCGGTTTACTTCGATATCATTCGTCAGAAAACCGCTTCGCTCATTGCATCCTGTTGTGCATGTGGTGCGGCAAGCGTTTCTCCGGACAAAGACGTGGAAGATAAAATGCGTTTGTTCGGTGAGCATACCGGAATTGCATTTCAGATCAAAGACGATTTGTTCGATTACGGTAAGCCTGGAGACATCGGTAAACCAACCGGTATCGATATCAAGGAAAAGAAAATGACGTTGCCGTTGATTTACGCATTGAGCAAAGCTTCAGGCAGTGAAAAGAAACGCATTATCAACATCGTGAAGAATCACAACGAAGAGCCGGAGCGTGTTGCAGAAGTAATTGCGTTCGTACACACGAGCGGAGGAATTGAATACGCAACGCAGAAGATGAACGAGTACAAGGAGAAAGCGTTGAGTGTCCTGAACGAATTCAAAGACGGTGAAGCGAAAGAAGCACTGCGCGAACTGGTTGTCTACACCACTCAACGAGAGAAATAGCCCCAATGAAGAATATACTTTTATCCCTGCTGATCATTATTGCCGTTAGCGTTCACGCGCAAACGCCCCGAAAATATTATCACGCGAACGGAAAAGTCTCTTCCGAAGGCACACTCGATGCAGAAGGAAAAACCACCGGCATCTGGACGTATTACCACGAGAATGGTACGCGCAAAATGATGGGATCTTATGCAGCAGGACAAGCCACATCGGAATGGTTTTATTGGGATGAATTCGGTCGTCTTGAAAAAAAAGGATATTACAAGGAAGACAAACTCGACAGCTGTTGGTATTTCTTCGATGCAAACGGACGTCTCGCCCGCTTGTGTTTTTACAAGAACAATATCGAAGACGGATTGTTTGCTGAGTTCTGGAACGACACGTTGAAGAAAGAAGCAGGCATTAATCGTAATGGCAAGAGAGAAGGATCGTGGAAGAAGTGGTATCCGAACGGAAGTATTCAGGAGGAAGCAAATTACGCGCAAGGTGTAATGCACGGACATTTCCGTCAGTGGTACGACAACGGACAGTTGCAATCGGAAGGTGAAATTGCGAATGGGAAAGCCAATGGCAAATGGGTTTTCTGGAATGCTGATGGAAAGAAAAACTCGGAAGGTTCCTATTCCGGGGGTGAGTGGGATGGCAAATGGACCGGTTTTCATGCCGACGGTAAAGTGAGTGCGACCGGTTGTTATAAGAACGGAATGAAAGTGAAGAAATGGAAGTACTTTGGCGAAGACGGAAAAATGGATCGCAAAGAAATTTACCGGGACGCTAAACTTTTTAAAGAGATTATTTATGCATAGAAGTTGGGAGATCAGAGATGGGAGACGGGAGTATAAATCCTCGTTCATCCCGAGCACAAAACTATTGATGCTGGCTTTTGGAATACTTGCGATCCAAAGTTGCAGTCCGGATCAACCGGTGAGTAATGCAGATAGTACAACAACGGTAGTGTCGACAGATCAAAATGTTCCGTTGAAATCGCTTTCCGTTACGCCGCCGAATTCTCCGGTGCCGCAACAGATTGCAGATTCAATTTGGGATGGAGATTACATTGAGAAGTATGAGAATGGCATCATCAAGAAACGCGGTTACATTAAAGGCGGACTTGCATCGGGAGAATGGCTCACATTTTACGACGACGGAAAACCATATAGCCGCGGAACATACCATTTAGGTTACCGCACGGGTTACGGCGTATCGTGGTATCACGACGGATCGAAATCTTCGGAAGGTTATTACAATCAGGGGAAGACCGTTGGCAAATGGAAATACTGGAGTGAGCAAGGGCACAATTTGGTGGAGCGGGATTATGGCGGGGTGATGCCGGATACAAGCGCTAAGCGCTGATCAATGCGCAATAGCCAATACGCAATGCGCAGCATATAAACCAGGATGAAGTGTATTGAGCATTGCGCATTGGCTATTGCGCATTGTAATCATCGTAAGATGATCTTCCCCGTTCTCGGTTTCTCTCCGTCAAGTTCCAACGTCCACACATACATCCCCGCAAATAATCCCGCCGAAGAAATCACAACACGATCGGAAGTTGTATTGAGTTCACGCACGAGTTTTCCTTGCACATCGTAAAGTTTTACCGTCGCTTCATGTTCATGCATGTTCTCGAAGTGAATCACCGACTGATCAGAGAACGGATTCGGAAACACATTCACATCGCCCATGTATGCGTTGCACTCCAGATTGAATTTGTCGATGCGGAAACCATACAACGGATAATTTTTATTCTGCGGAATTGAATCCGTCTGATACTTCGCATACGGTTTCTGCACGCGCAATTTTACGGTGACATCACTTTCCAGTAATGAATGTCCCGGATTGATCACCGGAATGGTGGTCCACATGGCATCCGCATATACTTCACGCAATTGGGTATTCGCGGAAGAAGCTGAATTAAGAATGGTGTACATCGCTTGTCCATAGTCATACCGCGGCATGTCCATCAATTCTCCACTGAGATTTCCGGTTGTGTACGTTGCATCTCCATTGTGACCAAACACGTAGATGAAATGACAACCTCCCCACAAATTTCCAACCAGTGGTGTAAATTCATTCTCCGTTGGATTCCACAACATGTCGCGACCATTCTCCTGCAGGTAAGCAGAGTTTTCTCCGAACGCCATGTTCAATCGTTCACCTGTTTCAAGATTGATTGCATAACCCGGAAACCATCCCATTCCGTTTGCACCAATGTAATCGGCAGCATTCGGATCATTCGGATCAGAACTTCCGCCGTTGGAAATGTTGCGACCGTCTTTATCAACAGAAGGTGAATCGCGCAGATGAAATGTTTCACGTTGACCCTGATTCAATTCGTACGTCGCTCCACTTTCAATAACACAACAGCGTGTCCATTTTGATTTGTCGCTGGTGATGACCACATCAACGTTAGCAATGTTTTCAAATTTGTTCGCCACTGTTGCAGAAGGCGGAGAAGGAAACCACGCAGGACCTTTGTCGTAACAGATCGTTGCTTGATTCGGATACGGATTGTATGCACAAATGCGATAAGGCGCCCATGTGCCTCCGAGAATTGATTCGTAATCTTCGTCGTAGTCGATTGGATTAAGTCCGTTATGACGATCATTAAAATCTGCAACGCATACTCCGGTTCCTGTTCTCCAACCCGAGCGAATCCAGTTATCCGAAGTGTTTTCTTCATCATCGGGCATTCCGGTCAACCAATTCTTCGAAGGATCATCGAATGACATTGAAGCCGTTAGAAATCCGTTGCGATCCGGATTGTTGTTGTATCCCGGTTTGTTCACCTGGAGAATTCGTACGCCCAGTCCCCACATGGCAATGCGTTGAACATTTCCACTGCTGATAGTAGAGTCGGAATAAACGGTGTCCGTTCCTCCAACGATCCACATTTTCCATTTGGCGTTGGAAGTAACCGAATCGAATGCAATTCTGTATTCTCCGTCCTGCAAGTGATGATAATCTTCATAGCTAATCTGCACCGGACCGTGACCCGGCGTATAGATGGGAAACAAGGAACGATGAGTTGGTGAAGAAAGAATCTCTTCGATGGTCTCTTTCGTGAAATGTATTTCCTGATTTCCGTTTCCTTGTCCTTCGATGCGAGTAAGTGATGGACCGCACGGTTGTGTGTAATCAGGAACTACGAGTGTAGTTGTGTCTGTGTACGTTCCGCACGACGATGTTACCGCAACTGCAATTGTGTATGTTCCGGGAATCGTATAGTAGTGAGATGGATGTTGTAAAGCAGATGTTTGTCCGTCACCAAAATCCCATGACCAGGAAGTACCGCCACCGAGTAAAGTGAAGAAAGCGAGTTCGTCGGCATAAGTGTATGTGATTTCGGGGAGAGCTTGAAAAGCACATGGAAGTGAGAAACAGTTATTGAAGAGGAGTTGAATGTCGTCATCTGCAGATTGAAGTGCTGCAATTGCATCAAGGTTATTGCCCATAGTGTCGCGTGCCCAAGGAACACCAATGTGTACTACATCTACTTCTCCTGATTGCAACGTGAACGGACCAATTGAATTCAGCTGCCGACGATCGTTAGGGAGATTTCCAGATATAAATTCATCCCACGCTGGTTGCGGCACACCACCCGTTCCCCAACCCAGTGGGTCACTTACACCAGGGAACATGAAGTCAGCTTGAACAGCACCACCATATCCTGTTCCTCCATAGGTGAGGTGCGTGCCGTCTTTCCATTCTGATTTTAGGAACGTATAGAATTCCGGACCCAAGCCTGGATTTCCGGTAACGGTGAAATTTCCGTCGTAATACATTGAGCTTGCCAATGCAATTCGTTCGCCGGGTTCATCAACAATAAAATCCCTGTCATTGTCACGACCATCAACATCCGCCAAAACACCGCTTAGAAAATCAATTCCAATCGCCGGAGGATGATCACCATAAGTTCCCGGACCACCAACGGCAGTGTCGCCATCAGCTCGATCTCCATTGTAACAGTATCCGAGGCTGCGCCCCACATCACAACCAACATAATCGTCAAAAGCATCTCCCAAATCATAATCAGACAAGATTCCGAACCATACCGCGTGATAATCATTCGATGAACGATTGATCAATTTATATCTGTAAAACGTTGCATTATTGAGTGCCTCGTACTGTGAGCGGTAGGCATAAGCCATTGCATGTACTTCCAATCCCAAGGCCTGTCCTCCCGTTTCCGAATGTTGGTTTCCGTTATCGTTGAATACCCACCACAAAGCCTGGTCACCCAATAAATCATAGTCGCAGTTATTCTGACCACTAAAATTGAAAGCAGGATAATCTCCGTGCACTGGCTCGTAATATCCATTTCCATTCACGTCAACGTATGGTGCAAGTTGATGAGCATGACCCCACGCCGTATTACCGTTACCAGGCCACGATAGAATCTCTTCAGGGATGACATAATTCGGATCGGTGCGATTCTGTATGAATGATTCTACATCTGAACGATTCAATCTCCAGATACGATCATACATATTGCAGGAAGAATCATTCGGAAATAAATTCACAGTGTCCAACGGTCCCGACCAAAAATCAATACCAGACTGACGATAAGTTCCCGCAGCTATGTGAAGATTTCCGATTGGATCCAGACCGCCTATCCAAATTGAGCCACAGAACAAACTGTTCTTTCCAGATCCTTTCGGAATTTCATATCGTGCCGTCGTCAGATCCCACCACATATCTCCACCCACCAATATTGTGGTGCGCACGTTGTTGATGTCAAGATCAATCTTGGAATACGGCGGTGTGCAATAGGTACTAACCTGTGCAAATCCTTGTAACGAGATTACCCCACCCACCATCCCCAAACAAACACGCAGTAAAATTCGCAGCATAGCGTTTTTATTTAGTTGGGGATGAGTTCCGAAGATAGAATAAATCAACGCCCTTTGCCAATGAACACACGCCTATCTCATAACTGGAGATTCCTATTCCATAATTGGAGCAAGCGGCGCTTCTCTCCCGATAATAGTCGCTATAGATGAGCGTCATTATTTTGTTATCTTCGGATGGTAACTTTCGTATGAAACTACGTACCACCGCGCTGCTTACATTTTTATTGCTCAACACTGTTCTCCTGATCGCAGGTACTAAAAGCGACAGTCTTGAACTTGTTCTCCAGGGCGACATTCCTGATTCCACACGAATCGACGTATACAATACGCTGAGTTTTGAATTAAAAAATTCAGATCCGCGGAAAGCTGTTGCCTATGCGCTCGATGCGATTGAACTTTCCGAGAAGAACGGGAACCCAAAAGAAATTGCGCGTTCACAGCACACTGCCGGAACCATTTACTACATCCAGGCAAACTATGCTGAAGCGCTGAAGCACTATCTCGAAGCGCTCAAGTACCGCGAGCAGACCAAGGATTCTGTGAACATGGCTAAGGTGTACAACAACGTTGCGCTGGTGCATTACCAGATGGGAGATCGGCTTAAAGCATTGCAGTATCATTTCAGTTCTATTGCGATTAAACAAAAACGAGACGACCACAGTGGACTTGCATCGAGTTACGGCAACGTCGGAAATATTTATTATGATCTCGGCCGTGATGCAGCCGTAAAAGGCACTCCGCGGGAAGCAGACTCCTTGTTCCGCATTGCCAAAAGCTACCAGCAAAGTGCAGAAGAATTGCAGCTGAAACTCGTTAGCATGAATCCCGGCAACGCAACGTTCGAAGTCAATCTCTCCGGGACTTACAACAACCTTGGAAATATTTCCATGGAGCTTGCTTCTCTCGATAACAACAATGGAAATTTGTATGACGAAGCACTGTCCTATCACAAGCGCGCACTCGACATTCAGGAAAAACACGGCGACCTCCGGGGCAAATCGCATAGCCATATTAACATTGCCGGCGTGTATGAAAAACGCGGTCAATTCGATAAAGCAATTTTAGAATATTCGATAGCGTTGCAGGTTGCGGAAGAACTTGGATTACCGGAAGAACTGAAAGTGATTTACGAAGGACTGAGTCTTGCCTATGAGAAGAAAGGTGAGTTTGAAAAAAGCTTAGCGTATTACAAGCTGTATACGGAAATCAAAGACAGCATTTTCACCGACCTCAAAGCAGAACAGATTACCGAGATGCAGGAGAAGTACAATGCAGAAAAAAGTGAAAATGAAATCATTGTACTCTCGAAAGACAATAAGATTGCACAGGCAGAACTCGAGAAACAAAAAGTGATTAAGGAATCGCTGCAGTGGGGATTTATTCTTGCAACGATCATCGGAATTCTCACACTCGCATTTCTTTTTATTCTCTGGAACCGTTTCCGTCTGAAAACGCGCATCTCTGCAAAACTGGAAGAGCAAAATATTCTGATCGGAATTAAGAATAAGGAAATCACCGACAGTATTCATTATGCAAAACGAATTCAGGAATCCATACTTCCGCCTGATTCACAAATGAACCGTCTTGTTCCGGATTCGTTTATTCTCTACATGCCGAAAGACATTGTAAGCGGCGATTTCTACTGGGCCGAAGAGTGGGGCGGAAAAATACTCATCGCTGTTGCCGATTGTACAGGGCATGGTGTACCCGGAGCATTCATGAGTATCGTTGGACACAATCTTCTCGATCAGGCGGTTACTGTTTTTGGACTCGACAAGCCCGCACTCATTCTGAATTTTATCAATAAGCAGTTGTACAAAATTCTGCATCAGGGCGCAGAAGAACAGGTTGTGAAAGACGGTATGGACATTGCGCTGATTGCCATTGACCGGAAGAATAACGTGGTAGAATATGCAGGAGCATTTAACTCACTCCTCATGATTCGCGGTAATGAACTGCAGGAAATACCTGCTGATCGAATGCCCGTTGGCGCCTTGCTCGGAGAAATTACACAGCAGTTCTCGAACAAGTCCATTGACATTCTCCCCGGAGATCGGCTCTATCTGTTTTCGGATGGATTCGTAGATCAGTTCGGTGGTCCTCACGGAAAAAAATTCAAAGGCAAACAGCTGAAACAACTGTTGAATGAAACGGTGCATCTTCCAATGAGCGAACAAGGGCAGAAGCTGAAGCAGGCTTTTGATGCGTGGAAAGGCGATGTGGAGCAGATCGATGACGTTTGCGTGGTTGGAATCAGAATATAAATTAGTACCAAGTCCACGCAAAGTCACGATGGCGACAAGGCGTGGCCTTCGTCGCTCATCGATGACGTTTGCGTGGTTGGAATACGTATTTAACCGCAACGCTGTTAGTCAATGCTTTGCTTCTGCCATGCCAGTTGAAGCCTTCCGTATTAAGCCTGAATTACTGCCATTTTCATTTGCAAAACCAGCCGGGACAACCTTCGTTTTTGGTAACTTCACCTCCTGCTCTGATCAACTAATAAGGTGCTTCAGGGTCCCAAAATGATCCCAAAGGAAACCGTCGACCTCATTCTCGACACCGCACGTATTGACGAAGTGGTGGGGGAATTCGTGTCGCTGAAAAAGCGGGGATCGAATATGATCGGGTTGTGTCCTTTTCACAATGAGAAGACGCCCTCGTTCAATGTTTCTCCGGCGCGCGGGATTTACAAATGCTTTGGTTGCAGTAAAGGCGGTAACTCGGTGAACTTCGTTATGGAGCATGAGCACCTTTCGTATCCGGAAGCGTTGCGTTGGCTCGCGAAGAAATACAATATTGAGATTGCGGAAGAGCAGAAGAGCGACGAACAGCAGATTCGTGACAATGAACGCGAGTCGCTTTTTCTCGTAAGTGCATTTGCGCAAAAACATTACACGAAAAATCTGCACGAAACAGAACAAGGAAAGGCCATCGGTCTCTCCTACTTCCGTGAGCGCGGATTCCGTCCGGAGATCATTGAGAAATTTCAGCTCGGGTTTTCTCCCGACACGTGGAAGGATCTGACTGATGCTGCGATCGCTGCGGGCTACAAACTGGAGTATCTCGTGAAAGCGGGACTCACTATTCAGAACGAAGAAAATAAAGACAAATATTTCGACCGCTTCAAGGGAAGAATGATTTTCCCGATTCACAACGCAAGCGGACGCATACTCGGATTCGGAGGAAGAACACTTCTCACCGATAAGAAAGTTGCGAAGTACATCAATTCGCCCGAGACCGAAATTTATCACAAGAGCAATGTGTTGTATGGTTTGTACTTCGCGAAGAAGCAAATCATACAAGACGATGTGTGCTACCTCGTGGAAGGTTACACCGATGTACTTGCGATGCATCAGGCAGGAATTGAAAACGCGGTTGCATCTTCCGGAACGGCGTTGACTGTTGATCAGATTCGTTTGATTCGTCGCTACACGAGCAACATCACGATTCTGTATGACGGAGATCCTGCAGGTATCAAAGCATCTTTCCGCGGAATCGATCTCATTCTCGAAGAAGGAATGAATGTGCGCGTTTTGTTGTTCCCCGATAACGACGATCCGGATTCGTATTCCAAGAAAGTTTCATCCGAAGCGTTCAAGTCGTTTATTAAGGAGAACACGAAGGATTTTATCGCGTTCAAAACGGAATTGCTTTCTGTCGACACGAAGAATGATCCGATCAAGAAAGCGGCACTCATTCACGACATCGTTGGAAGTATTTCACTCATTCCAGATGCAATTACACGCAGTGTGTACGTGAAAGACTGTTCGCGCATTCTGAATATCGACGAACAGACTTTGCTGAATGAGCTCAATAAGCATCGCCGGAAAAATCACGACAAGAAACGCGATGATGCAAACAAAGCCCGTCCGGCAGAAGAGCAGTCGCAGAACTTTATTCCCGACGCTGTTGGTCCGGGGATGGAACAACCCATTGTTTCGCAAACCACGCGTACGGAATATCAGGAGCGTGAAATTGTGCGACTGCTGCTGAACTATGGCACTGTTCCTATTCCGATGAAAGGTCAGGACGAGCAAGGCAACGAGATGGAAATTGAAGGAACGGTTGCAGATCTTATCGTACTCGAAATAGAACACGAGCAATTTCCATTCGAAACAGAAGTGTATCGAAAGATCATGGAAGAGTACGTGAGTCATCACAACCAGTCCATTGCAATTGACTTCAACTATTTTGTGAATCTTCCTGATCGCGCCATCGCAGAAGTTGCGGTTGATTTCATGACCACACCGTATTCACTCTCGAATTGGGAACGTCACTTCATTTATGTGAGTGAAGAAACGCACGTGTTACACAAGGCAACACAATATGCCATTGATTCATTGCAGCTTCGTCGCCTCGAGGTGATGATTGCTGATGTGCAGAAGGAACTGAAGGAGGCTGTGGATCATGATGACATGATGATTCTATTGCAGAAGCAGAATAGTTTGATTCAGGCGAAGCGGGAATTTTCGAAGAAGCTCGGGAGAGTTATCCTGAAGTAGATGTTTTGCCCCTCCAGGGCAAGGTCGTGCACGTTTCATTTTTTTATGCATGTTTGGTCCCTACAGGACCTAAAGTCAAAGGCTTCAGCGAAGCCAAACATGCATAAAAAAGTCTGGCACTAATACCACTGCCCTGTAGGGGCAAAACACCTAGTCTCCCGTCGGTACAATCCCGTTCGTCTCCACCATCAACATCACGGTCTTGATCGGTGCGCGAGGTCTGTGCATTACTCCTTTCGGAATTGTTACACCTTGGCCGGGATTCAATTCAATAGTTCTGTCTTCCAGATCAATGAGCAATTGTCCTTCGACGATGTAGAAAAACTCATCATCATTATCGTGTTTGTGCCAATGATATTCTCCGTGTACAATTCCTAAACGCACAAAACTGTCGTTGACTTCCGTGAGTGTTTGATTCCACCACGGGTCTTTCACTTCGGAAACAATTTTTGGAACGTCTATTGTTTCAAGATGCTTGTGACGCACTTCCATAATGGTGACATAATCGAATTTCTTTTCCATGAGTTTGAGTTTATTGAGAGTCTTTCCACGTTGCTGAACATTCTGTTTGGCTAAGCTGGGGTAAAACTGGTTCTTACAAAGGTGTACTTTCGTTCATTCCTTTGGAGAACTCCATACCCCAAGATAGCCTGAAGGTTGATATATTCGTATATGCATAGTCGCGATTTTTTCTACGGGAATTACAAAAATCATCCGGAGTCAACCCTCAAACGGATTGCAGGTGAATATTCGAAACTCACTCCGGAAGCTCAGGAAGCATTGCGGGATGTTTTGAAGGAGCGGGGTCTCGAAGAAATGATTTCTCACATTACTCCTAAGACTGAATCGAAAGGCGATCTCTCTCATTTAAGTGCCGATGATGTTCGCATTCTCATTAACCAACGATTGGAAAAAGGAGAAAATCCGGAGAAAATAAAAATTGATCTGAAAGAACGGGGCGTGAATCTTTACAACATGTCGTTGTATGAAAGTCGTAGTGAAGAGAATATCGAACGGCGATTCATGGAACTGCAGTCGCAAGGAAAGTCGAAAGTTGAAATCGAACACATACTGAAAGAGGAATTCAATCTCGATAAAATGCACTCGGCGAAAATTCCCGAGCGCATGCGTGCAACCGGAGCCGGTTTGATCGTAGCCGGCGGTGTGTGCCTGTTGATTGGGTTGCCAATGACAGCAGTAGCGCTGCAAGCGAAAGTGCGCGCCGACTTTAAACTGCCTGTGCTCGTACTAGTCGCGGGTATAATCTTACTGAGCTGGGGAATCCGGAAGCGAACGTCTGCTGCGAAGTTTATCAGCGAGACTGAAAACAATCCTTAGTTTACCTGTCGCGAATTCTATAATTTCTGTTAATGAACTCACACGAGTTTCACAGGCATTGTAACTAAATACACTTTCCTGCGTTATTAATGTAGAAAGAGAATCATTAAACGGAAAGGAAAGCTATGAGCAGCGAATCGAGAGGACTGAATCTGATGAATGCAGAACATGTTGCACTGTTGGCGTATATGCAGCAATATATTCGTTCGATTACGAAAGAAGGAAAGAGACCCGGTCAAGTAATTGTAGTGGAGAGTACTGACACTGGTGCTCGCAGAAAAACCTAGCATGATGTGCCGATATGCCGATGTGCCGATGTGCCGATTGATTGGTCAATTCTATCGGCACATTGGCACATTGGCACATTGGCACATCGAAAAGCCCCGACGATCCTAATGAAAGTCGGGGCTTTTCTCATTTTGCGCCTGTTTGCCCAAGCGCGTGGTTAACTACTCTTCAGATACCGGAACTTCGATTTCGATTACAACGAGATCATTTTTCTTCTCACTCTTCTTCATGATTCCGTAATCGCTCGCCCAGATTTCCATGCGACCTTTAAATGTTGCTTTCTTTCCGTCCTGGATAAATTTGAAAGGAACAGAAACTGTTTTGATTGAATCGCGCAGGTGAAGTTTACCTGTTGCAACGTAACCCGTATCGTTCTTCGTAATTGTTTCAGCGCTGAACTCAATCGTTGGATGATTCGCAGCGTCGAAAAAATCTGCAGTCTTCAGGTGGCCGTCAAGCTTATCACCAGCATCGGATTTAATTGTGTTCACATCAACAGTTGCTTTGAGCACTGCAGCAGTCGGGTCAAGCGGATTGAATTCAAAAGTTCCAACCAATCCTTCAAACGTACCGTGGTGTTTGCCGTTGGGCATGTCCCATTTAATAGTTGCTTCTTTCGATGCAACGTTCCATTTGTTAGCTACGATCTTTGCTGAAATCAGTATGCCTGCGAATGCAACTCCAAGTGCAGCGATGAGAATGTTTTTAGTCTTCATTTTTTTAATTGGGTTTATGTAGTTCGTTGTTCTTGTCATCATTAGTCGGCAGAATAAACTGAACAAATTGTGCTGCAATTTTTCGAGTTTATCAGGCCCTACTCTTCGTCATGCAAATATATGTACAAACATACATTACTTACAAATAACCTCAAAATCACGCATTTTTAGAGTCAAAACCCATGCCATGTGGCTCAATTTACGCGAATTCCAATGTATGGGGCTGAATTTCAAATGAAGGTTTGGTTATGCGCACAAAATCTATTCAATACTCTCATCGACGTTCAAACAGCACTCTTCCTGAAAACAACCTGATATACACCATTGTCCCGAGAATGAATTTCCGGCTTTGATTCGTGATGACGTAACTGAAGTATTTCTGCCAATCGAAAAATGTCGTCTTGCGATAATTGCTTCTTGTTGCGCGACAAGGTGTATTGAGTTTCATTACCTACCTGAACGCCGGAAATATTTAATCCTTGCGAAGTGGTGAGCACCCGGATGTTTCCGCCCACGTTCTCGGATCTGAAAGTCATGATTTCTTTCACATGATTTGGCTCGCTAAAACGAAAACGAGGATTCAACACGCGAGCGAAACCGAAAACAACCAACGCCAGGAATATTCCGTAACTGATTGCAGTTTGCCACATCCCTATCGGAAACCAATTAAACAGTGCGCCACATAATAAAAAGATGTTGACTAGTAGAATCGTCCACTGCGCTTCGGAAAAAGAAAGCCAATAAGGACGCGCAGGATCTCCTCTGAAAAACTCAAGTGAAAAACGCAATACACCATAAAGACTAATGAATACAGTGAATACTGCTCCTTCAGGAAAACCAGATAACAAGACTGCGACGCATGCAACGAGAATCAGCAATAAACCGCAAGCTTCCGCAAGCTGAACAGGAAACAATCGCACACCTGAATAATATTCCGTAAAGCCCTCCTTCACGTGCGCATGCGTGTAAGAAACGCCCCAGGAATTTGGTTTGCCATGACAACAACCTACCATGAAACATCCAGTGCGTCCGAACAAAACAATCGCTCCGTATCCCAGTGCAAGAAGATCCAGGTAGAGAAGTGTTGGCAGGTTCAGCAGTCTTGTAACTAAATAATTGAGCAGCATAACTGCAATGAAGTAGCGCAGCATGACGTGATTTTCTTTGCCGGTAAAAACTTTGATCGTCATCGCGCAAAAAAGAAAAGCAACTGAAGATGTGACGAACATGACGGGAAGAAGCCACCAATCCAGAGAAACATACTTCATTAAAATAAACGTTTGAACCACCGCAGAAGCTACGCCAATGGCAGACATCCAGGTGAATATGGATCTCTGTTTATTAAAAAGCGGAACAGTGAATCTCATTGAAATGATTGGCATTAGGTCTACTTTTGTCTCTTGCGCTGTGAGGTTCTGGCAATGAAAGTTAACTAACTTTACATGCACATTTACAAGGCGCTACTATCAGTCGATAGAAACATTGTAAACTTCATTGATCCATGCGAAGTTTGTCGTTAGCATTTGGAATTATTCTAGCGCTATTATTCTCCGCGTGCGGCGCTAAAGTTGTCGAAGTGGACAACAGAATACATAACTCATGGCCAGTCATTGAAAATGACAGCCTGCTTTCAGATTTATCAAAATACTATATGGTGAGTTTGAGTACAAAAGATTATCCTGCTAATTCTGACAGCCTCATTCGTGTTAGTACATTCATCATAAATCCCGAAAGTGATTCGGCAAGAAATACTTTTAGCGATGTTACTTTGCAGGTTTACGAGTACAGATCTTTTCACTTTGCGAATACTTCGTTTGAATTAAAGTGTGAAGAACTTGCTCAGATTTCCGGGAGAGAATACGACGAAAATGACCCTTATCACCCAGGAACCACTGCATACCCCAACTATTATTTTCTTTCAGGAAAACATATCTACTTGCTTTCCGGCACGTATTCCGCTGGAGAAACTGCAATGGAAGAAATTTTCCACGCTGTAAAAGAAATAGTTTCCCGCGGTCATAATTTTGAGAGCCGCACGATCGTAAAGCTGAGACACACAGGTGATATTGAAATCAATTAATCCGGTTTTGATACACCAAACATTGTGTTGCTCTTGGTCTTGAATGTTAACGGTTGAATTACCCGCAATAGATGGAGAACGAAACAGTAAATAAAAATCAGATAGATCAAATAGAACACTAGTGAATGTTGGTATTCATGGGGAGCCCAGGTTGGTAGCACAACAAAAAAGAACTTTAATTCACAATAGTGAAATATAGAAATGACAGACAACAACATCCCAAACAGATGAATCACTTTATACTGTTTTTTAGATGTGAACAGTAAAAAGCTAAAAGGTAAAATGAAAATGAAACAAAAACCGATCAAGATTACCGCTTCGAAAGAAGTGCGTTCTTCCAGATTGTAATACCTCATAGCATCAGACAGCGATATTTTTTCTGAAATCGAATGTGTGATGATCGTGGTATGATGACAAAAAAACAAAACAACCGAAAGGCCAAAGTGAATCAACCCTAGTATCAAACGTAACAATTGACTTTCCATACAATTAATTAGTCACCGGGAATATTGCTCCTAGCCTTAAATGCCGAGCAGAAACTACTTTTCTTCCCAGACAATTTCTCCATCCATATTAATATAAGCCATCTTTCCTTCATCCTCTACTTTCGCCAATCCTCTTGAAAAAGAAAAAGCTGAAGCAAAATTACCATTGATCACAACCGCTCCCTTTTCATCAATGTAATTGTATCCTTGCGTTGAGTGTACGAGCGCTCTTTCGTTGTTGAATGGCAAACAGCCTTCATACTTATCTGGTGTAATTATTTTGCCGGTTGCATCAACATACCCATACAGATGATTGCGCATCACGACAGCGAATCCATTTTCAAACTCGTATCCACGGTCAAACTGTAACGGAACTGCGATGTGACCAGTCGTGTCCATGTAACCATACTTTCCATTAATAACTACCTGTATGAGACCTTCAGAAAAATAAGGACCAATGTCATCATACAATGAATCACTAACAGGGTTGCCGGTTTTATCGATGAATTGCCATTTCCCGTTGACGTGAACCGGCGCCACGCCATGTGAAAAATATCCTGCGCTGTCAGCAGTAACGGAGATGACGTTTTTTCCTGTAGAGTCAATGTAGAAGTGTTGACTATTTATTCTGACCAAAGCTAAACCTTCTGAGAAATCATGGGCATAATCAAATTGATGTGGAATTTTCAAGGAACCATCTGGATTAATAAAGCCAAATTTGCCCGTATCACATACCATTGCAAGGCCATCTGAAAAACTTCCTGCATACTCATATCTGGGTTCAATGAGGATCTGTCCGAGACGATTTATAAAGCAGTACTTCTCACCGATTTTCGACCGAATAGGTTCAACTGCTGTGTTTAAATCAATCTCATCAAATTGAAAATCGATAACTACCACTCCGTTTTTATCAATCGCACCCCATTTCCCATTCTTCCTGACCAACGCCAGTCCATGAATAAATTCATGTGCACTTTCATATTGCGGTTGTACAACTATTGTTCCCGAGGAGTCAATAAAACCATATTTCCCATCCAATCGAACAATTGCACAACCTTCAATAAAAAACGATTCCACATAATCGAATTCCGGTGCAATAATTATCTCGCCGCGGTTATCCATGAAACCCCACTTGTCCTTGTCGCGGATTGCGTATAAAGAATCCGACGAGATTACCTTCAAGGAATTTGCACCTGCTTGTTGATCGCAACTGATGCAAACGACTATGATCAGGGAAATGAATAAATGGGTGAACTTATTTCTAGTATTGTCCATTACATTAATTCTTACCGACCTGAAACATCTAATTCTTCTGCACCTGTAACGCGAAGCTTTACTTAAACTAAAGTTTCATCGGAATCATTATGGCGATCATTTCTCACAAACTTCCTGAATTTTCAAACAAGCCGACTTGAAACTTCCCTCGTACGGATCCCATCGTCTCACAATATGATATGACTTGTTGTTCGATCCATACCTTCCGCCATTACGGCCTTCAAGAATCCATAAATCATCAGCTAATCCCACTTGCCCGATATCATTTTTTTCTAAAGACCAGAAATAGGCTCCCTTCACCAGGCGTTCAACTTCCCACCATTCATTGGATCTAATACTTCCAGATATAACAATTAATGAATCTCTCTGGTGATATTGGTTCAATTGGAAATATTTGTGAATGAATCTGTACCCGGAACTATCACTATAAATTCGATAGATATGCATTCCTTTAAGAAAAGTCTCATGATCCAAAATGCTGAACCTGTATGACGTTGCGCCGGAATCTGACAATTCAGGTTCTTGAAACTGTTTGAGCGTTTCTACTCTGATTGAATCAATAAGGTCTTCCGTTTCCCTTTTCAAGCGCTCTATTCTGGCTGCGGAGTCTTCTGCGGGTAATTGAATTGCAGAATCACTTGATAAGGTATCAGGATTGTCCGAACCAGAACAGCTTAGGATCGTACATATGATAAGAAATGATAGCGGCTTCATACTTTATTCCGGGCTAATAGATCTATTTGGATCTTTGACAGTTTTCACTAATGCATCTACGAACAATTCTGCTACTTCTTTTGCTGCAACTGGCAGGATAGTGTCCTTAAATTTAGCAACTTCATCATCGATTTTCTTCTTTTGATCTGGGGATAGTTGCGCGTCCTCTTTCTTTTGGTTGGCTTCATCCTGCATGCGGGTCCACGTGTAAAAGAAGCCCATTTTGGTAATTTTTCCTGCAAATAGTTCAACGAGAACATCTTTATTGGTCAGGTCGTTGTTGGCATCAAATGTTCCACCATAAATAATCAAGAATGTTTTGGCTCTGTTTTTCCACTGTTCACTTAAATCAGGATCAAGGTACTCCATTAAAGCACCAGTTATTCCTTTCTCTTCATTAAGAAATATTGGGGGCATTCCTTCGCCCTGATTTTTATCACCTGCAATAATAAACGCATCAATATCCCCTTCGAGATTGAGTGGGGCTCCATAACTATGGGCATCTTGAAACACAGTTATCGCTTCTTTATCGGGTTCTGTAACTCTAGCTTTAGCGAGCATTCCAGTGCCTCCTCCCAGATCTCCAAGCCACGTTGTTAATTCTAAACCGGAACCACCCATCAACTGACCATATGTTTCATTATCCGGGTTAGGATCTGTTCTTTCCTCTTCACGCCCTTCAACTTCCTGTCGCGCTTCCATCCCAATGAAGAGGTGCCCAACATCAATTAACCTTCCATCCGTATTTGTGACTTCAAAGGAATTTAATATCGCGTTGAATAGTTTTAATCCCAATACGGTCTCGGGATTCATTGGATCAAATAATGCGCCGGACTTACCATACAAGAAATACTGAAATCCAATATTGCGCATTGTGCTTTTTTCATGTGAGTAGTCCATGCTCCATTCGGTACCATAGAAAACTCCTCTTATCGTCTGTACTCTCGTCTTTACGTCTTGACCATCTGCTTTTAATTTTACTTCTGCCGCCCTAATTAAATCAATCAACTCCTGGAAATTGGTCGCCGCCTTGTAATCTTTGTTCTTGTCTCCTGAAACATCAGTTTTGAAATAAACAGTAGCTGCGCCACCTGAATGATTAATGCTCGACTTTTCTTCGCCTTGATCTGTAACTGCAACGACTGAATACGTTCCGGATTTTAGATCAACAAACCTTGCATAATCGGTATCTATTGAATCGAAAATTGGAACACCTTCATAAACTATAACGTTGGCTGATGAGGTTATGATTACCTTCTTGACAAAACCGGTAACGTCAGTAAAATACTTGATTCCCGCGAGTTGTTCATCTAAGGCGGCTTGTGATTTATCAATTCCGGCCTGAGCGATTTGTTTGTCCTCTTCAGTTGTCGCAAGTCCGAATGCTTCCGTAAATTTTTCCACCGCCAGTTTGTAGTCCGCCTTGTCAAATGCAGTTTCCCCATCGTAAATAGCCGCTTGAAATGGATCTGCATTGGATTCCTCGGTTGTATTACACCTCTGCACCTGCAATCCACTCTTCAACCTCGGCCATGCATTCGCTTTGAGATCCGCGAATGAACTTTTCATTCCTCCCCACAATCTTCCCAATACTCCACGTGTAGCACCTTCTGCGTCCTGTTCCATCGCTGCATAATCCGAACCGCTTCCCATTTCTCCCATTTCCGCTGCGCTTCGTTGCTGCATGACGTGCGCCAACTCGTGTGCGATAAGCGCATCTCCTTCAGGTGTTCCGGGTTTATATTTGTTACTCGCAAACGCAATGTCCTTTCCGATAGTTGCTGCCTGTGCATCCAACTCATCTGCAAATGAACTTCCTTCACTTTCGGTGTGCACTTTAACATCACCGATGCTCGTTCCGAACGCACCTTCCATTTTCGACTTCGTATTGCTGTCGAGTTCTTTTCCCTTACCCATGCGCGCACGTTGGTTGGCAGCGTCCTGTCCGGCAACACGTAAAAGACTGCGCGGAATTTCTGTTGGCACCTCCGTAATCTGTCCGGTCTTCAACCACGCCGCAATGGCACGCTCCACTTTTTCCTGAAGAGGAATGATGTAACCGTCTATGGATTCTGCCCGTCGCGATGAAGGAAGATATTTGTGAATGGAATGCTCGAGATACTTTGCACTGCGACGACCATAGTGACGGAACAAATGTTTCAGCCAGGGACAATCCTGTTCGGTAAATCCGGTTCCTTCGAATGATTCTCTCAGCTTCGCGCGTACACATTCTTCCAGAATTTCAAGGAATTCAGTTTTGCCAACAAGACCTTCTGCTTCAGCCTGCTCATCTTCGCAAATGAGATGAACCGATTGCGTTGCATTATCCATCTCAAACTGATTCAACGTTTCGTTGACAGAATCAGTCGGATCGTCAATCACTCCCTGCAACTCATCATCGCCCAGAGATCCCAGCTCTTCACGGAATAAATTCAGAACAGAATTTCTTCTTCTCCTTTTAGTTGTATCGTGGCGGTCGGCGTAACTCTTCATGGTATTAACTTAAGCAATCATTGTGCGTTTTTCGTAACCGGGTCCAAATCTCCGCGCTGCATCAACATAAACCTGTTCGTCCAAAATCACTTCACACTTTCTTCCGGTCTTGAGGAATTCTGAAATCAATCCGCGCTCCATCATTTCAAAATTGATTACTCTGGAATTTATGCTAAGCGCTTTAATTACACCATCGGAAACCACGTTATGAATACTCCCTCCGCTCAACTGATAATTCCGCGCCATACGATCAACAAGTCCCGGCTCGTAAGTGAACGATGCGCCTAACGTTTTCTCCCAGATCAGTTTTCGCTCTGCGTAATTCGGAAATGGAATATTGATGATGCGATAGAAGCGACGCAGAAATGCTTTGTCCATGTGCTGACGAATGTCCTGCACATTGGTCGCCAGAATTATGATGCCGTTGAACTCCGTCATTTTCTGAAGGAGAAATGATTGCTCCTGGTTCGCATAGCGATCATGTGAATCTTTTACTTCCGTTCGCTTGCTGAAGATGGCTTCAGCTTCGTCGAAAAACAAGATGCAGTTTTTATTATTGAAACGGTTCAGTACGCGTTCCAGGTTCTTTTCAGTTTCACCGATGTACTTGCTCACAAGCTGCGCAGTGTTCACCGTATACACCGGCATTCCCAACTCATTTCCCATTGCGCCGGCCGAATAACTTTTGCCTGTTCCGGGCTCACCGGTAAAAACGCAGACACAATATCCTTTGTACATTTTTTTCTCCGGAATCGTGTTCAGATTTGAAATCTGTTTTGCAAAGAGATAAATCTCCTCCATCTCCTTGCGCGTTTCTGCATCGAGCACGACATCCGACATATTATGATTTGCGTAATTGCGGGAAGCGGGAAATCCGGATTCGGCATCCAGTCTTGGCTCCACTCCCTCAAGTAAAGTGGGAAAGTAAATCTCATTAAGCTTCACTTCCATTTCTACAAATGCGCTTTCATCCGGATTTTCTTTTACAAGTAAAACTCCTTCTGTAAACAAACGGTGACCGGAAGAAAGTTGATTCACATAACGCGCATAGGTCTGCGGATTATTCCCCGACATGATCCACGCAAGCGTACGCACCGTTGGATAAAACCGCACACTCGACTCCTTGATGATACCTCCCACATTGGAATGACGCGCTCCTCCTTTTCCGAACACGCGAAGGAATCCATCAAACGCACTCGGAAAATAAAGTTGCGCAAAACAAATACCAATCGCCATTCGCTCGAGTTCGTCAGCCTTCCAGCTCACGAGAAATTTTCCATAGTTCGAATCAGAATCGAAATTCTGAAGTGGTTCGGCTGAAAATACTTCTTCAGGATTAATAATCGAGTTCAGCAAACGGTTGACGCGATTGGATACCCATTGCAATTCGGAAGCAATGACATCAAACCCGCTGTCCATGTGGACATCATTGATCAACGATTTCTCAGGAATATTTGAAGCCTTGTGCATGGAACAGATTTTAGGAAACTTCTAACCTAAATTTCGGCAATGCGCACTGAAAAAGGCTGGGACAATTTCGACGCTTTCTACAGCAAAAATCGCGTCTTGGCGATTCGTATAATACTGATTTCAAGAGCTATAAGTCTCCCAAAAGGACTCAAAATTTACAGCAAGGAAATGGGGCGTTTAGCGCATTTTGAGCAGTGATACGAGTATTTCTGAAATCTCCTTGCCATGAGACACAATCATGAAATGTCCGCCACCTTTCACACAAATATCTGCACTCGTAAATCTCATTGGCAACAGGCGGTCTTTGTCACCATGAATATGATGCGCGCGATGTGATCCGTTTCCTTTCCAATTCAGAATGGCATCGAATGCCCAATAGAGAAAATCAGGATCACTGTCTTTGAGAATGGCATTGAATAATTCCTTGGGATATCCACGTTCCACTCCGAAAATCCAACGGACAATAGGATTGCGGTGCTTCATAAACGTACCCGTGAAGATCACGTTCATTCGCAAAGCCGCACCAACGCGCGCCCACCAGGGAAGTTCATTACGCGATGCGATAGAAGAAATTAAAATCAGTTTTGCTTCCGGAAAGTGTTTCTTCAGTTCAGCACCTATAACTCCGCCGAAAGACAATCCCACAATTACCGTTGGTCGCACTTTAATCTGAGCAGCCATTCTCGTTGTGTAATCCGCGATGGGTTCTTTCTTATTAGGATGTTCCCAAACAAGAATTTGTGTTTCGAGCCCAGCAAGGTCTAACATTTCGAAAACGCGGTAATCGGCGCCCAGACCCGGAATGAGGTAAATCATGCCGTAAAGTTAGTTGGTTGCGCGTACACGCGCTTGCCACAGATTCGCAGATTTCTCAGATTGCACAAATTTTATTTAGACGAAATATTCTGCTGCCGGATTTTCGAAAGCTGTTCAGCGAGCAATCCGATAACGAAACACAGGAAGCCCAACACAATTCCAAGCATCGCTCCAACGCTGATACCATCGCCGCGAAGGAAAATTGGAATTTCCCAGGCAACAGAAACAACAATGAGGAAAATTGCAATAGGAAAAAGTAGACGCATTGGATTGAACAGCATGAGGATGTTTAGAATCTCACGCAATGTATCAAACGCCGTTCCGATTCCAATCGTGCTGTGTCCTGCAACGCGATTGCTGATATTCACTTTGGTTTCCGTAACGAGGTGACGTTGATTGATAAAAATCAAGGCAATCACATCGCTGAACGCCATTCCATCCGGACAAAGCGAAATATATTTCATCGCCAGTTCGCGACGATAAATTTTGATTCCTGAATTGAGATCAGATATTTTATTCGGAATGAGAATGCGTGATATTTTCCGGATAATCCATTTGCCCGTGTTGCGAAACAAAGAACTTCCACCATTGCCGCGTGCACCAATCACCATATCCGATTCTGAATTCGAAAGTGCGTCACGCATTGCAATCACATCATCGAGGTTGTGCTGACCATCTGCATCGATAGTAATCACGAGATCTGTATCCGCAGCGCAGATACCGGTTTTGATTGCGCCGCCATAACCACGATTCACTTTGTGATGAACAACGCTAAGTCGCGTGTAAGTTGTAGCGAAATCCTCAAGTACCTTTTTCGAATTGTCTTTCGATCCGTCATTCACAATAATCACCTTCACACCATTCTTCTCGGCAAACGCCATCAGATTCGGCACCACCAATGGCAGGGCTTTTTCTTCGTTGTAGCACGGAATGACGATGGTGAGGGAGAGCATGGGTGTGAAAATAGTGAATAGCCGGCTATTAATGAAAATGGTATTGAGTATATTCACTTTCGCAGTTACTTTTGGACTTATTGACCTATGAAACGTGTGCTTCTTCTCATTCTGCTTGTTGCTTCGGTGGTGTTTCCTCCGAAACTATTCGCGCAGCCTAAAGAAAAGATTGATAGTCTGCAGGGCATAATTAGTTCAGGCAACAAAGACACGAATGAGGTTATTGCGCTGTACATGCTCGCCCGCTATACTAAGTGGTCGGATACCGAAGCTGCGATGAAACTCGCAATGCAGTCACTCGTACTTGCAAAACATCTTGATTACAATTCGGGTAAAACGTATGCGTACAACACAGTCGGAATAATCCTCCAGGACAAAGGTGAGTTCAACTCTTCCCTACTCTATCTCGATTCCAGTTTAACATTTGCACGTGAAGTAAATGATTCGAATGCGATTGGAATGTCGTTGAACAATATCGGCCTGGTTTATCTCGAGCAAGGTTCCTACGAGTCTGCTCTCGAAAATCTGATTTCAGCTGCGCAGATTCGTGAGCTTACTGGTGATAAGCGCGGACAAGCCGGATCGTTTAATAACATCGGTTTGCTGTACGCTTACATGAATGATCACCGGAAAGCCATTGAATATTACGAAAAGTCGATGACGCTGAAACAACAGCTCGGCGATCAGCAAGGTATTGCGAACACGTATCTAAATATTGGCTTAAGTTACGATGGTCTCAAGGACACCACACTCGAACGTCAAAACTACCGCAGCGCATTAGCGTTGTACCTCGAAATTGGTGACCTCAACGGTCAGGCGATGGTGTACAACAATTTCGGAGAGATCTGGTTGTACGAAAAGCAGTTTCAACGTTCACTGGAATCTCACTACAAAGCATACGCATTGCGTACTGAGCTTGACGACCGTGTTGGATTAGCACAAAGCGGAACGAACATTGCTGCGTGCTTAATTCAGCTCGACAGTCTGGAGAAAGCAAAGGAATATCTGGATGTTTCTCTCCAGATTGCCCGCGAAGAAAGCGCGATGGAAGAACTCGTGCTCGCCTATTCTGTCCAATCCGATTACTACGTTGCCAAAGGTGATTTTGAATCTGCACTTTCGTCATTCAAACTATCTTCCGCTATTCAGGATTCAATTCTGAATGAAGAAAGCACAAAGAATGTTCAGGCACTCGAAGCAAAATATCAGGCAGAGAAAAAAGAGAAAGATATTTTACAGCTTCAGGCCAATGCGGAGCGCGCTGAAAACAGAAAGAATCTGATCATCCTCATTTCCGTTTCTGCAGTGCTCATGTTAGTTCTCATTGGAGGATTTAGCTTTTCGAAATATCGCACACGTCAGCACCAACTGCGTGAACTGGCGGTGTTAGAAACAAAAGAAAGTGAACGCATTCGTATTGCACGCGATATGCATGACGATCTCGGCTCAGGATTGACTCGTATCTCGCTGTTGAGCGAACAGGTCAAGTCGCAAATTCAAAAGTCCGACACCACATCTACATTCAGCCATCTTGATAAACTCACGGGTGAATCGCGCCAGCTTACGCGGAACCTGGGAGAAATTGTATGGACACTCTCTCCGAAGAACGATAGACTTCCTGATCTCGCCGCGTACATACGTAATCATGCGCTCGACTTTCTCGAAGAGGCGCATATCAATTGTTCTTTCGATTTCCCGGATGACATTCCTGATCTCGTTGTAAATGCAGAAACGCGACGAAACGTTTTTCTCTGCATCAAAGAAATTCTGAATAATGCAGTGAAATATTCCAAAGCCACGGAGGTGAAAATACACCTGCAAACGGGCACCAATTCCTTTTCGCTCTCGGTTGCCGACAACGGAGCCGGTTTTGATCACACTGCATTGAAACGTGTGAATGGCTTGAATAATATGCGTCGCAGAATGGAAGATTCAGGTGCTACTTTTCGTTTCGAAAGTGCTCCCGGAACCGGCACCACACTGTTTTTAGGCAATATTCCCGCCTCCTCTACCACTATTGTGTAAGTGTATAAGTGAAATGAACCCGGTAATTTAGCATCATGAATACGAAAATTCCAGTTCTGCTTGTTGAAGACGATCCTCAGCTCCTCGAGGGCATGAATACCTTGCTCGTAGATAGTGGTCATATTGAAGTCCGCGGCATATTCACGAATGCTGAAGATTTTCTCGTACAATTTGCGGCGTTGCAGCCGGCGGTTGTACTCATGGATATCGGTCTTCCCGGCATGAACGGAATTGAGTGTGTTCAGTCGGCGAAAGAAAAACTTCCATCCGTTCAATTCATCATGTGGACAACCTTCGAAGACGACGAAAAAATATTCGAAGCGTTACGTGCAGGTGCAACCGGATACTTGCTGAAGAATTCCTCTATACAATCCATAACCGACGCTGTTCAGGAAGTTGTGAACGGAGGATCTCCGATGAGCAGTTCCATTGCGAGAAGGGTGACACAATCATTTCGTCCGAGCGCCAATGTAATGGACACGCACAATCTCACACCGCGTGAACGTGAAATTCTCAGTTGGTTGGGCAAAGGTCATCGTTATAAAGAAATTGCAGCGCAACTGGAGATCAGTGAAGAGACCGTTCGTAAGCACATTCGTAATATGTATGAGAAATTACATGTGCAATCGAAAGTAGAAGCGCTCAATAAAGTTTTCCCGGGGAGGTAAAATCAGTAGGCAATATTCAATGCGCAATACGCAGTAAGGGCAACACTACTGCGTATTGCGCATTGCTTATTGATCATTGCGGATTGCGGCATTACACGAAAGTGTAATTGACCGGTAACGTTATCGGAGCGAGTTTTGTAAAGTGATTGTAAAACACATTCAACTATGACAAAACTATTCTTCGTTGGCGCATTCGTATCATCAATGATACTCGCCTCAGACAAAAGTCCGATCCGCAAATTGATAGACGATGACGGAATCGACAAACTGAAAAAGCAAATTGTAATCGATGCCAAACCCATCACTGCAAATGGATACGATGATGGTCACGGGCGTAATCCGTATCTCACGTCCACCACCCAACTTCCGGATACGATTGCACTGATCACCTATTACATCTACGACAAGGGCAATGAAGTGAAAGGCGGATATTACTTGTACAAGTATAACCTGTCGGAGAATGGCGGAAACTTTGTGGCAAACGGGTTGCACAAAGCAACGATCACGCAGTTGAAAGAGAAATATGCTGCAATGGGAATTGTACTACTCACTCCTGATCAGTACCTGAACACGGAGGAGAAGAAGACTTATTATACAACAACTTTCCAGCCGCAAATATCAAAACTTGGCTCTTTCCTGAGCGGAATCGAAACGAAAAACGTGGATATGTCGGTAGCTGCAGATTTCTACCGCGGATTCGACATCAGCGCTGCTGCAGATCACGAACGAATGGTATCACTTGGGTTTGATCTTGCCAATAAACTTGGAGTTGATGCCGTTCTGAGCATCGCGTTTGAAGTCACTAGCAATATGAAAGAAGTAAACATGAACGGATTCAAAATGGCGTTGCATGGACCGAACCCGATTGCAAAGCAAGACAAGAAATATGTTTCACAAAATATGGGCGCAGGCTACTATGCCGGACAGGAATATGCCGGTGGATATTTCTACTTCAAGAAGAGCATGCACATTGCCGACGTAGAGAAGAAAGCCATTGTGAATGAGCAGTACGACGGTATTGCAGATATTCTCGGTGCATTCGCAGAAAAGATGCAGGATGAAATGAAGGAAGCAATTACTAAAAACAGCAAGTGAAATGAAGATGAAACTGCTTGTTTGCCTGGCTGTTATTTTTTGCGCGTGTACGATACACGCGCAAACATCAACGGAATTTGCGATGCGTCAATTCGGTTTTAACGTGGGCAATTCAAAATACAAAGTGACCAACACGGGAGATAAAGGTTCCTTTCCTGTGCGCTATGCGAGCTTCGAGTGCATTTTCTTCACGGGAGAAAATTTTTTCATGGTGAACATGAATTATTTTATCAATGGAGACAATGCATGGAAAGCAGGCGACGACGGAATTCGGGGAGTGGATATTTCGCTCGCCGAATTTTCCTGCGGCAAGCAATATGGTCCGCTCGGTATTGGTCTCACAGGAAATCTGGGTTGGCACGGACCACATCTTCCAAACAATGTAACCGGCGCGTTTGAAGACAATGGTCACTTCTTTGCAGTCGGCGGACAAATTGCGCACGTGTTACCAATAGGCGATGTTTTCCGCACGATGAGCACGTTCACCTCGGAAGCACTGTTCACGCGTTCAGGAAAGAAAGCTGTTGACGGTTTCAGTTTGCGATTCGATGCACAGTTGCAGTTTGTTCCGTTCCGTTGGCTTGCATTCGGTCTGCGCCCTACAGTGGAGTTCCGCCAATTCAAACTGAACAATAATGAGAAAACTGATTTCAGAACGTTTACTTCAACGTTTCAGTTTACGGTGGGACTTAATTTCTGGAAGAATGCGCAGAGTTATTGAGCGAAGTTGTATCAATTTCCGGCATTCGTTTCTTCAATCTTAAAAATATACGAGAAGCCCGATTGATCGCCGTTCAGCAATTCTCCTTCGGCAGTCCACGACGGAGTAAATAGCTTTCCCCCTGCTGTGAGCAACGTGTCGAACTTTACAGAGGTCACCAAAACATTATACGAGCCTCCATCATTCACATACAACTTATTCACACGCCAGACTTTACCAGGAGGAACAGTGAAGCTGGAACCGGCAATGCTTTGTTTCGTTATTTCGTTCACCGAATCGGCTGGATGTTTTTCGGTGGAATCATTTACTGCTACACTTACATTCATGCTCCTGATGACGGCGTTCGTACTGTCAATATATTTCTGATCCGGAACTTTTCCCTCGAGGAGCTGCAGATTAATGTACGACATGAGGCTGTCGATCTTCGCCTGTTGTTGCGGAGTTGTGCCCTGAGAAAAACCCTGCTGCGAAAAACTCAAAAGGATAAGAATCAAAATAAGACGCTTATCCGGAAATGTATTTGAAAAAATAAATCTAAGGCACCACATTAAATTCGATAATGGAAACAGACATTCGCAAGGAAGGATGAAAATTCTGGAAAGATCCGTTAAAACCTGATGGCAGCCAGTAAGGATACACGGAAGTGCTTACTGACATAGGTCCAAGATAAGCGATAGCGACAGCACTGGCATTTCTCAGGTAAACACCATTCGCGCTTGAAGAACCAGAACCTGTACTTTCAATTTTCCAGACTTTCCCGGCCGGAACAGCAATGTTTTGCACTGAATTAGCCGGAATGTCTAATAGTATAACCTGGTTAAACTGCAGATTCCCCTGTGCAAAAGATGATCGCGAAAATCCGATGATGAAAAGTGCAACTAGTAATACGGGGGCGAGAATATTTTTACTCATCATATTGAGTTTTTAGTTGTTTGTATTCGTGAATACCGACGGTAAATGTCGGAACGGGTTCATGAGAACGTTTTAAGGAATGACATTGAATTCAATGATGGAAACGCAGGATCGCACCGCACTACTGTTAAAGAAGCTTCCGATAAAACCCGAAGGCAGCCAGACAGGAAAGTTCGATGCCGTGGTCGCAGTGGATAAAATGCCGATTCCCTGAGCTGCAGCATTCCGGATCTGGATGCCGGCATTGGAGCCGTTGGCGGTGCTGGCCGATTCAATTTTCCAGACCTTTCCTGCAGGAACGGTGATATTCTGAATACCACCACTTGCCATGTCATACAGAATCACCTGGTTAAACTGCAAATTTCCCTGAGCGTAAGATTTGTCTGCGAAAAGAACGAGACAAAATATAACCACGACTGCACTGATGATTTTCTTCATGCTACTTTAATTTTGAAACGACATTAAATCCTGAAAATTAAAATCCTTTGGTGGTATAGATCAGCGTTGGATCACCGGATCCGTTCGAAGGAGCAGATGAAGAATTGATCATTTCAATCAGCACTTTTGTGTAGACCACATCCTCGCCAAATGAAACTGCTTTTCCTAATCCATCTGTTGCACGCGTTGTTGTACACTGGTGTTGAATTTCAAAAACGGATGTGGCTGCAACAGTAACGAATCCTTCGATCACGCTATAACCATCCACGGTACTTGTTCCGGCAATCGCTGTGGTTGCTGTGGTAACATTATACAATCGCGCCTGATGAGCACCTGCGAGATATGCAGGAACGTATGCTTTTATGTAATAAGTTCCTGGTTCAAGCGTAATCTGGTTTGCTGCAAGCGTAATTGCAGTTCCCAATGATGCCGCAGTTGTATTCAATGTGCGTGTAGTCCAACTTCCGCTGTTGAATGTTCCTCCATCTGTTCCGGAAGATTGCTGCTCCTGGAAAATTGCATAATCACTAAGTCCCGACAAACCTTGTATTCCCTGCGCACCTGTCGCGCCGGTTGCACCAGTTGGACCAGTAATACCCGTTGGACCTATTGGACCCACTGCACCATTCGTTCCGTTTGTACCTGTAGCACCAGTAGGACCTGTAACACCATTCGTTCCATTTAATCCTGTAGCACCTGTTGGACCCGTTACACCATTCGTTCCATTTGTACCTGTAGCACCAGTTGGTCCCGTTACACCATTCGTTCCGTTTGTACCTGTAGCGCCAGTAGGGCCGGTTACACCATTCGTTCCGTTTGTACCTGTAGGACCAGTTACACCATTCGTTCCGTTTGTACCAGTAGCACCAGTCGGACCAGTTACACCGTTCGTTCCATTTGTACCTGTAGCACCAGTGGGACCAGTTACACCATTCGTTCCATTTGTACCTGTAGCACCTGTAGGGCCAGTTACACCATTCGTTCCGTTTGTACCTGTTGCGCCAGTAGGACCCGTTACACCATTCGTTCCATTTGTTCCTGTAGGACCTGTTGCTCCTGTTATTCCATTCGCACCAGTTGCTCCTGTTGCACCGGTGGGGCCCGGATCACCGGAAGGACCTTGTGCACCTGTAGGACCTGGATCGCCCGAGGGACCAGTTGCGCCAACAGCTCCAGTTGCGCCGGTAGCACCCGTTGGTCCGGCAGGTCCGCTGCTTCCCGAAGTTTCGGCATACAACGCATACGGCACCGAGAGAAATTGTGAAGTACCCATGGAAACTAATCCGCTTCCGAAGTCAACACTCACTTCCAGAAATTCGTCGCCTGTTCCAAACAAGTTCGCAGGAAGAGGTGTAATGGATCCAATGTTCAGCGAGAACAATCCGAACTGATTCGTTGTAACACCCGTGTGCGTTTCTGTATAGATGATGGTTCCAACAGGTGTAACATCATGCACATCAAATTGCACAGTTAGTGTTCCGTTGGCAATAACAGCTCCGGCGGCATCACGTGCCACGCCCTGGTATTTTATTTGTTGCGGAGCCTGTGCATGCAGAACAGCAGCAGCACAAAACATTAAACAGGTGAATAGAAATCGTTGCATGTTATACTGATTTAATGACTTTAATAAAAAGCATACCTGCAGACGTTTCTGCTATCTGAGTTAAAACAAAAGCAGGGAAGAAAAAGGTCGATTCAGCGCTGCTGTACACTATTCAAAGCTATAATTTTTCCGGTAATGAGCTATTGATGATGCACTACAAATACATGCTTTACTCACTATGTAAAAAGTGTAAATTCAACCAATTTCACCAACTTATGAAACGTACATTACTAATTCTCGGTGCTGGTGTTAGTACTGATATACATCGTGGTTTCCCCACTGGGAATGAACTGATCCAATTAATTGATGTTCATCTAATAACCACACGCTATGTGTATAGTGAGTCAAAAATGGACTGGTACATTTCCCCATTGGTAAATAGGATAAAGGAAGATTTTGGAATGGACTTTAAACAAACCACAGAGTTTGTGCATTGTTTTAAACGAAAACTGTGGGCGAAAATACAGGATTGGTACTATGAAAATTTTCATCGTCCTGCGGAACCAATATCCATTGATCAATTAATTGCTGAAGAATTCAAAGAAGAACCCTTATATGTTGAGATCGCTAAATATTGTATTGCCTATTTCATTAAAGGTGCGGAACACGGAATCTTTAGAGACAAAAATGGCGTCTATTTGAAACAAAATCATTGGATTTCTGAATTCTCTAAGGTGCTTGAAACTAATACGACGACAGAATTCAGTGTAATTACGTTTAATTACGATCGGGTATTGGAATATTTATTAAGTAGCACAGTTCGATTGGACATTCATCACGCTTATGGTTCAATTGGCGAGTTAAAAGACTTCAAATTTGATGAAAACAATAACTCTGTAAATTTGAAGGTGGGCGCACAAAAGATCAAGCTGATTCATGAACGTGAACCAATTCCAGATCGGTTTTCCATAGAGCATTTCGACTCTTGCATGTTTGCAGGATTCGGCTATGACGAGAAAAATATGAGGGAAACTTTAAAAATGAATCATTCTCAATACCCAAATTGCGTCGGAATGGCCTACCAAGAAATAACTGAACATCATCAAAAGGTAATGGGAGACTTTGGTTTTGTCATCCAACCATGGAACTCCATTTCTGCATTTCTGTTCACAAACCTTTATACAAATAAATAACATTCCACAATTAGCTAGAAGATAACCTTAACCTCCGAGATCTTACTCTCAGAACCATCTTTCATAATAACCTTCACCTTATAGATATACACATTCCCAGGATACAACTGGTTATCAATATAACTCGTACTCACTCCACTCAACGTCCTGAACGAACGAATCGCTTCTCCTTCTTTGCCTTTGTAAATGATCACCCGATCAACAGCCTGATTGGGTAAATCCCATTTCAAGGCAATCACACGCTTCTCTAAATCGGGAGTGGCGGTGAAATTCTTCAGGGCCGGACGAACGCGGGGAGAGAAATTCATCTCAGGGAAATTCAAAACCGATTGGTTGCTTGCACTGTCGGTTACAACAAGCGAATAAACATACTTCACGCCTGCTTCAGCTGTAACATCTACAAACGTTGAAATGGTATCGCGACCACCGAAGGATTTCAATTCAACACTTTTTCCTGAAGCAGAACGAATCAGTTTCTTCGATGCAACATCATCACTCGAACTGTTGATCCAGCGCAAGACCACTGTACTGTCGGTGTGATAAATGTTTTTTACGAGCGGAGTAACGGGTGCTATTTTATCCGGACGTTTGAGTTTTGCCGGTTGCGAGAAATCGGAATTGTTCCAAACGTGATCGACGGCGCGAACAGAATAGTAAACGTCGCGGGTCAGTGTTTGAAGTGTGATTGAATCTGTAAAGCTGATTGACGTAATTACAGAATCACTCACTTCCACAAACTCTTCCTGAAGTGTATTGCAACGAAACACGCGATAGCCTTTGAGGTTCTCGTCAACAACAGCAGTCCACGATAAACGAACAATGCCGTTGGTGTCGATTACGCCAATAACATTCTTCGGAACTGCTGGCGGCGTATTGTCCTGCAGCTGCGCAAGAAACGGAAACGAGAAAGCAGTATCGCCCTCTGAACTGATTGCTCCCAACAAATAGTAGTTTGTGAATTTCGCTGCTGTATCCGTGAATGCATTTCCGGAAATCGAATTTGCAATCGCAGTATACTTTCCATTCACTTTAACGCTACGCAAAACACAAACGCCTTTCAATTGTGTTTCTCCATTGAGAACCGGCATCGTCCATTGCATCACTACCTTTTTGTTGTCGGGAGAATAACAGGTGTCGGGAATCGGGTAAGCGTTCCATTCTTCTTTTCCTTTTCCGCGAACAACTGCAGAAGGCGGACCGATCATTCCGAAATAAGAAAATCCACGAACGCGATACCAATACAGCTTTCCGTTCTTCGACAGCGAATCTTCATACACCAACTCCTTTTTGTCTGCTTCGTATTGCGATTTAACAAACGAAAGTAAAGTTGGATTGATTCGTGTGAAGTTGATACTGTCATCCGAACGCTCGATGATGTAACCGGAATACTGTTCCCGCGTTTTCTCTACATCAAAAGTGAGTCGCATCGTGCGATTGCGAAATTGTCCGGATGGATTTGCCGCTGCTGTCAACACCGAAAGCTTTTCATCGGCAGTTGCAACACCAGCAGAGTTCGTATTCAGAATTTCCAGGCGATAAATGTACTTCTGCCCCTTCTTCGCTGTGCGATCAACGAAGAACAATCCAGCAGCTTTTGCAACTTCCGGATTATCATCACAAACTTTCATGGAGAATCCATACGTGATATTCTGTTGCAACTCTCTTTTCTTCGGATCGGGATTTGATTTCTCCGGCGTGTGGAGTGAAGAATACACAAATCCTGCTGCGGGAATAGTCCGCTGCAGACGGTTCCAGGTTGAATCTGCTTTCGGAAGTGGCTTTATATTCTCAGCAATCACTACTCCTTTACCTGTGAGATCTTGTCCGCCAAGATCAAGATACTCGTCCATGCCGAAACGGGTGATGCGATATCCGTTTGTGTTTGCGAGTTGCCAGTTTGCGAATGAGGAAGGAACCCAACGAAGAAGCACGGAATCTCCCGTGTGAAAGGTGCGGATGTAGACGTCGGATTGTTGGGCGCGCAGTACAATGAAACCAATTATAAATAGAAGTGTACAAAAAAAGCGTCGGTTGTACGCTCGTGTGGTGGGTACTTCGCTGCTCCGCCCGGTGGGATTGCTTCGCGATGGCAGAAAAAGCCAACGCTCGCAATGACCGGTGCGCTTTTTTTGATCGTGCCTCACTGTTGAATGATGTTGCATTGAGTGCCTAATGAAAATGCGCAATCGACGTGACCGCTTAACAAACCGCCGAGAATGTCGTAGTCGCAACCCACAGAACCACCGACCCAGGTTGGATTGGGTAATCGAGCTTGCAACAGTGCAGCAGCCGACAAAGAAAGTATCGTGACATTGAAATTCTGATTCGCAACCTGACCTTGCAAACCAATTGCTCCTTGCAAATAAGCGTAGAGTTGTCCAGTCGAATACCATCCGTTGATTCCGACAACCGCGCTTGAATTCTGACAATGTGCATTCGGTCCGTAATTCAATACCATGATGTCGAAGCCTGCACCAATTCCGAAACTGTAATACACTTCTATGTTTTCAGTTATGTCGAATTCATCACTTTCACCCGCATTGAACGAAGCACCGAAACAAACTCCTCCACCTGCGTCGAGTGCTACTTCATCGCGCTGATCGTTCAAGCCATTCATGTTGACTACAGAAGACACCTGTGACGGTGGTGGTGGCATAGGATCAATCATTTGTCCTGTTTCGAAATACGCAGTGATGGTTGCGAGATTCATCACGGTCAATGTCACCCGTGTTTGCGGACGACCAATGTGTACGTACCACAATCCCGGTTCGAAATGCAAAGATGCTTGTCCGCTTCCTGTGACACCCGGAAAATGCACGTTCGCTCCAAGTGCTGCATGCAAAGCATCATTCTGGAAATCGTAGTTCATCACAATCGACGCAACAACCGGAACGTTATTCGGATTTACATTCATGCGTTGATTGATAGCCGTCATGAAGAAAACATTTCCGGTAAAGTTGATGAAGCTCATTCCACCATTTGCGTTGAATGCGATTTCGAGTGCAACATCTCCATTGCACGGTTTCTCGAATGGATACGAACCGATTGTGACACCAGCTTTGATTCCCAATCCAATCGTACTGTTCGGTACATACTGACTGGCATTGCCAAAAGCATTCGAGTACAACTGACTTTCCAACGATGTGTTGCCCGAACGCGACATGTGGTAATAAATTCCACCCATGAAACGATAGATGGCAACATTGGTTCCGATGGGAACAGTAATCGGGATTGCAGCATCCACGTAGAAGTAACGCATGTTGTTCACGCGACCAAACCACACACTGGCTTGCGCAGGTGCACTCATCACTTTATCAATTGTGAAGTTGATGTTTCCGTTGAACCCTTTTCCATAGATAGGATCGTTCTCCCGGAACTGAATTAATCCGTCGAGCGTGAATGGTCCGCTGTGAAAGTCCAACGCAATGCTGTTGATCATCACACCATCGAATTGCATTTTGGGTTTTGTGGCGCCAACACCTTCTGCCGGATTTGCAACCGTAGTTGTTGATGTTTTCACAATGAAACCCGCCGCTGCACCAATAGAAAGTGCGTTACCGTCACTGAAGTTCACTCCAACTTCGAACGCGATCGCAGGTTCATTTCCAAGCAAACCAAACTGAATGCTGTTAATTGAAAAATGAAATCCCGCCATGTTGCTCGTGTCAGGCTCTTCCGGCACGAGTGAAAATATGGCACTTCTCATAATAGGGGCGTCCGACGCAAGCACCATATTCTGGAATTGTAGATTCTTAACTCGCGCGTTGTTGTTGGCGAGAGAATACTTTCCATTCAATGTTGCGGTCGGACGAAATTTCCCGTTCTGTTTCACGACCTGAACAGAACTAGTAGGATAGAGTGTCAATGTTCCGCCGAGCACCTCTGCTTTCATATCGGCTGCTGGTGAAATTGAGAAAACGTAATCGATGCCACCTGTGGAACTATTTTGCGAAATCACGCACGCATACGCAAGTGAATCCGTTTCACTGACGGGTAAGCGAATGTATCCGGCCATGGCACAGCCGTTGAAATGATTCGAAATAATATTCACGCCAATCGTTTGCACGGAGAATCCCCATCCACTCATGCTTCCTTGCGAGAGTGTGATGAGATTTGTTGCAGAGAACAAACCGGAAACGCCACTCTGATCAATCAGCAAATTCGATGCGGCGATAGCTGGACGTTCACCGTTTCGTGAAAGTTCTTTCGGCAGCTTCACAATGAAATTGCGCATGTAAAAACCGGTCCACATCATCGGATCAACATAATTGCTCATGTTGTAGCCTTGTGGAAATATCATGGATGGCGCATTCGCGAGCTCGCTGAAATCTGCAGTTGCATCAACAACAGTGAACGACATCCCTTCCATTCCACGCACACAAAACGGAGCCATGGATGTTTGCACCACCATGTTGTGAATGTCGTTGGTGTGAATCTGAAACGTTGCACGCACCAAAGAATCCTGCACGATGTTTTCCGGATCGGGATAAATCATTCCCGGATCGAATTCGAAATACCCTTTGAGATTCACTGCAGAAAATCCGTTGCAGTCCCACTCGACGTAGTTGAATCCATCGGGCTTGAGCACCATTGTAATTTTCGGTCCGAGAGAAATTCTATGCTCGCTAACCAGAACAAGTTTCGTATTCGGTCCCGGCATTACACCTTTCGGATTGAACGCTATGTTCTGCGCGGAGAAACAAATTTTCTGTTGCGAACCCGGAAACTCCATAGCCATGTACGCCGACATGGTTGCTGCATTTGAAACGTATTTTGCGCTGTCGATACACACGATGTATCGCGTAGAGCCGATTTCTTTGACGATTCCGAACGGAAGGTTCGCTGCGCTATCGGGATTCATGTTCCCAACGAGTTTGTCTTCTGTTTCTACCTTGTTGCTGAGCGAGAGAATATAGCTCTGGAGCGGATCGGCAATAGAATCCTGTTGCGCGGAGAGGCGCAGGAAGGCAGAAATAAATAAGAAGATGAAAAGCGGACGCATGGGTTGGTGTGTGGCTTAAGCCTCACCCCAACCCCTCTCCGGAAGAGAGGGGCTTTGGTGGGCTCTCGCGAATATGAAAAAAAGGATTGGCGCTAGTCGGGAGCAAACGTTTGTAAACGGATAAACGCTCGGAAAGTCCTATGATTCTATTAGTTGCGAGTATTCGCGAGGAGGGAAAGTAACGGAATAGAACCAAACGCCCTTAAAGCGGGCGTAAAGCGTCAGTTGGCAGATGGTACGCAGATGGTTTCAGATGCTATCCAAAACGCCACCAGTACCCTTTTCTTAAAGAACTAGCCCTAAGATAATCCCTTGGCGGGGAATTCCAAAATTCCGTTTTCGTTGGGGAATTTCCGCTAAATAAAAAACTCCCTTATACTATAAGGGAGTTTTTTTAGTGCGCGTTGAATGCTTCAATAAATTCGTGCGGTTTCATCGCTTTCGTCGTTATACCCAGCTTGTGAAATGTTTCCGATGCCTTGTAGTGACACTTGTCGTCAATCGTAACGAAATAGTCGCAATGTGCTCCATAAAAAACGTGTAAAGAGTCGTCTACCATATTTGAAAATTTATCGTCCGACTTATAGCCTCTAAAATCAATTTTAAAATATGTGTCCGTTATTTTTTGATAAGCGGAGTTAGAAATAGATTTGCTCTTGGGAGCATACTTTTCCCAAACATTATCCATATTCAAATAAGACGGAACTTCAGAGGCTGTCTTGTTTATATTATTAAGCATCTTTTGCTGATTTTTCATTTTCGCCGCACTCTGATTTACATAAGTCCTCAACGCTTTGTACAGCGAGTAGTCCTTTTTAGCGTTGTTTGAAAAATCATATAGGTCTTCACTCAGTGCAAGCCAGTTCATTTCCGTTTTGGTTTTTGGGAACAGATGATTGAATACAGGACTCGCTTTGTAAATTTCTTTGAAATTTTCGGGAACAGGTGTCGCCCGGAGTAATGCAAGTTGAGTTTTCCACAGACCTGTTTGGTCAAAGTCGCCCAGTTCTACAAATGATCCTAATGTTGCCGACTTGTCCTCAAGTGCTGAATTGAAAAATTCAACAACATCCCTGTAGTGCCAAGTGGCTTGCGCATTACCCCAATACTGAACAATGCAAAGGTTCTTTGTGAAGAAACTAAGTGTTTCTAAATGTTTAGGTATGTAAGCCGGATTGCTGGCGTGCCCTCTAAGCAAGTCATTAATATGAGCATTAGAATAAGGACAAATTATTTTATTGCTGGTAATTAATTCACTGATTTTAGAATAAATTTTGCGTTGCTCTTCTTCAAATGTGTCCTTCTTCTCAAGTCGATCAAACACGTTCCAATCCAAATATGCGTACGTCATTTCTCGTTAGTTTGAATAAGAGGTCAGCCAGTTTCGCCGTGGTTCAAATACACTACGAGATAATGATAAAGAAGAAGCGGAAATCTAACGATGAATTAAAAACTTACCATTGGCAGTTCGATCATTTTCTGAAACGACCGTATAGAAATACATTCCAGTTGCAAATTCATACACAGAAATTGAAACTAAACTTTCATTCGTTTCTTCTCGCCATACTTCTCTACCTATCTGATCGTATAAAATTATTATGCGGGTTTCATTCGCATCCGAAAATTGAAACTGAACTATTTCACTGGCAGGATTCGGAAATAGTAAAGGTTGATTCACTTCGTGCGACTCTTGGATAGCAGTAGTATTCCCACAAGTATCCACAAAACTTCCACCAATCCACTTCACGATGTTTCTAATGCTGTCTCCATCAATCGTCCAAAACTCACCAGCTACGTACATAGTATCTTCATAGAATGCGACTTGTAGCAACTTGTTATCGAAGATTGAACCAAAGCCACACCAGTCGGTTCCATCCCAAGAAGCCACAAAGGGTGCATTAATTCCGCCTACGACTTCAAAACTGCCAGCACAATACAACTTACCATTGTGAACTGTCATATCACACACTGTCGGATATGCATTCGCCGCTACTTCTATACTTCCACCAACATCCCTCCAAGTAGTGTCGTTCCAACGAATGATACTACTTGCCACACTTCCTGAAGTTTGATAGAATATTCCACCTGCATACAGCTCATCATTATAAATTTCGAAATCCCAGATAAATGCAAGCCCGCCCGTCACGACACTAGTGAAAAATGTCCAATTCGCGCCATCCCACTTTGCGAGACGACAATAGTTTCCTTGTGGGTCATAAAATCCACCAGAAACATATAAGTTGCCGTGATAAAATATCATTTCTTGAAGCGAAGTCGCCTCAGCTTGGTCTACAAAATTGTAATTTGACCCAATAGCAGACCATGTGGTTCCGTCCCACTTTGCAATTCCATCGGCAGGTACATTCCCAACGCTGTCAAATCCCCCACAGATATATAGTTCATTGTTGTAGTTCATGACTTCCCACACAGGGTGATAAGAGGTGATACTGGCGCCTGTAACAGTATCCCAATCTAAACCATTCCACTTCGCGAAACCAAAAATTGAGTCGTGACCAGCTTTGAAAAAATTTCCAGTGCAATAGAGATCACCATTGAATCTTGTCATACCCCAAACACTACAAACTGAAGCGTTAGGACTTCCTAGTGTATCGAAGAAGTTCAGACCATGCCCTAGTGAATCCCAATACGTACCATTCCAACTGGCTATTCCTGTAATCCACTTTTCATCCGCTTTCCGAAACCCACCACCGGCAATCAATTTGTTTGTAAGAGTATCGTAGTACAATTTGGTGGGTTCACTTCTCAAGCCTCCACCGACCATCGACCATTGTTGCGAATATGCTATTAAATGATTTGCTAACAAACAAACTAGAACTAAAACACAACGTTTAATAAAGTAACTGTTCCCGCCCCATTTCGGAGCAGGAACAGCTAACGATTGAAATCTTATTCTCTGTTTCACAAGTTTATTCTTTGATAAATCTCTCGGCGCTAGAACCAGACGGCGTCTCTAATCTAGCAACATACATTCCTGTAGAAAGGAAGGCAATGTCAATACTAAAGATACGATTTTGACCCATGCTGGACAAGTCGAGCGAATAGACAACCTGACCGATAGAATTGTAGATCACGAACGAACTTCCCTCCTCAATATTGTTGCCTAGTTGAATTGTTAGTTGGTTCGCAGCAGGATTCGGATATAAACTGAACTCCGTTTGAGATGTCTGTGTTTCCTGGATTCCAACACCTCCAGTCAAGTCAAACTTTGCACAAAAAATATCTTGAAGCTGGCCACTGTTCTGTTCTTCGTAGCAATAGGCTGGTACATCATCGCATCGGTAAGGAAAATTAAGAGAAGAAGCGATACCAGTAATAAACAGTTCAGTAGAACCTGTCACAGCAACACCATGTATAGTTTCATCATTAAATGTGGGTGTGCCACTATGACCTCCATAGTGTGTCGCCCAAACCAAAGTATGCGCTGGATCAACTTCTACAATAAAACCATCTGTTGTGTTACCGCTACCATCAGCATTGTTTGGTTGATAATAGTAATTATTACCGGCATCAATAGCATTGGCACCGAGGTTATTCTTGGTGTCACCGACAATAAAGACATTTCCTGATGCGTCGACAGTCATAGCATGAGCACCTCCCAAATCTGTAAGATAAGTTGACCACTCCAAACTATTGGTGTTGGTGATATCGAACGCAGCAATGAAAAGGTCTCCTGCTCCTGTACCTACTGGGGACGAATTAAACGTAGCCGCTCCACCTGGATTACAAAGCGGGAAAGTTCCGTTTGTACTAGGTGTACACCAGTTAGCGGATGCTTGTCCCGTCGAAGTGCTAGTCCCGCCAGCCACATAAAGTAATTTCGTATAAAGTATCAGCTGGTTTTCTTGTTCTGAACCATTACCTCCAAAAAAAGTAGACCATACGAGGGCGCCATTGGCATCGAAACGCGCAATGAATGCATCCATGAGACCTTGATTCGAAGATTGGAAATATCCTCCGTTGCAGAGTGGAAATCCGCCTGAGGCATTGCCGGCACAGGTTGTGTTTGTGCTGGTGGTACTTGTTTCACCTGTTATGTATAACTCACCGAGATGAACCTTAATGCTGGAAACGTGTTCCCAGCTTCCACTACCACCGAAAAACGTCGACCAAAGAAGAGCATGACTAGGACTAAACTTTGCGATAAACCCATCTTCGGTACCACCTCCAAACGTTCCTTGATTATATGCTCCAGATAAATTCTGAATCGGAAAACCTTCAGTTGAAGCATTGCTTTCGGTTCGTCCTGCGATGAAGATGTTACCCGATGCATCGATATCTAACGTCCCCGTGTAGTTCATGAATTCATCATCGTTTCCGCCAAAATATGTGTACCACGTTTGTGCATTACCAAGATTGTTCACTTCTGTAAGAAAGTATGTATAGTCGAAAAGGATGTTTGTTCCATCCTGATACCCCCCGCCAAGGGGCACTAGATCATCACCCGCTGTATTGCCGAATAGTACAAAGTTTCCATTGGTTTGCTCGGCAACATCATAACCAGTTTCATCGGCATATCCACCGCAGAATGTACTCCATGCGATGTCGTTGCCTTGATTGTAACGCGTAATGTATGCATCTTGGGCTCCACTAAAACTCAGATCATACCCAGCTTGAACTGGGTAGTTCCAGCTTTTTGTTGTACCAGTTGTAACCAGATGTCCTCCAGTTGTAGTTGTGGCTCCCAGACCACATTCAACCACATCTAGGCCTTCTATGAAAGTTGACCACACGTTGTTTTGATACCAGTTTGTTGGAGGCGCTAGTGATTTGTAACCCCAATCCACGGCAATTACCAACGGCAAACTGGAATTGTATGAACCAAAGCTCGTGAAGCCAACTTCGTTCGTCCCTAAAAGCGTATAGCTCGGCTGCCAATTCAATGACTGATAATTTCCACTTGCATCCAACTGCCACGCTGCGGCTTTCGGTTGAACAATTGTTCCGAGCTTTGTGTAAATGATTAGTTGTCCACTGCCTCCTATCTTTACACTATCCGCGCCTTCATACTTTAAATCTATTTGTGCTGCCGGATTTCCACCGCCACCAGGCTTACAGATAAAGTAATATTTAAGCCCCTCCAGATTACTGCCATATATGATGTCGACATTGTTCCAGACGTTGAACGATATCAATTGGTCAAAGTTTTGAACGTGTCCTAAGCCTGCAGCACAATGTGGATGGAAAAAGTTGTAATAGTTCTCACGCACCTCCAGAGGTCGGATACGAGTTCCTGTGTTATCGTTCACGAATTTCATATCAACACGTACAGTAGAATCGCTGCCGCTTAACGTATCGATTTTGCGCAATACATAGGAAACCGAAGTGTCTGAGAAATACACTTGAGGCGATCTGTGTAACGTGTAGTACTTTACTTCCGGGGCAAGTGTGGTGTCTGTGTGAATGAGTTGTCCTCGATTCTCCGTGAACTCATAATTTGTAAATGGCATTGAAATAGTGTCCATTGGTAACATCGTCGACTTCTCTATGTACTTCACGGTGGAATATGACCTTGTTCCGTCACGCAAGACGTTTTGACCTTCAACGATTACGTTTCCTGCTGAGTCAACGGCAATCGCAAATGCCCTATCATCCAAATCAGCAACATGATCGAAACCAATGTCCCACTTCAAGTTACCAAGTCCATCATACTTTAATGTCCAGTAGTCCTTTGTCCCATTATAGACACTATAACCACTGACGTAAATCTTATTCGTGTCAGTTGGATTTACGGTTATACAAGTTGCACTGTCCGTTTCATTGGTTCCGTTGTCGAATGTAGAAACCCACCGTTGCGTTCCGCCGCTACTGTATTTGATCGTTACATAATCTTTTCCGCTAGTTGCTGTAGTTCTATATCCAGTGACAATAACGTTCCCAACCTGGTCGATGGTAATTCCACTTCCGACATCGTTATAGGCACCAGAACTACTGTAGGTAGCACTCCAGATAATGTTCAACGCTGAATCGAGTTTAACAGTTTCAATGTCATACAAAGTGCCGGTATTTAGTACACCTCCAGTGAGGTAGATGTAACCATTCACATCGTATTGAATGTCGGTCAACTGATCGAAGCCGAATGCGGTACCACCTGTAACCGTTGAGCCTTGTATTGATCCGTCCGATAGTTTGACATTAAACACTGCGTATTTATACGTGGTAGTTGCTGATTGTGCGCCACCCGCGATGTAAACCTTAGTTCCATTGTTCCAAAGATTGACCGCAACATCATTAAGGTTCAAATGATCCCATGTCTGCGTCCACACCTGATTTCCACTGGAATCAATTCGTGCAACTAACATATCGTACAAGTTCGTGCTGCCCTTATAAGTGGTTCCAACGCCTACTATTGCGTTCGTACTTATCTGCATCGCTGCGAATACATCATGCCTCGATCCTGCGCCATTGTAAGTGTATGCCCACTGCTGAGTTCCAGAAGCATTATACTTTAGAATGATGGCGTTATTAGAGTCAGTGCTGTTCTTATAATAAGTTCCGCAGACGTAAACACTGCCAGTGGTTGAAATCTGCACATCAGCGCCATAATCGTTTCCGTTACCAGCACCGTTGTAGGTTTGTGACCACAAGACAGTGCCTGAAGAATTCTTCTTTTGAATTAGGATGTCGTAATTACCAGAAGAATTTAGCGTCGAGCCACACGTATAATAGTATGTAGCCCCACCAAGTCCTTTGCTTCTTACAAGGGCGCGCTGAAAGTTATTCTGAGTTCCAGAACTCGAATGCCAGTCTTCGTAGACTTTCACAGTTGGATTTTGCGAAATGCCCTGCACACTGAGCGCGAGCATTCCGGCGAGAAGAAGAATTTTACTTTTTCTCGTGGGAGAAGTGTTTCTCATTTGGTTGGTTTGTTTTTTTAGTGAAAATTAATGATTGAAAGTAATGCACGAATTAAACTCAGAAGTTGTCGCCTCATTTTCTTATTGCTAAATAATTTCGCGTTACCCCGCCAACGCACATCCCTCACTTTGGAGATGGCGCACATCACAGTGCTACGCGGATGTGAAGTGAATCCGCACACACTATGTCGAACGAGTCAACTGATGGGCAATTGACTCGTTCGGTATAACCTACCAGATTGCTCTGGTAAATTGAGAACGCATTGCCGGGGGGAATTAGCAACCGTTCTTCATTGAATGCAATGTATATCTTTCAAAGTGCCGTGAACAACTTTATTTTATTGTGTTTATACAAGTCAAGTTTTTAATCCTAAGTAAATATTTTCTAAACGCCTCATTTTTCTTTGCGAACGCGTATAATTCCCACATGAACGCGTTGTTGACACGTTGATATATTTCTGCGCGAACTGGAACACTGGTTTTATCCCAGCGTTCCAGTTCCTCTCGGAATTGTTCTGACCGTCTAACCCCGTATTAAGCCAGTTCAACACGCACAGGAGGGGACTGCCGAAGCAGTAGAGTCCTGCATCCACAATATCCGCTAATACAAAAGGGGGCGCGGACACGAGGATCGTCCGCAATGGCGGTACTGGATACCGATGCGCAGGACAAGTCCACAGCCCGCGCCTTTGACGCGAGCGTGTAACTTGTAATTCCTGCGCTTTTGAAATTTTCCAGTTTTCCATTTGCAGAACTACAGCTAAACGCTGTTTGAATTCCTATCTAACATGACAAAAATATAAATAAACCATTAGGTTGCAAACCTAATGGTTGTCAATCTTGTGGTTGTTTACCAGTAGTTTTGGTTATCCGTGCTTTGCGTATGGCAAAAACTAAACGAAAAGCAGGTATTTCGACCAAATCCAAGGCAGACGCAGATTTGGTGAAACTTGGTAAAAGAATTCGGTCGTTGCGTATTGAGCAGGGATATAAGAGTGCAGAGAAATTTGCGTTGGAACACGAGTTTTCGCGAGTGCATTACGGGAGATGGGAAGCAGGGCAAAAAAATATAACATTTAAAAGTCTCAAGAATCTAAGCAAGGCATTTGGCATTTCTCTTTCAGAATTTTTCTTGGAGGGCTTTGATTAGATATATTTGCTCTTCAGCGAAAACTCATTCTTGAGTTTGGCGGTGCGCTACCCTCCTAAAAGTGCGCACCGCTTTTTTATTGTACTAGTTGGATTGACATGTGAACTGTTGTCCAGAACATTTTCCAAACTTTACTATATTTCGGATTCCAACCGCTAAACCCAAACCCATGCGTTATCTCATGCTATTTTGTACTCTGAACTTTTTATTTTCCTGCGGAACTCCTCCTGTAGAGGAGAGTATCGTAGGAAAGTGGAGTTATGATCATGTTGACTTTAAAGCAACGGCAAACAACGAAGCAATCAGCGAATATGATCGCGAAAGTATTGCAGAAACTGCAATGAAGATTAAAAGCATGGAACTCGAATTCTACAATGACAAAACATTTGATCTGAATATCTCAAAGGAGTACGATGACATTTCAGAAAATGGAAATTATACAATTGAAGGAGACGGTAAGTATATCGCGACAACAAAGAAGGATAAATATGGCAATGAGACTAATGAACGTTTGGAAATCGTTCGCCTTACTTCTGACTCATTGACGCTGATAAGTGCCAAAGGTGCTTATGTGGTTTATTCGAAAGTGAAATAATTCTTTTGAAGTAATTACCCCGATTAGGGTCTCTTTGGAGACGCGCACCATTTCCATTTCATCTTCTGAAACAGCTTAATTCATCGTGCTTAGATTTATTAAATGAAAAAACGAGTATCCGATGATGCTTTTTTACCTGCGTCTAGTTCCAATGAAGACCTAGAGACCATTTCAAGGAACAAAGTGTCTTTGTTGTTCGACGTGGGCTTATTCGAAATCAGGCAAGAGACTCAAAGAGATAAGGGTATTGATTTGATCGTAGAACTCAAGCAGGATAGTTACTACACCAATTTCCGTTTTGCTGTTCAGCTCAAATCCACAAGATCGATTCGACCCAACAAGGACAAATCAGTTTCATTTCCCATAGAATTAAGCAATATTAATTACCTGTTAAATTATGGGATGCCCGCTTATTACATCTTGTATGAGCATACGCAAGAAAAGTTCTATATAGAACAGGTTAATCATGTTTACAGTTCAGTAATAAAGAAGCATAGGACAAAGAAATTGCCCAAGCAATATAACGTACGATTTTCAAAATTACTCTCACCAGAAGCCATCAGAGAAGTATATCAACAAACTTTGGACAGCGGCAAATTCTTGAGACGGTTAAATACGCATTTAAAGTTTTCTTCTTCGGAAACCCAACCACTTTCCGGTATTGTGATCGATAATGAAAATGAAGTATATAGCATTGATCAGAACATTGCCTTCATCAATCAATTTGGTTTTGAGTTGTTGAATCGAGGTGATTTCGGACGAATCATTGAAATCGAACAACGTACTCACCCGCGCCAGTCCGCTTCGCCTGTATTCAACTTTGTTTGTGGTATGGCCTACTATCAGCGATCCAATCTGTTCAAAACGCTTGATTTATTAAAGCTCGCTCAGCACGAAGCTAGTTCGTTCAGTTCTGAAATTCAATCACTGCTGACTTACACATTGATCCATGCAAAGTACTTGCTAGGTATGGTTGACGAGAAAACCTTTAAAGCAGGGATTGGAGAGATTATGAATTCGAATGATTTAGGATCATTCCTGCATCTGGAGAAAGTCTACTCCGAATTTCAGAATAGCAACGATTCTGATAGAGTACGACTTGAAATATTGTACAAGAAAACGGAGAATATTCTCGCTGAAGATAGTTCTAACCATCATGCGCTGATCGTTGCCTATGCACGTATCCTCAGTGCCGAACAAATTGTACTTGTACATGACCTATCCAGGAACATGGTTTATACTTGTGGGCGAGTGCAAGATTACACGAAAACAACCACATACTTAACGTGGAAGAGTTTGGAATTGTTATATACTCAAAGACTTAACGACCTGTTTGAGTTCACATTTAAACAGGAAGATTACTTGTCGATGGGTAACGTAGCAACGGATAAGATTAAGTGGATTTACTCGAAGATATTTCTTCATCGCATTTTCGCTAATTGGAACAACGTAACGCGAGTGGTTGATGGTCCTGTGAGTGAAACAGAACTGCAACTCCTAAAGAAGTGTCTAGTCAATCTTGACCGAGTAGTAGAGGGATGCAAGAGCTTGAACCATTTTGAGAATATGGCCTTGGGGTTGTCTTTAAAATATGAGCTACTTCACTTTATGGGAGCTTTCGAAGAAGCTAGAGCTACTTCAATGAAAATAATTGCATTAATAGAAGCCTATGACCTCAATGGAATGAAAAATAATTTCAATAAGCTGATTGATGGAGGAACAAGTCATGAAAGATATCTGCATTCATTCGCAGCACACTTAAATAGAATATATCAAACGGCAAAAGCCTGTGGGCTCGAAGAGTTTATGTCTGGTGAGATTCCAGAAGAAATGCTCCCGTTTATTGAGAAGGAGATAAAGTGGTCAATTGATACATTTTTTGAATTCAAATTCCCGTCTTCGACAGTCGGGGTGTAAATACGTATTCCCTAGCGATTGACCATGAACGGTATTGATCTAATTATAAATTTCAACGGTGACATGGCGTTCATCACAGCGTCCAAGTGCTTGCCATTACAACAGGTTTGCATCCCAGCGCGATTCGAACGGTTTCAATCTCCTGCATCATGGAAAATTAGGGTGATCAGTCATCGACCCAGAGAGAAAAGAATTTTTGCAGAGGTACTTGCTTACAATACGTTTCCTTCAGACTTTACTGCTTATCAAAATTCAGAAAGCCCCGACCTTCACGAAATAGAAAGAATAGATTTCAGGAGTATTGACACGAACGGATTACTTGGTACAATTAGGGGAAGCAAGGGAGGTCGCGTTTTCACACCTTCAACAGAAAGCGTTCCAGTGAGAACTGATTATCGTCACAATACAACGAAAGCTCAGGAACAAGTCCCGCAGTCCCGCGTAATTATGGAGTCCTTTCAAGTCCCCATTCAGGAGGTTCATTTTAAACCAGGTCGTGCAGTATTTACACAGCGAATAGAACAATTGGGTCGTAGCCTTGAGTTTGAAGTTGTGAATGAGAACATTAAGGAAGAGTTTGATGCGGTTAAGAATTACTTTGCGAACATACTTCATGTGAAGAAATTTCAATTCCATGTCGAAGTCACGGTAAAAGCCGGAGAGATAGCTAAATGCTCTGCGATTTCACCGGAGATCTCCCGAATAGATCAGAAGATAATTGAAGGACTGAAATTTGAATTCGTCGGGCGAATGATAAAAAATACTGCCATGCCGGATTTTGATCAATCACTTTTTACGCTTGATGAACTTTTTGAAGCCGTCACAGACAGCAAGGTTAAGCCCCATGTGTTTTATAATCAGGAGGAACAATTTTTTCTAGACCTGTTAAGTATCACTGGCACTAAGCATTACCAGCACCTTCGTTTCCTGTCCGATAAACACGAACATTCGATTTTGAAGTTGCGCTTTGTCATTAAGCCATTCTCCTTTGTCTTCTTAATCGCGAGTGCAAATAATTATTACTTCGTTTGGGAAACTTTGGACACTGAAGAGGCTACATACATTTGGAGGGCAGACAAGAGCTTAACGGCACTGAAGCATGAAGTGAATAGAATTGATCAGATTCTAAATGCGATTAAGATACATCGAAAGAGCTCTTACATTCGCAATGCGGACGAAGGATTTAGAAGAATATATCATGACTACTCCGAGGATATTGACGGGTTCGCCAAATGGAAAAACGAACTGGAAGGAATCTTGCTTTAATAATCGGGCAAGAGTCAAATTTATCAGGTTGAAATCAGTAAACAAAATAAATCACGAATGGTAGGATTAACCGAAGGTCTAACGCAGATTCATAAATACGAAGGCTTTAAACTGATCTCGCTGGATTTGCGCGGTAACACACTTTTTGGCAGACATAATATTTTCTACGACTTCATTTCAGAATCAGATGCAGCTGTAGGAATTTACTCAACTGTACTCATCGGCCCAAATGGTACTGGTAAAAGCAATCTATTCCGTATTATTATTGAGTTGTTCAAGGAATTGCATGATCTAAGTCAGAATCGTCGGCGAGCGTATAACGTCGATGGAAGATTCCGAATCACTTTCTCAACTTTTGGCAACATTTACGAATACTCAAATATATTAGACGCTGATCGAATCAAGGATATGGTTGTACTTACAGGTAAGAATCCATCCTATTTACTCAAGAACGGCCGGAAGATCGAATATAAGGATGTGGTATTACCAGTCGCGATTATTGCTAACTCAATAATGCTGACAGATAAATTTCCGGTTTATAACAATGATGAAATATTTCCACGCTATAAATATCTCGGAGTCCGTAACCGCCCGCAAAATGCAAGCACCCGATCCTATGTTAGAAAGACTGTTGAATTCATCGTTGGTAGAGTTGGTGATGAAGCATTCCGCAATGGGTTGATAAGAGCAACTAAGTTTCTGAATCTTGAAGAACATATAGACGTCTCCTATTATACAACACTTACGGGTAAATTTTTCACCGGCAAACTGACGCCTGAAATTTTGGATTCTTATTTCCGTACGATTCAAGAGCGATATGCTGGGTCACAGACAGAACCTCCCTACAAACTCAGTATCTATCTGAAGTACGTTCAGGATACAATGATTATTTCCGAAGTGTGTCAGTTTTGCAATATGCTGTATGACCGCAATAGGTTGAATAAAGTCGATTACAGTTCGGCGAAAACTATTAACTACAATTTGTTAGATGATGACTCTTACCGTCAATTGGGTGAGGACTATGTAAACATTGAAAGGTTAAGGTCATTGGGCATGATTTCGCCACCGGAAATTGAGTTGAAACGTGATAGACGTTACTTCTTACAGGAAAGTAGTGCGGGTGAATACCACTTTTTTTCTTCTATAGTCGGTTTGATGGCAACAATCAAACCTGACAGCTTACTTTTTATTGATGAGCCGGAAGTCAGCCTGCACCCTAATTGGCAAATGCAATACCTCTCATTTTTGCGTGAGCTTTTTGCAAGCCCGGAATATAGAACGTGCCATATTTTGATCGCGACACATTCGCACTTTCTTATCTCTGATTTGAAGCCAGAGGACTCAAAACTCATTGGATTGAAAAGGGAAGAGGACAATGGCAGAATCAGTGTAGTGGAACTTCCCGATGACCTGGACACATATTGCTGGTCGCCTGATGACGTTCTATACAATGTCTTTGGCGTTGTATCTACAAGAAATAAATTTGTAGCAGAGGACATCGCTAAGATACTGGATGAACTTTCTCAAGGTGCGAAAGGGGAGGTCAACAAAGTTCCTGTACAAACTTATAAGACACTTGTTCATCTGAAAGAATCTTTAAAGGAAAGCGATCCTCTAAAGGAGGTCGTTAAATCTATTCTCAATAAAATTTCAACCTAATGGCAGTTAGAACTGAATACATTTTTAGAATAAATCAACGATATACTTTGACAGCCGCTGATCAGGCTGAAATCGCTGCAGACAACGCTAGTGCCAAAAAGTGGGATAAAGGCTACAAGGAATTTAAGAGCAGCATTAGGACCCACTTGAGGTTGCAACAAAATGGACGATGTGCATTTTGCCGTTGCAGGGTTAGCATTGGCACAAGTTTCTCTAATCTCGAGCATTTGATCTCCAAGACAGATTATGTACAATTCAAAACCACCCCGGATAACCTAGTGTATAGCTGTACGAAATGCAATCTATCTAAGAACAAAAAAGCAACGATCAATAATCCAAATCCGGTTCCCGCACAACAACAGTTTCCTGCCACCGCTAATGACTTTTTAATTGTCAACCCTTACCACGATGACTATGAACAGCACATTGATTTTATCGACGATGTACTGATACAGCCACAGGATAATTCACCTAAAGGAACAACGACTATTACATATTATGGTTTAGCAAGACCAGAGTTGGCAGAGGAGCGAGCATGTGAATTCAAACTGAATCAACAGTCGCTGAACCATCAATTGCTTGAAAGGTTAACTCACCCTTCGACCACTCCTGAAATTCAAAATCAGATAAATGCAATTGTTGCCAATATGCCGAACTGGACGCTCTAATGAATATACCATTATGCGCTTACCGATCCATTATGGATCATCAATCTCTCGGTCTCCATTCTGAAATGGGGTGGCGAATTCCTTTTCATATCCCCGCATGATCCCTTCACTAAAATCCAGTCCACTGAATTTGCATTTCGGAACAAAGCCAGCGATAACAAATCTGTATGCCATGAATTGAGCTTTACGTTCAGTGCTCAGCCTAAATGAAATTTGTCTTGCGGTTACTTGCTGAGTCAGCGAGTGAAACTTCGTGCTCAGCTCGTGGATAAATTCGATAAATGGATAATTTGCTGGTAAGTACCGGAAATACTCCGATTCCGAGAGGTCGCGCATTGCGGCAGAAAGCTGTTTGATCGCTTGCCGGTCAATCTTGCCCAAATTGCTTAGTCGAAGAATGTTCTCCAACAAACAGCGCACCCGGATAGTGACCCATTTCACATTGGAGATGGCGTTGGATGTCCAGTATTGGTCAGGCGAACAGAAATACTTTTCTATTCCCTCACGGTTTCGTTCGATTGCCGTTAGTAATGCCGATTCTACTTTACGGTAGGACCGACGAACAAGTGCGTTCTGCCTCGATTCCGATGTTGGCTTTATGCTATCCATTTGTTTTTCCGTTTGCGGTGCGATTATTTGTTGCACGACAAACGATTCTTTTCCGGAATCCGCTTGACTTTTATCGCTTAACGTAAAGTTGGACTTTATGTTAAGCGATAAATTGGATTTACCGGATAATCCATCCTTGCCCCAAGTCATTCCCCTTCTCGCGTAATACGCCAACTGCTTGCAGTTATCGTCACAATATTTCCGCGTATTACGTTTGAAACCTTCTATGCCTCTCCCGCAGAATTCACAACATTTGTCCATGTCAATTTCACTTTACGTTAAACGCTAAAAATCACTTTCGCTATAAGTAGAAAAATCCATGTTGTCAGGAGAACCATTGACGTAGATATGATAGTCCTCCAAGAGAGCGTTGATGTTAGATACGATCTCTTTTCGGTTCGGATGATCAACTGGCAGCTTTACGTCAAGCCATAAAATATTCTCCTTTACGCTAACTGCTTTAATCCGATTAGGGACATTATTTTCAGTGATTATTCGGAAAATATCCATCAGCAGATCCAGCGGAACCGAAAGGGTTTTCACCGGTACATTCATCGTGGTTTTCATTGTTTCAGATTATAGTTTGTTTCAGTCCAGGAAAATGGTTCGGCTGCCATTGCCAGCTTTACGGTAACCATTCATTTGTCCTTCACCAACTTCATTCTCATCTTCACGGTTGGCGAGTTTCTTGAGTTGCTTTTTGATCTTCACATTTTCCTCAATAAGCTCATGCATCTTTTGAATCAGCTGTATATTGCTTTGCTGAACTTCGTCCAATGCGTTTTTAATTGCTTTCGGATCAACGGCGAAATACAATCCCAGACTTGCCAATGCAGCTGCGATAGCTGGCTGGTTCAGAATTGAAATGATTTGTCCCATTTGCCCTTTCATCCATTCCGGCTGCTCTCCAGTTTGTTTTTGATTTTTCGTCTCTTCGGAATTCTCGTTCTCAGTTTCCATTTGTTTAGTATTAAACATTTCACTTTACGATAAGTCTACTTTACGATAAACTTTACGATAAGAGCCCTTACTTTTTCTTTCGGTCAAGTTTGGTCAGAACTTCCGCCTTTTGTTCTTTCGCTGTTTTCCGACGGTTACTCAACATCCAGTTTTCCAGATCGGTTCTCTTGAAGTACAAAAGTTTCCCACCCGGCTTAAACGCTGGTATGATCCGCTTGCATGTGAGTTTGTACAACTGCGAAGAAGAGATCCGTAGGAACCTCCAAGCCTGTTCAAATGTTAATGCCTCTTTGCTCATGGAGAAAATTTCCTCTAGTCGCTGTTCCAACTTCTCCAACTTGCTTAATAGCGCATTCAATTCTGTCGTTTCCATCCTTTTCTTTTTTATGGATTTTCCACAAATGAAAAACCCTGCGTTATTATCGCAGGGTTGTGTTTTACTCTTCTCCTGCGAATCTTAAATAAAGTTCCGCAGGAAAAATCCGTGTGTCAGGGTTCTTGAACCTTCATGTAAGGCATTTAGGTTTTCTTCTGCAGGTTTAGTTCATTCTTAATCAGCAGGGTAACATTGGTCAAGGCGTTGTACACTTCCGTGAGATTTGCTTTGGTGTGAAGCATTGCAATTTCCTTTTCGCTCAGCGAGGTTCGTAAACTGTTGGGGCTATAACCGGTCAGAATGTTAAATGCCAAACCCGCCGCCTTATCTGTCAGGTATTCATTTTTTAGAATAAGCCTTCCTGTTTTCAGAAAGTGAATCATCAAAGCAGTCTGCTCCTGATTGAGTTTGGTCAGATTGTCGCCAGCTGATCGCTGGGGTCGTCCTTTCGTGCTGATCGCTACTCCTAAACTTTCCGATTCCGTTCCGCTTTGTTCGTCCTGTTGGTAGATGAAATGATGATACTGTTCTGTCCTAAGAATGCGGGACGCATTGTTCAGGAACGCTTCGTACTCCTCATCGCTCATCCCCTGATTCTCGTGTATCGAGTTGAAAGTTTGAGTGTCGATGACTTCCAGTTCCACCCATGCCAGTTCCTGATCAAAGAACTTGAACAGCTTTTCTTTGATCGGTTTCTGCAACTTGCTTTTAAAAGTTTTCATGATCCTCTCCGTGAAAAACTTTGAGCCTTGACCTGGATTGGTCTCAATCAGCTCAACGTACTGGATCATTGCGTCAAGAAAGTCAGCTTTTTCCTGCCATGTAAATTCAGTGGTCGATTTCTTGAGCGATTCGCTGAACTTTATTGCGAGTTGGTTGCACCACAGCGCACGATTATTTTCTTTTTCCATCCTCTTGATTATCTGGTTCAACTATTCGACATACCTGCACTGCCGCCATGACCAAATCCATAAAGCCGGAAAAACAAAGTTCTTCTCGCTCATGTCTACAAAACGGGAATGAGTCCTTTTTCTTGCTTTGGCGAACGTTACTGATATAACGGAAATGGAGGACGGCGGTTGCTCGATTTTTGCAAATGTTGGCATTGGTCGGGTAAGTGGATGGAATTGAAATAACCGCCCCATCCATTGATTATCTATACATCATGAATAGATAATCTATAGATCAGTCATCCGCGGATCAGCACTTAATCGCGGATTTTACCTAATGCTTTGCACCGCCGGAAACTGTAAATTTGAAAATATAGACTCACAAATGGACAGCACCACACAAATAGCGTTAGCCTACCAGAGTAGGTTTCCAGAGGTTCTTTTTGAAGAATTTCTTAATGAAACCAGACGAGTTGGCTTAAACGTGGCTGTGCGACAAATGGAGCCGACCGTCATGGCATCGGTAGAGTGGGCAATGCCGACAGCTATTGTTGCTTACCTGCTCAAACCATACTTCGCGACCCTATTAGAGGAAGCGGCAAAGGAACATTACCCGTTGATCAAAGCACAGTATAAAAAACTCGCGGGAAAAGTTCACGGACTGATAAACCGAAATTCCGATTCATCCAACCGGAAAAGTGAACACTCCAGATACTTCTCAATTTATTCCACAACGGCTGACGGGACAACAATGAAATTCATATTTGACGAAAATCAAAGTATGGAGCAGTGGGAAATGGCAGCGGGCATGGCTTTTGAAATTTTAGTCCGCCACCACCTAGAAAACTCAAGCCCTGATTTGGCGGAAGACAGCTTAAAGGAGAAAAGAAAAACTCCACACACGGTTTATCTCGTGTTTAATGAAAATACGGAGCAATGGGAATTTTTCGATGAGATGAAATTCATACGCGAGTCGAGAGAGAAGAAAGGTAAGTGAAACCATTTAGGACGAATTGCGTCCTAACATTTCACGGTAATATCCTTTGGGCGCATTGTTCTCCTTGTACCTTTGCAGAAGCAAACCCAGTTCGTATGAACCCTTTTCAAGATGTTTTTGATGAAGCATTCCGTGATGGAATTCTGATGACTGAAACCCCAATGCCGAGTAACGTGCATGAAAGGGTACAGAGAGACATACTGCTCAGTATTCACAATTCCAGTTTTAATAACTGGTTAGAGAAAAAATTTGAGGTTGATCTCAATGCCGATAATTATTCGGCTTACTGTACCTATCCGAATTTTAAGGAATATCTGAAATGGTATTATGCTGAGAACACAAGGATTAAACGCGAAGGTTTGGCAGAACGCCTCGGAAATAAATTTGAAGTCGGACTTTTGCCTGACCCTAAAGATATGCTGCCGGATTTACAACTTGTGGTAAACGATGTAGAGGGATATGCTATAGCGTTTGAACCGCATTATGCATTATTTCTGGCGCAGTTGAAACGAGGTGGTTTTGATTCGTTGAGGGACTATATTAATACGATGTTTTACAGTCTGATTGAGGGTATTGACGTTGCTAAAATAGTTGCCTCCATAGACATGAAACAATTGCCGAAGAATGATCATGAGATCATGGAAATGGCACAGGTTTCCTTAATTAACGCGCCGCTGAAACTCAGTGCGGACACGCTGAAACGCATTGCTGAATTCACAAGCAAAATCGGAGAAACAACGCCTGAAGAACAGACGGCTCAATCTGTCATTCACCTTTTAATTTGCAAATTATTCATTAACCATGCTTTTGTCACTGATAACAACCGGATAAGAAAGGCTTTTGTAAAAATATTTCTCCTTCAATTCTATAAGGATTACTCCGCTTTGCTAAATCGTCCAGTTCCTCCGGATTTGATACAGCATTTACAAAACATACAAGCACCACAATTTGACGTTGCATTGAGCGAAGTACTTACTGAACATAAACTTGTTCTGCCTGTCAAGTCTGGGCAACTGCCTACCTCGAACCATATAATCGCGGAATCTGTAACTATAAATCAGTCTCCGGTAACACACACTACCAATACAGTCAATGGTTCAGGCACGGTGAACACTGGAGAAATAAGTTCTGTTACCAAAAACAAGTCTATCCACAATCAAGAAAAGTCGAAAGAAAATTGGTGGTGGAAGACGTTCAAAAATTGGTGGTGGTCTTTTGCAATTCCCATCGTAGTGGGAGGGATATTGCTGTACTGCGAAAAAAATAATTTGATTGACATATTTTAACCTAGAATAAATATGGAAGTTCTAATCGAGCAAATTAGGAAAGGACTCGACAATCATCTCTACTTGCTTTGTCTTAATAGTGCTCTTACGCTTCCCGACATCTGTGGAGCGATGCAGAGGACGAACGGCGAAGCAAGCGGTCAGAGCTACCGCGATTGGTTCAAACAATATGTCGAACCGAATTTCGATTTTCTTACGGCTGGTGAGTGCTATGACTTCCGCTGCCGGATGTTGCATCAAGCCAGATCAACGCCTAAACTCAGCAAGGGAAAAGGTACAGCGCAACAGAACATAACTCCAACTTACTCTCATATTGCCTTTGCAGAGCCTAGCCGAGCTTCCATCAATGTCCGAAATTCCCGAATCGGAAACAGTGTCGGACCTAAAATCATTGATGTTGTGGCTTTCACCAATGCAATTATTTCAGGAGTCGAAACATGGATGAAAGAGAAAAGCGGCACGCAGCCTTATACGTCCAATTTAGCGCAGTCAATAAAATATCGCAAAGACGGAATACCACCGCTCATTGCCGGTGTCCCGATGATATATTAAACCAGTTCCCACTTTTGTTCATGTGCATACAACTCTTCATCAAGTAATAGAAACAACATGGCAACATTTGATAAGATTCTAACTGATAAAAGCCCGAGCGTGTTGATCGGCGCGAACACAATCCTGTTTGATAAACTGATTTTGCGTACAGGTGATTTTGCAGAACTGGAAATTATTATCAGGTGGAAAGCCAAAGACCCACAACAACCTAACAGCAATACCATGTCCTCTTTCAGCGTACCGTTCCGACCCGTTGGCTATGAGGATACGAATACTGTTCCGTCGATTGTCCATCAGTTCAGAAAAGATTTTAGTGTTCCATTATTCCCAATTGGAGAAAATACTGGCGTAGAGTTAATCGCGTTTTCAGATAGTGGCAAACCGTTCGACTTCACCCTGTTTCTGGAAATTGATCCTCTTCAGGGTTAGCTGTTTGGTGTATTTCATTAAGTGGACAATAATTCAGAATTTCTTCTAAATCACTTCGCAAACTTGTCCTATGAAACTACTGATTATTGAGGACGAAACCGATCTTGCGGAGGATATTGTAGAATATCTTTCTAAGGAAAAGTACGTTTGCGAAATTGCAGCTTCATTTGAACAGGCTTTGAATAAAATAACATCGTACAAGTACGATTGTATTCTGCTTGATCTTATGCTACCTGGTGGTAGTGGCATTGCATTGCTGGAGGAATTGAAACGCCAAAATAACCAAGATGGTGTTATTATTATTTCCGCAAAGAATTCGGTTGAGGACAAGGTGAAGGGTCTTCAGATCGGAGCAGATGATTATCTGGCGAAGCCCTTTCATTTATCAGAACTTGCCGCACGGGTTTATTCCGTAATCCGCCGCAAGCAATTCGACAGCCAGAACGTGCTTCACGCAAACGAACTGCAAATTGACTTGCTGGCTAAAACGGTTACCGTAAACGGAAAACCTGTCACGCTCACTCGGAAGGAGTTGGAATTGTTATTGTTTTTTATTGGCAACAAAAACCGCGTGATTTCAAAAAGCGCATTGGCAGAGCATCTCTCCGGTGATATTGCCGACATGCTGGAAAACCATGATTTTGTATATGCACATATAAAAAACCTGAAAAAGAAATTGCAGGAATCAGGTTGCGACCGGTATCTGAAAACCGTATACGGTATGGGTTATAAATGGGAGATGCCATGACCAAACTACTGAATAAAACCGTCAAACCGTTTGCGGTGTTTTCATTGTTGATTTTAGCAATCAGCGTTCCTGTTTACTTTTTTATTGTCAATAATATCTGGCAGGAGGAACTGGACGAGCACCATCGGATCTCGGCAGATAAAATTGAACGCGAGTTAAATTTGCTAAGTGATACAACCGCCATTGCGGAAACCGTAAGGCAATATAATTATCTGAGTGCGGGAGGATATATTACCCCGTTGAAAACGAAACAAGCAAAAACAGATAGTGTTTATTCGCATTATCGCTTCGATAAGTACCATAACGAGGAGGAACGTTTTCGGGGTTTGACTTATACGCTGTACATTCATGGTCAACCTTACTTATTTACGGTCGAAACGAATATCGAAGAATCGGATGAAACGGTTATGGCGATTGCGCTGGTTACATTAACCTTTTTCCTTCTTTTGCTTGTAGGTATCTTTTATCTCAACAGGCGACTTTCAAGGACCATCTGGGAACCTTTCTATCAAACACCTGAATCATTAAAATCCTTTAACCTTTCAGATGGAACAGAAATGCATCTTAGTAAAACTGGTATTCTTGAATTTGAAGAATTGAACGCGGCAATCAATAAACTCACTACGCGAAGTATCGCTGTTTATAAACTGCAGAAGGAGTTTACAGAGAATGCTTCACACGAGTTACAGACACCCCTCGCAATCTTAAAATCAAAAATAGATGTTCTGTTACAAGATGAAACCTTGTCGCAGGAACAAGTCGAAAGGATAGCCGGTTTAAACGCTTCACTTTCCCGTGCTATTCGCTTAAACAAAAACCTGCTGCTTCTTTCAAAAATTGAAAACCAACCGCTTGAAGATATAAGGGAAACGATTTTACTCAGCGACCTGGTGGATGAGTCGCTGGAGTTTCTTTACGATCAGATCAAGGCAAAAGGCATTACGGTTACCAAACAGTACTCAGGTGAGGTTTTAATTAGCGCAAGTACGAATCTGACCGAAATGGTTGTATTGAACCTGCTTCTGAATGCCATTAAGCATAACATCGAAGGGGGGAAATTACACGTTTCACTTTCTGCAAGCACACTCACAATTTCTAATTCAGGCGCCGATTCTTTGAAGGTGGACGCTCTTTTCAAGAGATTCTCATCGGCATCCCGGACCACGACGGGTGGCGGCAGCGGGTTGGGACTTGCCATCGTAAAGGAAATCAGTCAACGTTACGCATGGCGAGTTGACTACGAGTTTCGAGAGGGCTTGCACTTTTTTTCAATTCGATTTTAAAATTCAGAATTTCTTCTAATTCAGGTCGCAGCTTTGTGTAAATCTTAAAACCAAATGCTATGAAACGAATTCTGTTCCTGTTAATGTCGGTTACTTTCTTTTCAAATTGTGCAGACGCACAGAAAATAAAAAGCACCGAAGTCCCAGCGGCTGTAAAGTCAGCGTTCGAAAAACAATACCCCGATGTCAAAGATGTAGATTGGGAAAAAGAAGATTCCAACTACGAAGCAGAGTTTGAGGTCAGCAAGATTGAAACATCCGTTGTGTATGACGCTAATGGAACTCTGATCGAAACAGAAGTTGAAATAGCAGTGAGCGCACTGCCACAAATCGCACAGGATTACGTTTCTAAAAACTATCCTAAATCAAAAATATCGGAAGCGGCAAAAATTACAAGTGCCAGCGACACCGTTACATACGAGGCGGAAGTCGGTGAAAGCGATTTAATTTTCGATGCGAACGGAAATTTCGTAAAGGAAGTAAAGGAAAAGGAAGATATAGAAGACTAAAAGGTGATTTTAACTAGCACTGTTCCATTCTATGAAAACGTATTTTCTTTTTCTTTTTCTTCTCTTTGGTTCTTTTGCATTCTCCCAAAGTGTTACTGTGTCGGGGGAAGTTCGGGACAGTGGAACACAGGCGGCTTTACCTTATGTAAATGTAGTGCTCAAACAACAACTGGATAGTTCATTTGTCACCGGAGGCATTACCAATGATGCAGGAATTTTCCAGTTATCCGGACTCAAACCGGGTGATTACTTGCTGGAAATTTCCTTCATCGGGTACAGGAAAACATACACTCCGGTAACCATCGGTGAACTCAGCCCTTTTCTTGATCTGGGTAACTTCATTTTGGCGGAAGCAATTGCCACCCAAAATGAAGTAGTCATTGCGGAAAAGCGAGATGACGTAGGTGGCGCACTGGATAAGAAAACTTTTTCGGTTGCCGATAATGTCAGTCAGGGAGGCGGAAGTGTAATTGATGTGCTAAAAACGCTTCCTGGCGTGACTATTTCACAGGATGGAAAAATATTACTGCGCGGGAATGACAAGGTTCTTATACTGATCGACGGAAAACAAACGGCACTCGTAGGAACCGGTGATGTTACTGCATTGGAAAATATCCCTGCTTCAGCCGTCGAACGTATTGAAATCATTAATAACCCGTCTTCAAAATACGATGCGAACGGAAATGCCGGCATCATTAACATCATCCTGAAAAAAGAGGAACAGGAGGGTTTCAACGGTAAAGTAGGAATAGCGGGAGGAGTAGGTGCATTGTGGGAGAAAAAGGAAAATCTTCCCGGCATCCGTCCGCAGTACCAGAATACACCAAAGGTCAATCCATCCGTTTCTCTGAATTACCGGAAAAACAAAACGAATTTCTTTTTACAGTCGGATTACCTCTACACGCAGACCTTGAACAAAAATGAATTTGTAACCCGCATTTACGGTAACGGCGATACGATAGTACAGCAGACAAAACGTAACCGGAATACAGGATTTTTTACCGTGAAGACAGGTGTAGATTACTATGCTTCTGAGCGAAGCACATTTACGGTTTCGGCATTTTTCAGCAGAGAAAACATTATAGATAACGGCGATCAGCCTTTTTATAATGGCGATTTATCGGAACGCCTTCGCCTTTGGCAATTCCTCGAAGACGAAGTAAAGATCACAGCAACCGCCTCTACGGCATGGCAGTACAAGTTCAAAAAGCCCGGTCAACAATTAGGAATGGGGCTTAACTATATGCTTCATCGCGAAGACGAAAAATACTTCTTTACGAACACCATGCCGACGTATGTGGGTTACGATTCATTCAAACTTCTTTCGGATGAGCATGTATTTGACTTCAATGCCGATTACACACGTCCGTTGAAGTACGGATATTTTGAAACAGGAGTACGGGTACGTCGACGTTTTATCCCTACGAACATGCAGTTTTTTCCTGGCCTTAACTCCCCGCTCGATACGAGCGCCGGAGGTTGGGCGAATTATAGCGAACTGATTCCTGCTTTATACGGAAATTATATTGTGGAGGGAAAGAAAGTTGACATTGAAGCTGGGTTACGATTGGAGTATGTAAATCTCGATTATAAAGTAAATCCTGAACATAGCACGTATCGCAGTAGCGGCTATGATTACGCACTGCCATTTCCAAACGTGCGTGTAACGTATAAGATGAACGATTATAACCGTATTTCTTTGTTCTATAATCGGCGCGTTGACAGGCCGAACGAGGTTGATATTCGCATTTTTCCAAAGTACGATGACGCCGAGATTGTGAAAGTTGGAAATCCCGGACTGCGTCCTCAATTCACTAATTCCTTTGAGGTCGCATATAAAACCAGTTGGAACGGTGGTTACCTCTATGCGTCAGTATTCCATAAGATGATGGAAGCAACCATTACACGTATTTCAAGTATAGTCCCCAACAGTACATTGATTTATGCTGTTTTTCAAAATGCCGGAAAAAGTTCCATTACCGGGGGCGAGATCATGGTAGCGCAAAACATAAACAAGTGGGCAACCTGCAATGTAAGTGTAAGCGGTTATCAGAATGTTATTGAGGCGTTCACGGTTCAGAATCTATATCCCGAACCGAATACATTCTCTGCCGAGCGGCAGCAGATCATTTCGGGTAACGCGAAACTCAATTTACAGTTTCACCTACCCAAGAAATGGGAGGTCCAGTGTATCGCAATTTACCTTGCCCCTGACATTATTCCACAGGGAAGAATTGATTCGCGTTTCTCGATTGACGTGGGGGTAAAGAAAACGGTTCAGAGCGGTAAAGGAGATTTTTTTGCAAACGCAACGGATGTTGCAAATACGTTGAAGATCAAAAAAGAAATTACAGGTAACGGTTTCGGGTACGTGAGCACGGATTACTACGAGACACAAGTTTTCAGAGTAGGATATAGTTATCGTTTCTGATGCCTTTTAGATTGGTGAAAGATTTAGGAAGAAACGGACGCAAAAATGTGTCCGTTTCTTCCTTGAATTCGCTGCCTACTGTTACTTTCTACCTCCTAAGAAATTACCTGACATCTTCGGCAACCGTGCAACAGCTTCCATCTTCAATTTATCCACTACTTGCGCATACACCATTGTGTGTTTTATATCGGTATGCCCAAGCAGCTTTGAAACAGTATAGAGGTCGGCACCTTCCGATAATGTAAGTGTTGCAAACGTATGACGCGATAAATGAAAATGTAGCTTCTCAAATCCTGATTGTATTTTCCATTGCTCCATTTTAAATTGTGCCGCTGATTGCCTTTTTCGCTCGCCCTCCGGCTCATACAGATCAGGGAACACATGCGGCGTTTTTTCTTTCTGTAATTCCTTGCAGGCATTCAGAATTTCTACTGCCTGTTCGGATAGTGGCAGGTAGGTTTTGTGTTCGGTTTTCTGTTGTTGCATTCCTAACACAGTAACCTCCTTCCCGTCCATTTTCTGTTTGATGATTTGTGACCATTTCAATCGGCTGCAATCGCTCCAGCGTAATCCGGCAAAGCAGCTAAAGTAAAAAGCCAGTTGCAGTTGCTTCGGAATTCCCTTCGTGTGCTGCCCCATTATTTCCAGTTGTTCCATCGTAAGATAGTTGGGTGTTTTCCTTTTTAACTTCACCCGTTGTGTCTTTGGAATTTTGTGGTAGGGGTTATCCTGCATATACCCGCTCTCCGCCGCTTTGTTAATGAAAGTTGAAAAGCGATGAACTGTGCAGTAGATCGAACGGCTTGACATGCTTCGTAGTTTGGGAGCCTTACCTAATTTGCGTTGCCTTAGAAACTCCTGAAATCCAATCAGGAATTCTTTCGTGATGGCATCCATCGGTAGTTGCTCCTGACCGCAATACTGTTTTATCAAACCGATCATTGAATAATAAACCCGATTTACTTTCAGTGCGACGGCGCGTTCCATAACGAAGATGAAAAAGTCGCGTTCCTGCTTTGTTTCGTCAGACAGGTCATTCTTTTGGCAAGTGAGTTGGTACTCTTTCGTGCTTCGCGCATCCTTTGCCATTTTCAGTTGCACTTTGAATTCAGCACTGCTTCGCGCACCATGCGCTTTTATGTCAAGGAACTGATACCAACGTTTACCGTTGTGTGAAATATCCAGATAGAAGGAAACGCCCCCATTCTTGAGGGTCTTTTCCCTTAATTTAACACCCATTGTTATTGAGTTTTAAGGTTAGACTTGAGTAACGAAAACGAGTAACGGTTTTGCGGAAAACATCGGAAAACAACTTCGCAGCATCTGACCCAAAGAATCGCTAGAACCCCTACCGTTACTAGGTTCTACGCTTTCTTAGCCGCTTTGGTTATACCACTTGGGATATAACGTTTGTAAACGGATAAATCTGTACCCGCCAAACAAAAAAATGTTGACCACGAAGTTCACGAAGACACAAAGACAAACGAGATACCCAATTTCTGCCTGAATATCAGGTCAATAGCCGTTTTTAAACCGATGAATTCCGTCCTTAATCAGGGGCACAGTGAAGTTCACTAAGTATCCCAACACGGTGTCAGTCAGCTTAAGATAATTCAGAAGTTGAGCCTTGTGAACGGGTAATAATACGGGCACAGCTTTCAATTCGACGATTACTCGTCCTTCAACCAGAATGTCCGCTTCATAAGTCTGTTGCAAAACCTGACCGCAATACTCTATTGTTATTGGCTCCCGAAATTTTACAGGAATTTTTCGTTTAGCAAATTCGATCTTGAGGCATTCCTCATAGACGGCTTCATTAAGACCAGGTCCCATTTCCTTGTGGACTTTAAACATGACATCTACAACATCTTTCCCAATGTCCTCAATGTGTCGACCCGCCCGGTGGCTTTCGATTTCGTGATCTGTACTGTTCGTTCCGTGCATATAATTAGATTTTAGATTTGAAATGCAAACGTACTGAACTGCTTTCCAGATATCCGATTACAAACGTTTAAGTTCAATTTTTCTTTGTGCCTTCGTGAACTTCGTGGTCAAAAAAGCCACGAGCCGATATTAAACGTTTGTAAGCGGAAAAAGTCGGTTTACATTCCGATCTTTGCAGAAGTATATCTATAATCTATATGTAAGCCTCTCTATGAAAACATTTCCGTCTACCCGTTGGCTCATCAAGCCGCGCCCTTCGCATCCAGACATTCTTCGTTTAGCTGCCGAACTTAAAATTCCGATTCCGCTCGCAACACTTCTTTTGCAACGCGGAGTAAACTCCCTCGCAACAGCACAACGCTTTTTCAATCCTTCACTCGATCAATTGCATGATCCGTTTTTGATGAAAGACATGGACAAAGCAGTTGAACGTGTGCGACGTGCGCTTGGCGACGGAGAAAATATTTTGGTGTATGGCGACTACGACGTTGACGGAACAACAGCCGTTGCGCTCATGTATTCGTACTTACGCTCGCAAGGTGGTAACTGCGGTTACTACATTCCTGACCGGTACAAAGAAGGTTATGGCGTTTCGTTCGACGGTGTAGATTATGCTGCAGCGAATAATTACACGCTCATCATCGCACTCGACTGCGGAATTAAATCGCCCGACAAAGTAGAGTATGCGAAAGAACGAAATATAGATTTCATCATCTGCGATCACCACAAACCGGGAAGCGAACTTCCGAAAGCGGTTGCTGTACTCGATCCGAAGCGAAGTGATTGCGAATATCCATACGATGAATTATGCGGATGCGGAGTGGGCTTCAAACTGATTCAGGCTTTGCAGCAATTGGCCGGAGAAAAGTTCGAAGACATTATTCCGTATCTCGATCTGGTTGCAGTTGCAATCGGTGCTGATATTGTTCCGCTCACCGGAGAGAACAGAATTCTCGCGAAGTTCGGATTGGAGCAAATCAATCGCGCACCACGACCTGCGTTCAAAGCGCTGTTCGAAGTTGCCGGACTGAAAAAGAAAATCACGATCACCGATTTGGTTTTCACTGCTGCTCCGCGAATCAATGCTGCGGGAAGAGTGGATCACGGAAAAGGTGCTGTGGAGCTTTTGATTTCTGAAGATGCAGAGCGTGCGAATGAAACTGCGAAAGTGCTCAACAAAAATAACCTGGAGCGACGTGACCTCGACAAGACGATTACCACGCATGCGATTTCTATGATCGAAGGCAATGAGGAGTTTCTCCAGCGAAAATCGACAGTCGTGTATCATCCCGATTGGCACAAAGGTGTTGTCGGAATTGTGGCCTCGCGATTAATTGAGCGCTGGTATCGCCCAACAATTGTCCTCACCGGCAACGAAGGAAAAGTTTCCGGCTCTGCACGCAGCGTTCGCGGTTTCGATGTACACGACGCCATTGAAGCCTGCAGTGATCTGCTCATTCAGTTTGGCGGACACAAATACGCAGCGGGACTTACCATGAAACCGGAAAACGTAGAAGCCTTCATCAAGCGCTTTGACGAATGCGTGTGTGCGCGCATCACCGAAGAACAGCTTTCACAAGTCACAGAAATCGATCTCGAAATTTCACTCCACGAAATCGACGACAAACTCATCAGCGGCATCAAAGCCATGGAGCCATTCGGTCCGGGAAACATGAATCCCGTTTTCCTCACCAAAGGCCTCGCCGATCGCGGCTGGGCAAAAATCGTTGGAGAAAATCACCTGAAGTGCAATTTGGTTCAGCCACCCACACAAAAGAATTTCAGCGGCATTGGATTTGGGCTGGGAGAGTTTCTGCCGATGATGCAGAATGGTCAACAGTTTGACGCGTGCTATGCGCTGGAGGAAAATGTGTGGAATGGGATGGTGAGTACGCAGATGAATATGAAGGATCTGCACTCGTGATTTCATGCGCTAATGCGCTACTACAAATTTTCCATGCGCTTTGACTTCTCCTTCTTCAACAATAGTATAGAAGTAAATTCCTTCCGCGAATGATTCAACGGAGAGGATGTGTTGTGAAGTAGATGTTTGTTCTGTGAGGAGGAGGCGACCGAAGGAATCGTAGAGGAGAATTGACTTTTGATTGGATGAGGAAAATTGGAAAGTAAGTGAGGCGTCTGCAGGATTGGGGAAAAGAGAGATGGTGTTATCTACGTGTTCGTTGATATCGGTTGGATAGCCGCAAGTGTCGACGAAATTTCCGCCGATCCATTGTGCTATTCTGAGGGAGGAAACAGTATTCACGTGATCAAATTGACCACCAACATACAACGTATCTCTAAAAAAGGCGAGACACATGGATCCTGATTGAAGTGAATTGAACAAAAAATCAGTGCCATATCCGCACCACTGAGTTCCATCCCAAGATGCCAATCCATTAGCTGAAACTCCCCCAACAATTTCAAAATTTCCTGCGCAGTAAAGTTTCCCGTTGCGAGTGCACATGTCTTTAACCGTTGGATTCTGGTTATTTCCTATTTGCAAACTTCCCCCAACATCTCTCCATAGGGTATCGTTCCAACGAATTATTCCTGTTCCAGCATTAATCGAGGATTGCATAAACAGTCCGCCGACATACAATTCGTCAATAAAAACTTTCATTGAGTTTATGCCACCAATACCACACTGCAAATCTGAAGTAAGAAATGACCATGTACTCCCATTCCATTTCGCGAGATAGCAATAATTACCTAGTGGATCATAAAAATTTCCGCCTAAATACAAATTGCCACGATAGAACTCTATTTCATTTAAAATACCCGAGCTGTCAAAAGGATAGTTTGGACCAATAGCATGCCATGCTATGCCATCCCACCTAGCGACGCCACTCGCACTTACGTCTCCAACTGAATCAAAAACGCCGCATATGTATAGATCATTATTAAATTCAACGATGTCAAGCACGACCCCATTGGGCTGTCCGCCAGGAATGGAATCCCATGTGCTACCGTTCCATCTGGACATAAACTCGCACGTAATATAACCTGCCCGCAGAAATGCTCCAACTGCATAAATGCAACTATCCCTTTTAATAAGGCCATGAATATTTCCCGGATAGTAGTTAACCGTTGTATCATAATCAAAACCATGCCCTACCGAATCCAGTTGCGAGCCATTCCAAGCGGTAATTCCGCGGATAATATTCCCATTCACACGACTGAACTGTCCTCCGATATACAATTTGTCGCTCACTGAATCACCATATAAAACGGTTGGCCATCTATTCAGGGTACCCAAAGAATCCCAATGCTGTGCGAGGCAGCATTGGGAAAGAGTAAGAAATATTATACAAGCAATCAGTCTCACTTTTCGACTACAATTTTTTCGATGACTTGCTTTTGATCATAAAGTAATATAGTAATAAAATCCACGAAGCATGCCACCCAAAATCTCAATAACTGCTCAATGCACCACCACAATCCTTCCGTTCGCCTTCACTTCTCCATCTTCAACAATAGTGTAGAAATAAATTCCTTCTGCGAATGATTCGACGTTGAGGATGTGTTGTGAAGAAGAAGTTTGTTCGGTGTGGATGAGTCGACCGAAGGAGTCGTAAAGGAGAATTGTTTTTTGGATGGATGAGGAAAATTGGAAAGTGAGTGAGGCGTCTGCAGGGTTGGGGAAATGTTTGATTGTTAAGATGTTCCCAACGTCTTTAATAGTGCTTGTATTTCCACACGTATCCACAAAGCTTCCTCCTATCCACTGTGCAACATATTGAAAAGAAGTATCACTATCAATGCTCCAGAATCCTCCCCCAACATACAACGTGTCATCAAACGACTCCAATGCAGTAATGCCCGAGCTAAACTGTGAACCAAAACTGCACCACGTATTTCCATTCCACTGTGCAAGATTCGATGCGTGCACACCTCCAGCATAACAGAACGCTCCACCTGCAACAAGTTTATTGTCATAGATGCAGAAATCAAAAACGTTGGAGGGAAATCCCAGCGTATCAGTTAATCCACCTCCGACATCCGACCATGTTGATCCATTCCATTGTGCAATTCCTTCAGCCGGCCCACCAATTGAAGGTGAAAAATATCCTCCGACCACGAGCGCATTTTGGAAAACTTCCATAGTGTTAATTCCACAGGCCCCTCCAAAAAAACTACCAACCCCGACACTAGACCAAGTTGCTTCGTCATAACGCGCAATACAATGAAAACCCTGTGCGGTAAGTTGAAACGTGCCACTGACGTACAATTCATTCTGATACACCGTCGCACATGAAAGTGACCGATTCCTAAAAATTGTGTCCGCAACAGGATACCAAGTGATACCATCATATCTGGCGATACTATAAGCTGCTATCCCGCCAATTGAATCAAAGATTCCTACAGCGTATAGGTTGTTATTAAACTCTACTAAATCAAAGACGGAACCATCTGTACCGCCAACACTCTGCCAGGAGGCCCCATTCCATTTTGCAATTCCCGTTGTCGTGCTGGTGTTTTGCATTCCATAGAACATTCCTCCAACGTATAACTCATTATTATACTTCACCACTGTTGTGACAGGATTGCAGCCGGGAGAAGAGCACTGTGTAGTGCCCCCTCCCAAACTGTCCCATCCCGAATGATCCCATGCAGATATTCCTTTTACAATCACCGCCCCACTGCTCCAGAATGAGCCTCCGGCGAATAATTTTCCTGAAATAGTATCCCCATAAAGCGTCCGGACATCTCCGTCTAACCCGCTACCGACCGCGCGCCAGTATTGCCCGTGAGCAGGTAGAAGTAAAAGAAGAAAAAGCACAATTCCGATTAATCTCATTCTACTTTTCTATGGCGATTTTTACTGTTTGGCTTATGCCACTTTCATCAATTACTTGAATGAAATAAATTCCATTAGCGAGGTTTTCTACAGAAATTTCTGTCGTTGTATTTGCGCTGAGCAAAGTTTCAGATGAGTAAACTACGTTACCGATCACGTTAAAAATTTTCAGATCAAATTTAGCCATTTGAGCCGAAGTAACTGTCACCGACAGGGAACCATGTCCGACCGGATTTGGAGCAACATTCACAATAAATGTTGTTGAAACGATTCCGGAGTCGGGAACTGAATTAGGAATTTGTGAGATATCGAATTCGGTAATGAATACATCTCCACCGCCTGGCGCCGCATATACAGTCGTGGGTCCTTGAATAAACGATCCCAGAATAGGAGCAACTACAGGAAATTGTGATGTACTATGTAAAAAGCCTGTAATGATCAAATTGTTGCCCGCACAATCAATTGCAGTGGGCATGTCTCCAATTTCTGTTGGAACATTTGCAGTACCTATGCCACCAAAATAGCTACCCCATAACATTTGATTGCTTGCAGTGAATGTGTAAATTATACTTTCTGCGGAATAATAATTACTGACGCTCACATCGGCGCAGTTATTTTGATTGTAATTCATTCCAGCATTAAATTGTGTTATAGCTGGAGTACCACCAACATTTTCGGGACTAGTAGTGGCAAGGGCAATATAGATGTTGCCGTTTGCATCATGAGTAAGATCTGGCTCAAAATAATTAGGAAATCCCTCAGATCCCGTACCTCCTAAATATGTACCCCACACTAGATTTTGGGCCTTGAATTTTAGAATGAATGCGTCCCCATAAAATCCAGCGAACAGCGGTTGCGAGTATGAGGTTAGATTGGTGCACGTTGGAAACCCTCCACCTGTCGGAGTTCCACATGTTGTTGCATCTGCGATCGATGCTGTTTGACCGACCACGTAAAGGGAATTATTCGGGAGGATGTCCACATTTGTAATCTGGTCAGTTGATGCTCCTCCAACGTAGGTACACCAATCATTGGAAAGTGTAGATAAATTGAATTCGACTAGAAATCCATCTCTAACACCTGAAAAAGTGCTTTGATAATAAGTACCGCTTGTTGGTGTCTGCACGGGAAAGCCACTGCTTGATTCTGTGTAACCCACTGCATAGAGACTGCCGTTAGCCGTAGCCGCCAAGTCGACAATTCCGTCCAACCCTGCGCCACCAAAAAAAGTACTCCATGTCAATTGACCCATGTTTGAGAACCTCGCAATGAATCCGTCCTGTCCGCCGTTGGGTGTTGCATCATAGTATGCTCCACTCCCAGGATCACACAATGGTAAACCAGTGTTAGTTGGCGGTCCACATGAAACGTTTCCTGCAATATTAATAGTATAACCTGCCAGATAAAATACATCATTGTCTATTGGATCTGCCAAAATCGCACGTGCTTGTGTTTGTGTTCGTCCAAATCGAGTTGCCCATTGCATATAACCGTTAAATGGATTAAGCATTAATATATACGCAGTAGTGACAGAGCTGAGCGAGCCCTCTGCATAATAACCAGCAGGAGAAAATAGAGGGAAGTTATTACTAGAAGTATTACCTGTACATAACACATACGAATTTACGAATGTGAGATCGTAACCCATGTCGTCAGAATTTCCCCCATAGTATGTGACCCATTTCTTAACACGCTGAGAATCAAAACAACCAATATATATGTCATGAGAACCGTTGTGCGTAACATCATAACCGTTGTATACAGGAAATGCAGAAGCGGAGGTATTACCCAGCGCAAATACCTCTCCGTTATTATACTCAATGTCCCATCCATAATCGGTGTCTGGACTACCTAGGTAGGTGGACCAAATTGGGTTAGCGACTGTACTTAACTGTTCATTACCCCAATCCATTGCGATTACTAATGGATATGCTGTATTGTATGACCCGAACGATGTAAACTTTACTTCATTGGTGCCTATAATGTTATAATTAGGTTGCCATCCTAAGGATTGAAAATTTCCACTTCCATCAATTTGCCAAATAGCTGCTTTAGGATGTATCATCATTCCATATGGAGAATATACTATCAACTGTCCGGTTCCATCAACCTTTACGCTATCAGCGTCTTCAAATAATAAATCGATTTGTGTGGCTGGATTTCCACCTCCGCCTGGCTGACAAATGAAATATGTTTTCAAACCTCTTAGGTTGCTTCCCCATAGAATACTCACATTGTTCCACACATCTGTAGAAATTAGTTGATCATAATTCTGGACACGGCAACGTCCCTCTGGAATATGACCGAGATAGTAGTTCGAAACGTTCTCGCTCGCTTCGAGTGCGCGTACACGAAGATTAGGATTGGAATTGACAAATTTCATGTCTATTCGATATAAAGAATCAACGTTAGCTGTTGTGGTATCAGCCTTAAAAAATACATAAGAGACCGCAGTATCCATGAAATACACTGACGGAATTCCTGCATTACAGTAATATTTTATTTCTGGGTGCTCCAACGTGTCCGTTCCCAAAAGTTGTCCTCTATTCTCAGTAAAAACAAAAGAACTACTTGTATATGATATTGTATCATCGGGGAGCAACGTACTTTTCTCAACATACTTCACCGTTGTATATTCATATGTCGAATCATTGAGTTTATTTTGCCCTGACACTACGATGTCGCCAATTGAATCAAGAGCAATAGCAGTTGCCCGGTCATCGCCGTTGAGCAGATGGTTAAAGCCGATATTCCATTTCTGATTCCCTGCCCCGTCATACTTCACCGTCATGTAATCTTTCGAAGATCCATTGTTACTAAATCCACTCATGTAAATCTTGTTCGTGTCTGTAGGACTCACAACAACGCAGGTAGCACTATCGTCTGCATTTATACCTCCGTCAAACGTTGAAACCCATCTTTGCGTTCCTCCACTGCTATATTTAATGGTAACGTAATCTTTACCGGTTGTTGCCGACGTTCGATATCCGGTCACAATCACATTACCCACCTGATCAATGACAAGTCCTGTTCCAACATCATTGTATGCTCCCGAACTGGCGTAAGTAGCAGACCAAAGAATATTCAAAGCGGTGTCGAGCTTAACTGTTTTTATGTCGTAAGCTGTTCCAGTATTAATTACACCGCCAGTTAAATATATATTTCCATTCAAATCGTATTGAATATCCGTCAATTGATCAAACCCGAAAGCAGTTCCTCCGGTGGTCGTTGAACCTTGTATCGATCCATCAGAAAATTTCACATTGAACACCGCATACTTGTATGTCGAAATTGCAGACTGCGCACCACCAGCGATGTATACCTTTGTTCCACTATTGTAAAGGTTCACAGCCACGTCATTCATGTTTGCATAATCCCACGTCTGTGCCCACACCTGGTTTCCATTCGTGTCTACCCTTACTGCAAGCATGTCGTACAGATTCATACTTCCTTTGTACGTTGCGCCCACGCCAACAATAGCTGCAGTGCTTAGTTGCATAGCAGCAAGTACATCGTGGCGAGAACCCGCTCCATTGTAGGTATACGCCCACTGTTGGGTGCCGGATGCGTTGTACTTAATGATAATTGCATTGTTAGAATCGGTAGCATCCTTGTAGTAGGTCCCGCAAACGTAAACGCTTCCCGAACTTGCAACCTGCACATCTGCTCCATAGTCGTGTGCATTCCCTGCGCCGCTGTATGTTTGCGACCAAAGAACTACGCCTGAAGCATTTTTCTTCTGAACGAGAATGTCATAATTGCCCGATGAGTTTATTGTGGATCCACAGGTGTAATAATAAGTAGCTCCACCGACCGTTTTGCTCCGTACAATTGATCGTTGAAAATTGTTCTGAGTACCGGATGTCAAATTCCAGTCTTCAAACACTTCGATTGAAGGATTCTGTGCAAACAGATCATTTGCTAACATACATGTAATTGCAATCAGAAAACCTCTGATCACACCAATGGGAGATTTGTTCTTCATGGGTTTTTGTTTTAGGGTTTAGTTATTTTCAGTTCAGACAATACATTTCCACGACAAGTTTTTCGTCCTTATTAAACTGCTAACATGCTCGCGTGGCTCCCCCACACGTGGACATTTGAGATTAGGTAGTCGAGATTTAGGAATTGAATCATTCTCACTCTTCTCGACAATCAAATCAGGGATGAATCGGATTAGCTCAACAACATTACGATCTCAAAAAGCAAAAGTCAAGGAGAATGGCAAATAAATTTTTACCCCTTAAAATTCCTTGATTTAAGCATAACACAAACTAAATGATTTGAGCAATCCACTTGTTCTAAGTTATTCCTCCCCAAACGGAGCAATTTGCATGAGTCCAACTCCTCTTCAATCTAGAATTCCTCTTTTTCCGCTATATTTAATCAGCAAACTATGTCCCGCACTTCTCTCCACTCCATCAGCAACCTCGTCGATGAGAAACAACAGGTTCGCGAGCTGATTTCAGCTTCGTGGGAGATGCGTCGTTCGTATCCGGGCGATTCGTTGGAGCTTGCGTTGAAGGCGCGTGATCTTTCTCTGAAAATAAATTTCGAAGAAGGTGTTGCTTACTCGTACCGGAATTCAGGAACCGCTTATTATTTGCTTTCGAAATACAATCAGGCGCTGATTGATCTCGAGAAAGCACTGGACTATTTTGAGTCGGTGAAAGATGATTACGCAATTGCTTCGACGCTGCGCAATGTGGGCAACGTGTATCATTCCCAGAATCTGTTCGAAGCGGCGATCAAATGTTACGAGCGTGCGCTTGAGATTTCACGAAAGCTCAATGATGAATTGTCGACGGGCTACAATCTCGGTAACATTGGATTTGTGCTGCAGAAAATGGGCAAGTATGCAGAAGCGCGGCAGACGATGATGCAGGCGAAAGTTGTGCTCGAAAAAATCGACGATACACTTGGACTTGCCGATCTGTACAACAATCTGGGCAACGTTTGTTTGCTGCTGAATGATGACGATGAAGGCCTGAAACATTTTCAGCAATCGCTCGTCAAAGCATCTTCTATTCACCACTTGCGCGGAATGGCGGAGGTGAATCGGAGTTACGGACGGTATTTTTACACGCAAAAAGATTTTCCGCGCGCCATTCGTTTTTTCGAAACGGCACTGAATCACGCAGAAGAAATGGGTGAACTTGCGGTGATTGTCAAACTGCTGAATGATCTCACTGAATCTTACGAAAGTTCGGGCGACTACAAAACAGCAATGAGCTATTTGCGCAAACATGCAGATCGTCAGCGGGAACTCGAACAATACGATCAGCAACTCATGACGCAAACCATGCTGATGCAGGCGGAAGTGGATAAAGCAACGAGCGAGAAAGAAGTTTATCGCCTCGAGAATAAAGAACTGGAAAGTATGCGTCACGCTCTGGAAGTGAACAACGAAGAGCTCGAACGACTTTCTATTGTTGCGCGTGAAACTGAAAATTCCATTCTCATACTTTCTGCCGACGGAACGATAGAATGGGTGAATCGCAGCTTTGAAGTTTTGAATAGTCTTACGCTTGCCGAATTCAAAGCGAAGTACGGCAACACGATTTACGATGTGAGCAACAATCCGAACATTCGCACCATCATCAGCGCGTGCGTTGCAGGAAAGAAAACGGTTCGTTACGAAGCTGAGAATTTTCTGGAAGATGGTTCTTCGGTGTGGGAGTCATCGACGCTCACTCCTATTTTCGATGAGCAGGGCAAGTTGTTCAAGTTAATCATCATCGATACGGATATTACCGAACGGAAACGCGCAGAACAACTCGTCATACAGAAGAACAAAGACATTACGGATAGTATTCACTACGCACGTTATCTGCAGGAAGCGATTCTTCCTTCCCAGGAAAACATTCACGATATATTCAGCGAGTGTTTCATTTTCTTTCAGCCAAAAGATATTGTGAGCGGAGATTTCTTCTGGTTCGGAAGTGCAAACGGAGTTCGACTTTGTGCTGTTGCCGATTGCACGGGTCATGGTGTTCCGGGTGCGTTCATGAGCGTTGTCGGAAACGAAATGCTGAACGTGGCGGTGAAAGATCCGCGTGTGCAGAGCCCGTCAACAACATTAGACATTGTAGACTCGAAAATTTCCGAAGTGTTCACCAATAGAAAAGGTGAATCGACTGCGAATGACGGAATGGATATCGGACTGATCGTTTGGCACTATGAAGAAGGCTATGTGCAGTTCGCCGGTGCAAATCGTCCGTTGATTTTAGTGCGCGATGGAGTTGCACAAAAAACGCAGGGTGATCATTTTGCGATTGGCGGAAATTATCCGGGCATCGTGAAAACGAAATTCAGTGAGAAGGTGGTGAATGTGAAGAAGGGCGATATGCTTTATCTGTTCACGGATGGATTTGCGGATCAGTTCGGTGGGAAGAGCGGGAAGAAAATGATGTTTAAGAATTTCGCACGGTTGCTGGAGAAGATTTCGACGATGCCGGTTGCGGAGCAGAAAGCGGAACTGGAGAAGACGTTCACGGCGTGGAAAGGTGAACATGACCAGGTCGATGACGTTTGCGTTATTGGCGTCAGGATCACAGAATAATACCTACTTGATTCGCATTGCTCAGGCTTTACCACGGAGACACGGCGAGCACGGC
>JBEIPA010000016.1:0-117413 GCA_040377305.1 Flavobacteriales bacterium | reverse complement strand
GTCGCCATAATCAATCTCATATTTTGTTGTCATGGAGCTATGACCAACGAGAACACCATCATCAATCTTGACATCAATGTTACCAAGTCCCCAAATCAGTTTGAAGCCGACTCCACCAAAAAATTCGATGGGTTGTGTGCCGTCGTCCTCTTTCGTTCCGAAACCAAAGAGCTTTCTTCCGTATGCCACGTTGAATTCACGATAGTGCAAAAGGGTGAGTCGTGTTCCATCGAGAAACTGCGACATCGCCTGATTGTAGTAAGATGAATCCTGGTATTGTGGCGCATTAACGCCATTGAACATGATATCGGCAGTAGTCGGACTCAATGTAACGTGAGCGAATGCACGATCGCGAACATTGATAGCGAGTCCACCGAACTTCGGAAAGTAAATAGATGCCGCGAACCAATTTACGTTTGCGTTGAAGTTGAATCCGTCCGGAGTGGCAAAACGATTTGCATAGTCATCCTTCTGTGCCTGGGTAAACGTATCCTGGGGGTGAAGAAACGCATTTTTCAGTGTTGGGAAATCGATTGCGCGCGACTGAGCAGAAAGTCCTACGTTGGCAGCGGTAACAGAGAACTTGTAGTTGTCTCTCCAACCGAGGTTCGAAGGATTGATACCAATCGCTTCGTAATTTCCGATCATAGCTGTAGCCGTTCCCCCTTTGCCCGCAGCAGCCGGAACGCCCATATCGATTTGTGCACTGAGTGCAACGCTGCAACTCAGCAAAAGTGCTGTGAGGAAATGCTTCATGTTAAAGAGTGTTTAAACAAAAATATCGTTTTTTTTCAGCCACGTCCTATATGTTTACCTTTGCTTTATGAGATTTTACACGGTGTTGTTCACATTAGTGCTTCTAATTTCTTCTTGCGGAGGCAAAGAGGAAGCAAAAGTGGTGCTCATGGAGCAGCCAATTGATCTCATAGCACAGGACAAGATGATCCCGATTCTTGCAGATGTTCATTTGTTGGAAGCTGCTTTGCAATATCGTTCGCCACAGGTTCCGGTGCGACAACCATTCACGATTTCTCCGCAGAATCCTCAGACTCCGATTGCACTACCTACGGATCAGAAAACGCTGCCTTACTACGATATTTTTGCGAAGCATGGTGTTACCCGTGCACAATACGAAACGAGTTTGCAGTGGTATATGACTGATGCAGTTTTGTACGGACAGATGTACGATGAAGTAATCAACGAACTCGTCCGTCGTCAGGCTTCTGAGCAAGCAGGAGGAGGCATTCAGCCTACGGTTGCTGATTCGGTGAAGTAAGTCTACTTGTAATAGGCACACACATCGTCTAACGTTGTGTCAATCTCCCGGTATTTGAAATCGATTGCCTCTGTGATTCTGCTACCGGTATAACTTGCCGATTCACGCGCAGCTGCAGCACTTTCCTTTGTAATTCTTGGAGATGTGCCGGTGAAAAAACATTTCAGCTTTTCACCCCTCCACATCAGCCAGGTGAGAAATGCTCCTACTTCCTTCGACGTCGGTTTGTGACCAAAACGTGCGAGAATTTTATCAGCGAAAACACGGTACGACATGTTTTTTGCGTTCAGAACAAAGCGTTCGTTTACCACAGAACTGTTCATGAGTTTGATCGCTGCATCAGCAACATCACGTGCGTCAACAAATCCGCCAGTGCCACTGGTGTACCACGAGAATCCTTTTTTCGCCAGAGCAAAAATGGCATTACTGCTGCGCGTCGGATTTCCCGGACCGATTACGACAGATGGGTTCACAATCACCACATCCATTCCTTCTTCTGTTGCACGCCACACTTCACGTTCGGCTGTGTACTTACTGATTGCGTACCAGGAATTGGCCGGATCATTTTTCCACCACGTGTCTTCACCGATGTTTTTCAGATCAATCGTTCTTCCCAATGCAGCAACTGAACTGACGTGACAGAATTTCCTGACACCAACAAACATCGCTACGTTGATCACGTTTGCAGTTCCCTCACCATTTACTTTGATCATTTGATCCCGCTCTTTCGGATCGAAGGAAACCATTGCCGCGGAATGATAAACGTACGTCGCACCCTGCATGGCATCCTCAAGTGCCGGTAAGTCGAGGATATCGCCCTCCACCCATTCGATTTTTTGCAACAATTCGTCAGCACTTGTCGAGTAGAAACGGAAGATCTTTTCTATGTCGGCAAGCGATGCACTTTTACGCTTTAACGCACGCACAGAATGCCCTTGAGCCGTTAATGCAAATGCAATATGTGCGCCGATCATTCCGGTTGCGCCGGTTAGAAAAATCATGCCTCAAAGTTAGGAGTTTGGAGATGGAAGTCGGGGGAATTGTTGTTTTTCACTCCCGTCTCTCAACTCCAATCTCCCATCTAATTAAATATCTTTGCAGCATGAAGAGCTTTATCGAAGAACTGCGCTGGAGACGAATGCTCCAGGATGTAATGCCCGGAACCGAAGAACTACTCAACAAAGAGATGGTTGTGGGTTATATCGGATTCGATCCGACGGCAGATTCTTTGGGAGTTGGCAACCTCGTGCAGATCATGACGCTTTTGCATTTTCAGCAGTGTGGACACAAGCCGATTGCGTTAGTTGGCGGAGCAACAGGAATGGTGGGCGATCCTTCGGGCAAATCGGCAGAACGCAATTTGTTGTCGGAAGATATTCTCAACCACAATCTGAACAGTCAGCGCAAGCAGCTCGAACGATTTTTGAATTTCGATAGTGGGGCAAATTCTGCAACTATCGTTAACAATTACGATTGGTTTAAGAATATCACTTTTCTGGATTTTATTCGCGACACCGGTAAATACATTACAGTAAATTACATGATGACGAAAGATTCGGTGAAGAACCGGATCACACGCAGTGCTGAAGGAGAAGCTGCAGAAGGAATGTCATTCACAGAATTTACTTACCAGCTCGTTCAGGGTTACGACTTCTACCATTTGTGGAAGAACAACGGCGTGAAGTTGCAGATGGGTGGATCTGATCAGTGGGGAAATATTGTCACGGGCACTGAGCTCATTCGTCGTAAGGATGGAGGAGAAGCGTGGGCACTCACAACTCCGCTCATCAAGAAAGCGGATGGAACGAAATTCGGTAAATCCGAAAGCGGGAATATCTGGCTCGATCCGAAGAGAACTTCTCCATACGAATTTTACCAGTTCTGGTTGAATGCTGGCGATGAAGATGCAGGAACTTACATTCGCATTTTCACACTGAAGACACAAGAGGAAGTGGAAGCACTCGAGGCACAGCATAACGAAGCTAAGCACTTACGCGTTCTTCAGAAAGCACTTGCGGAAGACATTACTGCCCGTGTGCACGGAGCCGAAGTTGTTACTTCAATTCTTTCAGCAACAGAACTACTTTTCGGTAAGGAAACTATCGATCGTATTAAAACGATGGCCGACGATCAATTTGCAACGTTGTTCACCCAAACCGGAGTTCCAAGTATCGAAGTCCCAATAAGTGAACTTCAGAGCGGTATTTCGATTGTTGAATTAGTTGCTAAGCGGGCGATGATGGTAGAATCTAACGGTGACGCAATTAAACTGATTAAAGGCAATGGCATTTCGCTCAACAAAACGAAAGTCACGGATCCAAAACTTCTGGTGAATAGCGATTATCTTTTAAATGGGAAATTCGTACTGCTGCAAAAAGGAAAAACAGATTACTGTTTGCTGAAGGCCGTATAACCGATAAGTGCAGTCAAAACAAAAAAGGTTCACGATACTATTTCGTGAACCTTTTTTGTTTTGACTCTGCGGAAAAGCTATTTATCCGGTAAACCGTACTTATTATTATACCGCTCGTAAAGTTCCTGTTGCTCGTTGATCAGCTGAATTGTTTTGCCTTGTATAAAAGCCCAGGTCACTTTGTTTGTTTTCATGTCGAGCGCATCTCCTTCTGAAACAAATAGAGTAGCGTCTTTTTTCTCTTCAATTGTTCCAACAAGATCGCTGATGCCGAGAATTTTCGCTGTGTTGAATGACAAAGCAGAAATCGCAACTTCAGGATCTAGTCCGTACGCAACGGCAGTACCCGCGAGGAAAGGGAGATTCCGTGCGCCTGTCGCTTCCTGATCTCCGGCCATATCGAAACAGAAAAGAATTCCAGCGTCATGGAGAACTTTCGCTGTTTTGTAAGGCTGATTTACATCTTCTTCGTCGCTCATCGGCAACGAGTGAACACGCGCAAGCATAACCGAAACATTGTTCTGCTTTAGTAGCTCCGTACACTTGTAGCTGTCTTCAGCACCCACGATAGTAACTTTCGTAATCCCGAATTTTTTCGTGAACGTAATTGCTTCGCTCATGTCTTTTACGCTTCCTGCATGAATGTATACACTCTGTGTTCCGTTGAACACACCACGCATGGCTTCGAAACGGACATTTGTTTCAGCAGGTTTCGGATTCAAGCAATACGCTCTCGACTCAGCAAAAAATTTCTCGAGATCAGCGCGACGTTCTGCGTACTGTTTGCTTTTCTCGTATGGTCCCGGACCATTTTCCGACCAGTTACGACTGTAGTATCCGGGCCAGTTGATGTGTACACCATCGTCGGCTTTTAATGTGGCGTCTTCCCAGTTCCATCCATCAAGATTCATTACGCTTGACGTTCCGGAAATTCTTCCACCTCGTGGAGTGACTTGCGCCATCAATACACCATTGGTGCGCACGGTAGGAACAATTCTGGAATCTGAGTTGTAAGCCGTTTGCGTGCGAACATGTGGGTTCAGATATCCGACTTCATTGAAATCTGCAGTGGCACGTACTGCTTCATACTCGATCAAACCCAAAGTAGAATTTGGAGTAATGAATCCGGGGTAAACATGTTTGCCTGCAACGTTGATCGTTGTGTCCCACGCCGATTTATCGATGCGAATTACTGTTGCATCTCCAACGAGAGTGATTTTACCGTCTTTGAATCCAACAACAGAATTCTGAATCACGGTGCCGTTACCAACGTGACAAATGCCATTCATGAGCAAGATGCTTTTGGATTGCTTCTTTGCAGGAACAGGTTGCTGTCCAAATACGAGAAGTGGCAACAGCAGTAATGATGTGAGCAGTGTCTTTTGCATGTTCGTCGCCATTTTATTATTCAGTATCATCGAGATAGTCCTCATCTTTTTCAAAGTCTTCGCAATCCCACAATTTCTTTTTCTTCACTTGTACCGGTCGTGTTGGTACACCGTCGTTTTTCTCAGCAATCATTTTCTGTGTAATGCGTGCACGGTCTTCTTCCATTTCCTTGCGACGTACTTCATCTTCACGCGAATCGTAAAGCACTTTGCCATCGACAATCGTTGTTTCTACTTTTCCGTAAACGGAAGTAGGATTGCCCGACCAGATTACAAGATCTGCATCGTATCCTGGCTTCACAATTCCCATGTGATCGTCAAGGTGCAAGAGTTTTGCCGGATTGATTGTCACCATTGAGAACGCCTGCATTTCGGTAAGTCCGCCGTACTTTATGCTCTTTGCTGCTTCCTGATTAAGACGGCGCGCCATTTCCGCATCGTCGGAATTGATTGCCGTTACAATTCCCATGCGATAGAGAATTGCAGCATTGTAAGGAATCGCATCTTTCACTTCGAACTTGTATGCCCACCAGTCGGAGAATGATGATGCACCAACACCACGCGCTTTCATTTTGTCTGCCACTTTGTATCCTTCAAGAATGTGCGTGAACGTATTTACATGAAAGCCCATTGAATCTGAAACCTGCATGAGCATATTGATTTCAGATTGAACGTACGAGTGACACGTGATGAAGCGCGTTCCGAAAAGAATTTCTACGAGCGCATCCAGTTCGAGATCGCGGCGTGGAGGTGTTGCTTTTTCTTTGTCTTTCGCTGGCAATTTCTTCCAGGCCTCCCACTGTGCTGCGTATTCCTTCGCACGAATGAAGTGATCGTAATAAACCTGCTCCACACCCATGCGCGTTTGTGGGAAGCGAGATTGTTGGTTGTCGCCCCAATTCGATTGCTTCACATTCTCACCAAGTGCAAACTTGATGAAGCCAGGTGAATTCGCAATTTTCATCTGTTCAGCATTTGCTCCCCAACGAAGCTTGATTAAGCTCGACTGTCCACCAATTGGATTCGCAGAGCCATGTAATTGCTGACATGCAACAACTCCACCGGCAAGCTGACGATAGATGTTGATGTCGTCCGGGTTAACTACATCACCAATTCTAACTTCAGAGCTTGAGGCCTGAGTGCCTTCATTAACGCCACCTGAGACCGCGATGTGCGAGTGTTCGTCAATAATTCCAGGGGTGAGAAATTTTCCGGTGCCATCAATCGTTAATGCAAACGCTCCTTTGGTTGGAGCAATTTCTCCTGTGTCAATTCGCACAATCCGATTGTTGACGATATACACATCAGCATTCGGTACAATGCTGTCTGCACCGCCGGAGTTTGTCCACACAGTGATGTTCTTGATGAGAATTGCATCGTACTTTCTGCGGAGACGGGAAACATAATCTGTGTCGTTTCTGTCGCGGATGTAAGTGCGGATGGTGGAATCCCCACGTGGTTGTCCGTATGCAGCGAAAGGATAAATTACTTCTGCCAGAGTTGGAAGGTCTTTCGCAGTTGTATCTTTCTCTTTTGCTTTCGGAACGTAAGGTGTTTTTTGCGTCGCCATCCAGTCAATCCAGGTTCCATCCGGAAGTTGTCCGCGGCCACTCATGAATTTGGTTTCCGGATTTACATTGCCTGATAGACGGACAACACCTTCTTTCGCTTTCGAGTAGAAGGAAATACTCACGAGTGATCCAGACAACGTAACTGTCAGAGGTTGCTTCGCAGAATCAGCAGGAAGGTAGAAGCCTTTCAGTCGGGAAGCTTCACCTTCAATTTTTAATCCTGCAGGTGCGAGCTGAGGCGCGTTGAGGTCGTAGGTGCCGCGAAGATCAACGAGGTTGTAATCGTTGATGATGTAGCGACGTCCGCGTACCCAGTTCTCAAACAGCATCGTTCCTTCTGTGAAAATGTCGCCGCTGGTGATGATGAAATTTGCGACCATGCCAGCTCTGAGCGAACCTACTTCATTCTGAATTCCCAGCATTTCCGCCGGCGTGACGGTCAATGCACGAAGAGCAGCTTTAGGTGTCAATCCGTATTCAATTGATTTTCGAACACGCGCCAGAAATTCTTTCTTGTCTTTCAGATCAGTTGTCGTGAGCGCAAACTTAATGTTGTATTTCTCGAATGCACCTGGATTGAGCGGTGCCAGTTCCCAATGTTTGAGATCAGCATAGTCAACCATCTCCGCATCGTAAGGATCTTCGAGGTTATATGGCTCCGGGAAATTCAATGGAATGATGAAGGAGCCATTCGTAGCTTTCATCTCTTCCATACGCTGGTATTCGTTGCCGCTGCCTTTGAATATGTACTGAACATTGAATTCGTCACCAACTTTATCGGCGCGTAACACATTCCATTTGTCGGAAGTTTCGAATATTGACGGCAAGGTTTGATTTGAATTCCATGCTTCCAGAGTAAGATTGAATTCCGTTTTGTTTTTCGCTGTGCGATACCAGTCTGCATCGTAATACGTTTGACGCATCAAGGCAATTGCACCCATCAGCGAACTCGGATATTCCTGAGAAGAAGAACCCTTATCGAAAGAGTAACACGCCGCAGCTTTTGCTTTCAGAAGCGCAGCGTTATCTCCGTCTTCCGGATTCAGTGTTGCAACACCCGCTGTACCACGTGCGATTCCATCTTTTGCGAACATCATGACTGTTCCGAATCCGCAGTTACGAAGTTCAGCAGCCTGATCTGTGCTCGAAGAGAATTTTTCACTCGCGTTCACTTCCGGTTTCAAGGCCTCGTTCCATCCGAAGGCACCAGCGCGATTCGATTCGTACTGAGGATTTGAATTCCAACTTCTGCGCGGAACTGCGGGCATTCCATACGTGGTGTACGGATCAATGAACGAAGGGTAAATCGATTTCCCCGTGAGATCGTAGACTACAGCTTCCTTAGGAACAATCACGGCAGCACCAACTGCCAGGATATTTCCATCCTGCACGAGCATAGTTCCCTTTTCAATAACCGTTTCAGGATCAACCTGAATACGGGCATTGGAGAACGCAAATACGGTGTGACGTTTATCCGGTGCGCCGTTGACCGGGAATGTGGAAACCTGAGCGTTGGCAATCGTGAAAACCAAAGCACCCAGCACAGATAAAATCGAATGTTTCATCAGCTAAAAATCAATCAGGTAAGCGGCAAATGTATCTTATTTTCCGCCTTATTGGAAGCTGCAAGGATGAACGGTGGAAAAGACTTGTTTTTCAGTACTTTTGACCGGACTAAATCACCCGTAAAATGGAAGCACTTATTGCAGCTCACTCAGGTATTCGTTGGATCGTTTTATTATTCCTGATTATCACCACTGTGAAAGCAATTGGTGGTGTAATGGGAAAGAAAAATTATCTACCAATCGATAAGAAACTGGCGTCATTCACTGTGTTGTTTTTCCATTTGCAGGTGGTCCTCGGATTTGTTTTGTTTTTCGCTAATAATTGGGCATCCATGTTCGGTGAGATGAAGGAGCCTGTAGTTCGTTTCTTCACGGTTGAACATACGCTGGGCATGCTTGTTGCGGCTGTGTTGCTGACAATCGGAAGTGCGAAAGCAAAACGTGCCTCTTCTGACGAAAAGAAATTTAAAACAATTGCCTGGATGTTTACAATTGCACTGGTGATCGTTCTTGCTTGTATCCCTTGGCCTTTCCGTGAGATGTTTGCTTCACGCGGCTGGTTTTAAAATTCGATTATGAAAGTTTTTGTTTCGATTTGGGCAGTCGTATTGACAACAGGCCTGTTTATTTATTCCTGTGGTGGAAGTGAAGTGAATTCGAATACCGATGAATCAACCGATGTAGTTGCGACAGGTGCAGAATTGTATATGGACAACTGCGTGGTTTGTCACGGGAAAGACGGGAAGGCAGGAATGTCGGGAGCAACAGATTTATCGACGAGTGTTTTGTCGCATGCAAATACAGTTAACGTGATAACGAACGGAAGAAATGGAATGCGTGCGTTCTCAAGTCAGTTTTCTAAGGAAGAAATTGAAGTGCTCACGAAGTACGTTGAGTCATTGCGTAAGTAGTGGAGAGGAAAATAATTCATGATTGATAATCTGAACATATTACAAGCAAAGCAAACCGCGGTGCTGGTGGGTGTAATTGACAAACGCCAGGACGCCGATTTGCTCGACGAGTATCTCGATGAGCTTGCTTTTCTTGCCACGACAGCGCAATTGGTGCCGGTAAAACGTTTCACACAGAAACTGGAACATCCCGATCCGAAATTTCACATCGGTTCCGGAAAGGCGAAAGAGATCAAACGTTATCTGGAAGAAAACAATATTGATGTTGTTGTTTTCGACGACGAACTTTCTCCTTCTCAGCAACGAAATCTCGAAAAGGAATTTGGCAAGAAAGTAGTTGACAGAAACTTATTGATCCTCGACATCTTCGCAGATCGCGCACGCACTTCGCATGCACGTACGCAAGTTGAACTCGCGCGTTATCAGTATTTGCTTCCGCGACTCACTGGTTTGTGGACTCACCTTGAACGTCAACGAGGCGGAACAGGTACACGAGGCGGTGCTGGTGAGAAAGAAATTGAAACGGATCGTCGTATTATCCGCGACCGGATTTCATTGCTGAAAGACGAACTGAAGAATATCGACCGGCAAATGGCGACGCAGCGGAAGGGCAGGGGAGAGCTGGTTCGCGTGGCATTAGTTGGATACACAAACGTCGGGAAGTCGACACTCATGAATGTTTTGAGCAAGTCGAACGTATTCGCAGAAAATAAATTGTTTGCGACACTTGATACAACCGTAAGAAAAGTAGTCGTTGGGAATTTGCCGTTCCTGCTCAGTGATACTGTAGGATTCATCCGCAAACTTCCAACACAGCTCGTTGAATCATTCAAATCGACGCTTGATGAAACACGTGAAGCAGATATTCTTCTGCACGTTGTAGATATTTCACATCCGCATTTTGAAGATCAGATCAATGTGGTGAAATCAACGCTGATGGAAATTGGCGCAGGTGATAAGCGAACAATTCTGGTGTTCAACAAGATTGATGCTTACCGCGAACCACCGAAAGAAGAACACTTGCTCGATCCCACAAAGAAGCAGGTACTCACCTTGAAGGAGCTGGAGAAAAGTTGGATGAGCAAGCTGAGTAATCCATGCATTTTTATTTCTGCAACCGATCGCGAGAATATCGAACAGCTGCGCACCATGTTGTTCGATGAAGTGAAGGCGATTCACTCAAAGCGTTATCCCTACGATAAGTTTGAATATTGGGGTGGATCGTAAGCGTGAAATTTAATTTGTAATTAAGTTTCGTTCCTGTTCTTATTAAAACCGATCGCTTTCGTCTTCACCCGAATTTCATCGCGCTGTATCAGAAATCTTAATGCTTCGAAAATGTGCTTCAGATGTTCGTCGTGATCGTCTACGTTTTTCTCGATTGCTTCCAGACGACTGAGAATATCGCGATGTGAATTAAGAATTTCCCGCATTCGCGTGAATAAACGAATGATGCGAATGTTCATCTGAATGGCTAACTCGCTGTTCAGGATGCACGCCAGCATGGTTACTCCCTGTTCGGTAAAGCAGAACGGCCTGTATTTCAATGAATTGAAGGTCACAATTTGTGACCTTTGATTTTCAAATTCTTCCTGGGTCAGTTCAAACATAAAGTCGACCGGGAATCTATTTAGGTTTCTTCGAACTGCTTGCTTTAAGTGTTTTGTTTCAAGACCGTAAAGCGACGCCAAGTCAAAATCGTACATGATTTTCTGTCCGCGAACAATGTGAATTTGGTTGAGAATCTTCTCGTCTGTGTAATCTTATTTCGATTTCATCTTGCATATAGTTTGTATGTGCAAGATTACGAACCAGAAATTATCTAAGCCGTTTATAAACGTTTAAGTTTGGAGCACTTCCCGTTTTCTTACAATCGCTGACTTCTTCGTCTTGTCAGTCGCAGTATTCACCGGAGCTGCAGGAGTTTTTTCAGCTGGAGAAACAGGCTCAGGAACACCATAAATCGCTTTGATCATTCGCTCATCACGTAAGTATACATCCGTGTGTAATTCAACAACACCGTTTGTATCAACAACACAAGTGTAATAACGGACATGAATTGGAAGTGGTTTACGCAAATTGATTTTACGTTGCGTGTCTTGTTTCACCCAAATATCAAACGTGTCTTTCGGATATTTCACACTGTCGTCGCGCAATAGGAAATACGCAAGGTCCATGTATTTCTCCAGTCGCATGCAACCGTGACTGTACGCACGTGTCTCGGTTTTGAAATAACGTTTCGCATTCGTGTCGTGCATATACACCGCAAATGGATTGTGAAATTCAAACTTCATGACACCAAGGGCATTATCGTCGCCGGTCTTCTGACGGAACTGGTATGGAAGATTTCCCTTTCCGTATTTCTTCCAGTTGATCGTGTTCGGATCAATCACCTGCTTGTTGCGATCCAAAACTTCGTACCGGTTCTTGCGCAGGTATGCAGAGTCGCGTTTTACCTGTGGAAGTATCTCTTTCCAGGCAATACTGTATGGAACAGTCCAGTACGGATACAACACGATCTGATACATCTTGCTGTCTAGTTGCGGCGTTTGGGTTTTCACCGCACCACACACAATGCGCGATTCCATCACAATCGTATCTTCTTCCCACACCGTCATTTTGTAAGCAGGCAAATTCACAATCATGTGTCGCTTCTCGAACTTTTCAGGCTCGTATCTCCAGCGTTCCATGTTCATGGCCATTTGACGAGTCCAGTCTTCGGGTGTCATGTTCAAAGCAAGAAGCGTGTTACGTCCGATTTTTCCATCTTGTTCGAGGTAGAACCGCTTCTGAAATTTCTTAAGAGCAGATGCACGTTTGAGTGAATCACTTCCAACTAGTGATGTGTCCCAATCATTCATTTGTTTGAGTCGTTGGTCAATCGCGTTGAAAAATCCGAGACTATCTGTTTTGCGATCAGGCAAATGTTCCCACGTAATTCCTCTCATAGACGCGCGATAGGCATTCATATACTTCTTTACAGACTGATACTCGAGTCTCTGCGGTTCAAATGCTTCGATGGTTTTTCTGATCTGAGAAGTCTTTCGTGCCTCAGTGAGAAACGGAATAAGATTGGTGTCAAGGGTGGTCATTTTCCATAGGCGCACATCCGCACTATCATTCGCGAGTCTGCCAACGGAAGCGTGAACGATCATTGCAAAAAACGCATCACTCATTAGAATATCCGCGGTGGCAATTTTGTTTACGTTGTATGCTTCTTCTACTGAATCGTAAGCTGTTTGAATCAGACTGTCAATGACTGAAGCATGATAATCTTCGGGTATCAATCCGAAATATTCTGCATCACGAATGAGGATCATCATGGAATCGCCACTCGCCGTAAGTTGTGCTCCTTCAAACCACGCTTGTTTGTTCGCAATTGACGTATAGAATTCTTTCACCTGCGGAACCGCCGTAATGGTGTCGTCACCAAATCGCCACGTTTTGGATGTGTCGACTTTGATTAGCTGTGCGCCAAGCTGTTCGTTAACCAGTTCGTTAATCTTCTCGGGATCCTGGGCACTGGCCAGCGTTTCGCCCTGGTCGTTTGAATTATTGCCGCACGACGCAAGCGTAAATGCAGCAATTGTGAGAATCAGGAAAGTAGGGTTGTTCATGTAATTTGCTGTACCAAAATTATGCAACTTCCTCGTAGTACTACAGGTGAAATGACAACTGTACAGGAAATTCTTTCCAAGTGCCGGAAAATACCGGATTACAGTTCCTTGTGGCGGATTTAACACGCGCCACCGACCTCAATCTGGCTTATTTTGGGTTTCAAGCAGAACGAAAAGTACTGAGCCAGAAACCATGCACGAAAAAACCCGTTACACTTTTCAGTATAACGGGTCGGTAAGTGAATAGATCGTTCCTTAGTGCGCCACAGCGAATTGTCCGCGGTTTACAACTTCAGCTTCGTTGCTGATAATTGTATACGTATAAGAACCGTTTGCAAGAGCTGCGGAATTTACGCGTGCAACTTTGCCATTGAAATTCTCACGTGCTACCTCGCGACCTGTCATGTCGAATACAACAACCTGTGCGGCGTTGTCCACTGTTACATCGAACTGAGTCGATACAGCAGATGGATTCGGGTAAACCGAAACACCATTGTTGTTGTTGATTTCGTCTACCCCAACATAACCAGTAAACGAAAGTGCATCAACGTATAATGCGCTGCCAACTTGTGGGCTCATGAAAGAACTTGAGCTGAAGCCGATGCTGATTGAATCCGGGAAATCGTTTACGAAAGTTGGATCGTAAGTCAAAGTTATTGTACGTTGAGCATAGCTGGTAGTCGTGCCAGTCAACCCATCAATTCCATACGCAAGTGTGTCGCGACTTGATCCGTTCCAGCGTGTGAGTACTACTGCGCAATATGCACTGTCTCCACCAACTGGCGAATACTTCGCGAAGTAAGTAAGCGTTTGTGGCTTCTGTTGAGAAGCATATCCGGGAAACAAATAAGGTGAGCTGAATGCAACAGCACCGGTGTACATAACACCAGCACGATTGGGAATATCCGCAGTTGAAGGATTACTTACGAGATCAACCGTCGTGATCTTCGCAGAATAATTTCCTTGATAGTTATCGGGAGTTCCCGCTTGTGTAACTGAAGTTGGATTAGCTCCGCTTGTTTCAAACAAGCTAAATGTAAATACGTTGTAAGATACCCAACCGGTTGGCTGAATGTCTTCGCCTGCTGTTGTTCCCCACGATTCGAAACCGCTGTTAGGAATGAATGCCTGTGCGTTCACAGAAAGCGAAAGAGCCGCAATAGCAACTGAAGAAAGTAGAATTTTTGTCATGGTTGTTTCCTTGATTTTAAGATGTACAAATATAGGAATTCGGGTTCTTCGGTAGGGTACCAAATGGGAGCAATTCTTACGTCTTCAGTTGATCGCTAGCTATACAAATGCCTGCATATCATACAGTTGCTTGTAAGCCCCGTTTTTGACCAACAGATCGCTGTGGGTACCGCGTTCGATTATTTCTCCCTTCTTCAACACGATAATTTCATTCGCGTGCTGAATGGTGCTCAATCTATGCGCTATGATAATCGAAGTTCTGTTCTTCATCAGGTTGTTCAGTGCATCCTGAACAAGGCGTTCGCTGCTTGTATCAAGTGCGGAAGTTGCTTCGTCAAGAATCAGAATCGGCGGGTTTTTTAGAATAGCTCTTGCAATGGCAATACGTTGACGCTGTCCACCCGACATTTTCGAGCCGCGATCACCGATGTTGGTTTGATATCCATCCGGCATTTCTGCAATGAATTCGTGGGCATTTGCAATTCGTGCTGCTTCTTCTACCTGCTCTTGTGTAACGCCGTTTGTGCCGAATGCTATGTTGTTGAATACCGTATCGTTAAACAGAATTGATTCCTGAGAAACAATTCCCATAATCGATCTCAGCTCATGCATGCTCACTTCTCGAATATCTGTTCCATCAATTAGCACTTGTCCACCACTCACATCATAGAAACGTGGAAGCAAATCGGCCATGGTGGTTTTTCCGGATCCTGATTGTCCAACCAGTGCAACTGTTTTTCCTTTCTCCACTTTCAGATTCAGATTCTTCACGGCGTAACCTTCATCGCCCCGAACGTAAGCGAAACTTACATCGCGGTATTCTATTTCCTTGCTGAATATGCCAACAGACTTCGGATGATCAATGTCTTTGATAGATTCTTCTGCGTGGAGAATAACATCAATACGTTCTTTTGATGCTAATCCTTTCTGCACGTTGTAATAGGCTTGAGTGAATTGGCGTACCGGTGTAATCAGTTGGAAAAAAATCAATAGATAGCCAACGAATTTTTCTCCATCCATGGTATTTTCCTGAATGACCAGATTGCCTCCGTAATAGAGTACGCCTGAAATGACAACAACGATCAGAAATTCACTCAACGGTGAAGCGAGATCGGTTTTTCTGTAATTCCGGACCATGATGCGTGTGTAGTCCTGATTTTCCTGCTTGAATTTATCGGACATGCGCTCTTCAGCATTGAACCCTTTAATGATGCGGAGTCCACCCAGCATTTCCTCCAGTAAAGAAAGCATCAGGCCATGCTTCTCTTTTGCTTTTGCGGAGGATCGTTTCAGACTTTTAGACACAACACTGAGCAGTAATCCGATAATTGGAGTTGCTATCAGTACCGCAATGGTCAGCTGCCAGCTCATCATGATCATCATTACCAGAATAGCAACTATTGTGATCGGCTCACGGAATGTCATCTCCAATGAGCTCATTACACTCCATTCAACTTCGTGCAGGTCAGAAGTCATGCGGCTCATAATATCACCCTTACGTTCGTTTGAGTACCACGACAACGGCAGTCGGAGACATTTTCTATACATCGCATTCCTGAAATCGCGTACTACACCGTTCCTGATAATTGCAATAAAGAACATGGCCAGGTAACGCGTGAGGCTTTTGAAAAAGAAAATTCCGATAATACAAACACAGATGTAGAACAGTATTTCAAGACGCGCCTGAGAAGGATTCGCGCTACCGGAAATGTAGAGTGCAAACTTGTAATTCACCCAATCAAGAGCGGAGTTGATGTCGAATCCTACAACCGGATTTCCCTTTGCAACAATCTCAGCGAATTCTTCGTCTTTGGAAATGAAGAGCAGGTTTAAAAGGGGAATTACAGATAGCAGCGAGAATAGGTTGAATACAACGGATAGAATATTGAAGAAAATATTCAACCACGCATAACGCCAGTAGCCTTTCACGTATTTGAGAACCCCAAAGAATTTCTTCATTGCGTGCAAAGATATTGTTTAGATGGGAGTGGGGAGATGGGAGTCAGGTGTTTACGCACTTTTGTGTGCTTAAAACATGTGAAACGGCTAAGAACGCATCATTATTTTCAAAGAACCTTCAACATTTAAGTCACTCCCGTCTCCCATCTCCCAACTCCCATCTATCTTTGACCCATGAAATCGAAATCACCTTCCGAGTCATTGGCTGTTGCCACGCACCATGTTCTTCCGAATGATACCAACAACCTGAAGAATCTCTTCGGTGGTCGCCTGCTTGAATGGATGGATGTAATTGCGGCGATTTCTGCACACCGTCATTGTCGACGTGTTGTTGTTACAGCTACGGTGAATCACGTATCGTTTCAGCAGCCTATTCCTTATGCAGCGATTGTTACTCTCGAAGCAAAAGTTTCGCGCGCGTTTTCAACTTCAATGGAAGTTTTCATCGATGTGTTTGTTGAAGATCCTGTATCGGGTGATAAAATGAAGAGCAACGAAGCAATCTATACTTTCGTAGCAGTTGATCAGAACGGACAACCGCTTCCGGTTCCGCCCATTGAACCTGTTACAGACTTAGAAAAAGAACGATTCGCTGGAGCACTTCGTCGTCGTCAGTTGGCTCTTATTCTCGCTGGAAAAATGAAACCAGCAGACGCTACTGAACTAAAAGCGCTGTTTATTTAGTAAACGCGCTTACTTTCTTTTCTATACACCGACTAATCGACATCAGTTACCGATATTCATTGGTGACGTGAAGTGCATTGATATCTTTGTCATCCTTAAAACCTTTACATACACATAAACAAACTACATGAAGAAAATTTATTCACTTATAGCAGGTTTAGCTTTTGGAATCGCTGTAAACGGTCAGGTCATCAACACCTTTCCAAACACAACAGATTTCGAAGGACAAGCAAATTGCGGGACATCATGTCCTGGGAACTGTAATCCTACAACTGATTGGAGAAACGGAGACCAGTACGGATATCCTCAGGCCGGAATGGATTGGCTTTTGGAAGACGGTTCAACACCATCAACGGCTACCGGACCGGATGTCGATCACACACTGAACAGCGCAGTGGGAAAATATTTCTATTGCGAAACATCCGGGTGTAATAACACCACCGCTAATTGCGTAAGCGCGATTTATGATTTTAGTGCCTTATCAGCGCCTCGCATGGAATTCTGGTACCACATGTACGGCGCTACAATGGGTGTGATGCACATTGACGTTGACACATCTGAAACTAACAACTGGGAGTTGGACATCGTTCCTGCCTGGACAAACAATCTGAATGCATGGCAGATGATGGACATCAGTCTTGCTGCATTTGCAGGTGACGACAGCGTTCGTGTACGTTTTCGTTTTGTGAGCGGAACAAGCTTCGAATCTGATGCTGCCTTGGATGATATACGCGTGTATATGCCGTTGGCGGATGATTTAAAAGCTGTGAATGCAATTGCAGGTGGTGGATGTGGCAATAGTGCTTGCACTCCAGTGTCTGTAGATATTATCAACATGGGTAGCAATACGCAGCTTGTTGGGACACAAATTCCTGTGACATTGGTTTCGAATGCAGGCACCTTCAATAGCACTGTTACATTGGCGGCGAACCTCCTGCCTGGAGATACAATCAGTTATTCATTTGGATGCGTCGATCTTTCGGGACCTTCTTCAGTAAGCTATACGGTTACGATTAACTGGGCTCCGGATCTTGGACCGACCAACAATACTTCTACAGGCTCATCAATTGGAATACCGATTATATCAACATACCCTTACGTGCAGGATTTTGAAACAGGACAGAACGGATGGGTAATCAACAACAACGTTAACGGAACATGGGCATTTGGAACACCAGCAAAGACTACTATCAATAGCGCGTCTTCAGGCGTAAATTCTTTCGTTACCGGAGGACTTGGTACAGGATTTTACATGGACAGTGATAACTCCTGGGTTGAAGGTCCGTGTTTTGATTTCACGAATTTATGTGATCCTGTTATTTCAGCACGTATTTGGTGGAATGCAGAATTCTCATGGGATGGAATGAACGTTGTTACTTCTATTGACGGTGGACAAACATGGCAGCTTCAAGGTACATTCGGTGACCAGATGATGTGGTATACCGATAACAGCATCGTAGGTGCACCAGGCGGTTATCAGGAAGGTTGGTCAGGACGTACTTCGACTACAAACGGTTCAGGTGGATGGGTAACAGCTCGTCACCACCTGGCGGGAGTGGCTAACCAACCAAACGTGAAAGTTAGATTTGCATTTGGAACGGATGGTTCAGTTACCGATGACGGAGTTGCATTTGACGACGTGATTATCACCGACGGTGTTTACCTCGGAGCAGATCAACTCGTTTGTTCTCCAACAACAGCAACGCTTTCCGCTGACTTCGGATACCCGCTTTCAGTTACTTATGCATGGAGCACAGGAGCAACTACTTCAACGATCACAGCATCAACAACAGGTTGGTATTGGGTTGATGTTACAAACGGTGCTTGCGTAAACCGCGACAGTATTTACTTAGTGTCTGTTGATGCGAACTCTGACGTAATGCTGGGTGCAGACACGACCGTATGCGATCTGGTTTATACACTTGATGCGGGAATCTGGCCTGGAGCAACATTCTTATGGGATGACGCTTCTGCAGCGCAAACACGCACGATCACTTCAAACGGTGTTTATTCGGTAACTGTAACTACTCCTTGCGGCACAATGCAGGATACAATTTCTGTAAACTTCAACGCAGCAACTGTCAACCTCGGTTCTGATGTAACAGCATGTGACTCTGCAACACTCGACGCAGGCGCAGGAAACACAACGTACGCATGGAGTAACGGTGGAGTAGCGCAGATGGAAACTGTATCTTCTTCCGGAGCATACAACGTCACTGTGACGAATTCATTCGGTTGTACGGATATGGATACAATCAACGTTACGATCAACGCTTCACCTTCAGTGGGTGTAACCGGTAACAATATGATTTGTGCTGGTGACTCAACTACGTTGATGGCTTCAGGTGCAGATTCTTATTCATGGGTAAATGGACCTGCTACCACAAACTACACCGTGTCTCCAGTGTTGGATTCAACGTATTGGGTTGTTGGTACAGTTACCGCAACAGGATGTACAGACTCTGCAATGTTCATGGTTACAGTAATGCAGCCATCAATGATGACGCAGAGCTTGTCTGTTTGCTACGGTGATTCAATCATGGTCGGCAGCAACACATACAACATGAGTGGCATGTATATGGATACACTTACAAATGCAATGGGTTGCGATTCAATCATCACGACTAACCTTACCGTTGACACGTTGATCTGGGCATCACAGTCGCCAACAATTTGTGCTGGTGATTCTTACACAGTTGGAGCCAACACCTACACTGCTTCGGGGATGTACTCTGATACACTTGCTGCAATGAACGGTTGCGACTCAATCGTAACAACAAACCTTTCTGTGACACCTTCTGTTTCAACATCACAGTCGTTCACGATCTGCAATGGGCAAACGATCACAGTGGGAGCGAACACTTATGGTGCAAGCGGAACTTACGTTGATTCATTGACGTCAGGAGCTGGTTGCGACAGTGTTGTAACTACAATGCTTGTTGTGAATACAGTGAACGTTGGTGTTACCGTGACAGGTAATGGAGCTACGCTTTCTGCGAACAACGCCTCAGCAACTTCTTATCAGTGGATTGACTGTTCGAACATGCAGCCAATTGCCGGAGCAACAAGCTCTTCTTATACAGCAACCGCGAACGGAAGTTATGCGGTAGTCGTTACCGACAGCGCTTGTTCAGATACATCTGCTTGTACACCTGTAACGAACATCGGTATCGATGATCCAACAGTTGACTACATCTTCAGTGTATTCCCGAATCCAACTTTGGGTAACGTAACAATTGCTACAAGCAAACCGACGCAAGTTGTAATCTTCAACGCGCTCGGGGAAGTAGTATTGGCACAACAGGTTCAGAACACGATCACACTTGATCTTACTTCACTCGAAGGCGGAGTTTACTTCATCCGCACCACAGAAGGTAAAGTCGTGCGACTCGTGAAAGAATAGTATGTGTACTTATTAATTTGGAACGCCCCGACATCGGAAACGATCGTCGGGGCGTTTTGTTTTGCAGCGGCCAGATGTAGGTAATGTAGCGCCACTTGTCAAGCGAACACATTTTTGTGGCAACCTCAATCTATTTTCACGTCAATCAGTTAAACCAAAACGCTGCGAAATGAAAAAGCTACTTCTCCTTGCCGTTGCTACACTGTGTCTATTTAATCTTTCAGCACAAAGCGACTCAACTAAAGGTTTTAAGAATGTTGTTTCCGTGAATGTGAACGGTCTAATAGAAGGGCTATTCGGTTCTTCAAATTTCAATGATTCAGAAGTGCTCACTTACCGTCGCGTGTTTAAGAAGGCCTCACTACGTGTGGGCATAGGTGGCAGAGGGACGAACGACTATACAACCCATGGATCAACAGGCCTGAATGACTATCAGTTTTTCAGAGCAGATTTGCGACCCGGGTTTGAGTATAAAATCTTTCAATGGCGTAAATGGAATTTTTACGGCGGGGTGGATGCGATTATTGGATACGAAGAGTCATACGCTAAATACATTTCTGATTATAGTGATTATGAACGGAAAATCTGGAGATCGGAGTTAGGAGGTGCTCCTATTGCCGGTATATACTGTCAACTAAATCCAAGAATTGCATTCGGATTCGAAACAGGAATGGATATAATTTATGAAACCACTTGGGTGAACTACCTCGATTTCAACTCACCTTCAAACACTGAGATCACTCATGGGAATTCACTTTCCGTTAAAAGTAAAATGCCTGGTTCAATAAACTTTAGAGTGTCGTTCTAATTTACCCTCGACTCGGTTACCTTGTACTGCAAATTCGGATTATGCTTCAGTAAATACTGGCGAAGCAATTCCAGTTCAGTTTCATTTACATTCAGCACCGCAATCTTCTTCGTGCTAATGGATATCGTTGCATTAACCTGAGCTCCGTGTTTCGTATACGCGTTGCGAATGATTTGTCCGTCAAGACCCGTAATTGTTTTCGGCTCGAGCATGATCTTCTTGTAGATGTCGGATTCCGGAATATTGTTCAGTTTAACTGCTTTGAGTAACATGAAGAATCCAGCACCAATCATCAAGGCAGCCAGAACAAAAATGAAGATGGAACCTCCGCTGGAAGGATCAGCTTCAGGATCGAGAAACGGAACCACAAAGAAGAATCCCGCAACAACGATCATAAATATTCCGAAAATGTAATTACGTTTTCGCGTGCGCTTGATTGCTTTCTCTATGAACTTAAGATCATTGACGTCTAATAGTGGTGCACGATTTTCAGGATCTTTTTTTTCCGCACGTTTTTCGAGAAACCATCCCAAAGCAAAAAACACAATACCGGTAACGGCCAACGCAACGGCAACAGCACCATCAACTAACGGCATCTCTGCGCCTTTGATGACCAATACGTAATCAAAAAGTCCGCAGATAAATCCGACAACGGCAACCAGAATGAGTGCGCCTCCGGAGAGTTTGATGATGGCAGAAAAAAGTTTCATAGTAGACTAGTGATGTGTTAGTGAGTAAACGCCTTCTAAAATAACAAAGTAATCGACTAATTAACTAATCGGCATACTTGTCCTGAGCCTGTCGAAGGGTCAACTAATCATTTTTTGGAAGCACACACTGTTGGCAACACCCGCATATTGCCCATAATTCGAAATGATCTTGTATCCGCATTTCGTGTACAACGCAATTGCTTCGGGCTGAGCTTTCCCTGTTTCAAGTACGCAGGTTTTGTAGCCAAGTTCTTTCGCCCATTGTTCCAATTCAGTAAGTACTGTAACGGCGATTCCCTTTCCGCGACGTTCGGGTGGCGTGTACATACGTTTCACTTCCATTGATCCGGAATCAAACTCCTTGATCGCACCACAACCAACGGGCAATTCATTGTCGTAAGCCATAACTACATGTTTGATCGCGTCCACTTTATTGAACTGATCATAGAACGGATGATCCTCGCCATCGCGAATTTTGAGATCAACGTCGAGTTGACGAACAAGTTCGAGGAAGTCAACATTGTCGGAGGTTGTGCGCAACAGCGTAATCATAGCGTTTTTAGTTCTTGCTGCAGATTCAATCTTGCCTGCGATTCAAACTTTTCGGAAAAGTGCACGGTCTTGAAAATTCCCTTCATATTCAGAAAATGCAGTAATACTTTTCTACGTCCCGGCTTGTAAAGAAGGTCTGGATACATCGAATACTCCTTTCGCACGTTCGCGGCATATTCTGAATATGCACTCCAGTCTGCACCCAGAATGGAAAGATCAGCGTCGGTGAAATAGTTTGTGTCAGAATCCCGATCAAACTGATGCTGCTTCGTGGCAAGAATCTGCTGGCTACATCGCTCAATCATTTGGAACGGGACATCCATTTCCTTGAGTCGTTGTATCGCAAGTGAGGCACTTTTCTCCTCGTTATCACCATTCAGTGCATTGTAAACTGCGTCGTGGTAGAACAAGGTGAAGAGTAGTGTATTCCAATCGGAGACTAATTCCCGAACTTCATTCAGTGACGTGTACAGATTTTCAAGATGCTTTAGCGTGTGATAATGGCGTTTGCGATGAGAATAGTTCAACTCGATTTCTTTCCAGCACGTTTCAATCAATGTCGCGTCGTCGCAATAATTAGAAGCAAGGGAAGTGAATGTTTTCTTCAGCATAGTCTATTTGTATAAATCACCCTTCAGATATTTCAATCCCGAATCACAAACCAAGGTTACAACTTTCTTTCCGGAGCCAAGCTTTCTCGCGCGTTGAACAGCTGCCCAAATATTCGCACCGGAAGTTGTGCCTCCAAAAATTCCTTCTTCACGTACAAGCCGACGTGCATAAGTGTATGCATCTGCATCCGTCACCGACACAACATTATCTATGAGATCCGTTCTGCAGATTGCAGTGATGAAACTGTTTCCGATTCCTTCGAGTCGGTGTTTACCCGATTTATCTCCACCCGAATAAGTTCGCACTCCATCCGGCTCCACTGCAACACAACTTACACCTGGAATTTCTTTCTTGAATATTTCTGAATTACCGGAGAATGATCCTCCCGTTCCAATACCGGTGATGAATTCATCAAACGTTCCCAGCTCTGCAATGATCTCACGCGCCATTGCGTGATACGCATTCCGATTGTCGACATTGTTGAATTGATCTGTCCAGAATGTATTTGGTTCTGTACTGAGTTCTTTCGCACGCGCAACGAGTTTCAGTAGTAAATCTCCGGTGATCATTCCGCCCTCCGAAGGAACCATGATGAGTTCAGCACCGAACGCTTTCATCATCTGCAGTTTCTCTTCTGAGAACGCGTCCGAAGAAACAAGCTTCGCTTTGTAGCCTTTGGTAGCGGCAACCATCGCGAGTGAACATCCGGTGCTTCCACCGGTATATTCGAGGATCGTCCCGCCGGTCTTCAGTTCACCACGACGTTCCGCACCTTCAATCATGGAAAGCGCCATGCGGTCTTTCATCGAGCCGGTCGGATTTCCACCTTCGTACTTGACGTAGATGTCGGCGCAACCGGGTTCGGAGAGGCGAGTGAGTTTGATGAGAGGTGTGTTTCCGATTACGGACATAATTACAGGATGGAGCTTCCGGCCGACATTGACCAGATGCGTTCTTCATTGTGTTTCAGAAAGTATAAAATTTCCTTATTCGTGGTCAAATCGGTTTCAACACCCTGATGCCAGACAGATATAATTCGCAAGTCCTCAAACATAAAAAGGATTACGTGTTGCATCACGCCAAATCCTCCTGTCTTATAACTAAGCATTGCAACATGTTCACCCATCGCAAAACAAACGAATTGTCGTGTAGGAGGAGGGATGGTATCGTAGGTGGTGATAGTAATAGTATCGCCACTCTGAGGGTCCAGAGTTTTGGTAATCATTGTTGTTTTACCCCATACACATGTACTCTGCCAGTCTTCATCCTTCTCCGCAATGGAGAATCCTTCCGTAATTGAATCGAGATAGGAGAGAATGAATTCAGGTATGTGATTCGCGCTGTCAATTTCTTTCACAGGAGCAGCCTCCAGGGCAAGAATCATCTCACGAAGAGCGGGGCTTTGAGGCAGCGCAGTGTCGGTTGAAGAAAGATCAACAAGTGGTGGAGAATCGGATGAAGACGAATTGCATGCGAAAAAACATGCACTTGCGGCAATCAAAATCAGCAACGAATGCTTCATTTGATTTCGATTATACTCCGGTCTTCAATCTCACGTAAAACCTCCAGCAACCCTTCCTTCTCCATCAACGTCACCAACTTCATTCTGTATTCTTTGAAATGCGGAATGCCTTTGAAGTAATTGCTGTAGTGCTGTCGCATCTCGGTAATACCTGTGTGCTCACCTTTCCACTCAATCGATCTTTCCAAATGCGTGCGACACACGTTCACCCGATCGTGCAATGTAGGCGGAGCAAGGTGTGTTCCTGTTTCCATGAAATGTTTGATCTCGTTGAAGATCCACGGATAACCAATGCTCGCGCGACCAATCATCACTCCGTCTACTCCGTAACGGTTTTTCATTTCAATTGCTTTCTCAGGAGAATCAATATCTCCGTTTCCGAAAATCGGCATCTGAATGCGGGGATTATTTTTTACTTCTCCGATGAGTGTCCAGTCCGCTTCACCTTTGTACATCTGCATGCGCGTGCGACCGTGAATGGAAAGTGCTTTCACACCAACATCCTGCAAACGCTCTGCAACTTCCATGATGTTCTTCGTGCTCTCATCCCATCCCAAACGTGTTTTCACGGTGACGGGTAGTGATGTTGATTTAACAACAGCAGAAGTGAGTCGCACCATGAGATCAATATCTTTCAATACACCGGCGCCGGCTCCTTTGCAAACCACTTTCTTCACGGGACAACCGAAGTTGATGTCGAGCAGATCAGGCTGAACTGCGTCCACAATTTTTGCCGAGAGCGCCATCGCTTCTTCATCTCCACCGAAAATCTGAATTCCCACCGGGCGCTCATAATCGAAAATGTCGAGTTTCTTTCTGCTCTTGATGGCATCACGAATCAATCCTTCCGAAGAAATGAATTCGGTGTACATGAGATCGGCTCCGAATTGTTTGCACACATAACGGAAAGGCGGATCACTCACGTCCTCCATGGGAGCGAGTAACAACGGAAAATCCGGAAGTGTTATGTTGCCGATTTTAACCATGAGTGGAAACGGAGTTTTGTAATTACGACCGGGAACTAGCCCCTTTCCCTTAGAGTGGGGTTGGGGTGAGGTGTAGATACAAAACAGTTACCTTTGCGCAGCAAATTTACGCATTTCGCACCAGTGGAGCAGAACGATCAAGAACGCCCGATTACGCCCCTTTTCAGCACGCCCGGAATGAAATTGTGGCTGCTCGTAGCACTGCATTTCGGTTGTTACGGCGTGATTATTCTATTTGCAAAATTTTCCGCTTTTTCCTGGCTGAGCGTTTCTCCGGAAACTTCAACTCCGATGATTGCCAAATTGGTGAACGGATTTTTTACGGTGTTCACGTTCATCGTTCCGTTGTTGATTTTTGCAAATGCAGTTCTTCCCGAGCGCTTCGATTATTACAAGCTGCATCGCAAAGTAAGTATCACACCGGTTATCATCGCCTGCTTCGCGATTCTAGCTTCCGTGTTCTTCATTGACATTGTTGAGCGCTGGAACATCGGACTGATTACCGATCCGAATTGGGTGGCAGAGCGTCAACAAAGCATTGAGTTTTCCAGTTGGGCGCAGCAAATGCCGGGGATTCTTGACTTGCTCGTGTTCCTGCTTGTATCTGCATTAGCACCTGCTATTTGCGAAGAATTATTTTTTCGTGGTGCGGTTCAGCAGCTTCTTCTCGAGTGGACGCAGAAGCCACACGTTGCTATCATTGTCTCTGCTTTTATCTTCAGCTTGTTGCACATTGATCCATTCGGATTTTTAGCGCGATTCATTCTGGGAGTTGCACTCGGTTATTTTTTCTGGTGGTCGGGAAGTCTACGCTTATCAATAGCCGGACACTTTATATTCAACGCATTCGGCATCATCAACCTCTATTTCGTTCAGCACAATCCCGAATCGTGGTGGGCGAAAGCGGAAACAACTTACATTCTGGGTGCAATATCTCTCGTTGTGAGTGTGGGTGCGGTGTTTACGCTGAGGAATTTGCTGAAGAGAAGCCCTACTAAACTGTAATTATAAAAACAAAGCCCGGCTAATACAGCTGGGCTTCCTGTTTCTGCGGAGACGATGAGATTACTTCCGTGATCTCTGTACTCCCACGTTGAGGATCCGTTAAACGCCCGCTGCGCTATTTTTTACTTTCCGCCCAACCGCTTTCGGGCACGATCGATGCGTTTGTCCGAAAAATAAAAAGCCCCGCTAAAAAAGCGGGGCGCGTTTACTGATTCATTTGCGGAGACGATGAGATTCGAACTCATGATACGGTTTCCCGTATACACACTTTCCAGGCGTGCTCCTTCAACCACTCGGACACGTCTCCTGATTGAGGGACGCAAATATAGAACTTTTACGAAGGGATATGACTTCCCGATTTGTGTATTCCTCGCTACGGATTCTCAATTCAAAACTTCAGGAACTGCCTGTAAGCGAAGAGTTGTGATTTTGGCACACATTTCGAATGTCTTTAAACAGAGTTATCTGTTATTTGAACAACAACAGAAGTGAAAACTGAAAATTGCTGTTCTATTTAACACGTAACACAAGCCTCCTTAACCGGAGGCTTTTTTTGTGATTTGTCAGGCCGAGTAGTCTGAAATTTCTGCGGAGCAGCTCGTTCAAAATATAGACGTACCGAGGAGTGACAATTAACACGTAACACAAGCCTCCTTAACCGGAGGCTTTTTGTTTGTGATTTGTCAAACCGAGTAGTCTCCCATTTCTGCAGAGCAGTTGAAAATATCGATGTACCGAGGGATGACAATTAACATTATTTCAGGATACCCGCTTCAATTGCAACTTCAGCCAGGTCATAGCCTCATACCGATCATCAAACATTTTGGTAGGTACGCCGGGCTTGTGAAACTGCAAGTAAAAATTTCCGAGAATACGAACCGTGAGTGATTTGATGACAACTGCTTCCGCAATTCGTCCAATCGGGACATTGTTCGCAGCATATTCCCGTGCTTCCTGAGTTGCTTGTGTACGTTCTCCTGCAATCGCTAATACGCAATGCGGTTCATTCCTGGTAAGCCGTGCTGCGATTTCCCGGTGATCCAAAATATCCTGAAGGGTAAGCTCGATATCGTCGTTAATCGTCGCAACAAGAATTCCTTCTCCATCATAATCCATACGCACGGTCGCGTGATGTTCTGTTATCTGCCCCATTCATTATGTTGTTAATTCCCCACGCAACGAACGTGCAAGTTCCTTCTTCATATTCTTAGACTTTTGTCCCAACAAAAACATGAGCTTAATCACCGCAGCTTCCGTTGTCATATCTGCACCGCCCACAACGCCTATTTTATCAAGCTGCGCACTCGTTTGATAACGGCCCTGCTCAACTCTTCCTGCTGCACATTGTGTAACGTTCAATATGATTCGTCCTTTCTTTATAGCTACCGCGAGCGAATCAATAAACCACTTTTGCGTTGTGACATTGCCCGATCCGTACGTTTCAAGAACAATTGCTTTCACTTTGTCTGCAAACAAAATTGCATTCACAACCTCAGGCGTAATTCCCGGGAACATTTTCAGCACCGCCACGTTACGATCGAGTTTGGTGTGAACTTTTAGTTTCCCTTTAGCCGAAGGAGCAATGTGTGCTGTGTTGTAGTTGATGCTCACACCTGCTTCAGCGAGCAACGGATAATTCGCCGATTGAAACGCACGGAAATGTTCTGCATTGAATTTGTTCGAACGATTACCGCGATACAGGCTGTATTCAAAATAAATGCAGACTTCCGGAACGATTGCTTTTCCTTTTTTCTGTGCCGATGCAATTTCAATGGCCGTAATCAGGTTTTCTTTTCCGTCAGTACGGATTGTTCCGATCGGCAACTGGGATCCGGTTAATACAACCGGCTTTGACAAATTCTCGAGCATGAAACTTAACGCCGATGCTGTATGCGCCATTGTATCCGAACCGTGGAGAATTACAAAACCGTCGTGCTTGTTGTAATTCTTGCCGATCAGTTCTGCAAGTTCCACCCAGATTTCCGGTTGCATATCCGACGAATCAATGGGCTCGGCAAAACTGTATGTGTGAATGTCTACGTTGAATTTCGACAGTTCCGGAATTTCATCCAGCAAGCGCGCAAAGTTGAAGGGCTTCAGCTGACCTGATTTTACATCGCGGATCATACCGATAGTGCCGCCAGTATAAATGAGTAGAATGTTCGGACGCTTTGCCATATTAAATGCGGAATAGTTTCTTGGAATTCTCTGTAGTAATGGCTGCAACTTCTTCAATCGCTATCTTTTTCACATCGGCTATCTTCTGCGCCACATGGGCCAGATAACTGCTTTCATTTCTCTGCCCGCGATGAGGAACAGGTGCAAGGTAAGGCGCATCGGTTTCCAACACAATATGCTCGAGTGAAAATGCTTCAACCACTTTGTCAAGACCGGAATTTTTAAAAGTCACAACTCCGCCAATTCCCATATAAAAGCCAACATCAATCACCTTTTGCGCTTCGGAAATTCCGTCGGAGAAACAATGAAACACACCACGCAACTTGCCGTTCTGTTTAGCCTGCACAATTTCAAAACACTCGTTGAACGCACTTCTCGAGTGAATGCAAATGGGTAAATCCATCTCCAGTGCCCAATCGATATGCTTTGCAAAAGATTCCTGCTGCAATTTCAAATGGGTCTTATCCCAGTACAAGTCAATTCCGATTTCTCCGACTGCAACATATTTACCGGAATCTAATCGTTTACGGATCGCCGCCAATTCATTTTCAATTGAACCAGGTTCTACTGAACATGGATGCAAACCCATCATTGAAAATAGTTTGTCGGAATACTTCGCCTGCACTTCATCCTGCGCATCGTGGGTCGAAGAGTCAATGGCCGGTAAAAAAACGCGAGTAACGCCAGCTTCAAAACAGCGTGAAATCATCGCATCACTGTCGCCCGTAAACTTGGTAGAATAAAGGTGTGCGTGCGTGTCGGTTAGAACCATGCGCGAATTTACGATCCCAAGCGGGTTTTCAGTCAAATTCAACTGATTTTCGATCAAAAATCACGGTTTTTCCTGTGCTCCCTTTCACTACCTTTGACCCGCTTCTAAGGGAAGCACAAACAGAGTTAACCCATTGAGAAAACTAAACATGAAAAAAATTGCATTGCTTTCAGTTGCTGCCCTAATGATCGGCGGTATCTGTCTTACTTCTTGCAAGAAGTATGAAGAAGGTCCAGCTTTGACTTTACTTACTAAGAAAATGCGTGTTGCAGGCACTTGGGAAGTTGAATCATACTGGGAAAACGGAGTTGACAAAACTTCTGACTACCGTCAGGGTGTAACTTCTGAAACTTACGTTTACGAGAAAGACGGAACGTATTCAATTTCTGTAACTACTATCATCGGAACAATTAACGATGCTGGTACTTGGGAATTCATCACAGACAAAGAAGAAATCAAGACTTTGTCTAACCAGTCTGGTTCTGATCCTGATACTTCAGTGATCGTTCGTCTGAAGAACAAAGAGTTCTGGATGAAAGACAAAGGTGGTTCTACAGTACACGAGTACCACTTGAAAGCAAAATAATCTGCGATCAAATATTGAGGCGCTCACCTTCACAGGCTTGAGCGCCTTTTTTATTGTCGTAAACTGTAAATTTGTGTGATGCGTAAAAAAGTTCTCGTCATTCGTTTCAGTTCAATCGGCGATATCGTGCTCACCAGCCCGGTCATTCGTTGTTTGCACAACCAACTTGACGCAGAAATTTATGTCATTACAAAAGATGTATTCGCAGGCATCTACACAAGTAATCCGCACGTTCACAAAGTCATTACCATCAAATCCAAAGTGAGTGAGGCAGAAGCTGAACTGAAAGCAATTAAGTTCGACTTTGTTGCCGACCTCCATCACAACCTGCGTTCTTCACAGGTGAAAAGAATTTGCAACGCACCTTCTGCATCGTTTCCAAAACTGAACATCGAGAAATTCCTTTACGTCAAGCTGGGGATTAATCGCATGCCCGATAAACATATTGTCGATCGTTACTTCGAAGCGGTAAAACCTTTGGGAGTCAAGAACGACGGTAAAGGTCTCGATTATTTTATTTTGGGAAGCAACATGGTAGACCGCACCAACTTTCCGGTGAGCCACCGCGGGGAGTACATCGCAATAACAGCCGGTGCTAAGTTTGCTACAAAAGAGATGCCCCACGATTTAATGGTTGGTGTAATTCGCCACCTGAATAAACCGGTAGTGCTTCTCGGCGGCAAAGACGAAATTGAAAAAGGAGAACGCATCGCCGCCGAATGCGGATCACTGGTATACAATGTATGTGGGAAATACAATCTTGATCAGTCAGCATCACTGGTACAACAAGCGGATCTGGTTGTCTCTCACGACACCGGATTGATGCACATCGCTTCCGCATTCAAAAAGAAAATTTACTCCGTGTGGGGAAATACAGTTCCTGATTTTGGAATGTATCCCTATCTGCCCGGAGAAGGCTCGCGCATCATCGAAGTAAAAGGATTGCGTTGCCGACCTTGTTCTAAATTAGGCTATACGGAGTGTCCGCTTGGCCATTTTAAATGCATGAATGAAATTTCGGTGTCGGCGTTCGACGATGCTGTTCCAATTTCGTAACTTGTTCCAATGAGAAAAGCTCTACTCGCAATCAGCCTCGTCACATCTGTGGTTGTATTCGCTCAGCATCCTGCACGCACTTCTTTTGTTATTCCGTGTACCGGTGTAAACGATGGTGTTGAACGCCCCGACCCGAATGTTGTTGTGCGTTGTATTGAACGTCCCGCGCAAAGCTCTACAGGTTTTCTGCGGACAAAGGACAGCCTCGCGAATATCTATGCAAACCGCGAAGGAAATTCGCAACCGCGTGTTGCTACATTACCAACGCCAACTATCGGACAGGCGTTTCAGGCAAATGGCTTCAACAACGGAACACCAACAGATAACGAAGTTGCAATCGGAAACAACGGACAGCTTCTCTCTGTGCAGAACAGTAATGTGTATCGTTACAACACAAACACAAGTACAAATCTTGGTCTGCAGTCGCTCTCTGTTTTCTTCAGTGGTCTCGGAGTAACTGCAGGGAAGTATGACCCAAAAGTTATTTACGATCCACAGGCAAACCGGTTCATCCTCGTTTGTCTCGCAGGCTATCTCTCAAACAACACACACATTCTTGTTGGCTTCTCGAATTCCGATTCTATTAACGGAACCTGGCATTTGTACGACTTGCCGGGAAATCCGTTCAGCGATTCCTTGTGGACAGACTACCCGATGATTGCAGTCAACAACAACGAGCTTTTCATCACCGCAAACTTGTTGCACGATAATCAACCCTGGCAAACCGGATTTGTTGAAACAGTAGTTTGGCAGCTCAACAAAACAGACGGTTACAATGGCGATTCAATTCGAACAGAACTGCATTCAGGCATCAACACCAATGGTCGTCCGGTTCGCAATTTATGTCCGGTTGAAGCAGGTGCATTGCCTACAACTAGCCCAGGAATGTATTTCGTTTCTGACAGAAACCTTGACGCATCCAACGACACCATTTTCCTGGTGCATATCAGCGACACTGCGAATTCTCCAACGCAATCTGTTTCAGTTGTAATGCTTGAGAGCAACATTTCATATTGGGCACCAATTCCTGCTGATCAACCCGGAACAGGAGGAATGCTTCAAACAAATGATGCCCGGATTCTTGGCGCGTTCATGGAGAACAACATGATTCAATTTGTGTGCGCAACGCTCGATACTGCAACCGGTAACGACGGAATATACCACGGTGTTATTCAAAATCCTTCGTCATCACCCACGCTCGCTGCGTTTATTTATTCCGATACGGCGCTCCATTACGGGTATCCTAACATTGCATGGTGTGGTTACGACGGCACAGACAACACGGCAATGATCCAGTTTCTACACGCCAGCGCAACTGTCAATCCTGGTTTCTCAGTGATGGTAGTTGATGCTACAGGAGACATGTCGAGTCGTTTGCAGGTGAAAGCAGGCAACGGACCAGTTAGCTTAATCTCCGGCGACGAACGATGGGGAGATTACACCGGCATTCAACGTCGTTACGATGCAGGCGGAACCTGCTGGGTAAACGGATACTTCGGTCAATCAAATGGAACGCACGCAACCTGGGTTTCTGAAATCGGACGATCGTCTGATGTGGGAGTTTCTGAATCAACTCCGGTTGCAGATCACTCCGTATTCCCGAATCCATTCGCTGATAACATCAACATCACATTCGCGATTCCAACCGTGAAACACATTCGTTTCGCAGTGTACGATATGCAAGGACGTTTGTGCGAAGTGCTGATCGAAGATAATTTCCGCGCAGGAAAACACATCCTCTCGTTCAACACGGCAGGACTCGCTCCGGGCTCCTATCTTGTTCGTGGCGAATGCGAAGATGGATCAGTGCTGTTTACCGAGAAGATTGTTTCGCAATAATATTAATCTGCGCAATCTGCGAATCTGCGGCATATTCCTTTGCGGTTTATTGACCATGTAAATTGAGGACTCACAACAGCCCCGATCTCAGTTCTCACAACCGTATCCCTACAAAAGTCGCATCATCTGTCTGTGCATTGTGGGCCTTCCAAACGTGAAAGAATTCCAGAAGCTGTTCTTTCTGCTGCTTCGCAGTGTACGTGCGTATCAGTTGAATCAACACACGCAGTCGTCCACGTCTGATCTTCTGATTATTCGCGCCTCCGAATTGATCCGTATATCCATCAGTGAACATGTAAATCATATCACCCGACGAGTAACTGAAAGTCGTTTGCGGAAACAATCGTTGATTCTCCATGCGCATCCCGCCAATCGGATAACGCGCTGCAGCAAGCGATTGGATCTCATTCCCGGGAACAAACCACAACGGACGCATTGCACCTGCGAAAGTAATTTCCTGCCGGAGTGAATCAATGCAGCAAACAGCAATGTCCATACCATCAAAGCCACTTCTGGAATCCGAATTGGTTTTGAATGTCGTTTGCATTTTCATGTCAACGCGTCTGAGTATGATGGAAGGTTCGTAACACCGTTCCTCCAGCACAACCTGATTCAGCAGACTCAATCCGAGAATCGACATCATGGCTCCAGGAATGCCATGTCCCGTACAATCTGCAACCGCCACAATCGTTCGCGATCCCACTTTGGTCACCCAGGCGAAGTCACCCGTGAGTTCTTCTTTAGGACAGCTGAAATAGAAGCTATCCGGAAAAATATCTTTGAAATTTTGTTCCCGTACAAACAAAGCCGACTGCAGATTCTTGGCGTAACGAATACTCTCCGAAATTTCATTGAGCCTGTTCTGTCCATCGATGTAGTGACGAAAAATGAGAATGTTGTCTTCTCTGATTTTCTGTGTTTCCACATGTTGAAAGTCAGATTCATTTAAGGTTAGCGCCTTGTTCATGAAGTAATATTTACAGCACAAACGTACCTGTGCAATATTGGCATTGCATTACGCCAGTATTAATTCAGACAAAGACTCGAATTTAGAAGATGAACCGTCGTTGATGACTGCAGACTGTCCGACTGCAGGCTGGCTAGCCGTTAAATTTGATATGCTGATATTTTCGCGTATAAACATTCACTGGATACCACGCTGCCAGCAATCCAATAGCCGTAACCGCGATTAATATATTCGTCAGATCGCTTAAGTTAATTTCAACCGGATAATAATCCACCACAAATCCCTCACCGAAACGAATCAGACCAAACTGTTGCTGCAAGACGCACACTAACAAGCCCAATGCAATTCCGCTGATTGTTCCCGCCAGCGAAATCAGTAATCCTTCGGTAAAGAAAATCCTGCGAATAATTGTTCTGCCGGCACCCATGCTCCACAAAACACCAATGTCTTTTTTCTTCTCGATAATCAGAAGAGTCAATGAACCAATGGTGTTGAAGGTCGCAATCACCAAAACGAAAATCAGAATAAGAAACGTCCACATCTTTTCCGACTTCAGAGTTTTGTAAAGCACTTCATTCTGCTGGTACCGCGTTTCCACTTTATATCCAGCCCCAAGAATATCCGCGACTGCTACCTGCACTTCGTCTGAGTTTACACCGGGCGCTATTCCTAACTCAACCGAAGTACATTCATTGGTGTAGCCCAATAGTTCACGTACAGTTTCTATCGGCAGAAAAATATATTTATTGTCGAAGTCGCTGCTTACGAAATAAAGTCCGCTTACAAACGTGAGTTTTTCGTTAAAGACTTCTGCACTGGGATCGTTAATGTCGAAAGTGAGATTCTGATCCCGCTTCGGGACAAACACCCGCAATTCGGTTTGCATTCCAAGCTCAAGCATATTTCCGATTTCCTGTCCGGCCACTGCGCCTGTCATTCCATTCGGATGCAAATCAAACTCGCCCAACTTCACCGTCGTGTCAAAACGTGTATTTGTCACGTACTCGTCTTCAACCCCGCGCAATGTCACGAACCGTTGTTTCTCATGCGCTTCTGCAATTCCCTGCTCATCCACAATTTCGTGGCACCAAATTACTCCGGGTATTTTCTGAAGTTCAAGTGTTGTCGCTGAATCAATGACAATCGTTTTTCCTTTTTCTGCGGTGATGCGAATGTCGCTGTGAAAACAATTGTACAATGATTCCACTAAGCCCGATAATCCATTCATTGCAGAAAGAATGATCACCAGTGCAGCTGTCACCACGCACACGCATGCAAGGGAAATTCGCGTAACAATGTTCACTGCATTCGAAGACTTTTTCGAAAACAGATAACGTCGGGCAACGAAAAACGGGAGGTTCACAATGGAAAGATATTCATTATACGGATTGGTTATTTCCCAACGTATACAAAATACCGGTATCGATTGGTTTTGAGATCGAGTCGGGCATAGGCGCCGTTCATTCCGAAATACATGTAGCGCCCATGGCCGGCCATCGAATTGCACGTGAAGGGAACATCGGCAACGTAGACAGATCTGCCAAACTGGAAGCGGTACAGTTTTCCGCCGGTGATGAGATAAAGAGAATCGTGAACGGTACAGAGTTGGCGGATCGGGTAATCGAATTCAGCAACCAGTTTAGCTTTGAACGCAGACTTTACCGTATCAAGAATGTAAAGGTGACCGTAACGTTGAGCCGGATTCCAAACGCTGCTGGTGAAGTAAACAGTACGATGCGCGCCAACAACATGTCGAACCGGGCGATCAAAAATTGTATCAGGTCGTGCATTCTCTGCATTCGAAAAACGAAGTAAGTATCCACCTGCAGAACCTAATGTATGACCTTCGAGCAGACCTTGCGGAATCATTAATTGACAACGGGTCGTGTCTATATTCCCACTCATTGAAACGCGGAAAGAGTCCCGTCGTGCTGAAACGATAAATCTGTTCGGTGATTTATTGATGTCGTATAAATCGCCTTTGCCTGTCTTGGGTACAATGGAATCTTTGAACTGTGTCAAGGCTACATTCTGTCCTGAAATGGAAAAATGCAACAGTACCGAGAGGCACAGTACAATCACGTGTTTCATTGCAACAACAATTATTTTTTCAGCAACTCATTGATACGCTCAGCGTAATCAAGTGAATCGTCAATGTAGAACACGAGTTCAGGAATTACCCGTGCCTGATGACGAATGCGTTTCCCAAGCAAGCCGCGAATTTCAGATGTATTCTTCTTGATTAACGTAAGGACCTGCTCCTTATCCTTCACAGGAAAAAGACTCACGTAAACTTTGGCCATACCCAGATCAGGACTCACGCGCGTTTCAGTCACGGTAATCATGATGTTGCCGAATTTCCCTTTTGTTTCCAGCAGGAATATTTCCCCAAGTTCCTTCTGAATGAGGCGGGAGAATTTTTGTTGACGGGTAGAGTCCATTTGTGGACACAAAGTTAGCGAATTAGTAGCAGTAGCAGTAGCAGTAGCAGTCAGTTGGAAGTGAACTGTTTACTGACTGCTACTGCGACTGCCGCTGCTACTGTTTTCGTACCTTCGCACAGATGCTCTACGTAAAATCTCTCCACATTATCTTCATGGTTGCCTGGTTCGCAGCGCTGTTTTATATGCCGCGTTTGCTCATTTACCATGTAGAAGCGCAGATTAAGAGCGAAACGGAGCGGACTATTCTGTCGTCGCAATTCAAAATCATGCAGCGTCGTCTCTGGTACGGCATAAGCTGGCCGGCGATGATCCTCACGTTCATTTTCGGCAGCTGGTTACTGTTCGACAACTTCGCATATTTCATACAACAACCGTGGATGATTCTGAAACTGTGCTTCGTGTTTGGACTAATGTTGTATCACTTTCAAACCCAAATGTTGTTTCAGAAGCAACAGAAGAACATTTTTCCGTGGCAATCATTCGCACTACGGTTGTGGAATGAAGTGGCTACAATACTTCTGTTTGTGATTGTATTGCTCATTGTGGTGAAACCAACTTCCGGTTGGATCTGGGGCGGTATCATTCTTATTTTCCTCGGCGTGTCGTTGTATATCGCAACAGTGATCTACAAAAAGAATCGGGAGAACAAGGCTGACGTGCCACCAGCACCGCCTTCTCCGCCGCCAATTCCTTAAGTTTTCGCTTTAGTGCCGATATTTGGATACGGATCAGATGATTCGATTACTTTTTCTATCATCCTATCATCCTATCATCCTATCATCCTTCTGACTTTAGCTTTTTAGTATAACGGTTCGGTAACGCGCCCTTAATTTTCGGGTAGCGCAGAGGTCTTACGTTTGTAATCAAAACGTAGCTCATGAACTTACCCGGAAAACGCATTCTTATTGTCGACGACGAACCGGATATCCGCGAATTTGTATCGTACAATCTCGCTAAACGTGGTTACATCGTTGTTTCGGCTGCAGATGGAATTTCCGGTTACGAACTTGCTGTGAAATTCGAACCTGATTTAATTCTGCTCGACATTCTCATGCCGGGATTAAACGGTTACGAAACCTGCATGAAATTGCGCGAGAATCCGCTCTTTGAGAAAACACAAATTGTATTCCTCTCTGCACTCAACCAATCTTACGCAAAGGATCTCGGTTTCAAAATGGACGCCGATGCATACCTCACAAAACCTGTCCGAATGGAATTTCTCGTTCGTAGGGTAGAGCAGTGGATGAAGAATGCCGGTTAGTGGCTAATTGTCAGACTGTCCGTCGCGGCGGAGGAGCCGAAGGTTGACAAGTGGAAAAGTGGATGCGCAATGCCAGCTAAATATTTTAGCACATTAGCACATTAACCCATTAACACATTATTTTTGTTTGAGTATCCACGCATCCGGCAAATCGCCTTTGATGGTAGTAAGAAACGCAGCCGCTTCTTCTTTCGAGTTGAATCCCGAGAGTGCAATGTGTGTGAGCTTCGAACGAACGTTGTCGAGAACCACCGGCTTATAACCTTTTGCGATAAGTGCCTTGCGATAGTTCTCTGCGTTTTGCGGAACACCGAATGCACCTGCAATGATGTAGTATTTCGAAGCATCAACCGGAACAACAGTTGCAACATCCTTGCGAATGTTCAATTCAACGTCGGTCGTTTCACGCGCAACTTTATAAATGCTCACCATCATTCCCGGACTCGTACTGTCCAGTGATAAAACATAGTTTCCGTTAGCATCAGGCTTCACATTCTGCTTCTGAGAAATATCGTCTTTCCTGAAATACGTTTCAGGAGAATAGAGTGCAGGTTCGCCTGAAGAAATTCCAAGCGTAGCCATTGTAGCTCCACGGAAATTTGAATTAAGCATGAACATGGCTCCGAATGCAATCAACGGCAGAGCCATGATTGCCGCAGCTCTCCAGACACGGAAGCCCGGAGTAGGAATTACTTTTTCTTCTTTGCCTTCGTTGATGTCGCGGATTACGGCTTCTTTCACTACCGCTTTCTCTACTACACCTTCGCGTAGTACTGGCATGCTCTGGAAGGAAGAAAGTCCGAATGATTCCACCAGGAAGTTCACATCTGGTGCGCTCTCGAAAGAAACATTTCCTTCGGGATCAACAACGAGTGTTCCCAAATGCGGCAAATCGACTTTGCGACCTTGTTTGATTTCTTGTTGCACCGATGCCACAAATGCATTCACATCTTTCAGGGCTTCTTCAAACGAGCAAGGCACAGCAGTTGCAATCGCGTTAACGAGCAAACCGTCATTGTTCTGCAAATGCTTGTTGAAGAAAACACTTTTAGAAGGTGGTGTGAAAAGATGCTGTGCAGGATGAACTTTCGCCGGCGCATACGTACACACAAATCCACCGAACGACGGAACAATCACGCAATCGTGAGTGAACAGTAGTTCTGAAATGTAATGTGTTGTGCGGGCGAACTTTTCCATCGGGAATAGTCTCCAAAAATACGGAAAAATCAGGGGTTTTGGAGTATTCAGCATAATCGAATTGTGCTGAAACTCACCATATAACGCATGGTAAGCACCACATGGGAAATAGTTCGGAATCACATAGTCACCAATCCTGCCAGCTCCTTCGCCTGCAGTCTCAACTCCCTGATCGCGGTTGTTTCCCACAATACAGCTTTTCGCATTGGACCCATGCACCACAATCCGGTAACCGCTTCGTTGTTCTTGTCCAGAATTTTTCCGTCTTCGGTGCAGAGTATTCCAAGGCCGAGCGGATCATTCACAAGCAATCCCTGCTCAACAAGATTCGCGAGCACAGGCAATTTTACTTTTCGATAATTCGATTCTGGTCCGGTGCAATTGATCACTTTCTGGTAAACACCGGTGTGATTGCCGTTGTCGTCGCTCCAGAAAACTTCAATGCCATTCGCATGCAGTTTCGCCGAATTAATTTTCGCTTTGCCGATGTGAAGTTGTCCGGCAGCAACCATGTCGTTGAGAATGGTCGACGATTGCGCAGGAATACGGTGACGCACCACTTCCCAAATCGGGCGAAGACGACGCATGAAATATTTTTTCTCGTCCCAGCTCCACCGCTTCCATACGTTTTGTGTGTGCGGACGAATTCCATCCATCACAGAAGTCCACGGAATGTTTCTGCGTTTGCGTATTTCATTCGTTACCCAACGGAATGCATCGCGTGGCGACAAGTATCCGGGATCTGCAATTTCAACGGCAGGCTGAGAAAGATCGTGAGGCAACGGAAGTTTTCCTCTGCGCGAAAGCATGGTAATTTTCCCTTTGAAATTTCTGGTCTTCAGTCCGAGCACAACATCAACTGCAGTGAGCCCGGTTCCAACGAGTAAAATATTTTCGTTGCCATCGAGATGCGAGTAAACGCGATCCGTCCATGGATTCGGGAAATAGCCTTGTGCTTTGAGTACATCAGGATTATCAGGAAATAAATCTCCCGGAGGAAAATTTCCGAGTGCAAGAACAATGTGATCTGCTTCAAGCGTTATTCCTGACTCCAGAGTGGCCTCGAGTTTTGCGCCATTGCGTTTGATCGACAACACTTCATCAATGCGTATCTGAAAAGATCCGGCATGTTCATGATGTGCACGATTCAAATGTTCAACGATGTAATCGCCGAATATTTTTCGCGGTACAAATGTTTTTGGCGAAACAGTTGGTAAGAGGTGATTGTAGCGAAAACTATTTTGATTCAGCCACTCTACAAAGTGATCCATCTTATCCGGATACAAACTCATTCCAACTGCAGGAACGTTGAGTGGTTGATGCGTAAAGTCGTAGTGATAGGCAATTCCTCGTCCGAGCATCTGCGGATTTTTCTCCAGCATAATGATCTCGGCATCTTTGTTTCCGGCAAGTTGTAACGCTAGCAACGTGCCCGATAAACCTCCGCCAACTATTATAATACGTTTAGCCATACAGAATGTGCACGCTAAGGTACGTTTTCTTCACTTTTCGCTTACTGTGTTTTCTCGCGATGAGGAAGGCCGTAATTAACCTTGAACCAGACGCGCTCGTGCATGAAGTACAAAAACATTTTGGTTAACACTTCAACACCACCGATTTTCACACCAGTCAATGGATCACCGGTGATGAGCCAGCCTATGATCATCGTGTCTATTGTTCCAACTATTCTCCACGTAATCGTTTTGGCAATGTGACGTTTAACCGAAGGGTTTTTCGTGAAAAGGCGATCAATAAACATAAGGTGAAGTTTGGTGCCGCCGACTTACATTAGTCCTGCTGCTTTGAGCTTATCGAGATCGGATGGAACGTCGATAGAAATCGTTTCAAATTCTGTGAATGCAGTACGAATGGAGTATCCGTTCTCCAGCCAACGCAACTGTTCAAGCGATTCTGCAACTTCCAATTTGCCGGGAGAAAGCTTTGTGATTTCCATCAGCGTTTCTGTGCGATAGCCGTAAATGCCGATGTGTTTGTAAAAGAAATTCGCCTTCAGCCAATCCGCTTTATCGAAACCGCGCACAAACGGAATACACGAACGACTGAAATACATTCCGTTTCCTTTTGTGTTGAGCACAACCTTCATCGTGTTCGGATTGTCGAGATCAGCCGGATCAGTGAGCTTCTTTACGAGTGTGCCGATCTTCACTTCTGAATCCGCAAATAAGCCGGCGAGTAAATCTATTTGTTCGGGTTGAATGAATGGCTCATCACCCTGAATGTTGATGACAGCACTCCAATCGCCGGAAACAACCGAGACTGTTTCTGCGCAGCGATCGGTCCCGCTTCGGTGCTGATCAGAAGTCATCACAACTTCTCCGCCGAAAGATTTCACTTCACTGAAGATGCGTTCATCATCTGTTGCAACAACAACTTTCGAGAGCTTTTTCGAAGCAGCAGACTGTTCATACACACGGCGAATCATGGTTTTCCCATTAATCACAGTGAGTGGCTTACCCGGAAATCGTGTAGATGCAAATCGTGCCGGAATAACCCCAAGTATGGACATAAAAAGATTTAGTGGGAAATCACTACGCGTCCAAGCTTCACAGTACCATCGTTCAGTGTTATGCGAACGATATACGATCCGTCTTCAACGCCTGCATTCATTTCTTTACGAATGAATCCGTCCGCTTCCAATTGTTCGTTGTAAACAACCTGTCCGGTGATGGAAATCATTTCAAGTGATGCGGCCTGGTCATTCAGATCTGTTACAATGTAGAATGTGCCGCTGTTCGGATTCGGATACATAGACAATCCTCCATCAAGAACAATTTCATTCATACCAACGTCGGCCATCGAATATGTAGATGAGAATGCCGAGCAACCGTTTGTATCTGTAATGATCACATAGTACGTCCCGTTTGCCGTGGGCGTGTAGCTCTGACTTGTTGCTCCCGGAATAGGATTGCTGTTAAAATACCATTGGTAAGTTGCAGCAGAAGTGGATGTCAGTACCTGCACGTTCTGAGAAATAACGGGCACAGATGGAAGCGGGAAGAGCGACAAGATTACAGAATCAACATTCGCACAACCATTAACGTCGGTACCGGTAACAACATAAGTTTGCGTTGATGTAGGACCGAAAGTTGGACAAGCAAGTGTAGTGTCACTTACTCCAAAACTTGGTGACCACGCGTAATTTGTACCGCCCGTTGCGCAAATAGTGATACTCGAACTCTGACAGAATCCAGTATCGTTTCCAGCTATGATGTTCGGCAATCCGTACACGGCAACAGTAACCTGACTTTGACTCTGACAGGTATTCGTATCCGTGATGATTACAGAATACACGCCCGCAGTAGAAACGGTGATGCTCGCAGTGGTGTCTGTTGTATTCCAAACGAATGATGCTCCACCATTGGTAGTATCAACTGCCGTGAGTGTTACAGAATCACCCTGACAGAATCCAAGCGGACCACTGGATTGAATCTGCGGACCTGGGAGGGGAACAACGTTAATGGTTACCGTATCGTAATCTGTGCAACCAAAAGTATTAGTCAGCGCAACTACATACGTTGTAGTTATCGCAGGCGTTGCAATAGGATTCAATGGATCGGTTAAGTCGAGATATGTCGTTGGAGAATACACAATCGTGTCAATTCCAGCGAAAGAACTCGATGCGCCGAGTTGAACATCATCTCCCAAACAAATGGTGGTATCACCATTCGTAGTTGTGGTGAGCTGACAATATTTTATTGTATTGTAATCGTCGTTGGTTCCGGCACCTTTGCTCAAACCTGTCAGATAAATATTTCCGATGTTATCTACCGTCATGCTGTAAGCCTGATCTGAATTGCTTGCGGGACCGTTGTACTTCACATTCCAGATCATGTTACCAAGAGTGTCGTACTTAAACGTGATATAGTTATTGTTCGATCCGGTATTATAGGAATAGCCGGTAACGTAAACGTCTCCGTTCATGTCTGCCGTTAAATCTTTTCCTTCATCATACTGCGTAAATCCACCATCGTAGATGCGCTGCCAGATTAATGTTCCCGAAGTTCCGTTGTAGTTAGACAGAATCAGATCTTCTGCAGTAGTAATTGTACCAACAGAACGTCCTGTAACCATTATATTTCCATTGGATAACAACAGCAAACGATTGAAACGGTCGTAATCGTTTCCTGTACCGTTATAGGTTTGAACCCAAACTTGAGTAGCTGTGGCATCATACTTAATCACAAGTCCGTCGTAATTCGTAATTCCAACAGCGCCACGTGCGTATCCACAAACAAATACTTCACCAGCTGCGTTAACCGCAATATCTTGTCCAGCATCGAAACGTGTTCCGGGACCATTATAACGACGAACCCATTGCTGAACACCTGCGTTGTTGTACATCAACGTTGCAACATCGCAATCGACCGCCGCGCCACCGTAACTAGCACCGGTAACATAGACGTTTCCTGCTGCATCCATGTCCATTGCATACGCACACTCAACGTTAGTCGTATTGCTATTGCTGTAAATAGTTGCCCACTGCTGAACTCCCGATGAGTTATACTTAACGGTAACATAGTTGTTATTCGAAGTGGTCGTAGTTGTTCCGCCAGTCACGTAGACGTTACCGGAACCATCGGCCATTACATCGTAACCTTCATCAAAGCCGTTTGCTGTTCCATTGAATGACGTAGCCCACTGTTGAGTACCCGCAGCGTCATACATGATTGTAATAACGTTGTAATTAGACGAAGCACCTTCAGTAAATCCAGTAACGTAAACATTCCCGGCAGCATCTGCGTAAATTGCGCGTGCTTCATCGAATCCGGCCCCAGCTCCATTGAAAGAACGGTTCCACAATTCGTTTCCGGCCGGATCGTATTTCACTGTTACAACATCAAAGTCGGTTCCATTCCAACTCGTGCCTGTTACAATCACGTTTCCCGATAAGTCGCGCGCAAGATCAACAGCGCGATCAATATTGCTCCCCGCAGAAGTATAGCGCGAAGCCCATTGAATATTGATTTGGGAAAAACCTGAAACAACTGTAATCGTCAGCAATGCCAGGCTCAGGGTAAATTTTCTCATCATAAGGGGTTTGTGTCTGCTCAACCCCAAATATAGTTCATTTCGGGAAAAGGGAAGTTTGGCATTGGGGCATTAGGCATTGGGGCATTAGGGCAATGGTGCATTAGCACAGAATGCACACAATCAATTACCATTTACTAAATGCCCTATTATGCTCATGCCCTAATGCCGAATCCCCCTATATTCGTAACTCAGAATGTTGCGAAAATCTTTCCCGTTTTTATTGGCTTTTGCTGTTCTCGCAGTAACCGCGTGGTTCGTGATTTCAGAACTCACGACCAGGCAACGTGGTGTGCAGAAGATTGAAGTACCAGGGAGTTATCTCGAAACTATGGATACTTCCCGTTATAGCATTCAGGGAATTCTGTTGCAGCGAAAGTATCCGGACGACAGCCTACTCATTCTCTTTCCGGAGGATAATCGTGAATCTCAATTCTACGTGTACGATCAGAAGAATTATTCCCGCATGTTGCTGGGCTATAACGACGTAACCACGATCCCCCAGGAAAATAAGGAGATATTAAAAGCCAGGATGCACCGTCCTGTCGTGAATTTGTCCGGCCTCAAAGCTGGAAAGTACTACCTCCATGTAACTGAATGCAACTTTGGTGGCTATTTCGAGATCGAGATATCCGATTCAGAATAAATCGCTGACAAAACGCTGTTGGTATACAGCGCTAAATCCTGTTGGTTCGACGTCATTTTGTTGTATTTTAGCGATGGCATACCCATAGGCCCCACCTTGACCAAATGAAACACTTTTTACTGCTGGTAGCGGCATTGACTTTATCCGTCGGTGCCTTCGCTACGCACATCGTAGGAGGATCCCTCACCTACGAACATCTCGGCGGAGCAACATACCGTGTTACACTCAAAATGTACCGCGACTGTGCTCCTGGAAACGCAGCTTTCCCGAATGTGCGTATTGAAGTTCGTGATGTGAATGGTAACTCGTTCACTCCCGACAAAGACATCGTTATTAACTTCCCGGGCGCAGTTGCTGTACAGCCGTACATCGACACATGTGCCGCGAATCCAGGTATTTGTCTGGAGGAAGCCACTTACACCGCTGTAGTGAACAACCTTCCGCCGCGCGCAGGTGGCTATCACTTATTTTTCCAGTATTGTTGCCGTAACTCAACGCTGGATAATTGCGTGAATCCGTTAAATACGGGTGAAACGTGGTACGCCTACATCCCGAATAACGCGGTACTGATTACCAACTCAAGCCCGGTATGGACAAATCCACCGCCTGTGTTCGTGTGTCAGGGAAATCCAATGAATTTCGACCATGGTGCTACTGATGCTGATGGCGATTCACTGGTCTACTCGTATTATACACCGTATTCAGACCAGGCTCCAACATTCCCAGCTGGGGTTTTCACTGTAGCTCCAATTACGTGGCAGGCTGGTTTCGGACCAAACAACGCTTGCGGCGGACCACCATTGACCATGAGTTCCTCCACGGGTTACATTACCGGAGCGCCACCCATGCAAGGACAATTTGTTTGCGGCGTCCGATGCGAAGAATTCAGAAACGGAGTCAAAATCGGAGAGATACTTCGCGACTTCCAGCTCAACGTTGTGTTTTGTCCACCACTCGCGCAGGCGAACATCGGTCCAAACAACAACGTTTGTACCGGCGGAACCATTTTCTTCAACAACACTTCTGATCCGGCGAACAGCTACTTCTGGGATTTCGGTGACCTGAGTGTTACAACCGATACAAGTTCACAGCAGTTCCCATCTTACACTTATCCGGGACTCGGGCCTTACTCGGTGACACTCATCATCAACTACGGAACTCCTTGCGCAGATACAGCCTATCAGATCATTGATATATCAAGTGTTACCGCATTCACTGCAACACCCGCCGGTGATAGCGCCTGCGTCGGACAAACGCTGACTTTCCAGGATAGTTCCGTCGTCACGGGTAACGCGGTCCTCAGTGGTTACAACTGGGATTTCGGCGACATGACTTCCGATACCGGCGCAGTCGTTTCCCACGCATGGGCGGCGAGCGGAACGTATACGGTAACGCACATTGCACAAAACAGTCTCGGTTGCGATGACACCGTACAAACTGTTGTGTACATAGTTGCTCCACCAATTGCACTTGCCGGTAACGATACATTCGCATGTACCAATAACTCGACTGTTGGATTGGGCGGAAACATCCTCAACGCAACAGGCGGTATGTGGAACGGTCTCGGAACATTCAATCCGAATAACAGCACTTACAACGCAACCTACACACCGGTGCAAGCTGAGCTTGATTCAGGTTATGCAATTCTGATTTTACAAACAACCGGATACACGTTGTGTTCGCACGATTTTGACACAGTACGAATCACATTTGCACCAGGTCCTGTTGTGGATGTTGGTGTCGACTTGTTCGCGTGCCGAGATACTCCTTTTGTTAACGTATGCGGAACAGTTAGCGTTGCCAGTGGTGGCGTGTGGTCAACTTCCGGGTCAGGATCTTTCTCTACGCCAAACCAATTGTGTACAGACTACATGCCGAGCGCAGCAGATGCAGCAGCAGGCAGTGTTATGCTATGGATGACGTCAACCGGTAACGGATCTTGCTTGCCGGAAACAGATACATTGATTCTATTCCTGACTCCACCGCCAAACGTAACAGCTATTGGTCCGGACACAGCGTGTAGTAACGTGCCATTTGTGGTTACAGCAAACACAGCTACCGGTGCAGGATTCTGGACAACGAATGGCGATGGTTCATTTGCGAACGACACGAATCTGATTACAACGTATTTGCCGGGCACAACTGATCTTTCGACCGGAAGTGTTCAGATTATATTCAACTCGACCAACAATGGTGGTTGCCGTCAACAGCGCGATACACTGAACATTACCGTTATTCCTGCTCCGAATTCAGGATTGCAATACATCTCGGCATGTCCTGGTTTCCCGGTCATCTTTGCCGATCAAACACAATCCGTTGTTTCAATCGTATCGTGGTTCTGGGATTTTGGCGATCCAACTTCTCCGAATAACACGTCGACACAACAGAATCCATCGCACGTATATGCTACAGGTGGATGGTACAACGTTACACTCGTCACGACATCACAGAACGGTTGTCCTGATACGGTAGTTACTCCGGTTTACGTTTACCCGGATCCACTGGCGGCATTCACTACAAGCGGAAACTGTTCGAACGAGCCTATTACGTTCCTTGATGCGTCTACAGTTGACTCAGCAGGAATTGTGCAGTGGGCGTGGAACTTCGGCGATAACGTTACTGCAACTACAAATCCTGCTGTACACATTTACGGAGCTTCGGGAACATTCAACGTTTCGCTGGTTGTGACTTCTAACTTCGGATGTGCCGATACTGTAACACAGCCTGTTGGAATATTCCTCGCGCCGGTTGCAAACTTCACTGCGAATCCGTTAAATGCAGCAAACACATATCAGACCGTGCAGCTTACCGATCTCTCACAAATTGCAGGAACAATTGTTGGCTGGGATTGGGACTTCGGCGACTCAACGAACTCTGCAATTCAGAATCCGACACATAGCTGGAGTGCGCCGGGCGTGTATCCAATTGAATTGGTTGTTACTGATTCGAATGGTTGCATGGACACCACTATTCTCGATTACATCATCAGTTCACCGCCGGTTGTTCCGTCAGGATTCTCTCCGAACGGCAATGGTGAGAACGATATCTTCTATGTTCTTGGCGGACCATTCATTGAAATGGAACTGCGCATTTACAATAAATGGGGCGAACTCATTTTCGTGTCAACTTCCCAGGCAATTGGTTGGGATGGAACCCGCGACAACGTGGAACAACCGGTTGGTGTGTACGTCTATACGGTGCATGCTGTAACTCCGGATCGAGCCGCGCATTATCTCGAGGGTGACGTAACATTGGTACGATAACGAAGATGAAAGACACTAGAATAATGAAACCGCTGTGCGGTTCACGAATTCATCTGAAAAGTAAAATTCAAATGAGTAAACGTTTAATCGCAATAGCATGTGTGGTTCTCTCCGCTTCAGCAATGAAGGCGCAGGATTTCCACCTAACGCATTACGATGCAGCGAAAATCTATCTCAATCCTGCAATGACAGGAATGTTCGATGGATATTATCGCATACATGCAAACTACCGTAACCAGTGGAATGTTATTTCACGTAATCCATTCCAGACCGCAGCAATGTCATTCGATATGCCCGTAAAGCGTTATGGTTGGGGTGCGCAGGTGATGAATAGCCGCGCAGGTCTCGGTAACTTCAACGAACTCAGTGTTACACTCTCAGGTGCATACGATCTGCAGTGTGATAAGCACAACATTCACCACGTAGCATTCGGAATGTCGGTAACAGGTGTTCAGAAAACGGTCGACATGGGCCGCTTAAGTTGGAACAACCAATACTCCATGGCACAAAACGGATTTGATCCGAATATGCCGAGCGGAGAAGCTTCCGGACAAATGGAATCGGATTACAACATGATGATAAATGCGGGCTTGCTTTACTATTATGCGAAAGAAGGAAGCCGCATCAATCCATTCGTTGGGTTCTCTGCTTCCAACCTGAACAAGCCGAACGAATCTTTCTTCGGGTACACGAGTAAACTGCCGATACACTACATCCTTCACACAGGTGCGCGCGTGGGTATTACAGAACGACTCGTGTTGAATCCACGTGTGTTGTATATGATGCAGACTAACGCCCGTGAATTCATGTATGGTTTGTTGGCGAACATTTACTTGCCGAATCAGGATGCTTATCTTATAGTGGGTCCAACCATTCGTAACAAAGACGCTGCGATCATGGAGGTTGGTTTGAAGATGGGACAGTTCACTTACCGTGTGAGTTACGACGTGAATATTTCTACGTTGAAGCCGGCAACAAATAACCGCGGCGGAATTGAGTTTTCTCTGATCTACATTGCGAAAAGAAAAGTTCCTGTTGTTGCACCTAACTGCCCACGCTTATGAGAAAGCAACTATCAATTCTGATTGTTCTTCTCCTTGCGGTTACAACAGTTTTCGCGCAAAGCAGAAGAGAGTGGCTGGAATTTGGCGACAAGGCTTACGATCAGGGCAATTACAAACTTGCACTCGCATGTTATCAGCATGCTGTGAAGCTGGTTCCGGGAAGTGATCGCGATCTCGTCACTCCTTATGAGTGTCGTCCGTATACACCACCGAAGAAAGTTGCTGATTCAGTTGCAATCAAAAATGCGCTGAACGATACAACCAAAATTCAGCCCGACATGGTTGAAGGCAACGATCCGAAAACACGTTGGGTTGTACACCGCATAGCAGAGTGTTATCGTTTACTTCACGATTACGATAATGCAGAACTCTGGTATGGACAAGCAGTGGCAAAACCCGATGAACGCTTTCCGGATGCTGTTTACTATTACGGGACAACGCTTCAGAGTAATGCGAAATATCAGGAGGCGATTGTTCAGTATGAAGCCTACCAGCGCGGAAAAGATCCGGAAACACAAGAGTATCGTCGCGCCACACGTAATATCGGCGGTTGTCTGAATGCGCAGGATTCTTCCCGCATTAAGAAGGAAGTGATCGTTACAAAACTCGATAGCAATATCAATGCTGGAACGGCAACTTTCGCAGCGGGTTATTACGGCGATCCGGATGTGTTGTTATTCTCTTGTGCGAAACAAGGAAATGCTTCCACAGAGGAACGCACAAAGCAAGGACTCGATCAGTATTCAACCGACGTGTTTATTGCACGCAAACTGAATGGTGTGTGGATGAAACCACAACCTGTTACAACTACGGTTGGTCAATTGAATTCGCCAGAGAACGAAGGAGCAGCATCTGTTTCTTTCGGTCGAGAACATTTGTTCTTTACGCGATGGAACGAAGACGGAACCGAATGTTCTGTTTTTATGTGCCGCAACGTTGGCGAAACCTGGTTAGCTCCGCAGAAACTTAATGCGAATGTGAACGTACCGGGGACAAAAGCAATGATGCCGTTCTTATCTAATGATGGCTCAACATTGTATTTCGTTTCTGATCGTCCGGGTGGACAAGGCGGACTCGATATCTGGAAGTGTCAGCTCGACGAAGAAGGAAATCCCGGAGAAGCAGTGAACATGGGTCCTGCAATCAACACGCCCGATGACGAGATTACACCGTTCTACCACTTCACTTCGAGCACGCTGTTCTACAGCTCAAACGGATTGAGCGGATATGGTGGATTTGACATTGTGAAGTCTTCATTCAACGCAGACGACAACACATGGACAACACCGAAGAACCTGGACGCACCGTTCAACTCTTCGCGCGATGATGCTTACTTCACACTCGACCGTCAGCAACAGCATGGATATTTCTCATCTGACCGCGAGAAATGCGAAATGTGCGGACCGGGAAGCGGATATTGCTACAAGGCTTATTCATTCGAGAACGAGCCTCTCAAGTTTGCGATTCAGGGCCACGTTTATAATATCGAAACAAACGAGCCAATCGGAAACGCTCTCCTTACGTTCAAAGATGTTCGTGGAGATAACGAGCCGTTCTACATCATCACAGACAGCACGGGTTACTACGAATCGGAATTGACACTGAATCAGGAACTGTACATCAAGGCACAGAAGAATAAATACTTCGGTGACGCAACGAACATTTCTACTGTTGGATTGACAGATGATTCATTGTTCATTCACGATTTTTATCTGACACCAATTCCTGCAGGTGAAATCACCATTCCTGGAATCGAGTATGACTTCGACAAAGCAACATTGCGTCCGGAGTCGCAGAAAATTCTGGATGACCTTGCGGCATTCCTTGAACTTAACGACAACCTTTCTGTTGAGATTGCATCGCACACGGATGCCCGTGGAAGTGATACATATAACCAGCGTCTCTCACAGGCACGTGCGAAAAGTTGCGTGGATTATCTGATCAGTAAAGGAATTTCAGCCGACCGTCTTGTTGCAACAGGATACGGTGAATCTAAGCCACTCATTTCCGAGAAAGATATCGCTGCTATGCCAACGAAAGAAGAACAGGAAGCTGCTCACCAGAAGAATCGCCGTACTTCGTTCCGTCCAATCAAGGAAGGTGTAATTATGGATAAGTGGGAAGGGAAACAACCTAATAAGTAGGTAAGGAGTTAAGTCTTTAAGTCTTAAGTAAAAGAACCCATTTGTGAAAGCAGGTGGGTTTTCTTTTTACGCCACCCGATGTTATATCCCGAACACCTTTCGCCGGCGTGTTGCGACGTAGACATAATTCTGTGATCCGCTTCTTGATACCGGAATTACCTGCACATCCTGGAAAACGGCACGTATGTTTTCTTCCAACTCTTCCGGTTGTATCACGTCGTCCTTACGATACATTTTGTTGACGTAAATCTTGCCCTGCATATTCAGCCGCGATTTTAAATGGCTGAAGAAATCGATGGTTTGACATCCGGCGGGAACCTCGTCATTGACGAATACATCAACTACAACGAGGTCAAAGTTGTCGCGGATTTTAATGATGTATTCAGAAGCATCTGAATGAACGATGCGAACATGTTCACTGCGCGCTTCCGGGAAATATTTCTTTGCGAGCCGTATTACTTCTTTATCAGCTTCAATTCCTGTTACAGAAATGGCCGGGTCGCATTTATTATGGAGCAAGTGAGAAACGCAGCCTGAACCGAATCCAGGAATCAGAGCGGAGTGAATCGTTTTATCGTACAATGCAGTCTGTTGAAACGCGTAGTCGAAAATGTCCTGGAGGTTTCCGTAGGAATAATTGACCGTAGCAGTATCCAAAACAATTTTCCCATTGTTCACGTTCACCTCAAGGTCGTGACCCAATTCCCCTTTAACTTTTTCTAATTGGACAGGATACAGCCAACTGAGTAGTTTGCTAATTCTTATTTTCATAATTCGCGTACTTCAAGAGTACGGAATTAAGGATGCGCAGGATATGATTTCGGTCAGTTAAGGATTTGTTTTATCCTTACGGAAACGAATCGCATATACGAGAGGAAATTTTTTGTCCCACTTCGTGAATCGGAACATTCCATCTTCACCCTTCTTCATCCCCGGAAAGCAATCGTAAGGAGATCCGTCGTATTCATTGAAGCGTTCGAGTATTAACCCTTCGCGCACCAAGGAGGAAAGAAGATCGGTGAAGGGGTGGTTCCATCCATACTCTTTCGCTGGTGGGTGAAGATCGATGTGCGACGCATAACTGCCGGTTGTATCTGTCACAATTACTTCGTGATTGAAATAGCTGTGCTGAAAAGCTTCGTAACGGTCGTCCAGCATCCACACAAAGGGGTGAAAGTCAACAATTACAAACTTGCCGTCGGGCTTTAATGATTCTGAAATAACCTGTGCCCACGGTTTAAGGATAGGCAGCCATCCGATGGTTCCGTATGAGGTAAAAACGATGTCGAATTTCTCCTGCACGTGTTGGCGCGTATCGTACACATTGCTGCAGACAAATTTTGCGTCAAGTCCCATCTCCGCGTTCAACTTTTGCGCAGCTGCAATTGCAGTATCCGTAAAATCAACCCCGGTTACTTTCGCACCCATTCGCGCCAACGAAAGAGAATCCTGTCCAAAGTGGCACTGAAGATGAAGGATAGATTTGCCACTCACATCTCCAAGCAGTTCCAGCTCGTAAGAATTCAAGGAGGATTTTCCTTCCTTGAATTTGTTTACATCGTAGAATTCAGATGCAAGATGTGCTTCCGTTCTCTTATTCCAGAGATCGCGGTTGGCAGTTAGAAGTTTATCGAGTTCAGCGCGCGTCATAGCACTGTAAAAGTAAAGGATTCAAGTCACTTTTTGCCACCACGATTCACGGAATCATTATCTTTAATTATGCTGATACGTTTACTTCTTTCATTTTGGGCGGTTCTGATATTTGGAGGCTTATCTGCCCAGTCCGAATGCGGAACTGTGATGCCGGCTGACTACCAGGCGACATATAACCAACGGGTGCAACAAATTCAACCCGGTGTAATTCAGGGTGCGATTGTAGTTCCCGTGCACATCCATCTGATTCGCGAAAGCAATGGAAATTCTGCACTCACATTGGCGCAGATTCAAGCGGAACTTGATTCAGTAAACTATTACTACAACAACGCGGGGTTGATTTTCATTGAGTGTATCGCCGCTGAGATGATTGATGAAGATACCATGTATAATTACGAGTCTTCATTTCACCAGTCAGAGCTGTTAACCAATCACCAAACCGCGAATGTGCTGAATCTTTATTTCGCGAATACAGTTTCATTGAACCAGACTGCGGTGTGTGGTTACGCGTGGTATCCGGGCGGACCTGATGCGGCATTTATTTCCGGAAGTTGCGCAACGAACGGAAGTACACTTGCACACGAAATAGGTCATTACATGGGATTGATGCACACGCATGGCGGTTCATCGGATGAACTCGTTGATGGATCAAATTGTTCTTCAGAAGGAGATATGATTTGCGATACACCTGCTGATCCAGGCTTATCCGGATTAGTTGATACGGCGTGCATGTATACCGGAACGGCATTGGATGCAAACAATCAGCCTTATCAGCCGGATCCTACCAACATCATGTCGTATTCACGCAAAGTCTGCCGAACCGGATTTAGTCCTATGCAATACGCGATGATCAACGCAACATATTGGAGCGACAGAACTTACTTGCAGTGCATTTCTACGGATGTAACTGAAGCGGAACAAATCGATTCAAAAGTATTTCCGAATCCTGCGCAGAATGAAATCCGTGTTTTGTTTGCAGATGGAACCGAAGACAATACGACCATTTCGATTTACGATGCAACCGGCCGTTGTGTACAAACACACAACGTGATTACGGGTACTCTCGCAGAAACGATCAATGTTTCGGAATTACCCAACGGAATTTACACCTGTCACGTAAGCTCAGGAAATGCGACCACATTTGTAATTGCGCGCTAACATGAAAAGGATCGTTCTGCTTGCAATACTATCTGGTGGAGCACTTCACGCGCAAAGCTCATTTCGTATTTACGACGATCAGTTAATTGACGTTACATCGGGTGTGATTTACATCGCTGACACAAATGCAACACAAATGCTGTGTGACCTCACGGTGGAGAATGTTGATTCTGTATCACGTGATGTTGTAGCGGGACGATTAGTGCTCACCGCACCCGTTACGTCATCCAATGCAATGATTTGGGGCGCGACGCAATATCCACCGAATGCAGACTCATCTGTTGTTTCAGAAATCATTGCCCCAGCGGGAATGCAAACTTTTCAGGGATTGTATTTCCCAAATAACAATGGTGGAATTGCGACAATTAATTATTGCTTTTGGGATCGGTTGGACATGAACAACTATTCATGTGTGACTGCGACGTTTGATAATTTTTTTCCGGCGGGAATGAATCCTCCATTGGCTCCACCGCAATTTTGGTACTATCCGAACCCTGCACCATTTACGATTGGCGTTGGTTGGTCGGGCTGGGAATATACCACGGTGAATTTATATTCTTCTGATGGTAAACTACTGGAAACACGGGATGTTCGGGGCAAAAACGAATGTGCATTCGTGCTCACAGACATGCCCAATGGTATTTTCATGATCAGTTGTGTCGACGATGACGGACGCGTTTCTAATTCGCGATTCGTACATTGATCGCTACAATCCCAGAATAACCTCTTCCGGATTCTTTCCGCCGAGCAGTAGCTTCATCGGATTTTCCAGCATCTCTTTCACTTTCACGAGGAAGCTCACGCTGTCTTTGCCATCGATGATCCGGTGATCGTAACTGAGCGCAACGTACATCATTGGGCGAATTACAACTTGTCCGTTTACAGCAACCGGGCGATCAACCACATTGTGCATTCCGAGAATTGCACTCTGCGGTGGATTCAGAATAGGTGTACTCATTAATGAGCCGAATACTCCTCCGTTGGTGATGGTGAACGTTCCACCACTCATGTCATCGATTGTAAGTTTGCTGTCGCGTGCTTTGAGTGCAAGACGTTTGATTTCGCCTTCGATCTGTGCGAGTCCCATTACTTCTGCGTTACGAATTACGGGAACCATTAATCCTTTCGGTGCACTCACCGCAATTCCGATGTCACAGTAGTCGTGAAACACAATGTTCTCGTCTTCGATGTACGCATTCACTGCGGGGAATAAATGCAAGGCTTCACAAACGGCTTTCGTGAAGAAGGACATGAAGCCAACATTCACACCGAATTTTTCTTTGAACTGCTCTTTGTACTTCGCACGTATAGCCATAATAGCGCTCATGTCCACTTCATTAAACGTAGTGAGCATTGCAGTATTCTGCTTCACCGAAACCAAACGCTGAGCAAGCTTCTTCCGTAACGGAGACATTTTCTCTTTGCGTTCTTCTCGCGTTCCGCCCCAGCCACCGGCAACAGCTTTCTGATCAAAACCATTCGCAAGCACCGACAGCACATCATTCTTCATGATCTTGCCGTTGGAGCCGCTTCCGTGGATGGATTTGGATTCGAGTTTGTGCTCCGCAATAATGTTTTTCGCAACAGGAGTCGCTTTCGCATTTTCAGACTTTGTTGACGCTGTCTCAACAGGCGTTGCTTTCTCCTCGGCTTTTGCTTCTTCTTTCTTTGGAGTTTCTTTCTTTGCCGAAGCCTTTTTCGCTCCAGCTTCAGGTTTTACGCTGGTGTCGATTTTGCAAATCACATCACCGACTTTAACAACGTCTCCATCGTTCCCGAATATTTCAACTTTCCCGGCGTCTTCTGCGTTGATGGTAAGTGTTGCTTTGTCGGATTCAATTTCCGCAAGCTCCTGATCTTTTTCTACAACGTCGCCGGTTTTTACCAGCCAGCGGCTTATTGTGACTTCGGTGATTGATTCACCCGGTGATGGAACTTTTAGTTCAATGATTGCCATAGGTCAATTACGATTTGTCATTTACGATTTACGATCTGCATGCGTCGTACATCATAGAATGTAAATTATACTTTTTGATCTTTTAGTACAGGCATGAACACTGCGTCCATGATGGCATACGTTTCTGCATTGTGCATTTTAGCAAATCCGGTAGCGGGACTTGCAGCTTCATCACGTCCTACGTAAATGAGTGGAGTAGGAGTTTTGAATTTTCTGTTCATGAAGCTCCATGCACCCATATTTTCCGGTTCTTCCTGCGCCCAAACGTATTCTTTGACGTTGGTATATCTGGAAATGATGGACACCAATTGGTTGTAAGGAATCGGATAAAGCTGTTCGATACGAACTATTGCCGTATCTGTATTCTTGAGTTTCTCGCGATGTTCGATCAGATCGTAATAGATTTTCCCGGAACAGAAGACGAGCTTTTTCACTTTCTCCGGTTTGATGGAAGTATCATCAAGTACTTCTTCAAATTTTCCATCGGTGAAATCTTCCATCTTCGATACGCAAGTTGAATAGCGAAGGAGTTTTTTAGGAGTGAAGCAAATCAACGGCTTTCTGAAATCGCGGTGAAGCTGACGACGGAGTACGTGGAATTGCTGTGCCGGTGTTGTTGCATTCACAATCTGCATATTGTCTTCTGCACATTGCTGAAGAAAACGTTCGAGGCGGGCACTGGAGTGTTCCGGTCCTTGCCCTTCGTATCCATGAGGCAACAACATGACGAGTCCGCACATGCGACGCCATTTGTATTCGGCGCTGGTGAGGAACTGGTCAATGATAATCTGAGCGCCATTGAAGAAATCTCCGAACTGTGCTTCCCAAATGGTGAGTCCGCGAGGAGTACCCATTGCGTAACCGAGCTCGAATCCGAGAACTGCGTATTCTGAAAGATGGGAGTTGTAAATTTCAAACTTCGCCTGTTTATCTGAAAGATGATTGAGCGGAACATATTCCTGCTCTGATTCATCAATCTTTACAACAGCGTGACGATGTGAGAATGTTCCGCGTTCAACGTCTTGTCCGGAAAAACGAATCGGAAAACCTTCATTGAGCAAAGTTGCATAGGCAAGCAATTCTCCCATTGCCCAGTCGAACGAATCCTTTTCAATCATCGCCAGGCGATCTTTGAAAATGTTTCCGACTTTACTGAAGAACTTCATTTCAGGCGGCAACGTGCTGATCTTTCTGGCAAGCTCGAGCGTAACTTTCTTGTTCGTTCCGGTCTCAGGCGAAGAAGCAAAATCTTTGCTCACCGAACGACGTAATCCTTTCCAAGGTCCTTCGAGGTGAGAAGTAATTTTCGTTTTTCCTTCTTTGCGCGCAGTATCTAATTCCTGTTCGAGCAAAGATTTAAATTCCACTTCACTGGCTTTCGCTTCTTCAGCGGTGATAATGCCATCCTCTATTAGTTGCTCCACATACACTGAACGTGGGTTCGGATGCTTTGCAATTTCTTTGTACAACACAGGCTGAGTGAAGCGTGGTTCATCTCCTTCATTGTGTCCGTATTTGCGATAACCAAGAAGATCGATAAATACATCGCGACCAAATTCCTGACGGTAATCGAGTGCCATTTTAATTGCGAACGTCACCGCTTCTACATCGTCACCGTTTACGTGGAATACAGGAGACAGAACAACTTTCGCCACATCGGTGCAATACGTTGATGAACGCGCATCCAGATAATTCGTGGTGAATCCAACCTGGTTGTTCGTTACGATGTGTACAGTACCACCGGTTTGATAAGCATCCAGCTTCATCATCTGTATCACTTCGTAAACAACCCCTTGTCCGGCAATTGCGGCATCACCATGAATGATGATCGGACAAGCGGCACTCATTTTCCCTCCATGTACGTGATCAATTTTCGAACGCGTAATGCCTTCTACAACCGGAGCAACGGCTTCAAGGTGAGAAGGATTTGCTGTAAGGCTGATGTGAACTTTATTTCCATTTTCCAGTGTACGATCAGAACTGAAGCCCATGTGATATTTCACATCGCCATCGTACAAGGCATCGTCGGTGGGCGCGCCTTCAAACTCCACGAACAAATCGCGGTACGACTTATTCATGATGTTCGCGAGAACGTTTAATCGCCCGCGGTGAGCCATTCCGATCACGTAATCGCTAATGCCAACAGTCGCACCATGACAAATCAAGGTGTTCATTGCAGGAATCAACGTTTCCATTCCTTCCAATGAGAAACGTTTTTGTCCAACGAATTTGGTGTGAAGAAAGCTTTCGAATAGTACGGCCTGCGTAAGCTTCTCCAGGATATCTTTTTTCTCCTGCTTGCTGAATGAAGGCGCGTTACGGCTCTTCTCCATACGCTCCTGTAGCCATTTCAGCTTCTGCGGATCGCGGACAAACATATACTCCGCACCAATAGAACGACAATACGTTTGTTCCAGATGCGCAACGATATTTTTCAACGTTGCCGGACCAATTCCGATTTGTGTTCCAGCCTGAAATGTTTCTTCAAGATCTGATTTCTCCAAACCGAAATTTTCGATCGCGAGATTCGGATTATATTTTCTGCGCTCACGAACAGGATTCGTTCTCGTGAACAAGTGTCCACGCGAACGATAACCGTTGATCAGATTGATCACGTTAAATTCTTTCCTAACCCGTTCAGGAATTCCGTCGGAGTCGGAGTAATTTCTTCTTGCGAATGCGAAGCCCTGAAAGAAATGCCGCCAGCTTTCGTCTACTGAATTCTTGTCTGCTTTAAACCGGCGATAAAGTTCGTCTAATGATTCAGGATCGGCTCCACTTAGGAAATCTAGATTGTCCATTGCTACACAGTGTTGTAAGGTCTGTGACTGATACGATTTATGTATCAGACCTAACAGCAGTGCAAAGTTACGTGTTTCTGTGGTGTCAGTTCATTGGTGAGACGTACCGAAATCAACCGAACTTTAACCGGTAATAGGCTTTCTGTAGCGCCCTGATTACCAGCAATTCGCTGATAATTACAGCAACCGGGGTGTTTCCTTCGGTACTTAGGGCTTCGGCCACTTTTGTTTCAGGAATATCGACCCGATAGAGCAAACGATAAAACGCTTCTGAACCCGGCCCTCCTGTTCGGTTAACGCATGGAACTATTGAATCGCGAAGGAGAAATACATCGCCTTGAAAATTGTCGAGGGAACATTCCAGACCGCTAAGCAGAAAATCATTTTGGAGAATTTGAATAGCGGAAGGAAGCAGTTGTTTGATGACGTCTGTTTCGTGAAGCGAGGAAGGAGCGTGATTGGGGAGATTCAATTGGAACGCGGATTTCTATGTTCGATGTTTTCTATCTACTTAAACCAGATGATTGTTGTGCTTGTTAAGGTTGTGAATCCGATTTTATGAGATATGCTTAACAAATCTATCTCATAAGATACAAATACCGGATTCGAAATTTACAAGAATGATACGAAGGGAACACCAACAGCTCACGTGCATAAAAATCCGCATTCCAATCATGCACGCCTTCTGAATCGCAACCGCTCCACCGGACGATTATTCACAATGTGCTCATCAATAATTTCCGGCACATCGCTCAGCTGAACTCCAACGTAAAATATTCCTTCCGGATATACTGCAACAGTCTGACCGAAATCGCAAATGTCCAAACATCCGGATTTCTGCGCGCGAATTCGCATCGGTAATTTTTTCTCTTTGAGTATGCGACGAAATTCGTCAACGATACTCATGCCATGAGCTTCTCCGCAACTACGACGTGCAGCACCTTCTCCGCGTTGGTTGGTGCAAATGAAAATGTGTTTATCGAAAACCTGATCGCTCATGTTACAAATATAATGGCTGTCTGCGACGCTTACCACGGCGACGCGGAGAAACGGCGGAAAAGTGTTTCTTGTTCTAAACTCAACCGGCGGTCACGGCGTAAATCATTGACGGGATTAGGATCCCGACATCACATTCTGCGTGACCGCCGGTTGGGCCATGGGCATTTATTAACGCGGTAGATTTTTTTCTCCGTAACGCCGCGTCGCCGTGGTAAGCGCCGCAGGCAAACGAGGCTAGCGAATAAGGTTAACATGCCCCATTACAGACACACTTTCCATGTGTTCTACATCGAGGTAATCAACTTTCCAGACGTAAACGTCGATCTGACATTTGTTGCCTTTGAAACGTCCATCCCATCCCGTGTAGATATCGTAGGTTTCGAAGATGAGCATGCCCCAGCGATCGAAGATCATGAAATGATATTGTTCAGCACCCATTATCGCAGGCATGAACACATCGTTGAGTCCATCGCCATTTGGAGTAAATGTATTTGGAGTGAAGAAACGATGTTCAGGTGTTACTTCCACTTGGATGTAAGCTGTGTCGGGACAACCGAATTCATTCACTACAATTTGTGTGATCGTGTAATCGCCGTACGCCCAATACGTGTGACTCGCGTTACAGTCGTTCGTCCAGTAACCATCACCGAAATCGAGCCAGCAGGAATCGGCACCGAAACTCGAATCAGAAACCGTAATGAACGGGGTGAAAATCGAAACAGATGTATCAGAAACTCCGAAGCTTGCAACCGGTGTTGGATTGACAGTTACTGCACCGGGAACCGTAATCGTATCAATGGAAATGCAACCATTCGTTGTCCAGATAATCAACGTTACATCATAAACACCCACGTTCGGATAAATGTGAAACGGATCCGGATGATTTGATGTATCGCCATCACCAAAATCCCAATGGTAATACAATTGAGTTCCTGCAATGGAGCTGTCCTCAAACTGCACGTAGAAAGGCTGACATCCAACGAATGGACCCGTGTTGAAATCTGCAGTCGGCATTGGATAAACGATCACTGTGTCTGTGAATATTCCGGTGCAACCGTTCTCATCAACCTGAACAGTAACAGGATAATTTCCTGGTGAATTCCAAACAATGTCTTGCGGATCATTGACCGTTGAGTTTTGCGGATTTGCATTTGCGCCGAACGTCCACGTAGTAGTACCACTGCCCATGAACTGTCCGCCAATGAAAAAGTCGAAGCTGTTGCCGTCTACACATTGTCCGGCTGGAGTAAGAAAGTTTGGTTGAACAGGCGGATAGATTTCGAACACAGAAGTATTGGTGTCAGCACACAACGTGTTTGGATTGCAGATGAGTGTAACCGTGTAAACACCGGTATCGGCAAAAGTCCACATTGGCTGGAACGCATTCGATGTATCACCAAATGTAGTTGGATCACCAAAATTCCACAGGTAACTGGAGGCGTTGAAGCTGTTGTTCTGAAACTGCACCGTGTAACCTGCACAGAAAACCGTTTGATTCGGAATAGAACTCACTGTGAGCAACGGACACGGAAGTACGTTGAACTGGAAGTCGCGTTTGTTCACACAAATCAATTGTCCGTTGCGATATTCTTTGCAACATACACCAACAACCCATTGTCCTGACAAGTTTGGAGTGCCCGTGAGTAATCCTGTTACCGGATCAATTGCCATAGCTGGATTCGCGCTCATCGGATTAGCTCCGCTGTATGGTGGTGCAAACGGCACGAATGCATACGGAGGTCCTGCAGGCGGAACTGGTTGCGGAACAGCCGCGCTTGCTCCATCAAAAGGATCGCACAATTCGTACACGAGTGAATCTCCATCCGGATCGGTTGCTGAGTGGTCGAACACAAGTGGCGCACCTTCGCACAAATAAATCGGAGGGAAGTTGTTGTAACGCGCACTGCTGTTACACACAGCAAGGTTTGTTGGAGGAATATTGATTGTATAAGTCGATCCAACTCCGCCTGGATTAATCAGATTCAGGATGGTATTGTTTCTGCAACAGCGTTGATAGGATATAACATACCCTCCTGCAATTGGTGGCAGATTTACAACGCCCTGATAAATTGCTTCTTCCACACACACGTTTTGCGGAGGTGTGTAACAAGGACTGTTGATTGTAGGCGGAACAAAGTTTGAACCGGGAAACGGAAGTCCGATGCTATTTAATAAAACACCAGCCGTATTGAATATTCCGATGGAAGCAGGGTTGTCATAAGCGGCAACTCCGTTTATACAATCGCGATACAGTTTCAGTGTTATCCGATAGTCGTTGTTGCCCAAACAATCATAATAAATTTCACCACCCACAATATGTGTAGCGCGGAGAGTCCCACTGCAGATCAGCAGCGAGAATAACACAACAAGGCGACTAATTTTCTTCATTTACTTTCGAGCCTCACGTTGGGGATGTGGGGCTCCCGACTTTATCAGCTTCCTGAGTCGGGAGGTAAAGGGTTATTTTCCGTTGATGATTGTGACGAATCCAGTCAAGCTGCGCCCGTCGTTCAATGTAAGAATGTAATAATAGGTACCGTCTACAACCTGATTTCCATTCCAGTTGTTCTGGTAGTTCATGTCCTCGTAAATTTTATTACCCCAACGGTTATAAATGTACAGTGAGCTGTTCGGGTAATCATCGAGGCCGTCGAATACAAGTAAGTCGTTTACGCCATCACTTCCCGGTGTAAATACGTTCGGAGGAATAACAGCGCAATCGTTCATAATCACAGTAATTGTATCCATTACGATATCTCCACAACCTTCCTGCACCATAATTACAAATGTTCCATTTGCAGTTGGTGTGAAAATGTTGAGCGTAGAATTCGGATTTGGCACTGAGTCAGGACCTACGGCAGTTAACCATTGAATGGTGTAAGGTAGTGATCCGCCAGATGGGCTTACAGTCATAAGAACTTCATCACCATCGCAAATTTCAAGATCGTTTGATACAATCGCCTGAAGTGCGTTCGCGCTCGGGAGATAAACAGTTACAGAATCAATGCCGATTGGAGAACCGCACGGATCACTAACCTGAACATAATAAGTTGTAGTTACCGTTGGCTGTACCGTGATCTGCGATGTTGTAGCGCCCGTATTCCATAAGTACGAATAAGGTTCAACACCACCCGTTGCCGGTCCACCGAGGGTCACAGGATTCGGATCGCACATTGCAGTGTCTGGCCCTGCATACGCAACGAGCGGAAGGAAATCACTAATGTAAAGTGTAAGGCTTGTTACACTTTGCACGCAGGGTCCTTGAGCAGATGAGTTAATAATCAGTGTTTCTAACCCTTCCGGATTTCCGTCCTGAACAGCCGAGATGCAGATTACAATTGAATCTTGTCCAGGCTGGAAAATTACAGTGGATGGAAGAGTTGGAACGTAATCAACACCGTTAACTGCAGTTCCTGAAATCGTCAATGAAATTGTGTCTGTTTGTGCCGTGCTTCCAGTGCGTGCAAGAATGATGCATGCCTGTCCGCAACCTTCGTACAAAGTAGAATCATTGTTGCTTCCATAGCTGATTTCGGTTGCAAGATTCACTTGTCCTGTGGTAAACGAACCTGCTTCGAGAAATACACCAGCGTCAACAATTCCGTCGAGTGCATCTGCAATCGCAAGGCGAATGTGATATGTTTCTCCGCATTGAACCGGATATTGCGCTGTGAGGACAACAGTAAATCCATCATACTGAACGCAGGTTCCGGGAGGATTTTCATTGTCTACATAATATTGCGGGTTATTATTCGCATTTACTGTTAATGCCGTCACGGGATTTGTAGTTGATGGAATGAGTGCAATATTGGTTGGAGCAAGAGGAACCGATACTCCACTCAATACGAATGCGAACACGTCGGCGAATCCACCGGAAACGTATTCCATGTACTCGTCTGTTCCGAAAACGTAACGGAATTTCACGGAATCGGCCATTGGAATAAAGTCGAACTCGAGAATTGCAGCGTTGAATGTGTTTGCACCTGCAATGGATGTGAGGTACGCATCACCTGGCTGAAGATTATCTGTTCCGGCTCCTGTAGAAATATTCGGGCCTTGCGGACCATTACCGTTGTTGAGTACAGTTCCGGTCGTCATTACAACACCGCTGTCAATGTTCAACGGAGTGATTCCGGTCATACCACCGTTGAAAAAACCAATTGCATCGGGCGCTCCTGTGTACACGATGTTCGAAGCAATAACCCCAGGTCCTAACAACACGTTCGTTACGAGCTGCTGAGGTGTTAATGTTGTTGTTGTAGCGATCTGCGCGTGCGATTGGTTTGAAATAAAAATTCCACCAACCAACATGCAGGTTGTCGCCAGACTGAATAGCTTTTTTGTCATTGTATTGTAAATTAACATTCCGGGGAGATTGGAATGCACGGTTTGCTTAGCCTCAAAAATAACCTTTTATACCCTGAATTTCAACTTTTCCATGGTGTTTTGATTGATGAGCGAAAAAATGGGAATGATACCGTGCAACAGACGGAATTTTACCCCATTTTCGTCCTCGGCTCGCAAAATGGGCTTAAAATCAATCAATATGAGCGCACACAAACAGTACATCGAACAGAACAAACAACGATTCCTCGACGAACTTTTCGCACTTCTGAGAATTCCTTCCGTGAGTGCGGATCCAAAATATAAAGATGATGTAGCCCGCACGGCTGATGCAGTGAAGGCTTCGTTGACAGCTGCCGGTGCAGATCATGCGGAGATCATTGCGACGGAAGGACACCCCGTTGTGTATGCTGAGAAAATTATTGATCCGAAACTGCCAACTGTTTTGGTGTACGGTCACTACGATGTGCAGCCACCGGATCCACTGGAATTGTGGACGACTCCACCGTTTGAACCTACAATTAAGAAAACCGATATTCACCCTGAAGGTGCAATTTTCGCTCGTGGATCTTGCGACGACAAAGGACAAATGTTCATGCACGTGAAATCGTTGGAGGTAATGCTGAAAACGCAAACACTTCCGTGTAACGTGAAATTCATGATTGAGGGTGAAGAAGAAGTTGGATCTGCAAACCTCGGTACGTTTCTCAAGAACAACAAAGAGAAACTCAAGGCAGATGTGATTCTGATTTCAGATACATCGATCATTGCAAACGATACGCCTTCTATCGACGTTGGTCTTCGTGGACTTTCGTACATGGAGGTAGAAGTAACTGGTCCGAACCGCGATTTACACTCGGGTGTTTATGGTGGAGCAGTTGCAAATCCGGCTAACGTATTGTGCCGTATGATTGCTTCTATGCATGACGAAAACTATCACATTACGATTCCAGGCTTTTACAACAATGTTGCTGAACTCACGGCGGAAGAAAGAGCTGAGATGAACAAAGCTCCATTCAATCTTGATGAATACAAGAAGGATCTTGAAATCGACGAGGTGATGGGTGAAAAAGGTTTTACGACCATTGAACGCACAGGCATTCGTCCAACACTTGAAGTGAACGGAATCTGGAGCGGTTACACGGGAGAAGGTGCGAAGACTGTTCTTCCTTCGAAAGCGTTTGCAAAGATTTCAATGCGTTTGGTTCCGAATCAGACATCAGCAGAGATTTCTAAATTGTTTGATGAGCACTTTAAGAAGATTGCACCGAAAGGTGTGAAAGTGAAAGTGTCTTATCATCACGGTGGAGAGCCGGTTGTTGTTTCTACTTCATCACTTGCGTATGCTGCAGCTGCAAATGCAATGCTGGAAACATACGGCAAGAAACCAATTCCAACCCGCGGTGGCGGATCCATTCCAATTGTTGCGCTGTTCAAATCTGTACTTGGACTTGATTCGGTACTGTTTGGATTCGGTTTGGACTCAGATGCGTTGCATTCACCGAATGAGCACTACGGAATTTTCAATTACTTCAAAGGGATTGAGACTATTCCGTTGTTCTACAAGCACTACATGCAGAAGTAACTCTTGGTTGCGTGTTAGTGGCTAAGGTTCTCTGCGAGGCTACCACGGCGGCGCGGTGGAACGGAGAAAAAAATCTCAAAGGTTCAACGCCTGTTTCCCATCCGGCGGTCACGGAGAATTTTACATGAAGTAATGCTCCGTGACCGACGATTGAGTTTAGAGCGGTAAACACCTTTACGCCGAAACGCCGCGTCGCCGTGGAAAGCCCGCGGCAGGCGTCGCATTTAGGTTTTCACAACGAAAGTGAAATAACAGCAGTTAACATACAGTGGATATTGATTTGCTGTGACCGGTCTATGAAAAAACTCGCCCTACTACTAGCTGTCCTGATGTTCTTCGCATCCTGCGGCCTTAAACCTGTTACACCGAATTCAGTTACAGATGTCAAGTTCGGAAGCATCGACATTTTCCGTGGCACTGTGGTCATGGATATGGGATTGCAGATTGATAATCCGAACAACTTTGCGATTACACTTCACGGATTGGAATTAGCAGTGAAAGTTGCCGACGTAAATCTCGGTGTAGTTACTGTCAATGACAAAGTCAAAATCCAGAAAGACACACAAATGGTTTACCGCGTGAAAGTGAATGCGAAGCTCACCGATCTCATCAATGGAATTCCAACACTACTTGCAGCTATAGGCAATAAGCAGGCGAAAACCGAAGTGACCGGTTTCATTAAAGTTGGTGTGTTCGGATTGCGAAAAAAGTTTCCGGTGAATATTAAGCAGGAAGCGGTGGAGACGACGCAGGAGAGGAAGTGATTCTACTTACACGACTCCAGGTGACAAACGCTAAGCATCATCAGTCCGCCACCTACCATTTTGGTTGAGCGCAGATAATTTCCATCCATGATGCTCCATTTGTTGTGAATACCTGCTTTGCCATAGTCGTAAAGTACAACCGTGTTATTCTCCACTTTCCATTTCCCGGTAACATCGACAGTTCCTTTTGGGTATGAAGTGCAGTAGTACTTGAACTGGTTTTCGTTCATCAGAATTAGTTCTATACTCTTTTCGGTCGAATCGATTCCACAAACACCGTAGATACCGGTTTTTACTTGAGGCTCAGTTTGCACATTGTGCGAAGAAAATGCGGTAAGAGAAATCAGGAGAATCAGACCGAATACGGAGAGGGGAAATGCTGTTTTCATAGTGGCGGTTTACGGAAAGTTAGAGAATTTTATTCATCCCAGATGCTACCGCCGCGTTCAGGAATGTGAATCAATATATTCTTTCCGTACACTGGCACTCCGAATGGTCCGAATTGAGTAACCACAATCACGAAATCTCCGGGTTTAACACCGTCGTTATACTTCGCGTCAACCAATCGGGAATTCGGGTCATCGGAAAAAGCGTTGTCCGTAAAATGGACGAATGCACTGGAATTGTTCTGCCAGTTGATCGACTTCACTTTGTGTACCTCGCCGTGTTCCCAAACCGGAATATGATTGTTCACGAGATAGAAAACCGAAAGCACCAGCGGCCACATTCCGAAAAAATGCAACAACCAGAATTGAGTTCCTCCGAGAGCTCCACTTTTTACAATTGGTTTATACAAGAGCAGAGATGATGCAAAGAATACGGCAAGTGCAACAAGCCACATTGAGCCAAAACTAAGCGCAACATACATCGATTGCCATATAAGAAAGAAAGGGGCAATGAATATTCCGATCAACGCAAGTGTTAACGACCAATGCCAGTTTGCAAAGCGGTAGTTGCGTTTCGTTTTTTCCTCTTTCTCTATTTCCTCGTAGTTGATTGGAGTAATTTTTAGCTCCGTACTTGTGGCAGGAATAGGATTCTGTCGATACAGATCAGAAAATGCTTCATACAATTCGCGATCTGCTGCGCTTAGTTTTTCTGGTTGTTCGAAGAAATATTCCGTAGTTACAGCTATAAATTCCATTTCGTTGGCTCCTGCATACTCGCGCATGTAGGTGAACGCGCCGGAACGGATTTTTGGAATTCTGTCTTTCGCGATTTTCTCAATCACTTCGTACGCATGTGTGAAGCCGTGATCGAGTTTTCCGTTTTGCATTTCAATGATCACCGCATGCGCCATCTCGTGTAATCCGAGATTGATGCCGTTTTCTGCATCGGCAAAACCTTCGCGGTAGTCGCGCAACGAAAACCAGATTTGTCCCGTTTTTCCTGCACCACCCTTGAGGTATTTGCGGAACAGGTTGCTGTAAAAGCTCTCCGGATAAATCCGAAACATTCTAAAACTGGGAAACTTCCACATGGGGAGCTTGAAACTAATCTGAATAGCAGACGCAGAAACAATCGTTCTGATCTCATCAGTCATGGTCAAGCCTTCCATTCCCTGAAAATCTTTTTCATTCAGAAAATGCTGAACGCGCTCAATGAAAATCCGTTGATCTTCGGCATTCAGTTTTTTGAAAAACACAATTTGCTGCAGGTATCTTCGGATCTCTATCTCAAGTACGGTTGCACGCGCGGGCCTCCGGAAACTCACAGCATTTTCGGCAGTCTCCAGATAAATTTTGAGACCTACGAATAGAAATCCGGCAAGTACGATGAGGAGTTGGATCACAGCGAAGCAAATATAGTTGTGAGATGCGAGATCGGAGACTAGAGTGGCGTAAATTTGTTTTATGAGTAAACAGAGCAACCGCCTCATTCACGAATCCAGTCCATACCTTCTGCAACACGCATACAATCCCGTGGATTGGTATGCATGGAATGAAGAAGCGTTGGAGAAAGCGCGAACTGAAAACAAGATGATCATTGTGAGTATTGGTTACTCCGCATGTCACTGGTGTCACGTGATGGAACACCAGTCATTCGAGGATGAGAAAGTGGCGCGGATCATGAACGATTTGTTTGTGTGCATCAAAGTTGACCGAGAAGAACGTCCGGATATTGATCAGGTTTATATGTCGGCGGTGCAGATTATGACCGGGCAGGGAGGATGGCCGTTGAATTGTTTCACATTGCCTGATGGTCGTCCCATTTTCGGAGGAACGTATTTTCCGAAGGAGAAATGGATTTCGGCATTGATCAATCTGGCTGATTTGTGGAAGAACGAGCCGGAGAGGTGTATGCAGTATGCGCATGAGTTAACGCAGGGTGTGCAACAGCTCGACAGTAAAGTCTGGAAGCACGAAGAAACTGATATTCTGCAGCAACTGCCCGACAAAGCATGGCAGTCGTGGTCCGAGCGAATTGATACAACAGAAGGCGGACCCAATCGTGCACCGAAGTTTCCGTTGCCGAACAACTATTTATTTCTGTTGCGGTATTATCATCTCTCGAAGAATGAAAGCGCATTAAAACACGTGACGTTGACGCTCGACAAAATTGCGATGGGCGGAATCAATGATCATGTGGGAGGAGGATTTGCACGTTATTCAACCGACATGCTGTGGAAAGTTCCGCATTTCGAGAAAATGATGTACGACAATGGTCAGCTTGTTTCATTGTATAGCGAGGCGTACCAATTGACCGGAAACGAATTTTATCTCGACACTGTACGCGAAACATTGAAGTGGGTGAGTCGTGAAATGACTTCCGATGAAGGCGCTTTTTATTCCGCGTTGGATGCAGATTCGGAAGGCGTTGAAGGCAAGTTCTATGTATGGAAGAAGGAGGAATTGCAAAACATACTTCGGGAGGATTTTGAGTTGATGGCAGATGTATTCAATGTGAACAGCATTGGTTACTGGGAGGAAGAGAATTACGTGCTCATTATGCGTGAATCTCTTTCAACACTTGCAATAAAGCACAAGTTGTCGGTTCAGGAGCTCAAGGAAAAAATCGCTAAGGCGAAGAAGCTTTTACTCGCCGTGCGTGATAAACGTATTCGTCCCGGATTGGATGATAAAATTCTCACTTCGTGGAATGCGCTGATGTTGCGCGGATACGTTGATGCATGGAAAGTGACGAATGATCCGGAATACCTGCTCGCGGCGAAGAAGAATGCGAAGTTCATTATCAGTAAGCAATTGAAAGATGATGGGACTCTCTGGCACTCGTACAAGAACGGGAAGAGTTCGATAAATGGATTTCTAGAAGACTATGCGTTTGTGATTGATGCGTTCATTGCCTTGTATCAGGTCGAGTTTGATCCAATGATTCTTGAAACAGCCTGGAATCTTTGTGTTATAGCACAGGAGAAATTCCATTCTAAGCAATCGCCGATGTTGTACTTCACTTCGGAAGACGATCCGAAACTGATCACGCGCAAGTATGAAACTTCGGACAACGTAATTCCTGCCTCCAATTCGGTAATGGCGCGAAATATGTTTTATCTCGGCAAGTTGTATGGAGACACCGGACTTGTGGATCGCTCAGAAATCATGTTAAAATGTGTTGAGCGTGAAATGATGGAGTACGGCGCCGGTTACTCAAACTGGCTGATTCTCGCTCTGAACAAACTATATCCATTCCGGGAAGTGGCAATTGTTGGTAAACATGTTGATAAGACCGCGGCGGCTTTCCGGAAACTGTATCTGCCAAATGCAATCTTCGCAGGAAGTCCCGAAGACAATCGACTGGAAGATCAGATTGCGATTCTCCAGAACAGAAGGGTGGAAGGTCAAACGCTGATTTACGTTTGTGAAAATAATACCTGCCAGTTACCCGTTACTGAAGTGGAGGAAGCCATTAAGCAGCTGACTTAGCAGTTCGATATGTTGGGATTAGGAGAGGATGATACAAAAAATGAAAAATGTGAAGTTGCCTGTGTTGCGTGGATGCTTTGTCGTCTCTTTTATTTTCCTCTCGTTTATTTCGCACGCACAGCTTTTTGTTCCGGTGACTGACGATCCGTTCGCAGTTCCAATTAAATTTTCTCCGGACAGTGTACGCCATCATAAGATTCATTCGATCACCAGTGCATATCAATATAAGCCTGACGGACGAATTATTGAAGACAGAGGTTTGCGCGAATATTTTGAATTCGATCGTCAAGGTCGGATTACGTACTACTGGAGAACACGTGTTCGCGGAATGGAAACAAAGGCCATTGAGCATCCTGCAACAGTTCGTCGTGGCAAAGTAGTGAAGCAGGCGTGGACAGAATACAAATATGACTACGCGTACGATACAGCTTTCATCTACACATTCTACGATTCGCTTTCAAGAATTTCCACGCGCCGCTATTGCGAAGGAATTTATTATCACTCCTGGTATTACACGTACAACGAACAGGATTTTGTGGTCTCGCAGGTGCATACGCGGGAAACAAACACCGGAACCTCTCACCGGAATTTTAAGCTCGGCGTGCAGACAGTCATCTCGCGTGAAGACTTTTCATATGATATTTATTCCTCAACTGTGATCAAACAGAATTGTCTCAATGATGTTGGGAAAGTCTATAAGGAAACCATGATGACGCTCGACAAACAAGGACGCATCATCGAAAGTCGTGAGGCATACACAGCTGGCGGAATCAGAATTATCACCACGTATTCGTATGATGAGTTGGGAAGAATGTCATCGTGGTCATATTCTTCCAATGCGGGTGAACCATTGCTGGAGCAAACGAATTACATCTACGATTCGCTGGGAAGAATTGAATCGGTGAAACGTTTCAAGAATACGGTGCTCAAAGATGAATTCTCTTATCTCTACGACGGCACCACGAGAATGAGCTATGCATATATCAACCGCAGGCATATTGAGCTGGGGATTGATATTATTAAGATGCAGGTGGTGTATTATTAGATGACTGACGACAGCCTACAGACGGGAGTGGGTGATTACAGAACAACGACTATTACTCCCGTCTCCAGCCTGTCGTCTAGAAAGTGATCTTGTACGCAGGAATCACCAACAATCCTGTTTGATAGGTTGTTTTCAAACTTTGTGATGCCGGATCGTACGTTTGCATGAACATATTCTTGTAGTTCGTTGCATTCAGGAATTCCACCGACCATTGTTGTGTGATGTGTTTACCGTTGTAGATGTAACCGATCTTCGCATCGATGCGAAAATAGCCGGCGTACCGTTGTTCGTAGGCACGGTTGTAATCCCAAACTTCTTCTCCTGCGGCGTTGGAAGCGGCGAGATCAATAGGTATGTATCGTTTACCACCTGCAATGTTCGATTTGATATCGAAGCGGATCGAATGTTTAGTTTTGAAGTTCCATTCTTTACCACCAAGTAAATTGATCACGTAGTTTCCACTGAAAGCCGATTGTCTTTCTTTTCCATCCGCAGGAGTGAAGCGCGATTGATAGAGCGACGTCGTCCACAGGAAGTAATATCCTTTGCTGTAGAATTTTTCTACGGTGAGTTCGAAACCAAAATTTCTGCCCGTTCCATCGTTCACGAGCGAATCAACGCCGGGCGAATCGAAATCAGCGCCATCGTTCAAGGAAGAGTATGTTGCCCAGGTCGGACGAATCGGAATGCTGTAGAGATATTGGTAATACACTTCAGCTTTCAGTCGCATTTGTTCACCAAAGTTCCAGTCCCACGCAAGTACCGAGTGAAATGCGCGGGAGTAGTCAACGTTTGTGTTGGTGAGTACGTAATTTCCGTTAGGCGCAACGGTTTGGTTGTAGTAAATGAAAATTGGTTGCATCTGACTGTGCAAGCCGGTTCCTACACTCAGCCAGTGAAATTCATTCAGCTGCCATTTCAAACCTGCACGTGGTTCGAGTGCAAACGATTCATTGAGTCCGAGATATTGTCCGTGCAATCCAACATTCATCGTGAGCAAATCCGTGAACTTGTGTTGCCACTGTGAATACGCCTGTAACTGGTACGACTGATCCTGCACATTACGGATCGTTTGGAACGTTGTTGGGTTCAATGAGAAGCTATCCACAAGCGAAATGTTGTACACCTCACTTTGAATACCGCTCTTCAGTGTGTTCTTTGCATTGAACTTTGTAACAAGGTGATAGTTCGCATTCAGATTGATTCTCCAGAATTCGCTGCCGTAGTCGGGCCACATACTCATGTCTGCCCAACCAATGGAATCTACACTCACATAATTCTGATTATACGTCACACCTGCATTGAAGCGACTGTACGTTTTGGAGTTCAGTGAGATGGTGTGTGTGAATCCGGTTACGCCCATTTTAGTTCCGTAGCGTGTGTCGTAACCACCAAGTGTATACAAATCGAGTTTGGTTGTATCACTTTCACTATCGAGCAACTCGATGTAGCTTACGCCGCCAATTCCCCAAAACGTAAAGTCGCCACATTTTTCAGTGGGAAAATTGAAACGAAAAGAAAGATCCTGGTAATGCGGCACTGCAACACCGGTTCCGAATTCCACTCCGATTTTACTAAAAAGCTCAAGGGTAGAGTAACGGTAATTGATCAGGAAAGACGATCCGCGTTTGCGTGAGATTGGACCTTCCGCACCAAACTCAAAGCCATTGAAACCGACCATTCCCATGAATTCGAATTTCTCATTGTTTCCGTTTCGTGTACGCAAATCGAAAACACCGGCAATCGCATTTCCATATTCCGCAGGAAAAGCACTGGTGAGAAAATCAGAGTTGTTGAGTACGTTGTTGTTGAGAATACTCACAGGTCCACCCGTACTTCCGAATGAACCGAAGTGATTCGGATTCGGAATGTCGATTCCATTGAGCTTCCACAATAATCCCATTGGAGAATTACCGCGAATGACCACATCGTTGCGTGAATCATTTGCGCCACTGATCCCTGCATAGTTGGCTGCCATACGCGATGGGTCACCCAGACTTCCTGCGTACCGGGACGTTTCTTCAATAGAAAATGAACGGGAACTTACCGACGTCATTTCGTTCAAGGGTTCACCCTTTCCGCTTTCACCGGTAATTACAACTTCCTGCGTCTGATAAACTGATTCTTCAAGTTCAACATTCATCACCACTTCCTTTCCCGAAGTGAGAATTACAGTCAGCGATTGTTCTTTGTAACCGAGATAGCGAAACAACAGGTTGTGTCTGCCAATGGGTACATTCTCAAAGCGGAAGTTGCCATCGAGGTCAGTCGATGTAGATTTCATGGCGGCACCCGTATCCTGCAGTACCACAATAACACCAGGAAGCGTTGACTTGGTTTGGTTATCTACAACTTTACCGCGAATGGTTTGCGTTGGAGTTTGTGCAAACACGGTTGAAGCGAGGAGAAGAAACAAGGTAACGAAGTAGTGTTTCATGGGCTGTCAAAGTTACATAACCACAGTCGTGCTCATCAGGAAATTATTGTTCACTCCGCTTCGGTCCCGGCTGAAAATTCTTCAGGTAGAACGGAACGTAATAAGCCACATCCTCGAATTGTTTGGCTGTGAACTTCTTCTCTGCAAGCACTGCAAAATGTGCGGATGATTGAGTGCAACCAGTACTGAAACGAGCATTCGGATGCTGGGACAATATTTCCTGTGCCTTTGCCATTCCGTCGCCACCAAACCAAACTATTTTTTGATCGAGAAATGCCTTGTAAGAGTTCTCCTCGAGAACATGTGGCAATACGGGTGCAATATTGTTCAGTTCAACATCAAATACCGCTGTGTAAACTTCCATGCGTCGCGCGTCGATCATGGGTGCAAGTAAGTCGCCGGCTGTCGCCTCTTCTTTCATTCCGAAAGCAAGGGCCTCGAGCGTTGGAACAGCGATGAGTGGAATATTAAGAGCGTAACAATATCCTTTTGCAGTCGAGGTACCAATGCGAAGCCCGGTGTATGAACCAGGTCCTCCGCTTACGCATACCGCATCTAAATCAGTGGGAGAAATGCGCGCTTGTTTCATCACTTCATCACAAAAAACAGAAAGTAGTTCAGCATGTTTGTTTCCTTCTGAGTTTTCGCGAACAGCAATAACATGTCCATCGCGGCTCAAGGCCACTGAGCATACAGATGCTGATGATTCAAGAAGGAGGATGAGCGCCACCGGAATTATTCTTCGACAACCGATAGCATCTCTTTCGAGACTTTCTCTACGGCACCACGATTGCGAAGTATGGTGCGTATAGTTCCAAAGGGAGCAGAAATAACTTCGTCACCTTCTTTAAGTCCCGATTCAATTTCAATGTACATGTTGTCCTGAATTCCGGTTTTCACTGGCGCGAGCACGGATTTTCCATCGCGATAAACAAAAACGCACATGATCGGTTCGTCTGTCTTTACTTCTTCTTTCACATTGTTGTCTTGTACAACTATTTCACCATCCGAATTGCCATCACCACCAGCATCCGTGCCGAGTTTTGTTTCTTCGCCACTTCCTGCTGCAGTAGTATCAAGACGGGTTGTTACTGCCTGAATGGGAACGGTTATCACATTCACCACTCGTTTGGTTTGAATTTCAACGGTAGCCGACATGCCCGGAAGGAAAGGATAACGTTCAGGATGTGCAGGATCAAGTAAATCGGAATACGCATCACGCAGGATACGAACCTTCACAGGAAAATTGGTAACCTGATCGCTGGACAATCCTGCTGTGTTAGCAGAGTTTGCAACTTCTGTTACTATGCCTTTGAATTTACGGGTGTCATGTGCATCAACTTCAACGTAAGCAGTATCGCCTAAGTGAACGCGGAGAATGTCGTTCTCATTTACATCCACCAGAACTTCCATTTCCAGAAGGTTTGCAAGACGGAGAATTTCTGTTCCTTCCATCTGTGCTGTTCCAACTACACGTTCTCCTTTTTTCTTGTTGAGCTTGGAAATTGTTCCGCTCACCGGTGCATAGATAGAAGTGCGACCTAAATTGTCTTTCGCATTCTTCAAAGATGCTTCTGTACTGCTAATGTTGAACGACGCACTGTTTACACTTTCTTCTGCAGCTGCCACTTCAGCCTTCGCTGTTTCATAGGATGCTTTCGCCTGATCAAATTCCGATTGGGAAATTGCTTGCTGCTGAAAAAGTTTCTCGCTGCGTTTGAAAGCCGCGTCTGAATTCACCAACTGAGCCTTCGCTTGTAATAAACGCGCTTCACTATTCGCTTTGTTGGCCTTTGTTCCATTTAATGTAGCCAGCATGCGCTCCACCTCCGATTGATAGAGTACAGGATCAACACGAAGAAGCAAATCACCTTTCTTCACTGTATCTCCTTCTTTAACCAACAACTCCACAATCTCACCGGAAACATCGGATGAAATTTTCACTTCCACTTCGGGTTGAACTTTACCACTTGCAGAAACAACTTCCACAACGGTGCGCTTCTCTGCTTTTTCAGTTGCAACTTTTGGGGTTTCACCGCCGCGCCCTTTCGTAGCTACCACAATAACTACCAGGGCGACGAGTACAATTCCACCAATGATTAAAATACGTTTCATAGAGCAATTATCAGAATGTGAGTGGATTTCCTTTGTAATAGTCAAGCACCTTCAGGCGGAAGATGTAATCATATTTTGACTGCAGTAAATTGGCTTCAGCCTGAGCCAAACGATTTTTTGAAGTGGTGTAATCGATTGCATTTACATCACCAACGTTAAAACGCCCTTCAGTGTAACGGAACGATTCTTCTGCGGCAGCCAGTGCGGCTTGTTGTGCGTGGTATTTTTCCAATGAAGCTTTAGCATCCGCGTGTGCCTGCTGAATGTTCTTGTTCAGGTTTTGTCGTGCAAGATCTGCAGTCAACTGGGCATTCATGTGTTGAATTTTCGCACGCTGAATGTTGGAATTTACCTGCAGGCGATTGAAAATCGGTACGGACAACTGAATCCCGAAACTCTGGTTGAAGTTATTGCCAAGTTGATCAGAAAACGGAACCGTAGAATAGTTGTAGTCGAAGCCCGGTACAAGTACGAACTCACCGCCGGTTGTAATACCGACTGTATCGACTCCGTTCTGATTGGCAGCAACACTTTGCGCAGCTCCCGAATATCCCGTTCCCAATGAACCTTGCAAAGTCAACGTAGGACTTAATCCACCGTAAGCAACATCAACACCTTTTTCTGCACTCATGATGTTTGCGTCGGCTTGTTTAATCGCCGGTTGATTGTTCTCCGCTGTGGTGTAGATCTGATCCGCAGTTTCAACAAGTACCGCTTCATTCGGAACTTCCAGATTCGGGCGGACGATTTTGAATCCGGCCGTTGTGTCCAGATTCATCAACTGCGTCAACGTGAGCATTGCAATCGTGAGATTATTCTCAGCAGTAATCAATGTTACTTTTTCATTGGCAAGTTGTGTCTGCAAATCGAGTAGAGGGCCGCGAGCAGAAGCTCCTGCATCAACCATCTTCTGCATACGTTCAACCTGAGAATTGGTTAGCGTTTGCTGTTTCTTCGCAATCTCAACCTGGTCTTCGGCAAATAGAATATTGAGATAGGCATTCGCAACATTCATTCCGATGTCGTACCGCGTTTGTTCTACGCCAAACTCACTCGCTTGTAGTGCGAATTTATTTTGCTGAACGGTGTTGTAATTCGAAAAACCACTGAACACCGTGAATGTGCTTGATAAATAGAAATTCTGGTTCAGTACGCGATCATTCACAAACGTATTCGTGAATCGATCGATCGTTTGTCCGTAGTTATACGTATGCGATGCATATCCGTTCAGATTCGGCAACATGTTTCCTTTGGAAGCAGTCAGGTTCGTTTGACTCATGCGAACATTGAGCTGATCGAGTTGCACCTGAATGTTGTGCACTTGTGCGTATGCAATACACTCCTGCAAAGTCCAGGGTTGCGCATTGTCTTTGGGCCACAACACAGTGCTGTCTTCAACAACCGGTGCAAATGGTCCACCGGCCTGATACATTTGTGCGTTAACGAAACAGGCGACAAAGGAAAATGTTAGAACAAACAGGCAGCGTTTCATAGTCATAAATGGGTGCACAAAGTTATGAAAGAAAGGCATGGGGCATAAGGAATGGGGATACTTGCCGTTTTCAGTGATTCAGAGGAATAGAATCCTTATTCCCCCGTCCTCATTCCTCGTTCCTCATACCTTTGCTTTGTGAATTATCTCGCGCATTTCTATTTGTCGGGCAACGATACCGGATTATTGTTGGGAAACTTCATTGCCGACTCCGTGAAGGGGCAAAAGCACCGCGAATACCCTCCTGAAGTGCAAAAAGGCATTCTAATGCATCGGTTTATCGACTATTTCACAGATACGCATCCGATTACCGAACGAACCAAACAGAGACTCCGGCCTCGTTTTCACCATTATGCACCGGTGGTGGTTGACGTCTTTTTCGACCATTTTCTGGCGAAGAACTGGAACAGATACAGTGCCGTTTCACTGGAGGACTATGCACTGGGGATTTACGACAAACTGCAGGCTGAAAGTGCAATTTTCCCTGAGAAATCAAAGCACTTTCTCAAGTACATGCGTATGTACAATTGGCTGTGTGCGTATGCTCATGTGGAAGGGATCGGCGAAGTCATGCTGGGAATGTCGCGAAGAACACCGTATCAATCGGGAATGGAGCATGGGGCGGACGCTTTGCGCGAGCATTATGACGAGTATGCGCGTGACTTTGATGAGTTTTTTTCGGAACTGGAAAAGGCTTGCGCTCTCCACCTTTCGCAATAAGATTTTCATCACTTCATATTCTGGTAAGAATCAGGTAATCTAGCCTGCTGATTTTTGTGCAAACAAAGACAAGATGCACACAGAATATGTAATCCCCGTTCTTCTATGCGTAGCCGGACTTATTTTGATCGCTGATTTCCTTCCGATTGAAGCGGAGTGGAGTCCTGATCAGAATCCGGATTATGAGGAGGATTTGGCGATCAGCGACGACAATCGAAAGGCGATCCAAACAAAGACCGGAGCGGCAACTGCGTCAACAATGTAGTGAACGCGTTGTTGCGCCATCAGAAATCCAAGAATGATGGCCAGCATGAAGAAGGTAATCTTCATAAAATGTCCGCGAGCATAGATTCCGGCTATGCATACCGTTGCAACGTGACCTGAGAATAAGAGATCTTTCAGGTTAACATGCCCACCGTAGAAAAGTGTTTCGAGAATCGGATCACTGAGGGGAAGGATGTCTGTTGGCGGATCAAGCGGAACAATCAGCAATACAATACACTTCGAGAGTTGCATGATTGCGTACGTAATGAACATGTGCAGAAAAACCTTTGGGCGCTTTACATTCGTCCAGATTGCATACACCATCGCGAAATAGGTGATGGCAAAAATGGCAACGGAAAAGTTTCTGGGCTTTCCGAGAAATGAACGTGACCAATCTTCGATGACATATCCGGGTCTGTGCTCAACATACGCAAGCGTAGATTGCACAGTTGCGAACATAACCAGAAATGCACCGATTGCAATCCACAAGTAGGTTTTGCTTTTCGGTAGAAGCCAAAATTCTTTCCAGGTAATTTCTTGCACTACAGACTCATCATTTCTTTCAGCTTCACTGCCTGTCTGCGCGAGATTTCTACTGATTCTCCTCCTTTAAGTTTCACGAGCAATCCACCGTTGAACCAGCTTTCGATATTGTCGACCCACTGGAGATTGATGATGTGTTTTCTGCTCGCGCGGAAGAATATTTTGTTGTTCAAGCGCTCGTCGAGATAGTTCAGCGAACGAAGAATGAGCGGACGCTGTGTTCCGAAAAACAAACGCACGTAGTTGCCTTCTGATTCGAATAAGCGCACATCGCCAAGCTTCACGAACCAGCATTTCTCCCCGTCCTTTACAAACACCTGGTCGTTTTCACCGAGCACGTTTGTTTTTTCAGGAGCAGATTCCTTATCCCGCAGACGGTCTCCAACTTTCTTGATGGCGTCAGACAATCGCGCACCCTGAACGGGCTTCAGCAGATAGTCGAGCGCATTTACTTCAAATGCTTTCAGAGCGAACTCGTCGTGTGCGGTTACGAAAATTACTTCGGGAACGAATGTAACTTCCTCAAGGACGTCGAATCCGGTTTTTCCCGGCATCTGAATGTCGAGAAATACAACATCAGGTTTTAATTCGTTGATGGTGTCAATCGCTGACTTCGCGTCGGCGCATTCTCCGACAATTTCAATTCCGGGATACGTTGCGAGCATGGACTTCAATTCTTGTCTCGCCAAGCGTTCATCATCTGCAATAACAGCTCTCATGATTTTCGCGTTTTAGGTATGAATACTTCGGTAACGACAGAATTGTTACCTGAATTTTTAATTGTAAGTGTCGCATTCTCGTAAAGTAGCTCCAATCGCTCCAGTGAATTCTTCAAACCAAATCCGCTTTCAGGTTTAAGTGATGCATCGTACTTGCCACTGTTCTCGAGAAAAATGTTCAATCCTTTTTCATTCAGCGAAGTCTTGATCAAAACGGTGCCGCCCTCAGGCAATTTCGAGATTCCGTGTTTGATACAATTTTCCACAAGCGTTTGCAACATCAAGGGAGGAACTTCAAACGCTTCCGAATTCGGATCAATTTCCCACTTAATGCGCAGTCGTTCTTCCATACGTGCAGATTCCAGTGAAAGGTAATCGCGCACCACTTCCAGCTCTTGCCCAAGCGAAATGTACTTGTGCTTTCCGAACTGCAAGGTGTTGCGTAACAAACCCGAGAGCTGTGTAATTGCGTCCTTCGAGCGAACGGGATTTTCATCTACCAGCGCACGAATCACATTCATGGCATTAAACATGAAGTGCGGATTCAGCTGCGACTTCAGTCGATTCAATTCCGTTTCCGTGCGAAGCGCCTGCCAACGAAGATTTTCGATTTCTGCTTTACGGAAATTTTCTACGGTGTTGATCAGGAAGTACATGATGCTCCAGATAATGAAAGCAAGGCTATAGCTGATGATCTCTGTAATCCATGTACCTATATCGAAAAGGACTGTGCCTGTATTTGATACGTACATCTGATAAAGTGAAGAAAGAGATGCCATCGTTATGCTCATCACAACAACCAGTATAAGCACCCGCGGCACGGCCTGAATACTCTCTAGTTTCAACCAATGAAAGCGAATTACAATAAACCGTAGAAATTCGGTTAGCGCCGTACACGCAAACCAGGCAACGATCAACCAGTAGATGAGTGGTGTGGTTAACTTGTTGCTGATAAAAAGCACAGCTGCATTAACCGTTAAGAATAAAGTCCAACCGCCCGCCTGAAACCACCAGTAGTAGTTCTTGAAGGAAAAATTTTCGGATGGAAGTGCTGCACTCATGTTTCAGTAGGCAGTCGGGCAGTCTGGCAGTCGGCAGTCATAAACGATCGCCCGACTCCCATCTCCCAACTCCGATCTATTTATTTATCCACGATTTTCTGATCTTCAATTGCTCCGGCGTCGCTTTCTCCATCGGTCCAATATAATTCCGAACCACCTTCGTCGTTGGTCGCATATCTGCACTGAGCTCTTGAGTTACTTCTTTACCCTGACTGGTCTTACGAAGAACTTTCACCTTAACCTTCGAACCTTCTTTCAGTGTGGTTTCAATGGTCGCGATTTGCTCTGCAGCTGTTGCAGATTTGATTTTCTTACCGTTGATCGATAACAGCACATCACCTTTCATGTAACCCATGTCTTTGCCGAATTCCGTCGGCTCATTGGGGTAAAGGACAACGCGATTTGTGCTGTCGACAAACCATCCGTAGCCACCAAGCGGATCGAAAGTTGTGATTGTTTTCTTGCGCGCATATTCACATCCTGCATAAGCGAGACATTCTGTAAAAGGGAGTGGTTCTCCGCCTTTCACGTGCTTGTCGAGGAAAATTCCGATTTCAGGATACGTGAGTTTCACAATATCGCTGAATAAAGAATCATCAGTGAACGAACGGTCTTTTCCGTATTTCTTCGCGAGGTCACGCATGAGTTCTTGTGTACCGTAAGCTCCACCGGAAAGATGACGCAACTTAAGATCCAGACACATGGCAATGAGCGCACCTTTCTGGTAAACATTCAGATACTGATCTTCGGTTTTACCGAGACAATTCTTGCTCATCTCCGTGAATGAAAGCTCATCGTCGAATTGCTGTGCTCGCGAAATTTTCTCCGACATAATTGCGAAGAAATCTTCCATGGACTGACTCCCGTTTTTTACCTGAACGTGATGTGCAGAATATTCGGTGAGCCCTTCGTACATCCACAGATGCTGAGACATTGCGGGAGTGTTGTAATCGAATTCACCAATTTCATACGAGTGAATGTTCAACGGAGTAACGATGTGAAAAAACTCGTGTGCAGCAACGTCTTTGATGGTTTGTGCAATGAGTGAAGGATTCTGCTCAATCAATGTGTACATAGACGAGTAGGAGTGTTCCAGTGCACCGTATGATCCGGAATTGAATCCGCGTGAATTTGCAGTGAGATAAATAATGAATGCATAGTTCTTCACGGGCAAAGTTCCACCGAGATATTCGGCTTGTGCGTGGAGAATTCCTTCGAGACTATCGCCAACGAATTTGGAGGAAACCATTTTGCGCGGAGAATACACGGAGATAAGAATATCGCTTCCACCAATGTTCAGATGTGTTGTGTCGGGACGGCAATACATGATTGGACCGTCTACGAGATCGTTGTAGTTGGAGATCGTGTACTTGTCGACATTTCCTTCACGCACAACATTGTTTAAACCGGTTGCACCAAACATTTGCTGTGGATGCGTGATGTTTACACGGTATTCTACTTTCTTCATGTTATCGAAGTAACCGAAGAAACAATGATTGTTCAGAACGAAGTTGGAATCCTCAATATTCGACCCTGCAGGTTCAAACACGAAATTATTTTTCTGTTTGGTGTCCCAGCAATCTTCCACATCGTAAGAAATTTTGAAAAGTTCCTGTGCTTTGTGAATGCTCCAAGAGTTTGCGTTCAACCGAAGGACTTCAAGCTCTTTTCCGGCTTTGTCGAATGCTTTGAACTCACTGGTGAAACGACCGAAGTTGTACACCTTGTAAGTGCCGGGAACAATTGCCGGCAAGCTGTACACCACACTGTCGGAGGCAATTTTCGGTGTAATCAATTCAACCGTCAGCAGATCGTTGTGCACTTTGGTGAGATCCAACGAGAACTGATACGTGCTGTTCTGTTGCGCATTGAGTATTGCGACAACAAAAACGGATAGGGAGAGAAGTATGTGACGCATGCTTTACTTGTAAAGTTTTTTGAAATCCCATTTGTAGATCATCCAGAACAACAAAAGGAATAGGGGATATTGAATGAGCGATAACAGATCTATCAGTTGATCGGGATTGATCTGTCTGAAAATCGTTGAAGCCTGAATCGCGCTAACATCGTTGGTGACAGCAATTGTTCCGAACAGATTATTGGCGAAGTGAAATCCCATCGGAATCTCGAGACCTCCATCCATCACAGCGATCATGGCAAAAAGCAAGCCCGGAAGAATGTACATCGGCATTGAATACCAGAAACCGTACGCGGCAACTTCAGGATTGCCTGAGTGCAGCAATCCGAAAATCAGCGACGTGGCTAGAATTGGAATGAGTGCAGTCTTTGTAGTTTGGGCAATTCCTTGCATCAGATAACCTCGCAACAAGAACTCCTCCCACCAGGTTTGTGCAGGCAAAAAGAGAATTGCAATAGCCACTGTGATGAGAAACGGTTTCAGGTTGAATGTGAACTGGAGATTCGCCGGATCAATCACCCACGCAATGAAAATACAGATGCACGAGAAAATAAACCATGCGATTGCAGCACCGGTAAAGCGTTTCCATCTGATGCGTGTTGCTGCGGTGATGATACTAACGAATGGCTTGTTGTGTAAATAGCGAACTGCAAGGTATAAACCGATCATACCACCAACATATCCAAGCAAGAGTAAAATCAGGAACAGATTCGTATCGATTCCGAGTACTTTCGGATTGGTCATCGCTTTGGTCATTTCTTCGGGATCAGTGATTCCCAGCTGAGCAACACCTTTCATCATGATGAGCAATACCGGAACCGAGAAGAGAAAATATCCCGCCATGGAAATCACAATGCCAAGCGTATATCTCCACCAATCGTTTTTCCCTTCGATTCGTCCGCGTTGTAAAAATTCACTGTTGAGTGGCGCAGGTTGTTGAGGAGCATCCTGCGGGGATGGGTAATTCACTTCCATATCTACAAGTATAACGAGAAAACCAACGAAAAAGCCCGATTGAGCGATCAATCGGGCTGTGCGAATTACTTAAGGTAATTGTCAATGACGAACGGTATTCTAATTTTCGTTCACTACAATCTTGTCGATCGAATCACCTTGTTTGATTGTGTCAAGGATGTCGAGACCTTCTGTCACTTTGCCGAAGCATGTGTGACGACGATCCAAATGTGCAGTTTGCTGACGGCTCAACACAACGAAGAATTGTGATCCGCCGGTGTTTGGGCCTGCATGCGCCATAGATAAAACGCCTTTGTCATGATGTTGGTTTTCTCCGTTCAACTCGCAAGGAATTTTATATCCTGGTCCGCCTGTTCCGGGAATTCCAGAAGCGCCATCGCGTGAGTTTGGACATCCGCCCTGAATTACAAATCCTGGAATTACGCGGTGCCATTTCAGTCCGTCATAAAATCCTTTCTTCGCGAGATCAATAAAGTTTTTTACGTGACCGGGAGCGTCCGCAGGGAAAAACTCTACTTTAAGAATGCCTTTGTTGGTATGAATTTCAGCTGTTGTCATTGTGTGAAATAATTTAGACCGCGAAGTTACGAAGAAGTATGCAGTAAAAGTGAAGACAGATCGACGGTCATTATTCAACCCCTTCAGGGTTGTACCTCGCGCACGATTTTTCCAGTTACCGTAATTGAACTCCTCCGGAGTTGTCATATACACAGAAGTCTGAAAGACTTCAATTACGGTAACTGGAAAAAGTATCTACATCAACCAACCCTGAAGGGGTTGAATTATGGCAATCTGAGACTGCTGTTAAAGCGCGAATTTCATTACCGCCTCATACACCGGAAACGGCTGATCGGCGTGAACCCAATGTCCTGCGTCTTCAATTGTTACGACGCTGGAGTTCGGAAACATGCGCGTTATACTCGCTTCATCTTCTGGCATGATGTACTGCGATTTACTTCCGCGAATGAACAAAGTTTCCGTTTCACAAACCGGATCGGGTAATGTAGCGGCGTAAACTTCATCGAGGTTTTTGCTGATCACATCCAGATTAAAACGCCACTGAAGACTTTTTTCTCCGTCAGCCTGTTCTTTTCCCGTACGCGGTCCTTCGGACCAGAAAAGATTCTTCAGCAGAAATTGAATCGTGCCTTCTTCGTGCAAAAGTGGACGAAGAATTTCTTCAGCACCTTTGCGCGAATTGATTTTGTTCAGATCAACTTGCTCCAGTGCGCGAACGACTTCCGAATTATTCGGCAACGATTGTCGCGGTGCAATATCAACCACGATCAATTTAGAAAGCGAAGTCGGATAATCAATCGCCAGACGCATTCCCACTTTTCCACCCATGGAATGTCCGAGCAGAATCACATCGTTCAGTTTTTCATCACCCATTAATTCGATGATGTCTTCTGCCATTGCCGTATAATTCCATTCGTCACTGTGCGGCGACTGTCCGTGATTCCGAAGATCAACGGCGTACACCGTAAAGTATTGCGACCACAATTTTGCAAGTGCTGCCCAATTGTCGGAAATACCGAATAAGCCGTGAAGGATAATCAGTGGGCGACCAGTACCCGATTTTCTATGAAACAACTTCATACGGACAGCAATCGTTTGTACATCTGCACGGTGTTCTCAAGTCCGAAGTAAAGTGCATCCGAAATCAAAGCGTGTCCAATGGAAACTTCTTTGAGACCGGGAACATTGTCGACGAAGAATTTCAGATTCTCTAAGCTCAGATCGTGACCGGCATTTACTCCAATATTGTTCTGGTTGGCAATAGCCGCTGCTTCAGAGTACAATGAAACAGCTTCTACACGATTCTGTTTGTAGTTCGCTGCGTAAAGTTCTGTGTAAAGCTCAATACGGTCAGTACCAGTCATTGCCGCACCCTTCACCATTGCAGGCACAGGATCTACAAAAATAGAAGTGCGAATTCCTTTGCTCTTGAACTCCGCAATGATCTCTTTCAGGTAATCGCGGTTCGCAATAGTGTCCCAGCCGTGGTCAGAAGTCAACTGATTTGTGGCATCAGGCACCAGCGTTACCTGGTCGGGCCTGGTGGAAAATACCAGATCGAGGAATTTTCGCTCACGCGGATTGCCTTCAATGTTGAATTCTGTTTTCAACAAGGGACGCATGGTTTTAACATCTGAGTATCGGATGTGGCGTTCGTCGGGACGGGGATGAACTGTTATTCCATCGGCTCCAAACCGCTCAATATCTAACGCAGCCTTCAAGACATCGGGCGTATTACCACCTCGCGCGTTACGCAATGTTGCAATCTTATTCACGTTTACACTTAGTCGGATCATACGCTACCACAATTTGGTGATCAAAAGTAGGCACTCACATACAAACTCAGGCATGTTATTTGAACCCTGATTGGTACCATCTGTTAAACGCATTAAACCTTTCGTAGGTTAGGGCGTTAGACAAACTAGCCGCTTAATAATTGAGACGAGGCTGGCTGAGAATAAATACTAATTTTGACCCCGAAATTGAAATGATAATAGGTCAACTCATATCCGACGATATTCCCCCACTGAAGAGCGATGATTCAGCAGAGAAAGCTTTGCGCTGGATGGACGAGTTCAAAGTGAGCTGGTTACCCGTTGTAGACGGAACCGAATTTGTGGGAATGATCTCTGAAAGTGAACTTTTTGAACTCGATGAATCGGATTCCTCGATCAAAGACACACAGTTGAGCCTCATCCGACCAGTGTTAACGGAAACTCAGCATGCGTACGATGCGTTGAAACTCATGGCGCAGATGAACGTTGACGTAATCGGAATTCTTGACGAAGCCGGAAAATACCGCGGTGCTGTTACGATCCGGAAAATTGCTGAGCAACTGGTGAAGATGGCAGCGATGCGTGAACCCGGGGGAATCCTTGTTCTCGAAGTAAACAATGTCGATTATTCACTTGCGCAGATTGCTCAGATCGTGGAAGGTAACGACGCAAAAATTCTGAGTACGTATGTTGCGGGAATTCCCGGAACGCCTCGTGTAGAAGTAACGTTGAAAATTAATCGCGAAGATTTGTCGCGCATCATCCAAACTTTTGAACGTTACAATTACGAAATCAAAGGAACGTTCCACCAAAGCGTTTACGAGGAAGATCTCAAAGAACGTTACGACGAGTTCATGAACTATATTCGTCTCTGATCTTCGTCCCATCGGAGTTCGGCAGGTGATGTTTTTCCGAAACCTTTTAGTGGCTTGTTTGCTGACTGTAATGTGCATACGTGCATTCGCTCAGGATACAACCGCTTATGAAAAACTCCTCATCACCAATTATGCGGTTGATACGATAATCATCACCGGCAATAAAACAACGAAGCCTTTTATCATCCTCAGGGAATTAACGTTCACAGAAGGAGATACATTGTCGATCACTGGAAATGTACAAGAAGCAATCGCTCAATCGTGTAAGAACCTGCTGAATACTTCGCTCTTCAATTTCGTGACCATTACATACGCACCTGATTTGTATGAAGCTAAAATGGTGATGAACATCAACGTGAAAGAACGCTGGTATACCTGGCCAGCACCCATTTTTGATGTGATGGAACCCAATTTGAATACGTGGTGGAGAAACGGTCACAATCTGGATCGTGCTTCTTATGGCGGAAGCATTACACGATACAACTTCAGAGGACGAAGAGAAACTATTTCTGCAATTGCACGGTTCGGATATTCACAGCAATTCGGCGGACAATATTCCATCCCGTTTCTCAATAAGAAAAGAACGTTGGGTATCACCGTCACCGGACTGTACACACAAAATCATGAAGTGTTTTATGCAACGCAAGATCATTTATTGGTTTACTACAAAGATGAAGATCATCATATACGAAAAGAGGTGAGCGCCAGTGCTAAGTTGAGTTACCGTCGCGGAATTTACCAGCGAAATACACTCGAGGTTAAGTTCACCGATCTCAGTGTGTTTGATACAGTTGTAGGTCTCGCTCCCGATTATTTCGCAGCCGGCTCAGATCGCATGCGTTACTTCACCTTGTCGTACCAATTTGTGCGCGACTACCGCGATGCCAGAGCCTATCCCTTGCATGGCTACTTGTGCGATTTCGAAATTACACGTCACGGTTTGGCCATTCTTCCGGGAGAAGACATCAACGTCACCTTCTTCGCGGCAAGTGTGCGCAAATGGTTTCAGGTTGGGAATAGAATTTTCTGTGGAGCAATGGTAAGGGGAAGATTATTGCCCGGACCAACTCCTCCCTTTTACCATCAACGTGCTTTGGGATTCGGGACGTATGTTCGCGGATTCGAATATTACGTGATTGACGGACAGAATTACGTCGTTGCAAAATCGGCTTTTCGTTACCAGTTGCTGAAGCCCCGGGTCTTTAAGTTCAAGTGGTTTCCGCTGGAGAAGTTCAATACACTTCACCTCGCATTGTACACCGGGTTGTTTGTAGATGCAGGTTATGTTCAGGACAAAGCATCGACCGTTATAGACAATAACAACCTTGGAAATTCCTGGCTGTCGGGTTACGGTGCAGGTCTGGATATTGTGACTTACTACGATATGACGTGTCGCTTCGAGTACGCAATTAACAATCTCGGCGAAGGTGGATTTTATGTTCATATTGGAGCTCCGTTTTAGGTAAATGGAACGCGGATTTGGAACGCGGATTTTTATGCCCGTTTGGTGTTAGTGCTGCACTCGGATCACTGCGGTTGACATCAACTTTAGGTCAATCGATTTTATGAGATAAACTTAAACCTATCTCATAAAATCCAAAATCCAATCGAAGTATACACAAGGATCATCCGGGCGAAAACCTAACACGCCTCGCACATCAGAATCCGCGTTCCCTTTTCCTACCGCCTATCGTCTACAAACTATTACCTAACTTAGTAGCAACCAATCAGCCGAACCTGCGTCTTTTGCTCAGGAAGGCTCGAATCCAAAATGAAAATAGCCGTTTACGGACGTATCACTGGCAAGACCCTTCCTCCCGAATTACAGGGGCTCTTTGACAAGCTGGAAAAACACGGAGCAGATCTGATCGTGGGGAAAAAATATTTGGAATACCTCACCAAACAATTTCAGGTTAATGCCAAAGTAAAACAGATCGACGACTACAACGACATTCGTGGTAAAGCAGATTTTTTACTGAGCATCGGCGGCGATGGAACCATTCTCGAAGCAATTGCATTTGTGCGCAATTCCGGAATTCCCATTGTAGGAATCAACACAGGACGACTCGGATTTCTTGCGGGCGTTACTGTGCAGCAAGCAGCTGAACACGTTGTCGAAAATCTTTTCGCGAAGAAATTTGCACTCGACAAACGTTCGCTTTTGCGTCTCGATACAGACCGAAATTTATTCGGCGATGCGAATTTTGCGATGAACGAATTAACGGTTCAACGGAAAGATTCTTCGGCCATGATGTCAATTCACTGTTGGGTAAACGGAGAATTCCTGAACTCCTATTGGGCAGATGGATTAATCATTGCAACACCAACCGGATCCACAGCATATTCACTCAGTTGTGGCGGACCATTGATGATTCCGGATGCTAGGAGTTTTGTGATCACACCCCTTTCGCCGCATAACTTGAACGTACGTCCGCTGATTGTACCGGAGGATTCTGAAATTACCCTCAAAGTGGAGGGCCGCAGCCAACAATATATGGCTTCACTGGATTCGCGTATGCAGCCTTTCGGAGAAGGTGAAGAGCTCAAGATCCGCAAGAACGATTTCAAAGTCGCTCTCGTCCGTTTTAACGACCAGCATTTTTTTGACGTAATACGTGAAAAATTAGGATGGGGTCATGATGCCCGTGAGAAACAACGTCTGGACTAGTTTCCAGGCTTTGACCAGTTTTTGACTGATTTGGCTATGCCATAGAACACAGCAAAATCGGGAAAGACGATAGAAAATACGGGAAGGCATTTCAGACGCTGTATCTACTTGTTAATCATTGTGATTACTATTCAACAACCCATGAAAATGACCCATTTTTTGGGCTATCTTCGCGGATATTATTTAATACCCTCAAAATAGTGTGCTTCGGCGCGCGTTTTGCCATTAAAGCCTAGCTGAACCAAATGAAAAAATTACTCTGTTTTCTTCTTGCAATTGGAGGCAGTCTTTCCATGTCTGCTCAGAAAACTAATGAGATAGGAATCTTCCTTGGAGGTTCGTACTACATTGGAGAACTGAACCCGACAGGACATCTGAACAGTCTCACACGTCCTGCAGCAGGATTGGTGTACCGTCACAACATCGGCTACCGTGTTTCATTTGCGGGAAGTGCTTTGTTCGGAAGCGTTCAGGGAATCGATGCGCGCACAAGCTCATACGAACAACAGCAGCGTAACCTTAGTTTCCGTTCACGCATTTACGAACTGGCTGCACGCTGCGAATTCAATTTCATCGAATATAAAATTGGCGACGATCGTCACCAGTTTACACCGTTCATGTTTGTTGGACTTTCCGTTTTCAATTTCAATCCGAAAGCGTCTTACGGAAACCAGTGGGTTGCATTGCAGCCTTTGAAAACAGAAGGACAGTCGAAAGGATATCTGCGTACTCAGATTGCAATTCAATTTGGTGCTGGTTTGAAAATGAATCTTGCCCGTCGCATCGGTCTCGTAATCGAGTGGGGCATGCGCAAAACATTTACGGACTACATTGACGATGTAAGTACCACATACGCTAACCCTGCGGATCTTGCAGGAAGCGGACCGGCTGCTATTGCTCTTGGTGATAGAAGTCTGGTGGCTCAGGACAACACTGGTCGCCAAAGAGGAAATCCCCGCAACAAAGACTGGTTTTGCTTTACTGGTCTTACACTCTCTTTCCAATTGTCAGACAGACCTAAAACCTGTTCTGCTTACGGTCAGCACAGATAATTTATTGAGTATAGAATGAGTTGGAAAGATAAATTAGACACTTCCAGAATTCCTGGACATGTCGCTGTGATAATGGATGGTAATGGGCGTTGGGCGCAACAGCAGGGAAAGATGCGTGTTGACGGACACAGAAGCGGTGTAATTGCCGTTCGTGAAACCGCAGAAGCCGCAGCAGCAATTGGTGTAAAGTTTCTGACACTCTACGCGTTCTCTACTGAAAACTGGAATCGTCCGAAGGAAGAAGTCAATGCCTTGATGGAACTGCTTGTGCATACCATCAGCGCTGAACGAAAGACGCTCAACGAAAACAATATCCGTCTCGAAACAATCGGCGACTGGGAAAGTTTACCTGAACGCTGCCGCGCTGAATTGACGGAGGCAATAGAGGCCACTTCGAAAAACGAGCGAATGACACTGATTTTGGCTTTAAGCTACAGTGCTCGCTGGGAAATTACAGAAGCTTCCCGCCGACTGGCAACCGATGCGAAAAACGGCGTCATTAAGCCGGAAGATATCGATGGAACCTTATTCTCTTCATACCTCACAACACAGAAGTACCCAGATCCGGAATTGCTCATTCGTACAAGCGGTGAGCAGCGTATCAGTAATTTCCTGCTGTGGCAATTGGCGTATGCAGAATTTTACTTCACTCAAACGCTGTGGCCCGACTTCGGAAAGGAACAGTTTTACGAAGCACTCGCCGATTACCAGTCGCGCGAACGTCGTTTCGGAAAAACGAGCGCACAGATCATGAGCGAAACATTGAATGCACTTGTATCACCCGTAAATACAACTGAGGACAACAAATAGTTCTCTGCCCTATATGAAAAAGTTTTTCTTGCTATTGGTCCTTGCATTCACCGCGAACTTCGTTTTCGCACAGGGTGGGTTAGGGACTGATGCTCCAACGGCACCAGCTGATAGTAACGCACTTCCTATTCCAACGCCACCTGAGGATGCATCGCCCGTGGTGAGTATGATGAGTGGAAATCCAGACACGGTAGATTATTTCGCCTCTGGTGAATACACACTCGTGAAAGTAAACGTGATTGGTTGTGTTGCCGTGAATCCCGACATCGCTGTTCTGATTTCAGGTTTGCCGATTGGCGACAAGATCATGGTGCCGGGAGAAAAAACATCTGACGCCTTGGACAATCTTTGGCGCGAAGGTTTATTCGAAGACGTTACGCTCAGTATCAATAAGATTGAAGGAGAATATATCTGGCTGGATCTGATCGTGGTTGAGAAGCCTGCAATCATCGACATCAAATACAGAGATGTTGGTAAGCGCATGAAGAAAAGTGAAGTGGAAGATCTAGAAGAAAAACTTCCATTGAAATTACAGATGTTCACTGACTATCGCGAACGTCACATCATCGAAACCGTAAACGAACATTTCCGTGCAGACGGCTATTTGAATTGCTCAACTACTGTACGTGCAGAGTATCGCGATTCAGGATCTGCAATGGGGAGAAGTTTCGTGATTCTCTACGTAGATGTTTTCAAAGGCAAGAAAGTAAAGATTCAGGAGATCAACATCACCGGCAACGACGTGATGACGACCAAACCTTACAAACACAAAGCATTCTCCGATGGAAAAATCCGTCGTAAGATGAAAGACACGAAACGTAAACGTTTCTACTCGTTCTTCAAGTCGGCGAAGTACATTCCGGAAAACTACGAGAAGGATAAAGAGGCCGTGTTGCAGATGTACCGCGAGAAAGGTTACCGCGATGCACGTATTGTTCAGGATACCGTACGTAAGGTGGGCAACGATCGCGTGGAGATTGACATGCGCATTGAAGAAGGCAACAAATATGTCTACCGCAACATCACATGGGTTGGAAATACGAAGTACAGCTCTGAGAAACTGAACAACACGTTGGGCATTGTGAAAGGCGATGTATACAATCAAGGCGATCTTGAATCGCGATTGTACATGAGTCCGAACGGAAATGATGTAAGCTCGCTTTACATGGATGATGGTTACCTCTTCTTCCAGATCAATCCGGTTGAGACAGCGGTGGAAGGCGATTCAATTGATATTGAAATGCGGGTTTACGAAGGTCGTCAGGCAATGATTCGTCGCGTAACTGTAACCGGAAATACGAAGACCAACGACAATGTAATCATGCGTGAGATTCGTACACGTCCAGGTCAATTATTCCGTCGTTCAGATGTAATCCGTTCTCAGCGTCAGCTTGCATCACTTGGTTATTTCGATCCTGAAAAAATCGAAGTGAAACCAGTTCCTGATCCTTACACCGGAACAGTTGACATCGAGTACGTAGTTGTAGAACGTCCTTCTGATCAGGTTGAATTGTCTGGCGGTTGGGGTGGAAACCGTCTCGTTGGAACACTCGGTCTTTCATTCAACAACTTCTCGGCGCGAAACATTTTCAAGTTGAGCCAATATCGTCCGCTTCCTGCCGGAGATGGTCAGAAGCTGAGTATTCGTGCACAATCAAATGGATTGTATTTCCGTTCCTTCAACGCATCGTTCACTGAGCCTTGGTTGGGCGGTAAGAAGCCACATTCACTTTCAGTTACGATTTACAATTCACTTCAGTCAAACGGGTTGAAGAGAGATAACCCGAACCGTGCCGATGTAAATATCTGGGGATTGAGCGTTGGATTTGGTATGCGTCTGCAAAAACCAGATGATTACTTCTACCTCTATCACGACGTTACGTACCAGTATTATCAGCTGAACAACTTCTTCTCGGTGTTTGCTTTCTCAGAAGGTTATGCAAACAACCTGAGTTATCGAATCACACTTAGCCGTAACTCAACCGATCAGCAGATTTATCCGCGCAGTGGTGTTGACATGAAAGCAATCGGACAATTTACTCCTCCGTATTCTCTCTTCAACGACATCAACTACGAAACTGCTGATTTGCAGACGCGATATAAGTTCGTTGAATACTACAAGTGGAAATTCACTTGCTCGTGGTACACACGACTCGTTGGGAATCTCGTCTTGAGTACACGTGTTGGTTTCGGTTACCTCGGCATGTACAACAAGAATGTAGGTGTTGCGCCATTCGAACGATTCTACCTCGGAGGATCAGGTCTGACTGGTTTCGCACTCGACGGAAGAGAGATCATTGCATTGCGTGGGTATGATGATCAGTCCTTGTCGGAAAGAACTGGAGCGCCAATTATTGCTAAATACACCTGGGAACTTCGCTATCCGATCTCATTAAATCCAAGCGCAACAGTATTTGGTCTGGCGTTTGTTGAAGCAGGTAATACCTGGCAAACTTTCAGAACGTTTAATCCATTCGACGTGTATCGTTCGGGTGGTGTAGGTGTACGGGTGTTCCTTCCGATGTTCGGTCTTTTGGGTCTCGATTGGGGCTATCGTTTCGACGATGTACAAGGACTTTCGGGCATGCAGAAGTCGCAAATTCACTTCAGTTTGGGGATGAATCTCGGAGAATTGTAAGAACCTAATATTTTGTACTTTAGCCGCCCAAATGACCCCAAATGGCGGGATTTTTGAATAGAAAATGACAATGGCCATGAAAACTAAACTCGCAGCAATACTCATACTTCTACTGGTTGGAACCGGAGTTGCATCGGCACAGAAATTCTGTTACGTTGATACTGATTATATACTAGCGCAGAGTCCAGCCTATCAGTCTGCGCAAATGGAGCTGAATAATCTTTCTATTCAGTGGCAGAAAGAAGTCGAAGCAAAGTTTGCGGAAATTGACGTGATGTATAAAAACTTTAATCAGGAGAAGATCCTGATGACGGAAGAATTGCGTCAGAAGCGTGAAGCTGAAATTGTACAGAAGGAAAAGGAAGCAAAAGATTTCCAGAAGTCGAAGTTTGGTGTGGATGGTGAGCTTTTCAAAAAGCGTCAGGAATTGATCAAGCCTATCCAGGATCAGGTGTTCGCTGCAGTAACACAAATGGCAACCAATGGCGGTTATGGAATTGTGTTCGACAAAGCAAGCGACATGACCATGCTTTACACAAACCCGAAGTACGACAAGAGTGACGACGTATTAGAAATACTCGGTTGGAAAAAGACCGGCAACGATAAATAATCATCCCGAAACGTAAATACCTCAACTAAAAATACAAATGAAACAGTTTATCAAAGTAGTAGCGATTGCAATTTTCATGTTCTCGGCGTCGGCTGCAAACGCGCAAAAAATCGGTCACCTCGATGTGGATTCACTACTGAAAATCTGGCCTTCATACCAGGCAGTGGTTGATTCGTTAACGGCTTACCAGCTCGGTGCGCAAAAGCAAGCACAGAATCTCCAATTGCAGTACATGGCGAAAGCGCGCGAGATTGATAGCATGAAAACCAAAGACACGCCGTTGATTGCACAGCTTCGCGCTACGCAACTTCAGCAGATTGCAGACAACTATGATGCGTATGTTGAATATGCAGCACAGGAAGCACAAGTAATCCAGGCGCAGCTCGTTGATACACTTTACAAGCAGCTTGATGCCGCTATTTCTAAAGTTGCAAAGGCAAACGGCTACGGATATATCCTTGATAGCTCTAAGGGCGGACAAGTAATGTATGCGAACACAACTGATGATGTATTCCTGAAAGTTTGCGCGGAATTGAAAATCACTCCTCCGAAGCCAAAAGCACCAGGAACAGGAACGCCAAAGTAATCCAGGCAATTCCAGTTTAATATAAAAGCCCGATGCTCGATGAGTATCGGGCTTTCTGCTTTTCTTAGCCACGACCTACCGCATATGGATGATGTGATAATCTAATTATTTTATGATTAGATACGTGTGGAATTACTGTCAAGTACGTACCTCATCCTATCATCCTATCATCCTATCATCCTATCATCCTATCATCCTATCATCCTATCATCCTATCATCAGCAACAGGTATTGTGAACCGTACACAGGGAAACTTTAACTTTGCGCTATGCAATATCCTGTGGGCATTTTCGATTCGGGCATTGGTGGTGTGAGTGTGCTCACGGCGATCCGTGCTGAGTTGCCGACGGTTGATTTGATGTACGCAGGCGATAATTTCCATCTTCCTTACGGAGAGAAAACGATGGATGAAATCGTGACTTACAGTCGTGGTGTGGTTGAATTTCTGAAGGCGAAAGGCTGCAACGTTATTGTGATTGCTTGTAATACGGCTTCCGCCGCGGCGTTGAAAAAACTGCGTGAAGAATATTCGGACATTACTTTCATTGGAATGGAGCCCGCTGTGAAACCCGCGGCAGAGCAAACACAAACCGGAGTAGTAGGAGTGATGGCAACAACTGCAACTTTTCAGGGCGAATTGTTCGCATCAGTGGTCGAACGATTTGCAAGCGGAGTGAAAGTCATTCAGCAACCTTGTCCGGGGCTGGTACAACAGATAGAAGCAGGTGAATTGGATTCCGAAAACACGATGAAGATGTTGCGCGGCTGGCTGGAACCGATGAAGGAACAGAACATCGATCGCATCGTTTTGGGATGCACGCATTATCCGTTTGTGAAGAATGCGATTCGTTCTATTCTCGGAGATGGTGTAACGATCATTGATCCTGCACCGGCTATTGCAAAACAGGTGAGAAGAATTCTGGATGTGCAGCATTCAATTCCGGAAACCGGAGAAGGTTCTATTCGTTGGTACACCAGTGGAAGCAGCACACAATTCGCAAACACATTGTTGAAGCTGACAGGAATGAACGAAAAAATTAATCAGCTTCATTGGAGCGGGAATAAATTATCGGAATGAGAAAGTTACTGGCTCCATTATGTGTTTGTATTTGTTTCGTTTTGAGTGGATGCACGATCGCCCAGTACGCGTACATGCGTAACCTGACGGAGCAAGCAGTAGAAATCTATTTCGACTTTGATGCAGCAGCGGTTGCAAAAATTCCGGACAGCATTTACGTTCCGTATTCACCAACATCGCATGCGATTAACAGGAATACAACGAAGTTCATGACGGATTCAATTGTCGCGCGCAGATATACCGGTGCGACTTTACGCATTACACTTCCTGCAGGTTCCATGCTGATGTTCGACAAAAACACCTCGCACAAAATCGGTTATCACGAGCCTCAGAAAATCAAAGTGGCTGTTCCCGGAAAAGAACCTTTCACCGTTGTAATGGGAGATGTGGTGTTGGAAGGTGCGAAGCGTTTTCAGACGAAGGGGAATTCGCCGAAGATATTTTGGTATGATATCTACTAGGGAATTTGGAACGCGGATTTTGACGCTCTTTGTTTGCTATCGGCTTACTCGGATGTGTACGGTGATTAGAGTGACCTAGTATTGGATCTTATGAGAGAAACTTAAACGTAGCTCATAAAATCCAATTCTGAATGTTGAAATTCGGCAGAGTGATCCGAGCGAGGAACTAACACATAACGGACATAAAAATCCGCGTTCCATTTCACTTAAACCAAGACGAATACATCACATAATTATTCGCAATCCTTTCAATCTCGCCCTTCGAAAGTTCCGGTGAAATAGCTTTTATTTTCTTCGCTGGAACACCCGCATAAATACTGTTCGGTTCTACTTTCATTCCTTCCGTTACAACTGCGCCTGCAGCAATGATCGTGTTGCTCCCGACTTCTGCGTGATCCATCACAATTGCGCCCATTCCAACGAGCACATCATCGTGCAAAGTACATCCGTGTACGATCGCACGGTGACCGATAGAAACGTTGTTGCCGATCTTTGTCGCTGCCTTCTGATACGTGCAGTGGATCATGGCCAGATCCTGAATATTCACCTTGTTTCCGATTTCAATGCTGTTCACATCACCGCGAACAACCACATTAAACCAGAAGCTGCACTGGTCTCCACATTTCACATCACCAACAATGGTTGCGTTCTCCGCGATAAAACAATCGTTGCCGAATTGCGGCTTCTTTCCTTGAACTTCTAAGATTACAGGCATATCAAATATTTGAAGATTTGAAATTTGAAAATTCGAATAATCAAAGATTCTAAAATTCGCTACACGTCAAACAAAAACCCCGAAAGTTTTATGCTTCCGGGGTTGTTATTTTCACTCTACGTAATCTTCAAATTTTCGAATTTCGAATAACGGGAAGTCAGCAGTTATTTAGGTACCGAATCCGCACCTGGCATCCCGCCCGGCTTGCAACACGCAGGCAGCTTCTTCTGGGCCCGGTTGTTCGCCTTCACTTCATCAGCATCGTAACCAATGTTCGCGATAGCCTGTTTGATTTTTGTTACATCGGTTTTGCTTCCGTTGTAAACCACCGTAACAACTTGTGTAGTCAAATCGAGATTTACAGACTTCACGCCTTTCATCACGCCAATTTCTTTTTCAAGCTTGGTTTTGCACATGTCGCACTCGGCCGAAGTCTTGATGTTGACTGTATCGAGTTTTGATTTCTGAGCGCTAACGTTAACGGGAGCGAACACAATCGCAAGTATTACAACCACTATGGAAGCTATATTTTTCATTCTATGTCTGGATTATATTTTGAAGTTAAATCTTTATTCTCACTCCGGCATAAATTGTTCTGCCGTCAGTCGGTGCATATACGAGTGATGCATCAAAATCTGAGCCAAAGGGGTTCTCACCACCGAGAATCGGGTTCTTTTGCATGAAATTGCCGATATTCTCACATCCTGCATACACTTCCCAACGACGGAATTTTTTCACGACATGCGTATTGAAGATGAAATAGCCTTTCGTGTATGTGTCACCCACAATAACATCTGGCCCACCAATGTGATGTGAGTCCACTTTGTGTGATGGCATGCGCGTGGGGCCGATCCACTTCGCCGTGAAATCGAACATCCATTTGTCATACGGAAGTGCATACGCGAGATTCACAAACGCACGATGTTGTGCACTCAATGGTTTCTGTTTCATCTGGCCATTATACAAAGCTTTCACATCGTAAAACTTGTATGCCGCACGAACAAAGAAACGCTCGATGGGCTCAACAGAAATATCGGTCTGAAAACTGTTCGCATAAGAACGTCCTCTCAGGTTGTAGATTTTCAATTTGCCCCACGTATCAAAATCATACAACACCTGGTTCACGAAATCGGTGCGGAAGAAATCCACAACAAAAATTGCTTCGCGTTTGAATAACGTGAACTTCTGTTGAACACTTCCGCCGTAGTTCCAGGCAATTTCTGCATCAAGATCGGGACTGATAACAACCTCACGTGAATTCGCAAACAACATGCTGCTTTCCGTAAACACGTTCGCGTATCGGAAACCTTTTCCACCGGAGATGCGGATCGCTGTGTTCTCTTTCGGGTCGTACTTTAAATGCAAACGCGGCGTCAGCTGGAATCCTGCGAGATTGTGATAGTCGCCACGCACACCTGCAACCATGGAGAACTTCTCTGCAAAATGTCCGCTGTACTCGACGAAAACTCCGGGAACAATTTCTGTTCGGTCGTAATTCGAATCATTGTACGACTGCAGATAATCGTCATAAATCAGACTCGTTCCAGCCTTGATGATGTGATCGGTTGTATGGATAATATCCTGCCAGATCAAATTCACATACACGCTCTTTTGTTCGCCTTCGTACGTGCGTAATCCGAAGAACATATCTTGTTTGTGGTAACGCGCAGAGAACATGGTACCAATGCTACGACCCGGCTTCTGAAATACAAATCCGGTTTTGTTGAACACTTCCGCCTGTACGTTCCGGATTCCGATTCCATAAAACGATGTGTTTCCGTAATCGCGCGTTTTGTCAAACATGAATTGTCCGCCACGACGATCATCGTAAACAGCACGGAAGCCAAATTGTCCTTCAGCTTTGTCGTTGCTCTGCCAATACCAACGATTCATCACGTTGAGTTGATCATATGTGGGTTGATCAAGGAATCCGTCGTGATTGTTGTCGTTGCGTTGCTTCATTGTGCTGCCATGACCAAGCAATGTCGTTCCAACGTTCTCGTTGATCTTCTTGTTGAGATGCACATTCATTTCGTAGCGACCGAATTGATTCGCATACAAATTGAAGAACAACGGATCCTGATCGTCATCGGGCTTGAGCAAATCAACATTCAGCTGACCGGAAATTGATTCGTATCCGTTCACAACAGAGCCGGTTCCTTTCGTGATGAGAATACTCTTCACCCATGTTCCCGGTACGTAAGTCAATCCGTATGAAGAGGACAATCCACGTATAAGAGGTAGATTCTCAAACATGATCTGTGAATACACTCCGTCGAGCCCAAGCAACTGAATTTTCTTCGCACCGGAAACCGCGTCTGTCATTGCTGCATCCACACTCGGGTTGGTTTCAAAACTCTCAGAGAGATTGCAACATGCTGCTTTCAACTGATTTCGCGCGGTAATCTTTTCCCCGTTGATCGTAGGGAAGAAAAGAAACTCAGTTGCTTTCTGCACCTCAACGATCTCAACAACACCAAGTGTGTCCGCTAAATTTTCAAGTTGAACTTTGATGTCTGTTAATGATTTATCGATGAACTTAATTTTCTTCGCTTTGTATCCCGTCGCACGAATTTCAAGCACAGCCGGGAAAGAATCCGGCCATTGAAGTTCGAAGTTTCCATCAACTGTTGTTTGTGCTCCTAAGCGGAAGTTCTCCCAAAGAACAACGGCTCCCGGAACACCGTTTTTGTCACTGCCAGTTCCTTTCACATGACCGTGCAAGTGTTCGTGCTGTGCGATCAACTGACCGGATAACAGCAAGGTGATTAAGGTTATTACTTTTCTCATTTGATTTATTATTCAGATAATACTTGTTTCCGCGGAACTATTCCGCGAAAAGAAATCAGAAATAATAAATCTTAAATGATAAATGTTCCGGTCAGAATCCGGATAGGAGGAGAGTCTTTCAGCTCGGTGTCACAGTGTTCGCGCACAACCGCAGAAACAATTTCAGAATACGAATCGAAGCTGAATGTGATCGCAGGAACGTCTACAGACACAACCGACTTCTGAATATTCTGTGTTGCAGAAACAATGTACTGCATGATATCCAGATGCATGTTGCTGATATCACAACACTTTTCTTCGATAGTTACTGGTGCATGCTCATGCTCATGCGTGCAGCAATCGTCAGGCACGTTCAATGTGATTGAAGTTGAGCCCGATTTCGCACAAACCATTTTAGCCAAAGACACACCGCTACCGGTCACGAGAATTATCGCGCCAAGGAGAAAGGAAAGTGTGGATTTTAGCCAGCCGTTCATGTGGCTAATTTACGAAATCAGGAGGCGCAAAACACGTTAACGGCTTGATTGCGCCTCAGTTATTTCCATAAAAATCTATAAACTCTAACACCGGTTTCAGTAGCATAGCGCATTTCTGAAGGGTGCCCACTTGCAGATCGGGTGATCTGTGCATGGATAAATTTTTGTTCGTCTGCAATCCCGGACCAGGTGTGTTCATAGATGGTCAGCAATCCATCGGTGTTGGACACCGACTTAGTAGTACTGGCATCGAAAGTCTTTGAAAGGACACCGTGATTGCTTAGGAATTCATACATCGTCCATGTCGTGTCTTTTGGCGCGACTTCTGACGGGCTAAACCAATGATATGTATATGTTGTTTTGTTATCCTGTTTATTGATGCTTGCAATTCGTCCAACTGTTAATGTACCCGCGACTTCTGATAGAATGAGAGAATCTGCACCTTTCACGTCACGGTATTTCGTTATACGGTAGAATGCCTGTTGATTGGTATCCGCTTTTGAAACTCCCCACCACGACGCTTCTGACGTGTACAAACCATCACTGCTCCGCTGAAACAGATACAACTGTGTAATCGGGACTATCGAAGGTGGCGTGTATGTTGTAAGCGTTGAATAACCATTGTGAGCATAGATCACAAGGCTTTTGTACGTCGAGGTAATGGTGTTGGCGTCAAATGTGTACTCTGCACGAAGCGGTCGACCATCTTGATCGTATGAAATCCGGATATCTTCTTCTACGGAGGACGCATGAACACCGGGCTGTTGCATGTACGTGCTATCATGAATATTTATTTCGCACGCGCTGAATTTAGTCTGTAGGCGTTGTTGGGAAAGTACATCGAGAACTACAAATGATTCCGAACTAAGTGGTGCACAGGCGTCACTTTTTTTCGCAGGCAGTTGTGCATTAAGCATTTTAGAAAAAGTGAATATGGCAGACAGGAAAAAAAGTGGCTTCATAGTTCAGATATGTAGCGCAAATTTCGCCTGGACTTGCGAAACAGAAAATGAGTTTTGTTGAGGATTCCCATGATTGATATCATGGGGAGCGTTCCGGTAATGAGGACGGCAGATATTACGATCCTTTGACAGCCGGATAATCAACCGTATAATGCAATCCCACACTTTCTTTCCGCTCCATCGCGTATTTAATAATGATATACGCCACGTTAATGAGATTTCTCAATTCACACACGGTCTGAGAAATTGTGATCTTCCGATACAACGCCTCATTCTCTATCCACAATATTTCCAATCGATCCATTGCACGTTTCAAACGTAAATCGGAACGGACAATGCCCACGTAATTTGTCATGATCTGCTGAACCTCACGCAAGCTTTGCACAATAAGAATCATCTCCTCGGGAGCATCTGTCCCTTCAGCATTCCAGTTGGGAACTCCATCCTGAAATGTAGATTTCGAAAGAGCAGAGATAGAAGACAAACTCGAAGTATGCGCATACACCACAGCTTCCAATAATGAATTCGACGCTAAACGATTTGCACCATGCAATCCGGTAGAAGAACATTCTCCGATGGCATACAGATTCGAAATGCTACTGCGTCCTTCTTTGTCGACTTTGATTCCTCCGCATAAATAGTGAGCCGCAGGAACAACGGGAATCATTTGCTTCGTGATATCGATATCAATTGTTAGGCACTTGTCGAAAATGTTCGGGAAATGTTCACGCAAATCTTTCGCATCAAGATGGGTGCAATCGAGATACACGAAATCTTCTCCGCGAATTTTCATCTCGTTATCAATAGCACGTGCAACAATATCACGAGGCGCTAATGATTTACGTGTATCGTATTTGTGCATGAATTCTTTTCCGTCTTGTGTGCGGAGAATTCCTCCATGACCACGCATCGCTTCTGTAATCAAAAAAGAAGGATGCTCACCCGGATTGTATAGCGAAGTCGGATGAAACTGCATGAACTCCATATTCTCAACGCGTCCTTTCGCACGATACACCATGGCAATTCCATCACCGGTTGCAATGGTTGGATTCGTTGTAGTCGCATACACATGTCCTGCGCCGCCTGTTGCCATCAATGTAATTTTCGCCAACACGGTGTCAACTTCAGCAGTCTTTGTATTCAGGACATATGCACCGAAACATTTTATTCCTGGTGTTCTGCTGTTCACTTCTTCGCCAAGATGGTGTTGCGTAATAATATCAACCGCAAAGTGATGATCGTAAATCTTAATGTTCGGATGCGAGTGTACTTGCGCAAGCAATGCACGTTCGATTTCGTAACCCGTAATGTCTTTGTGATGAAGAATGCGGCGTTCAGAATGCCCACCTTCTTTTGCAAGCTCGTATTCTCCGTCTGGAGTCTTGTCGAAGTTTGCGCCCCATTCTGCAAGTTCATTAACACGCGCGGTTGATTCAGTGATGACCATACGCACTACTTCTTCGTCGCACAATCCGTCCCCGCAAATCAATGTATCCTGAACATGCTTCTCGTATGAATCGGGCGAATACATCACGGCAGCAATTCCGCCCTGCGCATATTTCGTGTTCGATTCTTCTGCGTTTGATTTTGTGATCAGGATCACAGAACCATGCTTCGCAACTTTCAAAGCATACGTCAATCCGGCAATTCCGGAACCTATGATTAGAAAGTCAGTTTTGATTTGGGGCTTCACGTCGCTAATTTACGAAGACTGGGAATGCCTGCGGCGCTGACCACATAGAATCATAGTTTGCGATGCCTGCTAAGGCGCTACGCGATCATAGTTCACACGAGAAATATCGCTTAGCGATATCCTCCTGTGAGCTATGTAATTCTTTCGTCCAACAAGAAAATAACGGTCTATGAGCCTATGTGGTTAATTTTACGCAGTTCACCGTGGTAAGCGACGCAGGCAACTACAATTCGTATCTTTGCAGTATGCAATCACCAGTAATTCCCGTTGTTCTCTACGCCGAAAGCACGCCAAATCCAGCGACCATGAAATTCGTCGCGAATCGTATGCTCATCGACGACGGCGCAACTGCTCAATATCTTTCCCCCGAACAAACTGCAGGTTCACCACTCGCAGCGAAGTTGTTTAAGTTCCCGTTCGTTAAGGGCGTGTTTGTTTCAGCAAATTATGTGACAGTCACGAAATCAGACACACTCACGTGGGACGATATCACACTCGAGTTGCGCGAATTCATCCGCGAACATCTTGCCCAAGGTTTGGGTGTAGTTACAGAACTTCCAAAGCAGGAAGTTCACACGGACTCATCATTCAAATCAACTACAACTGTTTATACTGAACACGCCGCTCCTCAATCGGAAACGGAACACAAGATTGTAGAAATTCTCGAACAATATATTCGTCCCGCAGTAGAGCAGGATGGAGGCGCAATCACTTTCAATTCGTTTAAAGACGGAATTGTTACTGTGCAGATGCGTGGTTCATGCAATGGTTGTCCTTCTGCTGCTTCTACACTCAAAGGTGGAATTGAAGCCTTGCTGAAGCGTATGGTTCCGGGCGTGCAGGAAGTCGTTGCGTTGTCGCTTTAAACTCTGCGTATACGCTGCGTCCCTGCGCCTCTGCGGTAAAAAAACGAGATGCGTTTATGATAGTCAGCTAGCAGGAAACACAATCGGCATATCGGAAATCGGCATATTGGCACATCGATTCGCTTTTAGCGAATCAAAGACACATGCCCCATCATCTTGTGCTTCTTATTCTGCGAATCTGTCCACACAATCCTCCAGACATACACATCCTGCTGACAAGGATCGCTCTTAAATGTTCCATCCCAACCTGCGTTAATGTCGCGTGACTGGTAAATGAGCATTCCCCAGCGATCGAACACGTACATCTCAAAATCCTGAACGTTCGTTCCATAAGCTAAGAATGTGTTGTTGCTACCCATGTTGTCGGGAGTAAACGCATTCGGTACATAAACAGTCGATTGTTCTTCGACAAGAATTGTAATGTATACCGTGTCGTTACATCCATCGGCATTCGTTACAACATACATTGCTGTATATGTACCTGCATTTGGATACATGTGCGTCACAGTTCCGAAGTTGCAGTTCGTGGTTGAATCACCATCACCGAAATACAACACGCAATTCGTTCCGCCTGTTGCGAGATCCTGGAAAATGACCTGAGGAAATAATTCACTCACTGTTTCAGGAACTGCTGCAAGTCCCGCCACTGGTTGTGCAGAAACGGTAACCGCACCAACAATGGTAATCGTATCCGAACATCCACCTGCATTCTGAACGATGAGCGTAATGTTGTACGTGCCTGGTGTGTTGTAAATGTGCACCGGACTTGCGGCTGTCGAAGTATTGAACGCTCCGGAAGCAGGATCACCAAAATCCCAGAGGTATTGTGATGCCCCAACGGAGTTGTCAGTGAAGCCAACTACGGCCGGAGCACAATCTCCCGCACCTGCTGTGAATGCAGCTGTTGGTTGTGGCGCGACTGTAACAGAGAATGTCTGTACCGATGTACATCCATTTGCATCAGTCAAAGTTGCGGTGTAGTTTGTACTTGCTATCGGAGAAACCGTTTGCGTTGTTCCATTCGGCAAGCTATTGCTCCATGTTACTACGTAAGGACCCGTTCCACCAGAAGGACTCGCAGTGATGGTTGTTGAACCACCGCCACAAATTGTATTGTTACCCGTGAGTGTCATTGCCAGCGCACCAGGTTGAGTCACTGTCAACGTTTGCGTTGAGCTGCATCCCGTTGCGTCTGTAACTGACACGGTGTACTGTCCAGCACATAAACCTGTTGCCGAACCTGTAGCGCTTACGTTAGGCGTCCACACATACGTGAAAGGAGCGTTTCCGCTTTGTGGTGTTACTGTTAATGAACCATCGCAAGCACCGAAACAAGTTGCATCAACTGTAGTGTTCTGTGTTGTTACACTTCCGTTCGCACCGACGGTGACGACTATGGTGTCCGGAATACCGCATGAGTTTTGATCCGTGACCAAACAACTATACGTTCCTGCACAAAGTCCTGTTGCTGTCGCTGCGTTTCCGCCTACTGGCAACCATTGGTAAGTGAAGGGTGGATTTCCTCCGCTCACGTTTACAGTTGCTGTTCCTGTGCATGATCCGCACACATCAGGTGTCGATGAATTCGTTTGTGTGAAACCAGTAGCGCAAGTCAGGAAGTCGATAAATACACCTGAGTCGAGTGCACAATCACTCGCATCTGCAATGGCAATCTTAAAGTGATACGTCTGACAAGCCACCATGGAAATACCTGCGGTGATTACTACGGTCATTCCATCGTATTGAACTGTAGTTCCAGTACTATTGTCGATGTAGTATGCGCAATTCATACACGGTCCGGCATTCGCGTTTCCGTTATTGATGTTGTTGATTGTAACAGGAATGTTTCCAGGAATCACGGCGACGTTCTGACTGGCGTATGCAGGTCCAAACGGATTCGGGCCGGTGACAAAAAATCCGAACAAGTCGTTGATAGAACCTACGAAGTTTGGATATTCTTCAGAACCGAAAACAAATCGAATCGTGAGTGAATCGCATTTAGGTATCAAATCGAATTCGAGAATACAAACGTCGTTGTTCGCAGTTGGGTCGATTGCCGTGAGATCAGGATCATTCAGAATAGTCCCAACACAAATACTTACGTCGAAACCGGAAGTTGCGTTTGCGCTTCCAACGGTATCAGCAGATCCTGTTGTGAGAACAATTCCGTTATTAATGCCAAGGTTGGTAGTTGCTCCGTTACTGAAAGTTCCGAATGCCAAGGGCGCGCAGTTCATAGTAACATTCGAAACTGCGATTCCTTGCCCGATCAGGGATGAAACCATTTGGTTCGCCGTTACAGTACTGTTGATATTCAACTGTGCATTAGAACGCAACGTAATCAACGTAATTACGCAAATCAATATGAAGCGGAGAGCCTTGAGCCTTTGCATAATACAAAGTTAACAATCCGAATTGTTAAACGCGCTTACAAGTACCAATTACCTTACGCGCTCACAATATGCTTAGTAACGATCATTAAATGCAAAACGGACAGTCCTACTACCGACTGTCCGTTGATCCCTGACTCAGAGATCTGCATTCTCACCGCTCACAGAAAACTAGTTGATAACGTATGTGCATGGTGGAGACTTCACACGGTTGTTGTCGGCCCCAACTGAATTGATGTCGTAGAAATATACTTTCGTGCCGCGTCTTGCATTTTTCAACGCATCTTTTGCTGCTTGTGGGAGCTGGTTCCCTGTTATTCCTTCTTTCGAGAAAAGAAATTGAGTTCCACCAGGTGCCATGATGTCGAGTGAATAAGAGACAACATTCGCTTTTGCGTTGAAATTGAAGTCCGGCCCGTAAGTGCAAACCAAACCGAGAGACTGAGCAAGAGATGCAGCCGAAGTGCGTGTTGCTGTAGCTCCCGAAGGATATACGAGTGGAGCCGGCAATTGCTTTACACGGAATTCCATTACACCCATTGAACGAACGTGTCCGCTATCTGTTTCCGCGCTGATGTTGATGTGACACGGTCGTCCGGCTACCGGGCTGGTGACATTATATTTTCCGCCGCCTAGTGGAGTAAGTGTTCCATTGTCGCACGACACACGAACTTTCTCATTCGGCACACCAGGAACTGAAACGGTCACAGGATTTTCGAGCCCCGCATACAATACATTCATCTTATCTGCGCTCGCAGTCGCCGAAGGTCTCGCAACAATGTACTGCGACTGAAACGGAAACTGCATGTACGTTCCTTTCGGAGTCTTCATGTTAATCACACCTTCGTACGTCATCACACCTTCTTTGTCGGTTTTGAGATTGTATTTTCCGAGTCCGTCGAATACAGGAACGCTGTCATATGAACCAATCATTTTTCCGGTAATCGGATCGTATTCTCCAATGTAAACCTGCGGAACAAGTGTCTTGTTAAACGCAGCAAGGAAAATGTCTGCATTGTACTCTTCACCGAGAAGAACATAACTGGTAGGAGCTACAACACGCGCTGCAACGGTGTCGAACGGAATGATGTCGGAGTCTGTGGCTTTAAGAAGCTCGTCTACAACATCCGCTTCAGCGGCTTTAAGATCGTCCTGAATTTTTGAGAGGATGGTCACACTCGCCGCAAGCGGAGAATGATAGAAGTTGCGCATTTCCCACGTACGTGTTTCACCACCATCTTGCGGATCTTCCGTTTCGATATTCAGGTGAAGCTGATTCGCAACATTCTCTGGCAGCAAGGCAAGCATATCTTTTTTGTACGTATTCATTCTGTCCTTGAGAATACGCGATTCACCTGCAGAACCATCTTCAGATTGTCCGATCATAATATCAGTCGGCACATCGTGATTGTCTTTTCCATTCACATACATGAGTCGCACTGTATCTTCCTCGTGATTTGCGAATCCTTCTGTTTCACGAATCAAACGCTTCTTGAGCTGATCGATATACTGATTGAGTTCTTTCGACATCGCTTTAGCCTGTTGGGCTTTCTCCCAGTTCGGAGTTACGCGCAAAGGATCTACGCTTTTCTTTTCATCGAAACGTGCGTAAAGCCCTGCGAGATCTTTATCGAAGCTTTGTCCGGTGTTTTCTAATCCGGCGTTAATAGTGACAAACGCATCCAGAATTTCTTTTGATACGTTGAGTGCGAGAAGTGCGGTGAGTACGAGGTACATCATTCCGATCATCTTCTGGCGTGGTGAGATGTTTCCGCCTGCCATGGCTATATAGTTTTAGGTTAGACTTACTTGTTTAACCTTCCTAATGCCGGACTTTTGAAAAAGATACAGGCGGGAAAAAGAAACCCCACACACGCGCTCAAACCTTAAAGGTTTTTAAAACCTTTAAGGTTTGAGCGCGTGTGTGATGTGAAAGAAGAAAGCCCGTCTCGTCATGATATTGACGAGACGGGCTTAACTCATTTTATATATCGTCTTATTGTCTTACCACACGTATCGTCACCGCACTATATCCATTACTGATTCGCACGAAATACATGCCCTCAGCCAGCGATTGTAAGCTAATCGGAAGAACGTTTTCTCCGGCACTCACATTTTCGTGGTATTCTGTTGCAATGATTGCTCCGGTGATATTGATCACGTCAATTGTAATGTCTGAATCAGTAGCGAGCATCAATTGTAAGTTCAAGGGACCAGTAGATGGATTCGGATAAGCTCCAGCCGAGAATGATGTGATTTCACGTTGTTGAACTGAAGAAATATTCACGTTGCTTCTCAATACAACTCCCGAGTCTCCACAAATGAACGCCGTGGTATCTCCGCCATAAGCAATGTCGAAAAAGTCTACGATCTCCGAAGAGGAATCTGTAAACCACGACCAGCCTGCGTTCTCTGTGCGGAAAATAAATCCATTGTCACCAACAATTAAACCTGCATTATTTGTTCCAAAGCGAATCTTGTTCAATGTATTTGTTGTCCCCGTTGCAATTCCTGCCCAGTTGAGTCCTCCATTGATTGAGAAGTTGGCGATGCCCGCACTTCCTACGAGATAAGGATTAACAGAAACAGAATCCTGATAATCGAAACTCTTGATGTCAACAAAACCCCACATGGGCTGTGCAACAAACTGCCAGGTGTTTCCGCTATCTGCCGTAACTGCCATGTAACCATCGTCGCAAACAATCCAGCCATCAGATACGCCGTTGAAATAAATGTCGTTAATGGTTTCGGTTGTGCCTGTTGTCAATGTATCCCAGGAGATGCCACCATTCACCGTTCGATAAACAAGTCCGTGTTCACCTCCGCAATAATAAACGGAAGTGTCCGCTACCACACCAGCACGCAGGGAGTAAGGCGAAATTCGTCCGATAAAATCAAATGTCTGAAACCAGATCGTTTGTACCGAAACATATCCACTATCACCTACTACCAGAATACGATCAGTGGGTGTGTAGTCTACATCCCAAAATTCAAGTCCATCACTCAGTGGGGTAGGAAGTATTTGCATCCAAGTATCACCGTTATCTCCACTTGCGAAAATGGCTCCGTTTGTTCCACCTGAATCACTTGCCGGATCAAACCCCACTGCAACTTGACCCATCAAATCGTCTGATGCAATTGCATTAAAACGAATGTCGGTCCCGGTATTCAGCGTATCCCACTGCGCGTTCAGTTTAACGCAAGTCAACAAAATCAAGGTGAAGAATAAAAATCTCATGCGATTCAATAAGTGTTAAGAATTTTGGAATTCAAAGCTACTTAAAATTGACGCAGGACTGGGCGAAAGGTTCCCTCTTAACAAACGATAGTTTTACAAGCCCAGTGGGGAATATTATTGGGGTTAATTGTCACCATAGATCTTTGTCTGACTTTTTGGGAATACGATGAAGAACCGTGTTAGTACCCACGTGAGCCAGTTCGTTGCATTTCGCATCACAGTGGGGCGTTCGGTATAATGGATTTTGCGGAAAAAAAATTAAGTGGCGAATTCGGCAAGACCTAGCGATGAATCACGGGAATCGACAGATTTTCGGTTGAAGTCTGAATATTCACGAAGTACAATCCGGAAGCAAGAACATCTCCGTTGATAGTCACTTTGTGCCCACCTGAAGTTTGATTTCCTGAGTACACATTGACTGCTTTTCCGTTAATGTCAACTACGGTGATTACAACATTTTCGTTTTGCGTCAAGGAGTAATTCAACGTACTGAAATCTGCAAAAGGATTGGGACCAACATTCGCAGTGATTGCACCTGATGGAGTTGAATAAACTCCAAGTGTCAGATCCACCAACACACCATCACTCGAGTAACAAGGCGTAATCAACCCAGCGCCGTTCTCTGCTTTTACGGAGAAGTAATACCAGGTGTTGGTGATCAACGAAAGACTGTTGACAGTAGCCGTGTCAAATCCCCAGTTATTCGTCCATGCAACCACATCAGAATCACAAGCGGCAGTACCAATTGCGAACCAATAACGCGACAGTCCTGAGTTTGTGTCAACCGACACCGACCAATCGCCCCAAAGTGTGGTTGCGTTCGCGGAAAGATCAATATCTGTTCCGAATCCATCATTCACCGTGTCAATTGGTGTTGGTACAGTCCAGTCAACATTGATATCAACGTAAGAAACCGCAGAAAGATTTCCAGCACTGTCCGCAACAATACTCTTCACGCGACCAGCTGGTGTAGACGGATTCGTATTTTGATAACGCAATTCACACGTAGGACAATTCCCGACCGTAACCGTCGCTGGTAGATTATCATAGCGCGAACGATACACTTTGAAATTGTTGATCTGCCAGTTCGCATTGCCGCTGCGGAAAGAAACAAAATTTCCATTCGCAAGTGGCGATGAATCTGTCCAGTCTCCGACATAACTATTGTCCTGATACACCGTAATTTTTCCGGTGATGCGATCGTAAATCACTTTCCAGTCGTACCACTGATTTGCGTTTACAGTCAACGGAACGGAATGTTGCAGCGTGAATGTGTCGTTGACAACTTCATACCATTCACACACACTTTGATCGACACGGAACCATACGAAGTATGAATTGCCACGATTAGTTGCAGTCGGATTATCGCAGAAGAAATGAAAGCCAGCTCTGCGATTACTTCCAACGCCATCAATCTTTCCTGCCCAGTGATACAAATACCGGTTCGCAAGATTTTGTGTTAATGGTGCGTAGATGTTGGAGTTAGTTACGTTCTCGTCATTCTGCTCAAGAACACCACTGTTAAGTCCCCACGTTCCGGTAACAACCGACCAATCGGTGTGAAGCGCTGCGAGATCGAAATTGTCGCTGAAGAATCCTTGGGTGTTATTCGCTCTCCAATCGGCTCCGTCGTAATCAATCACTTGATAATAACTCTTCTCAAGACCGCTTCCACCAACGTTATCCGATTCCGCGAATGTTGCAGAAAAATCCTGCGTTTGCCAGATTCCATTCACAGTTACTTGAGTTGCGGGCGCAGTATTGTCCGCCTGCTGATTGTTCGAAGTCGATGTCCACGATGCGTCCCAACCATTATCAGTGGTCGCACAATCACTTCTCCATTCGAATGTCAACGAACCTCCGCTTGAAATAATTGTTCCGGGATTGTTTGCACCTGTGTAGTATCCAATGAGTGGAGAATTAATATTCGCACCATCGTAAACGAAAAGATAATCCCAGGTGTTCTCTACATCGAATACACTGAAGTTGACTGTTACAGAAGTTGCATTTGTTGGCGCGACGGTAAAAATCTGGCGCTCATCATCAGCGTATTGCGAAACCGGCCCACCACTATCGTAGAAGTTTCCTGTTGCAGTCGTGTAAGTTGTCGCAGCCGGTGCAGGATTAATCAACTCGTAGAAATAATCCCAATTCCAGTTTACTCCGGGATCAGTATGACTTTGATTCGGATAGTGCTGATGTCCCTTCACGCGCGTACACGCTCCCGGAATGTTCGACTGGTTGTAGTTCGTAGTTGCCAACCAAGGCCACCATCCGGTTCGCAGTGGATTTATTCCGTAGTCAGCGCATATATCTGCACACAATGCAGCGGAGTTAGTGTACATCGGCACCGTGTACCATGCAGAATTGCTCACGTAACCTTCGTGTTCGATTCCAACCGTGTAAGGATTTTCAGATCCAACATGCCATCCTTTCAGAGACTCATATACCATCTGCGTAATCTGCCCGTCGCTGGAACGAACAACATAATGAGCAGAAACGCCTGCTGCACAATTCTGAAACCAGGAGATGCAACCCGCATACGTTCCCTGCACAGTATGAATGGTAACTGCGCTAACTGCAACAGAATTTCTTGACGAATAGTTGCACGACGCAGCAGGATTCCACAAGGCCGGTCCATAATCTGCAGACTGTACAATGGGATCATCTCCCGCACGATACGTTGTTCCATCATCGCCGCGAACCAGAGTGGGAGAGACGCTCACACTGCGTGAGGACAACACCCCAAAATTATTTTCTCCGAAGAGATTTTTCAGGTTGTAGCAGTGCGCAGAAAAGTTGTACGTGCCAGCCATCGCTTCATCACACATGAAATTCAATACAGAGTATGTGAAGCTGTTTAGAACAAACAAGCCTCCATCATCGCTTCGAAGTGGCAATTCGCTCAATGTAATCAGCACTTCACGCACCCGTTGTTCTTCCGATTGTACAACCGCAAAATGCCGCTGTGGCGGAAGAATCAGGCTTATCGATTTGTACAGAGAATCAAATGCACGTGCATACGCGCGAATAGATGTCGCTGCATTTGTTTTCATTTCCTGTGCATCGAATCCCGAATACATGGAAACCGTCTGAAGATTATTCCGGAACCAATTTTGTCCGTCTTCCATCAGTCCCATCACACTCAAGGCTTGTGGCATCCCGGTACAAGAGTACTCTTCCTGAATTGTTAGATGCGAGAAACGCGTATTTGTGAATGAAACAGCTTCAAGAACGCCACGCGGAATGTTCGGATACTCCGCGTACGCGGCATTGAATTCTGCCTGAAACGGATTTGGAATCGGATTTGCGCTAGCATTAAGAACGAACGCAGAAATGAAAAATGCGGTTGCAAGTAGAAGTCTTTTCATGGGTTATGTCATTTCATCAGATGGAGTCACTTCGGAAGCGAAAGTAAATCATTCCGCATTTCCGCCAAGCATAAATCCAACTCGGATCACAGGGTTCTGGTAAATTCCGTAAAAGTCCTGATTCAATGCAAATAGCACCATCACGTATGTAGAAGCTCCGCCCATTTCCTGTGAATATCCACCACCAACGAAATTCGTTCCAATGAAATATTTGCGTCCCGGGAAATTGTAATCGAAAGCGCCATACAGTTCCTCATGCTCTGCATAAGCGAAAACCATAGGCAGCGGATAAGCACGAACCCATGCACTCGCGCCCCATAAGCTAATTCCTTGCGAGGAAAATCTGTCGTTGTAATAGCGGTAGCTGCCACCAATTCCTGGCATCAGAAACGGACCGAGACGATAGCCAGCAATCGGAGAAACCTCTATATAAGTTACATCGCCAAAGCGCAAACCAAGATTCCCTCCTATACCTACGTGATCGATCCATGAGCCAGGAACTGTTTCGGCCTTTTGAGCATTCAGTTCGCTTCCCGGGTAAGTCAACATTATTACAAAGACAAGGATCAGTCCGCGCATCGTTCAAAAATACGACTTAAATCTGCCGCAATGGTTGCCTCTGTTTTCGAATAGTTATTTTAGCGCATTCTGACACCGGTCAACGGACCACGCGTACACCATTCGATAATAATTTCTCATGAGTAAAACAGTTTTAATCACGGGCGCATCACGTGGAATCGGATTCGACACTGCGTTGCATTTGTGTCGCGCGGGTCACAAAGTAATTGCCATCGCTCGCAATGCAACAGGATTAGAATTGCTGTACAATACCGCGAGTAAATCCGGTCACGCACAAAATCTGGTGGTTATTCCGGCTGACATTTCAAACGTAACACATATCGAGGAACTCGTACAGCGAATTTCGCAAATGATTTCTTCCATTGATGTGTTAGTCAATAATGCGGGTGCGCTGATCAATAAGCCCTTTGATGAAATCACCAGTGAAGAATTGCGTGCCGTATACACGGTGAATGTTTTTGCACCCTTTACACTTACACAGAAGTTGCTTCCATTACTGAGTAAATCAGTAATGGCGCACATTGTAAATATCAGTAGTGTAGGAGGGGTGAATGGCACTGCAAAATTTCCGGGTTTAACTGCTTATAGTAGTAGTAAGGGAGCACTTGCAATATTGAGCGAAGTATTGGCTGAGGAATTGAAGGAACATAACATCCGCGTAAACTGTCTTGCATTGGGTGCCGCGCAAACGGAAATGTTGTCGGAAGCATTTCCGGGGTATAAAGCACCCTTGAGTTCAGCTGAAATGGGAGAATATGTGTCCTGGTTTGCAATAAATGGTCATAAATACTTCAATGGGAAGACCCTTCCGGTCGCCGTTTCGACCCCATAACTTGCGTTTTCAGGAGAATTTCGCAGGAAATCAAAAATTATTGTCCTTGTATTTCAATGAGTTACGTTGAAATGCTGTAAATAGTCGTCCAAAGGGCTTGTTTGCGTGGAATGTCATAGTACATTTGCAGCCCCGTAAACGACGGGACGTTCTGTGAAAGAGTAAAAACGTTGATTTTTTAAAGAAATTTCACGATTTAATTTGGTAGATTGAATAAGGCAGTATTATCTTTGCAGCCCGTTTCGAAAAGCTGAAGGTTATAAACCGAGAGATTTTTAAAAAAAATCGAAAATAAAGTTTGGAGATTACAAAACGAGTTGTACTTTTGCAGCCCGTTTAACACAAACGGACGTTCTTACAGATTGACTGATTAGCTGGATTTCGCAAGAGAAAAGGCACATTATATATCAGAAAGTTCTTTGAAAAATTGGGAAAGGTTTAGGAAATGGACATCTCATTTCGGCGAGGCCGGAATTGAGTGTCAAGCTTAGAATAATTGCCCCGACCCCTGTCGGGGCGCCAGATCAACTTACAATGGAGAGTTTGATCCTGGCTCAGGATGAACGCTAGCGGCAGGCCTAATACATGCAAGTCGAGGGGTAACAGGTGTAGCAATACATGCTGACGACCGGCGCACGGGTGCGTAACACGTATGTAATCTACCCTTTACTGGAGAATAGCCCGAAGAAATTCGGATTAATACTCCATAATAATATTGGAAGGCATCTTTTGATATTTAAAGTTCCGACGGTAAAGGATGAGCATGCGCGATATTAGCTAGTTGGTGAGGTAATGGCTCACCAAGGCGACGATATCTAGGGGTACTGAGAGGTTACACCCCCACACTGGTACTGAGACACGGACCAGACTCCTACGGGAGGCAGCAGTAAGGAATATTGGACAATGGTCGCAAGACTGATCCAGCCATGCCGCGTGCAGGATGACTGCCCTATGGGTTGTAAACTGCTTTTATACGGGAATAAACCTGGGTACGTGTACCCAGCTGAATGTACTGTAAGAATAAGGGTCGGCTAACTTCGTGCCAGCAGCCGCGGTAAGACGAAGGACCCAAGCGTTATCCGGATTCATTGGGTTTAAAGGGTGCGTAGGCGGGTTGATAAGTCAGTGGTGAAAGCCCAACGCTTAACGTTGGAACTGCCATTGATACTGTCGATCTTGAATGTGTTTGATGTGGGCGGAATATGACATGTAGCGGTGAAATGCTTAGATATGTCATAGAACACCGATTGCGAAGGCAGCTTACTAGGCAGAAACTGACGCTAATGTACGAAAGCGTGGGGATCGAACAGGATTAGATACCCTGGTAGTCCACGCCGTAAACGATGATCACTCGTCATTGGCGATACACTGTCAGTGACCTAGCGAAAGCGTTAAGTGATCCACCTGGGGAGTACGATCGCAAGATTGAAACTCAAAGGAATTGACGGGGGCCCGCACAAGCGGTGGAGCATGTGGTTTAATTCGATGATACGCGAGGAACCTTACCAGGGCTTGAAAGTTAGTGACTTACCGTGAAAGCGGTAATCTCTTCGGAGCACGAAACTAGGTGCTGCATGGCTGTCGTCAGCTCGTGCCGTGAGGTGTTGGGTTAAGTCCCGCAACGAGCGCAACCCCTATCATTAGTTGCCAACAGGTTAAGCTGGGGACTCTAATGAGACTGCCCGCGCAAGCGGTGAGGAAGGTGGGGATGACGTCAAGTCATCACGGCCCTTACGTCCTGGGCCACACACGTGCTACAATGGCAGGTACAGAGGGCAGCTACACCGCGAGGTGATGCAAATCTCAAAAACCTGTCTCAGTTCGGATCGAAGTCTGAAACTCGACTTCGTGAAGCTGGAATCGCTAGTAATCGCGCATCAGCCATGGCGCGGTGAATACGTTCCCGGGCCTTGTACACACCGCCCGTCAAGCCATGGGAGCTAGGGGTACCTAAAGTCCGTGACCGCAAGGAGCGGCCTAGGGTAAAACAGATAATTGGGGCTAAGTCGTAACAAGGTAGCCGTACCGGAAGGTGCGGCTGGAACACCTCCTTTCTAGAGTTATGATTTCCTATTTCAACATTAATGTTGGAAATCTACTTCTTCTGTCTCTTCTATCTTTAAATTTTATAACTTTTTCCCAACTCAGAGAGTAAGCATATCAAGCTGGGTAGCAGGGTCCTGAGTTCACTTAGTCCCGTAGCTCAGTTGGTTAGAGCACTACACTGATAATGTAGGGGTCAGCAGTTCAAATCTGCTCGGGACTACATAAAAGTTGGGGGAATTAGCTCAGCTGGCTAGAGCACCTGCCTTGCACGCAGGGGGTCAACGGTTCGAATCCGTTATTCTCCACTATTGCCGAACTAATAAAGATTAGTCGGAAAAAGTTCTTTGAAATATTGAAATGATAAATTGAAAAGTTAGTAGAATCATAAAACTAACTAAAAGTAATTAAAAGCAATTAAGGGCGTATGGCGGATGCCTTGGCTCTCAGAGGCGATGAAGGACGTGATAAGCTGCGATAAGCTTCGGGGAGGTGCTAAATAACCTTTGATCCGAAGACTTCCGAATGGGGAAACCTGGTACATTGAAGATGTATCGCAATAGCGCTAACCCGGAGAACTGAAACATCTAAGTACCCGGTGGAAAAGAAAACAAAAGTGATTCCCTCAGTAGCGGCGAGCGAACGGGGAATAGCCCAAACCAAAATTGTTTCGGCAATTTTGGGGTTGTAGGACTGCAACATGGACTTTAAGTTATTAGTGAAAGCATTTTGGAAAATTTTGCCACAGAGGGTGATAGCCCCGTACACGAAAATAACTTAATACCTAGCAGTATCCTGAGTAAGGCGGGACATGTGTAATCCTGTCTGAATCTACCAGAACCATCTGGTAAGGCTAAATACTCCTGAGAGACCGATAGTGAACTAGTACTGTGAAGGAAAGGTGAAAAGTACCCCGAACAGGGGAGTGAAATAGAACCTGAAACCGTACGCCTACAAGCGGTCGGAGCAACTTCGTGTTGTGACGGCGTGCCTTTTGCATAATGACCCTACGAGTTACTCCTCACTGGCAAGGTTAAGGGCTTAAAGTCCGCAGCCGAAGCGAAAGCAAGTCTGAATAGGGCGCATAGTCAGTGGGGGTAGACGCGAAACTTTGTGATCTACCCATGGCCAGGTTGAAGTTGCAGTAACATGCAATGGAGGACCGAACCGATAAGCGTTGAAAAGCTTCCGGATGAGCTGTGGGTAGGGGTGAAAGGCTAATCAAACTGGGAGATAGCTCGTACTCCCCGAAATGTTTTTTGGAACAGCCTCGAGTAAGAGTGTCGCAGAGGTAGAGCTACCAATTGGGTGAGGGG
>JBEIPA010000045.1:0-24982 GCA_040377305.1 Flavobacteriales bacterium | reverse complement strand
CTGCAAGCGTTTAACTCCTGCAGGGTGTCGGGATGGTAGTAACCCTGCAAGCGTTTAACTCCTACAGGGTGTCGGGATGGTAGTAACCCTGCAAGCGTTTAACTCCTGCAGGGTGTCGGGATGGTAGTAACCCTGCAAGCGTTTAACTCCTGCAGGGTGTCGGTTTGGCAATAACCCTGCAAGCGTTTAACTCCTGCAGGGTGTCGGGACTAACCGGCTTGCCTGTAATTCTCATCATTGTGCAGTCGAACATCGATAGGAGGCATTCGCATGTATACCGAGCTCCCAAATAAATCGTGTTGAATCACGTTTTCACTTTTGATGTTGATTGAGCCTGGGCTGATTTCTGCAACATGTGCATGAACAAAATCATCTTTTGTGCCGAACCTCTGAATAATCTGATTTTGGCGTGCTTCCTCTCCATTCATCTGGTTCAATTCATGGAACGAACTATGATGCCATTCTTGAGGTGTTTTTACATAGCCATCTTTCACCGGATTGTTGTGTATATAGCAGATAAGTTGGCGCTGATATATTTCATCGGGAACAACTTTTCGTTTAAAGTTTCGCATAAATAAACTGCCTTTGCGTGAATGTTGCTTATTGAAAGCCTGGACGTAAGAATTACAAAAATCAGAATAGGCCTTAATGCAAAAGTCCGATGCAGGTGATTTTTCTGGCGGTTGATTCTTGACTTTAATCATTACATGAAAGTGTGTGGGCATGAGACAGTAGGTTAATGTTTCCCAGTAAGGATCGAGGTATTCATGGTACTTTCTTAAAAAGTGATCGTAGTTGCCGAAGTTCCTGAATATTGGTTCATATCCATTGCAACGATTGTACACATGATAAATTTGATTTTCGATAAAGGCAGGTCTTTTTTCCATTTTTATTTAAGTTTAATTGTTTCGTAAATCAACTCATACCAATTGAGAACAGGCGTTTTCAAATACTTATAGTCGTTTGTAAGTGTTTGTAGTCGTTTGTAAACGTTTGTAAGTATTTGTAAACGGTTGTTGTCGGCTAGCAGCCACACCCATCAGGAGTTAAAATCTTGCGGGTAAACAGATTTGCTTGAATTCTTAATTTTATCCGTTTACTCCCGACTAGCGCAAAATTTATTTCGTATTCTCGTGCGCGCGCGTACCCTGCAGGAGTTAAACTCTTGCGGGGTTGATAAAACCAAAAATCCAAACCCAAATCCATGAACCACTTCCTCGCATTCTGGAACCTCGAAAACCTCTTCGACATCGAGAACTCAAAAGACCGCCCTGAATGGGTACAGAACCAACTCAAAAACTATCTCAAAGGATGGGACCAAACCCTCCTCGATAAAAAACTCACCAATCAGGCGCGCATCATCAACGGAATGAATGCAGGCACCGGACCCGATATCATCGGCTTCTGCGAAATCGAAAACAAAAAAGTTGTAGAGGCGCTTTGTGCAGCGATGAACAAAGGTGGCAACAAGCGTAAGTACGATGTTGTGCACATTGACAGCAAAGATGAGCGCGGAATCGACATCGCATTTGCATACGACACGAAATTGTATTCAGTTTCAAAGAAGGATATCTTTTCTGCAGCGGTAATGAAACGAACTGCAACGCGCGATTTGTTACAAGTGACTTTCACTGTGAAAAAATCGAAGCGACAATTTATTCTCATCGGAAATCACTGGCCCGCGCGTTCTGCCGGACAATATGAAAGTGAACCATTTCGCATTCTCGTTGCAGAAACACTGAGTTACTGGATTCAGCGTATTCACGAATTGAAAGGAGAAGGAATGCCGGTGATCTGCATGGGCGACTTCAACGACGAACCGTTTAATCGTTCACTTATGGAATATGCGCTGGCTACTGACAGTCTTGCGAAGATTCAGAATGCGAGAAAACCGCAGATCGCATTTGGTGAAAAATGTCGCGTTCCATATTTGTATAACCTCATGTGGAAACATCGCGGTGAAAACAGAGGCACGTTTGTGTATAGCGGGGAGAAAAATCTGCTCGATCAGTTTTTAGTGAATCGCGCGATTGCCATTGACCATGCAACAACAAAGTTCAAAGCCGGAGCTACAGACATTCTCGATCATGTTACCGAACTGGTGAAAGGCGATTATAAAACACCGAAGCGTTTCGGAAAACCGAGTGATGATGTCGATGAAAAAGGCTTCAGTGACCACTTGCCGATTACGTTTATTCTCGAAGAGTTGGATTGATGATGGGATGATAGAATGATCAGATGATAGGATAGCCATTGCGTGGACTAACGAGATTTTGTCCTCAACGCATCCTATCATTGAATAATCCAATCATCTAATCGTAACGTGGGTGTTCTTAATTGGAATAAAAAAAGCGGCAACTCTTTCGAGCGCCGCTTTTCTTTTGAGAAGAAAATTCTCTTAGTCCTTATTCACACGGAATGTCGCGCGATTTTCACCAGAGGTAACAATCACCACATACGCACCAGCTGCAGCGTCAAGCTGAACCGGAATCATGTTTGTGCTGTTCTCCATGTGAGAATAAACTACGCGACCAGCAAGATCAGTGATCACAACCGTTACATCTTCGTAAGTGTTGCCAAAATTGATCGTGAAGTTTCCGGAGTTCGGGTTCGGGTAAAGTGTGATTGAAGAAGCAAATGCATTCTCCTCAATTCCTACCGCAACCGTAACACAGTTTGATGTGTCAACACAAGATCCGTTCGTGATCACAACACAATAGCTTCCATTCGCAGTTGCGTTGTATATGTTAGCGGTTGCCCCTGCAATTGGAGTCATTCCGTTACAATCCAACCACTGGAATGAAGAACCCAGGCCTGTCGCTGTACAGGTTGCTCCCGAAACTGTTGCACCCGCATTGACATTCGTTACCGTCAACGTAATCGTAATTACACTGTCACAACCCATCATATTTGGAATAGTATCCAGGAAAGTTCCTGAGGTTGTATATATAGCACCACTAGGCGCGGTAAACGGGTCTCCGCAGGTTGAAGCGTTCATACTTGCAGTTGTACTATTCATGATCGTTAGGTTAATCGTGATCACGCTATCGCAACCAGCCATGTTGGTAATAGTATCCATGTACATTCCTGATGCTGTAAACACTGCACCGCTTGGAGCAGAGTAGCTATCGCATGCAGATGCCGACATGGTAGATGTAGTGCTGTTCGTGATCGTAAGGTTTATTGTGATCACGCTGTCGCAACCAACCATGTTTGCAATCGTATCCAAATACGTTCCGCCCGATGTGTACATCGCGCCGCTTGGAGCGGTATACATGTCGCAGGCCGAAGCGCTGATGCTTGCAGTTGTAGCTGAATTAATAGTCACGTTAATGGTCATGATACTATCACAACCAAGTGCGTTAGCGATCGTATCCATAACCATTCCGCTTGACATTACCATTGCTCCGCTAGGTGTAGTATACATCCCACACGCCGTAGCACTGAATGTTGAGGTTGTTGGCATATTAATCGTGACCGCAATTGTCATTATACTATCGCAGCCAAGATAGTTGGGTATAGTGTCAATCACGGTACCTGAACTCATGACCATGTTCCCGCTCGGAGTTGTGTACATTTCACAAGCCACTGCAGAGAAACTGCTCGTCGTTGGTAATCCAGCTGTTAGGTTGATTGTAATTAAACTATCGCATAGTGCAACGTTTTGGATCGTGTCGATATAAGTACCTGACATTGTATACACAGCCCCACTTGGCGCAGTGTACGATCCCCCACAAATAATCGCGTTAATCGAAGATGTTGTACGTGTGTCGTTCACCGTGATGGTGTCGTTGCCAGACCCACAATCACCAGAAACTGAAACTACGTATGTACCCGGATTAGAAACCATTGTGGTGTCGAATGTCGATCCGGTAGACCATGCTACAGTGGAGGTTGGCCAGTTACCAACGTTTAGGGTAACGCTGTTTCCTGTGCAGAAATTGACGTCCAGCCCAGAGAAACCAGAAGGTGTAAATGGATTGTTCAGTTGAGCAATTTCTGCACCGTTAAGAGCACGGCTATAAACTCGGAATTCATCCAGCATTCCACCTGAAGGAGCACCAACGTTACTTCCGTATCCCATTACTTTAAATGGACCAACACCTGTAAGGTTTGGTGCGGTCTGAGCAACTGTCGTCACCAGTACACCATTGAGGTAACCACGTACCTCGTTCAGTGCTGCGTCGTATACATACGCACAGTGTGTTGAGGTTGTAAGTGCTCCGCCATTAATGTACGTGTCGGTTAGTCCGCCACCACGTATCACCCAGTTGGTTGAACCTGCGATACCATTTGTAAAGCAACGGAAGGAAGCTGTATTTGCATCTCCAAAGATGTAGTATAGCGTGGAGTTGGTTGAAATTCCTTCTGAACGCCATGCAATTGTCCACGAGCCAGTGCCAATATTGGGAGCCCAACCTGTGTTTAGGTAATCAGTGGTTGAGGAAAGTCCTGTGCCAATCAGCGTTCCGTTGCAGATACCCGAACCACCCTGAGTTACTCCGCCCATAATGTTTGCAGTAGCGGTGCCGGGAGGAGGCGCAGATGCAAGATTAGGAACGGTCGTTCCGCTGCCATTAAAATCGTAATAAAGAACTTCTGGAGTTAATTGTGCAAATAACGTTGTGCTTAACAAGCAACAGGCCATTGCAAATAGTCTGGTAAACGTTCGTTTCATGGGTATAGGTTTGGTTATTGCCTTGTGCGAAGAAGGCAACCAAAAATAGAATAAACCCGACATGCTAGCGAGAAATGTTAAAAAAATATCGGGGAATTGTCAGAAGGTTGCGGTGAGCTACGCAGCATTCTCGATTTTTTGCGCATTTACGAGGATTCCTTTGATTAATCCATCGGGTAATATCGGAATGTAACTCGTTTTGAACAGAACCCCATTCATGCTTTTCAATTCGAAATTCATGATAGACTCACCCTCAAGTGCCCGCAGAAGATTCTTATGATTGGGAGAGGCAATCAAATGAGGAAATAGGTCAAGAATACAACGCCCAATCAGTTCTTCTTCCGCCATCTTAAGGTGACGAAGTGCGGCCGCATTCAGGGCTACATAGTTCAACCGCTTGTCGAATAAGACAGTAATGTCACTAGCGGACTTCACGATGTCCAGAATCTCAATTTCAAAATCTGCCGCTGTGTGCATGGAAGTGGTGTGCTCCAGAAAGATAGTTGATTATGTGACTAAAAATGAAAAGCCCTTTGTATTTTTTACAAAGGGCTTTCATGTGATGTTAATTGCGATTAGTGTCCGCTGCAACATTTTTTCTTGTCGCCTGCAGGTGCACAACCTTCTTTCTTAGTGCTATCAGCAGTTGCGCAACATGCGTCTTTCTTCTTGCCTCTTTTTTTCTTTTTTTCTTTATCACCCTTGTCGCCTTTTACAGAAACAATGTTCGTGTTTCCAGCGGCAGAAACCGTGATTGCAGATACACTTCCGATCATTCCGAAAAGTGCGAGTGCTACAAATAATTTTTTCATAATGGTATGATGTGTTTGATGAAATGTTCGACGCATAAAGGTAACAAAAAGCGTTCCAGACAACATCATCTGCATCGGATTACCTTCTTAAATAGTGTAAAGAACACGGAATTCAAGCCCGGTGGACCAATATCGACGATTAATATAACTCTCCGAAGTTGCTTTAAACAGAGCGTATCTGAATTGAGGAAGGACCTGAATTTGGTAACGCCCCACATTTACTCCCAGACCTGTATACAGTTCGGCTTTCGCACTGAAAAAATTGAACTTGTCAGGCGTTGCATTAGAAGTGCTGGATCGGATTCCAAGTGTGTCTTCGCCTTCGAAATCCACCTCATTCCATTCACCAAGCGCAACACCGGGAGCAATAGTTGCATTCGCGATGAAGAACATGCGTTTGTCCTGATTGGTATTAAATTGAAGGCCCATCGGCACATCTATATAACGGGTGTGATAAGTGAACGTGTATGTTCCGAGTTTATTTCGGTTGCTGTCATACAGAGTATGCGGACCATTCGCCATGCTGTGGTCTGTGTAACGCAATCCTCCCGTAACAGTAAAGTTCTTGCTCAATCCTAAGCTAGCCATAGCGCCCACACTCCAGCCCAAGGAAGGTTCTTCGGTAAAAAACATGTCGCCGAAATCCTGCTGCTCATTGTTGACGTACAACAAATAACTGCAATAGTCCGAAGACGCATTCAATCCAATTTTCAGTCGGGTAGAAGTGCTGTCTTGTGCCACCAAAAAACTTGTGGTCAACAGCAACAGCATCAGGAATCCATGGGTTTTTCTCATATCCTGTTGACGCAACAAAACGTCAGTAGTTGCCTAGGCAAAAGTCGCAAGCACACTCTCGGAACCTTTCACCACTTCATCTTTCTTCACATTAATTGTTGTTCCAAGCGGAAGGAAAATGTCGCAACGTGATCCGAATTTAATAAAGCCCATTTCGTGACCTTGTTGCGCTTTATCACCAACCGTGCAGTAATACACAATTCGTTTCGCCAATGCACCGGCAATCTGACGGAATAACACTTCGCGCCCATGCTCATCCTTCACAACAACAGTCGTGCGTTCGTTCTCTGTGGATGACTTCGGATGCCATGCTACGAGATACAATCCTTTGTGGTATTTCGCGTACTCCACTGTTCCCGAAATCGGATAACGGTTTGCATGCACATTGAATGGCGACATGAATACAGAAATCTGAATACACTTGCCTTTGAAGTATTCCGGCTCGTCCACTTCTTCAATTACCACCACTTTTCCATCACACGGAGATACAATGGAATTCGGAAGATTTTTTGAAACCCGTGGCGGATTACGGAAGAACTGCAGGATGATGTAGAGCAATCCTAGAGTTAACACGAGTGCAAAAATGTTCCAGATGCCGAAAGACGGATCAATGAACCACATTCCAACGTTAACCGTTAGAACGAAAAGAATACACATCGTAATTGTAAAGGCGCCTTCGCGGTGAAATTTCATCGTTTAAGAATTTGGGCAAAGATAGTGGTTCCCAGTTCCCAGTTCCTCGTTTCCCGTTTAAGCAATAATTCACTTAACGAATATTATTAATCTGCGAAATCTGCGAATCTGCGGCAGAAAAAAGCCGAGATCTAGGTTCTCACAAAACAAGGAACCGGAAACTATTGTTCAACGTCGTATAATTTTAGCCCACGAGCCAGCCGATCCATCGTCTTCGCAATCCGATCCGCTTTCGTCTCAACGCGCTTTGCAGAATAAATCCACTCGATGTAGTATTTCTTGTTGCTATCGGTTAACGTCTTAAAGAAATTCAACGCCGCCGGTTCATCTGCCAAACATTCGAGCAATTCTTTCGGTGCTCTGAGTGGCTCATTGTCCGCATATAAAATCACTTCAACAGTTGCGCCGGCTTCCTTACCGATCTTTTTTCGGATTTCGGATTTTACCGGCAGGAAATGATTCCCGTCTTTCATCGGCATGATGTGATACTTACTGATCTTAAATCCGTCAATCGTTCCTTTCACTTTCGCATAACCGAAACTCTTCTTGATATTTTTCGGAAGCTTCGGAACACGCACATAAGTCCATCCTCCTTTGCCGGGATATTTTTCAAGCAACAATTTTTTCTTGACAAGTGCCTTCATTACATGCTGTGCTTATCGGTCTGTTCGATGGCTCCTTGCATATCAATGAAATTCAACCGAAGATCTTCATCAACAATCGAGTTAATCAATCTTACTGCATAATCAAGTTCTACGGGATGATTGACATAAGGATCAACATTAACATGTGTGCTGTCATCGCCGAATTTGACATAAACAGCATCCAACGCATGTTGCTCACTGCAACTGAATGACTTCACATCAAGCAACGCAATTTTTGAAAGTGTATCCGTGTAGTTCAATGCCGACTGAAAAATGAAAGCGGTATCGTTGGAGAAGGAATCAGTTGTGATACGATAAACGTTTAGTGATTTTTCGTTGAGAATATAGAGCAACTCAGTAGTCCCGCGATCGGAAGAAATGATCAGCTCAAACTTGCGTTTGGGTGTATCGCTTTCGCAGGATGCAATAAGCAGCGAGAAACTAACGACAACCAAAGCGATCCACTTCATCCCTCTAAATTAAAAAAGGTTCCCGTTGCCGGAAACCTTTTTATTTGCTACTCATAACTATTCCGGATCCTGCAGGATGTACTTTTCATCAAATTCGATATTGAATTCTTTAAGCAGGTTGACGTACTCTTCTTTGAAGGTCCTTGATTTAGCGTGATGCTGCTTCTGGTTGATGACATAGTTTGCCACTTTCTTGATGTCGGATTCTGCATAAGAAAACGCACCATATCCTTCTTGCCATTGAAATTTGGATCTGGTTAATTGCCTTGATTTTATCCATTCCGTGCTTGCTTTTTTGATCTCCCGAATGAGTGAACTCAGATCTTCGACAGGTTTAAATCCAATCAGGATGTGAATGTGATCGGGCATCCCATTAATTGCAAGCAGCTTATGCCCGCGGTTCTGAATGATGCCGGTGATGTACTTATACAGTTCTTCTTCCCACGTCGGATGAATGAGTGCAAACCGAAATTTGACAGCGAAAACAATGTGAATCTGAATTTTGGAATATGCGTTAGCCATGACAAAAAAGATAAAAAGGTTAAATGAAAAATATAAAATGAAAAGGGCGGCAATGGTAAAAACAAAAAGGGTTATAGACCAAAAATATTTTTTCAGATCACACTGTGCGACCCCTACGGGGTCGCAAAAAAATGGAGGAGGAGGTTCACTTCGTTCAAGGAACATGCGATCCCTGCAGGATCGACTTGCATGAACTGAATCCGCTAGGATTCACATGTTCCTTGAACTGAAGATACCTCTCAGGAACCACTTCCCGACCCTGTAGGGGTCGCATGTGTTCAAAAAGAAAGAGCTTCCACCTGGAAGCTCTTTCTTTTTGAACTGTATAAAGGTCTAGTAATTCCCTTTGTAACGAACCGCTTTATCCAAACGCTTAAGCGCGGTGATATAGGCTCCGATACGCATGCTGCACTTATACTGTTGTGCATTGAACCACACATTTTCAAATGCCTGATTCATCGATGCATCATGTTTCGCATTTACTTCGTCTTCTGACCAGTAGTGGCCCTGACGATTTTGTACCCACTCGAAGTAAGAAACGGTTACACCACCACCATTCGCGAGAACGTCTGGTACAACTACAATTCCTTTGTCGTTCAGGATCTGATCTGCATCAGCTTCTGTAGGACCATTTGCTCCTTCAACAATCAGTTTCGCTTTGATGTCACCTGCATTCGCAGCAGTAATCACACCCTGAATCGCAGCAGGAACCAAAAGATCAACAGGAACTGTAAGAACTTCTCCGGCAGAAATTTCCTCAGCGCCTTTGAAACCTTTCAATGTATTTCCGTTTGAAGCAGCATATTTAATAGCCGCATCAATGTCAATTCCTTTTTCGTTGTAGAATGCAGCGGTGTGATCAGAAATTGCATTCACACGGATGTTCTTCGAAACGAGCAAACGTGCAGCATGTGAACCCACGTTACCGAATCCTTGTACAGATGCAGTTGCTTGCTTGTGGTTCAATCCGATTTTCTTCATCGCAGCCAAAGAAGCTATCATTACACCGCGACCAGTTGCAGCTTCACGGCCTTTTGAGCCACCAAGAGTAATTGGTTTTCCTGTAGTTACTCCGGGAATATCTTCATCGTGCATGCGGTTGTACTCATCAAGCAACCACGCCATTTCGCGTTTGCCAGTGCCCATATCCGGTGCAGGAATGTCTTTGTTCACGCCAAACACATCAGCCATTGCGCGTGTGTATGCACGTGTCATTCGCTCAAGCTCTCCTTCGCTCATTTTGCGTGGATCGCATTTGATTCCGCCTTTACCACCACCGTACGGAAGGTTGGCAATAGCGCACTTAATTGACATCCATGCAGCTAGTGCACGAACTTCATCGTCGTTCACATCCATTGCATAACGGATTCCGCCTTTCGATGGCCCGAGGTGCGTAGAGTGAACTGTTCTGTATCCTTCAAAAACTTTAACGGTTCCATCATCCATCTTGATCGGAAGACTCACTTTCACTTCGCGTTTCGGATGACGGAGAATTTCAGCCACTTCTGGTGCAAGACCAAAAAGTTCAGCGGCTTTGTCAAGGCGAGCCAATACTGCGTCGAACATACTTGCGTGTGCTGCTGCTGGTGCTTCTGCCTTTTTTGCTGTGGTTGCCATTTTATATGGTTTGGTTAAAATCTGACTTTGGGGCGTAAAATTAAGGGTTTTTTCCGAACGCGGGGCGTTCTTAGATGGGAGTCTGGAGATGGGAGACGGGAGTGACACGGGATACGTTAGACGTCAGTTTAATGCAGAATTGTGCCTAGAATCCAGTAAGTAGTGATCGCGAATGGGACAGAGAGGAAAAGTGCATCAAAACGGTCGAGAATACCTCCGTGACCTGGCAGAATTGTTCCGGAATCCTTCACATCGATACTGCGTTTGAAGAGTGACTCAACCATGTCGCCGAGCATGCCGGTAACTGAAACAACCACTGCAATGACCATCCACGTAATCGCTGAACCTGAATTATGATCGGAAAGCCACAACCATCCCAGTAAATAACCCGTTGCACCACAGAACAGCAATCCGCCAATAAACCCTTCCCAGGTTTTCTTTGGAGAAATTCTCTCCCAAAGTTTGTGTTTTCCAAATATGCGCCCACATACATATGCCATGGAATCGCTGATCCAAATGAGCATGAAAAACATCAGTGGTTTTTTGAAATCATATGATTCCATATAGTCATATCCTGCAAGTCGCTCAATAAAATATTTTGGAGTGAATGCAACGAGCAGTAATACCATTGGACCCGCCACATAAATCACACCGGCAATCGTCCATGCGATATTTGCAAGCGGATTATTTTTCTTCCGGAAGAGTTCGATGAAAAAGACCAGGAATAAAAGCGGAATTAACAACAGAAAGTATTGTGATGCACCTGAGCTTTGCGCCAAAAAACTGCCTATGATAGTTATTCCACCAAGAAAAAGTCCATACGCGTGCATGGGATCTGCATTGGCTTTGCGTGAAAGTTTGTAGAATTCATGCAATCCAAGAATCGTCACTGTCAGACACAGTAACATGAGCGTCCACGGGCTAAACCAAATACACCCAACCAATACAACAACAAAAATGCTTCCCGTAATTAATCGCTGTGCGAGATTGCTCATACGCGGCGAAGTTAAGCAAAGCCCTTAATCAGGGAAACCGGGATGAGGACCGCGTTGGCGACCTTTTCTTGCTTTACCGCCGCCAGGCGCCTGAATGTACCAGCGAACACCGCCCATTGCACCTGCAGATGTTCGCACTTTACTATCGACTCCCTTGGGTGAAAGAATCTGGATAGCTCCGGTGTACTCTCCAAACAGCGCGATGTGTTTGAAGAAATTATTGCGCTTGCCTAGCCGCAGGTTGAAGCCCATAGGAATGTACGCAACAAAAGAAGTGAACATCGGCGCCCGGTATTGTTCGTTGGTGTGAGAGATAACTTCCCGGTTACTCGTGTAGTGAATGCTGGTTGTCCCGCCATCATGTTCATAGTGCGAAGTATGAATGTGATTGTATTCAAGTATGCCGTTGTAGCCGATTCCACCCATAATACCGAATCCGGTGTAGGCATTGAGCCATGCACGCGGATTGGTGCGCACGAGCCATGCAAGATTTAGTTGTATTACATCGGCGTCCCACGAATAGCTGTAGGATGCATAAGAAACCGAATCTGTTGTAACGATTTCTCCGCCCGGCAGTGTCGTTATTCCCATATACGTGCGTGACTCCTGAGTATAGCTTTGATAGGCATAACCGGTAACCGAATGTGCGAGGCCAATTCGAAGTTCACTGAACCTGGCTTGTCCGCGTAAACGAAAGTTGACATTGATGCCGTTGGAAATATTGGTATTTCCGTATCGAAATAGAAATCCATTTCCTGTCGTGTAGCCGGCAAGATCTCCGTAAGCAACCGTCGATGAAGGTGCTGCTTGCTGAAAAATCGTGCGGTCTTCAAAACCTTCGCGGTAAAATTCTCCGCCACCGTATAAGCTGATGGAAATTACTTTGATTAATTTTTTCTGTGATTCGGTTGAATCGTTTTGGGCGAATAGGAGCGAGGGCGCGAGAAAAGCAACGAGTATAAGCTTCTTCATGGGTAAGGTCTTACAACTTAGACGATGAAAGATAGCAAGGGTTTGCTGCATCTCACGATTATTCCTGTGATAGGATCAAATCGTCGATTAAGAAGAGATAGACCTCTTTGGCTCCATGTGCACCCATTACAAGAGTCTTCTCGATATCCGCGGTGCGGCTCGGTCCGGTAATGAAGGTAATTTGTGAAGGAATCGCGTCTTTGTATTTCGTCTTGAGCTCTTTTAATGCATCGCGCAAATGCAGAACAAGCTGAGAAGTTTTTGCAACGACTATATGATTATCGGGATAAACACCTGCTTTTCGTCCTGCAGATTGTTTCGAGCTGACCACAACACTGCCTGTTCTCGCCACGAGAAATTCGCAGAGAGTAACAGATGTGTTCGCGTCGTCAAGGTCTTTTTCCGAAGAAGTAAACTTTACACCCGCACGTTGGAGCAGGGGAGTAAGGGCTTCTTCATTCGCCCAGATTTTTCCGAAGCCTTCTTCAGCGGTAAGTGCGTTGATGTTGTAACAGAAATCTTCTTCGTTCTCGCAGAATACGAACTGCCCGCCTGCATCGGTGAATGCTTGCGCAAAAATCAATTCGAAAGGATCATCGGGAATGTTGTAGATGTTCGATTCTAAATCTACATCTCCAGTTTCAATCCGCGATTTATGAATCAAAGCCGCACGGACTTTCTTCAGGATTTTTTCTTTGCTGGTTGTAGAATCTTCCATCTTGCTAGTCACCTCGACTCCGCTCGGTCTGACAAGCAAGCTTGGTGGCTAAATTGTCAGACTGAGCGGAGTCGAAGGCAGATATTTAGGCTTCAGTAGGCGGAATCAATGCAGTAGGCGGATCAACAGGCTTGATGCTGTCGTTGTGTTCATGCATTTCAACCGGATCCCACTGGCGTTTTCCGAAAATCGCTTCAAGGTCTTCACGGAAAATTACTTCCTTCTCGGTGAGTTTATTCGCGAGAGCAGTGAGCTTGTCTTTGTTTGCACTCAACAACTCTTTCGTTTTCACATACATCGATTCAATCATCTTGTGAACTTCTTCGTCGATGGTCTGCGCAGTTTTTTCACTGTAGGGCTTATTGAAACTGTAATCGCCACCTTGTGAATCGTAATAGCTGATGTTTCCGATACGCTCACTGAGTCCGTAGAAGGTAACCATGGCGTAAGCCTGCTTCGTTACTTTTTCGAGATCACTCAATGCACCCGTAGAAATCTTTCCGAAGATGATTTCTTCTGCTGCACGTCCACCCAGCGTTGCGCACATTTCATCCAGCAACTGTTCGGTTGTGGTGATCTGACGCTCATCCGGCAAGTACCATGCAGCACCCAGTGATCGTCCGCGAGGAACAATCGTCACTTTAACGAGTGGAGCCGCATAACGCAACATCCAGCTTGCTGTAGCATGTCCTGCCTCGTGGAATGCAATCGTAAGTTTCTCTTCTTTCGAGATGATCTTATTCTTCTTTTCGAGTCCGCCGATCACACGATCAACAGCATCAAGGAAGTCCTGGCGTGCTACCACTTTCTTATTGTGACGTGCTGCGATCAAAGCAGCTTCGTTACAGATGTTCGCAATATCAGCACCGGAGAATCCAGGTGTTTGACGTGCAAGGAAGCCCATGTCAACGTCGCCATCCAACTTCAACGGCTTCAGGTGAACTCCGAAAATTGCTTTACGCTCGTTCAGATCGGGAAGATCAACAAAGATCTGTCGGTCGAATCGTCCTGCACGCAACAATGCACGGTCCAGAATATCGGCACGGTTCGTAGCAGCAAGAATAATTACACCGCTGTTCGTTCCGAATCCGTCCATCTCGGTTAGGAGCTGGTTCAATGTATTCTCACGCTCGTCATTTGCGCCTTGCGAAACACTTCTGCCTCGTGCACGACCAATTGCGTCAATCTCATCGATGAAAATGATACACGGTGCTTTTTCTTTTGCCTGTTTGAACAAGTCACGCACACGCGATGCACCTACACCTACAAACATCTCTACGAAATCAGATCCTGAAAGTGAGAAGAACGGAACCTTTGCTTCACCCGCAACTGCTTTTGCAAGCAAGGTTTTACCGGTTCCCGGAGGACCTACGAGCAACGCACCTTTCGGAATTTTTGCTCCGAGATCGGTGTACTTTTTAGGTTGCTTGAGGAAGTCAACAATTTCTTTGATCTCCACTTTAGCTTCTTCAAGTCCGGCCACGTCGTTGAACGTAACATTCACCATCGTGTCTTTGTCAAACAGCTGTGCTTTCGACTTACCGATGTTGAATATCTGGCCACCGCCACCTCCACCCATGCGTCGCATCAGGAAGATCCAAAGGATAACCATGATCGCAATTGGTAGCAACCAGCTGAGGTGATCGGAAAGCGAAGTTCTTTTCTCTTCTACAATCGGAATGATATCGGTTTCGGTGTAACCCGCAGCAACCTGCATATCATGCATCTGCTTCTCTTTGTCTTCCGACCAGGAGAAATCGAGTTTCAAGTGTGCTGCATCCGGAGGAACCGGGCCGCGCCAACCTTCTTTCGAAAATCTCTCCATCAATTTGGTGATTGCGGAGTCTTTCTTGGTTGCATCGTCACTTTTCAGTACGATTTCAAGTCTGTTGTTCTCATTTGAAACGCGGACCACACGTTTAATTACACGATGCTTTACAAGTGTATTGTAATCTGCCAGACTTACTGTCGGCAGTTCATTCATCATGCTGGGTACAAAGAATCCGATGAGGCCGACCACCAAAATAATGTACACCCAAAAGAATCCCGATGGGGATTTTGGGAGTTGCGGTTTACGGTTCATCCGGTCTTTCAGTCTTTTTTCCTGGTCCTGATCCTGGTTATTCATTTCGCTCATATCGTTATTCAGGATAGTAGTCGTTAGTGGGGGAAAATTATTGCAGTATTTGCGTTCCTTAACAATTCAGCTCTTCGTGAGCCGTGTGCCCGGTTATTGTTTCACTTCTATTTCTTCCGCATCAGCCCAGAGCGATTCCAAATTATAGAAGTGACGCGTATCTTTTTCGAACACGTGTACAACTACATTGATATAATCGATCAGAATCCAAAGTGCGTTTTCCCATCCTTCCGAACGGTATGGACGCTGAGAGGTCTCTTTCTTTACAACATCTTCTACGGATTGAGCGATTGCTTCAACCTGCGTATTCGAATTTCCTTCGCAGATGATAAAGTAGTCGCAAACCGAATTTTCAATCCCACGAAGATCGAGCCAACGTACATTCTGACCTTTCTTTTCGAGGATACCGTTCACAACACTTTCAGCCAGAATGTGGCCTTCGTCCTTCACCTTAGGAGCGGATGGCTTTGCTGCAGACTTAGCAGGTTCAGCAACAGCCTTCCTGGCAGGCTTAGCAGCGGCTTTTTTAGCTGGCTTAGCGACTGTTTTTTTAGCAGGTTTAGCTGCAGCTTTCTTTGCAGGTTTAGCAACAGCCTTCTTAGCAGGTTTAGCAACAACTTTCTTAGGTGCTTTTGCGGCAACCTTCTTTTTCGGAGCAACTTTAGCTTTCGCCTTTACTCCGGTCTTCGGCTTTGTGGCCGTAGATTTTTTTGTTGCTGTTGATTTCTTTTTCGACGATGCTTTCGCAGGTTTCGAAGTAACTTTTGCCTTCTTTGCGGCTTTCTTTTTTGCCATTAGTACTAATCGGGGTTAACCGTTGCTGGGGCACTTCTTCTGGCGAATTTCCTCAGCCAAACAAATGCGTAATTTTAGACTTCATTTTAATTGTGCAAAGGTAATCAAAAATGAGCGGAGAAAGTTCATCTACTTTGTTTGTAGGACAGCGCGTTATAAGGCTCGATCAAGTCGATTCGACCAATAATTTCGCTATGGGCTTGCTCAAGGGAATGCCATTGGAGGAAGGTGCTGTCATTACAACGACTAAGCAGACGCGTGGTAAGGGGCAAAGAGGCAATTCCTGGGAATCTCAGCCGGGGCAAAATGTTACCTGTAGTGTGGTGCTTCGTCCCACTTTTCTGGATCCAACAAAACAGTTTGATCTCACGCGCGCCATCTCTTTAGCGCTCACGGACGTTCTTCAGGACTTGCTTGAGCAGCACGAAGTCAGAATAAAATGGCCGAATGATGTCTTTGTAAACGATGGTAAGATCGCCGGGATTCTGATAGAAAATATTCTCAGTGGAAGCCAGATCAACTATTCGGTGGTCGGAATTGGTTTCAATGTGAATCAAACAGAATTTCTTTCGGGAGGCTCAACTGCAACATCTCTTCATAAAATTACCGGCCAAACGTATGAAGTAGATGGCATTCTCAAAATGATCTGCGCAGCAATAGAAGTTCGTTATCTGCAATTGCGGAACAACGCGACTGAGAAAATTGCGAAAGAATATTTTGCCCGTTTATTTAAAGCTGGAACCTTAACACGCTTCACCGATTTTACAAACATCTTCGAAGCAACCATTACGGATGTCACCAAAGAAGGACTTCTTGTGCTGAAAGACGCGCATGGAAATGACCGGAAGTTTGGGATGAAAGAAATCGGCTGGATCGGGTAACCACATAGAATCATAGCCCGTTATTGCCTTTTGACTCTCAAGAATTACATAGCTCACAAGAGAATATCGCTTAGCGATATTTCTCGTGTTAACTATGTTCGCGCAGCGCCTTAGACCTTGCGTCAACTATGCTTCTATGTGGTTAACGTCCAGGCTTCTGGCTTTTCAGCAAACATCACCTTCGTCTTTCCCCAAACCTCCCCAAACAATTTGCTGTCGCGATAGCGATTGAGATGATCTTCAGATTCCCAAACAGATAACGTAAAGAACACTTCCGGTCGCGATTTTTCATGGAGAAGTTGCAACGATTGGCAACCTTCAAATCCTGCGATGAATTGCTTGTTCGCGTTGAAAACAGCGAGGAATTCTTCTTTTGCATCCGAACGGAAAACCATTTTTACAACCCGCGTGATCATGTGAGAATAATTTGCCGTGTATTAACTGAACGTGATTCTGATAACGGTATTCACTCTTAAGTTCAGCAATTGATTTGCCTTCCCCTGATTTATTGCAATTTCCAACAGGTTTTCGGCATTGAATAAAGCAAGCTTATCACCTTCATCTACATCGGAATATCTCTTCACGATGGAAGTGATTTCATCGCCTATCAACACGATCGAAAAACTTCTCCCACGTCCAACGCGTTCGAATTCACCTTTGTTGATATCTGTCACCAGATTCCCAAAGCTGTCGATATAGACGATATTCCCTTTGATCACATCATCTTCCGGTAAATGCCGTGGACGAATAAGTTGAGCCACACCACCTATTTTTTCACCGAGCGTTTCCAGCGCTAATCCACTCGCAATTGCAGCGGCGAACGGAACATACACATCAAGTGCGGTGAACGACGATGGTTCATCTCCGGCTTTGGAAATTTCTATGATTGAATCGGGTTGTTCTTCACTGAAAAGTGAGAATATTCCGTTGTTCGATCCGATGAAATACTGTCCGTTGAGCCTGAACGCGATATGATTGAAACGTGTTGTTGGTGAAGGTCCTACACACACCACGTGAATGGTTCCGACCGGAAATTGTTTCCAGGCGTGTCCTAAAGTGAACGCAGCTTGCTGAAGATCAAATGGTGAGATGGAATGGGAGATGTCGACTATGTTCACATTCGGGATCGCAGACAGAAGTGCGCCCTTGAGCGCCGCTACAAAATGATCTTTCAATCCGAAGTCTGAAGTAAGCGTAACTATCGCCATTGTGGTTACCTTTGCGGATAGCAGAAAGGTGCTTAATTTGCGTACAAAATTAAGGATCGCTTGGCAGCACCGAATTAGCCGGCGACGAAGTTGTTCACTATCAGATGCTCAAAGGTGGCAGAAGCTACGATCACAATTAATGCAGTTGACCCGATTGTAATTTACGGGGTGAACGATTCCAAACTTGAAAAGTTACGCGGTTACTTTCCAAAGCTGAAGCTTATAGCTCGTGGAGATACCATTCGCATTCTTGGGGATACGGAGGAAATTTCACGCTTTGAGACCACGATCAATATGTTCATCGGGCATTTCAACAAGTACGGAAGCCTGACGGAAGCCAACATTGAACACCTGATGTCGGGCGATCAGATTGGTGAAAAGCCGGAAGGTGAATCAAATGACGTTCTCGTTCACGGAAATCACGGGTTAATTGTTCGCGCACGTACACCGGGACAAGTTCGTTTGGTGGATGCCTGCAACAAAAGCGATATGGTTTTTGCCATCGGTCCTGCGGGAACGGGCAAAACCTACACAGCAGTGGCATTGGCAGTTCGCGCTTTACGTAATCGGGAAGTCCGAAAGATTGTTCTGACTCGTCCGGCTGTGGAAGCGGGTGAGAACCTCGGTTTTCTTCCCGGCGATCTGAAAGAAAAACTGGATCCGTATCTGCAGCCGCTTTACGATGCTTTGCATGAAATGATTCCTGCCGACAAACTGCATAATTACATGGAGAATAACATTATTCAGATTGCGCCACTCGCATTTATGCGCGGACGTACACTCGATAATGCATTTGTAATTCTTGATGAAGCCCAGAACGCGACGGAAAGTCAGTTGAAAATGTTCCTCACGCGAATGGGTCCATCTGCTAAATTCGTAATCACCGGAGACGTCACCCAAATCGACTTGCCGCGGAACCAGCCAAGCGGACTTTTGCAAGCTATGCGTTTGCTGAAAGAAACGGAAGGCATTGAGTTCGTCATGCTCGACAACCGTGATGTGATCCGACACAAACTCGTAAAAAAATTAATTGAAGCTTATGATAACGCAAGCAATGAACGCCCTGACAAAAACTAATTACAATCTTCCCGGACAAACGAAGTATTACAAAGGCAAAGTGCGCGATGTGTATACACTCGACAATGGCCTACTTGTAATGGTTGTGTCTGATCGTATTTCCGCATTCGATGTGGTATTGCCACGCGGAATTCCTTACAAAGGACAAGTGCTTAATCAGGTTGCAGCACATTTTCTGGAAAAGACAAAAGACATTGTGCCGAACTGGGTTTTAGCGGTTCCTGATGCGAACGTAACAATTGGAAAACGTTGTGAGCCATTCAAAGTTGAAATGGTCATCCGTGGTTATATGAGCGGACACGCATGGCGCGAGTATAAATCAGGAAAGCGTTCGGTTTGCGGTGTGGCAATGCCTGAAGGAATGAAAGAGAACGACAAGTTCCCTGAGCCTTTGATTACGCCAACTACAAAAGCTGAAGTTGGACATGATGAAGACATTTCACGCGAGGAGATTATTTCAAGCGGACTTGTTTCAGAAGAACATTACGTGCAGCTTGAAAAGTATACACGTGCTTTGTTCCAGCGCGGAACTGAACTCGCTGCGGAGCGAGGGTTGATACTTGTAGATACAAAGTATGAATTCGGAATCGCAGACGGACAGATTTACCTGATGGACGAAATTCACACACCTGATTCTTCACGATATTTCTACAAAGAAGGTTACGAAGAGCGTCAGTCAAAAGGTGAAGCACAGCGCCAGCTTTCAAAAGAATTCGTTCGTGAATGGTTGATTGAAAACGGTTTCATGGGCAAAGAAGGTCAGCAGGTTCCTGAAATGACCGACGAATTCGTGAAAATGGTTTCCGATCGTTATATCGAATTGTATGAGCACGTAACCGGCATGAAGTTTCAGCGTGTTGAAGCAGCGGATGTTGAAAAGCGGGCCGAACAAAATATTCTGAAATATCTGTCAAGTCATTAGGAGGTTTTTGGACGAATTTTTTATATTCGTTGGGTAACTCTACACCAAAAAAACACTAACCAAAAAAACATAGTTATGGCTGAGAAAGGTAAGATCAAAGTAATCAATAACGGTACTGGCGGTATCATTACAGACAACAGAGGCACTGTTGAGTACAGTTTTTTACAACCGAACCACGCGGAGCTCTGTCTCAATGTGGGCGACAAAGTGAAATACGAACTCGTAACAGTAAAAGCTGGAACACCTCCAACAGCAGTTAATGTGGAGCGGATTACAGCCGGTACTGTGATTGCTGTTGATGCAACAGGTAACGGTGTTCTCGAAGAGCGTCAGTCTCAAAAACAAGTTCCCTTCTTTCAACCACTCAGTACTGAAACAGGAATTGAAGTTGGGGATGTCGTTCGTTACAGCCTCATCTGTGTTCAGGGTAAAGAACTCGCCGTTAATTTGAGCGAAGTAGTCGAATAATAAGATACATTTCCATAGAGACAGGCGGGCATCACCCGCCTGTTTTCGTATATTCGGGTGCTAACCGCTGTGTATGCTGCTAATTGTACGCAGATTTCTATTATGTCTCCCGATATTCCTGGCCACTTCTCTGCTGGCTCAGCAATCGACCATTGATAGTATTAAACCAATTCTCGCGCAGAAAACTGATTCGGCCCGAATCTCTCTTCTCTTACTAACGAGTGATGCTTATCTGAAATTCTCAGCTCGAAAAGCTATTGAACCAGCAACGGAAGCAAGAATGATCGCTGTTCAGTTTGGGGATGAGAAGAAAGAGGCGAATGCGTTGCTCGCGATGGGCAAGGCATATGCACAAACGGGTGACATGACTAACGCCATTGCCTGCTTTGACGAGTCTGTTACCTTAATGCGAAAAGTTGGCACGAACGCTGAAGTTGGTGATTTGCTAATCAATGAAGGAAATGCATACAACGATGCAGGCTCTTATGATCAGGCGTTGACAGCAAGCCTGGATGCATTCAAGCTTTTTGATGCGCTGAATGACAAAAGGGGAATGGCGCGTTCCCTGATTGTTTCGGGGAATGTTTTTCGTTTGCTTGAAAATTTCACGCGAGCTGCCAAAGATTACGAGAATGCTTTGATCCTTTGCCGTACTATTCCTGATCCCAAATTGGAATCGAGTTGTCTAAATAATTTGTCCATTGTGTATCAGGATAAAGGTGTATTCGATACTGCTTTGGTCTACTGCCGGCAGGCGATGGCAATCAATGAACGAATCAACGATGATTACGCGCTTGCGAAAGTTCTAAATAACATGGGAAGTTGCTATTGGAATATGGCAATGAACGCAGACTCCACCATGGACTCTCTTTTGGTGCTTACTTACTACGACACAGCGACTGTATACTACCTCTCTTCACTGGACATACGAAAGAAGTTAGGTGATCGCAGAGGTCAGAGTAGTACGCTTTACAACTTGGGTGCAGTGAGTTTAATGCAGGACAATGCTGACAAAGCGATAGAATATTTTCTGCGCGCACTTGAACTTGCAAAGGAAATTCAGGCTGTAGACCTTCAGCTTTTTTTCTATGAGTCCTTGCATGAGGCTTATGTACGTAAAGACGATGTGGAGAAAGCACTGGAGTACTATAAGCGATACACCGAGGTCAAAGATTCCATTTTCAATCAGGATATGAAGGATGGTATTGCTGAGATGCAGGCACAATACGATGTAGAAAAATACGAAGCTGAAACACGCGTAACTCAGGCTCAAAAGGATCTCATCGTCTGGTCTTCCGTAATCGGTGGAATACTTTTCATCGTCATCATTTTCTTCATCTGGCGACAATCAACAGACCGGAAACGAGCGAACGTTGCATTGAACGCGCAGAAAATTGAAATCGAGAAGAAGAATGAAGCGTTGAATGAAGCGAACGAAGAAATCGAGCTCAAGAACAAGGATATTACCGACAGTATCCGTTATGCGAGAAGAATTCAGGAAGCAATTTTGCCTGAGCTTGAATTCGCAACAACTATCGGCAAGTCCGGATTTGTGTTGTACAAACCGAAGGACATTGTAAGCGGCGATTTCTACTGGATGGCGCGCAAAGGCGATTTGCTTCTCTTTGCTGCTGTAGATTGTACGGGCCATGGTGTTCCCGGTGCATTTGTGAGTATTGTTTGCAGCAATCTTCTCACACAAGCAGTGAACGAGCACGGGTTTCATGAACCGAACGATATTCTCAATGACGTGAATGCGCGTTTATCGGTGACACTGCGACAGCGTGTGGATGAATCGAAAGTCCGCGATGGTATGGACATTGCCCTGTGCTGTCTGAATATGGCAACAGGAGTGCTGCGCTTTGCGGGTGCGTTTAATCCGGCGTGGATCATGCGCGGCGGTGAACTTGTAGAGCTCAAAGCCGATAAGTTTCCGGTTGGGAATTTCGAAGACGAAGCGTTGCGCAAATTCGTTCGGCAGGAAATTCAGCTGCAAAAAGGAGACCGCGTGTACGTGTTCTCCGACGGTTACAGTGACCAGTTCGGTGGTCCGCTGGGGAAGAAATACAAACGCGTACAGTTCATAGAATTCCTCCGGAAGATCCAGACTTATCCTATTCACGAGCACAAAGGCTTACTCGAGCGGGAACACCTCGCGTGGAGAGGCTCACTGGAGCAGATCGATGATATTGTGGTCATGGGCGTGGAGTTCCCAGTGAAAGCGTAGTCCCTTCCAGACACACCCACTTCCTCTTTACTGTTGATAACAAGGCAATAATTTGTCCACTGTTGATCGTATTCGGAGCACGGGGGCGATTTTTTCGGCTATTTTTGTTCGCCCCCAAAATGAGACCCCACGTCGCATATTTTCTTGCGTTCGTCTTTGCTTTCGCGGTAACGTGTGTAAGTGCTCAACAACCCGTTGCTGGTTACGAATGCAAAGTCACAATCGACCTCGTCAATGTATCGAAAGAGAAGGATCGCGTCCATATCACAGTAGCGCCTCCTCCAATTCGGTCACGACACATTCGTTACGTTTTGCCACAATACGTTACCGGCGTTGGTGGAAAAGTAGATGCCGGACAATTCCTTCACGAATTCTACGCGCTCGATGATCAAGGCATGCCCGTTAAGGCCGTAAAGCGAAATGGAGGAAACGTTGTGTTGCTTAAACTTCGTAAAGGCCGGACGTTGCGAAAGATCGATTATTGGGTCGATGATACATTCGATCCAGGGGAAAGTGGCGATTACCATAACGACAAGTACAACTACGTACCAAATGCACTCGGAACGAATTTCTCCAGTGGAAATCAATTCCTGCTCAATGTACCTTTCATGTTCGGATACTTCGAAGGTTACGGATCTGTCCCATATCGCGTAACGATCACACATGATAACTCGCTTACTGCTTTCACCGGGTTGAATGACCTGGACGAATTGCAAAACAAAGACGAGTTCACTGCGAATTCGTATACCGATGTGGTTGAATTTCCGATTTACTACGGCAAGCCTGATACCTGTGGGTTTCAATCAGACAACATGTACATCGACATTGCGGTGTATTCTGAAACAGGAATTGCTACGGCGCGACAGATCCGAAGATATATTGGTGCAGAAGTAGCTGCAATGACAACGTTCATGGGTGATATTCCCCCACGCCATTACAAGATGTTGTTCTATCTCGTTACACCAAAAGATTTCAAAGCAGGAACGAAGGGAGTGTTTGGCGGAGTTGCTCATAGAAATTCCGCAGTGTACTATTTGCTGGAGTCGGCCGATGAAGATCAGTTGATCAACACAGTTGTTCGTGAAGCATCCGGCGATATTCTAAAGACTTTGTTGTTGCTCGACTGTTCGCAGATGGGCTGCACGGGCGATTTTCTCAAACCTCAGGTTACGACATGCTGGTGGATTGCCGAAGGAATCAAATCGTATTTCAAGTGGCAAGCCGAGTTACGCGATTCCGTTGTTAGTGAAGAAGAATACATGAATGCGGTGAGCGCGAAGATTCGTTTATATGACAAGATTAAAACGAAGTCGCTGGAACAGACTGATGAAATGGCAAAAGCCATGCACGATCCGTTGGAAGCAGAACGATACAAAGCGAAGGCGATGCTAACCGCTTTCATGCTCGACATCGCGGTAACTTCTGCATCGGGTGGTGCAACCGGATTACGCGAAGTGATACTCGAACTGAATGACTCAACCGGTTTTTGCGCTGATTCTCTGGAGAGTTATCTGGTGAAGAAAATATCGCCGGATCTTGGAGTATTCTTTTCCAAATACGTCCGTAGTGAAACACAGTTGCCAATCATTGAATTATTCGACAAAATAGGTTGGGTGTACTCACCGGTCGCTTTAGATTCTATGCTCACATTTGGAAAGGTAAGTTTGTACTACGACGAGAACGCCGACGCATTTTTTGTTCGGGAAGCAGACCCAGCCAATCGCCTCACACTTCAGGCTGGCGATCGCATGGTAAGCATCAATGGAATTCACGTCGATGCAGCAAATCTTGAATCTGCACTTGCAAATATTTATTCACCGCAAAGTGACGATGCCGTGGAAGTGATTTTCATTCGCGGAAATCAGAACGAACGTGTAATGGCAGCACCGTTTTACCGGACTGTCGTAATAGATCATCTCGTGCGGATTGATCCTGCATCGAATACGGACGCGTTGTTGTTGCACAATCGGATTTTTTCTCCGTTGGAATAGTGCCTTGGTGCAATAGTGCATTTAGCAATAGACCCGTCGAACCGAAGCAATGAAAGCGTCCAATGACGTAACTTTATTCCATGTTCCGCAAAGAAACCCGTTGGATCAAACTTTCATTTCCTGCTTCTCAACTCGAGGAGAATGTGGGTGAAATTACTTATGCAGCCGGGCGCAAATTGTGCTTCATGAAAACGTCGCAAGGTTTTTTTGCGATAGAAGACAAATGTCCGCACAACGGATTTTCGCTTTCGCAAGGAACAATCACATCAGACGGAATGAGCATTGTGTGTCCGCTTCATCGATATCAATACAATATGAAAACGGGCAGATGCAGTCACAGTTCTGGTGGTGGTGCACGCG
>JBEIPA010000014.1:0-141779 GCA_040377305.1 Flavobacteriales bacterium | reverse complement strand
GGGTTAAAATATGTCGACGACATTTTTTACCCCTCGCCCGTTTTTCATAAATAGAATAGTGATAACCGCTCGGCTTTAGCCAGCGGCACCGAGAACTATTTTCTGAGTAGCTTAAAAGCATAATTCCATCCACCACCCAAAAATCCCGGAATGCACCAGAGCATACAAAGTGGTTCAATCGCCCGAGCGGCTTCTGCGGTACCGAGATCTTCTGTTTCCCATCCGAACATGGTGTTAACGTCGCGAACTGTTTTCTTAGCAGCCTCGTTGTTGCCACAGATGAACATCGTTGGTTGTATATCGCCGAATGACGGATTAACCATGTGCGCATTGCCTACGCTGTTGTAAGCTTTGACAAAATTCGCTTCCGGAAATTGTTTTTGTAAACGCTCCATCAGCGATTCGTTGTAATCGGTGAAGTAGGGAAGAACTCCATGCATTGGTGCACCTGAAATAGGATTCGTTGCATCGATGATTGTTTTCCCGTTGAAGTTTTTCTCCCGTGCAGATTGCAACACTTCATGCGCCACAGAACCTTTCGCAGCAAGTACAAGCAATTCTCCGAACGCAGCAGCCTCTTCAAACGATCCGACTTTCCCACCGGAAACAGCTTTCCAGTCTTCGAGCTTCTGGGTGTTGCTGGTACCGAGCATTACTTCGTAACCGTTTTTGATAAATCCGGAGCCGAGAACTTTTGCGACTATGCCTGAACCTAAAATGCCTACTTTCTTCATAAACCAAATGTAGGGATGTCTGCGGCGCTTTCCACGGCACGCTGATTAAATTCGGCTATACCTCCATGGGCTGAAGCCCAAGGTTATCAGCTGACATATATGGGAATAGGTGCAAGTGAGAAAAATGGCTTAGCCATTTTTCTCACTTGCACACCCAACATATATAAAGCAGCTGATAACCGTCGGCTTCAGCCTGCGACATGCGGGCGTGACTGCCTACTATTATTTATCTTCGCTCCGCACAATGATCTTCTCGAGCAGCATTTTCCTTTGTTTCTTCCTGCCCTTGTTCCTGATTCTGTATTATCTCACAGACAGGAAATACAAGAATTTTATTCTGCTAGGAGCCAGCGTGTTTTTCTACGCATGGGGCGCGCCGAAGTTTGTGTTCGTAATCATCGGCACAACCATTCTCGACTTCTTCTTCGTGAAGATGCTCGACATGAACAAGAAGAAAGCCACGCGGATATTCTTCCTGTTATTGTCGGTGTCCATGAACGTAGGATTGCTGTTCTATTTCAAGTACTGCAATTTCTTCATCGACAATGTGAACGACTTGCTGCATGCGATGGGTTCAAAAGGAACAATCACGTGGACCAAACTCGTGTTGCCCATCGGAATTTCATTCTACACATTCGAAACACTCACGTATGTAATTGACGTGTATCGTGGTGTACACAAGCCGCTGAAGAATTTCTGGGACTATCAGCTGTACATCATTCTCTTCCCGAAGCTGATTGCAGGACCAATCATTCGCTACCACGAAATTGCTGACCAGATTCCGGATCGTAGCTCGCGCGACAATGTCGACGAAAAACTCATGGGCTTCTATCGCTTTTGTCTCGGCCTCGGGAAGAAAGTGCTCATCGCAAATACCATGGCGGGGTTTGCAGATAGTGTCTACGGAGATCCGGTAACAGCAGAAGGCATGCTGGATCCTACGTTAGTCACAACTGGGACAGCCTGGTTCGCTGCAATTGCATACACGCTCCAGATTTATTTCGACTTCTCCGGTTATTCCGACATGGCAATTGGTTTGGGAAGAATGATCGGTTTCCGCTTTCCGGAGAACTTCAACAATCCATACACCGCGCAAAGCATTACCGACTTCTGGCGGCGCTGGCATATTACACTCGGATCGTGGATGAGAAACTACCTCTACATTTCGCTTGGAGGAAATCGGGTGAGTGATCTGCGCTTGTACTTCAACCTGTGGCTCGTGTTTTTGTTGTCGGGATTATGGCACGGCGCTTCCTGGAATTTTGTTTTGTGGGGCGCGTGGCATGGATTGTTCCTTGTGGTCGAGCGCTTGTTCCTGCTGAAGTTGACGAAGTACATTGGAAAAATTCCGCGTGTCATTCTAACCATGTTCATTGTTGTACTCGGCTGGGTACTATTCAGAGTAGAACATCTGAAACCGGGATGGCAATATATCAAAGCGATGTTCGGAGCAGGAACCGGTGAAATCGCATCGTATCCTGATCTTGAATGGAAGGTTACACTGATTGTGGCGCTGTTGTTTTCATTCTTCGTACTCTTACGCGTCGGACAAAATCTGCAGGACAAAGTATACGGCATTCCTACGCTGGGAGCGCGCGGACATGTTGCAATGACACTTTGCTCTGTGCTGTTGTTCATCGTTTCTTTGAGCTACGTAACCGGAAGCGGGTTTAATCCATTTATATATTTCAGGTTCTGATGGAAAACAAACACACACTCCTGAAAAAAGTTTTGCTGGCATTCATTCTGCTGGTGCTGCTGGTTCCGTTGGCGCAGCAGCATCTGAGGTTCTATGAATCTACTCCGTTGAAAGGATTTCAGGCGCCTGCAGAGCCGGCATGGTTTTCATTGGAGGGTTGGTGGAGCGGATGGTACCAGGAAACGTACAACAACTGGCACAATGAAAATTTTGGATTCCGTCCGGAATTAGTGCGCGTGTATAATCAGCTCGGTTATTCGATCTTCGGCGAGGTAAAGGCAAACGGCGTGATCGTAGGAAAAGATGATTACCTGTACGAGCTGAATTACATTAAAGCATATACCGGAGAGGACTACATCGGCTACGAGCAATTGAACGTAATGGCGGAGCGTCTTAGAGTGCTTCAGGATTCGTTGGCGAAAAAAAACGTAACACTACTGATTTGCCTCGCACCAGGAAAAGCCTCGTTCTTCCCGGAATATATTCCGGATGAATATGGCACTGCATCCGACAGTACGAATTACAAAGTGTTTGCTCAGTTGCTTGCAAAAGACAGCATCAACCATATCGATTTCAATAAGTGGTTCATGAACATGAAAGGCAAAACCGAATACCCGCTCTATCCGAAAACAGGTGTACACTGGAGTCGTTACGGTTCTTTGCTCGCGATTGATTCTCTTCTCGGTTATGTTGAACACAAACGCAACGTTGATCTGCCGAATGTAATCTGGGAACGCACAATACTCAGTGATTCGTTACAATCGCCCGATGATGACATTGCAAAAGGGATGAACTTGCTCTGCGATATCAAAGGTTACCCGATGGGCTACCCGGTGTATCACTTCGAAGACACTACCGGAAAAGACAAGACGTCGATGATGACCATCTCCGACAGTTTTTTCTGGAGCATGTTCGACACCCGTCTGGCACCGAATTCACTCTCTAAAGTTTCGTTCTACTATTACAATAAAGAAGTCCATCATACCGACGGTCAACCAATGACAACAGCGACTACAACAACCACCATGAAGGACGCGGAAGGTCATGATGTGTTGGTGATTATGGCAACCGAGTGTACGATTTGGGGGATAGGTTGGGGCTTCATCAATGATGCATACGATCATTTTGTGCTGCACAAAATCCAGAGCGCAGAAGACGTGCTTATTGAGAAGTACGAATCAATGATCCGGATGGATGCAGTATGGATGAAAAATATCCAGGGCAAGGCAGAAGAGAACAAAATCCCATTGGACTCCATGATTTTTCTCGACGCGCAATTTATGGCGAATGAGGAGCTGAAAAATCAGAAGAAGTAAAGACAGAGAAGTGACTATCTTTGCTCCTTGGCGAAGATGATCCGCATATTTGAACGTTTCATTGAGTGGTTGCACAGCCGCCTCGACAAGAAACAATTCCTGATTCTTTCCAGTGTATTGGTAGGGCTCACGGCAGGACTTGCTGCGGTGGTTCTGAAAATGCTTGTGCACTTTTTTCACCGAGCAGTTACGAATGATTACGATTTCGCGTTCAAGGGCGTACTACCAATCATTTTACCTGTTGTCGGAATTGTGCTCACTGTGTTTTTCGTACAAAAACATCTGAAGGGAAAACTTGGTCGCGGAAACGCAAACGTGTTGCACGCCATTGCAAAAAAAGGTTCCAGACTACCAGCCGATCAAATGTATTCTCATGTGATAACGAGCGCACTCACGGTGGGCTTCGGTGGTTCTGCAGGATTGGAGTCGCCCATGGTTACAACCGGTGCGGCAATTGGTTCTAACTACGGGCGTACCTATAAGCTCACGTACAAGGATCGTACGCTTCTGCTCGCATGTGGTGCAGCCGCAGGAATTGCTGCAGCCTTCAATGCGCCAATTGCAGGAGTCCTTTTTGCATTGGAAGTTTTACTTGCGGATGTAACGATATCACTGTTTATTCCTGTCATGATTGCATCCGCGGCCGGAGCGATTCTGTCGTTGATGCTGATGGACGAAACCATGCGATTGGAATTCAGGATGCAACAGGCATTCGACTATCACAACGTTGGGTGGTATCTGCTTCTGGGAATTGTAGCAGGACTCGTTTCGGTTTATTACTCACGCGTGTTTCCGCGCATCACCGGGTTTTTCAAAAAGAGAAAAAAGTTTCCGTGGATGAATGCCGTTATTGGCGGTGCGATGCTCAGTCTGCTCATCTGGTGTTTTCCTTCCTTGTATGGAGAAGGTTACGAGAGCATCAAACAACTCGCAGAAGGTCACCCCGAAAAATTACTGCAAAACAGTTTGTTCGAATCGGTTGCTGAAAATCCGCTGTACGTGCTTGCATTCGTAACAGTCATTATGCTGATCAAAGTTTTGGCAACGGGAATCACCATCGGCAGCGGAGGAAATGGAGGCAATTTTGCACCGTCGCTATTTGTGGGTGCGTATCTCGGATTTGTATTCTCATACGGACTCAACATCACCGGAATCAGCACACTTCCCATTGCGAACTTCACGATTGTGGCCATGGCGGGAATTCTCACCGGAATTTTTCATTCGCCGCTCACCGGAATATTTCTGATCGCAGAAATTACAGGCGGATATGAATTGATGATTCCGCTGATGATTGTTTCGGCAGTCAGTTACGTGATCGTGAAATACTTTGAGCCCTTCTCCATGGATGTGAAAGCACTCGCGAAGAAAGGACAGATTTTCACGCACGATAAAGACAAGAACATTCTGAGTACGATGAAAGTTTCCCGCGTAGTCGAAACCGATTTTCAGATTGTTACACCAGAACAAACGCTGGGCGAACTCGTGAACCTGATTTCAAAATCGAAGCGAAATATATTTCCGGTTGTTGCAGCTGACGGCAATCTGGAAGGAATAATTATTCTCGATCAGATCCGTGATGTGATGTTCCGCAACGAACTTTACAACCAGCTCAACTGCGCGGAAATTATGCGGCAACCTGCGGCAATTGTTCACCCCGATGAACACATGCACGAAGTGATGAAGAAGTTCGACGAAACCGGCGCATGGAATCTCCCTGTAATTTCAGACGGCAAGTACGCAGGATTTATTTCGAAGTCGAGTATTTTCTCGGGCTATCGCGATAAGCTGATCAGGAATAATCAGGATCAGTTTAATTAGTGAGAATGGAATTACTGTAGGCGCCTGATTTTCCTCGATCCGAAGAATATGGCAGAGGAGGAGCTCAAGAGTCAGTAGTATATCTACTTACTCGAGAATTTCAATTCTACCCGACGATTAATCGAATTGTTGCTGCTTATTGGTTCTGATTCTCCTGCGCCAGACGTGGAAATTCTCTTCTCAGCAATACCGGCATTTACTAAATACATCCGAACAGCTAAAGCACGAGCAACGGAAAGATTAAGATTGGCCTCTTTGGTACCAACCGTGTCTGTGTGGCCTACAATTAAAACATTCAGTTGCGCTGATTCTTTCATACATGACACCACTTTATCAAGCATGTTGCGCATTTCTAAGGGTAATGAAGTGTCATTCGAAACAAAGTTGACATCATTGCATATCATTTTCTTCCCCTGCGCAACTCTATCTCCGCACGTTTCATTGACGGGAGTTATGCTGATGTCATCAATATAATTGTACGAATAGAATATGTGCTGACTTTCTGGTTTTGGTGCTGCAGTGTCTCCAAAATTTCCGACGATAAAATATTTTTCAGTTCCGTTCGCGACAAACGATGCGGTAACCTGAGTCCACAAATCTTTCTGCCTGAAAATACCTTTGGTCTGAATATAGACTTGCGGCTTTACTGTTTTGACTCTGTCGTTCTGCCCAAATTGCAATATTGAACCCGAGAAGTAAATACCAATAGCGGTTGCTTCATAGGAACTAAATTTGTGAAGGGCCAGCCACATCGAAATAGTATATGTTCTTCCTTTGATTAATTCAGATGACAACTGTCCCTGAATAAATTCGCGATAAAGAGCCTGGTCATCCCAATAAGTTACAATACCGCAAAACGCTTTTCCGGAATGTGGAACTAGTGTCGAGGTAGCAAGTTTTGATCTGAAATGAGGCTTGGTTGTGTCGTAATAATCAGGAGTGCCGAACGAATGGTCCATCACGTCATTCTTGGGTTTTCCGCTGCCATCAGTTGGGTTGCTCCAGCCATTTGCACCGTACACCAGAAAGCTGTCGTTGGTTAGAAAGTTCTTAACAGCAGGCCCGTTTTGGCTCTCGAAATCAGGATTGATCACAAGGTTCTGCGCTCCGGCAATTCCGGAAAGTAACATTAGGAAAATGGGAATGATTCTCATCAACGGTTTAGAGCTATTGGCTTCCAATGGAACTCAAGATAATTAATTCTTGAATATTAAGCCACTGCCGGGAAACTCTTGAGAAGCGCGTTTTTCCTACTCCGCCGCCACCGCATCCACCTCTTCACCAACTGCAGCACCATTCACGGGTAAGCTCACAATAAACGTCGAGCCTTTTCCGAGTTTGCTTCGTGCAGTGATGGAACCGCTGTGTACTTCTGCAATTCGTTTGCAGAGTGTGAGTCCGATTCCGGTGCCGGGATAATCGGTGTGGTGATGCAGGCGTTTGAACATCTGGAAAATCTGATCGGCGTACTGCTGATCGAAACCTATGCCGTTGTCTTCGAAGAAAATGCGGCAGTGTTTTTCGCTCGGAGAATGAATCTTCTGCGATTTGGTATTACTGATTTCGGTTGTGATGCGGATTACGGGCGAAATATCTTTCCGCGCGTATTTGAGTGCGTTGTTGATGAGATTCTGAAACAACAAGGAAATCAATCGTGCGTTGCAGCGAATGGTTGGAAGCTTGTCGACAATAAACTCGGCATTCTTTTCCTGGATGGAATCTTTCAGATCGTTGCGCACATCTTCGAACAAGGCATTGAGATCAGTTTCCGTAAACGGTTCTTTGATTGTCGAAATGCGGGAGAACATCAGAATATCCTGAATGAGCGTTTGCATGCGTGCAGCAGCCTTCTGAATTTTTTTCAGCTGATCTTTTGCTGTGTCTGAAAGATTCGTTTCGTTACGCGTTGCAACCAGATCACTGAACATTCTGATTTTCCGAAGCGGCTCCTGCAAATCGTGCGAAGCCATGAATGCAAAACGATCGAGCTCCTGATTGGCGTTTTCGAGATGAGAAATGTTCTGCAACAACTCATCGTTCAGTTCGCGGATCTGAATTTCGCGCGCTTCACGTTCTTTGATTTCATCCTGCAGTTTCTTGTTCATTGCAGTGAGCGTCTGCTCCTGCAAGCGAAGCTGTCGCGTTTTTTCGAAGAGCTCAACGAAGACGGCCACTTTTGTACGCAGCAGTTCAGGATTGATCGGTTTGTAGATGTAGTCCACAGCACCGGTGCGATATCCTTTGAAGACGTTTTCTTCACCATAATTATTCGCGGTAATGAAAATAATGGGAATGTGTTTGAGCTTCTCCCGTTCATAAATTAACGCAGCAGTTTCAAAACCATTAAGAGTTGGCATCTGCACATCCATGAGAATGATGGCGAAATCAAATTCACTCAACAGAATTTTCAGAGCCTGACGCCCTGAACTTGCCTTGCGGAACACGTAACCGTCTGCCTCGAGAATTGTCTCAAGAGAAAAAAGGTTATCGTCGCGGTCATCGACCAGTAGAATTTTTTGTTGCATCAGCAGCAGGGGGGTGGCTGTTATTTTAGATCGTTGTAAATAATACAATACTCCTGGTAGGCAGTCTGGCAGTAGTGCAGTAGGCAGTCCATAATAATGTTTAACTGCCAACTGCCCTACTGCTTACTGCCTACTGTTCTGTTATTTATAGAACCAAACTCTCATTAAAGTCAACAGCTGATCGATCTTCACCGGTTTGGTAATATAATCTGATGCTCCTGCTTCAATGCATTTTTCCCGGTCGCCTTTCATCGCTTTCGCGGTTACGGCAATTATTGGAAGTGAATTGTTCTTGTGCTCACGGCGAATCTTCTGCGTGGTTTCGTATCCGTCCATCTCCGGCATCATGATATCCATGAGCACCATGTCGATATCCGGATTGTCATTGAGAATATCAATCGATTCCTGTCCGCTTTCTGCAGTGATCACGTTGATGTTGTAACGCTCAAACACAGTAGTCAACGCAAAAAGGTTTCGCACATCATCATCGACTACCAATACATTCTTGCCGGTGAGGATATCATCTTTGCTTCGGATATTCTCAATGATTTTACGTTTCTCAGGCGCAAGTAGTTTGTGGTTGATACGCACATGCAGAATTGTTTCTTCCAGCAGATGTTCGAGAGAATTTACTCCTTTGAGGAGAATGCTGTTCGAATTGCTGTTGAGGACTTTCAATTCGGCTTTTGTGAAATCTTTCGCTGAGTAAATGATCATTGGCGTAAGTTCACCTTTGATTTCAGAAATGCGCGTTACTAATTCTGCTCCTGGAATATCCGGTAACGTATAATCGAGAATGATGCAATCGAATTGCTTGTGCGAAATAATATCCAGCGCTCCTTTGCCTGTACTTGCAATGGTCACGTTGATGTTATCGCCAGCGAGCATTTTCACCATTTGCGAAGAATCCAATTCGTTGTCTTCCACAACAAGAAGCTCCTTCCTGTCTTTTTCATTGAAGGTCTTGATGTCTTTGAAGAGCGCACTGAGCTGTTCGATAGACAGTGGCTTCAGGGAGAAGCTTCGTGCGCCGCGCTTCAAGGCGAGCACACGATTTTCTTCACCGGAAATTAAGTGAATCGGAATGTGACGGTAGTTCAGATCGTTTCGCAACAGATCGAGCACCTTCCATCCGCTGGTATCCGGAAGTTTTACATCGAGCGTAATTGAAACCGGAGAGTAGCGATTGATAAAATCAAACACTTCGATGTAGTTGGTTGCAACCACGGCTTTCATTCCATTCGCATGCGCGGTGTCGATGAGGATTTTCGCGAAACGCAAATCATCTTCAACCACAAGTACGGTTTTGTCGGATGCCTTGAGTGTGGCGCGATCGTCACCTGTTTCATTGATCATTTCGTTAACAAGACCGCGTTTCTCTACACCGTCTTCGCGAAGATGAATGGAGTTGAGCAGGGTGTCAATTCCGTCCGGACCTTGTTCGTACGTTGTTGATCTCGCTTCGGTGATTGTTCCGACACCGTTGATGAAATCGGTAGGAATGAAGAGTGTGAACGTGCTTCCTTTACCTGGTATTGATTCCAGTTCAATTGTTCCGCCAAGAAGTTCTGCAAGACCGCGGGAGATAGAAAGTCCGAGACCTGTTCCGCCGTACTTACGTGAAGTAGAACCTTCGGCCTGCTGGAATGCTTCGAATATGATGTTCTGTTTGTCTTGTGGAATTCCGATACCGGTATCGCTGATTGCAAACGCAACAACTTGTTTCGCGTTGTCGAGAGAAGGTGTACCGTATTTGAAGTCGCCTTGTTTCGCTTCGTAAATGCGCAATGAAACGTGACCTTTCTCTGTAAACTTGAATGAGTTCGAGAGCAGGTTTTTGAGAATTTGATTGAGACGTTGCGTATCCGTTTCGAGTGCAAGTGGCAGGTTTGTATCCTGTTCGATGTGGAACTTGAGGAACTTGGCCTCTGAAATGGGCTTGAAGGTTGTTTCCACGAAGTTGGTGATATCGAGCACGCGCACAGACGAAATGTTCGCGGTGATAAATCCGGATTCGATTTTCGAAAGGTCAAGGATGTCGTTGATCAACTGGATCAGGTCATCACCACACGAGTGAATCGTTTTCGCGTAACGGATTTGCTTGTCGGTAAGGTTTCCTTCCTGATTCTCGTAAAGTTGTTGCGCAAGAATGAGGAGTGAGTTAAGCGGCGTACGCAACTCGTGCGACATGTTCGCAAGGAACTCCGATTTGTACTTCGAAGTAAGCGTAAGCTGTTCCGCTTTTTCTTCGAGTGAGCGACGTGCTTCTTCCACTTCCTTGTTTTTCGCCTCCACCTCGTTCTTCTGTTTCACAAGGAGGAATGCTTTGTCCTGAAGTTCGTCGTTTGTACGCTTGAGCTCTTCCTGCTGAATCTTCAACTCGCCCGCAAGCGACTGAGACTGTGAGAGAAGTTCTTCGGTACGCGTGTTAGTCTCGATGGTGTTAATTACGATACCGATTGATTCTGTAAGTTGAGACAGGAAGTCTAAGTGTGTTTCATTGAACGCATCGAGTGACGCAAGTTCGATTACTGCTTTTACATTGTTCTCAAACAATACCGGAAGAACGATGAGGTTAAACGGCTTCATTTTTCCGAGACCGCTACTGATCTTGATGTAATCGCCCGGTACATTCGAGAGAATGATACGTTCTTTCTCGTATGCACACTGACCAACGAGTCCTTCGCCGATTGCAAATTCTTTCGGAATATTTTTCTCCGGCTTGTAAGCGTAAGAGGAGAAGAGTTTCAGTTTTACTTTTTGCGACTCATCATCTGCTGTGAGAATGTAGAACGCACCGTAGTGAGCCGTTACAACCTGTGCAAGCTCAGACAGAATTCGTTTCGTTACCGTTTGCAGATCTTTTTGTCCCTGCAACATCTGTGTAAACTTCGCAAGGTTAGACTTCAGCCAATCCTGCTCCTGGTTACGCAATGTTGTTTCGCGCAGGTTCATGATCATCTGGTTAATCGTATCCTTGAGTGACTCTACCTCACCTTTCGCTTCTACACGAATGTTACGTGTTAAGTCACCTTTCGTTACCGCAGATGCTACTTCAGAAATCGCACGTACTTGTGTTGTTAAGTTCTGAGCGAGCTGGTTTACGTTCTCGGTAAGGTTTTTCCAGATACCTGACGCACCCGGTACGTTTGCTTGTCCACCGAGACGACCATCAACACCTACTTCACGCGCTACGTTCGTTACCTGATCGGCAAATGTTGCGAGTGTATCAATCATCTCGTTGATTGTATCTGTCAATTGCGCCACCTCACCTTTCGCATTGATTGAAAGTTTCTGACGAAGGTTACCGGTTGCTACTGATGTTACAACTTTTGCAATTCCACGTACCTGTGACGTAAGGTTAGACGCCATCATGTTCACGGAGTCAGTCAAATCTTTCCAGGTACCTGCAACACCACGCACTTCAGCTTGTCCACCGAGTTTTCCTTCGGTACCAACCTCACGTGCAACACGCGTTACCTCGAAGGCGAAGGAGTTGAGCTGCTCCACCATCGTGTTAATTGTATTTTTCAAATCGAGGATTTCTCCTTTTACGTCAATCGCAACTGTCTTCGATAAGTCACCCGATGCAACCGCTTTCGTTACTTCGGCGATGTTACGAACCTGCGCAGTAAGGTTACCGGTCATCTGGTTTACAGAGTCGGTCAAATCTTTCCACGTTCCCGCAACACCCGGTACGAAAGCTTGTCCGCCGAGCTTACCATCTGTTCCTACCTCACGTGCAACACGCGTTACTTCGGATGCAAATGCACGGAGCTGATCCACCATCGTGTTCAGGGTTTCTTTCAGCTGGAGAATTTCCCCGCGAACGTCTACCGTAATTTTCTTCGACATATCACCGTTCGCAACGGCAATCGCAACTTCCGCAATGTTACGAACCTGGTCAGTGAGGTTACCGGCCATCTGGTTTACAGAGTCAGTCAAATCTTTCCATGTTCCCGCAACACCCGGTACGTTCGCTTGTCCACCGAGTTTTCCTTCGGTACCAACCTCACGTGCAACACGCGTTACTTCGGATGCGAAACCACGAAGCTGATCTACCATCGTGTTGATCGTATTTTTCAACTCGAGGATCTCACCTTTAACGTCAACGGCAATTTTACGACTCAAGTCACCGTTCGCAACCGCCGTTGTTACTTCGGCAATGTTACGTACCTGCGATGTTAAGTTCGACGCCATCTTGTTTACAGAGTCAGTCAAATCTTTCCATGTACCCGCAACACCCGGCACGTCGGCTTGTCCACCGAGTTTTCCTTCGGAGCCTACCTCACGTGCTACGCGTGTTACTTCGGAACCGAATGCGTTGAGCTGATCCACCATCGTGTTGATCGTGTTTTTCAACTCCAGGATTTCTCCTTTTACATCTACGGTAATTTTTCGTGACAAGTCACCTTTCGCAACGGCTGTTGTTACTTCGGCGATGTTTCGAACCTGTGCTGTAAGATTCGATCCCATCTGATTTACAGAGTCGGTCAAATCTTTCCATACACCACCAACACCTTCTACTGTTGCTTGTCCACCGAGTTTTCCTTCAGAACCTACCTCACGCGCAACACGCGTTACTTCGGAACCGAACGAGTTGAGCTGATCCACCATCGTGTTGATTGTGATCTTCAACTCAAGAATTTCTCCTTGTACGTCTACTGTAATTTTGCGACTCAAATCACCATTCGCAACCGCTGTTGTTACCTCGGCAATGTTACGCACCTGCGACGTGAGGTTAGATGCCATCTTATTCACTGAATCAGTTAAGTCTTTCCATGTACCACCAACCCCCGGTACATCGGCTTGACCACCGAGCTTCCCTTCTGAACCAACCTCACGTGCAACGCGCGTAACTTCTGAACCAAATGAATTCAATTGGTCCACCATAGTATTGATTGTATTCTTCAGCTCAAGGATTTCTCCTTTTACGTCTACCGTAATCTTACGTGATAAGTCACCTTTCGCAACCGCAGTTGTTACTTCGGCTATGTTACGTACCTGACCTGTTAAGTTCGACGCCATCTGGTTTACAGAATCGGTCAAATCTTTCCACGCACCTGCAACACCTTTTACCGTTGCTTGTCCTCCGAGTTTTCCTTCTGTACCCACTTCCAATGCAACACGTGTTACCTCAGAAGAGAATGAGTTCAGCTGATCTACCAGTGTGTTAATCGTACTTTTCAGCTCAAGAATTTCTCCTTTTACATCTACTGTAATTTTTCGCGACAAGTCACCCTTCGCAATTGCTGTTGTTACTTCGGCGATGTTTCGTACCTGTGCGGTAAGGTTCGATCCCATCTGGTTTACAGAATCGGTCAAATCTTTCCATACACCACCAACACCTTTTACCTTCGCTTGTCCACCGAGTTTTCCTTCGGAACCTACCTCACGTGCTACACGCGTTACTTCGACAGAGAATGAGTTGAGCTGATCCACCATCGTGTTGATCGTGTTCTTGAGCTCAAGAATTTCTCCTTTTACGTCTACGGTAATTTTACGTGATAAGTCACCTTTCGCAACCGCGGTTGTTACTTCGGCAATGTTTCGAACTTGTCCTGTTAAGTTCGACGCCATCTGGTTTACAGAATCCGTCAAATCTTTCCATGTACCTGCAACACCTTTTACCTGTGCTTGTCCACCGAGCTTTCCTTCTGTACCAACTTCCAACGCTACACGCGTAACCTCAGAAGAGAATGAGTTGAGCTGATCCACCATCGTGTTGATCGTGTTCTTGAGCTCGAGAATTTCTCCTTTTACGTCAACCGTAATTTTCTTCGATAAGTCACCTTTCGCAACGGCTGTTGTTACTTCGGCGATGTTTCGTACCTGTGCAGTAAGGTTCGATCCCATCTGGTTTACAGAGTCGGTCAAATCTTTCCATACACCACCAACGCCTTTTACTTTCGCTTGTCCACCGAGTTTTCCTTCCGAACCTACCTCACGTGCAACACGCGTTACCTCCATGGAAAACAGATTGAGCTGCTTAACCATGTCGTTTACTTCTTTGGCAATACGGGCAAACTCACCTTGCAATTCGTGGTCACCAATGCTGCGCGACATTTGTTGCGAGAGATTTCCTTTCGCAACGGAAGAAATTACGTGTGCAATTTCAATGGTCGGGTGAACAAGATCAGAGATGAGCTCATTCAGTGCTTCAGTACCACGTCGCCATGACCCGCGTGCAGCAGGAAGCTCGATTCGTTGGGTAAGTTTTCCTTGCTTACCAATTGTATTGCCAGCTCTTGTGAACTCGTTGATCATTTTCTCATTGAGAGAAATGATTTCGTTGAGCGTGTCGCTTATTTTTCCGCTGACACCAACCTGATCGAGTGGCATGCGAACACTGAAGTCGCCATTCTTTACTGCAGAAAGTACGCGCAGCAATTCGCGGCTGTCGAAATGACCGGCAAGTTGCTGATCAATTTCATCGACTTCAATGGCGTGATTTCCGTTGCCGTTAGTTCCGTTTGCCGGAGTAACTCGCTTGGTAACAATCTTCTTTTTTCGTGGGGCTGTCTTGACACTTTTGTGGACAGTTTTTCCAGTCCCGCCTTTTGCGGAAAGTAGCTTTTGACTCTTCATGGGAGCTTATTTGGGTTGGTTGACCAATATTCTCAGTCTAACAAAATTAGTTTCTACGTTCCCGAAAGTGTGTAGAATATATTCCCCATATTAAAATTTATTTGGGCATGCCAAAATGCGATTTGCCAATGAAAAATAGGTGTTGGGTGGCGCAATTGGTTGATAATCGAGCACATTATTTCGTTAAACCGTTTTGGTCTCAGATTGGCGGGGTTGTATGATGGAAAAGTAATGGTACCACCACGAATAATACCTAATATTGTTCACGCTAAATCCAACAAATGCATAAGAATAAAGTACTGTTCATCGTCGACGATGATGAGGATGATATCAACCTTTTCGTAGAGGCTGTGAATGAGATTGACAAGGGAATGGGATGCTACAAAGCGAAAAACGGAGAAGATGCGTTGGCGCGATTGGATGCACTCGATTTATTGCCGGATGTAATTTTTCTTGATCTCAACATGCCCAAACTGAATGGGCGCGAAACACTCGAGCGACTGAAAGCTTCGGAGCGTTACAAAAATATTCCGGTGGTCATTTATTCCACATCGAATGCCCAGCAGGATAAGGACGACACGAAAGCTTTAGGTGCTGCCGATTATCTTACGAAGCCCGATTCGTTTACGGATTTGTGCGTTGCGCTGGCGAGAACGATTAGAGTGCAGGCGGATAAGGGACGCGAGTAATTTGCTAATCGGTTAATGTGCTAAACGTACAGCCCGGATGCACGTTGTCTTTTCACCTCAGTAGGGCAGTTCTGGTGTTCGACATTCAATTACAATCAATTTGTACTTTCGAGATTGATGCATGATCGAAGCAGGTTATTTAAGAGAATAGCTTTGGGAGCTGTTGGTGTCCTATTGTACTTCGTGATATTCCAAAATCAACAGATTTATTCCCCGGAAACTAAGATTGAAGATTTCAAAGAGGACTATACGTCGGGGCAATGGGATGTTGGTTCCATTTGGAGAAATACACGCGCATTGGGCCTTGAAGGGGATTATACGGTGAGCTGGCATTGGAAGAATAATGAGGCTTACCTGGAACCTTTAACTTCGGATCAACCGATAAAACAATTAAGTCTGGACAGCTTGACGCTTGCTATGTCCTATGGAATAGAAAGAATCAAAGTGTGCGGAGATACCACGATCCAGGTGCTATTTAGAAACGGAAAAACGTATTCCGATTTGCAATTATGGCTCTGTGAAAATGAATGTAGGCGACAAACTCAATTACAGGATCTGACTTACTGGTCTCAAAGTTTTCCGGGAAGATTGGATCGACCTTGGGCTTATGAAATTGTTCCTACAATGTGGCTTGTTAAGCGGTAGACGTATGCTACTTACGCTTCTTTACGGTTTTCTTCTTCGCAGCGACCTTCTTTTTCACAGGTGCTTTAGCTTTTTTCACAGCCACTGATTTCTTCGCTCCAGTTTTCTTGACAGTCTTTGTGACTTCTTTCGTTGTCGCAATTTTCTTCAACGTCGCTTTCTTCGCTGGCGATTGCACTTTCCCTGATTTCACCTGTGCGTATAAATCACAAACCGAATTCATCGGACATTCACTGTGCAGGGGATCTTTCGGACGACAAATTTCTCTTCCCAGAAAAGAAATAGCCATTCCGATTTCGCCCCAATCCTTTTGCGGAACAACAGCCATGATGTCGGCTTCAATTTTTTTCGGATCCTCGTTTTTTGAAATGCCGAGTCGCGGAGCAACACGCACAACATGCAGGTCAACGATCACACCTCCTGCGTTCGCTTTTGCTTCGCGCATGATGACATTTGCCGACTTTCTGCCAATGCCGGGAAGCTTTGTGAGTTCCTCTTGTGAGAGCGGAATGTTCTTGTCGTTTTTGATTTGCTGAGCAATTCGCACCAACCAATTGCCTTTGTTGCGTCCGCTGCGGATACTTCTCAAAAACGGAGCGAGCGTTTCTTCGGTCGCATTTGAAAGCGCTTCCATATTCGGATACACGTCGAAGAGCGCAGGAGCCCGATTGTTGATATTCTTGTCGGAGTCTTGAGCAGAAAGCACAACCATCACCAACAATTGGTACAGATTTTTGTATTCCAGCGGATGTGGTTTGCCGGCGTATTTTTTCAGAAGAGGCTGGACTTCGGTTGCCCAATTGTGCTTGCTCATGCAAATAGTTAATTAGTTTATGTGCAAATTAGTTCATGCCCTAAGTTAGAAAACAAAGGAATCAACTAATTGACTAATCCGCACATCAACTAATTATTTCCCGGGTCAATCTCTCCCGTCTGTCGTCAACTGTCTGCCGTCTAATCCGGACAGTCGTCAATCGGTCCACCCGTCTTCGATTTGCCTTTCTTCGCTTGCCCTTTTTTCGTTGGGAACAATGGAACTTTCACAACGAAGTACACATCGGCATTGTAGATTGTTTTTTTGCGAAGAACGAGATTGAGAATATCTGTGGTGCCGATTGCGACGGGTCCCAGACGAAGACCACCTCCGAGGGAAACTACTCCCATGCGCGTGAAAGAAACCGGAGCCCACACCGCGAACCAACGTTTTTCCCAACGCGGCGTTATGCTGACGCGTGTTAATTCGTGAACACGTTTGCCATCCCAGTTTCGAGCATAAATTCCTGTGAACGAAGTTGCGTTGAAGTAGATGTTATGCTTCCAGTAGTAGTCGTACTGCAGATTGAGCGCAGGTGGTAAACGCATGAAGAAACCTTTGCCTTCTTTCGATCCGCCCTGACGCAATTCGAAGGTATTGTGCAATGAGTTCGGCGATGAAGCATCGAATGTTTCGTCATCGTAATTCCACATATTGGCATTCACGGTATAATGATCGCTGAATTCGCCGTGTCGGAAATGCACGAATCCTAAATCGGTAATTGAAGCGCCAATTCTGTATTTGTATGTCGGACGTTCGCGATATCCCGGCCATTTTTTCTCTTTATTTTCTTTATTCTCTTCCTGCATTGCATCAGGACGGAATTCGTAAACCAATCCGAAGTCAACACCAAAGCCAGGATTGAATCCCATGCTGTATTGCATTCCAAATCCTCCATCGAAAGCGAAATTGTTCGAATGTCCGAATTCAACATCGCCGCGAACAAGATTCAGTGTCGTGTCATCGCGAAAACTGTAACCAGCATCATTCACAAACGCATACATAGCGCCGAGTCCGAGCAAAAATTTAGGTCGCGCACCAATTGCGACGAAGTGTTCTGCACCTGTCCAGATGGTTTGTGCATACGTTCCGCCAATTTCCATCCAGCTCATGGCTTGTATACCAATATGCTTATTGTACATAGCCTGGTTGTAAGTTGGCGCATCTTTCATTTCCATTACGAAGATGTGAGCGAGTTCACTTTCAACTCCATCCACGTTTGCGTAGGAACGAATTTTCAGATCGACACCCCAACCGAATTTTTCATTGGAGAACATGATACCCGGAAGCAGTATTTCATTCCGGAAGAATACCGATTTCTTCGTGTCGCGCGTGCGAAGTTTAAGATAGCTCACGTCAAAATCTGAACGAAACATATCGATGCGTTTCGCACCTACATAATTGTTCGCGACTTCAACACCAAAGCCAAAAGCCTGAATGTCCATGCTAAAACGACTGTCGGCGAGAGAAGCAGGATTGTACGACGCACCTGAAATACCTGCATAATTGCTATGTCCGTACCCGAGTAGGTTCTGACTGTAAGCCTGCATGCATAGAAGTAATCCAGCGGCGAAGGAGATGACAACCTTCATAGTCATGAAATTTATGTAATTTTTGCGAGTAATGCCTTGGTGAATTACAACTAATCCAGAAGGTCTTACTAAAACGCACAATCAGCACTCATTATGATGTACCCCCGCACAATAATCACGGGAATGAAGATGTTGTTCTTCTTTCTGTTCACACTTGGCTTGTCTACGCTTCAGGCTCAGACGGTCGCTGAATCGAGTCAGGATACGACGACGAAGAAAAAGAATCGTCAGCTCTTTGAGTTGAGCTTTGGTCAGTCGAAGTTGTTTATCACTAGCGCGCGGGATTCAGCATTTAATGTCGATGAAGCGATTGTTGTCCCTACGAATGCCATTCTTTTCTTCGCCGAGTTTCGCCCTCAGAAGCGTTTACGTATTCCTGTCTTCTTCAGTCTTGCAACAGGACCGAAACAATTTATTCTAGACGGAAATCTGGTAAGTGAACGCGCGTCGCCCACATTCGGCGCAGGACTGGAGTACAAAGTCTTCCGAAAAAACTTCGGATCAAATTCCGGAATTGAATTTGAGGTTGGACCACTCGCAAGTTTTCTCTTCGACAAAGGAGGACAGGTTCGTATGGCACCACTCATTGCCGGACGATTCCGTTTTCTCAAGCGGGAAGACTTCATTATGTATATCGGCTCGAGTTATTCTTTCGGAATAAATGCGTTCGGGCTGTTCTATGGAACCGGATACGTGTTTTAAACGCATAGAATCATAGTTTTCGCCGGGTGTTAAAGAGCTACGCAATCATAGAACACATGAGAAATATCGCTAAGCGATATTCTCTTGCGCACTATGTAACTCTATCGCCCAACAAGAAAACCCTGCCGCGGCGGAAGGCTATGTTCCTATGGGGTGAAGTTCAATAGGCGCGAGACGCACCGCTCAGATCGAGCGCTTCAAAATTTCCGTAATGCGAATTCATGCTCAACACCGGAATAGGACTGTGGTTGACAATGTGTCGCGACAATGGACCAAGATCGAGTTTACCCATCACCGATTCATCTTCAGTAAGAATGAGAATCAGATCTGCGTTAATGGAACGCGCGTACTTAATGGCTTCCACAGCGATGTTGTCACCTTTCACGGTGTGACGCGTGTATGGAATCTCTGCGCTGTCAACTGCTATTGTTACCTGATCGAGTACAACCTGCAACTTTTGGTATTCGCCTTCGTCGGCACTGTCGAGAAGTCCCACAATGTGAATTTTCGAATTGCACAACAGTGCAATATCCATTGCGACACTCACCTTCTCACGTGAATGGCGCGAACGATCGATAGGTAATACGATGTTCGAAAATCCGGGCTTCAGTTTCTCTTTCTGAAAAGTGATAACAGGGCACGACGCAAGCGAAACCAGGTGTTGTGCATTACTGCCGATGAGAATTTCCTCAAGGCCTTTGGCGCCATGTGTTCCCATCAAAATGAGATCGATACTTTCTGCAGTCACAAGATCGATAAGTGCAGCTGAAATTTTCCCATGTAGTACGCGGGTCCGTGCGGCTACATTGAACCTGGCCAATAGATCCTGCGCAACAATGCGAAGTTTTTCTTCCGTTTCGCGCTGAGATTGAACGGTATCATCGGAGAGCACCAATGGCTCTGCAGCATCAGCGCGGAACTGATTCTGCGGCAGCACGTGAACCAGATAAAGTTCAGCTTGCGTAGTTGCTGCCAGCCATGCCGCATGTTCTATTGCATTCTCACTCGTCTCCGAAAAATCGACAGGGACTAATATTTTTCTGATTTCAAGTTTCATACCTGTAGTTTTTACGCAGGGCAATTATCCTCCACCACAATTCGCCGGGGATGCTAACCAGCCTTGCTCGTTAATTTGCCCACCGTATTGAGGAAGAGATCCATATTGATTGGTTTCACGAAATACTCTGCGGCACCAAGACCGAACCCCGACAGAATAGTCGTGGAGTGATCCAGGCTGGAGATGATAATAATAGGAATGCTTTCGAACGTGTAATTCTTAAGCAGGCTAAGCAATGTTAATCCCGAAATATCCGGCATCATCAGATCAGTGACGAGCAGATCGTATTTATTCTTTGAAAGTTTTAATAATGCGCCCCAGCCATTTGTAACTGAGTCGACAGTATAGCCCTGTTCGCTGAGCTTGAACGTTAGCAGTTCGATGATCATTGGATCATCATCCACAATTAGTACATTCATGTTTGCACCCTCCATTTGATTCCTCACTTTCAACTTCACCATTTATTTTGATTATTCCTAACCGATATTTACCTGTAGGTGTATATCTGTTGATCCTTATACGGGGAGTGCTAAGGAAGGTAAAGGACCAGTCGATGTATAGACGTGAAGTGTCGGTGCTTTGCTGAAAAACCTGTGTATCTGTATAAGATCAGATCATATTGATCCTGTTTAGCAGTTCTTTTTGACGCGATCTGCTAACCGGAATAGTCTTCTTCCCGATCAGCACAAAATTTCCATCAAGGCCTGAAATTTTCTGAAGATTAACGATGAAGGAATTATGTACGCGAAAAAACTGATCGAGCGGAATGCTTTCTGCAACACTTTTCAAAGTCGCGTGTACTTTATATACTCCGGATTCAGTTACAATGTCGAGATGATCGGGCTGCGCTTCAATGTAGAAAATGGAACTGGTCATAACGCGAACATGAACTCCGTTCGATTTCACGAAGAGATGATCTTTCTGAAATGTTTCTTTACCATTGGGTTTATGATGTAAAGAATAGGAACGCATCGCTGCTTTGAGAAAACGCTCGTCGGTGATTGGTTTCACAAGAAAATCGGCGACAGAATGATCGAAACCGTTGACCGCATAACGCATATCGCTGGATACAAGTATCACCTGCAATGTACGCTCAGTTAAGTTCTCGAGAAACTGAATTCCGGAAATTCCGGGCATCATCACGTCAAGTATGAGCAAGTCAACACGATTGTTCAGCAGAATATCAGGTGCACCTGACGCAGAAACGCAAGAACCTACGAGCTTAAGGAAAGAAACTTTCGCAACTTTTTTCTCAAGGTCAATACGGCTTAGGTCGTCGTCGTCAATTATGAGACAATTCATAGTGTGTTTGGTGTGAATACTACTGCCGTTTTGTAGTACGAAAAACAAAATGTGAAGTTGCATACCTGCGCAATATCCCGTAGTAATACGGGGGTGCAACCAAGAGTTCTACACTGGGAACTCAAGTTATCGGTGCAACCCGACAACATTTCTGGCTACGCGGATTACTTGTGCTCTGTGGCAAGCATAGATTCCAATTCCTGCATTGCTTTGTCGCACACGGTTTCAACTTCTGCAACCATAGTGGGAATCTTGTCGAGATTTTCTTCACTGTGTGCATCGTTCTCAATGTCCGCAACAACGGATCTGAGGGAGTGTATGCCAATAAAATCCATGGACGGTTTCATCTTGTGTGCCGCCGCGCGAACTTCCTGCCAGTTGTTGAGTGCAACACCCTGTTTCATTTGTTGAATGAGTTGTGGAGTCTGCAACAGAAAAGCCCGAATCATTTTCTGTATAAAAACCTCGCTGCCTTCTGCGAGCTCAGTTAGGTAGGAGAGATCGATTACTTCGTAGGAGGATTTTCTCGTCACCGTTTTTTCTTCGCTCTTCGCTTCTTCTGCAGGTTGTTGCTTCAGTAATGCGCAGATCTTTTCGTAGAGAACATTCCGATTGAATGGTTTCGAAATGTAATCGTTCATGCCTAGTGAAATACATTTTTCTGCTTCACCAACAATGGCGTGCGCGGTCATCGCAATAATAGGAATGCCTGATTTTTCTTTCGGCATTTGGGTGCGGATATATTGCGTGGTTGTGTATCCGTCCATCTCAGGCATCTGAACATCCATCAGAACCAGATCAAAATGTTCTTTCGCAAGACGTTCAACAGCAATCTTGCCGTTGCCTGCAATTTCAAGTGTAAAGTTCCATTTCTCAAATACCCGGCGCGCAAGCATCTGGTTCATTTCATTGTCTTCCGCGAGAAGAATGCGTTTTCCATCGAGCGAAGATTCCTGAACTGATTGATGCTGTTCTTCCGGTCCGAATGGCATTGCTCCGGAAATAGCGTATTGAAGATTCACCATGAACATAGAACCGCTGCCAATGGTGCTCTCCACACTCACAGAACCGTTGTGTAGCTCTGCAAGCTGTTTTACAATAGTTAGCCCCAGTCCACTTCCACCATACTTCCGGGAAGTTTCGTTGCTCGCTTGTGTAAAGCTGTCGAAAATTGTATCGAGTCGGTCTTTCGGAATTCCGATTCCCGTATCACTAACCGTAAACTGCAAGGTGATTTTTCCGTCAAACTCTTCCAGAACTTTTACACGGATAGTGATTTTGCCTTTTTCAGTAAACTTAATTGCATTGCCAACGAGATTAATCAGAATCTGCCTGAGACGTACACTGTCGCCCACAACGTATTCCGGGAGTTTCACTTCATCGGCCTCAACAGAAAGTTCAATTCCCTTTTGCGTAGCAGAGAAACCAACCGTGCGCAATACTCCCTGTGCGACTTCTGTTGGTCGGAATGGAAGTGATTCGAGATCCATTTTACCGGAACTCAGTCGGGAGAAGTCCAGAATGTCATTGATAATAGAAAGCAGGTTATGCGATGAAAGACGAATCGCATCCATGCACTCATGCTGTTCCGAAGTGAGAGGAGATTCCATGAGAATATCCGACAAGCCTACAATTGCGTTCATTGGCGTTCGGATCTCGTGACTCATTTTCGCGAGGAATTGCTCCTTCACAGTCATCGATTCTTCGAGCTCTTTCTTAGCACGCAGCAAATCAGTAAGTGCTTTGTTCCCTTTTTTCAGTGAGTGTTCGGCAATCCGGTTGGACAGAATAAGATCTTCTTCGACCTTTTTGCGCTCGGAAATGTCAGAATCAATTGCGATGATACGTTCGATTTTTCCGTCATGACCAATTACAGGAGTCAAGGTAGTGATCACCCAATACTCGTGCCCGTTCTTCGAATAATTTTTGCTCTCGTAAACTACGGGCTTATTGTCCTGAAGTAATTTTTGGTAATCAATCATTTCGCGGGACAAGCCCGTAAGTCCACCACGACGAAGCAGCTCTCCGTGTGTATTCTGAACCTCTTCAAATGTATATCCCGTGAGCTTGGTGAACCCTTCGTTTACCCACTCAATTTTTCCTTCATTGTTCGCAATGATTACGGAGTTGAACGATTTCGTTGCCGCCATCGCTAACTTTTCCATTTCCTCTTCGTGTATACGATCGGTGATGTCCTGATCAGCCCCAATCATTTTCACGGCGGTTCCGGATTCATTGTAAATTACTTCTCCCAATGAATGCAACGTACGCACAGCGCCATCGGTCCGGATAATTCTTCTGCGGAAATCGAACGACGAATGTTTGTTAACAGCATCGAGAATCGTATTCATCACAAATTCACGATCGGCAGGATGCGTAAGCAAAAACATACGATCAAACTTAATTTCCTCGTGAGTTTGTCCGTAGATGTGGTACAACTCATCTGACCAGTTGAGCGATTTTGTTTCAAGATCCAATTCCCATGATCCGATGTGCGCAAGTTGTTGCGACATGGCGAGTTGGGCACGACTCTGCCGAACTGCAGTTTCTGCACGCATCTGTTCGGTGATGTCGCGTGTAATTTGCACATACCCGCGCATCTTCTTCTCTTCGTCCACTAATCGCGTAATCGTTACGTGTGCCCAGAATAGCGTACCGTCTTTTCGTCGCTGCCAGCCTTCTGTTTGCATTTCACCACGCTCACTCGACGCCAGAAGATTATCAACAGGAATGCCCTTGCTAATATCTTCCTGTGTGTAGAAGGTCGAAACGTGCTTCCCAACAATTTCTTCCGATTTGTAACCGCTGATTCCCGATGCGCCTTCGTTCCAACTGAGAATATTTCCTTCCGGATCGAGCATTACAATTGCGTAGTCCTTGATATTGTCGACGAGCAGGCCCATTCTTTCCTCGCTCGTTTTTAACATAGCCTGCGAGGCACCAAGAGCATAAATATTTTGCTGAAGCTCATCGGTCATGGTGTTGAATGACTCTGCAAGCTGACCAATTTCATCTTTCGAGAACACACGTGCACGTGCATATGCATCTCCCTGAGAAATTTTCTCGGATGTGATAATAATCTCGTTCAGGCCTTTCTGCATTCGCCGTGTGACAGAAATGGTGAGCAACAATCCGCTGACTTCGACAGTAAGCGCGAGTGACAACAAAATTTTCATGATGAGATTCTCGAGCCAACGAGAACCCTCACCAAGCGTAAAGGAGAAGTTGTCTTCTACACGGGTTAGCTGATTATTGATTGGAGCGATCTCGTGAAGAATTGCATCGATCTCTTCCTGCGTTGCGGTTCCTGACTGAATCGTGTTGTGAAGCTTATCAGCAATTGGAAGGAGTTGCATGCGCAGGTTGTCGGCTTCGCTCCAGATTTGAATTGCATCGCCGATGTAACTGACCCAATAGAAATTGCGGAAGAGCCACGCCATCCCTTCCACGTCGTCTTCGTGGTTTCGTCCTTGTTTGAATCCGTCATAAACAATTTCGAGATTCGGTTCTGGTTTTTCAAGTTCAACACGCGCCTTGTAGTCGCCATCGGGGACTTTCATGAATTCCTGATAGAGCAAATATTCGGATTCGTTGCGCGAGTGTCCGTAACGTTCGAGATGATAGATCGCATCTTTCTGCGCCTTTGACCACAAACCTTCACCTCCAACAAATGCACGAACAGAGGATAGTGTTCTTATTGCGAATCCAAGCGTTACAAGCTCGATTGCAATGAGTACTGCCATGATGCCCATCGTGAAGTAAAGCTTCTTCGCAATGGAGACATTTCGAAACCACTTAATGAATGAAAATCCTGCCATAATTATCCTGGCTTCTTTCACCGCTCCGGAAGTTATACCCGTTACGGTAAACAAAGGTTATCAAATAACCCCGTTGATCCTCTGTTTGTTTCGATTATTCGACATCTATCCCCAATGAGTTGTGCTTTTTGACGGATTACCTGACGCTTTGAGTCAGTTATCGAAACGAAGGGACGGTGAATCAGCGCCCATCTACCTTTGTAGATAATGCACCATCACCATGAAAGCTCTTCAGCAACTTCGGAAACCAAATGCGGGCGGGAAGGCAAGTCCACCACCAGCTGAAAGTATTTGCATTGCAGTTGTCGATGACGACATGATGTATCGTCAGGCAATAGAAGTCTCTCTTAAAAAAGTTCCTGGCAGTCGCGTCCTCGGTTATCAATCGGGAGAGGAGTGCTTCAAAAATTATCATACATCAAAGCCCGACATTTTTGTTCTTGATTACAGACTCTGTGCAGACGGAAGTGGAGGTGTGATGAATGGGATTGAAGTCCTCCGCAAAGTTCGACAGGTGAATGATCAGGCAACTGTGATCTTCCTCAGTGGAACTGCGAATACAGAAGTTGCGGTAACTGCGATCAAAGCGGGTGCTGTAGATTTTATTGCGAAGGATAAAAACGGATTGGCTCGTTTGCTCAATCAGGTGCGTAAGGCATCTATTAAAATTCAGGTTAGACGACAGGAATCGAAAGTAGCAAAATGGATTGCGATGGGAGTTCTCAGTATAGCGGTAATTGTAACGGGAACAATCGTCGCAGACACGGGAGGGTTTCGTGATTGGTGGAATTGGTTATGGTTCGGTCTCAGCATAGCTTGTGGCGTTATTGTTATTCGTACCTGGGTAAACACCTCGCGTATAGATTCCGGTCAGATTCAAACAATGGAGTACATTCAAAACGGGAAGTGGATTGATTGACAAATACCTTAAACTATCTGATCATGTTTGGCGCGATTCATATTTCCGGAAAGAGAGAGTTGGCCCGACAGGAAAACTTCAACGTATTCATTGTTGACGACGAGGAATCATCGTTAATGGCGCTGGGTTATCGATTGACGAAGGAAAATCCATTCCACAACTATCATGTTCATTGCTTTGCAACCGGAGAAGAGTGCGTGAAGCATCTTTGGTTGGAACCTCAGCTAATTATCATGGATCAGTATCTCGCTTCTCAGGGGAATGGATCCTTGTGTGGTGCGCGGTTACTCCGAAGCATCAGAAAGGAGAATGGCTACGTTCCTGTTGTAATTGTCTCAGGTAAACGCAAAGTTGACGATGCGTTGCTCACAGAAGACGATGACACGTACTATATGGTACGCGATGTGGTGGCGTATGATTCTGTCCGGAAAATATTGCGTATGCTATGTGACGGACGAATCGCTGTGCATTAATTGCGGCGATATTGATTGAATTCGGTCTCAACCTTACCGCCAAATTATTCTCCAGTAGGCTGACCTTAAGAGCTTCTGAGTGGTAAAGAGTGAATGATGTAACGGATTGAGTTCGTTATGTAACGGAATAGGTCTGCTCATGGATGACATTTGCTATTAGGAACAATTCCTTTTACCAAAACCAAACACATGAAGACCCATATATTTACTACGTTAGCCGCATTTTCATTGCTCACGATTTCAGCAACATTACAAGCACAACCCAATCTTGGATCTACTGCATCGTTTGTACTATTTTCAACAAACGGTTCTGTAACCAATACTGGCATCTCTCACCTTACGGGAAATGTCGGAACGAACAACGGATCAAGTACCGGCTTCGGAAACGTGGACGGCAACATGCATGATGGTGGTCCTGAAAGTTCGCAGGCTGCAGTCGATTTGCTGATTGCATACAACCAACTGAATGCAACCGTACCCAATTATTTCCCTGCTGCATTACTCGGCAATGGACAAACACTTGTTGAAGGAGTTTACGAAATCAGCGGTGCAACTGTCATCAATGATATTCTTAATCTGAATGCACAGGGCGACACCAATGCGGTGTTCATCTTTCAGATTCAAGCATCATTATCCGCGAATGCAAATGCAAAAGTTATGCTTCTTAACGGAGCCAAGGCATGCAATGTATACTGGAAAGTTGAAGGACTCGTTAGTCTTGCAGCAGGTGTATTTATGCGCGGCACAATTATCGCAAATAATGCTGCTGTAAATCTGAGCACGAACGACACATTAGAAGGTCGTGCAATGACTACTGCCGGTGCAGTTAGTATTGATGGAATCTTAGCGTATACGCCAGTAGGTTGCGGAAGTCCAATACTTACAGGCCCTCTCGCACCGTTTCTTGGTGCGACAGCGTGTTATGCGCTCTTCTCCTCTAACGGACCCGTTTCGAACACAGGAACCACGTATGTTACAGGTGATGTAGGAACTAACAATGGTTTAACAACTGGATTCAATTCACTTAATGTTAATGGAACAATTCACCTCACACCCGATGGCTCAACTGCACAATGTGCTTCTGACCTTACGTCTGTAACAAGTTACCTTAATGCACTCTCGCCTGATATTGAATTGTTGTATCCCGCGCAATTTGGAAACAGTCTTGTACTTACGCCCCACACATATGTAATGAATGGTGCGGTAACATTTACCGACTCGGTTTATCTCAATGCACAGGGAAATCCCAATGCTACATTTGTCATTCAGGTGTACGGAGCGTTTTCAACAAGTACTTATTCCAATGTTATTTTGATCAACGGCGCGCAATCTAAAAACGTGTACTGGATTGTTAACGGTGCAGTAGACATCGACGACTATTCAATATTCCGCGGAACACTCGTGTGCAATAACGGCGCACTTGGCGCTTTGAACACTGGAGTATTATTCGATGGCCGCGCGTTAACTACAGTAGGCGCTTTGACAACAACTGCTGCCACTGCAAACGCACCAATGATCCCGGGGAATTGTCTGTCACTCGATATTAGTAACAACTCACAAAATGCATCCGTTGCTACGGTATTCCCAAATCCATTTAACGGATCGGTTTCTGTAACGATGCAAAATGTGATGAACACGACAACCTTTGTCATGCACAATACGTTGGGCGAAGTAGTAATGTGTATTCCAATTACTGCGACTACGACTACAGTTAACACCAGCGGCCTGCCATCAGGAGTTTATGTCTATACTATTTATGAAGGAGAAGAAATTACGCAGACCGGCCGAATCATCGGTTGGTAAGCAATCCAAATACTGAGTTTTGAGCCACTTCCTGATTTAGGAAGTGGCTCTTTTTCTTACAAGAAGTCGACACCATTCTGCTAAGTATCGAATTCGCGCGACCTGCCCTCCTTTATAGCGTTAAATATGTACCGACAAATTAGTCGAAACACATCGTACGTCTAAAACAAAACCCAAAAAACGACAACATGAAAAAGATCTACACTTTATTTTCAATGCTCCTGATTGGATCAGCAGCATATTCTCAGTGCTCCATTATTATTAACAGCGTGCAAAACGTTACGTGTAATGGTGCATGCGACGGACAAGCAACTGCAACTGGTGTTGGATTTCCTCCATACACGTTCAGCTGGGCACCAGGCGGACAAACAGTACAGAATCCAACGGACCTTTGTCCTGGAACGCACACCGTAACAATGACTGACGCGAACTCATGTCAGACAACTGAAACGGTTACGATCACTGAGCCAGCGGTCCTTACTTCTACAACTTCTTCGAATGCAGTTTCCTGCTACGGTGATTGTGATGGAGACGCGACTGTACTTCCTTCTGGCGGAACACAGCCTTACCAGTTCGACTGGGACTCTACAGCAGCAAATCAGATCACAGCTACCGCTTCAGCTCTATGCCCTGGAACTTACACGGTATTAGTAACAGATGCAAATGGTTGCACAACAACAAATGCAGCAACAGTAACACAACCACTCGCAATGACAATTACTACGTCAGCAGTTCCTACATCTTGCCAGGCGTGTACAGACGGTAGTGCATCTGCAAACGTTGGTGGCGGTACTCCCAGCTATTCGTACTTGTGGACACCAAGTGGTCAAACCACTCAGACTGCGACCAATCTCACTGCAGGTTCTTATACTGTCACAGCTACTGATGCGCAAGGTTGTACAATCATGGATACTATTGTCGTGACTTCTCCTACAGGAATTGAGTCAAACGCGGCGGGCATTTACCTTCACGTTTATCCTAACCCGATTAACAATGTAGCGAACATTGAAGTGGGTCATGTAGAAGGACAAGTTATGTGGGTTACACTGTTCGACGTGACAGGTAAACTGCTCGAGAGCAAGCAATACAATGCGCCGAAAGGAACGACTATTCAAATGAACTTTGAAAATTATCCTTCAGGAGCGTATCTGCTGGAAGTTAGAGCAGGGGAAGCTAAAACAACAGTTAAGTTGTTCAAGCAGTAACAGGCACTACGGATTACTATAATTACGACAGCGGACTAAAGAAATTTAGTCCGCTGTCTGCGTTTACAGGGTGCAATGGCGACGAATGTTTTTCTTCCGCCGTATCGTTTGCGACGATTCATTAATACATTTACGGAAACTCACGTTTCGTGGAACAGCGCGCACGACTTAAAGCAATTTTTTCCGGTTCTGTCGGCAACCTCGTAGAGTGGTACGACTGGTATGCGTATTCAGCATTCTCACTTTATTTCGCTCCGGTATTTTTCCCGAACAGTAGTCCGACTGCGCAGTTGCTTAACTCAGCGGGAATATTCGCTGTAGGATTTCTGATGCGTCCTGTAGGTGGTTGGCTTTTCGGAAGTATCGCTGATCGGGTCGGGCGAAAGCAAGCAATGACACTCTCTGTGTTACTCATGTCGTTGGGTTCATTACTCATTGCCTGTACACCTGGATTTGCAAGCATTGGTTATGCAGCGCCAGTACTCTTATTGCTCGCCCGTTTGTTGCAGGGATTGAGTGTAGGCGGAGAGTACGGTACATCAGCCACGTACCTGAGTGAAATGGCAACATCCGACCGACGCGGATTTTATTCGAGCTTTCAGTATGTAACCCTCATTGGCGGACAATTACTTGCGTTGGGTGTTCAGCTGGTTCTCCAGAAATTCATTCTCACACCGGAAGAACTGAGTGCATGGGGATGGAGAATACCTTTTGTAATAGGCGCGATGTTGTCTGTAACTGCATTGTATCTGCGTTCACAGATGGATGAAACAGAAGCGTTCAAACACGCCCACGAAACCAAAGCGAAAAAGTCAGGAACAATTCGTGAACTCATGAAGCATCCGCGAGCAGTGGCGATCGTGGTTGGACTCACGCTGGGAGGAACGATTGCTTTCTACACATATACCACCTACATGCAGAAGTTTTTGGTGAATACGGTGCATCTCACGAAAGATCAATCGACCCTGCTCACATTCCTGTCATTGCTGATATATGCCTGCTTACAACCGCTGTTCGGATTGCTCTCCGACAAGATCGGGCGACGACCACTACTGATTGGCTTTGGTGTGCTCGGAACAATTGCAACAGTGCCGCTGCTTACGGCATTGAGTCATGCAAGCGGACAATGGGAAGCATTTGGTTTGATGATGTGCGCGTTGCTGATTGTGAGCGGCTACACTTCCATCAATGCAGTCGTGAAAGCCGAATTGTTCCCTGCAGAAATACGGGCACTGGGCGTTGGATTTCCGTATGCAGTTACGGTTGCAATATTCGGTGGAACGGCAGAGTCAATCGCGCTTCTGTTCAAGGATGCGAACCACGAATCGTATTACTACTGGTACGTCACCGGATGTATATTCATTTCACTTCTCGTGTATTTCTTTATGCGAGACACGAAGAAGACATCCCGGATTACTGATTAGCAGCTTGTGATTACTTCCGAAGTTTATCGGTGTTATATCCTTTTGCATCGCATCGGGCGGTGATTGCACCATATAGTGAATCGCTCATTTGCGGTTGACGTGACATGATGTATAGAAATTTATTCTTGGGATGTCCTACAACGGTGTATGAATAGTCTTCACCCATTTCTATCACCCAATAGTCGGCCCGTATTGGCCACACAAACTGAACTTTCCAGCTAGCATTGCCGAGTTTCTCATCAGGAAATCCTTTGGAACGAACCGATTTATTTTTTCCATCTCTGGTGTACGCGGAGAAGATGTCGTAGTTGCCTTTGTCGTTGAGTGTATACGTTTCAGTTGTGTTTTCCCAACTCCGATCAAACTTTGTGGGGATCCACCCGATCACATACCATTTGCCTGCATATTTCAAAGGGTCAATTTTGCTCACGGGTTTATTTTCGGTGGCTGCAGTATTCAGGGTAGCAATCATAAATAGTGAGATTAGTAAGTTCATACTGCATAAAGACCAACAACTATTCCGGGGTTGAATTTCATCTGGAAAGTGCCGCGAGCAGTTTCCGACACTTGCGCGACACTGCCACGAAACGGGCATTAAGTTCTACACATTCGGTACAAAAAGACTGCATTTCCCCAAGGAAAACCAACTGGTCTGGGGTTTGCTCTGGTTATGCTGTATGGAGACTCACCATAAGATAGGCAGCAAGCGCCACACGATCTTTGAAAAATTTTCAATGTGGGTGAGCAAAGCAAGTGGAAGTACTCCTGCTTTTATTGCAGCGGCAGCCGCAGTGGTAGTGTGGGCTGCACTGGGTCCGATTTTCAATTTCTCATCGGAATGGCAGTTAGTCATTAACACAGGCACAACGATCATTACGTTTCTGATGGTGTTTGTGATTCAGCGTGCACAAAACAAGGAGTCAGTCGCGCTCCATCTCAAATTGAATGAACTTGTAGCATCTTATGAACTCGCGAGTAACCGTCTTGTAAGTGTTGAAGATCTCACGGAAGAAGAACTGAATGTATTGCAGAAGTATTACCGCAAGCTCGCAGAGATGTCCAAGCACGCGGAGAATCTGCAAGAGTCACATTCCATCGAAGAAGCCGAATCCTGGCATGCGAAGAAGAGTGGGGATAAAAAGGAGCGACGTTCAAAAAATAAAAACAATGATTCGCAATTGAGCGAACACACTATATCATCCTAGTCAATAACAACTTAAAACGTACGGTCATGTTAAGATGGGCAGCCATATTTTTCGTCATCGCAATTGTAGCGGCTATTTTCGGTTTCACCGGAATTGCAGCTGGCGCGGCGTCGGTAGCAAAAGTGATCTTCTTCGTTTTCCTGGTAATGCTGGTACTGACATTATTGTTTGGTGCAGCGTTGTTCAAGGACAAGAAGTGACGATCATAAATCACGAAGGGAGTGAATGTTTCACTCCCTTCTATCTTTTACACACAACACAGCATTCCTCATGGAGTTGAAACTACTTATTGCAGTGGTTACATTTATAACCGGTGCAGCATTGTTTCTCCGATCGCGAACAAACGGAGAAATCCTGAAGAAATCTATTTCAATTCTGTTGGTCGTATTCTCCATTACACTTGTCGCATCGTGCGGCGGAGATAAAGCGGATGAGACTGACGGTAGTGATACTGTTTTGTCGACGGACAATTACACGGTTTACATTCAGAAGAATGATATCGAAAATATTGAAGACGAAGAACCGGATTCACTCAACATACGCATGACACACGGCGAGTATGCGGGAATGCAGTTGTTCATGACACACTGTAACCAATGTCATCCCGGAGGAAATAAAGGCACCGGACCATCCTTAATTGACAAGCCTCTCCCTGATTTTTTGGTCCACTTTCAGGTACGTCAGGGCATGGGCGATATGCCGGCATTCAAAGAAGATCAACTCTCGAGAGACGATGTGAAGAAGATTGTGCTTTTTGTTGGGTCGATGCGCGAGAATTACAAATCAACACACTAAATCCTTTCGAGCGTATGATCAGAATTGCAGTTATTATTGGCAGTACGCGTCCGAACCGCAACGGCGACGCAGTTGGCAAATGGGTTTACGAACAAGCCCGCAAGCGCACAGACGCGCAAGTCGATTTGGTAGACTTGTTGGACTGGAAGCTTCCGCTACTTGACGAACCGCTCCCAGCAGCGAAAGGTAAGTACACACACCAGCACACCAAAGATTGGTCGGCGAAGATTTCACAATATGATGCATTTGTATTCGTTGTTCCAGAATACAATCACGGCATTAACGCTGCACTGAAAAATTCATTGGACTATTTGTTTAAAGAGTGGAATAACAAAGCGGCTGGATTTGTGAGCTACGGAAGCGAGGGAGGGGTGCGTTCCGTAGAACATTTGCGCGTAATAATGGGCGCACTGATGATTGCCGATGTGCGCGCACAGGTCATCCTTTCATTGTCCGAAGATTTCGAAGACAGTTTTCGCTTCAAACCCAGAGAACGTCACCTGAAGTCGGTGGAAAAATTATTCGACCAGGTTACGGAATGGGGCCAGGCCATGAAGAGTGTAAGGGAGCATGCAACTGTAGAGACCAAACAAGGTGTAGCGAAATAAGATTGTTCTTATATTTAGAGAACAAACCCGCCCACGCTCCCTGGCGACCACTCTGCTGATTTATGTGCACAAACCTGTGCATGACCTTTATTTATTGGGGGAAACAAAAATTATCCTTCGCGAAATTTAACTGCTTCCAACGGCAGGTTGTTTCGTCATTAATTCTACTCTTCCTTGCAATATTAGTTTCGGCACAATCTCCGGCGTACTTCTGTTACACCAAGCAGCAAGGTTTAACATGCGAAGAGATTTACGATGTTCACCAGGACAAGTTGGGCTTTATCTGGGTGGCTGGCGATCGCGGTGTTTTCCGCTTTGATGGCTATACTTTTCAACCATTCACTACAGCTCAAGGATTAACAGACAATACTGTTTTTCGATTGCACGAAGATGTTCGTGGACGAATCTGGCTCATGCCCTTTAATGGTGAACTGTGTTACATTGAGAACAACAAAGTAACTAGTTACCAGTATAACGATACAATTGAAAAATATTTGCCGGGAGTTCGCATTGTGCGGACAATGGATGTTGATTCTTCCGGTGCGCTCGAAATCGGATTCTTGTCGTACGGTGATGTTAGAATAAGTGCATCCGGAAAGTTGGAACGCACAACCACAAAGAATAGCATTGATCGATTATTCTGGGCAAAGATGAGTCGTTCGGGAAAATTTCTCATAGGGTCTAGCACGGCCTACAAAAAAGGCGGCGCAGTTCTGGTCCAGTTTACGAATGATAAGACCATTACGCTGGACTCGTTAGCAGGTATTCCACCACATTATGATTTGTCGGGACTGAAGCGAAGCGATGGTAGCATCTTGTTTTGCGTAGGACGAAAAGTTTACGAAATTGATGTTTCAGGACGGACAACTAAAACCGAATTGCCAATCAATATCCTCAGCGTGATGGAGGACCAGGCCGGTTGCATTTGGATGGGCACCAACGGAGCGGGTATTTACAAGTATGCACCCGGTGCCAGAATAGCGGGCGCAAGCTATGAACGATTTTATGAAAGCGAAATAATTACCTCAATACAGCAAGACGCTGAAGGCTCATTCTGGGTAGCAACGCATCACCACGGTCTTTTCTTTGTGCCAAACGTTGCGATCAGAGCGTGGAGCTTTTTTGATAATGATGAAGCGCGTGAATTTCTTCCGGACACTTCCGGAGGAATGTATGTATTGTGGCGCGATCACGGTTTGGTTTCAATTTTCAATGATACTGCAACAATTTATCCTCCGATTCCGGATGTGATAGCGTACAACGCACTCGTCTGGACTGAGAAACACGATGCGCTTATGATCGGGACTACACAAGGCGCTTATGAATATGTTGCCTCCACCGGGAATCATCGAATAATATTTAGGGCCTCGACAAACAGTATTATTTGTAAAGATGACAAAACGTATGTAGGTCAATCGTGGAATTTGTTCAACGTGGATGCAGACGGAACAGTATTTATTTTCGGCGACCACAAAGTCAGGCACAGACCTGATGTTTTATTTGAAGATTGCAGCGGTGCCATCTGGGTTGGTGCACTTGATGGATTGTACAAAGTAGTTGATACATCAATGATCTATGTCGGTGCCAGCAGTGATTTGCTTACGAGAAGAATTGCCGGGATATGTGAGCTTGCTGATTCGACATTAGTAGTTGCAACGCAGAGCAATGGGATTGTGTTTATGAGCAACTCTGAGGTGCGCACCCTTTCACAGGCCGATGGATTTCCGTGTGATCACATTTATGGAATTGTTACCGGTGCCGGTAACACCGTCTGGTGTTCTACACAAGACGGTGTATTTGAAATATCATGTACTTCCACTGGCATAACATTTAAGGAGCAACTTGTTATTAGAAGTATTCTCACCCAGGGAGGCAAGCCGGGGTATCTTCCCGCGCAAGATCAATTGTGGTTGTGTGACGGAAATCAGGTGATCACATTCAATACATCGCTTTCGACAAATTCAGTAGCTCCGCGTGTTCATATTACCGGCGTAGCATTGGGGGATAGCGCATTGCAGACAGACAGGAAATCGGAACTCAGGCATGATCAAAACTCATTGCGCATTAGTTTCTGCGGAATCGCATATAGGATGAGGGGAAACGTGCAGTATCGTTACCGGCTGGCTGGCACCGGGGAAGACTGGATTTACACAAAGCAAAATACGGTAGAGTTTGCGGCGCTCGCAGCGGGTGATTATATGTTTGAAGTGTTGGCGCAAAATGAATCGGGAGAGTGGTCTTCTCAACCCGCGATTTTCGCATTTACAATTGTACCTCCATTCTGGAATACGTGGTGGTTTATCGCCGGGTGTATTGTAGTTGGGGGACTTCTGATGTATATGGTCATTGTTATGCGTATCCGAATGATTCGCCGCCGACATTTGTTACGTGAACAAGTCCTGATCTTTCGTCAGCAAGCGTTGGCCTCACAAATGAATCCGCATTTCGTTTTTAATACATTGAACACCATTCAGGCTTTGGTTCTTAAGGAGGAAAAAACGAAAGCGTTGGACATGTTTTCCACATTTGCAACACTCCTCCGCAAAAGCTTACACAATTCGACGGAACGATATATTCCACTGGAAGAAGAACTGCGCATTCTCGCCATGTACTTTGAACTCGAAGAAGTGAGATTCGAGGGAAGTCTTAGTTATCAATTTATTCTTGGAAAGGATGTTGAAGTGGAAAAGCTGTCTGTACCCGCCATGCTTATTCAACCTCTCGTAGAGAATGCACTCGTTCATGGATTACGAAGAAAGGAAGGCGGAGGTGAGGTGGTAATTCGTTTAAGTTTGCAGGGCATACGACTAATTTGCGAAGTGGAAGACAACGGAATCGGAAGAGCCGCGTCTTCTCAGAACAAGAAAGGACATACGTCGGCCGGAACTGACATTACACGCGATCGCCTTCGGGTTCTGGGTCAGATGTACAACGAAAATTACACATTCGAAATAATTGACAAGATAAATCCATCGACTAAAGAAGCGTCGGGCACACTTGTTCGGCTCACTCTTCCGTATACAACCAACAAACCCGCGACGTATGAAAAAGCTGAGAGCATTAATCGTTGATGACGAACAGCACGCAATTGACGGATTACGCGAGCTACTCAAATTGTATTGTCCCGAAGTCGATGTGATCGGAACCGCTTCTTCAATTAAGGAGGCTGTTCCGCAAATTCTCTCGGTGAAACCCGACATCGCTTTTTTGGATGTGGAACTTTCCGAGGGCACGGGATTTGATCTCGCAGAAATTGCCGCGTCTACAGGAGCGTCACTTGTTTTTGTTACCGGCCATGCTGATTACGCACAGCGCGCGTTTACAGTCGAAGCAATTCACTACTTGCTGAAGCCGGTGTCATACAAAGAGCTTCGTGTTGCCGTTGCTCGTGCTGCGGTGCGCAGAGACAAAGAAGTTGCATTGCACTCAGACTATCGCGTTCGGCTCAGTGCCACGGCGGGCATTCAGTTTGTTCCGGCGAATAGCATCATTGGCATTGAAGGAGAGGGGCGTTATTCCACTTTGTACTTATCCGACGGGAAGCAACAACTCGTAACCAGAAACATTGGCGAGTTCGAAGAGGAATTATCGTCGCACGGATTTTTTCGCGTGCACAAATCGTGGCTTGTGAATTGTTCACACGTTGTAAAGCTTTCGAACAACGACGGTGGCACCATCGAGTTACGCAACGGGAAAACAGTTTTGTTGTCGCGACGCAGGAAGAGTGATTTTTTGAAAAGGATGGAAGGCTGATACCTGATGGCGTTGTATCATGAAAATAAACGAATACTTTATTCGAATAACAAATCGGAATTCCTAAAAGCCCTGAAGAAAATATCTTCGGGGCTTTTCTATTATATTCGAGGATGAAATTTGCTGGCAGACTACTCATTGCAGGAATTATAATCGCCTGCACTTCTTTTCAAAATGCAGAGTTTCCAACGGAGAGCGGCACAGATAATTTTCCCGCAGTGCTGGACAGCAATTATTTTTCGCACGACACGGTTTCTTTCTCACGGTTCGATAAAAAACCACTAGCGATACAAGAGCGAATAACACTTCTGAGAAAGGCCATTAGCGAATCCGGCGTGCTCAAAATAAATCCGCTTGCGTTTCTGGAAACAAATTTCAGTGACAGCACATCGTTGCACACGTATGAAGAATCATACACCGATTCTACCGGGAAATGGATTAAAGGAAACGGGCGTGCTGAAATATTCATTTTCGACTTTAACGGAGACACCACCGACGATCTCGTTGTTCGGTACAACAACGGCGCCGACGATAACGCCTGCATATATTTTGTGGTGAAACAAAACAGGTTTAGTTATTTCGGCACCACCGGCGCAAACGTAACTCATCTGGAGTATATGCAAGGGCGCATCGTCTCCATCAGATGCAGATACCCGGCATGCTGCGATTATCCTTACGACACGTATAATGATATACGTGTTACAAACGAAGGATTCTCTATTGAGCTACGTACCTGTGTATCGAAAAGAACGCAAACCATGTCGAAGCTCACATTGTTGGGTCTTACGCATGTTGTTCACGGCACGAACATGCATCCGTTTCCATTAAAGAGTACCCATACGCGCACTTACTATTATGGAACAATACGTGTGAATGAGCATACACAACTTGGTGTCTATGAAGAAAAGGTTGTCGACGGACGCAACTGGTTACGCGTAATGACCTATGATTCTACAAGCCGTTGTACGCACATTATGGGATGGATAAATAAAGCTAATACGGACTACCCGTAGAGAGTCCACGCACTTCCAAAATTATTTTATGAAAATAAATTTGGAAGTGATTTATTTATTTCATCATATTTGCCACAGAATTCAAATCTCTTCTAACAAGTAAGGAGGAGCATCATGAAAGAACAAGCGAACATATCACCTCTGCAGTTCTCCGCGTAAAGCGCGGCTTTGAATTCTATTTCCATTTTTTACGAATAAAGTTTTCATAGTCGGCGCTGACTAACTACAGAATTTCTGTGGCCCGTGGTTGCATTTGCAGGTCTTCTGATTCATCGGAATAATTCACTGTTTATTCAACACAACAAAAAACAATGGCAACAGCCACATGGGATTCCTATGTCTTGTCCGGAAGGTTCAGAACAAAACGAAGAAGAACTCAGATCCGAAAGACACAAGAGGAGAAGCAACGGATTCGGCTTACAGTGGGAAGAGAATTCAAAGAACTTAAATTCAACAACGAAGAAACAAATGAGTAAGAATAAAGTTAAAAGTAAAGATCTCGATCGCATGGGCTTTCATCACAATACATCGAAAAGTCTGGCAGTGATCATCGCGTCGCAACATTTCAAGCACACTGCAAAGGAAGAGGTGCTGAAATTGTTCTGTGAGGTGAAAGCAAATCCGGAAGAATTTCTGGGCGATGGAGTGTTGTCGAAACTGGCGTCTACGTTCATGGAAAGATTACCCGACAAAAAGTATCGCACGCATGAATTGCTCAGCGAGTTGGCTCCGGTGAAAATCTACGGACGTCAACACATCGAGTACTCAGCAATTCAGCAAATGGAAATTGCGTTGAGCTTACCGGTAAGCAGACGAGGAGCGCTGATGCCTGATGCGCACAGCGGATTCGGTTTGCCGATTGGAGGTGTGCTTGCTGCGGAGAATGCAGTAATTCCATTTGGAGTTGGTGTTGACATTGGTTGTCGCATGGCGCTTTCCATTTTTGATTTGCCGGAAAAGTATCTTGAACATAACCGGCACGAATTGAAAATGGCGCTGAAAGATTACACGCACTTCGGAATGGAAGGATGTCTGGAATTCGCGCAGGATCATGATGTGCTTGATGATCCGTCGTTCAATGAAACGCAACTGCTGAAAAAATTGCATGGTAAAGCAGTCAGACAGCTGGGATCATCGGGTGGAGGAAATCACTTCGTAGAGTTTGGTGTGATTGAACTCAATGAGGAAAATACACTGGGCATGGCGGCAGGAAATTATGTTGCACTCTTGTCGCATTCCGGTTCACGCGGATTGGGTGCAACAATCGCAAAGCACTACACGGATGTTGCGATGGACGTGTGCAAGCTTCCGCGCAATGCACAACACATGGCGTGGCTTGATCTCACCAGCGCGGAAGGACAGGAATATTGGCTGAGTATGAATCTTGCAGGCGATTACGCGAAAGCGTGTCACGACAGGATTCACATCAATCTCTCTCGTGCACTCGGAATTAAACCAGTTGCGAAAGTAGAGAATCATCACAACTTTGCATGGAAAGAGACGATGGAAGATGGAGCAGAGATGATTGTTCATCGTAAAGGTGCTACGCCGGCGCACAAAGGCGAGCTTGGAATTATTCCTGGTAACATGATTCACGGTGGATATCTCGTGTGTGGCAAAGGAGTTCCGGAATCACTAAACTCTGCTTCGCATGGAGCGGGCAGAAAAATGTCGCGTAAAAAAGCGAAGGAATCTATTACGAATTCCGGATTACGACAAATGCTGAATGCTGCAGATGTAACGATGGTCGGAGGAAGTTCTGAAGAATCGCCTCTTGCATACAAAGACATCGATGACGTGATGAAGGCACAGCAGGATCTCGTGGAGGTTCACGGAAAGTTTACGCCGAAGATTGTACGCATGAATAAAGAATAGAAACGATGAAAGAAAAAATCATGCAGATAACTTCCGGCAAAGGTCCGGCAGAATGCGAAAGAGTTGTGGCGCTTCTTCTTAAGAAGATTACGAAAGCGGCAGAACGGGAACAGCTCGGTGTGGAAATCATTGAGCTTGTTCCCGGGAAGCCGGATGATACGTTGTTGTCGGCACTGATCCGGATCAGAGGAGAAAACGTGTCTTCGTTCTATATAGAGTGGGAAGGAACCGTGCAGTGGATTGCGCAGAGTCCGTTCCGGAAAAACCACAAACGAAAAAATTGGTTTGCGGGCATCCACGTTTATGATGTATCCGTTTTTCCTGAATGGAAAGAGAAAGACGTTACGTATCAAACCATGCGCGCATCAGGTCCCGGTGGACAGCATGTGAACAAAACGGAATCAGCAGTTCGTGCTACGCATGTTCCAAGCGGAATCAGTGTTACGGCTTCAGAGGAACGTTCGCAGATGTTGAATAAAAAAGCAGCTACTGAACGTTTGAAGAATAAACTGCTCGGTATGCATGTCGATGAATTGAACGCGCAACAAAGGTCGCAATGGCTGGAGCACCATTCGTTGCAGAGGGGAAATGCGGGTAAAATAATACGCGAGCCGCTCTGACAATAATTTTACTTGCCGGTTCCGTTAATGAATGCCTGTAAGGCTTCTGCGCTACCATTGAACATGTCGTAGTCATTTTGATTTCCGTTCACGTGAACGGTGTCCGTTTTTTGCCAGAGCGTCCATTGCTCCGATTTCCACACCGTCGGAACGGATGGCTTCTGTTGTCCGTTGTAGTCGGCAACGTACAAGGGATACTTCGCAAATGCCGGATCAGTCAGATACACATTCGCAAAGTCCGGACTTACATAAATCAAAGGTGTTCTCCCGGTTGCGCTTTCCACTGTGCTGAGAAAAGTCAGTAGGTCACTCTGAATTTTCTGCTTGTCTATAATGTCGGCGAGGCCCGCCTGTTCAAAATCAAGAATAGGAGGAAGATCTCCGGCAGCAAGAGTACCAACAATGTCGAGATAATGTTGCGCCTGTTCGGTTGGATCGTCGTTACATTCATAAAAGTGATAAGCCCCGCGGATAAATCCCTTTTGTGGAATGAGGCTCCAGTTGTTCTTAAAGTCGGTGTCGGTAACCGTAATACCGAGTGTTGCTCTGCAGATTACAAACGAAAGTGTATCCTGTTTGCTGTTAAGAAAATCGATCTCGTCGCCCTGGTAGGAAGAGATGTCGATGCCGTAGACAAATGCAGCTCCATTGCCGCTGACTAACGGGGTGTCGTTTTTCGTTGTGTCAACAGCAGCGGAATCAACGGCGTGATTACTTTCTTTCGGTGAACTGCATGTGAGCAGCAGCAGACCCAATGCAACAGGTGCAAGAAATATTTTCATACAGCTCAGAATTGTGGTTGTTTTAAGCGATCTTAAAAATGGAAATGCGTGCGCATACGTGGAAGTCTGAACCGCCGATACGCAGATAAACTTTTGGCCGGAGATCTCCCTTAGGTCCATCGTAGCTGCACTGGTGGCCGAGTGAAATGTCCATGTGTTTGTCTTTTACTTTGAGCACACAATCGAGAAGACTTGGAACGCCATCATAAGCCGTTCCCATGGTTCCGGGATAAAGCATCTTAGACATGTCCGCTTCGGTAGGAGGATCGTTTGCATCATACAACATACAGTAGCCGGGGTACACATCGGAGAGAAATTCTGTCTTCACCGGAGGTACCGGCGGAACTCCCGCAGTGAGCATGGTTAAAAAAGAAGTTGCCGTAATGCGGTACACTCCCCGTTTCAGACGGATGCGTTCATGATTGGATTTTTTGACGAGTGAAATTGCGTCACCGTGAAGCGCCTCTGTACGATTGAAGACGCGGTTTGCTAATCCCATTTTCATTTCTTCGGTGCCGAGATCTTTACCGGTAAATTCGCCGAAGATGGCGTAGGAATCATAAATAGCGGACATAAGAATGCATTTGTTGAGCAGCTAAGATGCAATAAAAAGTGTCATGTTTAATGGATATTTAAAAAAAGGAACATCTGCAATTGATTGTCCGGGCACTATTTTATTTCATATATGATCTCATGCGCTTCGTCCGGCGTTGGAACCTCCAGCTTATCGATTAATTTCTCCAATGCAGCTGCCGGAACCACGTGTTCACGTTCGCGGTTTTGTCTACGCAATGTGGCGTAAGGAACCTCTACGTACACGATCTTCACTTTCGCTTTGTAAGTGAGAAACAGATCAATCAACTGCCCTCGCATAGATCGCGTGATGTTCGTTGCATTCCACACGAATGAAGTTTTGCTTCGCAGGTATACTCGCGCCTGTTCCTTCGCCATCTGTATCGCCTGGCCATTTCCTTTTTTATCCGTCGGGGAGATTTTATTTTTCTTTCGAATGTCATCGATGCTTACCACCGGCCACTCTTTCAGATATTTCCGCAGATAATTGTCTTTTCCTGATCCCGGCAAACCTGAAAGTAAAACTACTTCACATTGCGTAACGTCGAATGGTTCATAGTCCGGCGAACCGTCTTCTTTCCGGAAATAGTTCATCTTGCTGAGTTCAGATGGAAAGGATTTTGCTTTTCCATACGCGAGCTGTTCTTTGCATAGTTCCCGAAACATTTCCACACGATAAAGAAGTTCATTACGATCCGCGCATTCTCTTCCAAGCACATCTGCTTCAGCGAGCAGACTAAGGTGATGCGTATTCACGGAAAGACTTGCCGCAATTAGCGCTTTTGCCGGATCAGGTTTATGGAATACCCACAGCGGTAAGCCGTGATAACGCACGAGCTTCACCACAGCTTCGCGAATATGAAACGGTGCGGGAATGTTGCGGTACAACAAACTGCGCGTTGTAGCTGCACCCTTTTTTGCGTGATTGGGAGAAGATATACGTCCGTCTTCATTGTGAATAGTAGTTGATCGTTTTTCTACATCGTGCAGCAAAGCAGAAGCCCAAAGAATTTCTCTGTCCTGTTCATTCAGTTGCTGATAGTCTGGAAGATTTTCCAACGCATCAAGTACCATGCGCGTATGTACTTCCACATCACCTTCTGCATGATGCACGCGATCCTGGGGAACGCCACGCATATCGCGCACCCAGTCGAACTTGTCGTAGAGCGTTTGCCATTGCTTTATATCCGAAATTGTCCACATAAACATTCATTTTGAAATTGTTAGTTAGTCGCCGGCTCGTTCCCAGATCAGTTTTGATCTTCTCCAGTTACGTGTCCAGTGTGCATCTGTTTTCACGTGACTTTTTCGCACGTATTTGAAAACATGATGCGCGAAATCAGTTACGGCATATTCGCCGGTGTTGCGGGTTACAATTCCTTCCATCGTGCAGACTTTGCCGGTGAAAGCATCGAGGCTTCCCATTTTACTTTCCTGCGAAACAATCGAAAGCACATCGGCTTCGAATACTTTCCGGTCGATGGGTGTCGAAATAAGTTGAATCTCAGGTACAGTCGGAAAGTCCAGCATACTCGCATAGAACTTAGTTTCCTCCCACGACAACCAATGATCTTCGCGCCGCACACCGAAAACATAATAATGATTTTCCAGCTTCGCGTATTCGATTGAATGTATTGCGTAAAGATTCTCGCCGAATATTTCCAGATCACCGAGATCATGTTTCAGTAACTCCCAACGTTCACGCAACCATGCCGTCCACGGCGATTGCGATGGGGCCGCATGCGAACGCGCAAAAACACCATAACGATTAAGGCAATTGTTTTCACCGTCCAGTTTTTCCGTGTGAATCAGCGAAGCAATTTTTGTCACATCATTCCAGTAGTCGTGGCTGATGCGATCATCGCTTGTAGTTCCGGGAGAAAATGGATAATGGTATGTACGGCCGTATTTTCTTGAAATAGCCATGGTAATTTGAATTAAGAAAAGATAATAAAATCACAGTCCGCGCTCAGGAAGAGGCAGATGATATTACCGGCGCGAACCGGTTATGACTGTGGCATTACATGACTTCAAGAGTGAAGCGGTTGATGGTTGAAGACTTCCTTCATGGTTGTCTTTCACGGCAAATGTAGTTTTAGTTTTCACGCATCAAAAAAATATTTTCCACTTCATGTCGGAGCGATTGAAAAAAAGTTTCACCTTTGCATCAGAATGAAAACAGTAAACACATATTCTCTCCTCTTATTGAGCAGTTATTCACTCACGAATGACAGGGAGGATTGTATTGTGTAATCTGTAATATCATACAGTATACGAGAGCCTCCTGAAAACATCAGGAGGCTTTTTGTTTTTAGTTCATGTTGCGAAAAAATATTCGCGATGTGGAGGTGGAAGAGTGTTGTGTAAAAAATAGCGATGTAGCCCAACGGCAGAGGCAACGGTCTTAGAAACCGTTCAGTAAGAGTTCGAATCTCTTTATCGCTACGAAAGAAGTAGGCAGCAGTGCAGTGTGCAGTAAGCAGTCAAATTATGATACTGCCAACTGCACAACTGCTTACTGCCTACTGAAACTGGGTAGTATCCAAACTGGTGAAGGGGGCAGACTGTAAATCTGCTGCCATGTGCTAAACGTACAGGTTCGAATCCTGTCTACCCAACTAATTTTTACTCCGGTAGTCCAACTGGAAGAGACAACGGCGTTAAGCCCCGTTAAGTAGCAGTTCGAATCTGCTTCGGAGTACTTTGCCAGTAAGCAGTAATGCAGTTTGGCAGTAGGCAGTCAAAAAAATACTTGACTGACTACTGAACGACTGCCCAACTGCCTACTGTAAGGAGAGCAGGCAACTATTGGCTCGTTGCAGCACACTGCTAATGTGCGTTCGCGAAAGTGAACTATTGGTTCAATTCCAATGTTCTCCGCAATTATTGGAAGATAGCGACCGATGGTGGTCAACCAGACTTGAAATCTGGGGCGGTCCGAAAGGACAGGGTTCGACTCCTATATCTTCCGCTGAAACAGTAGGCAGTAGTGCAGCCTGGCAGCAAGCAGTCAAATTATGATACCGCCAACTGCACAACTGCTTACTGAAACTGGGTAGTATCCAAACTGGTGAAGGGGGCAGACTGTAAATCTGCTGCCACGTGCTAAACATGTCGGTTCGAATCCGGCCTACCCAACTTATTTTAGGAACTCAAATGCTATTGGTGAATTCGCGAGGAAATAATCTTCATTGAGAACGGCAGCGTTAATGAATTTAGTTTTCCCTTCTTGATGCTCTCCGTATCCTTCATGAATGTGGCCGAAGACATGAAAGGCGGGATTGATTCTGTTAACCGCGTCAAGAAGATCAACACAACCAACTTCTTCTCCGTAAACCAAGCGATCGAGAATTCCTTTCGCTGGCCCGTGAGTGATGAGTATATCCGTGTCACCCGGAATCATGTCCCAGTGTTTACGAATATCAATTCCTCTCTGCCGATTAAACGCCCAGTCCTGAAACCAGGGTTGAATCGGCGAGCCCCAGATTTTGATTCCTTCTAGTTCAATACCGGAATCGTTCAGGTATATAACGTTCTCGGGAATCAGAGATTTGATTTTCTCCTGTGACTCTCTTTCGAAGAAGAAGTCATGATTGCCCGCAATGAAAATCTTGTACCGATAGTTCAGTCCCGAAAACCAGTTGATGAAATCGACGATCTGCGATTCAGTTCCACGTACGGAAACATCACCAGCGTGAATAATCGCATCACCTTCCGGTAGCACAACCTTCCCATGCTGACCGTGTGTATCTGAAATGGCTATGATTTTCATCTTACTTCTTCTTTTTCCTTGATTTTCCGGAATACAATTCAGGATACATCTCCGCAAGATTCCATTTCTGCAACCGATACGTAAGTTGTATAGCATCCTTTGGATTCGACGCACACAGCTGCTCCATGTGCGCACCAACAAGTTTGCGGAGAATTTGGTTTGTAGGTTTATGTTCCAGACATTCTTTTGTACTGCCCGCATAGCTTAGGCCGTTTCCCCAAACGGAAACTACGAGACATTGATGTCGGATTGCACGAGACACACTGAAGTCATATTTCTCGCCATTTCCTTTGACTAAATCCTTCAACGCGTCCAGTATACCTTGTACGCATCCTTTCACATGCGATCCGCCTTTCACAGTACGTTCACCGTTAGCAAATGAATAGATAGGATCACATCCCCCGTTTGCACATAACCAGTACACCTCACCGCGTAGTCCTTTTTCGTTAAAGGAAAAACCTCCTTCTAATTTCTTTTCATAAAACATATTTCGTGCCGGCGCCAATAGTGTGCGTATTCCTTCAGGAGTATGCCAGACCATTTGCGTAAATGGTTTTGTATTGTCATCACGGTAAGTGATTTTTAATCCGGGACAAACCACCGTGAGCTCATGCAAGCGAGCACATAAAGTAAGTATTTCAGGCGCTTTGGCTTTGAGAATACCTGCATCCGGTTGAAAGGTTATTTCAAATCGTGAAATAGCTTTAGCGGTATCGGACTCGAAGTGAGGATTAAGTTTAGCGTTGCGGCTGACAGTATACTTAGTGCTTCCGATTTTGAGCGTGGTCGCTTTTGATAACGGCGGGATAATGGCAAGTGATGTCCTCCAAAATGAAGAACTGCGACTCATCCGACCATTTTTTATTAAAGTATAAAGGTCAGCCTGAGTGCAATTTATTTCGGGAAATTTAATTGTGACCTTCCCTTTTATGTCGATCCTCACATGCGCTTCTTTTGCTTGCAGGTCAGCAGCAAAATCTCTAATCAGTTCGCTGACAAGATAACCGAAACCAGCGGGACCCAATCTGCCAATATACATGCCAGGTCTCGTTCGAACTGCTTCGTGAAATGAATTTACTTTGCCGCTCATCGTTCATTTGGTTGAAGTTCCTCATACCTCTCCACCATCCTCTTCACCCTCCAGCTAATCTTATTCTGCAATCTCTTTGGCGATAACACCTTTATCTGTTCACCAAACCCAAGGATTTCTCTTTCCAACTCAAAATTCCACGTCACGTTAATACTGAAAATCATTCCGTCGGGTTCTGTCTTCAGAATCTTCTGCGTGTGGTGAATCGGTTTTGTGATTACGTATGGCGCATTCGTACGATCAATTTTCATCACGACCAATTGTGGTCGAATCCCGAGATTCTTCGTAACGCCAATCGTATCATCAAAGTACGAGTCAACATCAAAGAAGGTATTCTTGATGTATTTCTCTCCACCGACTTCTTTCACAGAAAAAATTCTATCCAGTGCCAGAGTAAGAATTGTTTTCTTTTGCGTTGAGCCGATCACAAACCAGCGGTTGCGGTATTCCTTGAGCAGATAAGGATGAAAAATGATGCTTGTCGCTTCACGTGCTTTGAACGACTGATATAATACGTCAATCGTTTTCTGACGAATGATCGCCTTGTGCAATGATTCGATGTACTCGAGACCTTTTAGCAAATCATTTTTCTCAAAGTGTATATACGAGCGACCTTTGTTCTTCTGAGACTGCACTTTGTCCTCGAGCTTGTTCACCATTGTGCTGAGCTCTTCGAAGTAACCGAACCCTTTAAACTGGCGTAGAATATCTACAACTTCCGTGAGCGTTCCTAAATCCTGACTCGTCAACGGAATATTCGTGATGCTGTAATTCTTGTCTTCGTACGAATAATACTTCTTGTCGCTGACCACAATAGGAGCATTGTATCCTAGCTTTTCACTGCGCATCGTCTGAATATCGAGCTGAACAGTACGCTTGCTTACTCCTTGTGTAATTCCTTCGAACTCTTCCAGTGTACGCGAGCATGCATCCACTAGATCGTCAAGTGTCCATTTGCGGAAACGGTTCTGCAGACAGTTATCAATTGTCTTGTAGCGGATGAGTGCGAGTTTGTTTATCGGCATGATGTGCGTGATTGGCTCATCTAAGATAGAATTATCTGCGCAATGTATTTGCGCAGTTGGACAAAGTGAAGTAAATACTGCAAATCATGAAAAATAATTGCAGAATAATTTGGATCGCATTATTTCTTTACAATATATTTGTCGCAGAATAAGAAGAAAAATGAAAAAGCATTTTACATATCCGCAAACACGCAAACAGATAAATCTCGAAGGAGATCGTCTGTTGCACGGGGTGTAATTGCTTTAGGATATAACTGAAGTAAAGCCCCGGAGAGATTCGGGGCTTTTTTATTGCCCGACCTCGGTACGTCGATCTTCAAGCACAAGTTGCTCCGCAGACTGCAATGACTACTCGGCCTGACAATAAAAAAGTTGAAGAGAAAGAAACACCATGAAGAAACATAGTTATATAGCCTTGCCCAATTTTAGCGAACGAGATTTTCAGAAAGGAAAATTCGTGGACCGATGTTGTCATAACTGAAATCAGTTGAACTGATTTGTTAGACCCGGTCCGCACACGACCGGGTTTTTTTATTGTCATACTGAGCGTAGTCGAAGAATGACAAGAAAACACACTGAATGTCGGATCGTCTAATGGTAGGACACCAGAGTTTGAATCTGGCTATAGTGGTTCAAATCCATTTCCGACAACGACTTGTCAGACTGAGCACTTCGACTTCGCTCAGCACAGGCTTTGCCGAAGGAGGACAAGCGAAGAAATATTGATCCATAGCTCAATGGTTAGATGCACCGCTCTTTTAAAGTGGGGGTTCCAGGTTCGAGCCCTGGTGGGTCAACAAAACGGACAGGTAGCAAACGCGGTGAATGCGGCTGACTGAAGATCAGAAGATGAAGGTTCAATTCCTTCCTTGTCCACAAATGGTAGCGTAGTTCAACGGCTAGAGCGTCCGATTGTCTATCGGAAAGTTGTGGGTTCGAATCCCATCGTTACCGCAAATGGCCTGGTAGCTCAATGGTAGAGCTCTCCCCTGTTAAGGGAGATTATATTGGTTCAAGTCCAATCCGCGCCGCAAGACTTGGAGAGTAGCTCAGTGGTAAGAGCACGTGCCTTATACGCACAAGGTCGAAGGTTCGAGCCCTTCCTTTCCAACGCCGCAATAAATGTTGCGATTGAAAAAACGAATTAATGCCAACTGAAAATCAGGCGATTAAAACAAAAAGTTAAAATAAATCGAACTGCGCAAGACCATTGCGTAGATGAGTAAAACATTTGCAGCGTCAATAACAATTAAAACAAACAGTCATGAAATTCAACATCTTCAAACGTAAAACAGCAGTCACTAATTACGAAGGCGCAAAAGCATTCGCAATGACTCCTGAGCTCGAACTGTATTCAGCGGTAGTAACCGCAGGACTGAGCGATTCGTTCTATGAGAAAGGAAACGAGCGTCTTCAACGTATCGTGGATCTCATGGAGAAGACAGATGCTGAATTCGTGGCGAAGCTTGCGGTGTATGCACGTAACAAAATGTACATGCGTTCTATTCCACAGGTGCTTGCAGTCGAACTTGCAAAACGTAACTCCGGAAATATAGTTGTATCCAAAGCGGTGAACGGTGTCGTTCAGCGTGCTGATGAGATCACTGAGCTTCTGGCTTACTACCAACTGGCGAACAACCGTTCGGGAACTAAGAAACTGAACAAGCTTTCGAAACAGGTACAGAAAGGACTCGCAAAGGCGTTCAATCGTTTTGATGAATACCAGTTCTCGAAATACAACCGTGAAGCGGCAGTAACGTTGCGTGATGCATTGTTCCTTGTTCACCCGAAAGCGAAAAGTGATGAACAGCAAGCAGTCTTCAACAAGATCGCTGCGAAAGAGCTGTCTGTTGCTTATACCTGGGAAACTGAACTTTCTGCTTTGGGTCAGCAAAAATTCGCTGATGCAAAAGCAAAAGAGCTTGCGGTTCGTGCGAAATGGGAAGAACTGATCTTCAGCGGTAAGCTGGGATACATGGCGATGTTGCGTAACATCCGTAACATGATTGAAGCGGGTGTATCATGGGATGCAATCAAAAAAGTGTGTGATACGCTTTCTGATGCAAACCAGGTTGCGAAATCGAAGCAGTTGCCATTCCGTTTCCTGTCTGCATACCGTGAAGTGAAAGTGCTGAAAGCTGATTACGTGTCGATGATACTTAACGCGCTGGAAGATGCAATTGTAGCTTCAGCGAAAAACATCAGCGGATTCGATTACAAAACACGTGTGTTGATTGCGTGTGACGTTTCGGGTTCAATGCAGAAACCAATCTCGGCGAAGAGCAAAGTGTATTTGTTCGATATCGGTCTGGTACTGGGTATGCTGATGCAGAGCAAGTGTGAACGAGTGGTTTCCGGAATGTTCGGAGATCGCTGGAAGGTAATCAACATGCCTAACCGTGGAGTACTTGCGAATGTTGATGAGTACTACAAGCGGGAAGGTGAAGTTGGTTACGCCACAAATGGTTACCTGGTGATCAAAGATCTTGTTCAGCGCAATGTTGTGATGGACAAAGTGATGATGTTCACTGACTGCCAGATGTGGAATACCAAAGCTGACGGTGATTCGTTGCAGACGGCGTGGAAAGAATACAAACAGATTGCGCCAATGGCGAAACTGTACTTGTTCGACCTCGCAGGTTACGGTAACACACCAATCAGTGTGCAGCGCGACGATGTAACACTCATCGCGGGCTGGTCAGATAAAGTGTTCGACGTATTGTATGCTGCAGAAAACGGTACAGATGCAATCGCGATGATAAAACAACTCGAGTTGTAGTTTACGGCTACGCCTCTCCTTCGGAAATTGCACTGAAGGAGAGGTCGCCCGACGGCTTGGTTAGTACAAACGTTCTTTGAAAAAATTATGTGCACTGTCAGGATAGGATCCTGACATCACACAACGTGTCGTAAACGGGTCATACTTCGATAACGGTCCTAAGGTAGTGATGCACGGGTAACTGTGGTTCGCGAACGTTAATCTGAGTGCGCAGTATCAGGATTTCAGATCCTGACACCATGCGGATGATGATTACCAGTCAACTGTCTGTAGCAATACAGAAATAGGACGGCCGTATTCTGTGAAAGCAGAAAGCAGACTTGTTGCCAGTTACCGTTGTTTAATCAGTAGGCAGTAGTGCGGTAGTGCAGTCGGCAGTCATTAGGAATAAATTTTGACTGCCTACTGAACGCCTGCCAAACGGCCTACTGAAACGGAATGCCGTAGAGCCGGGATACTTCGCTCGACAGGGGGCAAGGGTCCTGATGTAAAAACCAGGAAGAGGTGCAAATCCTCATTGCGACGCCCCACCCGAATCGTTTTTTGCTTCCGAATTTTATTGAGGTATTTCCAATCGGCATATTGGCATATTGGAAATCGGCACATCGGCAAGCTGTGCCGTATTGCAGAGTTACTTCTAACTGTTAATTAGACCAAAACCTCTGCGAGTTTGTTGCCAGCTTAAATTATTAAATTGATTAAAAACAAAAACAAAATGAGTTACATAGTAGTGGATGTAGAGGCCGATGGGCCCATCCCAAATAAATATTCGATGGTTTGCTTCGGTGCAGTGGTGATAGAACCCACACTCGCGAAAACATTCTACGGAAAGACGCAACCAATTTCCAAAGAATGGATTCCGGATGCACTTGCAGTAAGTGGTTTCACACGCGGGCAACACGAGTCGTTCGAGGAGCCCGCCGAAGTGATGAAACGTTTCTCCGAATGGTTGAACGCAACATCCGACGGCAAAGCAATATTCATCAGCGATAACCTCGCGTTCGATTGGCAGTGGATTAATTATTACTTCCATTTCTACCTGGGAAAAAATCCGTTTGGATTTTCAGGCAGACGAATCGGTGATCTGTATTGTGGAATGAAAATGGATGGAGGACTGAACAGCGAGTGGAAGCGATTGTTTCGCAAAACGCGTCATGATCACAACCCGGTCAACGACGCAATCGGAAATGCAGAAGCATTGCTTGCGATGAAGAAAATGGGATTGAAGATCCCGACGAGATAATAGTTAAAAGTAAACGGTGCCGTAAATCAGAGATACTTCTTTGGTAGAAAGTCGAAAGACGCGGGTTCAAATCCCGGCAGACTCTGATTGACTTTTGCCCGCTTATTTTGAAATTGAATTTGTTCTTTGAGTTTGTGAGTGACGTAACAGAAGAGATACTTCGTGGCAGGAAGAAACAGGTTCGAATCCTGACATCGAAAGATGGCGCTTTCGTCTTTTCTGTGATTTTTTCCTCACAATAAATAGGATTAGCTGATTTTTGATTAGCTCTTGGGGTAACACCTTTCAGCATCAGAAATCAGAAATTAAAAATCAGCTAATCAACATCGCGAGGTCGGCTAATTGGCTAAGCCTCTCCACTTGGACTGGAGAAGATGTAGGTTCGAATCCTGCTGTCGCGACTGAAGATTGATTTGCGGATTACGCGCCGCGCCTCTCTAACTCTCCAAAGGAGAGAACCCGGCGCGTCATCCGCAAATCAATCAGGCTCTGTTCATATAGTTGGTCTAGTATATCTGGTTTTCGACCAGATCACGTGGGTTCGAATCCCACACAGAGTACAAGAACAGTAGGCAGTAAGCAGTTGGGCAGTAGGCAGTCAGAGAATTATATTTTGACTGCCAACTGCACTACTGCCAAACTGCCTACTGAACACGGTGTTTGTAGCTCACTCGGGAGAGCGCTTGCTTGTGAAGCAAGAGGTAATCGGATCGAAACCGATCTAACACCCAATGAACAGTGCCGTAGAAAAGAGTTACTTCGACTTCCAATCCATGGGACGCCGGTTCGAATCCGGCCACATAGCGAAAGTTGTGTGTAGCTCAGTGGTAGAGCAATGCAAACAGTCTCTTTTCGCTTTTTGCCTGTGAGGTGTCGGGATCGTATCCCGACACTGTATTTCGATCGATAGTTCAACGGAAGAATCTCAGAATACGAATCTGAGGATCGGGGTTCGAATCCCTGTCGGTCGTCAAAACAAATTTTGTAAATTGATTAGTATAGAATAATCATGATGAAAGAAATATCAGTTCAATCGATCCTTCAAGAGTTTCAACGAAAGCACCTTTTCACGGATGAACAAATGAAAAATGTTGTCTTTGGCTTTACTGATGATAAATCACATTTTGTTGTGCAGATGCCCATTCCAACTAAGCAATTTATGCGGACTGTACTTATTGACGAAATGCAAGCTGTGGTTAAAGTATCGCCATGGCTCGGGGCAATTTGCATGAGTTCGGCAATTGAATTCTTCGGAAAGTGTATAAATGAAAATTCCCCAACAGTTTGGGATAAATCGGGCACTGTTCGTGAGGACTTTGAGCGCTCCATTCGGAATCTCGCATCTCTTAAGGATTATCGAGCGTATTTAAAAGCAGAATCCAATGGAACATTTGATCTATATGATGAAATGCGATGCGGCTTAGTTCACTGTTTTGCCCCAAAGGGCAAACTCAGGTTTTCACATGCGCAAGGTGGAGGTACAATTCTTCGTGCAGACGGGATATTAAATATTAATGTCGATGAAATGGTTGTGCACATTACTCGCGCTTGCGAAGAAATCATCGCTATGAAATTCGAGTCAACAAATAAAGTTGAACAACCTCGAATTTATGTTACACAAGAAATACAATTAGTAAAATGAACAAATTAAACATCACCGGAGATCACCTTCGCGAACTTGGATACAAACAAGGACGCGTTGTGGGAATTGCCCTCAACATCATTGAAAAGTATTACCGCAAATCATCACGTGAAGATGTGATGGAGATGCTGAAAAATATTCTTGCTGCACCTGCGGATTATCTCGACGACACGAACCTCGCTGCGATTGCGGATGCGTTGACGGAAAAGCCGAAAGAAGCGGAAGGTCCCGAAATTGCATTGCGCATCGAACAAGGATCTTACGCAATTTACGGTGGAGATCAGATCGAAGATGGTGCGCGTAAACAAATGGATGTGGCAATTCGTTTGCCGGTTGCAGTTGCCGGTGCTTTGATGCCGGATGCGCATCAGGGTTATGGATTGCCGATCGGTGGTGTACTCGCTACGGAAAACGCAATTATTCCTTATGGAGTTGGCGTCGACATCGGTTGCCGAATGTGCCTGAGTATTTTTCCGACTCCGCACGAGATCATCGACACCGACTCGCGCGGACTTTACAAAGTGCTTACGGATAATACACTCTTTGGTTCAGGACAAGAGTTCAAGGAGAACAAAGAGTTTGAAGTGACTGACCGAAAGTTGTTCGATGAAATTCCATTGCTGAAAGGTCTGCAGCTGAAAGCAGTGAAGCAAATGGGAACATCCGGTTCGGGAAATCACTTTGTGGAATTCGGAGTTGTTGATATCAGCGATGAGAACAACGAGTTCAATCTTCCATTAGGTCGATACCTCGCGTTGTTGTCGCATTCCGGTTCGCGCGGACTTGGCGCAACGATTGCGAACCATTACACGAAAGTGGCAATGGAGAAATGTCGTTTGCCGCAGGAAGCAAAACATCTTGCGTGGCTTGATCTTTCAACTCAGGAAGGACAAGAGTATTGGCTTGCAATGAATCTCGCTGGTGATTATGCTTCGGCGTGTCATCACAAAATTCACGAGAAGATTGCAGCTGCGCTTGGTGTTGAACCCATCGCGATGGTAGAAAACCACCACAACTTTGCATGGAAAGAAAAATTCAACGGCAAAGATGTAATCGTGCATCGTAAAGGTGCAACACCTGCCGGCAAAGGCGTTCTCGGAATTATTCCGGGATCGATGACTGCACCGGGATTCATTGTACGCGGAAAAGGTGCGAGCATTTCCATCAACTCTGCTTCTCATGGAGCGGGACGTAAAATGTCGCGTACAGCAGCAATGAAAAACGTAACGAATGCAGAGATGAAATCTGTGCTGAAAGAAAATAACGTGACGTTAATCGGTGGTGGTCTGGATGAATCGCCACATGCGTACAAAGACATTTTTCAGGTGATGGAGGCGCAAGTTGATTTAGTCGACATCGTAGGAAAGTTCAGTCCGCGTATCGTGCGAATGGATGGGTAAAGAATGAAAAGAGTCCGGATGACCTGGTGTTGTCTGGACCTTTTTTTATACCTTTTGCCTGCATGCTGATCAACAATATCATTTACACTATTCTCGTCTCACTTTTTACCATCGCAATTTTCTGGGGTGTTTCGTGGTTCATCCGGACAAAAATGAAAAGCCGCCAGGGTTTTGTGGTCGGACTATTTCTTGCAGGTGTATTGTTTGCGGGACTGATGTTCGGAGTCGGGCGACTGTATATTGTTGACGCAGAGAATGAAGTTTCTACTTACCGCGCTTTCGGAACTTTCAGTTATATGCTCGCCGATGGAAACGAGATAACAAAAACCTATGATTCCGATTCGGTGATGATTATCAATAATTCATTCAACACGCTTTTGCTGGAGGAAATCATTTACACACTAAGTGGGAATAGCGGAAGCAGTGAAGTAATTCCAATTCAAGCATGGTCCTGCCAAAGTTTTTCGCTTCCCGGAAACAGAATTTATTATTTCTTTGACGAAGAGATAGACAAAAATATAGATGAACGCGGCAGTAAACCAGTATCGCGATTCTGGCTTCATGGTACTGAACAGTAGAACAAACTAAATATCTGGAATATGGAAAGCAAAGCACAAGCTATCGTCCGATTTATCATGGCATTGATCGTTGTTGGTGGAATTACAACGGGTTTAATCTGGGCAAACTGCAACGACAAACCTGCTGTACACAAGACGCCTGAAGAAGAAGTTTGTCCTGGAGGCCCTGCAAAGGTTGCACACGGCACGCCACTCGAATGGGATACGGCCGCAAATTATCCTGCGAAGGAAGAACTTGTAACCTTCGAAGGTTATGCGGAAATGCCTAATATGACTTACCTGAACAGCGGAACGTATCTCGTGAATCTTAAACAGGATTCAACAATGGAAGGAGACTACGTAACCATGATGATTTGGGAAGGCGATTGCGAAAACACCATGGCACCCATTCCGGAAGATTACGAAGACAAGGATCTATTGATTTACGACAATAGTGGGAACGAAATCGTTCATGGTGATAAGGTGCGTGTAACCGGAAAAGTGTGGGATGACCGCATGCTTTATATTTTCAAAGTAGCGCGCATCGAGAAACTTGAATAGGACGATCACTGGATAAAACCTCAGATTGAAATCCCAGGAAATGCTGAACAATCCACCCGCATGCAGCGAGATTAAAGGAATCATCAGCCCGGTTCCTTTTGAAATCAGCGGAATAAACATGAATACAAGGTGCCAGCCTTTGGGACTACGGTTATCTGGATTCACCCCAAGTCTTTCAAAATGGGCGAATTGGCAATTTCATTTGTTAAATGTGCAGCAGTAACGGTCAATCAAGCGAACCCATTTATGAATAAATATTGGCGTATGTCGTGGTGGCTCGTACATTTGCAGCAAAATCAAAACCGAAAATGAAAAATCTACTACTTGCACTTCCACTTTGCGCATTGATCGCATGCGGCGGAAGCGGCGAAAAAACCGGAGATGCTGAAGAGAGCACGGTAACAGTTCCAGCAGCTAAATCTGCAGATTTCGCTAAACTACATTTCAGCAACACAACTATTCTTGAGAATGGCGCTGTTATAGGTATGTCTATCGATGATGTCCGCAAAAAACACGGAAGTGAAGTTGCTGACAGCGACGAAGACGGTTACCTCACTTACCTATACAAGCTGGGAACTGAAGAGTACGATCACGAGTATATGCTCGAGTACGCTTATGATTCAGACACAAAGAAGGTCTGGAAAGTGCATTTGGACATCACTATGCCTGACGCACAATCAGGTGAAGAGCTGTACAAAGACATCGTTGCAAATTTCGATGCGAAATATGGCAAAGGTAAACGCACTGATGACAAAGATTGGGAAGAGTACCTCTGGACTGCTGAAATCGGCGGACAAAAAACAGAAGTTACTACTCAGCGCATGATCGACAGCGAAGCAGGTTACATCCTGATTTACTTCGAAGAGCCTTACGAATAGTCTTCACGATAATTACAATTAAGGCGTCCCGGCAATTTAAACTGACGGGACGCTTTTTTTGTGGAGTAAGGTCAACACTCCTGCACGACAGGAAGCGAAAAACCCCTTGTTACCGAACGTTTTCCCTCCTTTTTCTTACGGCACGATTTTGCGACCATTACAAGTACAAACTAAAGCAAAACGGTCATGAAAAATCGATTATTCATTTGGTCATTAGGAGCAATGCTTTCAACAGGTGCGGCTTACGCATACGATGCGAATACTCGAGTTGTTAAAACCGAGTTCTCTGCAGACGAGCCAGGACAATATTGTGCGAGAATGCGAGACGGAAAAATGGTTGTCCTTTTCGACGGGAAAGAAATCACGGGAGATGTATTCCTGAAAAACGGAAGCACAATCAAACCCGATGGTACGGTCATCTCTAAAGACGGCGTACGCTTTTCATTGAAAGAGGGTCAGTGCATTGATCAGAACGGATCTGTTGCGGGCGAAACGATGAAGAATCCGTACTAGAGAACTTTCTCAAACAATCCTTCAGCATCCTTTTTGAGGCTGTCGATGGCATCGGTCGGAATCAGCTCTTGAGCTTTGATTTCGGTTATGCCAATGAATTTCTTTCCGCCTTCCGATGCTTTCAGATCTTTCACAACCTGTAGATTCATGAACTGTTCTGCAAACAGGTTGGTCGCGAAAGAGGGGAGTAAATTGTTCTCACCAATTGCATCCTTTGCTTCTTCCGCTTTCATTTCTGCAACGAGTGGTTTGATTTCCGCAATCAGATCTTTTTCTTCCTGAGTCAGATCAGGACGTGCTTCGAGTTTCACAATGTAGCTGTTCGCCCTGTCGGCATCTTTTTTCTCCAGTGCAACCAGCAAACCTACCAGATCCACAACTTTGTGATCTAGTCCGCCGGCTTCTGCTTCCGTTATGAAGGTTTCAAAATCTTCAATACCCTGTTCTTTCTTTTCATCCTCTTCGCATTTCTCACGGGCAACACCGCGCAATACATATCCGATCGCACGTAACTGATGCCATGATTGTTCCGGTGTCACTTCGTTACCGTTTGCATCGACCATCGGCCATGGACTCGCAATCAGTGCCGCTTTTTCTGATTCAGTAACTGCGAGAAAATCATCCGCACTTTTCTCAGCATGATACGGCCAGTTGTTCGTGAGATACAATAGTGAACGCGTCATTTCAGCAAGACACTTGAATTGAGGATCGCGAATGTCTGCAGATTGCACGCGATTCAATTCGTACAGCGCAAGGTCCGGATGTGCATGTGCACCAGCAAACCAAAGTCCGCTTAGGATAAGATGTTCTTCACTCTCTGTAAACATACCGGCCAACGGATCTTCCCCGCTTGTTGGCCCTACCACGAATGAAATATTTTCCATCACCGTTGGAAGACTGTCTTCGTCTTTCTTGATTAGTTCATCGATTGCAGGTTTTGCTTCGGTAACAGTTTCGTAAACTTCAAACGCATCTACTTCGTGCGTGGTGTCTGTCGCCTGTTGCAGCAGATATCCGGTTAGCAGAAACAACTGTGCACGTGCTTTATCGAATTCCGGATCTTGTCCTGCCGCTTTCGTGCCGCGAATAGAAACCTTGAATGCTTTGTAAACATTCAGTCCATCGGAAGAAAGATATTCATCAATTTCTTTTTGTTCTCGGGTGAACGGATCTTCTTTCGTTCCGCACGATGCGAAACCGATTACAAATGCAAACAACAGGAGAATGTTCTTCATGGCAGAGTTCTTGCAACGAAAATAGAACATTTACGTGTAGATTTACAGCAAGCTTATGAAGCGAACGATACTCCTGTTTGCCTTTCTTTTATTCGCTTTGCAGAATTACGCGCAGTGGTACGTCGGCGTCAAATTCATGGGAGTTTCTATTCACACCGACAACAATTTCAACGGCCATCTCTACAAAACTGCGATCGGAAAGAAGAATCGGGTTGCATTTCACTTTGGATTGGCAGTAACCTGTGAATACAAAATCAACAGCTTCTTTTCTGTGAAAGCCAGCCAATCGGGTTTTCGCGACTGTGCAGGAAAATTTGCCGGAATGACGATGATTAATTTACGCGGCACAATTGACATGGGCGATGCGGGCGACATAAGCGCCGGGCTCGGGCCATTCTGGTATTATCGACGTTCGTGGTTCAATATTTCAGGATACGAAGACGATGGCTACTTCAAGCTTTCACCTTCCGGAAAATGGCAGAAAAAATTTGTGTGGCACGGTGGGGAGATTGAATACAACTATCCGATTACGGAAACGCTCGACTGGTCAACCAATATTCTTCCCGGAATTCCTGTTGTCATTGCGGTTGCTTCGGGACTTCGAACGGAACTCTAACCACATAGTATCATAGGTTTCGTTAGGTGCTAATGTGCACCGCGATCATAGAACACAGGAGAAATATCGCTTAGCGATATTCTCTTGTGAGCTATGAATTCCTTTCGCCCGGCAAGAAAACAAAGGACTATGATGCTATGTGTTTAAAACGGTTCACAAGGGGTTGTTGGTAACAGCAGGTAATCATAACTTGCAGAACACAGGCAATGACTAACTTTACCGGAATGCCCATCCAACGCCATAAGCTGGAAGTAGAATACGAGTATGATTTTATTCTCGTAGGAATATCATCTCACGAAAAATCACACCGTGTTGCATGGGGATTGAATACATCACTTGAAATTGATTTGGCGAAAACAGAACCGTACAGTCTTGCATTGAAGAAGGGCGAACCTACTTCCGATTTTACGCAGTACTCCTGGGATCACCCCGATTTCGAAGCAACCTACACTTTGCTCAGCAATAAAGGCACACATGGCTTGCTAGTGCCTGAACAACATCAAGCCGATTATTTTCTCCTCGCACAAGGGCCGTTCACGCAGGAAGATGAACAGCAAATGATTGCCGGTATGCGCGGAGTTCCGTTTATATTAATGGCTTACCGCATCGACCCTCAGGTGCTGAAGTCTAAACAAAATCTGATTTTCTAAAGACATGAGTGAACGTTTACAATTCAACCGCACGAAAATTGTTGCAACGCTGGGCCCCGCATCTTCTTCACCCGAGATGCTGGAGGAAATGGTAAAGGCAGGCGCTGATATTTTCAGAATCAATTTTTCTCACGGAGATTATTCTGCGGTGGAAGCACAGCTCAATAATATTTACGCAGTGAATCGTAAGCTCGGCTCTCACGTCGGAATTCTTGGCGATTTGCAGGGTCCGAAATTGCGTATTGGTGAAGTGGAGAACAATGGTGTAGAACTCGTAGAGGGTGCGAAGATCATTTTCACCACAGAGAAAATGATCGGGAATGCTTCGAAAGTATTCATCACCTATCCGCAGTTTCCGAAGGATGTACAAGCCGGTGAAAATATTCTGGTCGACGATGGGAAACTGGTACTGAACGTCGACAGTACGAACGGAGTAAATGAAGTCGTGGCCACAATTCTGCACGGAGGAATTCTCTCTTCGAAAAAGGGAGTGAACCTTCCGAATACGAAAATCTCTTTGCCTTGTCTTACCGAAAAGGATCTGAAAGATCTTGAGTTCGCTTTGAAACACAATTTCGATTGGATCGGATTGTCGTTTGTGCGAAATTCTACCGACATCATCGAATTAAAATCAATCATCCAGACTCTTGATCCGGGATGCAAAGCGAAAGTTATTGCGAAGATTGAAAAGCCGGAAGCGGTGATGGACATTGATGCAATTCTCGCACAAACGGATGCTATCATGGTTGCGCGTGGCGATCTCGGTGTTGAGGTTCCGATGCAGCGCGTTCCTGTTATTCAGAAAATGCTCGTGCGTAAATGTCGCCGTGCTGCAATTCCCGTAATCATTGCTACGCAAATGATGGAAAGCATGATCACGAACATTTCTCCTTCACGTGCTGAAGTAAGCGACGTTGCTAATTCGGTAATGGAAGGTGCAGATGCAGTAATGCTGAGCGGAGAAACTTCTGTCGGACGTCATCCGCACAAAGTTGTGGGAGCAATGTCGAAAATTATTGCGCAGGTAGAAGAAGAAAGTGATTTGTACTATTCCGAAATCAGCAGCGAAATTTCTGATCCGCAGCGTTATCTTTCCGATCACATTTGTTTTGGCGCTACACAACTCGCAAAACAAGTCGATGCAGTTGCAATCGTTACCATGACGCATTCGGGATACACGGCCTTTAAAGTTTCATCGTATCGTCCGAAAGCAAACATTTTTGTCTTCACGGATAACTATAGAATTCTTACACAACTTTCTCTCGTGTGGGGCGTACGTGGCCTATACTACGATCGCGACATCAGCACTGATCATACGATCGCCGACATCAAGTTCATCCTGAAAAAGGCAGGACACATCATGAAAGACGATTTCCTGGTTAACATCGCGAGTATTCCGATCAGCGAGAAAGGGAAGACGAACATGATTAAGCTGACACAAGTCGAGTAGGGTATATGTGCAGATGTGCAGATTTGCAAATGTGCAGATGCTGAATTTATTTTCTCTCAAAAAATGTGTAATACAGGCACCTTCATTTTTATTTGTCTCCTGTGCGTGTGCTGTTGTTCGTGTGGCCCGAAAGATATTGGGTCTAATGAAATTGCGACGAAGAATGGCAAGTGCTATTACCAGGGAGAACTAATGGAAGGTGAATTTACGATCATCAGGCACACTGGTGCACGGCATCGCGGAGAATATATTTTTGAGAATGGTGAATTGATAGAATGGATGGAGATTGATGGACAAACAATCATGGCGAAGGGTTATTCTCGGGAGCTGAGAAATCCTAATCCCGGAATGTTTTCTAAAGTTTCCCTCGATTCATGTTTTGAAGGTTCCGAACCGCCTGCGTATTATTCATTTAGATTTATTCTACGCGACTCAAGTTTTGTAAATGTTGCGTACGATTCGCTAGCGGATTACATGATGCGCTTGAGGCAGACGGAAAAGTTTGACACCGAACTCTTGATTCTTGATTCGGTGGTCACGATGGGAACCTTAGAGCCGCAGCTTTGATTGTTACAATCTGAGTTTCGCATTTGCACATCTTCACATTTGCAAATCTGCACATCGTCCGTAGTCAATCTTCGAGCAACAGAATCGCCGTATTCAACTCACCCAACGTCTTAACATTATTCTGCTTCTTCGCAACTTCCGCACCTCTGCGGTAAACATCAATGGCTTTTTCAGTAGCACCGACTTGTTCGTGAAGTTGTCCGAGTTTGTAGTAAGCACCGAGATAATCCGGCTTGTCGGCGATCAACGTTTCTATTCTTGAGATGGCTTCTGAAATATTTCCAGCGACTGCATATTCTACTGCTACAGCGTATTGTAGAAAAGAATCGCCTGGTTCTTCGGTCAACATTTGCTGCAATTGATCAAGCCGCGAAACAGTCATGATTTTAGCTTAGTGAACTTAGTGAGCTTTGTAGCAGAAAACAGCCTCGATCTAGATTTCTGATTCGAACTGAGCGAGGAAACGTACGTCGTTCTCCGAGAACAAACGCAAATCATTCACGCCGTACTTCAGCATAGTGATACGCTCGATGCCCATTCCGAATGCAAATCCCGAATAAACTTCCGGATCGATTTTGCAGTTCGTAAGTACAGCCGGATCAACCATTCCGCAACCGAGAATTTCAACCCAGCCGGAGTGTTTGCAAACGTTGCATCCTTTTCCGTGACAGATTGTGCACGAGATATCCATCTCAGCACTCGGCTCTGTAAACGGAAAGTAGGAGGGACGCAAACGAATTTTAGTTTCCGATCCGAACATCTCCTGAGCGAAATACAAAAGTGTTTGCTTCAGATCTGCGAATGAAACGCCTTTGTCTACATACAATCCTTCTACCTGGTGGAAGAAACAATGTGCGCGCGCAGAAACAGCTTCGTTGCGATAAACTCTGCCCGGCATCATAATGCGCACGGGCGGTTTTGTTTTTTCAAGAATGCGAACCTGTACACTTGAAGTGTGTGTGCGCAATGCAATTTCATTTCCAATGAAGAACGTGTCTTGCATATCACGTGCAGGATGTTCTTCCGGGAAATTCAGTGCCGTGAAGTTATGCCAGTCGTCTTCGATCTCCGGACCTTCCTCAACGGTGAATCCAAGACGCGTGAAAATATCAAGAATGTTTTTTCGTACGATTGAAATCGGGTGACGTGATCCTTTCCATTCAGCAACAGGACGTGTGAGATCTTCTCCCGTTGAAGCAGACGATTCATCAGCATCACCTTTCGCACCATCGAGTTTTTCCTGAGCTTTTACTTTGAGCTTGTTGAGCATCTGCCCCACATCCTTCTTAAGCTCGGGAGAAACATTTTTGAATTCATCAAAGAGCTCAGAAATTTTTCCCTTGCGGCTAAGATATTTCAGACGGAATTCCTCAGCGTGTTCTTTCGTCTTCGCTGAAAATTCCTCAACTTCTTTGAACAGTTCTTCTATTCTATCGCGCATCCGTCTTTTTACTTAGCCTTACCAGTATTCAATTTCACCGTCATCTTCACATCGCGGAACGGACGATCATTTTTGTCTTTTGGTTGAGAAGCAATTACATCAACTGCATCCATGCCTGATACCACTTCACCAAACACGGTGTAAGATCCATCCAGAAACGGAGTACCACCAAAGGTTGTATACATCTTGCGCTGATCTGCAGTCAAAATGCGATGTGGCGTTTTTTCAAACTCTGCTTCGATAATAGGATTCACAACACCGACCCAATAGTTTAGAGAATCGTGGTTCCGCAGTTGTTGCGCGCGAATTTGTGCACGAACGAATGCAGACTTAGTTGCTGCGTTCTCCGGTTTGTTGATGTACGTATCAAAAATCTTTTGCTTGATAGGCTGGTACCAGCGCTGCTGAACCAATGCATCGAGTGAGCTGTCTGTCCACACACTTCCTTCAACGATGTAGAACTGACAACCTGAAGATTCTTTGTTTGGGTTCACGTCATCGGACTGACGCGCAGCAGCGAGTGCACCGCGTTTGTGATATAAGTTTGGATGAATCTCTGCAGGAATCGTGTAACCAACTTCTCCGTTGCCGAGAATGGCGCCCTTTTTCGCATTTTTCGAGTCGGGATCACCACCCTGAATCATGAAAGATTTGATCACCCGGTGAAAAAGAGTGCTGTCGATAGTGCCGTTTTTTACCAGCTTCAGGAAGTTATCCCGGTGCTTAGGAGTCTCGTCAAAAAGGACGATTTTAATGTCACCAAACTCGGTGGAGATCAACACTTTAGACCTGTTATCGGCCGCAATGAAAGAGGTGCATAACAGGAAGATAAACGGGAGCGCTAAGAGCGCAGTAATCCTACGAAGCATGTTGAAAACTTTGTTATATTTGTTAGAATGTAAAAGTAGTTATTCGGCTACTTTGCAGCAAACCCGCTTAAAAGCCGTCTTGTGGCTGGCAAACAGGACACAAATATGAACAAACTCGTCGTAAAATTCGCAGGACTCTTTGTTTTCGTGCTGATGGTGTCGATTACGACATTCACAACCGGCTGCGCAAAGGAAATCAATTGCAAAGCTGTTATCACTGTACTTGCTCCTGGCGGAGCGCCAATGGCTGGTGCGCAGGTAGATTGCACGAGTGGTGATGTAACCCTCACTGCAACAACTGATGGATCAGGAACAGTAAATTTCGAAACGAATCTCCCAATGATTCTCGACATCTTCGTAAACGGAAATCCTACAGGTCGTGTAGCTCGCTTCGAGGACGACAAAACGGATAACGTTACGGTGCAGATGTAATGATGATAGAATGATTGGATGATAAAATCATCTGATGAAAAAATATAAGTCCGGGCTATGAGTCCGGATTTTTTATTTCGACTCACGCTATCCTATCATCACATAATCCTATCATCCGATCATTAGATGAGGCCCTGCCTACGGAAATACTCGATGATTCTGATCTGCATAAAACGATTTTGTTCCATGGAAGTCATGTGTGGCATCTTTCCGGTATTTTCCCAATGAGGCCAGTTGTCTTCGTCGCGACCTTTGTAGATGTAGTAGCCTAGCGGTTCGAGTAAAGTGCAAATTGCAACATGCATGATATCCACCTTCTCTGCCTTTTCAAGTTTCTTCGGTCCTTGACCTAGCTCCTGCATGCCGATCAGAAAAAGAATAGCCTGCATGTCGATATCGTCACCAAACTTTGGTCTGAGTGCGACTTTCAGGGCTTTCCAACTTGCGATGAGTTCATCAATGTGCATTCGAACAATATGCTAATGTGCCAATAAGTTAATGTGCTAGCCAAAGGTACAGGTTAGCTGCGTCGTAAAAACGTTCGCGAAAAATCAAGCAAGACATAATCTTCAAGGAGTACTATCCGACTTGTCAACCAATGGATATTCACAACTGCTTTTAGCACATTATCCCATTAGCATGTTAGCACATTACTTTTGAGTATGAATTTCATTGATATCTTAATCATCATTCCTGTTCTCTGGGGATTCTGGCGCGGCTTCATGAAAGGAGTGGTGATGGAAGTGGGAACACTCGCTGCATTCTTCCTGGGCGTTTGGGGTGGAATGAAATTCTCAGACCTTATCGCAGGCTGGATTAGCGATTGGTTTGATTCTCAATCGCCATACATTCCGCTGATTGCATTTGCGCTGATTTTCGTTGGCATTCTCATGCTCGTGTTCGGTGTGGCGAAGTTGATTGAGAAGCTGATGGAGAAAGCTTCCATTGGCATCATCAACAAAATTGCGGGAGCAGCTTTCGGAGGATTCAAATTCGTACTCATTCTCAGCGTGATTTTTTTCGTGATTGATGCAATCGAAAAGAGCATCAACATAATTCCTGCGGGAATGAAAAACAACTCGTTGCTGTATCGTCCTGTTGCAACTGTTGCACCGAAAGTTATTCCGGGATTACAGGACAGCGACTTAGGAAAGATGATTCCGGAGACTGACTCTGCGAATGTTGAAGTTGATGTAACACTATCGCCGAAGGATAGTGCGGGTTCCTGGTAATTCGAAGATTCGAGATTCGAAAATTTGATTCTTGGGCGTAGCTAGCACCATCAGAATTTCAAATCTTCAAATTTCAAATTATTTGAGTTTAAACGAATCCAGAAAGCGAAACACATCGCGGTTATCCATGTACGCGTTCCGTGTAATCACAACGAGGGTATAGAGATTTTTTCCTTTCGCAAACTTTCTCATCTTCAGCACGCCTGCATTCTCCGCAAGGAAGATGGTGTATTCACGTCCTTCGTATGTTCCGCTCGTTACTACTCTTCCGCTGTCGGTGAGAAATGCGCCCATCGACCACGCGTAAATCTCGGCATCTTTCAATAGCATATCATCGAGTTGATCACCTAGTATGCTTGCGGAATCGTTGAGTTCGTAAACGGAAACTGCGTAGTAAGCGTTTGAATCTAATCCGCCGTCGACAGGAATAAAGTACATTTTTGCTCCGGCCGTTTCTCCAACTGCAGTTACGGTATCGACAGGAATACCCGGAAATTCAATCGTGAATTCTTCATCTTCTACGACGCGCCAGCCACCACTCATGCAACCAGCGGCAAGCAAAACGACGAAAGTCAAACAAGCGAGAATTCGTTTCATGATCAATCCGAATTACTAATTATTTACTGCTTCTACACCTGGAAGAGTTCCGGCCTCGATGTATTCGAGTAATGCACCGCCACCAGTTGAAACATAGCTCACTTTATCGGCAAGATTGTATTTATTGATCGCAGCAACCGAATCGCCACCGCCGATCAGCGAGAAAGCACCGTTCGCAGTAGCGGTAACAATTGCATCGGCAACAGATTTTGTTCCGTGTGCAAAGTTTTCCATTTCGAAAACACCCATCGGACCATTCCACAAAATAGTTTTCGATTTCGCGATAGCATCAGCATACAGCTTTTCTGTTTCCGGACCAATGTCGAGACCCATCCAGCCTTCTCCGATCGATTTCACATCGCAGGTCATTTTATTGGCAGCGTTATCGAATTTGTCAGCACAAATCGCATCTACGGGAATGTAAATATTTACGCCTAGCTTTTTCGCCTCTTCCAGAATTTTCAAGGCATTCGGCAAACGATCTTCTTCTACCAATGAGTTTCCGATGTTTCCGCCTTGTGCTTTGACGAATGTGAAAGCCATTCCGCCACCAATGATGATGTTATCCGCTTTCTTAATGAGCTGTTCGAGAATGAGAATTTTATCAGAAACTTTTGCTCCGCCCATAATTGCGGTAAATGGTTTTGAAGCACCATTGAGAACTTTATTCACGCTCGCAATTTCTCCGTTCATGACATAGCCAAAACACTTATTCCCGGCGAAGAATTTTGCGATCACTGCAGTGGAAGCATGTGCACGGTGCGCGGTTCCGAAAGCATCATTCACATACACATCACCAAGCTTCGATAATTCCTGTGCAAATGTTTCATCACCTTTTTCTTCCTGCTTATGGAAGCGCAGATTTTCCAGCAACAAAACTTCTCCCATCTGCAAATTCTTCGCTGCATCCTGTGCAGGTGTACCAATGCAGTCCGTCGCGAAATGAACTTTTGTTCCACCAAGCAAGGTCGACAAGTGACTCACCAGATGCTTCAGAGAAAATTTCTCTGCCGGTCCTTCTTTCGGTCGGCCAAGATGCGACATCAAAATGCAGGCGCCACCATCAGCAAGAATTTTCCTGATTGTGGGAATTGCGGCACGCATGCGCGTATCATCTGTAATTGCAAAGGCGGCATCAAGCGGCACATTGAAATCGACACGGATGAGGGCTTTTTTGCCTGAGAAATTGAGTTGGTCAACAGTTTTCATAGGAAAATTTATTCGGACGCAAAGATAAGTATTAGGCATTAAGGCAATAGGGCATCGAGGTAAGGAAGTGACGAATGTCTATCCCCATCGTCGCAATGCCCTATTGCCCATTGCCTATTGCGCTGCGTGTCAATTGGAGGTAACTTCGCAGCAGCAAACTTAAAACCCATCAAAAAATTATTTACACTCAGCGCAATTTTATTGTTCTCATTCGCCGCAAAGGCCCAGTGGATCGATTCTCTGGTAGTTTCACCTGCTATGCCAGATGCTAATGACACCGTGCGCATCTACGCTTATCTCACATTTCCGCAAGGCAATTGCGCAGGCGTAGCTTATGGCTCCGTAGTAGGAAACAGTATTTACGGAAGCACACTGCATTGCATGGGCGCCGCTATGTTTATCTGTAACGACGTAGATACCTTGGTGTTTCCACCACTCACCGCGGGCAACTATACCGTGTACTTCACCTTGAGTTCGGGTTACGGCATACCAAACTGCACTCCGGGCTTTCAAGCTGATGATGAAGATACTCTACAGTTTCAGGTCTCAACCGTTCTCGACATTCCGGCATTGCCTGAAATATATGCGCGCGTATTTCCGAATCCTGCTTCAGAGAACTTATCGGTACAAATTTCTGCGGGTACAATTGTGCGGGTTGAAATTGTAAACATGATCGGAGAAGTCGTTATGACAAGTGTTCCAATGACATCCACGAGCGAAATTTCTACGGGATCTATCTCAGATGGAGTCTACTTCTGTCGTGTTATCGACTCAGAAGGACGGATTTTCGTTGAACAAGTCGAAATAATGCACTAAGGAGAAAAATACTTCCCGGTGCAATGCACGGTAATTGTCCACTGGATTATCTTAGTCGAACACGAAAACCCATGCTCCTATGATGCGCGCATTTTTTATCACTGCCTGTGTTTTATCGCTGGTCTACATTGTTGCCTGTATTGGCATTGCAAAGGAAGTACGAGACGCAAGATGGGCTTATTTTGATAGTAACGATTACTACAACAATGATTACAGTTACGATTACGACGGCTCTTCTTTCTACGAGGAGGAAGCAAACGATTCAACTCGCATGGGCGGAATTGTGAGCGTGCTGTACATGCTAATGTCTGTAGGAGCATTTGTGCTTGCGCTCATGAAGATCAAGACCAAAACCATGAAAGTGATTTCCATTATCGGACTTTCACTTTCCGGATTGTTCCTTTTGTGGTCATTGCTCCCAATGACTTCACCTGACAACATTTCATTCGATGAAGTTGCTCCAGCATTTATTCTCGCGGGTATCGCATTGCTCGGATTGCACATCGTTGGAATTGTGCACGCGTTCAAGACGTCAACGTAGTAATAGGAATTGGGAATTTGGCGCAGGCTGAATCCCTTTTATTTTTTCAGCGCGCCCGATTCCCAAATTCCCTAATCCCTTAATCCCTACTTTTGCCCCATGTTTTTCCGCGACATCATCGGCCAGCACCCAATTAAAGAACGACTCGTCAATAGCGTGCGCGACAATCGCATTTCTCACGCGCAATTGTTTTTCGGTCCGGACGGCTGTGGAACGTTACCTATGGCGTTTGCTTACGCACGTTATGTGCATTGCACGAATCGCGGGGAGAATGATTCTTGCGGAAGTTGCCCGAGCTGCCAGAAACACGACAAACTGGTGCATCCCGATTTGCATCTCGTTTATCCGATTGCATTATCGAAGGAAATGCGTGTGAGCACAGTTGTGATCAAAGAATTTCGCGAATCGTTTTTGGCGAATCCGTATCTCACACTCGACGATTGGTTCGGAAAGATCGAAGCAGAGAACAAGCAGCCAGTCATCGGCACAGAAGAGAGCGGAGAAATTCTGAAGAAACTTTCACTCACCACATTCGAAGCGGAATACAAGATCATGATCATCTGGATGGCAGAGAAGATGAACCTGACTGCAGCGAACAAGCTTCTGAAAATTCTCGAAGAGCCACCGGATAAAACGTTGTTCCTCCTCGTCACTGAAGCAGAAGATCAATTGCTTCGAACCATTGTTTCGCGCACACAACTTGTGAAATTGTCGCGACTCAATGATGATGATATACACGCTGCACTCAAGGTTCGCTTTTCATTGAGTGATACAGACGCCACACGAATTACATTTCAGGCCGACGGAAGTTTTGCTGCGGCATCGCAATTGGTAACCACCGACGAACAAGCAGTTTTCAATCTGCAGGTATTCCAGAAATGGATGCGCGGATGTCTGAAATTCAACATGCCTGTGCTCATGGAAGCAGTAGATGAATTTGCAACTGCGGGCCGTGAGCGGCAAAAACAATTTCTGGCGTACGCACTCGAAATGATTCGCGAAAGCCTGCTCGTGAATTATGCAGATCAGTCGCTCGTACGGATTGCCGGCGATGAGAAAGCATTCGTCACAAAATTCGCTCCGTTCGTTCATGCTGCAAATGCTTACAAGTTCATGAACGAAATCAATCTTGCGCTGCAGCATATCGAAAGAAACGGCAGTGCAAGAATTGTGTTCATGGATCTTTCGTTCAAGGCGAATGAGCAGCTGAATGTGCCAAATCCCGATAAGGCATCGGTGTAATGGAACGCGGATTTAGCGGATCAAGCGGATGGTCGCGGATCTAACCAACTACTTATCCACATTCAATTCGTTAAAATTCGCCCAATTTCGATAGTAGATTCTCAAGATGCCCGTTTCCAGTCCCTCGTCTGACCGTATATTTGTGTTCATTCAAAAAATGACCTATGGCCTGTGGAGGATGTTCAAGCGGAAGAGGATGCAGCACTGCAACTTCGGGTAAAACCGGAGAAGGTGGTGCGGCTACGTCATGCAGTACAGGCGGATGTAACAAGATGAACGTGTTCGACTGGTTGTCGGATATGTCGTTGCCGCCCGGACAAAAACCATTCGATGTTGTTGAGGTTCGTTTCAAAAACAATCGCAAGGAATTTTTCCGCAACGTGAATGATCTGCCTTTGGCAATGGGCGATGTGATTGCGGTTGAATCATCACCCGGTCACGATATCGGTACAGTTTCACTTTCGGGAGAGCTTGTGAAGAATCAACTCAAGCGTAAGAACGTAAATGCTGCCGATCCTGCGATGAAGAAAGTATATCGCAAGGCGAAGCAAAACGATATTGACAAGTGGATGGAAGCGCAGTCGCACGAGAAAGCAACTCTTGTGAAAGCACGTGAGTTTGCGATTCGACTCGGATTGCAAATGAAAATTGGTGACGTAGAATATCAAGGCGATAAGACGAAGGCAATTTTCTATTACACTGCTGAGGACCGCGTTGATTTCCGTGAGCTCATCAAAGTAATGGCGGACGATTTCCGGGTGCGGATTGAAATGCGTCAGATCGGTGCGCGACAGGAAGCAGCCCGTCTGGGAGGAATTGGTTCTTGTGGACGTGAATTGTGTTGCAGTACATGGCTTACTGATTTCCGTTCAGTGACTACGAGTGCTGCGCGATATCAGCAGCTTTCGTTGAACCCGTTGAAGCTTGCCGGTCAGTGCGGAAAATTAAAGTGCTGTCTGAATTACGAACTCGATTCGTATCTCGATGCGCTGAAAGATTTTCCGGAAGCAACCGACATTGAAACTACTCGCGGAAGAGCACGTCACCAGAAGACAGATATTTTCAAAGGCGTGATGTATTACACGTTCTTCGATGAGCCGGACCAGTTTATTGCGGTTCCGAATTTTCGCGCGAAGGAATTGATTGAGATGAATAAGCGTGGTGAAAAAGCGGATGTTCTTATCGAGAAAGTGAAAGAAGAAAAAGTAGCAGTGAAAGCTCCTGATTTTGAAAACGTCGTGGGACAAGATTCTCTGACGCGTTTTGACAAGCAGAAGACTGGCAACAAGAAAAGGAAAAAGGGCAAGGGCAGAGGACCTGGTGGCGAGAACAATCCACAAGGTGCGCAGCAGAATAGACCGCAAGGACCTAATCCGCGTCCTCCACAACAGCAAGGACCGAGACAGCAAGGACCAAAGCCTCAGCAGAATCGTCCACCGCAAAATAAAGGACCGCAAACTCCTAAGCCGCAAGGACCAAATCCGAATAGACCTCCGCAGCAAGGACCGAAGCCGCCGAATCAGAATCGTCCTCCGCAAAATAGAAGCGGACTGAATCCGAATCAGCGCAATCCGAATAATCAGAACCGCAATCAAAATCGTGGTCCAAAACCGGGTGGGAACAATAATCCGCCAAGTCCTCCGTCTCAATAGAGCATGAAGTATTTTCTTTCGCTTCTCGTTATTGTTTGTCTCGCATTTACTTCTTGCGATGACACCCGCATGTTCGAAGAGAACCAGGAAATTCCCGGTGGCGATTGGGACATCAGCGAACGCGTTGTTTTCGATTTCGATGTTCCCGATACAACCACCTTCTACAATTTCTACTTCAACGTGCGCAATACCGACGATTACCCGTTCAGCAATTTGTACGTGTTCTCGCACATTACATTTCCCAACGGCAAAACCGGAACCGACACCATCGAATTGCCTCTGACAAATCCAGACGGCTCATGGATCGGCAATGGTCAGGGAGACATTCACGATTGTCAACTCATCTTCCGCAAAAACGTTCGCTTCCCTGTTGCTGGAAAATATCACATGGAAATTGAGCAAGCCATGCGCATGGAAAAACTTCCTGGAGTGAAGGACGTTGGGATTCGGATTGAACGTTCGGTTGAATAGTGCTCGGTTCTCAGTGCTCGGTTGAATACAATCTGCGCAATCTGCGAATCTGCGGCAAAATAAAGCTACAATATCGTCTCTCACGCACCGAGAATAATCTTGGTTCTCACAAAACCGAGCACATTGACCGCATTTCGTCGTTAGCTACTCTGTTTCCGTAGCGGAATAGTTAACTTAGTGTCACGTGAAACCACTCCATTCTATTTTTCTCGCCGCAGCAATTTTTGTGCTGTGTTCCATGTGTAAGAAGGACCCGGAAATTCCTCCTTACAAAACCAAACACGTCATCATCGTCGTTCTAGATGGTGCGCGGTACCAGGAAACATTTGGCAACGGGGAACTCACGTACATTCCAAACATGGCACAGATGAGCCTGAGCGGAAGCGTATGCACGAACTTTCACAATCCCTCTTTCACTTTTACGAATGGTGGACACTGTGCAATGACAACGGGTGTCGATGAGTTCATCAACAACAGCGGTTATCAGTATCCAACGTATCCAAGCATTTTCCAGTATTGGCGACAGGCTACGGGCGCACCGCAAGCAAAATGCTGGGTTGTATCGAGTAAAGACAAATTGTTCGTGCTTGCGAATTGCGACAACGCTGCTGATTCTTCTTACGACAATCAGTTCATCGCTTCTTACGACTGTGGTGTGAATGGACCCTTCACTGGTTATCGCGATGATTCGATTACGTTCAATCGCACATTGAGTATTCTGACAATGCATCAACCCGATCTTATGCTCGTTAACTTCAAAGATCCCGATGCATATGCACACTCGAACAACTGGCCCGGCTACCTCAACGGAATTATTCAGGGCGATATTTACGTGCAGCGAATCTGGGACTATCTGCAGAGCGATCCATACTACGCAGGAACCACAACGCTTTTCGTTACCAACGATCATGGTCGCCACGACGATGGTCACCTCGATGGGTTTGTAAGCCACGGCGACAATTGCGAAGGTTGCAAACACATTATGCTTCTCGCAATGGGCCCTGACTTCAAAGAGAATTATTCCTGCGACGAATCATACGTGCTGTGCGACATTGCAAAAACAACAAGCACGCTCATGAGTTTCCCAATGCCAACAGCGACAGGAAGAGTGATGTCGAAACTTTTGAAGTGATTCTAAGCTGCGAACTCAGCGCTTAAATTCTGAAAGTCCTCAGGCGTCCAGCCACTCACAGCAAACTGCAACAGACGTGTTTTTCCATCTCCAATTTCCAGAACAGGTTCGCGCCATTTGAACCCTTTGTAATCAAATGTTCTGATCGAAGAAACTGGGTTTTTGTCCAGAATCATGGTGTGTCGTTTTCCGTATTTGTAGTAAACAACGGTGGTCTGATTTCCTTCAACGGTAATTTCCTCCACGAAATAGCGCTGTCGTCTTTCGTTGTGCACAATTCCGATTCCGATAATCACCAGAGCAAAAGCGAACACGCCGAAATGAAAGTCGCGCCAGATTACGAACGGTATGCATGCGAGCAGCAACACAGGCCACGCATCTTTTAAGTTGCGCATCACAAATGAGGAGTATTTATGTTCCTTTTTGTAGACCATGATCATGCGAAATTTACGCAATCGGATAGAATAGAAACTACTTTTTCGGAGTGTATTTTACACCCATCATTTCCGCATAAGTTTCAATTGGCATCATCCCGAATTCTGCTCTGCGTTTGTTGACATTCGCTTCGTCTTCGATCGGGTAGAATTTCATCTGATGAGTTTCTTCATCAGAAATGATCTGCGTACCATATAGCTGAGGTTTACCTTCATGAAATTGAATCCGATCATACATCAGTGCATAAGACTCCCATGAAGCTTCCTTGATCTCGCATAAGTCTTTAATAATGGGTAGATATTTTTTTTGTTTCTCCTCAGTAGAGTGCTGTATAATCAGAAAAGCTGCCGACGCAGCATAGTCTCCAACCTGTGAGTTTTTCGGCCAACCTTTTACAGTAATGATAGAATCCAACAAGCGCTGATTCTCTATATTGACTGTTTCTTTCATCTTCCAGAGTGAATCACATCGTGAGGATTTTTTTCCCAGTTCGGCTTCGGCAATAAATATCTCATGATAATATGCCTGGTCCCAAGCACTCATATCCCACAACTTAACCGCCAAGGGTAAATCGGGGATTCCATTAGGAGTTGATGCAGCTATACTGTTCGTTGAAATGCTCACAACTTCGGTCCAGCGCTTATCGCCTCGTAAACCGATAAAATCAGGATTCGTTAAAGGATACTTAGAACTATCAAATTTTAAGTCCTCAAAGAGATACTTGAAAGCCGAATCTGGTTCATTAGCCTTGGCAAACGCACATGCGAGATTATACGACGTAAACATTGCTGAAATAGCATATTCTTTTCGAAAAGCTTCAATTGATTTATCGTACTGACCTAGCTTGAATAAGCTATCGCCTTGGAGATAATATTCAATAACGAATTGAGACCCGTCTGATGCGGTTATTGTTCTTTGTGCGTGAAGCTGTGTGCACGACAAGCAAACGACGATGAAGGCGACTCGAAGCAACATACACTGTTAAGTTAGGGAAATCCAACATATCCAATAACACTTATTCAAACACTCTTAACAGTTATTCCCGTAGCGGCTATGGTGTCCTATTTTCCGTAATTTCGCTCTATGGCTGAAGAAAAACCAGAAAAATCCGAGAATAAACCGAAGGAAAAAGCGGTCGGAGGTAAGAAGAAAAGCAAGTTGCAGAAATACATCGTGCGCCTTTTCTGGTTTATGTTTCTCGCTCCCATTCTTGGTTTTGTTGGATTGATGCTGGGCATTGCGTGGTTTGCGGATCTTCCGGATGTGGAAGAATTGCAGAATCCGGAAAGTAATCAGGCAACGGTATTGTATTCTTCTGATGGAAAAGAGCTCGGACGTTTTTATGCAGAGAACCGCGTAAACGTTGCGTACAATGAAATTGATTCGGATGTAATCAACGCACTCATCGCAACAGAAGATGAACGTTACTTCGAACACTCCGGAATAGATGCTCGTTCACTCGTGCGTGCAATTGTGAAAATGGGCAAGGGAGGTGGTGCATCAACAATTACACAGCAGCTTGCGAAAATGCAATTTCACCAGGAGGAATCTCAAACAGCAGGATTCTTTGAGCGTGTGTTCCAGAAACTGAAAGAGTGGATCATCGCCATTCGTCTCGAGCGTTTGTACACGAAAGAAGAAATTCTCGCTTTGTATCTGAATAAATTCGATTTCACATACAACGCGGTAGGAATCAAATCTTCTTCGAAAGTTTATTTCGGAGCAACAGCCGATTCGCTCACCGTAGAACAAGCTGCCATGCTCGTTGGAATGTGTCAGAATCCTTCCCGCTGGAATCCAATTCGTTTTCCGGAGAATGCACTCACGCGTCGAAACATAGTTCTTTCTCAGATGAAGAAGAATGGGTTTCTCTCGCAGGCACAATACGATTCTATCAAAGAAATCCCATTAGAGATTGACTTCAATCCGGAAACACACAACGAAGGATTGGCAATGTATTTCCGGGAGTATCTGCGCGACAATTACCTGAAGAAATGGTGCGCAGAACATCTCAAGCCAAACGGAAAGCCATACGATATGTATCGCGATGGATTGAAGATTTACACCACAATCGATTCGCGCATGCAGCAATATGCGGAAGAAGCTACAACACAACACATGACTGACTTGCAGGCGCAGTTCGACAAATCGCTGGAGAAGAAGAAGAATCGTCCGTTCAGTTGGCAGGTGAAGCAGGATGAGATAACGAACATCATGAACTCCGCGAAGAAACGTTCTGATCGGTACAAGCACATGGAAGCGGATGGTGCAACCGAAGAGGAAATCGATACCGCATTCGTAACACCTGTGGAAATGTCTGTCTTCTCCTGGAAAGGTGAAATAGACACGGTGATGTCGCCGTTGGATTCTATTCGCTATTACAAAGGATTTTTGCAGGCGGGATTCATGGCCATGGAACCACAAACCGGTTACATACGTGCCTGGGTTGGCGGAATTGATTTTCACCACTTCAAATACGATCACGTAAAAGAAAGCCGCCGTCAGGTTGGTTCTACGTTCAAGCCGTTTGTATACGCGCTCGCAATTCAGGAAGGGTGGTCGCCATGCGATCAGATTCCGAATGTGAAAACCTGTATCACAACTGAAACAGATGTGGAATGGTGTCCGGAAAATTCCGACAACAAGATGAACGGACAAATGCTCACACTGAAAAAAGCATTGGCGAATTCCGTGAACTACATTACAGCGTACATCATGAAGCAATTCGGTCCTGCTGCCGTGGTTGAGTTTTCAAGAAACGTTGGCATCACAAGTCCGCTTGATCCTGTTCCATCGCTGTGTCTCGGCAGCGCAGACATTTCTCTTTACGAAATGACTGGCGCGTACAGTACATTCGCGAACAAAGGCACGTGGATTGAACCAACATTCATCACGCGCATTGAAGATCGTAACGGCAAAGTGCTCGAAGAATTTATTCCGGAATCGAAGGAAGTGCTCAGCGAGGAAAAGGCATTCCTCATGGTCAATCTGATGGAAGGCGTTGTGTCCTCCGGAACAGGTGTTCGTTTGCGTTACAAATACAATCTCAACACGGCTATCGCAGGTAAAACCGGAACCACGCAGAACAACTCGGATGGTTGGTTCATGGGAATTACACCAGAGCTAGTAGCCGGTGCGTGGGTTGGTGGCGAAGACCGTAGCGTTCACTTCGACAACACGAGTGAAGGCCAGGGTGCAAGTATGGCATTGCCGATCTGGGCGTATTTCTTCCAACGTGTTTACGCGGATAAAACGATCAAGATTTCCAAGGGCGCATTCGAAAAACCGAAGCGTAAAATGATGATGGATCTCGATTGCAGCAAGTACGAAGACGATTCTCCGGGAGGAATTTACGATCCGGGTTTTGATGATACGGACATGTGGGGCTCGGACTATACTCCATAGCTACAGCAGAATCAGGCATTACGGCATTAGGGCATTGGGGCATTAAGGTATTCCGGCAATCAAGTTCAAGCCTAAATCCCTTAATGCCCCAATGCCTTAATGCCCATTTCCTTGTTACATTTGAGGACTAATACAGTTGCTTTATGAACAAAGTCGTTGCCAATGCCGATGAAGCGATCCGTGATGTTGCCGATGGTTCGGTGATTATGCTCGGCGGATTCGGCCTCTGCGGTATTCCTGAAAATTCGATTACTGCTCTTATTAAAAAGGGCGTGAAAAATCTCACATGCATTTCCAACAACGCCGGTGTCGATGATTTCGGAATCGGGTTGATGCTGAAAACACGTCAGGTGAAGAAAATGATTTCATCATACGTTGGTGAGAACGCAGAATTCGAGCGTCAGCTATTGAGCGGAGAACTTGAAGTTGATTTAGTTCCGCAGGGAACACTTGCTACTCGTTGCATGGCTGCGAAGTACGGAATGCCCGCAGTGTGGCTTCGTGCTGGTTTCGGAACTGAAATTCAACAGGGCAAAGAAACCCGTGAATTCGATTTTCAGGGAGAGAAACACAACTTCCTCCTCGAGCATGCATTCAATGCCGACTTTTCCATTGTGAAAGCATGGAAGGGCGACAAATACGGTAATCTCGTTTTCAGAAAAACAGCGCGCAACTTCAATGATGCGATGACAGGTGCTGCGAAAATTACCATCGCGGAAGTAGAAGAATTGGTAGAGCCTGGCGTGTTAGATCCGAACAGCATTCACATTCCGGGAATTTTTGTGCAGCGGATTTTCCAGGGGAATAATTATGAGAAGAGGATTGAGCAGCGCACTACACGCAAACGCGGATAATTAGTTGATCAGTTAATGTGCGGATTAGTTGATGCCGGCACGTTAACAGTTGTAAATAGAAAACACAGGAATCAACCAATTAACCAATACGCACATTAACTAATTGATATGCTTGATAAGACCGGAATCGCCAAGCGAATAGCACAAGAACTGAAGGATGGTTACTACGTAAACCTTGGAATTGGAATTCCAACGTTGGTTGCGAACTATATTCCTGATGGAATTACCGTAATGCTTCAGTCGGAAAACGGAATGTTAGGAATGGGTCCTTTTCCATTCGAAGGAGATGAAGATGCTGATCTGATCAATGCCGGAAAGCAAACGATCACCGAAATTCCGGGAACAGCCTATTTCGATTCGGCGTTGAGCTTTGGAATGATTCGCGCGGGTAAAGTAGATATCACAATTCTCGGTGCAATGGAAGTAAGTGAACAAGGCGACATCGCGAACTGGAAAATTCCTGGCAAGATGGTGAAAGGAATGGGTGGCGCAATGGATCTCGTTGCTGCAGCAAAAAATATCATTGTTGCCATGCAACACGTTAACAAAGCAGGAGAATCGAAATTGCTTCCGTCATGTTCGCTTCCGTTGACCGGAGTTCGCTGTGTGAAGAAAGTTGTAACCGAACTTGGCGTATTCGATATTGTTCCGGGAAAAGGATTTGTATTGCTCGAACGTGCACCGGGAATTTCAGTCGAGCAAATCAAAAATGCAACTGCAGGAAAGCTCGTCGTAGAAGGCGACATTCCTGAAATGGCGCTGTAAATAACAAATTCTTATTGTGGGTAAACTGACTTCTCATCAGCTCAGAGATATTTTTCTCATCACTGGAGGAGTAGGAATTTTCGTTTACATTCTTCTGCGCGTCATTAATGTTTCCATGTCTGTCGACGAACAGGGAAGCTATTTCATGTTTGTTACCAGCTCCCAATTTTTTCCGGAGACATACGATCAATGGTCGGCCAACAACCACGCGTTGAATACATTTCTGATGTGGGTGTGCAACAATTTGTTCGGACCAGATCAGGTGAGTTTGCGATTGCCGAATTTACTGGCGGGCGGATTGTACATCTTCAGCACTGCAATGATTTCCCGCAGAATGAGAACTCCACTCATTGGCGTTGCTGCGTTTGTCCTGATGAATAGCAACCCTTTTATGGTAGAATACTTCGGACTCGCACGTGGGTATGGACTTGCCAGCGGACTTATGGCGTTTGCATTCTGGCAACTGTGGATTTATTGTAACTCCGGATATCGCTGGAAAAATCTGGCGCTGATTACTGCTGCATCTGTATTAGCGGTGTTTGCGAACTACACGTATCTCAATCTTGTATTGCCCTTGACCGGATGTTTGTTCTTCATTGGGTTGTGGCAACCTTCCGTGACAGGAATTTCGATCAGAACGAAATTGTTGCACGCTTTCACGCCGGTGATTGCATTGCTTGGAACCCTCGCCATCGTAATTCCGATCGCGTTAAAAATATCTGCAGCACATGGTTTCTGGACAACGTGGTTCACAGATTTCTGGTCTCACTCTGTAGCCAGTGTTATTGAATGCACGCTGATGAATACAACCAACGATGAAGCGGTTATTCAAACAATTGTTCTAATTGTCCAGATTATTACTGTACTCCTATTTGCACGAATTATTTGGTGGACCGTGCAGCAGTGGAGAAAGAAGCAATTTGATCTGTTCCCGATTGTGCTTGTGACAATCATTACTATTGCGGTGTTGGGAGTGATGATTCAGTTCTGGGTTTTAAATACTCCGCTCCCGGTTCAGCGGATAGGCTTATTCCTCGTTGGGCCCTGGCTTATGATTGTGGCAGTTGGAGCTTCTTTGTCATCCCGATTTCAGCGATGGATTGCAGGAGGATTGCTTTTGCTAAGCGGAATTCAGCTCGGGCACTTCGTGAATACCATGAGCCTTGAGGATATGTTTTATAGTCCGACAAGTGTGCAAACAGATGACGCACTTGCGTATCTGAGAGACAAAACAAGTAGTGATGAGCGCATCCTGCTTGGGTACGACGTCGAGTTTTGGTCTTCAGGAATGGAATATTACAGGCAGACATTACCACTAAAGGAATTCGATTTGTCGAGAGATACATTGGCCCAACACCCGCTCAATCAGTACTTGCTGATCTCCCGGCAGTACACTGGAAAGCCAATCACCAACAACTGGATTGCCGAACAACAATACATTAACGGTTCAATTTTATATAAGAACAACGCGTTTCCCACAGAACCAACCAGCAGAATAATTTTGGAACTGATCAAGGACACCATTACCGGAGCTGCTGATGGCAGGCTGATCTACAATTACGGTGGATACGTTACGGATTCACTTGTTGCGCCGATCGGAACTTTGCTGAATATCAGTTACGACTTCGTTACTGAAACGAAGTCCACGGGTTTCATGGACTTGCTGGTATTCCGTGGAGACAAAGTGATCTACAGCTCAGTTGTGGATATTTACCCGGACGGAGAAAATCAGATTGCCGGCACTAACAAAATTGTTGTACCAGGCCTGCAAAAAGGAGATTGCGTTGTCGCATCTTTAAATGCATTCCCGGCGCTTCCGCGAGAGATCAAACACTTCACGATTACGGTAGAAGCATATTGATTTTAACTAACTTAATGGAGTGAAGAAATTTCTTACATCACGAAACGTATTTTTTGCATTATGCTTCTTGTTCGTGCTCAACCGTTTTTGGAGCGGTTGGGGACCGGCCTACAACAACGGCGAAATGATCAAATGGGATAGCTATGGCTATTACCTCTACCTGCCGTCTATTTTCATTTATGATGATCCGGGTTTCAAAGACATGTCGTGGGTCGATACGCTGCAACATCGTTACAATCCGACTGCAACTTTGTATCAGTTGCGCGATGGACATGAAGGAATGAAGTCGATTAAGTATCCATGCGGAAGCGCAATACTTTGGTCACCATTCTTCTTCACGGCACATTTGCTTGCAGAGCCATTGGGTTATCCGGCAGACGGTCTGTCTCCACCCTACAGTTGGGCGATTTTGCTTGGAGGATGCATTTACGCGTTTATCGGATTGTGGTTTCTGAGGAAAGTATTGTTGCGTTTCTTCAATGATCCCGTCGCAGCAGTGGTCATGATTCTGATTACCATGGGTACTAATTACTGGTCCATGGCCGCTTCGGAAACTGTGATGCCGCATGGAAATAGTTTCGCACTCAATTGTGTTTTGTTGTGGCTCGTGATCCGCTGGCATGAACAACCTTCATTCGGAAGAAGCTTTGCAATGGGTCTTACGCTAGGAATCGGAGTGTTAGTACGTCCAACAGAAATCTTCTGGATTCTCGTACCACTTTTCTGGAATGTTTCATCGTGGAAGACGCTGATTACAAAATTCAGGTTTTTGTGGGAACAGAGAATGAAGTTGCTCGTGTTCATTGCAGTGTTCAGCGCCGTGATATTTATCCAGTTGTCGTACTGGAAATACTCGCTCGGAGTTTGGGTGTCGTATGGTTACGAAGAACGATTCGCAATATGGAAGCCATTCTTATACGAGTGCATGTTCACTTTCAAAAAAGGTTGGTTCGTTTACACACCGCTCATGATTTTCTGTTTCGCCGGATTTTATTTTCTGTGGAAACGAAAACGTGAAGTCTTCTGGTCGATTGCATTGCTGACCGTGTTGCATACCTGGGTAATCTTCAGTTGGGAGTGTTGGTGGTACGCAGCATGCTTTAGTCAGCGTGGTGCAATTGATATGTATGCTGCCCTTACCATTCCATTAGGCTTCCTCATCGTTGCAACATGGGAGAAAGCAGTCTGGGTGAAAATTACTGTAGCATCACTACTCGGATTTTGTCTGGTGCTTTCTGTTTTTCAAACGTGGCAGTACAATCATGGTATTATTCATACGGAGAGAATGTCAGAAGCCTATTACTGGCGCGTGTTCGGAAAAACAGCAGTGACGGCAGAAGATTTAAATTTTCTCGAAGTAGATCACTGGCCGCAGCCCCGTGTAATGCCCGAAAATGCGGGACTCGTTTGTGTTGATGATTATCTCTACACATTTGAAAGCGATTCGTCATTTACTCACGAAAGTATTGTTGACTCGATTGCATACCGTGGAACGCGAAGTTATCTGATACGCCCGCCAGCGGAGTTCGGTGTAAAACGCGAAGTTAATTTCTACGGTGGCACAAACGAATACCAGTGGGTACGCGCATCCGTATGGATGAGAATGGACACGGCACTAAAGCCGGGAATGATTCCTCCTATGTTATGCGTGTCGTATGATGCGGGTGGACGCTCACTGAAGTGGGAGGCAACAGCATTCGATAGTATTGGATATGTGCCGGGTGAATGGCAGAAGGTGGTGTGCGAAGTAATGTCTCCTATTTCATTGTATCGCGACGATAAGTGGATTGTACAGATATGGCACCCATCTAAAACCGCGGTCTACATGGACGACTTCCGCATTGAAGTATTCGAGCCGGCCGGACAATCACTAAAATGATGACATCTTCCCCGAACAATCGTATTGTGTTTTGGATACTCGGTGGATTGTCGCTGCTGCTTTTCATCTATTGTGGTATCCGCTCTTCGTCGGTTTGCCTTACCATCGATGAAGCATTTACGTTCCAGCGATATGTGAAGAACTCCAACTTCTTTCCGGCGGAATATGATATGCACACCGCCAATTATCACATGCTGAATACGTGGCTGATGATTCTTTGCTCGAAGGTTTTCGGAATAGCAGAATGGTCGTTGCGACTACCGAATGTACTCGCATACGGCGTGTATCTTTATTTCACCGTGAAATTCGCCAGAAGAAGCAAGGATGTATGGAGCATTGTTGCGGTGTTTGTATTCCTGAATGTTCATCCGTACCTGATTGATTTTTTCTCTTTAGCAAGAGGATACGGATTGTCGTTCGGATTTCTCGCAGGCAGTTTGTGGTATGTAACCGAATACTTCAGCAAGGAAAAACAGTTGAAGCATCTCGCGTTGACGTTGCTGTTTGCGGGGTTCGCCATGTGGTCGAATTTTGTTATGCTTGCTGTATTCCTGGCAATTGCAGCGGTCATTTTCATGGCATTACTTTTTGCGAAAGGAATTTCGACCGGAAATAAATTAAGCGCCATTGGGGTTGGAGCAGGAATTTTCGCGTTGTTCATTGGTGTGGCTTACCCGGTGCTTTCGCAACTTCAGGAAGTAAATGCTTTCTTCTGGACGGCGAGCGGGCTGTGGAACCAAACGGTGTGCGTGCTTGCAGCGAAACTTGCCTATCCACTCAACGGACAGATCTACAACACTCCGCATGTTGCTGATTTCGGAATGATAGCATCGATGTTGCTCGCTGCATTAATTGTGGGTTACTCGCTCTACAGGAATCGGACAGATGCACCGCGCACAGAACTTATTGTGCTCTCATCTATACTTGCTGTGGTGATGTTGCAAGTAGTCGTTCAGCACATTGTGTTAGATGTTCCGTATCCAAGCGGACGTACAGCTTTGTTTTTGTTCCTGCTTGTAATCTGGATTCTTGCGTCAGCATTGCGAGATACGGTGTTTCCGAAACGGATCGGAAGAATAGTGTGCACTTTGATTGTAGCATTGCAAATGTTTCATGTGGGCAATACACTCAACTTCTCACACACTTCGGAGTGGGCTTATTGCGCTGATGTGCGGAATGCGATTCTCGTCGTGAAAGCAAAAGCAGAGGTTGAGAAAAATGCATATGGCGGTGTGGTGTTGGGATATGACAACGAATTCGGCAACATCATCAATTATTATCTGCAACTTGAAGGGTTGAGAAATGTATCGCGTGTACAGTGCTCAGAGACCGAAGATGCCGATGCAGACTTTTATATTGTCTCGCCGTATGGAAAGCACGCAATTGCAGCCGCGGATACGTTATTGCAGTACGAGCCATCTGAGCTATTGATTCTGCAGAGCACCACGCATGCCGAAAGGGTTATTGACCTGAACTCGGAAACCACCTCCGATCCAACAATTGATTTGCCGGATGCAGCAACCAATCGCGAATTATACCGCTACGTGTACCGTGGGGCGGATACCGTTTCTGCACGAGTTGACCTGCAATGCGAACTTGTGTTTACCGCACCGAAGACTCAATGTGTCGTACAATTTTGGCACAATAGAGGAGATTCCCTGTTATGGTGCGGGTATTACTTTATCGAAGCGTGGCCGGGTGATCTCGTCGGAAGACAAATCATTAACCGCAATTTGCCAAACAAGCTCGCGCCCAACGACGTTATCCATGTAAGTGCTGTCCCATTTGAATCGCCTGGCGGACCAATTGAAATATCGCAGATCAAGGCGCATTTGCAGCTATCGCGATAAGACCAAAAACAGTACTTTTGGACTCTGTTATGCAAAAACTTTCCATCGTAATTCCTGCCTATAACGAAGCACGAACTATTCACTTCATCCTGAACAAGGTTTTAGAAGTGAATCTGATCGGCGGTATACAAAAGGAAATCCTGATTGTGAACGATTCATCCAAGGACGACACGCAAGCGGTAGTGGAGAAATACATTGCAGAGCATCCGGAAGCAGGCATTCGTTTGTTCAACCAGCCATACAACATGGGCAAGGGTGCTGCACTTCACAAGGGAATTGAAATTGCAACGGGCGACTACATCATCATTCAGGATGCCGATCTGGAATATGATCCGAATGAATACAATATTTTGTTGAAACCAATTCTCGACGGATTCGCCGATGTTGTTTTCGGTTCACGCTTCATGGGCGGAAAACCACACCGCGTACTTTTCTTCTGGCACACGATCGGAAATAAATTCCTGACTTTTCTTTCAAACATGTTTACCAATCTGAACCTTACAGATATGGAAACATGTTACAAGCTCTTCAATGCGAAAATGGTGCAGAGTCTTTTGCTGAAAGAAAATCGTTTTGGCTTCGAACCTGAAGTAACTGCGAAAATTTCACGCGTTGAAAAAGTGCGCATTTACGAAGTTGGGATTTCTTATTACGGCCGCACGTATGAAGAAGGAAAGAAGATTGGTTGGAAAGATGGATTCCGTGCGATCTATTGCATTCTGCGCTACAATATCTTCGATACGAAGTTTAAGAAGTAACTTCTGGCCGCCTGCCGCGGGCTACCACGGAGACACGGCGAGCACGGCGAAAAGTTTTAGTTTTAATCGCGAGAGACCCAACCGGCAGTACGGCGCAATCAAAACGAATTATTGGAGTTTCAAATCCCCAGTGTCGTATCAACTTGTGGTCTGTAATATACACGCCAGAGAACTTTCTGTGAATCATCAGGGGCAACAATTGTGATGACCTCGTCCATGCGCCCGATATCTACACTCCATTTCCCAATATCCGTAAATTCTATTCCGCCAAAATTCGCATCCCAAACTATAATGGATTCAGATTGCGGATATGCATTTCTAAGTTCATAAAGATGTTTGCATTGCGTGAGATCGAATGGATCTTTTTGTAGCAGATGAGCCATAATGGGATGACTACAATACATCAAACGCGATTCGAGTTTGAGTTCTTTGATCTCACGCGCAACTTCTTCCGCAGCACGTTGTCTTTCGTCTGCTTTCATTACCAACCCGCGCTGATTCATCGTGTTGAAGATTGTGAGACCGACGATAATGGTAGACACGATGATCACAGCAGTTTTCCGCTGATAAATCGGCCAGGTGAGCAATTGCAATCCGCGAATGGAAATGAGAACCGCACAAGGAAGTACACAGGCAACTACGCGCAGCAGTCCGTACGAGCCAAAAATTCCTTTCCACCAGAAAATGGAATGCGCAATAAAGAACACGAGGAAGGTGCAGAAGACAAGAGTGATTTCAGCGAGTGAATGGCGGGGCACAAAAAAACGTCGCAATGGAATAGTAATTAAGCCGAGAACGACGAGTGCCGTTATTGACCACCCGAACAAAAATTCATTGTTCGCAACGAAGTGAAATAAATTTCCGTGTCCGTATGCCGCTTCTCCGACGTAAGGATTCTGATGCATGATCCAGAGAAAGTCGTGGTGAAAAAATAGTCCGCCGATCAGCGAGTACAGTACAGTTCCGGAAGCAAGCAAACACATGGAGAGATAATCCTTTCGAAGGAGAAAGAACAATCCGAACAAGGGTGCAATGAGAAATCCTTCCGTGCGCGCAAATGGCAGAAGTGAAATGATGACTGCGGCAACTGTGTTTCTTCCGCCGATGATGTAGTAAATTCCGGCCATCAGCGTCAATGCAAAAAGTGGTTCGGTCAATCCGCTTTGTGCAACGCCCCAGGAGAGTGGCGCGAAAATGAGTAGCGGTCCGGCGAGGTACGAATACGGCAGCTTCATACGATCTGCAATGCGCCATGTGAGCCATGCAGCTCCGACATGACAAAGAACATTGAAGAACACAGCTCCTTTGTATCCGAACTGAGCGAATGGAGAACACAGCAGCGTGAAAAATGGTTTTCCCCAGTGATGCAACAGTAGTTCCGGATGTGTCCACGACCAACGTGCAATCTGGTAGTGCATTATTCCATCGCCGGTATCGTAGATTGCTTCACTCATCATAGAAACAATCACCATCAGCACGAACGCTACCGCGAAAAACGGACGCACAAAGCGATTCGCTAATCTTGCGATCTGATGATTGGCGGATGAAGGGGAATCTAAGTCCATAGAATACTTGATTCAAATGCGATGTGGGGATTGCAGTATCGCATCATTGGATCACTGAATCATCAGAAAGCCTGTTCACGCATCCGCTTCTGCGACATGCTTGCGCGGATATCGTCCAACTCACCTTTCGGAATTGCGTTGATGAGCTTCTGTGTGTATTCCCGCTGTGGATTATCACAAATCGCATCAGCATCGCCCATCTCTTCAATTTTTCCTTCCTGCATCACCACCATACGATCGCTCATGAATTTAACTACTGAGAGATCGTGAGAGATGAAGATGTATGTGAAACCGAATTCTTTCTTGAGCTCGTTGAGAAGATTCAATACCTGCGCCTGTACAGAAACGTCGAGTGCAGAAACCATTTCATCGCAGATGATGAACTTCGGATTCAATGCTAACGCCCGCGCAATACAAATACGCTGTCGCTGACCGCCAGAGAATTCATGCGGATAACGATAAAAGTGTGAAGGATTCATGTTCACACGCTTGAGCAGATCGAGCACAATCTGTTTCCGTTCGCGTTCATCTTTCCCGATGTTATGTACACGCATTGGTTCCATAATGGCATTACCAATAGTGATACGCGGATTAAGCGATGAGTACGGATCCTGAAAAATAAACTGAATGTCCTTGCGCATTGCACGCAGATCGTTTGCGGACAGCTTTGTGATGTCTTTTCCCTGATAAAGCACTTGTCCGCCGGTTGGCTCAATCAATCGTAAAATAGATCGACCCAGAGTTGTTTTCCCGCAACCCGATTCTCCAACGAGGCCCAGTGTTTCTCCCGGGTAAACGTCGAAAGAAACATTGTCTACAGCCTTCACTACTTTAATTGGTTTGCCGAAGATGTTTTTGCTCGTGACGAAATGTGTCTCAATATTTTTCACGCTCAGCACCGGCTCTTTCGAATAAAGTTGCTGGTGTTGCATGCGGCGCTCCTGTTCAGTAACAACGAGATTGTATGTTACTTCGTGAACCGATTGTTCGTTCTGAATAATGTTTCCCATTTCGTCAGTGCGCATGAAATCACTAACTGTTGGCAACCAATGCAAACGACGAGTGAGCGGAGGACGACAGGCAAGCAGACTCTTGGTATATGGGTGCTGCGGATTAGAGAAGATCTCGAGTACCGTTCCCTGCTCCACAATTTTTCCTTTGTACATCACCATCACGCGATCGGCGAGTTCTGCAATTACACCCAGATCGTGCGTGATGAACATAATGGACATGTTGTGTTCAGCCTGCAGATCTTTCATCAACTCCAGAATTGTTTTCTGAACGGTAACGTCGAGTGCAGTTGTTGGTTCGTCCGCAATAAGCAACTGTGGATTGCACGACATGGCCATTGCAATCATCACGCGCTGTTTTTGTCCGCCGGAAATCTGGTGCGGATATGCTTCGAAAATTCGTTTCGGATCGGGAAGCTTTACCTGCTCGAACAGGCGCATGGTAATTTCTCTCGCTTTCTTTTCTGCCGGAGAATAGAAGCGGAGTCCGTTGCGTATGCCCATTTTGTGCCTGCGGTAATTATATACAATAACCAACGCAACAAAGAAGGCGAGTACGATAGAATCGAGAATGAGAGAAACGATTACCGCTTGCTCCTGTACTTCAGGCGGAGCATTTTTCCCCGGAGCCGTTGCCCAACTGTATGCGAGAATAGAAATTGCAATGAACACGCAGAACTGAACAATCCAGTTTGCAATAAATGTTTTGAAGCCGTCGCTTCTCTTCGGGTTCGGATATTTTTTATGGCGGAGAATTGCTTCCATTACCTGTTCGCCGCATGTGAAAACAGGGTTAAGAGAAGTCATTGGCTCCTGAAAAATCATCGCGATTTCATTCCCGCGGTATTTTCTTTTTTGTTTTTCAGAAAGCTTGGTAAGATCTACCGGACCATCTTCGCGTGAATTGTAAATGATTTCACCACCAGTCACTTCTCCCGGAGGATTAGGAATGAGTCCCATCACCGACAAAGAAGTTACTGACTTGCCCGAGCCTGATTCTCCCACAATACCAACCGTTTCACCGGCCTTCACCTGGAATGAAACATCATTCACGGCTTTGACCGCTTCGCTATCGGTGCGGAATTCAGTAACGAGATTGCGGATGTCCAACAACACGCCCGGCGAGGGGGCGCCGGCACGGTTCTCATGGAATTTTTCCATAGAGGATAAAAATACGAAAGAGATGGGAGTCGGGAGTCGGGCGAAGGGATAAAAACGGGGATATTTCGCCGAATCTGGTATTATTTACTCGAAATTGTCGCCAAATGCACTTCGGACGCTAGCCGTTTACAAACGTTTACAAATGCTTACAAACGTTTACAAGTACTTACAAACGCTTACAAGTACTTACAAACGACTATAAACGTTTGTTGTACGGCTAATTCGAACCCTGTTTATTTGCTTTGCGGTGAAAATCTCAAATTACAAACCTCCAATCATAACTGATTTATGTACCAGCAAATCAATCCCGAGAACGTCTTATTTATCGACATTGAGACCGTCCCTCTTTATCCCGACTACAATTCCGTGCCCGAATCATGGCAAGCGCTGTGGAACAAAAAAGCAGAAACGTTGCGCCGCAATGAGGATGAAACCGCGCAGTCGTTATACGGTCGCGCTGGAATTTACGCCGAGTTCGGAAAGATAATCTGCATTACGGTGGGTATACTATCGTGGACAGACGGCAGCCAGACCTTCCGCATGAAATCGTTCGCAGGCGACGATGAAAAAATTCTGCTTACTGATTTCGCAAATCTTCTGCGCAAACATTACGCTCGTCCGGAACATCGTTTATGCGGCCACAACATTAAGGAATTCGACATTCCATTCATCGCACGACGTATGATCATTAACAGTGTGCAGCTGCCGAATATGCTCGATATCGCCGGCAAAAAGCCATGGGAGATTCCGCACCTCGACACCATGGAGCTTTGGAAGTTCGGCGATTACAAGAGTTATACTTCGCTTGTGTTGCTCGCTGCTTCATTGGGAATCCCAACGCCGAAAGATGATATAGACGGCAGTATGGTCGCGCATGTTTACTACACGGAGAAAAATCTTCCACGTATTGTTACTTACTGTCAGAAGGATGTTTTTACTGTGGCGCAAGTGCTTCGACGATTTCGTGGTGAGGTTTTACTCGACTCAAAAGCTTGCGTAATTACGGAGTAACTAACCTTTACTACAACCTGAATTATGTGCCGATATGCCGATGTGCCAATATGCCGATTGAATTTACCGATTTGATGTTTTAATATTTACTCATTCAACTTTATTATTTTATGGAAAAAGGAAACCTAATTGTAGAACTAACCGAAAAATTTGCGGTGAAAATAATTTCATTTCACCTCGAGGTGAAAAAAGCTGGGATAAGCTCCATGGCCCAACAACTATTTGATTCCGGCACTTCGATTGGTGCCAACGTAAGTGAAGCTCAAAATGCGGAAAGCAAAAAGGATTTCATTCATAAGATGAAGATTGCGGCCAAAGAAGGAGATGAAACTGCATTTTGGTTAAAATTATGTGCGCAGTCGCCTGAATTGCCGGATCCGGGAGATTTACAAACGGACCTTAAGTCAATTAACAAAGTGTTGAACAAAATCATCGTTAGTGCAAAAGGAGGTTCAGAAAACTAGATAGCACATTTGATTGATTCATTGTTTCATTCATCGGCATATTGGCACATCGGCATATCGGCACATCGGCACATCTTGCGTACCTTTGAGGCGGAATGAGAACGTTTCTATATAGCAGTCTTTTGAGCGTTATACTGCTGGCGTCGTGTTCAAGCGAACCGGAAGTGAACAACAAATTGCTCTTAACGCACACACCACTCGTTCAGAAAATATTCTACAGCGACGATTCTTTATTTCACGGCATTTCACTTGGCATGTCGAAAGAGGAGATAAAGAAAATGCTCGCCCCGGGCGATAGTATAACCGAAGAAGATGTGGACTACCTGCTCGTTGAAGGGCGTTTTGATGAACAGAAACATTTCACCTGGGATTGCGAATTTGATTCAGCAGGATTGTACGCACTTACGCTCGACATCTATTTGATGGATGAAGAAACAGCAACAGAGTGGTATACCGACATCACATCATATTTCACAGATCGTTTTGGACCTGCCACAGATGATGGCGTGGCGCTCACCTGGGAAATCAAAAACGGAAAACGTCCTGCCCGCGTTGAACTCGTTGAAGAAATGGGTTATGGCTATGGTAAGCTGAATGTGTATTACTACGATTTATCTTTCATTCTCATGGATGAAAGCGACACGATTTCTGCAGACTCATTCTTTCTCCCAACGGATAATCTGCAGTAGATTGTTGTTGAATGGATCTTGTGTGGGGCAAAATCAATAGATTAGCTTAGCATATCCGGAAACCAGAACGAGAAGAATGAAGAGTTTTCTATTGACTTTGTCGTCAATTTGTGCCACAATCTTTTTGCATGCCCAACTTTATAGCGGTCCTATTGCTGCACCGACGTCTGGTTACGGCGCCTGGGGTTCCCATCAGGTCGATTCCATAGAATTTTATAATGCCGGAAACGGAACCGACACATCCCTCATTTATTACCCGCAGGGAACAAACAGTGCGATCCCAACCGTATTTTTTCTGCACGGACTTAACGGAGAAAGTCCTGCATACTGTCGCTGGTTGCTTCACTTTATCGCTTCGAAAGGATTCGCCTGTGTGTTTGCTCCGCACGATGGAAGTAATGCCGTAATGGATTACGCACAGATGTATATTGGCTTTACAGAAGCAGCTCGCAACTATCCGAACATTATCGACACAACGCGAGTAGGATTTGTCGGACACTCGTTCGGAGGTTCTGCGTGCTACTATATCAGCTACGATTTATTCACCATGTTCAACTGGGGAAGCAATGGAAGATTTCTCATGCCGGTCGCTTCTCATTACACGTTGTTAATTTCCGAACCGCAACTCCAGACATTTCCATCAGCGACTTATCTTCTCAATATTTTCTATGATGAAGATAATGTGTGCGATCATCGTATGGGTATTGACGTTTTCAATCACATTGGAATTCCTTCGGCTGATAAGGATATGGTATTAGTCAGATCTTCACAGTATCAGTCCTATTCATATCAGTCATCGCACACCGCATTAAACACAACAACTTACGATGCGTTGGATGCGTATGTGGTTTTTCGGTTACTCGATGCGTTGATGGATTTAACCTTCAACCAAAATAACGCTGCGAGAAATGTTTGTCTGGGTGACGGCTCGGTACAGCAGATTAGCATGCCGCCTGGACTTCAATCGCTCGTGGTGAGTGACACACTGTCTGCATGGCACGCGGAAGGCAGCTATGGTTATCCGTGTTCGGTTCCGGGCAATCCACGTTACATGTACTGTGGAATTCCAACTGTTGTGCCGGGTGAAGAACATGAGATCACCGTGGTTACACCTTACAGTGATTTTATTTGTATAAAAAATGTCAATCCGGGCACTACTTATTGTCTGGTGAATGCACTCGGTCAGGTTATTGCAGAAGATTATGCAAGAGCAGAACGTGTTGAAATATCGATTGCGTATTTACCGTCTGGACTGTATGTTTTGCAATGCGGAGCAACAACATACCGCTTTATGAAATGACCAGCAGTGCGCTTAAACAGTCCGCTTATACATCGGGAATAGACACGGGACGAAAATCCCGAATTGATCCTGCGAATAATACGTTTAACAAATATGAAATGCTTGGTATTCGGATTGCTGATGTTGATGCACGGTTCTTGCTTTGCACAATACTTTACGGGTCCGGTTCCAGCGCCGGTAATGGGTTACGGATCATTCGGCACACATGCAGTTGATTCGGTGTTGTTCGTGAATCCTGCCGACTCTACTTTTGTTTCATTCGTTTATTTTCCAAAGGATATTTCTGCACCGGCTCCCACTGTATTTTTCCTCGGAGGTAATGGTGCGAATACACCATACGGTTATCGTCCGTTCATAAACCTGATTGTATCGAAAGGTTATTCCGTCGTATTTGTTCCTTCCCCAACTTCGCAGCCTACACTTACGCGTTATCACAATCTCAACACTGGATTTCGTTACGCAGTAAAAAATTATCCGCGGTTGATTGATACAACACGTATTGGTTTTGTTGGACATTCATTCGGTGGTGGCGCGAGTTTTGCTATTGCCTATGATTTTTTCAAACACGATAATTGGGGAAGCAACGGCAGGTTTATTGTGACTTCTGCACAGTGGTATTCGTACGCAATTTCACAGCAGCAGCTGGAGAATTATCCGGAGAATACCAGGTTGTTGAGTTTCATTTATGACGAAGATGCGGTGTGTGATCACCGGATGGCAATTGATATTTTCAGAAACATCAGTATTCCAAAAGAGGAAAAGGACATGGTTTACATCCGTTCTTCCGACGCGGGAAATTACGCGTATGATGCCAATCATGTTGCACCCAACACACTCCATTGTTATGACGCAATGGATCACTACACATTATTCCGCATGACAGACGCACTGATGGATTTGGTCTTTCATGGGAATGAATCGGCGCGAAAAGTTGCACTGGGGAATGGGCATGTTCTTCAGATTTCTATGCCGGTTGGCTTGGCGGAACTTGAGATTTCTGACACAATTTCTGTTCGCAGAAGTGAATCTTATTACGGGTACAATTATTCATCGTATAGAAATCCACGTAGAAATTATCACGTGGAGGAACCCATGATTGTGCCATGGATTTCAGTCGCGGTTCATCCCGCAAAAACACAGGATTCTATTATTGTCTATGGTGCCGAAGGAACAGCATTCACGCTAGAAAACGCGTTGGGTGAACAAGTTCTTTCAGGCACTTTACCCACGTGTGAGGAAACGATCGATCTCACGCCGCTTATTCCCGCTGTCTATATCCTGAATTGCGGGGGAGAAAGAATGAAGATTATCCGCCAATATTGAGTTTTCAGTTGGAGAAATTGGGCTAAATTGCACAGGCTAATATTCTAACATGAAACCGACCCCGACTTTAACAGTTGGGACGATTAATGAATTCGAGAACTCAAATCAGAAAAAAATGAGTAAAAAACTTTACACAGTGCTCGTCGCAACAACAATCTGCGTGAGTGCTTCTGCACAATGCTTACAAATTTCCTGTAATAGCAACACGACGGTAAGTAACGACGCAGGAACGTGTGGTGCGGTTGTGAATTACACAACACCGGCTGTTACGGCTTACACTTGTCCGGCCGCAAACCTGGACACATTTGATTACACGGGCGCGATGGAAACGTTTGTGGTTCCGCCTAACGTAACATCTGTTACTATTCAGACGTGGGGCGCACAGGGCGGCTCTAACTGGATAAACAATACCAACCTGGGCGGATATGTTGCAGCTGATGTTGCCGTTACTCCGGGATCAACTCTGTACATTTTTGTTGGTGGGCAAGCAACAACAACCGCTGGAGGATTTAACGGCGGCGGAAGCGGTGAAGGCGCAGGAAAAGGTGGCGGCGGTGGAACAGATGTTCGTATCGGCGGCATAACATATAATGATCGCGTAGTTGTAGCTGGTGGCGGCGGTGGTGCTGGCTATTGGAGCTCGTTGCATGTTGTGGGTGGAGCAGGCGGTGGTCTGACCGGCGGTGATGGTTATCGTGATCCAAGTTTTGCAGCTAATCCCGGTGGGAAGGGCGGAACACAAATTGGAGGCGGTGCTGATGGAACGTGTGTAAACTTCAACGTTATTGCATGTGCAGGTGGCTTTGGTTTTGGCGGATCAATCACAGGTTGTGGTTGTGAAGTTTATGGCGGTGGTGGCGGTTGGTACGGTGGTGCTGCAAGCGGAAATTGTCGCGGCGGCGGCGGTGGAAGCGGCTATGCAATTCCTGCTGCAACAAACGTTGTGATGCAAACCGGTGTTCGCCCAGGAAACGGCAGAGTAATCATTGGTTACGCGGCAGGAACGCCTTCGGTTGTTCAAACTGCGGGACTGCCTTCCGGATCTGTTTTCCCGGTAGGAACAACAACAAATACATTCACGAGCACTGACGGTGTGAACACTGCATCGTGCAGCTTTGACATCACTGTAATTGATAATGAAGTACCCGTTCTTGCGAATGTACCATCCGCTATTTCACAAGCGAATGATGCAGGTCAGTGTGGCGCAGTTGTAACCTGGGCAGCAATTTCAGCACCGGACAATTGTACATCCGTGATAACCTCGACAATGAACAGTGGCGACTTTTTCCCGGTAGGAACTACTCTGGTAGATGTTATTGCGACAGATCCTTCCGGAAACGCCGACACATCTTCGTTTACAGTTACGGTGAGTGACAATGAAGCACCGGTGGTTGCTAATTTACCGGCGAATATCTCAGTGAATAACGATCCCGGCATGTGCACCGCGGTTGTTACATGGACACTTCCTAACGCGCAGGACAATTGCACTGCAACCCTAAGCTCTAATTTTAATTCGGGTGACGCTTTCCCGGTAGGAGTAACTACAGTGATTTATGTTGCTACTGATCCTTCCGGAAATATAGATACAGATTCATTCACAATTACAGTATCTGATACTGAACTGCCTGTGGTAATTTGCCCTTCGGATGTAACCGTTTCTACAGATTCCGGAATGTGTTCTGCATCCAATGTTCAGTTGGGTTCACTTACGATTACTGACAATTGTACAACTACTTCGACGAATGATGCTCCGTCTGTTTTCCCGGTGGGAACAACTACAGTTACTCATACAGTTACAGACGCAGGTGGCAATTCTTCTACATGTACACAACTGGTAACAGTGAATGATACGGAAGCACCAATTATCGGATCATGTCCGCAGGATGCTACGTTTTGTCCGGGAGTTGTTGTGTTCAATTCACCGACAGCTACAGATAATTGCGGTGCATCAGTAACCCAATTGAGCGGTCCAACATCAGGAAGCACATTAACAGTTGGAGTTTATCCTGCAGTATTTGCTGCAATGGATTCAGCTGGAAACATGGACTCCTGTTCATTCATCATTACAGTGAATCCACTTCCTGTGGTAACAACCGTTTCACCGGATACTGTTTGTGTAACGGACGGTAACTACACACTCACGGGTACACCTGCGGGTGGCACATGGAGTGGGACTGCAGTGAGCGGAAATATGTTCTCTCCGTCTACAGCAGGCAATGGAACGTTTACTGTGATGTATTCTTACACTGACGCAAATGGTTGTAATGGTTTCGGATCAGACACAATTGCGGTTGTGCCATGTACCGGCATCACAGAATCAGGTGCGATAGCATTCACGCTGTTCCCAAATCCGGCGAATACAACTTTCACTTTTAGTTGCGCTGCACAAGGAACGATGGTGATGATGGATGCACTTGGAAATGTTGTGCTCACGAAATCAATTGTCGATTCACAGACACAAATCGGCATTGAAGGATTCGCGACAGGGGTGTACGTTGTTCAGTTTACTTCTACAAGCGGAACAGTTTCTACAACTTCGCTGCAGGTTCAGCGATAACATCATTTTTCTTGCTAAAAGGGGTTGCGGTATTTCCGCAACCCCTTTTTTATTTGTGCGAAACACAATTCCCCACTCGGGGATTTTTTTCGTCAAACTTTTTCTCACCAAATTCAGAGGTTGCATCTCGTTAGTTGTGAATCACGGGATTAAGGTTTTATAAACTCGAGTGGCATGGATTTTCGTTCGTAATTCCTGCAAGACCCTTTTCACAACAAAACACACAAGTAAAACAAACAAACCTATGAGCAACAAGAGCAAAAAGGATCGCGAAGATGACAATACAACTTCGCGATATGGCTACGCGTCGTCTAACGCCAAAGACACAAAGGACACAACAGCGACTACTTCTGACAAGAAGGACGCGACGAACACTTCAGATGACGACGAATCAACTTCCACATCCAAAAGCACTATTTCCACTGAAGGCAAGCTAAACGCTGATTACGAAACTGAGAACAAGAGCACCGCTGGTAAAGACAGCAAGTTGACTACTTCTACTGATCGCAATGAGAAGTCGGAGTCGAACAGAAATGAGGGCGACACAAAGCGCAGCAGCATGACTTCAGGTTCTGAGGAAAGTGAAGATGATGAAGACGAAGTGCAAACACGTTTCGGTGATAACGAGCGTTCAGGTAATCGTCGTGACGATCAGAACAGCACGCGTAACCAGAACAAGCAGGGCAATGAGCAATATGGTTCGCAGGGAAATGATCAGCAGCATCGTCAGGGCTACCAGCAGTTCGGTGGCAACCAGCAATACGGATCACACAACCAGCAATCGGGTTGGCAGAATCAAGGGAATGATCAGCAGTACCGTCAGGGCAACCAACAATTTGGTGGTGGCAACCAGCAGTATCGTCAGGACAACCAATTCGGAAGCGGTCAACAACACGGTGGTGGGAATTTTGGCGACACTCAACAGTATCGTCAAGGCAACCAGCAGTTTGGTGGTGGCAACAACCAGGGCTATGGCAATATGAATTATGGCGGCAATGAATCGCAGTCACAATACAATCGCGGTGGTTACGGAGAACAAGGTTCAGGTCAGGAGTACAATCAGCATCGCAACTTCGGATCCAGCCGCAACGAAGGCGGCGACCAGTATTCTGGTGGACACGGATACGGCGGAAACGCTGAATATCGTCAAGGCAACAGCGGGAACGGTAGCTGGTCTACTAATCGTGGACGCGGTAACAGCGGCATGAACCAATCAGAAGGTTGGGGTAATGACGATCGTTCATGGAACCGTGGCGATTCACGCAGCAACACGCGTAACGAAGGCAATCAGTACTTCGGCGATGGTTACCAGAACCAGCAACGTACGAATGACTGGAGCGGCGGCTATGAAGGATCGAACAACCGTTCATCTGAGCGCGGAAACAATGAATTTTCAGACGAGAACTCGCGTCGAGGAATGTGGGGCAACGACAATCGCAACACATGGCAACAGGAGTCAAGTCGCCACGGCGATGATGATGACCGTTACGAAACACGCTCGAGCAATCGTTCATCTTATTCAGAAGATGATGACAACAGTGATCGCCGTTATAACGACGAGCGCACATCACGTTACGATGACGACAACCGTTCTTCATCGTCTTCTGACCGGAATCGTTCTTCAAATCGTGGAGGATCATCTTCACGCGAGGGACAATCAAACTCACGACGCACCAATGATCGTCGCAAATAAATAATGAGCTCCGCGTATGCCCGATCGTTTTCCTAGAGTTGGTTGGTTAAAAACGGTCGGGTACGCGGCAGCAAAAAATTCTACAGGGCCCTCTTTTTCGATGTGTGGCAGCACTAATAACCCTGTAGAAAAAATCCCCGCGACGATAAAGGTCCGGGGATTATTTTTCGTTAAGCCAATTCGTGAAACACATTAACCGTAAACAAAATGAAACCGCACACTACCAAAGAGCAGCCGTTCGAAAAGGAAGGACATGATTTTACCGGAATGGCATCACTCGACCTGCATGATCAGAATGCGTTCTACACATTTCTTGCTGGCGTTGCGGATTATGATCCCGATCGTTATGATCCGGTGGCATTGAAAGTGTACATTTCGGAAAATCACCCGACGGTGACACTGTACGTTGTAGACAAGAACGCACAGGAGTCCGGAAATTATCCGAAAGACAAATTGCCTGTACGTAAGCTGAAGCTACAACTCATGTGGGGCGAACTATTCTGTTTCGTTCGAAGTTTTGATGTGGTGGTAACCCCCAAAACGTATGACGTGCAGGATATGCTTGTCATCAATGATTGACAATTCTTATCGCAGTTGGGTTATCATCTCGCGGTAAACAAAATCGCAAGCCTTTTTTCTTATTTCAGAAGGTGAGCCGTTGAATTTCTTTTTCACGCGGCGCAATTTCTTTCCTGCAATTAGAGAAAAGAAAACTGTTCCAACTGGTTTGCGTTTTGTTTCGCTTCCGCCTGGTGATGCAAGACCGGTTATCGCTGCGTATACGTCTGCTTTGATCAACCTCTTCAATTTCATGACCATTGCATCCGTTGTTTGTTGCGATTCGGCAGTGTATTTCCTGATGATGCGCTGGCTTACTTTGAGCAACGACGTTTTCGCTGATTCATGATAACACACCACGGAGCAAAGCAATACTTCGGAAGTCCCCTGCACTGAAACAAGTCGCCCTGCGGCTTCTCCACAGGTCATGCTTTCAGCCAACGCCAACTTCAAGCCTCTCGACTGTAACAGTTTTACCAATTGCACGTTATGCAGCATTTTCGTCTTTGTCGAGAGCCTGCGATTCTGTTTTGATTGAATGGTAATACAGATCACGATTCGCCGGACCATTCACCACTTTTCCTTCGAATGTAAAACGGCTTCCGTGGCATGGACAATCCCAGGTTTTCTCATCGGTGTTCCACTTAACCTGACATCCGATATGTGTGCATTCCGAACTTACCAGGTGAAGCCGATTGCGATCATCTTTGTACACCGCATATTTTCGTCCGTGAAGCTCAACGATTCTTCCATCGCCTGCATTCATCTCTGCGATCACATCGCGTTCCGTATTGTGCGGTTTGTTTTTCATGTATTGCGCCAAACCTCCAATCACTTCTTTCATGAAAACTTTTCCGGCTGTGAACAGTTTGAATCGCGCAGGAGAATAGAGATCCTTCCAGGGATGCTCTCCTTTAATGATCAATGCGGTGAGCAGGATGGCTGCAACTCCTGCATTCGTTAACCCGTTTCCGGAATCGCCGGTGACGATGTACACGTTTTCCTTGTCAAGCGGATTGTGACCGATGTAGCCAAGCGCATCCATTGTTTCCATCACCTGACCTGACCAATGATAAACCGTTTCTTCAACCGGGTAACGTTTGAGTGCCCATTGTTCAAGTCGTGAGTAACGTATCATTTCGGATCCGCTCGCTTCAGGCAAACCAGTTGCATGATCTTCTCCACCGATAATAAGCATGTCATGGGTTTCATCATAAGACTGCAAACGTACATAGTGATATGGTGCGAAATGACTACTCTCTTCGTGATCTCCGGTGTCCCACCATAATGCATTCGGTACTGCGCCTTTTTTCACTTTCATTCCCACGATATACGTTCTGTATGCATACTGACGCAGGTGGAGTAAGAGCTTGTTGTTGACTGGAGTATTCGTTGCAACTACAATGTGCTGCGCAGAAATCTTGTGACCTTCTGCGGTTACAACTCCGTCACCATTAATTTCATTGGCATGCGTGTCGGTGTAAATTTCCCCGCCGTATTCGATGATGGCCTCACATAAGCCTTTGAGATATTTGAGTGGATGAAATATAGCCTGTCGATTGAACCGCAAAGAGTTGCCGTCTTCATTTACTCCGGGAATGTCTGTCAGTTGGGTTACGTCGAGTCCTGCTTTTTGCGCAGCTTCATATTCTTTGAGTAATGAATCCGGTTTGTCGTTGCGGTGCAGGAATAAATATCCCGGCACACGTTCGAAGTCACACTCGATCGCTTCAGTTTCGCAAACAGATTCTACGAATTCAATGGCGCGCATGTGACTATCGGCAATCATTTTCGTGCTTTCCTCACCATACATTGATTCAAGATCATAGTAACGATCGTCGAGCGCAGAAACGAGGTGAGCACTGGTGCGACCTGTTTCGCCACTACCGATATTCCCGTCTTCTACCAGAACCACTTTGACTCCGTGGCGTGCGAGATTATACGCAACGCTCACACCGGCAATTCCTCCTCCGACGACAACAACTTCTGTTTCGAGATCACGAGTGAGTTTGCGAGTAGAGAAGGGCTGCACACTTGCCACCCAATAAGGAGTGTTTGCGCCAGAAGTTTCTTTGCCTGAGCGCTCAGGGATTTTCGGATCGTCTGTCATAACGAATATTTATGTTGTGACTTGCAAAAATAGTTCCGCGAAAAAAGTATTACGTAAAAGCAGAAATTCATTGAACAGGTAGTTAGTTCAATTACCCAGAGTGAGGAATATCGACCTCATACACTTATTACGATCTGAAGAATTTACAGCAGTTTTTGTTGGCACGTAATTTTCAATGCATCTCATCTAAACTCAACAACTATGAAACCGATTATAAAGTTTTTGATTGCAGGCACACTGGCTCTTTTCATCAGTGCAGAAGTAAATGCACAGGAGAAGAACAAGAAGAAGAAACAGGATTCGACCTACCTTCAGAATAAGCAGCGAGCTGATGAAGAACGGAATCGCGAAGCAGAGATGAAACGGGTAAGTGACAGTACGCGGTATGCTAATTACCGCGATAGCGTGACGCAAATCCGTCGCAACGACAGCATCAAGTATGATCGCACACGTCGCGATTCCATTTACAATGCAGAACAAATGCGTCGCCAGGATTCAATCGACAAGAGTCAACCTCCGAAGAAAGGGAAAGGCAAAAGCACTCCACCGAAAAATCAAGGCACCAAGCCTGAGTAAGACAGTACAGCTCCTTAGCTATATGAGGGACGATCAGGAAATACAATGGGTTCGTTTCTATAGAAACGAACCCATCCTATCATCATCCTATCATCTCATCATCCAATCATCTCATCATCTTATCATTACACCTTCAACATTCAGCAAAGGAATTTGTGTGAAGTTTTTCTCCGTAATGGACTCGGGAAGGAAAATGTATTTCTTGTCGTACACCTGACCGCCTATGAAAAAACTCACCCAATATTCATTGGTAAGCCCAAACGTGTTTTCCATGATAGGCTCGACGCGTGTGAACTCCAGGTCCGGAATATTCTCGTAGAAGTGTCGTAGAGTTGAAGTAGATCTTTTCTCTCCGTTAATTTCTCCGTACCCGCGCGAAGTCACAATTACATTCGTGATAGGCACGATGTCGAGGTTAATCAGAAAAACATTCCACACGGGTTGCCCGTTATCTTCTTCAAGTACAACGGCCATTACAACGTTTTCAACTTGCGGCGCTGGAATGTCTTTTCTCATACGGCACAAATGTAATTAATTAGCTGATTTCCTCCTTCGCCCAATTCAGAACACGTTTTGGATGAGCTGATAAAATTTATATCAGACCCGAACCGCATTCGGAAATGGTAAATCGGAATATCGGTTTTACTGACCCATCGCGAGGGCCACATCGAGATACCAATAAACATCAGCGGGAACCCCATCGGCATCATCAGCGAGTCGTTGTTTACCGAGACGAACAACAACCATGTCCATGTCGGGAATCACCAGCACGTATTGCCCAAGAATTCCTTGTGCGTAAAAGATGTGATGTCCTTTGTAGTCGGGAATCATCCACCACGCCTGACTGTATTCGAGACAAGGAGTACCGTCGGGGTTCAGCATTCCAGTTGGTTGCGTAGAAGCAACGGCGTATTCAAGTGGAACAATTTGTTGTCCATTCCATTTTCCGCTGTCGAGATACAACTGACCGATTCGTGCGAAGTCGCGCGCATTCGAGTTGAGGCAGCAGAATGATTTTTCGCTTCCACCTTCTGCATCGAGACTCCAGAAAGCAGGCTGTTCGCAGCCAAGTGGGTTCCACAATTTTTCGGATGCGTATTGTGAAAGTGTTTTGCCGGTTGCTTTCATCAGCACAAATCCAAGGAGCTGAGAATTGCCACTGAGGTAGCGAAAAGTTTTTCCGGGTTCTTCCGTCACCGTGCTGTATCCCATCGTGAGCGAACGCAAATCGCTTCCGTAATAAGCTTCGGCAGGATATGCGAACGGGTCCACATAGTCTTCATCAAAAGCAATTCCGGAGTTCATGTTCACCAGATGACGAATGGTAATTTTCGAAAGATCACCTTCCTTGTATTCCGGAAGAAAATCGCTCACGGGTTGATCGAGTGATTTTATTGAGCCATCCTGCAAGGCACAACCGAGCAAAACGCTCACCACCGTTTTCGCCATGGAGAATGAGTTCGTGTACGACTTGTCGCTGAAGTCGCCCCAATATTCTTCGTGTAAAATGGAATCGTGCTGAATGATGAGAAATGACCCGGTTTCAATCTCACTCATTTTCGTAATCATGTCTGCCGGAATTTTGTTGGTGTTGTAGTTAACCGACATCGGCCAGGGCTTCGGGTTGCCGCCTTTGATTTCGTTGTTCGCAAAAATGCTGTATTCATCAACCGCCGGTCCTGAACGACCTTGCATGTAGGTATTCCAAACGCCTTTGTAGAGATAAGTGCGACCGGAGAACAAAATGAAAAGGTTCGCGAGCATGAAAATCGCCAACAACACAAGACCGGTTCGCTTGAAAAACTTCTTCATAGGGGGTGAACAACTATCTATTAAACGCAGATTCTAATGAAAAGTTATAGGCTGTGTATTGCAGATATTGGTTCCGCGCGGCTTCAGCCGGCCGAGTAAATCAAGGCAGCCCCGGCTGTTCAGTTCCGACTACCGTACACCCGAACAATTCAGCAAAGTGTTTCTTCAACTTTTCTTTGACTTCCTCCTCATTGACTTTCGTGCCGAGTTCTTTCTCCATCGAAGTCACAGCCTTGTCGTCAATTCCACACGGCACGATATTCCGAAAATAGGAGAGATCTGAATTTACATTTAACGCCCAGCCATGCATGGTTACCCAGCGACTTGTACGAACGCCCATTGCGCAGATTTTTCTGGCTTTGATCGGATCGTCGACATCTATCCAAACTCCAGTATAACCTGGATAGCGTTCGCCTTTGATACCAAATTCGGCGAGCATCCGAATGATTGTTTCCTCGAGGAAGCGCAGGTACTTGTGAATGTCGGTGAAAAACTGATCGAGATCGATTAACGGGTAGCCCACAATTTGTCCGGGCCCGTGGTATGTAATATCTCCACCGCGATTGATCTTGTAAAACGTAGCATGGATTTCGTTGAGCTGTTCTTCATTCACCAATAGATTTTCTTGATGACCGGTTTTTCCCAGCGTGTACACGTGCGGATGTGCGCAGAAGAGCAAAAAATTTTCCGGGGTGATTTGCTCGCTTTCAGGTTTGTCGCGATTGGCTAATTTCTGCTCAACAATTCGCGCGAAAAGTTTCTCCTGAAAATCCCAGGCTTCCTTGTAGTCAATCAATCCTAAGTCTGAGAATACTACGTTACGCATGAGGAGTCGGATTCAATACGCAATATTCAATGCGCAATATGCAATGGTTCCATGAACTGCGCATTGCGCATTGAATATTGCGTATTATTTTTTACTGAGTTCTCCTTTGAGAAAATTAATCACATTCACCTCTACCGGATCAACGCCACGTAAAGCTGCAAGCTCTACTGAAATCCAATCGCCGATGTGAACGAGATAAATTGCTTTCTCGAGATATGAAGTTCCTTCGGTAGGTATCTCGAGATAGTGCGGTGTATACCGTGTAATAATTTCTTTGTTGAGCTGAATACGGATTGCGTTGCGCTCGTACTCGGAAGAATCGCGGAAAACAATTACTGCATATTCTTCTGTTCCGCCGGCCCAACCTACAAGTTCATTGTGGTTCATCTCCGGAATTACGTGGTGCCAGCAAAGCACTTTTGAATTTTCATTCAGCTGCTGGCGAAAACGTACGGCAACTCCTTCGAATAGAGTGGTGCTGTAGATCACCGGAATTTTTCCGAGGAGAAACTGTGCAATTGATTTTCCCTGTGCGGCAATAGCATCCTGATTTTTTGAAATCAGTGCATTTGCTTTTTCAATATTGGCAAGGTGATCACCGGAAATCAATTGATGATGTGCAAGTATTGCAACGAGCTGCGTTAATGAATAACCAAGACACGATCGCGGAGGCATGCCCCCCGGAATTAAAATATAGTCGAGCTTATTTTCTTTTGCGAATGCTTCAACAGCACCTCCGGAAGTGATTGCACAAACAGTTGCACCTTTTTCAAATGCCTGTTTCATGCACGCCAACGTTTCTTCTGTATTTCCTGAATACGATGAAACAACGACCAGCGTGTTCGCATTAACGTAAGCAGGAATGAAATAGCCTTTGCTTACCTGCATAGGAACAGGGCACTCGGGGAAAGCAAGCTCAGAAACGATTGTGCCTCCAATACCTGATCCACCAAGACCAGTAACCAGTACATTTCTGATTTCGTTTTTCGCTGCTGTGAGCTTCGCACTTCTTCCGATTTCGATCGCTTTACTGAGTTGCGACGGAAACTGTTCAACCAACGTCTTCATTCGATAGTCTCTTAAAATTTAGGGACTCGAAGTTACCAAAAAATGAGGCGCCCTCGGTAGGATCATTTGATGATTGGATGATATAATGATCAGATAAACAGCTACTTACAAAAACCACTTGGTCTGAATTCTTATTGAAAAGAGGGTTAAGGCCACTTTAAACGTGACTCCATCCCATCATCCGATAATTCTATCATCCTATCATTCGACAGAATTTTCTCTCGATTTCAGGTCATCAACCACCTTCTGCTGCGCATCAATCTCCGCTTTCTTTTTTGTTTGCTCGTCCTCGTTGGATTTGATATCGGCTTCAGCCTTCTTGATCTTCTCGTTATAATCTGCGATATCGTCGTGCAGATCTTTGTTCTTCTTTTCAAGATCGGACTGATCGTCTTTCTGATCGTCGAGCAGTTTCTCTGCAGCTTTTCTCTTTACTGCAATTCCATCTTTGGATTGCTCAATGGCAAAATCTTTCACGATTTTTTCAGCCGCATTGTAGGAAGTGCTTTTGGAATCGATCCAGGTTTCACCGAGAAGAAATCCGACAACAAATTTTGTTTCTGTATCGCTGATTTTTTCTGTGTACGCATACACATCACAGGTGTTCTCACTGATTGCTTTGATGAGTGCGTTGTCGGCAAAAATTTCATCCTTGCCGCTCACTTTCGCATCGTAACCTTTCATCGTGCTTTTCCATTCACTCTCGATGTCGCTGGGAGTTGCATCGTAAATAGTTACAACAAGACAAGGATGGGAACCTCCATTGATCTTTTCATTCTTCGATTCCACTTTGACCTTAACGCCGTCGCCAGCAAGAGCAGGAAGTGTAAGTGCAGCCGTAGCGAGCACGAGTAGGAATATTTTACGCATTCTTTTGAGTTTTGAGTTTGTGAATTCGTGAATCCCGACTGTAAACGTCAGGATTTCATTTGTCGCAGTTTGTCTACGTAAGGTAAGAAAAAGATGGGAGTCGGGAAATGGGAGGCTGGAGTGGAAAGTTGTTTTTAAACAAACACATTTCTTTAATTGCGGGATGACCTCAAGCTGCTAAAGAAAACTTCATGCCAATTTCGAAATATATTTGTTCTGACCTCAGTAGATGTATACACACTGGTCGTTACTCCCGACTCCAATCTCCCGACTCCCTTCTTCTAATGATGTTCTTCCACTTCAGCAACTCCGCCACTCACCACAAACTTCATCACATCACCGGCATTGGCTTCCATTGGCGTGATGTTGGTTTTTGGAACGATCAGCAAACGTCCTGCGATGGAGTAAGAAGCCGGCATATACACTGCAGCATATTCGGGACCTATTTTAATTTCGCGAAGGTCGTCGTCTGTAATGAAACCAATTTCGCGGATATCGGCTTCTTTGTTTGTGATTACTAAAACGGGACGCGTGAATCTCTTCTTGTTTCCGATGAATGCACTTGTAAAATCTTTTACCGGAGAATAGATGTGGCGAATGAACGGAATCTTCTCAATGAACTTTCCCGATTCGTTGATGAAGAAATTCGCGACAACATTCGATGCGAAAATTCCTGCAAGTACAATACAGAACACCACTATCCCCATCATTATGAATGGATCGGCGTACGGGTGTACAATTACGTCCCATTGTGCAAACCACCCTTTTATCCAGAAGAAAATTTTGGCGATAATCAGAACAGTAATTCCGATCGGAACGGTTACGACGAGACCTTGAATGAAATAGCGCAGGAGACGTTTCATGGTACAAAGGTAGTTAGTTCCTGCTCTTTCTCTGTGAGATCTTCTTCAGCGCCTCCTGCTCATTCTTCTTCAGTCCGCTCACAACAAGTTCATACGAGTGATCGATCCACTCGTGCAACAACTTTCGGGAAACAGATCCATCACAGGTAACGGTGTTCCAATGCTTCTTGCTCATGTGAAAGCCCGGCTCGACGCAGGAATAACGTTCACGCAATTCAATGGCTAATTCCGGATCGCATTTCACATTGAACTGAACAGGATTGTATTCGAAGCCGGTGAGGAGAAACATTTTGCCCATGACTTTATAAACGGGCGTTTCTTCACCGAAGGGAAAGGTTTCTTCGACACCAGATTTTGACAGACAATAGTTGCGGAGTTCTTCTAAATTCATCCCGGAAAGTGTTTACCACATAGTATCATAGGTCGTTGTTTGCTAGCGGGGCTCAAGAAGTACATAGATCACATGAGGGTTCTCGTCTTAATGGGCAGTATGCGCGATGCGCGTGCGCATTGTGACGGATACACGGATCGCTTTGCGATCTTCTCCTGTGAACTATGTTTTGCATCAACTCTGTTGATGCACCTTTTAACACGCCCGGTTTCTATGATTCTATGTGTTTAAAGATTCGTGATTCTGAACAACACCGGCCTGGAAGGAGAAGCATCATTCTCAAACGGCGCAAACTGCAGATTCAGCAAATACGTTCCGTCAAATACATCATTCGGAACATAAATGAATTCTGTGATCGTTCTCTGGAATTGTGTGTTGTGTGGATATTCCCAGAACGCGCGATGCGCAAGCAACTTTCCATCATCCACTTCACGGTCGACAGAAGGCAGGTCGATGAGCAAGTGATTAATTTTCTTCGACGCGATAAATTTCGCAGCAGCTTCTTCCAGGTAAGGCGGATTCGTGTTCGACCAGTTCTGCACGAGTTTGGATTCTGCATTGCTGATGGTGCGCAACACAACCGCTTCCGGACTTTTTCCCTCGAGTAAATTCTGCAGCTGCTTTTCGGTGATCACGAAATCTCCATTGTCGCGTTGTTCCGGAAGTACGGTGATCAATTCCGCGATGAAGAAATACTTCTTCACGTGTTCGTTCACGCTGTATATCTCCGGCGCAATGTGGCCTACACATTCGGTATGCGTGCCATGTCCGTGCGGATTGAAAAAGATGTTTCTGAAATTCACAGAACCGCCTGATTTCACTTCTCCAACCCAATCTCCGTTGCGCACGGCTTCAATCTTCATCGGATCAACATACCATGCACGCGCACTTTTGTCGGAGAGCGGAATGGAAATGTCAATGGGTTGACCAAGATCAACTTTGTATTCTTCGCCTTTGTGATTGATCGTTGCAAACATATTGGATGGTTCAAATGAAACTACGGTCTGTACTCCCGTCTCCCGCCGGTCGTTTCCCGTTTGATTAAATGCCGAATTGCTGAAAATGATGATCCATGTGTTTATACATTCCAATGCCCCATTCCTGCGGAGTACATTTTCCCCAGAACACACTTGGATACTTCGTTACTTTATCCGGACCGCCCTCGTGAAATTTTGTGATGATCTCCGTGAGACGATGTTTCTCTTTCGCGAAATCTTTTTCTGTCGCCATAAGAAAATCAGGTGACGTGGGAGCGTTTCTGCTGTGTGGTTTGTCGCTCGTGAACTGCTTCTTCATGAACAACATGAACACTTTTCCGATGAACATTTGTTTTCTTGGAGGGGCGGTATCACATGCGGATTCCATTACGGACACATTGTGTGCCATCATTTGCGCGCTGTTCATTTTGCCCCACAGCGGTTTTGATTCGGGAGTGAGTTTATTGAGACGGGTAAGTATCTCAGTTTTCGCTTCGGGGTCGAAGAAGGATTTCATCCCTCGAAGATAATGTGGTAATCTGTTCGTGTGCTCATGTGCTAGAACAAATATTTCCGGAAATTACCTGGCAGTGAACTCCGAATCAATTTGTCACATTAGCAAATTATCCCATTAGCACACTAGCATCCCATCAGATTGTACTTAATCAACGGCTGCTTTTCATCACGCCATTTGATCCAACCCGTGTAGGTTTTCCACGACATCATCGGATCGCGTTGCGGAATTTGGATTTCAACTTTCATCCAATGTCCGTTTAGTTCGAGTGCGCGCATAGTAGCGCGATCATCTGTGCCCATCATAGGTGTGTAGTTCACGCGCTTTGATTTCGGATCGGGTTTGTCGTAGAGAATTAAATCGCCGTCGTTGAGTTCTATGCTCGCAACCGTGTTGTAGAACCCAAGCCAGGTGAGAAACGTAATGTGCTTTTGTTTTTTCACCCAAACATCACGACCCTGGTCGTCTTTCAGAATGGTGCGGTAATAACCACCGGCAGAATCGATAGCAACGATGTCGATTCTCGCGTATTCACCGCGTGTGATGTAGTACAAAGGTGTAAACCAACCGGGGACAGTATCTGCAAAATGAATGGAATCGAAATTAACATAATGCGTTCCGATATTCCATGCGTTGCGCAGAATGCTCACATGATGCGAAGGGGTTGGTGCACCCGGTGCGCTGAAAAACTCAACCAGATACAGCGAATCAAACTGAATGTGTACTACTCCGTTGCCGTATTTCTTTTCGAATTCGTCGGCAGAAACGAGATTAACGATTAAAATGGAGCAGAGGAGGAGTAAGGAATTTTTCATCGGTATTCTCAATTAGCAAAAACAGTGCCTTAAGTAATGAAATCGGCGTAATCAGCGGCAACATAAAGCCCACGATCCCGAAACTTCACACAAAGAACAAGTCAGACGCAATTCCATCAGCCAGAAACTTACCCGCTGCTGTCAAAGTCATCACATCATTGTCCATGTGAATCCTACCATTTGCAATGTGCTCCTCCGCACTGCTGAGTATGTGTTTCCTGAAATCACTACCGTACAGTTCCTCAACGCGAGATACATTCACTCCCCATTTTGTGCGAAGTCCCGTCATGACAAATTCATTGTAACGCTCTTTCTCCGTGAGAATCTCCTCCTGCCACGCGGGTTGATTTTCGTAAATGGCTTTCAGATAAGATATGTTGTTCGACACATTCCAGCGACGTGCTGTGCCATTGAAGCTGTGTGCAGAAGGGCCGACACCGAGATACGGTTCGCCTTTCCAGTAGCTGCTGTTATGTTCTGCAATGAAACCCGGTTTTGCAAAATTGGAAATCTCGTACTGTTCGAATCCGGCTTTCGCTGTTTCTTCCAGGAGCACTTTGAAATGGTCAGAAGCAGTTTGATCGGGAACAGATTTTATTTTTCCCTCATGCACAAATTTCGCAAGCGCTGTTTTCGGTTCAACCGTCAAACAGTACGAGGACAAATGCGGAATGTCAAGCGCAATGAGCTTGTGAATATTTTCCCTCCAGTCATTCAGCGACTGATCGGGCAACGCGTAAATTAAATCGGCAGTGATGTTAGTGATTCCCGCATCCTGTGCTCCTTTTACACTGCGTTCAGCTTCCTCTGCTGTGTGTACGCGATTCATAGTTTTCAGATCGGAATCGCGGAACGATTGTATGCCAATACTCAATCTGTTCACAGGAGAATTCCGGAGCTGTTTGATTTTCGAAGAAGTCAGATCATCCGGATTTGCTTCAAGCGTAATCTCCGCATTTTTGCGGGGATTAAAATTTGTATTCACCGCATCAAATATCCTTCCGAGATCAGTATCGCTGAGTAAACTGGGTGTTCCACCACCGAAGTAGATTGTTTCGAGAGGTACATTCGGCAGTTCCCCTTTCCGCATTCCGATTTCTTTCACAATTGCATTCACCATGTCGTCCTTATTCTTCAGTGAAGTCGAGAAGTGAAAGTCGCAGTAGTGACAAGCTTGTTTACAGAAAGGGATGTGGATGTATAAGTGCAAGGTGTTCCCGGTTTCCTGTTCCCGGTTTCCGGTGAGCAGTCACACAAAGGTAACGCAGTTGTAGCGATTATCCTTTTCGAATTCTAAGCTCGCTTGGTAAAACTGCTCCGTACCAAACTTGTGTCGGAACCTGTGCAGGCTTAGCGGGTTCGGGTTTATCGGCTTGCGGAAAAGTAGAAAGTTCTTTTGCTTGCGTTGCTGCTAATCCGTTGCGAGCCGTGTGCACTTGGAGAGTATCGAAAAGATCGATTGTGTACCAACTCTTATAAGGCCAATAGACAGGACCCATGCATGCACTCACCGACGTTGGGTACCACGAAGTATACCATGGATATGTTCGAGAACCTTCACTCTCGTCTATAACAACAAGTAGTGGAGGGCTCTCATAACTTGTCGAATTACGAGTTGTATCACTACATGTGTTTGGTTCTGCTACCGTTACCGTGTAAGTAGCTTGTTGTGGTACTGAGTCATTGAAACTAAAGATGACAGAATCGCTATACCAAGGATATTCTATTACAAAATCGGTATCTCGTGCAAGTGAATCCGAAGCAAGCGTATCCTGTGCGAAAACATGTCCACACGAAAACACACACGTGGTGAATATCAGCGATCGAAATTTCATTCTTCTTTTTTCGGGAGCAAAGATTTCATGTTGCCTGCAAAACCAGAAGCTTCGGATGTGTTGGGAATTTTCTTCGGGGCAACTACAGCAGCTTTCATTCCTACGCTTGAATCTGCGTGGGGAATGAGCGCGGTAGAATCGACCCAGGGATAGCACACCGAGAGATCAACTGTCCACTCAATGCGAAAATCCGTGTGTGGTAGCGGCGGAATCCCCATCAGGTAAACTTCTTCGCCCAAGTGCCATTTCCACGGTTCGGTGACAGTAATGATTCTGCCATCCGCAACAACGGGTTCGCATTTGCTCGTTGAATCGGGAAGCAGCATCATTGGTGTTTGCGTGGTCTGTAATGAATCTGGCAACTGCTGCGCGCTTGCATTTTTGGAAAACAATGACAGTGGAAGTAATGCTGCAGCTTTCCACCATGTCGCTTTCGAAGATTTTTCAGGAAGTTGTGTAAGTGAACGATTCGTCTGGTCTTTACGGAATCGTCCGCAGACTTTGCCCTTGTTGTGTTTGAAGAAGATGACAAGTTCAGTGTCACTCATCACAGAGAAGTCGACCAAGGTTCGCTCACACGCACCGCAATGACGATGCATATCATCAACTACTTGCATTTTGCTCCAGTCTTCAGAACACGGATCGGGAATCGTGATTGTGAACGACGGTATTTCTTTTTTGCGAAATGAAGACTTCGGAAAAAATTTGAGTAGTGTTCTAACCATTTCGACGCGTTCTTAATGAAGATGGAAGAATGGCTTCGTACCAGGGAGTTTCCGGAATTGTTGGGGGAATTGGATCAGGTGTTCTGTCTTTCGGATCACCGACCAGTGAGGGTTTAGTTTCACTAACACTTTCTCCCTGAACTCGTCTGGATTTGACTTGAGATCCAACGACGTCAATCATTGGTAACGCCGGAATAATTGTCATGCCACCATTATATATTGGAGTAATAGGAGTAAATCCACCATATACCATGGAACCAGTGCTAACCAATTCGATACTTTGAGACTTTTGGCGAGGCGCGTGAATTTCTACGATGCTATCACCTGTTGTAATGGAATCAACGTGAGCAATTGCAGAATCCGATAGAAGTTCATCCGGAGAAACTACTGAGTCTTGTGATACTAGAGCCGTGTCGTTTTGGATGCTCATTGAGTCATTCCGAACTACTAACGAATCTATTATTGGAAGAGAATCATTTTGTTGTGCGTCCACATTTTTCGAAAAGAACGAGAGAGGCAATAGTACTGCCGCTTTCCACCAGCTAGAAGTGCGTTTACCTTGTGGCAACGGATTATACGCAGCACCTAATTGCGTCGCTGTAAACCGACCACAGGTTTTCTCCTTGTTATGATGAAGAAAGAGTACAATTTCATCAGTACTCATGGATGTAAAATCAACGACAAGTTTCTCGCAGGAGCTGCAATGTCTATGCTCGCGATCAACCACCGACATCTTATTCCAGTCTTGGGAACAAGGTTCGGGAATGGTGATCATGAAATGTTCTTTGATCTTCTTCCTGTGAAACATGAAAATTTGTTTGCCGGGGAAAAGATAGAACTGTTCTATGTTCTATACTCGAAGTTTAACGTTGGTTAACGATCAATAACAAATCGCCAACCGAAATGTTAAAACCACGACGCTTTCATGTGGAAACAGGTGATCTGGAAACCCATTTTTTAGAACCGAGAACTATTCTACCTCGACAGCAAGCACCCGTCCGACCATTGGATTTTTCGGATATGGAATGTTGCGTTGATTGAACGGAGCAGGTTTCCACCACTCAGAGTCGTGGAACTCTTGTGTGACCACAACAATCATTTGGTTATCGGGAATTGTCGTTACAGTTTTATCCATGTAACCAACCATGGAGAGTTGATTTTTCTCAGGCCCGATTCTCCAAATGATATGTTCCGGAGTCCACTCGATTTCGAACCAGTAAGAATTACGTTTGTAAATGTCATCGTGCGGAACGGGTGTGCGAATGGTGATTGCCTGATACCAGCTATCCCAACGATGCAGATCGAAGCGGCGGTTGTCAATCATCAGCGGCATCACACCTTTCACATGCTTCTCCGGCTGCATACAGGCAAGATCCCAGTTCGTACAGGCTACGATAATATCGCGACTAGCTGCAGCGTCATATTCTTCCGGTTGCGGAACAGCAGCATACGATTCCTTCGGCCAGTTGCGCGATGACTTCACAATCTCAAAGTCAATCTCCGAGTAATTCTGAATATTCTTACGATCGGCAAACTGTCCGCGCATATCATCTTTCGGAATAAATCCTCCCAGGCACGCACTGCGTGAATTCCATGCCGCATTGTCCTGATACAACAGCCACACGGCATTCACCAATCCGTTCCAGACATTTTCTTCGCTGATCATTTCCGGAAACTGAACGCACACCCGGTATTTTCCATACGTCATTCCAATACGCGTTTTCACTCCAACATGTTCTTTCTTGTATGGAGTGGAATCATTTCCAGGATTGAAAATCGTAATTTCTTTCTTTACCGGATCCGACTTCACAGTTTCGCAGGGGCGATTAGAAATCCAGAAACGATCGTTGATGCGTTGCGACTCCGTAAAACGTTTCGAAAGTTCTTCGTACTCTTTTTGTGTCATCTGATCGGCAACAACGTCACCGGTTACAGGAACCATGGGCATCACCACATTCTTATCGATGGAGTGGAAGAATTGGGCAAACTCCGCATCCATAAACAAGGTGCTGTCTGTGCCGCACGTTTTGCAGTAGTTGATCGTGTCCACTGAATTGTCGCTGAACTCAAACGGATTTACGTACACTCCGGAACCGGGATTGAATTTTGCAGCCACTTTCAATTCTTCACCGGCAACATTCACTTCAATGTTTTCATCATGCGCACCGGGCCCATACAGGAAGTAGTAAAACGGATTGATTACTCCGCCAGTTGGTTCTGTTTTCGCAATATTCCGAACTGAAACGGGAATAGCCTCAACACCGGATGTTGCGGTAACGACCAGCATGAACCGATAGCTTCCCATGCGCGGATTTCTCTTCCAGCGATTGTTCACGTCTCCGTGTTGCTGCATATCATTCAGGCTGTACAACGCATCACGATAATACTGTTCGTCCATGCTGATGTTGTTATTCTTCGCTTTGAGTTCAATGTCGCTCACCCACTGCGGATCCTGTTTGATTGCACCAATCATTCCCGCAATGTCTGCAGCACTCACTCCGTGACGATTGTCCTGTCCGAAATACTTCGCCTCATTGCGCGGATTACCAACAATCCGAAATGAATCTGTTACCGTAATAGTTTCGTACCAGCCGATTTCAGGAATTTCTTTGAACTCTACATCGGTATTTTCCCAGCTGCCGTAGAAATTGTTCGCTGCTTCGGGGCGTTCGTAACGAAATCCATTCGCATCCTGAAATTCAACTTCCTTGTACGTTTCGTTCTGGTAGTAAATTTTGTAAGAGAGATTCCGCGATCCGAGTTTGTTGTTTTGGACTTTAAACGTAAACACAAACTTTCCGCCAGGCAATTGTTTCACACTTGGAATCACAATTCCCGTGTTGATAGCGCCGGTGAGATCGACAATCATTGCGCTGTCCGAATTCCGGTAGTTTTCAAAAGGATGAAAGCTCTCCGTAGTGAAGCTTTTCGCAAACGGATTTATCGCAACAACAATCAATCCGATTACTGTTACAATTCCCACCGAATAGTACGCGAGTTTCTTCCCGAAATTCATTGCGCCAAATTAGCTATTTCTAAAGAGTAAACTACTGTCTCCGTAACTAAGAAAACGGTATTCGTTCGCCAGCGCATGATCGTAGATCTTACGGAAATCTTCTCCTGTAAATGCAGCTACCAGTAACAACAACGTGCTCTGTGGCTGGTGGAAATTGGTCACAAGAGCATCAACTACGCGGAATTTGTATCCCGGCGCAATGAGCAATTGTGTGAATCCCGACAATTCGCTGTGATTGTATTCGCGCATCCAGTCTTTTACGGCGTTGAGAGCAACCAAGGTTGGTACATCGGGACCATTTTCATACGGTTCCCATTGCCCAACGAACAAAGAGCTTCGAAATTGCCCGGGCTCTAAAACAAGTTGTCGTCCGAACCAATAAATGCTTTCGAGTGTGCGCAATGCGGTTGTTCCAACGGCTGTTATGCCTTTGCCGTGATGTGCAAGCAGTTCGTCAATCACTTCAAGCGCAACAATCACTTGTTCCCGGTGCATGTCATGACCAGCCATTGTTTCGCTCTTCACAGGCTTGAAAGTTCCTGCGCCTACATGTAAAGTCACGGCACACGACTTAATTCCTTTCAGAAGAAGAGCGTCAACTACTCTATTTGTGAAATGCAGACCGGCAGTTGGTGCTGCAACCGAACCTTGCTGTGTTGCAAAAATGGTTTGGTATCGTTCAGCATCATCGCTTTCTTCTTCGCGATGCATATACGGAGGCAGTGGAATTTTACCTGCGAGGTCGAGCACTTCCGCAAAAGTTAAATTGGAAGGCGTCCACGACAGTTCAATATTCCATTGATCGGCGTTCTGAGAAAGTTTCTTTGCAGATAAAGTGCAGCCTTCGAATTCTGCAGTGAGAAGTTCAGCCACATTCCACTTTTTGGAATTGCCGATGAATGCAACCACATTTACCTTCGACTTTTCACCCAGGGTGCGTACAAAATCCCGGGAAGCATCAGTGGCGTCGGTACAGAAAATTTCGATGCGTGCTCCGCTTGATCGTCGCATGAGCAAACGTGCGCGTACAACTCTGGTGGTATTGAATACAATGAGCGAACCCGTGTTCAGATGATCGGCAAGCGCAGCAAATTTTTCGTCGGTGATCGTTCCATCCCGATAAACCAACAACCTGGAAGCATCGCGTTTACTCAACGGATGTTGTGCAATACGCTGATCTGGTAAGTTGTAAGTATAGGATTGAATGGAAATGTTTCGCGGATCAAAGGACATAACACGCAAAAGTACGCTATTCCAGAGGGAATTTCTCAAGAATTCGCCACTCGAACAGAAAGGTTTCTTTCACTCATCCAAACCTATATGCCTTGCTGTTCAGAGCGGCGAATTGTTTAAGCAGACAGAGAAACCGACTCCTCAATATTCGAACTGCACTTCTTCTCTGCGTCATTATTACGACAATACATTTTCACCCACTTCACTGCTTCTTCTTCTGTCGTAAATACTTCTGTTGGACAACCTGGTCGCGAAATGCGGAGATAAAAATTGGCGAGAATCCGTTGTCCGAGATTCTTCACTACAAACGCTTCTGCGATTTTGTGCGCGTAACGAGAATTGCTGGTGAGGTAATCGCGCACATCCGGGTCAATGGTCGTAAGAGAACCAGCAGAATGCACTACACCTAATTCCGTACTACCAAAAAACCGCGCAACTTCAGATGTGATCTGTTTTGCCATTTCTAAAGTGACAACCAGTTCATCATCGTAACGGATCACCAGCACACAAGCTGATGGTCGTTCAATCTGCACGCCCGGCAGGTAAATAAGAGTTGAATTATTATTCATGGATTTGATGGTGCAAAGATGCGACCAACATGGGGCTGGACCCGACGAGCTTCGATGAACGGCGACGAAAAGTTGTTGAGTCGTGAATGAGTCCGGTTAAGCGGTAAAGCGCTCATTTTACCAATGAAAAATCGGAGTTTGGTGCGTTTGATCGGATGAGATGAACCAGTTGACCGACCAGAAGTAGCAGAACACCGTCCACAAAAAAACGACGCTCGTAATTGAGCGTCGTTAGATATTAAAGTCTGTTAAAACCTAAAGTTGTTTCGCGTTGTAAAGCTTCTCTGTTTCTTCGTTGTATCCAACGATCATCTTTGGATTGATTGCAGTCAATCCGCGCACAAGATCAGAGCAATCGTTACTAGGGATTGCATCCTGTGCAATTTCAAATTGAGTTCCATCTCTGAACTTCATGATAACTTGTTTCAGATTGGAGACGTTTCCTTTCATTACTAATTCATAGCTCCACACGAGATCAGAGGGATTTGTATAAAATACATCTTTGATTTTCTGTGCTTGCTTTTCGTACATATTTGTTTTCATGGCGCGAATTCCACCAAAGATTACAAACACGCCGGCACCGCCAAGTATGTAGGCCCACATACGGTCTTCCATAAAAATAAACATGGCAATGGATCCCAGCAGCATGACGATTCCTCCGCCAATTGCGAGTTTCATTGAGCTACGTTCTCCCGCAGCGTTTTTGTCGAGAATGTCAAGAATTTCTTGTTTGGTCATGGGTTTGGGTGATTAAGTATGAAGTAAAGCTATGAAACTCCCTTTCGGATCTACCCATATTTAGTAGTTTAGCAAACCCCTATGGCAGTACCTTTTTTTGATAAGCTTAAAGAAGAGTGGAATTATATATTCCGGGTATTCCCGCTTATTGATCTTCCTTTCAACATTCTTCAGGTTACGCTGTCGGAACATTGGTTGTATACATTAATCATCGCGATACTCTTTCCGGTCATCGCGAGCAGCTGTCTTTACATCTGCGGAAAGAGAGGTGTCCAACCCGGACCATGGATTCTCACCCTCAACGGAGCGCTCTTCTTCCTCTATGCGTGGGTGTCCGGACCAGGATCACCAACGTGGTTGAGTCTGATCAACGTTACGGTAGGCTCTTCGTATATGTTCAACAAAGCGAAGTGGGGACAGATTGGCATTGCCATCTGCTCTGTTGGTGCGGGCCTTTTATTTTACTGGATGGGTGCTGATCCGGTTTACAGTCTGACCATTGTGTTGATTCTATGTACGTTTACGTTGCTGTTCAGTCGTAGCCACTCACTCTTGCTTCTCCAGCGACAGCGGGTGGAAGACAGTAAACAGGAAATCACAGATAGCATCAACTACGCGAAGAAAATTCAGTTTGCCGTTCTTCCCAATGAAGAAGTGATAAGTGCGGGAATGCACGATTCGTTCATCAGCTACTTGCCACGTGATATTGTAAGCGGAGATTTCTACTGGCATCATGAAATAGACAAAGACAATTACATTTTTGTTTGTGCAGATTGTACAGGACATGGTGTACCCGGAGCGTTCATGACTGTGATCGGAAGTAGTTTGCTCAGCCAGATCGTGACAGAAAAGAGAATAACACAACCATCGATTATTCTCGAAGAGCTGGATAAAGGAATCGTAACGATGTTGAAGCAACACGCCGATCAGCAAGGCGTGATTCAGGACGGAATGGATTTGTCACTGATTAAAGTGAATAAAGCAACTGGTGAATTTGTTTTAACCAGTGCAAAACGTCCCGCCATGTTGATACGTAATGGGAAAATCCGTGAACTGAAGGGAAGCAAATTTACATTGGGCGGAATTCGTTCGGGCGAAAAACGTTTCGAAGAAATAGCTGTGAAGTACGAGAAGAACGACATGCTATATCTGTTCACCGATGGATACGTTGATCAGTTCGGAGGAGAAGAGAACAAGAAGTACATGATCAAACGATTTCGGAACCTGGTAACTGAAATTCACCAGGCACCAGTAGCAGCACAAAAACAAAAACTTGAAGCGGTACACGCAGAGTGGAAGGGGAAAAACGAACAGACGGATGATGTGCTCGTAGTCGGAATTCGTTTTTAAAGCGGGTAAACGGCTCCCGGAATAATTTGTTCTGCCATTTGCTTATCCGTCTCCAGTTGCGCTTTCACAATCTGCATAGGTTCTTCCAGCGGTTCATCAGAAAGATCATACGTTCCGTAGTGCATCGGAATAAATTTCTCTGCACCTAAATCTCTGAATGCGCGTATGGCTTCATCCGGGGAAGTGTGCGAACTCTTCATCATGAAGTTTGGCTTGTAAGCACCAATCGGCATGAACGCGTGTTTCAAGGGCGGAAGAATTTCTTTCGCATCTGTGAAATGAGAATGATAAGCCGTATCACCAGCGAAATAAATCGATTTTGTATTTGTTCCGATCCAGAACGCACCCCACAATTCGCGATTCGTGTCGTGCGCATAACGACGATTCCAATGTTTCGAGGGAAGAAACGCGAACCGGATTCCGCTTTCATCAGCTGGAAATTCCTGATACCAACCTGCTTCAGTAATTCTTTTCCCCCCAATGCGTTTCACAAGCGGTTCCATTTTCAATGGACAATAGATCTTCACATTCGGATTTATTTTGACAAGCTCACGCATGCTCCGGGAATCAAAATGATCGCGGTGTGAATGCGAGAGAAGAATGTAGTCTAGTTCTCTCAGCTCTGAAGTTCGGAACGGAGAAGCAAACTGTCTTTTAATTCCGGGAAGATCATACAAACAAGGATCTGTCAGAATGAGTTTGTTGTTGATGCGAAACAGAAATGCAGCATGACCTAACCATGTGAATGCATCCGGACCGTTTTCAAAAATGGATTTGTCGGGAGCAACTTCTAAACGGAATGTACTTTTCTTCTTTTGAGCTCTGTGCGGATTTTTCGAGAACATCCACTGCAGTACTTTGCTGAATCCTGCTCCGAAGTCTTTGTCTTCATTTACAAAGCGACCTTTTTCCAGAACATTTCCCTGGTACCCTTCCTTGATGAAATCGAGATTGATATTAAACGCAAGTTGCTCCATACAGTGTAAAGGTCGGTTGAAGCAGGAGAATATTGTGTTAACGAACGCGAATGCAGAGAAATCAATGCAACGTTTCTCCAATTGCCCACGCCATGAACGAAACCGTATCAAGCATTCCGCCTTTTCCATTGAGGATTACTCGTCCAATGCTGAAGATGAAAATGAACAGGGCAAACCAGAAAATCATTCTTCCGTGATGACGCGCCCGTTCGTCGTAAGCGAAAATGGAACCGAAGTTGCGTGTGCGCCGTTTTGCTGTGAACAAATGCAAACCGATGATAATCGCTATTGGAGAAGTTGCGAGTGCAAGTATGTACCCAATCGCGAACCAATATCCTTCCACCGATTCTTCTGCGTCCGGAACTTTGGGTTCAGCGTGTTTTTGAGGCGTGAATTGTTTCTCCAGTTCCACGATGCGTTGTACATCACTTTGATTCACCATCACAATTACCCCTGGAATGGTGGACGCGCCAAGGAAAACAGATCCAACACCTTCTGGTTCGGTGATCACCTCAAAAGGAATATTGTGTTCATCGAGCAATTCCGCTAATGGCGCAGAATATATATCGCTTGAAAATCTTCGGTACGGGTAATTGAGGAAGGGATCGGACACGGTGCAAGATAGGAAATAGAGGAGAAGGGTATTGGGGGATTAGGGCAATAGGGCATTGGGGCATTGATCGGATTAGGTCGCAAATGATTACAAGTTCGTGACACAGTATTCTCCCAGCACCCTAATGCCCCAATGCCCTATTGCCGAATTACAACCAACCCTTCTCCACAATATCCCTCGCATGATACGTGATGATGATATCACAACCTGCACGTGCAAACGCAGTCATGTTTTCCATCACAATCTTCTGCTCATCAATCAATCCTTGTTCGGCTGCGCATTTCACCATGCTGTATTCTCCCGATACGTTGTAACACGCAAGTGGGAGCAAGGTTGCATCTTTTACTCTGCGGATAATATCAAGATACGCGAGAGCTGGTTTCACCATAAGAATGTCTGCACCTTCGTCTTCATCGTGCAATGCTTCGCGAATCGTTTCGTTACCGTTGCGCGGATCCATCTGATACGCTTTACGATCTCCTGATTGCGGAGAAGAATCTGCCGCTTCACGGAACGGACCGTAATATGCAGAAGCAAACTTCACGGCATACGACATGATTCCTGTATTCACGTATCCGTTGTCATCGAGTGTTTCACGGATTGCTCCAACGCGCCCATCCATCATGTCTGAAGGTGCAACCATATCTGCACCTGCTTGTGCATGTGAAAGCGCCATCTTGCAAAGCAGATCAACCGACTTGTCGTTGTCTACGTAACCATCTTCGAGAATCCCGCAGTGACCATGTGACGTGTACGAACAAACGCAGACATCGGTAATCACGTAAATGTTGTCGCCGAACGCTTCTTTCAGCGCTTCAACTGCAATAGGCACAATGCTTTTGTGTGAATGCGAGGAAGAACCATCTTCCGATTTTTCTTCACCAACACCGAAAATCAAAACCTTGTTGATGCCGTGTTTCAATCCAATTTTCACATCAGCGAGCAGCATATCCACAGAGAAGTGATTGATTCCCGGCATCGCCTTAATCGGATTCTTGATATTGCTTCCGTGCGTTACGAAATACGGATACACAAACATGTCTTTGTTGAGACGTGTTTCTGCAACCATGTTGCGTGAGATGGAGGTTTTGCGGGTGCGGCGTGGGCGAATGTTCATGTGATTAGCTGATTATTAATTTCTGATTGGCGGAATTTAGTTTCCGGTATATTGTCAGACTGAGCGAAGCCGAAGGTTGATAAGCGTGAAGGTATTATTTCGTATCGAGTACTGCCATTCCCATCACCGCTCTCACTAACCCCGCATCATCAAACGTTCCGGGAGTAACGAAGCTGACAATTCCCTTTTCTTTCAGCGTGCTGCCCGTGGCGTGACCCATTGCAACGACTTTCTGTGTTTTTGAAATCGTGTTTGATGCAAAATATGCTTCTACATTCGACGGACTGGTGAAGACCAGCACATCACATGTGGGAATATCTTTCGCAGGACGGGTCAATGTTTCGTAAACGGTGAGGTCAATTACTTTGGCAGTTGGTAATTGCTGCTGAACCGTTTTCATGCTGCCTTTGGCTTGCGGGAAAAGCACAGTTGATCTTCCGCACACCGCGCCGAATTGTTTTGCAATGATGCGTGTATCTGCTGTTCCTCCAATGAAATCGGCACGCAGGTTGTGTTTGCGCAATTCATCCGAAGTTCCTTTGCCAACTGCAGCGAGTTTCTGTCCGGGCTCAACTTTTGTTTGCGCAAGAAAATGTTTCACCCCGTTTTTGCTGGAGAAGAAAATCCAATCGGCCTGAGGAATTTTCTTTGCAATGATGCGTTGCGTGTCGATAAGCGCGAGTCCGTGTACATCACAGCCGTTTGCTTTCAATACTTGTGAGAAGAAATCGTTTTCGCGAAGATCGCGTGTGATATAGACGGAAACAGGTTTGAACGCCTGCAATTTGTTCACGATGCGCTGAGGCAACACTGTTGGATCTGCACTCTCATTGTAAAGCGTTCGCAAAGGAGTGTTCCATTCTTTCGACATTACGGTCCACACACGAAACGTATCTTCTTCTTTGTCGCAATAGGCACCGAGTGGCATCTGACAACCGCCTTGAAAGAGATTCAGAATTTTCCGTTCAATAGCAATGCATTCCTGTACATCGGGATGATGAATTTTCTGCAAAGCCGCAATGAGTTCATGATCTTCTTCCCGCGTTTGCAACGCAAGAACGCCTTGTGCGGGTGAAGGAATGAATTCTGTTGGCGTAGGACGTTCTACCTGAAATTCGCTCAGATCAATATTCAAGCGTTCAACTCCTGCCGCAGCGAGAAGAATAGCATCAAAATCTCCATTGCGTAATTTCTCAATACGCGTAGGAACGTTACCGCGAATGTCTTTCAGTTGTATATCCGGACGATAAGCCAGCAATTGCGTTTTTCTTCTCGCGGAAGATGTGCCCACAATCGCATTCATTTTAAGCTGAAATTTCTTTTTGTTGTCCGTGCATTCTTTCCGGATGATCAACAGCTCTCCCGGATTCTCCCGGTAAGAAACCGCTGCCACAACTAATCCTTCCGGCGATTCAGTCGGCAAATCTTTATGCGAATGCACTGCAAGATCAGCTTCTTTCTTCAGCAAGGCTTCTTCAATTTCCTTCGTGAAAAAACCTTTGCCTTCCAGCTTATCCAGACTCAAATGCTGAATCTTATCACCTTGCGTCTTGATGATTTTGATTTCCGATCGAATTCCAATTTCTTTGAGTTGATCGCATACGAAATTGGCCTGCCACAGGGCTAGCTCACTTCCTCGAGATGCGATGACAATTTTTCTGTTCATCTAAGTTCTGGTATCGGCATATCTGCATATCGGCACATCGGCACATCGGTTCGCCTGCCAAAGAGCAAGTTCACCTCCGCGGGATGCTATGATGAGTTTTCGATTCACGACTCTGGTCTATGTGCAAATTTGAAGATGTGCGGATGTGAAAATGCTGTTGGTGCTAGCTGCTAACAATTAATGAATCTGCACATCCGCACATTTGCAAATCTGCACATCATTTCACGTGCGCCTCAGCGGTAATAATTTCTCTTGCCATTTTCATCGGCACAGAAATATACTTCTTCTCCATGTAGCTCATCACTTTCTCGAGCACTTCTTTCGAATTTGCATCGAGTCCCTTGATTTCTTCAACGAATACAGTGTGCAGAACAGCGTTGCGGATTTCTTTCACTTTCTCAGGAACAGACTGCATTGCAATTTCTACCTGGCGCATGCGGAACTGTGAGCGAAATTCTACGATGGCGTTGTCGATAATGCCACGACAAACAGCAACCGCTTTAACACGTTCTTTCAGATTATCTGCTGCCACATCGTTGAGGTTGTTCACCGCAATGAGGTTTACTTCCCAGTTATTGAGGATTGCAGGGTCCAGATCATTCGGTACAGCCAGATCAATCACCACTTTACGCTTGCGATCTTCTCCAACGAGTGCACGATATATTTTTTCAGTGATCACACTTCCTTCACTCGCAGTGCAGGTCACGATCACATCAAATCCGTCAGAATATTTATCCAGAACAGAAAGTTCGTATGCTGTTCCGCCAAGTTCTGTTGCGAGTTTGTTCGCATTCTCCAGGGTGCGATTGAAAACAGCAAAGTTCTTGTAACCGTGCTTTTTCAGATAGCGCGCCATTGCCGTGTTCGTAACACCAGCGCCTATGAGAATGAATTTTGCTTCGATCGGAACCTGCAATGCTTTCAGCTTACGATATGCAAGTGAAACCACTGAAACAGGATTGCGGGCGATATCAGTTTCGGTGTAAATGATTTTCGCGGTCTCGATCGTTTTCTTCACGAGAACACGAATTTTATCGCCGGTCAAACCAAGTGCGTGACATTGCTCGTAAGCGTTACGCACCTGCGCGATAATTTCACGTTCACCAACTACCAGAGAATCGAGTGAAGCCGCAACTTCGCAGGAATGGCGCAATGCATCTTCTCCAACGAAAACATTGGCTTTGTTTACAGCAAGCGCAATATCTTCCGTGCGATCTGTAAACAGCGCAGAGAAAAACAGGTTCAGGAAATTTCTGTTGTATTCATGATGCGACACCACTGTGAACTCTACGCGATTACACGTGGAGAGATACATGAGCTCCTCAATACCACATGCATTCTTTACCTGTTTCAGGACGTCACCGAGCCGATCTTCATCAATATGAAAACGCCCGACATCCTGTACATCAAGACTGTGGTGAGATAAAACGACTAATGCTATTTTCTGCACAAAAATGTGTTCGCTGGCACAAATTTCCCCCAATAGCAATCGGTATGTGTCACATATTTGTCTAAAATCTCAAAAATTTCGCTGATTCTCGTCATTAAACCGGTTTGGATGATGAGACCTTTTAAAGTTAAGAACCAACGAAACTTCCAATACTTAATTAGCTTTACGTTCCGTGAAAAAACCCATCATCTTCGTTTTTAGCGTGTTTTGGCTGCTTTTGAATGTGCATGATTTGTGTGCGCAGAACGGTGAAGCCGACAGCATCAGAGGCGTTATTGCAACTCAGCCGAACGACACGAATAAAGTGAACTCACTTCTCGCGATCGCATGGATGTTACGCGTGGAGAATCCTTCCCAGGCAATAGCGTATTCGAAGCAGGCCTTTGAGCTTTCAACCACCCTCGACTTTCCAAAGGGAAAAGCAACTTCGCAATCTACAATTGGTGTTGTAGAATACCGTCGTGGAAATTTACCGGAAGCACTCGCTGCACATTTGCAGGCGTTACAACTACGTGAGCAGATCGGCGATCAGAATGGTGTTGGGAAAAGCTACATCAATCTCGGCAACATTTACACCGACATGGGTAAGCCCACAGAAGCAATGGATTACTATCGCAGAGCGGAAGGGATTTTTGAAGTGACCGGCGACGTTGAACGGGTCGCGATGGTTTCACTTAACATCGGAGGATTGTATCTCGCGCAAAATGAAAACGAGAAAGCGAAAGAATACTGCAACAAAACAGCAAGCATTGCACATGATATCGGCGATCCGCTTCTGGAAGCACAAGCCTTGAACAACGCCGGTGTATGTTACCAGAATCTCGGAATGAGAGATAGCGCGATGAAGTGTTACATGGCATCATACGCTCTTGCAGAAGGTGCGGGCGAATACACCATGATGATTGATGCCGGAGTGAACGTCGGCAACCTCTATCGCATCAAAGGAGAATCTTCTTCTGCTATGGAATGGCATCGCGAAATGATAGACATGAGTGAAAAAGTGGGTTACATCGATGCACTCAGCGATTTGTACAATCAGCTTTCACAGGATTATGTTGCAGTTGGCGATTACAAAAATGCGTATCTCAGTCATATCAAGTTCAAAGAGTTCAGCGATTCGATTTACAACGAGAACAATGCGCAAAGGTTGCTGGAGCTTCAGGAGAAATACGACAGCGAACAAAAGGAAATGCAGATTGCACAACTAGAGAATCAACTGGAGAAGCAGGAATCGGGAAAGCAGAGAAATGCGCTATGGATAATTGCCGGAATAGTCGGCTTCTTCGTTGTTGTGGGAGGAATTATTTTCGCGGTGATTGCTGCCTCAAATCGTAGACGGGATAAGCTGATTATTGAGGCGCAGCAGAATCAGATCAATCGGATGACTAACGGACTGAACGGAGTAGCTGTAAAAAACTATATACCATGAGAAGGCTTGCCATGATATTATTAGTGGTAGCCATTCTGTGCGTTCCCTGCTTTTTATATGTGATGATCGCGCAAGTGGATATTAATCCTGCATACTTCGTTCCATTTGTAATTGTAATGGTACTTTCTTTATTTACATCGCCTGCGCTGCTGGCATTTCACCTGCCGCTGAAAAGAAGAAGAAAAATCGCGAACCGAATATTGATCGGGGTGTTTTGCATAGTACTTTCTGCATGCCTCTTTATCTGGAGACGTTGGCCATCAGCCGGGATTCAACTGATCTTAGGAATATTCCTATTCTGCTTTACCTACGGAACACTCGCCCTGAAGAACAAGTACGAAAAGTGGAAAGAATATTCACGTTCAAAGTTCACTGCGTTTTTATTCAGCCTGTTTGATTTTCTCGGCACCGGATTTCTGTTCCTCGGAATGCTATTTAAACTGCAACATTGGCCAGCATCAGTTGAACTGATGATTGCAGGTGCGGTTGTACTCGCGGTAAGTATGTTGGCGTGGAACCAGAAGTTTAAGACTGAGGTTGTCTTCAGAAAAAATGCAGAGGATCAACTTCAGTTGCAAAAGTTAAAACTCGAGGAAAAGCAGAAGGAAATTACAGACAGCATCACCTATGCAAAACGTATCCAGCAGTCGCTGCTCGCACACGATTCTCAGCTGCAGAAAGGACTGAAGGATTTTTTCGTGCTGTACCTTCCGAAAGACATTGTTAGCGGAGATTTCTACTGGTGCACTGAAACACCGGATTCATTTTATCTGGCCGTGTGCGATTCAACCGGCCATGGAGTTCCCGGCGCATTCATGAGTCTTCTGAATATTTCTTTTCTGAATGAGGCGATTACTGAAAAGAAAATTGCAGAACCAAACTTGATTCTCGATCACACCAGAAATCAACTCATTTCTAATCTTTCACAGAACGATTCACAGGACGGAATGGATGGAATTCTCGTCCGCTTTGAAAAGCAGAATCGTCGCATCACGTATGCAGCAGCGAATAACGCGCCGGTCATTGTAAGCAATGGAGTGGCGATGGAGTTACCTGTAGACAAAATGCCTATTGGGAAAGGTGAAAAGCAAACACCATTTGCACTTCATGAGATTGCTGTGAAGCAGGGAGATTTACTCTATCTCACAACAGACGGTTTCGCAGATCAGTTCGGAGGAGACAAAGGCAAGAAGTTCAAGCGAAGCGGACTGAAAGAACTTATGTTGCAACTTACTGCGGTTCAGCTGAACGCGCAAAGCGAGCGTTTTGCCAACGAATTCAACAAATGGAAAGGCGAACTGGACCAGGTGGATGATGTGCTTATAGTGGGAATACGCTTCTGAGGATATCAGAAATGCTCAAATAACCCTGCGTCGTGTGTCGCTGCGGTTCGTAAATTTGCAACGCAATGGAAAAACTTCAGAACTACATCAACGGTCAGCTCCTCGCTCCTCAAAGCGGAAACTACATCGACAACTTTCAACCGGCAACGGGAAAAGTGTATTCACTTATTCCTGATTCCGATGCGAAGGATGTAGATCTTGCTGTTCAGGCTGCGAAAACGGCATTCCCAACATGGTCGGTGACGCCCGTTGAGAAACGCGCGAAGCTCATGCTGAAAATTGCGGCAATCATTGAGCGCGATATGGAGGCGTATGTGAAAGCAGAATCGAAAGACAATGGAAAATCTGTTCACACCGCAAGCCTTGTTGATATTCCGCGCGCTGTTTCCAATCTCGAATTTTTCGCAACAGGAATTATGCACTTTGCTGCGGAGTCGCACATCACAGAAGACACAGCAGTGAATTACACGATGCGTACACCGATTGGCGTTGTAGGATGTATTTCTCCGTGGAATCTTCCGCTGTATCTCTTCACCTGGAAAATTGCTCCGGCGATTGCAGCAGGAAATTGTGTTGTTGCAAAACCATCGGAGATTACACCAATGACGGCGTACATGTTGTCGAAAGCGTGCATCGAAGCCGGATTGCCTGCGGGTGTTTTGAATATCGTTCACGGTCTCGGTGGCAAATGCGGACAAGCAATTGTTGATCATCCCGATATCAAAGCGATTTCATTCACGGGCGGAACGGTTACCGGTGCTGCAATTGCGGCGAGTGCTGCTCCGAAGTTCAAAAAGCTTTCACTGGAACTCGGCGGAAAAAATCCAAACATCATTTTTGCTGATTGCGATTTCGATACGATGCTGAAGACAACAATTCAGTCTTCTTTCGCGAATCAGGGCGAAATATGTTTGTGCGGCTCGCGCATTTTTGTGGAGCGCCCGTTGTACGAAAAATTCAAGGCAGCTTTTGCTGAGAAAGCGTCGCAATTGAAACCGGGCGATCCATCGAATGAAAAAACACGCATGGGCGCGATCGTGTCGAAATCGCACATGGAGAAAGTTCTTTCTTACATTGAGCTTGCGAAACAAGAAGGCGGAACAGTTCTCGCCGGAGGAAATCGTTTCATGCTGGATGGCGATCTGAAAGATGGTTATTACATCGAGCCAACGGTCATTGAAGGTTTGCCTTACAATTGCCGCACGAACCAGGAAGAAATTTTCGGACCGGTTGTCACCATCATGCCTTTCGACACAGAAGAAGAAGTGTTGATGATGGCAAACAGCACGATCTACGGACTCGCAGCTTCCATCTGGACCAACGATCTCACGCGCGCACACCGCATGGCTGCAAACGTACACAGCGGCATCATCTGGATCAACTGTTGGTTGCTGCGCGATTTGCGTACACCGTTCGGCGGAATGAAAGGTTCCGGTGTTGGTCGCGAAGGTGGCTTCGAAGCGTTGCGGTTTTTCACGGAGCCGAAGAATGTGTGTATTAAGCTGAAGTAATTTATGCGCACTTATCTCTGTTCCAGAACCCCGAAGAGCGAGAGTAGTCAACGCATCGATGATCAAGACGAGTTCCTGAAAATATTTCGCGACTTCGCAGATACGCATTCAGACGAAGTTTTGCGTTTTGAATTCAACAAGCGTTATTATGTTGAAGTTGCGCACGCAAGAAGCGAGGGTTTTTTCCTGAACTGCTTTCACGAACAACATTCATTTGAAACACTTGTGCCTTACGACGGCGTGAAGACGGGTTTCACCATCGAAGAGTTTCTGGACGATTTCTGGAATCACCGTGTCCGGCAGAAATACAATTTCGATGAAAACGAGGAAATCCGGAACGCAAACTTCACCGCGAAATTCCGTTTCCCGTTGCGTACACTCTTTCCGGTTTTGTTTTTCGTGTTACCGTTCGCATTTTATTTATTTGAAGACAAGACTTTCAATCCACAGGCAACGAAGAAGATATTGATGATCATGTTTGCTGTTAGTACTCCATACTGGATATTATTTTTTCAATACCTTTTCTATAGCCGGAATGCGGAGTTGAATATAAGTAGCGGTGAAAAATTAGTTATAATGAAGCGAGGTGGCAAGGAGATCGCGGTGCGGTTTTCGGAAATCACACAGATCCGGATTATCCGCAACCAGGAAAAACCGATTCTTGGGCAGTGGTCATATATGCGTATTGTAGCGGGACCGCAAAAACGTATCATCGTTACTGATCTCCTGCATGAGGAACTTGAGAAAATTGCAGAGCTGATTGGTGTCGAACCGTTTCAGGAACCTTCGTTTTATCCGTTCATTCTGCAGAAGAAGAAATCGGCCGAAGATGTTGCAGAGGAGAAAGAGGAAATGGTTGAGAAAGCCAACGAAATGGCGCAGAGATGGAAGAACAAAAGCAAAGAGGAGCTTGAGGCAATAATTGATCGAAATGATGAATATGCTGACTACGCGATAGAAGCCGCAAAGCAACTTTTGAAGCAAAAAGCGAAGTAGTCGTTTTGATAAGAGACCGGACTATACCGAACCATCAGTTAAATTGGAGTTTTTAGAGGGATATTTATCTCGTTAACAAACGGGTGTTAGTATTCGTTGTGTCCAGTTTCAAAGTTTCGCTGGTAATTGAGTTAAATTTCATTAACCAAAAAAACACGCCCATGTTATCACAATTTTTTTCTCACGCTCCCTGGCTTCAGATCATTGTAGCCGGAGTCGCTTATTTCGCAATCGGAGCAGTCTGGTATGCGCCTCCAGTATTCGGAAAATACTGGGCTGATTCTCATAAAATAGTAATGAATGAAGAGTCGAAGAAAAAAATGCCTATGTTATTCGGTAGTACTTTTGTGATCGGAATTCTCATGGCACTCGGAATGGCGATTGCACTTTATGCAATGCAGTCACCTGGAACGTGTATGAACGGAATTAAAGTGGGCTTATTCGTGAGCGGTGCATTCTGCGCGCTTCCAATGGGCATCAACTATCTGTACCAGAGCAAACCATTCAAACTTTGGTTTATCGATACCGGCTACCATGTAGTAGGATTGACGCTGATGGGGATTATTTTATCCGTGTGGCACTAACGGAAGTAAACAAGTCTTTAAGCAAGCAAGCAAGTAGGAGAGTCAGGTTTTCCCGACTCGCCTACTTATTTACTTGCCACTAAAAATCCTTTTATGGAATCACAACCGTCCTCACACTCACCGTATGCGCATTGAAATATCCCAGCGCACCGTTGTCGAAATTTGATTCCGGATTTGCAGGAGCCGCGGTGTTGTTGGTTGCAGTTTGTTCCATGCTGAAGAAGTACAAATAGTTTGCAGCATCGATGCACTGAAACTGCACGAGCACGGTATCTCCGGTTTCTAATTCTGTAGTGAAGTTCAGAAGTGGTTGCCCGTTCACAAGTCCGTCGGAGAATGAATCGTCGTACAAAAATGCACCCACACGTTCGCTGTTGACATACTCGATGCAGCGATATGTATTTCCCGTTCCGATCGGATCCTGCCATTGCGGAATGATGTAAGCACCACCGAAGCCACCACTTTCTTCTACTACAAGTGAATCGAGTGTAATTGCATTCGGCATTGTGCTTTGAGCTGTGTACGTTTTTCCGTCTGCTACAACACGAATTGTGTACGTTCTTCCGGGAACACCCTGAATAGTTGACGCGATGTACACGCCTGCTGATGTTTCAACTAACGTATCTGCATTTCCTGCATCATCGGAAATCACAACAAATGCACCGCTAACTCCCGGGAATACATTCGGATCACTGAAGTTTACGGATTTTGAAATCAGTACAGTGTAAGGACCTGATTGATCAGAGATGTTCGCTTCGATAACAATCGCAGCGTCTTTATCGTTCAACTCAATGTCAATTACTTCCTGACACGAAGCGAATACAACGGCAATGGCGAGTATGGAAAGTATATTTTTCATTTTCACTTAGAATCGGAAGTTGTAGGTAACAGAAGGAATTATTTTGAAGAGCGCAATTCGCACCGCTTCGGTTTTGTTCGGATCGGTTTCGCTTTCGCGGAAGATGATGGCGTACGCATTCTCTCTCGCATACACATTGTAGATCGAGAAGTTCCAGCTGGACTCAAACTTTTCGGTTTTCCTGGTTTGCCACGTTGCTCCAATGTCCATGCGGTGATAAGCCGGCATACGATAACCATTCCGTTCGGTATATAGGAACTGCACCTGTCCATCGATGTAATATTTTCCGCTTGGGAATGTTACCGCGTTACCGGTGTTGTAAACCCACGTTGCGGCCAACGACCATTTCTTTCCTAAGTCGTACATCGCTACAATGGAAATGTCGTGCGTGCGATCCTGACGAACAGGATACCAACTGCCATCGTTGATTCCGTCTATACGACGTTCGCTGCGGGAAAGTGTGTAGCTCACCCATCCGGTGAACTTGCCGTATTTTTTCTTGATGAAAAATTCGAGACCGTATGCGCGTCCTTCACCAAAAACTAAATCGCCCTCGACAAGTTCATTGCCTTGTGTGTTCGCACCGTTCTTATAATCGATTTGATTCTGCATGATTTTGTAATACACTTCAACGCTGAGCTCAATCGTATTGTCGCGGAAGTTCTTGAAATAGCCAGCAGAAATCTGATCAGCGATTTCCGGCTGAATCATGAGACTGTTCATAATCCACAAGTCAGTCGGACTGGAAGCCGTGCTGTTCGACAGCAAGTGTAAATGCTGACTGTTTCTCGCGTAAGCAACTTTCACTGAACTGGAAGAATCGAGTAAGAACGCAGCAGACAAGCGCGGCTCTACGGTGAAGAATGTTTTTGCAATTTCGTTTGTTGCAAAGGAGGAAGTATCTGTTACCTCTCCATCTGCATCGAACGTAAAATAGTCGCCTTTGCCGAGAACAGCGAATGCCCCGAAGCGAACGCCGTAACTGATTTTCAAACGATCAGCAGCAGTCCATTCGTCAGCGAAGAAAGCTGCATTCTCCCAGCCAAATCGATCCTGAAGCTTGATCGGATTGATAGCGGTTCCTGCACTCGCAGTGATTTGTCCGGGAGTAACTGTGTGGTGAATTGAATTTACTCCGAAACGAATCGAGTGCTGAGGATTCGGGAAGAACTGAAATTCATGCTTGAGATTGTAATCGCGGATTTTTGAAGTAATTGCGAAATCCGCACTTGGCGAAGTGATGGAAATCTTGTAATCGTAATTGGAGAAGATGAATGAAGTGTTGGTGAACAGACGATCATTCCAGATGTGATTCCAACGTACAGTTCCGGTGGCATTTCCCCACTCGATTCCGAATGCATTCGCAATGCCGATTTTATCTCTCCCGAAATATCCGGAAGCATAAATTCTGTTCTTCGCGTTCAGCTGGTAATTCAATTTCGCATTGAGATCGTAAAAGAAAAGGGTATTGCTGTTGATCGCTGAATCGGGAGAAAGTTTGAGGAACACATCCGCGTACGTTCTTCTTCCCGTAACGAGAAAGGAGCCTTTGTCTTTCACAATCGGACCCTCAACGTTTAGTTTGGAGGAAATCAATCCGAGTCCGCCACCTACATGATATTGCTGGTTGTTTCCGTCGTTCATTTTGACATCGAGCACAGAAGCTAAACGTCCGCCGTATTGCGCCGGACCGTTTCCTTTGTACACGGTTACATCTTTGATCGCATCAGAATTGAACGTAGAAAAGAATCCAAGTAGGTGAGACGCATTGTACACCGGAGCTTCGTCCAGTAAAATCAGATTTTGATCTGCAGAACCTCCGCGAACATAAAATCCGCTTCCACCATCACCACCCGATTTAATTCCCGGAAGAAGCTGAATGGTTTTCAGAATGTCTTTCTCGCCAAACAACACCGGAATCTTGTTTGCTTCCTTCATGTCAATTTTCTGCGCACCCATTTGCGGATCACTCACATTCTGGTCTGCCTTTTCCCCGGTAATTACAACTTCGTTGATCAGGTAAGACGTATCCTGCAATGCAAAATCCATTTTCATGTTTGCATGCAAGGCAAGTGTGCGCGTTTCTGTGGAATAGCCACTCATCGTAACGCTCAGCGTGTAATCGCCTTCAGCAATGGTCAGTGAATAGAATCCGTACTCATTGCTCACAGTGCCGGCTCCCTTTACTTCGGGAATTCGCAATACGGCACCAATTACGGTTTCGCCCGTTTTCTTGTCGGTAACTGTTCCGCTAACGGTGTATTTGGTTTGTGCTCCAAGGAAACACACATTCAGAGCCAGGAATAGAACAGCAATGGAAATTCTAGATAGAGACATGCAGCTAGTATTGTGAAACGCGCACTTAATTTGTGCGTGCAAAGTTCGGTAATGTTTCGGAATGCGTGCGGTAAACTGCAAGTTTTAACGATATCCTTATAGAATGTGGAAGGGTTAACCTTGAACTCAGTATAAAACTTAACAAGTACGCTTCAATTGATCAATTCGAAGGGTTAAAGTCTAATCCCAATCACCAGATCATTGTGACTTCGAGTGAGCAAAAGCAATCTTTAGGACGTTCTCTTGTTCTATTCGCAGGCTAGATTCTTATTCCAATAACGAGAACGTCATCGACCTGTTCCAGTGAACCCTTCCAGGAGCTGAATGTTTGGGCAATCGAGGTTTCCTGATCAACAAGATTTCCGGCCATTTGCGACTGGACAAGTTCGAAAAATTTGCTGGACATGAATTTCTTTCCTTTCGCTCCGCCAAACTGATCGGCATAGCCATCAGTAAACATGTAATACGTGTCACCTCGTCGCACCGGAAATTTATGGGTGCTGAATTTGACTTCGCTATCCTGCTCTTTGACTCCACCTATGGAAAAGCGATCACCCTTCACCTGATTTAGAGTCTTTCCATCGTAATGTAATAGCGGACGCGCTGCACCTGAAAATTCAATACTATTCTGGTCTATACAGAGTATGGCGATGTCCATTCCGTCGGTGGCTTCAGATGAAAGAGAATCTTTGCGCAAGGCCATATGCATCATGCGATGGAGTTGATCCAACAATTCGCCGGTTGGAATGGACGGTTGTGCAGCGACGATTTGCTCAAGAAGATTCACACCAATAACAGAGACCAGTGCACCGGGAACACCATGACCTGTGCAGTCGGCACAAGCAATATACAAACGCGAACCTTCCTTGCGAAACCAATAGAAGTCGCCGCTCACAATGTCACGGGGCATGTACAGCACGAAAGCCTGATTAACGCTGCTAATGAGAACTTCTTTATCCGGTAAAACGCTTTGTTGAATGCGGCGTGCATAGATGATACTATCCGTGATGTCTTTGTTCTTAACTGAAATTTCTGTGTTCTGAATTTCAAGCAGCTTATTCGTTTTCTTGCGTTGTCTGCTGCCATAAATTACGAAGCCTGCCAGCACGATCAGAAGTCCGATTCCAATCATCGCGGCAAGAATCTGAAGATCTTTTTGTTTTTGTACTGCCGTCAGTTCATCAATTGCATTCTGCTTCTTGGTCGATTCGTACTTGGCCTCAATTTCATTCAACTGTTTACCGGTTTCCGATTTGTAAAGCGAATCTTCAAGTCCATCGTACAATTTGTAATGAATAAGCGCCGAGTCATATTTGCCAATAACGTTGTAGAAATCAGATTGAGCTCCATGCCAGCTTAAGCGCATATCCGGAAGATTACCCATTTGAGTAACAATTTCACGTGCACTGCGCAAAGCAATTCTGGCGGTATCAATCAAGCCGCAGTGGGCAGCGGAGACAGCAAAATTGCAGAGAGCGGCATTGATATGCCATTCGTTTGAATATTCAATGTACTTCAGTGAATACCGGTAACTCTCCAACGCTTTCACGTGATCACCTTTCAGATTATATACATTACCGATGTTGTTATAGCACTCGCCGATTCCCGCCGTATCCTTTAGCCTGATTCTTCGGTTGAGTGATTGTGTATACCAGTAAATCGCACTGTCGTATTCCAGTTCGTTGATATAGATGATCCCATAATTGTTTTCATTGCTGGCAAGTCTGGACTCGTTCCCCAGTATAGTATTGTAAGCCATCGCTTTTGAGTTGGCACTAACAGCAAGTGTTTTCTCTTTTCGGTCAATGTGCACCAATGCAATATTGGTGTAGAGTGTTGCCAGACCCCGTATGTCATTTGACTGTTCCCGGTAAGGCAGTGCCTGATAATAATACTCGAGGGACTTCTGAAGATTGCCGATATGGTAATTGTATGCTCCGAGACTGGACAATGAAGCACCGATTCTCTTCGGATCGTTTGTCTCCATTCGGTACTTAAGTGCGATTTCAAAGTAGTGATACGCTGAGTCCCATTGGCCCTGAAGGCGGAAAACATTTCCGATGTTGTGGTATGCGTCTCCCAGAATTTCGTCGTTAGAGGTTAGCGCTCCGTATTTCAGCGCGAGGTTCAGATCATGCTGACTTTCTTCCGGTGTGCTTACCCACATTTTCGCTGTGCCGGTAATTACATAACCTTTTCCAAGAAGCACATCATCATTGAGCTCTTTTCCGATGACAAGGATTTGTTCCCCATGTGATAAAGCAGAATCATCATCAAGTCCTGCTTCAAGATCAGCAATCGATGCCAGAAGGAGTGCGGTTTCTCTGCGATCGGAAATTGCAGGAAGAAGTTTTTTCAGACTGTCAATTTCTCTCACCTGTGCAAAGAGACAGGATTGCATCAGTATAAAGCAGAGAAAAGCAGCCCGACGAAGGCGATTGTGTGTGATCATGGGTTTGATCAAAAGTACTACTTCGGAAATCACTTATTTAAAACAATCCTGAATGTCGTTCCCCGTCCCGGCTCACTTCTCTTCACAAAAATCTTCCCTTTGTGATACTGTTCAACAATTCGTTTGCAGAGTGAAAGCCCTAATCCCCAACCGCGTTGTTTGGTGGTGAAACCAGGTTCAAAAATCGTTTTCTGTTTGGAGCGCGCAATTCCTTTTCCGCTGTCGGTAATGTCTATGTAAACGTGCTGCTGAAAATCGATGAGTTCTACTGCAATTGTTCCGGCTCCATCCATAGCATCTACGGCGTTGCGAACGAGATTTTCTATCACCCAGGCAAACAACGGTACGTTCATGGGTGCGTGAATCTTATCCGGAATCTTGTAGTTGAATTGTACAGATTTAGGAGAACGCGTGTGCATATATTCCATCGATAGGAATAATGCTTCACTCACGTTTTCATCCTGAAGCTTTGGTTGCGATCCGATTTTCGAGAAACGCTCTGTAATCATCTCGAGTCGTTTCAGATCCTGATTCAATTCGGTGAGCACAGTTTCATCAACACCTTTCATGCGCAGAATTTCCATCCATGCAATGAGCGATGACAAAGGCGTTCCCAACTGGTGAGCGGTTTCTTTCGCCATTCCAACCCATACGTGATTTTGCTCTGCACGACGCGATGTGCTGAACAACAAGTATGCAACCACGAGAAACATGCCAATCACCGCAAACTGGAAAAACGGAAAATAGCGCAACTGCTGCAACTGTGGCGACTCCATGTAGTAGATGAAATTCTTTCTGCCACGACCGAGTGAAACTGCAATCGTGTCGCCATTCTCGCGCAAATCATCAAACATTGCGGCGAGATAAACCATTGAATCGCGACGGATGAGCGTTGTATCGAGATTTCCGTATGCGAGAATCATGCTCGAAGATGAATCGGTATAAATCGCTGGAGCAGACGCAGGATTGGATGCAACTTCTTTGATGAAGGAACGCTCGTTGTCTTCGTACGACTTTCTGATTTCGTTGAAGACTTCCGAATCTTTGTAGAACACGTAATGCGTTCTGTTGTCGCCTGCATCAAGCGGAATTGAATCGTGCTGTTGACGCATCACATCAAGCTCTGCCTGCATTCCTTCAGGAGTTGAAGCAGAGGTGGAATCAATGTTCCGGGTCATGATGATCTTGCCTTTCTCGTCGACAAGAATTGCAGGAACAGTTGTGTTTGCCCGCAAAACCTGAAGTACAAATCCAAGTGCATCCGGATTCTCGAAGATGGGTTCGGAAGAAAGGAGTCGTGTAGCTTCTGCCCAGATCTCTACTTTCTTTCTTTCCTCGTTCGCGATTTTCTCGTAGAGCGCGTTGGTTGCTTCCATCATCAACGCCTTACGCTTAACGGCTTCTGCCCAAAGCTCAACGTTGCGTTTTTCACTTTCAGCAATCTTCTTAACGAGTCGGCTGGAGAACCACAAAGAGAATGCAACGATGATCAATACGGCTGCGAAAAGCAGCCACTTCCAACGTTGTTTTTGAGAGTAAATATTCACTGGGTTCCCGGTAAGCACGCAAAGATACGTCCGGAAAGCCGATTTATTGCAGTGTTTAGAGGGCTTGTTGCAGGCTATTTAGGCGCTACATAATCCACCGCATGCGTCATAAACAGCTTCACGGCAAGCGCAAGAAGGATAATGCCGAATACCTTGCGTAAAATACCGACACCTCCCTGACCGAGTAGTTTTTCGAGCCGGGTAATGTTTCTCAAAACCACCCAAATAATCACCACGTTAATCCCGATGGCAATTAGAATGGAAGTGATTGAATATTCGACCCGCATGGAGAGCAATGTGGTGAGTGTTCCGGTTCCTGCAAGTAGTGGAAACGCCAATGGAACTACCGATGCGGTGGCCGTGACTTCATCTCTGTACAGCCGGATTCCTAGAATCATTTCCATCGCCAGGAAGAAAAGGACGAAAGAACCCGCAATCGCAAAGTGTCGCATCTGCACACCGAGCAAATTGAGAATGAACTCTCCTACAAAAAGGAAAACAACCATAATGCCAAGCGACACAAACGACGCTTTGTTGGTATTCAGTTCTCCGACTTTTTGTTTCAGTCCGATGATCACCGGAATTGAGCCGACTACATCGATTACCGCAAACAATACCATGGTTGCAGTGGCAACGGTTTTGAAGGTGGTTTCCATGCGGTAAAGGTATGGGGAATGAGGAATGGGGGACGGGGTATGAGGCAAATAGTTGATGTATCACTATCAAACAATCAAAGTTGGAGCACGTTTCTAGTTCGTGGCCACAAATAACCCGTTCCCCATCCCGTATTCCCCATCCCGCGTTCCCCATCTTTTCCTAACTTTAGCTGAGGAACCTTTACATGAATCCGCTCCCGGGCATTCTGAAATTCATTCTTTGTGTACTCGCTGTTTTCGTCTTCGGAAGAACACTGAACGCACAAGGAGACATGCGCTTCTTCGGAACGGCAACCAAGGGAGGACAACCACTTTCGGGAGCGACTGTTTCTGTGGATATGGATGGGAAACAGATCATCTATCTCACTACCGGCAAAAACGGCAAGTTCAAATTCACGATTGATATCGGTCACACATACAGGATCAACTTCTCTGCACCAGGATGCGTGAATATGTACATGACCATGGATCTGAAAGTTCCGCCAGACAAAGCGTGGATTTATCCCGACTATCAGGTCGAGATTCCTTTCTTCGAACCGAGCGATCCAAAAGTGAATACAGCGCTCTATTCGAAAAAGCCCTTCATCAAAGTTATCTACGACGGAGGAACCGGATTTCACGATGATCCATCGTATCGTTTCATTGAAGAAGTGCTAAAGGATCCGACAGAGGAAGCGCGTAAAAAGGAAGAAGAGCGTCTGAAGAAAGAAGCCGAGCAGAAGGAAAAAGATCGTCTGGCTGCAGAGGAAGCTGAACGACTTCGCAAGCTTGCAGAAGAACAACAAAAGAATAATCCGCAGAATCCTATTCTTACTCAACCGGGTAATCCTACTGTTACTCCATCGAACTCAGTAACTCCTACGGATCCGTCAATGGAAACAGAAGCGATAAAACTTGAACGCGAGAAACAGGACAAGGAAAATGAGAAGAAGGACAATCAAAGTGTACGTGCAGCTTATGAGAACAATCTGTTGAAGATGGTTGCCGAGAGTGAGAAGAAAAACAACATTGAGAAGTATAACCAGATGAAGGATGATGCCGAAGTAAATTCGGTGGTGAGTTCTTTGCGTCGACAGGCAGAAGTTAAAGGCGAACGGGCATTTCTCATTGAAAAAGACAAAGAACGTCAGCGGCAAACTAAAGCAAACATTCAGATTCGCGAAATGCAGGTACGTAATCTTATTCAAACTGCTGCACTAGTGGCGAGAGATATTAGTTTGTCCGGATTTAAGCCTTTGGCGTCAACAGGTCCGTTGAACTACATGCCTTCTCCGCATTTCGTTACCACAATTGTGAAAGGATTCTGGACAGATGAAAAAATAATTATCATCACCTGGCCCGGCGGAAAGAGTACCGTTTTCAAAACAACAAAATATTGGTGGGCAACTTACTTCTATATGGACGACAAAGAAGTAGAGGAGAAACTTTATAAGGAAAGTCTCGAAGCATATCGTCCGTCTGATCTATGAGAAAAATATTTTTACTCGTTTCATTTTTGATTCCTCTGTTTGGGCTTTCTCAAACCAGCAGCTTCGTTCAGTATTCTGTCGAAGAAGGAATGGTGCAGTCGCAGGTGCAATCACTTGTGCAGGATGAGCGCGGTGATTTGTGGATTGGTACGCTTGCAGGGCTTTCCCGTTACGATGGCAACAGCTTTAAGAATTTTACACGTCAGGACGGACTCGCAGAAGATTGGGTAACCGTTTCATATCGCGATTCTAAGAATGATATCTGGTTTGGTCACTGGGCAGGGGGAGTGAGTCGTTACAATAATCTCACGCACAAATTCGAATCGCTCAATCTTGAAGAGTACACAAAGTTCAGAACGGTAACAGCCATCATAGAAGATCAGCAGGGATTTTACTGGATTGCAACAGAGGGCGCCGGAATTTTCATTTACGATCCGGTGAAGAACAGTATGTACACCGTTACGCTCAATGAAGGCATTCCGAGTCTGAACGTGTATGATCTCTGCCTCGATGCAAACGGCAATATGTGGATTGCCACGGATCGCGGGTTGACAATTTGCGATACCAAACTCGACGTGAGCTCTTCGCAATCGTATGAAATTGTAACAACACAGCGCGGATTTCCTTCCGACGTGATCACCTGTTTTGCATTGGCTAACGGAGGAAAAGAAATCTGGATCGGAACTGCCGACAAAGGTGTTGTGGCATTGCAACTCCCTGCAGGATTCATCAACAGAAATATTCCAACCATACTTCCCGGAATGCGCGTGTTCAATTCGTATTTGGGAACGGGTTCGGATTTCATTGAATGTATTTGTCCGGATAGTCGCGGAAACATCTGGATCGGCACAACGGGTGGAGGAGCAACGCGCATTACTCCGGCGAATGCACCCAACAGAACACTCGGTCTCGATCAGGCCGTTGTAAAAAATTACAACACGCGACAAGGATTGAATTACTTCAATGTGCAATCCATCATTGAAGATCGTGAAGGAAATATTTGGCTGGGAACAGATGTCGGGTTGAACAAATATCGCGGCGAGCGATTCACATTGTACGATCGCCAGGATGGATTGAATAACGACATCGTGTGGGCAACTTGTGCTGCGAAGAATGGCGATGTGTGGCTCGGAACCAACAACGGATTGACGAAACTGCATTTCTTCACGGCACCGGGATCAAACTACCGTCGCTTCGTCGCAACGAATTATACGGTTGCAGATGGTCTTGGCAGTAACGTAATTCTTTCCCTGTACGAAGCGAGCGATGGAACGTTGTGGGTGGGAACAGGTTTCGGAGGCTTGAGCATGCTCGCTCCCGGATCAGAACGTTTTCAGACCTACACTACAGCCGACGGACTTGCAGGCAACGTGGTGTATGCGGTGAAT
>JBEIPA010000005.1:0-234684 GCA_040377305.1 Flavobacteriales bacterium | reverse complement strand
GCTAGTCTTTCCCTCGGATCAGTGCGGTGAATAGAACGTGTAGAAAGTTAGATTTTATGAGATAGGTTAGAGTTTATCTCATAAAATCCAATACTTACTTTTGATGTTTAGTAGAGTGATCCGAGCGAGGAACTAGAAAACAACGGGCATAAAAATCCGCGTTCCTTTAGCGGCCTTCGAAAGCATAGTGCGCATAATCCGCCAGCACGATATTCAGAAATTGCGGTGCGGGCAACTGTCTCGGATCAGGATTTACACGCATCACGGTTTTTACTTTCTGCGCGAGCGTTTCCATGAGATTCCAGTTCGCAGTGCTGTACGCTTGTTGCATGATGCTGCGGATGATATTCATGTCTTTGTCCGTGAGCACGGCCACTTGCGGAAACACCACCCGGTACGATGGATTGATCTGTGCCAGAATGGTATTACGAATAGAGTTTCTCACTTTCACACGAATCACAAGCGTACCGGCAACCATATCGCCAATGCGCTGACCACGATTGCTGATGATCGCAACCGGCAAGGCTAGTGCTGTAAACACCGCAACTTCTCCTTCGAGTACGCGGAGAATCCAACGAAATGCAAAGTCACCTACTCCTGCGGGTGAACCATCGGTCTTCACAACTTTAAGTCCGAGTATCATCTTCCCAAAAGTTTTTCCGTTGAAGAACGACTCGCACCAGAGTGTATAGGTAGCGATCGGGATAAGAATCAGAATATAGAGAAGCATGCCCATTTCAGCCTGGGCCTTCCAGCTCATGCTACCGAGAATTTTGCTGATGATAAACGAGAACAACACGAAGTAACCGGCAAACAATACACCGTCGAGCAAACGCGCAAGGATGCGTTCTCCAACAGAGGCAACCTCGTATTGGATGATGACGTTTTGGGTGGTATTGATCCGTGCAGTATCTGACATCGAACTGAAATATTAGAAGATTTGAAAATTTGAAGATTCGAATATAGTTAAGCTGTCAAGTCAAAATCAGTGTTTGTCAAATCTTCGAATCTTCAAATCTTCGAATTGGTTGTGCGGTCAAAGCTCGATGGTTGCTAGTATCACTTCTGAGTGGGCTGTCGCCTGCATGTGCATTATTTGTTCTTCATTCTCGTGATCGCAGAAAAGAAAATCTCCAGTCTTCATTTCGGTGGAATTATTCCCGGCAATTACGCGAATAGCACCCGAAAGTAAATATACTCCGCTGTATTTAATTTTCGATCGGAACTCAATTGTTTCTTCTTCCCGGTCGCGCAAAGCAATTGCCTGCAGTTTACCTTCAGACTTCTCGCGGACCATGAGATTGAAATCCGTGACTTCACCTTTTGCCGTTGTTGGCCATTCGCCGTCGAATACGTCATAACCGAACTTCGGCAGGTGTTTTTTGTACCGCCCTTTGTGGTCGATATCGAGTGCGCCATCCAGAATCATGAGGTGACGCTTCACACCCGGCATAAACGTAAATGTCGACTCCGGAACCTCTACGGTAGCAGTACTCAGCCGGAACAAAAAGTTAAATTTTGTGTATTCTGTTCCCGCCGGAAATATCGCCAGCTGCGTGGTAGTTCCACCGGCCCATTTGGCTGTTGTTCTCTCTTTCGCTGATGACTTGGTGAACTTCATTAGATCAAATATAGGGTTCCCTGTTTCCAGTTCCCTGTTCCCAGTTATAAATATTTGTCCTGCCCCACCTTGTTGCCTTTTGGCGTGAGTTCTAACCTCGAACTTTTAACCGGAAACCGGGAACTGGGAATCGGGAACCGGAAACAACTTACTATCTTCGGTAGCAATGAAAGAAATCACCTTTCTCCGCAACAACTATCAGCGATGGATGGAGTTCGAGAACCTGCTCAACGCAGGCGATTACGGTGATCCGGATGCACTCGCAGAATTGTTTGTGCGTATCACGGATGATCTTTCATGGGCGCGCACTTTTTATCCGGGATCGAACACAGAAAAATATCTGAACGATCTCGCAGCACGAATTCACCAGGAGATTTACAAAAACAAAAAAGAGAAACGTTCACGCATCCTTACTTTCTGGACGCGGGAGTTTCCGATCATGTTCCGCAAACAACATCTCAATCTTTATATCGCATTTATCATTTTCGCGCTGTCATGTTGGGTGGGTGTTATCTCCGCTCAAAATGACGAAAGTTTCATACGACTCATTCTTGGCGACGGCTATGTCGACATGACTTTGGAGAATATGAAAAACGGGGATCCGTTAGCAGTTTATAAAGACGAGAATCAGTTTCTGATGTTCTTTCGGATCGCGATCAACAACAGTGTCGTCGCCATTCTCTGTATTATGGCGGGATTACTGCATTGGATCGGAGTAGGAATGATGATGTTCCGCAATGGCGTAATGCTGGGTGCGTTTTTCTATTTTCTCACCGCGAATGGATTCGGTTACGAAGCGTTTCATACGGTTTGGATTCACGGTGTGATTGAAATCTGGTGTATCATCGTTGCCGGAGCAGGAGGAATTGCACTCGGAAATTCATTGTGGTTTCCCGGAGCATGGCCGCGTGGAGAAGCATTTAAGAGCGGAGCACGCGATGCGATGAAAGTAGCGCTCGGATTGATTCCATTTTTCTTTCTTGCATCTTTCTTCGAAGGCTTCGTTACTCGCTACACAGGCATGAGCGATATAATGCGTCGCTTTATTATTTACGGTTCGCTGGTTTTCGTGGTTTGGTATTTCATCATTTTCCCGTGGGTGCTTACCGTGCGCGACAAAGCGAAAGCCAATTACATGATCCTGCATGGACGCCTCACAAAGATTTTGATGTGGTTGGCGATTATTTTAACTTCTCCAATCACTCCGGTTGCATTAGCGATCATTCGTGTGACTGACAAAACAAAACAGATGTCGGCGCTGGAATATCTCACCCGTGTAAAAGAACTGAATCCAATTACACTTTCGCGCATACTGTTCGGCATGATGTTGATCTTCCTTCCAACCATTTCATTCATCGGTGCATGGATCGAAGGAAAGTTTCCGGATAAGATTTCGTTTTTATTCTTCTGTTTCTGTTACGTGGGCGGACTCGCAATGATTGTGTGGGCAGCTTACATGGCAAACCGCTACGAAGAAGATGATCTTCAAATAGAACGCAGCTCGAAAGTGAGCGACACCCATTATGAATCAAAAGGATCTTCCTTTAAAGTTTGAGCAGATAAGAACCTTTGGGAAGGTGTTCACTGATACACGCGTGTTGATCAGGGAAAACTTCGTGGTGTTCTTCAAATGCATTCTGTTCCTCGTAGGACCTATCGCTTTGTTCACGTGTACGATGCACCAGTTTTACAAAGTGAATATCATCGGTGACGATGGCGCAGACTGGTCGCACGTCGGATCCTATGTTGCAGCATCTACGATTTACGCACAATTGCGCTGGGTTATCAACGGATTGGTTACTTCGATTGTAGTGAGTCATTTCATCAAAGTGTATCGGGAAAATGGTCCTGGTAAATTTGATGTGCATGATGTAACAAAGTCCATCGGTAAAGATTTCGGCGGATCAATCATTACCGCAATTGTTGTATTGATCGGCGTAACCATCATCAGCATTGTTGTAGCCGGATTGATTTTCGGTATTGCCCAGCTTTCTCCTGCGGGCGGTGTGTTGTTGATCTTCCTGGGCTACGTCGGATATATTCTTGTGCGGTTCCCATTCTGGTATTTTGTGTACTCGATTTTTCATGCGCGATTGTCTGGTCCGACCAAAGTGAATCCATTTACGGGAATGGCTATTGCTGCGAAAATGTTCAAGGGTAATTGGTGGAACACCTGGGTCATTTTCGGATGTATGTGGGCAATGCTCATGGGGCTTGGCTATCTCGTTTCCTTACCGGCAGAAATGTTCGGCGGAATTGTCAGCCTGTACGATTACGATCTCTACAAGAATGAGAACATAGACTGGAAACTGATTGAAAGCATTCTGACTTCGCTGGCAGAATTTGCGCGCACATTAATTTACTCTGTGTTTTGTGCTGCAATTGCTTTACACTTCTATAGTTGCAAGGAGAAAAAAGACGGACTAGGAACTATGACCATGCTGGATCAAATCGGCAAAAACAAAGACGACGATCACATTGAACTTACGTATTGACATAGCGCTCATGAATTTCCGAATCACGGTTCTCTCCTTTGGAGAGTTAGAGAGGCCAGTGATTCGGAAATTCATTGTGTTCTGCTGGATGGTTTTCATTCCGGCGGTATCGTTTTGTGCTGCAAAAGATTCAACGAAGGTTAAGCACGACACGATGCCTGTTTCCCTTCGCGAGCCTACGATGAATTTGCAGGAAGAAGTATACAGCAACGAAGAATACAATTTCGTTGAAGAAGAAAACAAATCGAGTAGTGAAGATGGATTCTTCGATCGCCTGCTTTCTGATTTGATGCGAAGTTTATTCGAAGACGTCGACGCTCCTGATTGGGATCCAACCATGCCAAACAAGCCAAGTTCTTCTACGGTAAACTGGTGGTCGATCTTTTTCATTGTAATCGGCGGCGGACTGATTGTCTTCTTCATTATCAAAGCAACGAATGCGGGCGGCGGCAGCTTGTTCAAACGCAAAACGAAAAAGAAAGAGGAAACCATTGATGCTACACTCGAGGATGTAGACATTCACGCGATTACTTACGACGATGAAATTACGCGTGCGGTTTCGCGAGAGGATTATCGTTTTGCAGTCCGGCTGTGGTTCCTTCGCTCGTTGAAGGAAATGTCTGACCTCGATCTCATTCGCTGGAAGATTGATAAAACGAATTCGGATTATTACTACGAACTCAGTGGAAATAAACTGCAGAAGCAATTCGGTAGTGTAAGCTTGCTGTACGATTACGTTTGGTACGGAGAGTTCAAACTCAATGAGGTGAAGTACCGCGAAGCAGAACGTGAGTTGCAGACGTATATGTCGAACATCAAAGCACAAACGCCTAAGAAATGAGAAGCAGCTGGCCATATCTCGTTCTGCTTATCGGCGTCATGGTGCTGATTGGTTATATCTCGCAAAAAGCTGCGACGAAGAGAATCAATTGGGATGTGAGTTACCGCACTGATTCCAAAATACCATTCGGTGGAATTTTGTCAGCGAAGTATCTGCAGAGTTCTCTTACGAAGGAAGTTCAGGTTGTCGACAAAACGGTTTATCAGCAGCTCGACGCTGATACGAATCTGACCGGACGCAATTACGTTTTCTTCAACGACTGGTTCGAAGCCAGTGCGCAGGATGCAATTGCATTGTGTCGCTTCGTGAGTAAAGGCAATACGGTTTTCATTTCTGCGGGTTCATTTGGTATGCTGAGCGACACACTGAAGTTTGTTGTTGACGATCCGCTGTATTCCCGTTTTGCACAAGACTCGACATTGAACGCTTTAATGGCGTATGCGAATGATACGGTGAAAATGAATCTCATCAACGATAGTGTTTTTGTAGAACCTGCTCCGCGTTATGAGTTGTCGTATGTTTCATACGCGTTCTTCCGGTTGAATCCGAAAACAACAACGATTCTTGGTGTCGACAGAAGCGGCTATCCAAATTTCATTCGCGTGAAATTGGGTGAAGGACAATTCCTTTTGCATTGCATGCCTGAAGCTTTCACCAATTATTACGCTGCACGTCCAACGAATGCACAATACATTTTTGGTGCTTTCAGTTACCTGCCCGATCAGATTACGTACCTCGATGATCATTACAAAGTCGGAAAAGCCATGAAGGAAGACACCCGTCGTTTTGTAATGTCACAACCTGCGTTGAAGCTTGCATACTATGTGCTCATCACGGCAGGATTGGTCGCGTTGTTCTTCGGAGGAAAGCGCAGACAGCGTCCGGTTCCAACTATACAGGGAGTACGGAATGCAACACTTGATTTCGTAGAGCAAATCGGAGCGTTGTACTATCGCCAAAGCAATCACAGCAATATTGTGCAGAAGAAGATTGCATACTTCCTTGAATCGGTTCGTTCCCGATTCATGGTTACCACACTGGAAATTGATGAACGTCTTGTTGAACGTGTGACTTCTCTTTCCGGGGTACCGTTTCCGCAAGTGCAGAACTTGTTCAAAATGATTACCACGATGCGTTCGTACGAGGGACATTCAGACCGCGATCTGAAAGAGCTTGATGCTGCCATTCGTGACTTTAACAAACGCTCTAAAAGGTAAAAAGTCAGAAGTCAATAAGTAGTACTTCAAAGCATAATATGTCAGAAAGTCGAAATTCACGAATCATAAATAACACAGCAATATGACTGATGTAACGAATACGCATTTCGAAAACAGGATCAACCTTACTGATCTGCAGCAGGCGGTGCAAAACGTCCGCAACGAGATTGGTAAAGTGATCGTTGGACAAGAGCAGATCGTCGATCTTTTGATCGCCGCACTTTTGTCGGATGGACACGTCCTGATGGAAGGTGTTCCCGGTGTAGCAAAAACGCTCACGGCGAAATTGCTTGCGCGCACCGTATCGGTAAAGTTCTCGCGTCTGCAGTTCACACCCGATCTCATGCCTTCTGATGTAACCGGGAGCAGCATCTTCAACCTGAAGAGCAACGATTTCGAATTCCGTCCGGGACCGATTTTCTCGAACATCGTTCTCATTGACGAGATCAACCGTGCGCCAGCGAAAACACAGTCGGCACTTTTCGAATCTATGGAAGAGCGGCAAGTGACTGTCGATGGAAGAACATACAAGCTCGATCCACCATTCATGGTTGTGGCAACACAAAATCCAGTCGATCAGGAAGGAACTTATCGTTTGCCGGAAGCGCAGCTCGATCGTTTTCTCTTTAAGCTGCGTGTCGATTATCCGAACGTGGCGCAGGAGACGAAAATTCTCGAAGATTATCACGGCAGAAAAAATTCACTGCAGATCGAGAATGTAAAACCCGTGATCACGGCAGAACAACTGTACGAGTATCGCCAGAAAGTGTACAGCCTGTATGTTGAGCCGCAACTCCTGCATTACATCGCGCAGATTGTTTCTCAGACACGTAACAATGCATCGTTGTATCTCGGTGCATCGCCACGTGCTTCATTGGCAATTCTTACTTCATCGAAAGCAATCGCAGCTATGCGCGGACGCGATTTCATCACACCGGACGATATCCGTGAAGTAGCGGTGCCGGTTTTGCAGCATCGTGTAATGCTCACGCCGGAGAGAGAGATGGAAGGATTGACGAGTGGAGAGATTGTGAGACAGTTGATACAGTCGATTGAAGTACCACGTTAATCAGACCTCGCCATGTCATCCTTCGGTACAACGATATTTTTGAGTCACGCTGCTCCGCAGTTTATCGAGTTTACTCGGTCTGACAAGGGTGCAATCGGCATATCGGCATATTGGCATATCGGCACATCATTACAAAACTAGATCAAGGCACAGTGTTCAAATTCTACAAATCGATCTTTTTTACCACACGTTTCTTCGTGATCTGCGGACTGCTCGTACTGCTGTCTATGATCGCGTGGAGATTTCCGTGGTTTTACGGAGTGGCGTGGATTTGTGCAATTGGTTTGCCGTTTGTGGTTGTTGCCGATATCGTAATTCTCTGGATGTACAAAGGCGTTTTTGCACGTCGCGAAACGATGGAGAAATTGTCGAACGGCGATCAGAATGAAATCAAGATTTATCTCGAGAATAAATATCCGTATCCGATCTGGCTGAAAGTCGTTGATGAATTGCCAACACAGTTTCAGGCACGTGATATTGCGTTCGGTGTGTACCTCGGCATTTTCGGAAAGAAAGTGCTCAATTACAGAATTCGTCCGACGAAGCGTGGTGAATACATGTTCGGTGCTGTGAACGTATTGGCTTCGACAGTACTCGGACTCGTTCAACGCAAATTCACTTTCGACAACGATCAGGAAGTTCCGGTGTATCCGTCTTTTCTGCAGATGCGCAAGTATGAACTTCTCGCGATTTCAAATCGTTTGGTTGATGCCGGTATCAAGAAGATCCGCAGAGTAGGGCAGAACCGCGAGTTCGATCAGATCAAAGAATACGTGTCTGGCGATGATCCGCGCACAGTGAACTGGAAAGCAACTGCTCGCAAGTCGCGACTAATGGTGAATACCTTTCAGGATGAGAAATCGCAGCAGGTGTATTCGCTCATTGACATGGGGCGTGTAATGAAAATGCCGTTCGAAGGAATGACGCTGCTCGATTACGCGATCAATGCTTCCCTGGTAATTTCCAACATTGCCATGCTGAAGTATGATAAGGCCGGTGTAATTACATTCTCGCACCGCGTTCACAACACACTGAAAGCAGATCGCAAAGGTTTCCAGATGATGAACATTCTGGAAATGCTTTACAAGGCAAAAACCGGTTACCAGGAATCCGATTACGGTCGTCTGTACACCCAGGTGAAGCGTACAATCACACAACGATCGCTCTTGCTGCTCTTCACCAACTTCGAAACGCTTTCCGGCATGCAACGACAAATGACTTTCTTCCGCAGACTCGCGAAAGATCATTTGCTTGTGGTCATCTTCTTCGAGAATACGGAGCTGCGTAAATTCTTAGATCGCACTCCTGAAACCGTTCAGGAAATCTATTATCAGACTATCGCTGAGAAATTTGCTTACGAGAAAAAACTCATTGTGCGCGAGCTTGGGTTGTACGGAATTCACGCGGTGTTTACTGCGCCGGAGAATTTGACGGTGAATACGATTAATAAGTATCTGGAGTTGAAGGCGAGGGGGTTGATATAAGAATACTCATTCTTGTGATTCACTTTCAGAATATATGGCCCCATCCCATTTGTAAATTTTGCGCGAGGACCCGAGGAGGTCGTAGAGCTTGTTCGTCGTGACACTTCGTGGTGTTATATCATCCGCTATAACCTGAATCAAGGAGTATCCCTGACTTTTAGGAGCGAAAAGCCAGGATATCATCGACGAATCTTCGTTCAGGTGTTTTACAATGAACAGGCTGTCCCCTTTAGAACTACGAACCGTTCTCAATAATTTCAAACTGCTATAATTTAATTCGTAGTTGGGGTTATTAGCTTTGCTAATTTCATTGGAGTTAAATGGATAACCAATTGAGATAAGCATTGAGGTAGGAATTACTACTGGTTGATTGTCGATTGTACAAAGCTCGACCAATTTGTACCGGGTGCCGTCATATTTGAAACGGGAATGCCGGGATTCAGCTTGACCGGCTCCTAAAATGACGTAATCGAATTCCAACATTGGGATTGAATCGGATGATTTAATGAAATGCAGATTGTCACTAGGTCCAGAAAATACAATTTTATAAGTTTCTCTGTCCTGAAGAACGATATAATGTGATACTGGATTTATTTCGGAATTCATTCCAACTGAATCTGTAACTATATACAATGCCAAATCATTCCCAATTTTGATGACTTCATAGGGTAGCTCTTCAACTTTGTCAGAAGGTTCTTTTGAAGAATATGATTCAAGCAAATTGCTTTCAGAAGTTAATAGTGATATTACTTCCGGTGGTAATTTGTCGTGATTGTTTTCTGCGCAGCCTGCGAGGAACAATACAGTTGTAATAAGCGCAGGGAAAAGGGATTTATTCAATGGCCAATTATTTAGGATTAAACTTTAGAAACTCTCCTGGCTTATCGGGATGCAGTCTAATATCGGTGTAACCAGATGGTATATTGTCATAACCCCGCACATTAATCTTTATCCCTGTTCAATCCGATTACTGTTTAGATTTCACGAATTTACCTGACCACATTTCACGATTTTCATCCGTAAATATCCAGGTGTACATTCCTGATTCCAGTGCAGATATATCAATTACACCTGCTTTCGCATTGATGGTTTCGCGCCGTACCAATTTCCCATCTGCAGAATAGATCTCAATCACACCCGGTGTTGTAGCGGTAATGTGTAGCGCTGATTGAGCAGGATTGGGAAACACTGTGCAAGTCACCGGAGAAATTTCATTCACCCCAAGCGTTCCCGGCAGTAACGTAATAATCCTAAAGCAGTCAATCGTATCACCCATATTGCTTTCAATCGTAAGACGAAGCACGTATGTTCCGGCTGTGCGCCCAATCGTATTCCATATACCCAATGCATTACTGCGAATCTCTTGTGTTGAATCAGCAACAATCGGAAACCATGTTGGAGACACGAATGGATTCTGCCATGCAAGGCTGTAGTTTACAAAGTCAACCGGATTTCCCAGTGGACCCTGATCGATCCACGCGGAGCCAAAAATACCAACCATCGCATTTGTATAAGACGTATCAGGCCCGGCGATGAATCCATTCCACACAACACTTGCGTCGTACGGAATCGGATCAGAGGCAAGTGTGTTTTGCGCAGAGATCAATGTTCCATTGGCAATTGCCGTAGGTGGTGCGAATGGAAGCCAACTATATGCAAGTACAAACGTGCTGTTTCGTTCTGCACGCGTGGTTGCATACGAAATAATGTTCTGAGCAAGTATAAAAGTACTGTCCGTGCTCCAGAAGTATCCACCAGATCCGTCGAGAATGAAATCGTGCGCATATACAGATGAACTTTGTTGCGTTCCAACTTCTCCAAGCTGACAACTATCGATTTCAATAGATGATGAATCGAACACGTAGAAACTCCACGTGCCAACAGTTGAGTTGTTCAGCTGGAGTGTACGATCGGCAAGAGGTGTGGTGTAATTGACGTATGACGAGTTATTCATTATTCCGGCGGCGTATGTTGTATCACCGTAGCGGAAGAAACACCCGATTAACCGTAGGTCGGAATTCGAAAGTGTAACATCGCTTCCGTTCTCGGGCATGATCGCCCACCATACCGTACTGCATGAGTCGGCGGATGTAGCGTATGATACACCAGAAACTCCCGGCGTAGAATTGTTGAATGTATAACCGGTGACGAAATTGCCATTGGGAAATCCGTAATTGATCAGACTGTAGCGTGGCAACACGTGCCAGAGTATGATAGAATCGGCTGATTCAAAATTCGCAGTGGCGGTATCGTTCAGAATGTATTCGCCGGAGAGATTACATCCATGCAGATTAAGTGTTGGCGATCCGAACAAGCCGCAGGTAGTCCAATCATTCTGATGAATGTTGGTCATGTCAAGCGTTCCGTTTTGTCCGAGTACGAGGTTATGCGACAGACCGCTGTAGTTGAACGAGCAGTTCGTGAAGTTGGCATAACCATTCTGCACGATCAGCAAACTTCGCTCGTAGAAATAGTTCTGCGGGAAGATAAATGTGCTGGAATCGGCGAACAACTTGCCGGTTTGAAACACATACACATCTCCGGTGTCAATGACATTCGCGTTGTCGAAAATAAGAACACCTGTTCCTAAAACCCAGATTGGACCGGTGTGTGTCCAGGTGCCGGTGATAACAAGTGTATCATTCGGAACTAAGCCAACAATGAGTGTATCCAGTGCGAGCAGTTCATCATTTCCATTTCGAAGTGATACTGGATTTACCCCTTGTTTTAGCTGATCCATGATATCGAGTACAGGAAATACATTGATTCCTGTACGTTCTGCCGGAGCCGTCTGTGTATTGACAAAATTGTGACCGAAGCCCGCATTGATGCTTTCGTTGAGGGTGGATTGTGCATTCAGAAATCCGAACGACAAGAGGGTTAGTAATATCGGTGAACTGCGCTTGTACATAGGTAGAAGTGGGTTTACCCAAAGTTAGTGAATGGACGTGTGTTTTCAGAGGTCAAAATCCGTCCATCTTTGGTCAATCTCCTCGCTCGGAACCTTCGTACTTTTAGCTCTGCAAATACCCAATAACTGTACCCTTTCCCATGAAAAAATTCCTACTCCTTTTCGCAACGATTGCACTGTTCACAAGTGTTAAAGCACAATACCTGCCGGGCGACACTATTGTGATTCAAACCTTCACGTTCGGATCTCCTCAGGATGCATGGTTCACGTTCCCCTCAGACACCATGCGTTATGAGAAGATCCTGATGAAGTATACGCTGAAGTGTAATCCTGCACAAAGTCCTGCGTGCGGAGAGTGGGATTATCTCACAAACACGTACGTGTATGAGCACACTGGTTTGCTTGATTCATCGCGTATTGTTCAATCAATGCTTACTGTGAATGGTTCTGCACCCGACAGCATTGCGTACTCGAATACACCAACGTATGCCTACGATTCACTCTGGCAGTATTTCATTGTACACACGAGCACAACTTCACTGAGCGCAGATACGATCGGTAGTGGCGCAGTTACGGCGAATTATCCTTTCGGTGCAGCGCAACCTGTATCACGCACACAGTTCCTCTGGAAAGCAAGTGAACTTACTGCTGCCGGTGTTACTGCCGGTGATATTACCGGATTGCAGTTCTTCCTCAATTCACTTGGAGGAACAACACGCAACATGACGATTCGCATTCAGTCAACAATTCTTGATTCACTCACGAACGCAACGTTTACTAACAGCGGATTCACTTCGGTGTACTCGCAGAACACAACATTCTCTTCAACCGGATGGAACAGCCTGCAATTCACCACTGCATTCAACTGGGATGGAATTTCGAATCTGCTGATAGAGATCACGTACGATAATCTAACCGCATTAACAGATAATCTTGTTTCTGCTGATGCAACTGCATTTAAATCTGCATTGACAAAAGCAAATGCAGATCGCACGATCAGCGCAATGCCGGGCGGACACGTCGATATTCCATTCACCAATGAAATGGCTACGATCGATTCGTTCATCACCGTTTCCTTCTGGCATTATGGTGATGCAGCAACGCAACCCATGGACGGAACGTGTTTCGAAGCAACTGATTCACTGGGACAACGTGTCATAAACGCGCACGTGCCGTGGAGCAACAGTCGTGTGTACTGGGATGCAGGAAATTCTGGCGGCGCTTCTTATGATCGTATTGATAAAGCTGCAACAGCTGCCGAGACAGAAGGGCAATGGAACTACTGGACATTCACGAAGAACGTGGCGACAGGTTCTATGCTTGTTTACCTCAACGGTGTTCAATGGCACACAGGTTCTGCAATGACACGTTCAATGGCAGGCATCGCGAACTTCCGACTTTCACAGGGAATGTGGGGCGGGTCACAATCGTTCATGGGTCGCATGGATGAATTCACGGTGTTCAACAAAGTGTTGACTCCGGTTGAGATTACGCAATACATGAATTCGCCAATCGTACCTTCTGATCCGAATTTTGCAAACGTGGTCATGCAATACAAGTTCGACGATGGTAACAACGTAACCGTTGTAGATTCTGCAGCAGTTGTTCACCCTTCGGGAATTCTTTCTAACGTGAATAATGAACTTAAGAATTCTTCAGAGCTCACGAAGAATTTCACAGAGTCGTTTGTGCGACCACGCGTGGTGTTCGAGCAAGGTGTTTACGTTTCGTATGTGGATTCAGTTATTGTAATCGATTCCACACTGAACATTCCTTTCCAGGTTGTGTTGTATCACGACTCAATCAACAACCCGGGAGTGGGTACCGACACGCTTGTTGGATGGCCGGTTGCACTCAACGCAACTCCTGACACTACCATTTACCAATCGGAATACGATTACTACAATGTGTTCCCGGAAGTGAAGCGATTCGAATTGGGTCGTTACATCACGCCTTACGGAATCAACCTGAGTCTCGGAACCGGTTGGACATGGACATTCGACGTAACTGATTACGTGAGCTTGTTGCACGACTCCGTTCACATCTCTGCAGGAAACTGGCAGGAACTTCTCGATTTGAAATTCATGATGTTCGTGGGAACACCACCGCGCGACGTTATCGACATTGAAAATATTTACACTGGTAATTTCGATTACGGTCACACGAACAATCCGATCGAGTCGCACCTTGTGCCTATGGAAGTTCCTGTGCTTCCGAATGCAGTCACAACACGTTGGAAGTCGCGCGTTACTGGTCACGGAATGGATACACCTTCGAATTGCGCAGAGTTTTGTCCGAAGACACATTACTACTACGTAGATGGCAACCAGCAATTCTCTCAACTGGTTTGGAGAAACAATTGCGATGTGAATCCATTGTATCCGCAAGGAGGAACGTGGGTGTACGATCGTGCAAACTGGTGTCCGGGTGCAGAAGTATGGACGTATGATTTCGAATTGACTCCGTATGCAACACCGGGAGATACAATCACACTTGACCACAACGTGCAGGCTTACACCAACAACGGAGAGTGGAGCTACTACCAGATCGAAGATCAGATTGTTTACTACGGTGCACCAAACTTTACGTTAGATGCGTCTATCGAAAATGTAATTGCTCCAACGAATGATCAGATGTGGTCGCGCAAGAATGCCGTGTGCATGGATCCGATTATCGTGATCAGAAACAACGGTTCAACTCCGCTCACTTCATTGACCATTCAATACGGAATGGGAAGTCTCATGCATACTTACACGTGGAACGGAAATCTTGGTTTCCTGGATACTGCTTGGGTTACACTTCCTCCATTTACTTGGGTAACAGGCGCACAGGATTTCTTCTTCGACATCAGTTCTCCGAATGGCGGAACAGATCAGTACAGCTACAACAATACCTGGAAATCGAAGTTCACTTATCCGCTGGTAATGCCTGCAACGTTTGTTGTAGAATTCAGAAGCAACAACTACTGGCAGGAGAACGGATACGAACTAAAGAACAGTGCCGGACAAATTGTTTCATCGGCAACTGCAACAGCACCAAACACCTGGTACCGCGATACGATCACACTTCCGTTCGATTGCTACGAATTTAATTTGTGGGACTACGGTGAAGACGGTTTGAGCTGGTGGGCGAATACGGCTCAAGGAAACGGCATCATGCGTTTCAAGAGTTCAACAAGTGCAGTGATTCTGAAAAACTTCAACGCTGATTTTGGCGGACAGATTTATCAGCAGTTCACGGTAGGATTCACAAACACGATTGAGGATTCACTCATCGCTGCTGACGCACGCATGGAAGTTTATCCAAATCCAACCGACGGATTAGTTTCCTTCAACATTGCGCTTGATGAACGTCAGGATGCAACGGTAGAGATTTTCGATCTGCTCGGCAACATCGTGTATTCATACTCGCTTCAGAACGAAATGAACGATACCCGTTACGTTGATCTATCTTTCCTCGAGAGCGGAGTGTATATGGTTGTGCTGAGCACGAAGGAAGAGCGGGTTTCGAGTAGACTTGTGATACAGTAGTTGCACTGGCAGAGGACTGATCTAAGCTGAGATTCGCGGTGTTAGTTCCACTGGCTGAAGCCTGATCTAAGCTGAGATTCGCGGTGTTAGTTCCACTGGCTGAAGCCTGATCTAAGCTGAGATTCGCGGTGTTAGTTCCACTGGCTGAAGCCAGCGGTTATCACTCAGATTCAATATTATTGGGTGGAGGGGGAAGGAAAATTGCGGCGCAATTTTTCTTCCCACTCCCATTTATCCCGCATACATCAGAGTGATAACCGCGTGGCTTCAGCCCGCGGTGCATGTCTAATGTCTATACCCAACACGTACTGCGCACTGTCTACTGCGCACTGAATTCCGCAGGAATCTCCCCGCCTCCCCATTCGATAACCGTAAATCCTTCGCGATTCACTTTAGGAATTTCCTGAGGAAGCACTTCCGTGTAGTCGTACGCATCCGCGTCTCGCCACACCATGAACACACGAAACAGATGATCTGGCTTCGGTGTGATGTTGATCGTTGCAATTGAATCGTATTCTTCGGTGAACATGAAGTGCACGAAACTCGTTTCATTTTTCTGCATCAACGGACACCAGTATGTGATAAAATCCTGTTGCTCGCGTGCATTCAACCCCATTTGTGTGAGCGTGCGCTCGAAGAATGGAACAAGGCTGTCGCGATGAACAAAGAATCCGGAACCAATTGTATTGTTGAATTGCTTCGTTGGAACTTTCGCATCCCAGAAAAGATAATCGTATTCTTTTCCATTCTGGTGAATAGTTCCGTTGGGATCAGCCGTAAAGCTCCAACCTTGTACAGCGCTGTCAAGCGGTCCAGGAATATAATACTGCGGATAAGTGAAACCCAGCGTTCCCTTAACACCGAGTTGAATGTGCATGGGTTGTGATTGCGCCGGATAAACATAAATCACCGGCTTGTCGCAAATCACTTCTCCTGTTGCATCACCAAAGTACACGTCCATTTCTGTAACGTAACCGCCTTTCAACACAATGGAATCAGAATAAACTTCGTAGTAGTTGTCGTTGAGATAAAATTGGAAACGGGTTTTAGTCGCGGGTACTGTTGTCCATGCAATTCCATTTTTGTCGGGGTGCAGGGTCGCGTTAACACCGTTGTAACTGAACGCAATTGAGTCTGTAACAATTCCAGCCTGTGCAGTCTTAAAGGTGATACAAAGTTGGCTTTTTGTTTTGCTTAAGCCTTTAGCCGGATTACTGGCGCGAACAAAGCAACCTGGAGGAAGAGACTTTCTCGTTTCGGATCCTTCGTCACTTGTGAAGGCGAAGAGTAGAGGAACAAGGATTAGAACTAACAGGACGAGGTGGTGTCGCGTCCCGTTAGCTATCGGGAACAGACCCGACACGGACCACCGGGAGTTTGAGTGCATCTTCATTAGTTCGCAGTTTGTTTTGTTGAAATAAAATTCACTTTCGCGCCGCCCCATTCAATCACAGTAAATCCTTCCCGCGTAAACGTTTCTATTTTCTGATCGTGTACTTTGCCCGTGTCAAGTTTCGCAGCATCATCCCACAACATGAACACACGAAATAAATGATCTGGCTTTGGATGAATGCTGATTGACGCAATCTGATTGTATTCTTCCGTGAACATGAAATGAATAAAACTCGTTTCGTTCGTCTGCATCTGCGGAGCCCAATAGGTAATGAAGTCCTCACGCTCACGTGGGTTCAATCCCATCGTGGTTAATTTCTCTTCGAAGAATGTAGAAAGGTTTTCACGCTTCACAACGAAACCCGAATTCTGATCAACTTTTGCGATGTTGATATTCGTCTCTGCATCCCAGAACAAATAATCAAATTGCTTTCCGCGTAAGTGAATTGTTCCGTTTGTATCTGCTGTGAAATTCCATCCGACTGCATTGGGTTGAAATTCCCTGTCAACATTTGGAGCGGGATAGGTGAATCCAAGTGCTCCGTTCACTTGCAGCTTCACAGAAACATCCATGGTTTTCTCAGGGTAAAAATAGATCACCGGTTTTTCAGCTTCCACAGGATACAGCGCACTCTCGAAATTCACTTCGACGCCCGTTTGCCATTGATCTTTAACAAGAATGGAATCTGTGTACACTTCGTAATGTGCGGCGTTATAGTAAAACTGAAACTTATACTTGCCGGCTTTTAATCCGAGGTACGCTTTGCCATCAGCAGTTGTCGCAACTTTGGTTTCCTTGCCATTGTAGGATAAGCGCACACTGTCGTTTTTCACCATGCCATTGTAGCCCTGAAACGTGAACACAACCATTCCCGTTCCTGCTTGTAGATTTTTGTCTTCTTTGATGTAATTGACAGAGACGTTCGGAACACTCTCGGGTGACTTGAGATCGTCTTCGATCCAGAATGAGCATAAAAAGAGGGCAAATGGGGCGAAAAAGAGGTACTTCATAAAGTTGTTTCCTCTAGGATGCTAGTATAAGCCGCTTTCCATAATAAACAACCGTAAATATATGAGGGAAAATCTTCCTTCAATTGGCTTCGGATATTCAACCGCAAAGGCGCAGAGGCGCAAAGGCAACGCAGAGGAAAATGATCTGCGAAATCTGCGAATCTGCGGCAGATAAACGGCCTCAGTATCGTTCACCACAATCCTCAGTAAGAATTAAGCAACGAATGCTGTCCGCACGTCATCATATCCCGATATGCAATGTTGATGGGATGATCTTCGTAAAGAACTTCCATTCCCAGCAAACCAAAAATGCCTTGTGCTTGGTGTAGTATCGCAGCGTTCTGAGTTTTTGCTTTCGCGTCTAAGTCGGAAATAAGTTGATCTCGCACTTCACCTGCTGAAATTTCAATTTGCGCAATTGCATCTTTCAACTCATTCGCAAAATTGAGCTGCATCTGCATTCCGAACAAAATTGAATTGGCAATCGTCTTCGCACGTTCAGGATGTTGATCATTCCAGCGCTCCTGGTTTTTCTTTACAGCAACTGAAGCCTCGTGCAAAATTCGACTCAGCAATCCATACTGCACGCTCAAAAAGAATGATTGTGCAAACGGAAAAAACGGGAGACTGAAAATCGGAATGTCTTTGAAACATTTTTGTTCCGCCAAACCAAAGACAAACTTGTCCGGTACGAATTGATTCTCTGCCGTGAACGTATTGGTCGCCGAGAAACGCATACCGATAGATTTCCAGTCGTCGATGACATTTACCTGTTCGGGCATTAAGACGCAGGAAATATTTTGCTCGCTACCTGCAACTTTCGCACTGATGGTGAAGAACGAGGCGTAAGCAGAACCGCTCGCGTATTTCCATTTGCCGGTAACTGTGTATCCACCTTCGACCGGAGTCGCAATACCTGTGATCGCGCCGCTACCTGCGAGAACTGCATGTGCTGGAGAAAATAACTCGTGTGTGACTTTCTCTTCGATAAACGCAGCGAAGTAATTTCCACCATTGCCAATTTGTACGAGCCAACCGAGTGTTCCGTTGATGTACGCACAGCGCTGAATGACGTTGAGTGTTTCCTGCAAAGAGAAACCAAGTCCACCGAGCGATTCGGGAAGAAAGAGTTTGAAGAGTTTTTCTTTTCGAATGATAGAGAGTGCAGTATCTGGAAAACCATCGCAGTATTTTCCTTCCTTCAAGTAGGAAGCTGCGAGGTCGTGATACACTGAATCGGCAATTGTTTTCATTATCCGAGTGCAATATCAAGTATCCAATGCCAGGCATCTCCAATTTCATGATCCTGCACAATTCCATCTTGCTTAAACCCATTCTTACGGAGAATAGCAGTAGAGGGATTTTCTTCTGGCGCAGTTTTCGCAGTTACAATTACATCGGGTTTATGTTGCTTGGCCAACAACAGTAATCGTTTGCATGCCCAGGTTGCATATCCTTTACGTTCGTAAGCCGGAAAAGTATAGTAAGCAATCTCCACTTGATTATTCACAGGTTTGCCGGTAAAGCTGCACGTGCCGACGGCTATTCCATCGTCAATAATGAAATAGCCAATCCACGGAATTTCAAATCCGATTTTCGGGTAGTAGGATTTATAAACATCCAATATCTCTTTACATTCCGGTGTGGAAAGAATTGGATTGGAGCTAAGACCAGATTCAGGAATTGCCTCGAGGTACATAGCCGCAAAGATACACTTCGGACTAAACTATTGTTTCAGAAATTGCGAACGCGTCACACCTAATTCACTGCGAACTTCCACGATGTAAGAACCCGTTGCAAGGCTTTCGGTGACTAGCAGATGTCTATCGCCTTGAAATTGTGTTTGCAAAACCACTTTCCCATCAGCGGAGAAAATAAGGACTTGCGCAGCACCTGTATTTCCAGGGAGCAAGATGTTCAATTCACCACTGGTTGGAACGGGAAATAATTTCACCGTATGCTGCTCCGTAAATTCTACAACCGAACTCGCTTGCGGATCTTCATAAGCACCGATGTCGATGTTCCAGCCGGAGATACGTGGATTGCCCCAGAGATCAATCGTCGGCAATAGAACATTGCATCCTCCAATTGTTGCGCTGTTCACACACGCGGAAATGGATTGCAGTGTCCAGTCGGCATTCAAGCCATCGTAAGTAGGACCGGAGCCTGCAGATGGTGCAACGAAAAGTGGATTCGTATCAATGCACGCGGAATAAATTCCTGTGAAAGTAACTTGTGCGCCGAGGAAAAAGCTGGTTGAACCTCCCTGTATATCACAGTTGTATACTGCCGGATCAGAATCATCCGTGTACAAAGCAACCTGATCAGGAATTGCGAAATTGAAGCGTGTGTTGCCCCACACAATGCAGTTGCGAATGATGGGATTGGACTGAAAGAGATAGATTCCGCCACCATAGAAATAGCAATTGTTGTTCACAATGGTGTTGTTCTCCAGCCAGGCGTTGGAATTATACATACACTGCACACCACCACCGTTCATTCCGGTTGTGTTGTTTGCAATCACATTGTTCACGATGTACGGGTACGACTCCTGTGTGCATCGGATTCCACCACTACCATCAGCTGGACCGCAATTCGATTGTTGCGTGGTATTATTACAAATCCAGTTGTTCATGATTCTGGGTGAGGATTGCTGCACGTAAATTCCGCCAGCTGCATACTCCACATAGTTGTGATGAATTACGTTTCCACGTATGAGGGCGTTTGAATTTGCAGCGCAGTGAATTCCACCACCGTAAGCACCAATGTTGTGATGAAGATGATTGTCGAGCAGGAGCGGGGAAGCCGCGAGGCAAAGAATTCCCCCAGTTACACCCCAGAAATTATTGTTTCGGATTTCGCAATGGGAAATGCGAACACGACTGTTGTTGCCGATTCGGATTGTTGCAATCGTATTTGTCTGCGGACCTCGCTTGCAGTATTCTACAATGCAGTAGTCCATGATCGTGGAATCGTTGGCTGTGGTGTTGTAATCGAAAATTAATCCGCGCCACGCACCCAGCTGAAAATCATTTTTGAATCCGGTCGTGTCGAAATACGAGAACACAATTGTATCGGTTACGTTTCCGATTGCTTCCATAGAACCGTAGACCTCGAGTTTCCAGAAACCTTGAAACTCAATGCGTGTACCGGGCGCAATGATGACTTTGAATCCCGAGTTAACGTACGTGTCGCCGGTGACTTTCACAGTATCCACACTCCAGGTTTGATTGGAAGTGATGAAACCGGAAACGGTCATGGATGTGGCAGAAGCAGTTAGGCACCATGCGGTTGCCAGAAGGAGGAAAAGTGATTTCATAGTTAGGGTTATTGCCAAGGCAATTTAGGGAAATTGCGGTTATGAAATCATACTAACTCCGTGTGATGTTCAGAATCGGGTGGTCCTTCGTAATAGTACCGGACTGCCTCTTCCAGTCTTTCGCGGTATCCTGTACGTACTTTCCGAAGATTGATGAAGTGCGGACCAATTTCGATGTCCCAGCGTCCTATTTTGATTTGATCAGCTGTGAATTTTGATAAATCAATTTCCTTTTTAGAGAATATGTAGGAATTTATCTGGAAAACGGTTCCATCGAAGATTGCATAAGGAACCACAAATTCCCAAACAGCTTCAATGAGTAACAATAGGCTGCATAGTGAGTACAGCGCCCAAAATATTTCTGAGGTAAAAGTGTTGTTCACGACCAAAATGATCTGTAACAAAATAGGGTAGAGTATAAGCCGAATCGGAAAGAATAGATTTCGTCTGAACTTCATTGCGCTCTTTGACTAGTGAATTTCCGTAACAAGGATTTCGTCTGCTTCCTCACCGCATTCTTCACCAACGGACTCCATCCCAGCAACCAACCTTTCAATCCCAATGCTTGTCGCGACCATTTCCACATGCTGAAAACATCGGTGTGGCGTGAAATCTTGCCATCACGGAATTCGAATGACGCATGGATCCGATTCACAACATTCCGATTTGTTTGCGCGAATTTATATTCCGCAATCCAATGTGCGCTTCCCGATATTTCGTCGGCATGAATATCACTGAACGAAATCTTTAATTGTCCTTTGCTGCGTTCAATGAGCATGCGCCACATGTTGCGGGCGTCTTCTCCATGTATTTCTCCGAATGCAGGATCGTGAAAGATCACATCATCGGTGTAGGAACGGGACATTGTTTCTGCGTCGCTTTTGGAAAATGCGGTGTAGAAATCGGAGATGAGTTGTTTGTTCGATGTTGCTTTCATTCGTAAATCGTGCAGCAACTAGAGAAACTTCTTCAGCCATTCTCTCGCCGCATTTTCATCTGTGAACATACGTGTTGGAATTTTCGGACGGTTGACAAGCAAGAAGAGATTCGCAAGCATTTTGGTAACCTGAGAACCGATGATCAAAGCACCGCCAGTTACTCCTTTGGAACCTTCATTGGCAAAATATTCACGGGCTTCAGTTGTCGCGGTTTTCATATCGCGTATATCAACCATACACGGATAGCTTTTACCCGCGGAAGCTGCGAGTCGTTGTTGGACACAATGCTTCGCAATTTCAAGTGTCATGTTCGGACTATTCGTGAATATGCAATGCAGGATACCGTCAGTAATCCGGATACGTATGTAATGTGTTTCCTGCCAGTTTTCAGATGGAGGATGCACTGGCTGTTGGTCATTCATTGCTTAAATGTATGTAAACCATTCGGGATGTTTCTTATTTTCACGAAATGAAACTGTTGAATTATTTTATTGTAGGTGCATTGATTGTATCATCTTGCGCAGAGTCGGGAGGCTCGGGATCTGTTGATTATTTGGCTGAAGGAATGCGAGCTGAGGAGGCTCATATTACCTATAAGTCAGAGAAGGTAATCGGAGGGGAAACCAGTACAACTATTGAGATTGAAATAATTAATATTGATTCAATTACGAAGTTGTATCCGGCGTGGGTAATATATTCGAGGGCGGCAGTACTTTATTTCGAGCATGGTGGAGACACTGCCTTGGCTGATATTCCAGTAATTACCGTGAAACTTACTGAACGTGAGGGAAATTCATTCGTTAATTCTAATTCTTCCAATTCGTTCTCATATACGCGCGAAGATTTAAGAATCGCAGACTCCCTGCGGAAATATTTTGCAGGACTGATTGATCCGAGCAATGATTCGGCGGGATTTGTAGGAAACGCAACTGTATTTGATACAACAATCTCAGCATCGCTATTGAACACCTTGGATAGTGTCGGAATAGCTTGGTCGGCAAGTGATGGTTCTATCCAAGGAGTAGATCTTCTGGGATTCAGAAATGGTAATTTGGACGGTGGTGGATTTGTGTTTGAAGTACTCTTGCTCGCACGAAGAAATCAAACAGACGAACAGTATTTGTTTAGATATGATAGTAAGAAGGCGAAAGTTGTTGCTTTTGCTCTAAACCCGAAATTATCTGATTAATACATTGCGCGTTATTTCTTCCCAAGCAACTCTTCTTCCAACGCAATCTCCGTTTTATCTTTCTTGATATTGATGCGTATCCTGCTGTAAATAGTCATGTAAAGATTCGCAATCCACACCAGAGAAAATCCTCCGACGAGGTAACCACGCCAATCATCATACACAAGCTGATAGTTCGTGATGAACAGTGCACCCAGTACAACCCAATGGCTGAAGCAATATTCGCAGGTGAACAGGTAACAAAATTTGCGAATGAAAAAGGTTTTACCCCTTCTGCTCTTCTCGACGAAGAACATCCGGGGCTCGCGAAATACTTCTTCATGCGTCACCGTCCAGCTAACACATGCAACTGGCATCGCAAGGATGAACAATAGCGCAACCTGAGTGAGTAGATCCATAACACATCCTTGCAATTCTCCTGCCCTTTGAAAACGGCCTATTTATACTCAATTTCACTCCTGTTGTCTTCTGTCGGATTCCGTCTATTTCCTATCTTCGTGCCCGAAATGTCCAAACATCTCCACACTACTCCAGATCCAGGTCAACGGGTTCATAACATTGCAACGCCTCTCTAGCGTCTGTAGCGTCCTTCTTATGTTCGGGATCGAAATCCCAACTTCAAAAACTTTCACGGATTAATCATTGCCTTTCGGGGCGCATTATTTATATATGAAAACAGAGGAAATTAGTAAACGCCGCACATTCGGAATCATCTCTCACCCCGATGCCGGCAAAACTACGTTGACAGAAAAGCTGCTCCTTTTTGGCGGTGCAATTCAAACTGCAGGCGCTGTAAAGAGCAACAAAATCCGCAAGACAGCAACTTCCGATTTTATGGAGATTGAGAAGCAGCGTGGAATTTCTGTAGCAACTTCCGTAATGGCATTCGATTACGGTGGATGCAAAATCAACATTCTCGATACACCGGGTCACAAAGACTTCGCGGAAGATACCTATCGCACATTGACTGCGGTCGACAGTGTAATTCTTGTGATCGATTGCGTAAAAGGTGTCGAAGAGCAAACGCGCAAGCTCATGGAAGTTTGTCGTATGCGTCACACACCAGTAATCATCTTCATCAACAAGATGGATCGTGAAGGACAAGATCCGTATGATCTCCTCGAGGAAGTTTCGAAAGAGCTTAGCATCAGTACACGTCCGCTTGCATGGCCCATTGGCGTAGGTCAGACGTTCAAAGGAGTTTTCAATTTGTACGATAAGAAACTTCAGCTTTTCTCACCTGGGAAACAGAAAATCTCCGACGACGTTTACGCAATTTCAGACATCAAGAGCAGCGAACTGGATGAGCGCATCGGCGAAGATGCTGCGAACAAACTACGTGAAGACGTTGAGCTCATCGAAGGCGTGTATGAACCTTTCGATCAGGAATTATACCGCGAAGGTTATCTCGCACCGGTGTTTTTCGGAAGTGCGATCAATAATTTCGGTGTGAAGGAATTGCTGGATACGTTCATTCGTATTGCGCCGCCTCCAATGGCGCGTGTCACTACGCAGCGTGAAGTAAAACCAGATGAGAAAAATTTCACCGGATTTATTTTCAAGATTCACGCCAACCTCGATCCGAATCACCGCGACCGGATTGCGTTTTGCAGAATTGTATCCGGAAAATTTGAACGCAACAAATTTTACTATCATACGCGCATCGATAAAAAACTTCGCTTCTCGAGTCCTGTTGGTTTCATGGCCAACGACAAGAGCATTGTGGAAGAAGCGTGGCCTGGAGATGTTGTTGGATTTCACGACACCGGCAACTTCAAGATCGGCGATACAATGACAGAGGGCGAGATGCTAACCTTCGAAGGAATTCCGCGTTTCTCTCCCGAAATTTTCAAAGAGATTATCAATAAAGATCCTTTGAAAACGAAGCAGCTTGAGAAAGGTCTGAATCAGCTTACGGATGAAGGCGTGGCGCAGTTGTTCACTCGTCAGCCGGGAAACATTAAGATCATCGGAACGGTTGGTGAACTTCAGTTCGAAGTAATTCAGTTCCGTTTGCTGCATGAATATGGCGCATCAGCCGCGTTCCAGCATCTCGATTACTACAAGGCGTGCTGGTTTACTTCGGAAGACAAGCAAGCACTCGATAATTTCATGGTGCAGAAGAGCCGCAGCATCGCGTACGACAAAGACAATCGTCCGGTGTTCATGCCCGACAGCGAATGGAATTTACGCATGACGAAGGAAGCGCATCCGAAAGTTGAGTTTGCCTTTATGGCTGAGTAATAGCTGATGACTGATAGTTGATTGCTGATCACCTATCAGTCATCAAAAACAAATCGCCCAAGGGAATGTTTCGGAATCCAAGCGATTACTTCACACTCAGGCCGCGATCTTCGATCTGATACAATCGACTTTGCCCGTTTTCATAGCGATTCATTTCTCCGAGTAGCTCTTCGAGTGTTTGTTCGCTGTCGAAGTTGGTATTCACTTTGTTTCTTCTGCTCGTGAAATACAACACACCGTTTTTCGTATCCACGAACGGACAGTACTCCATTTTGTTTGTGTTGAAATCGGAACCAAGATTCATTCCTTTTTTCCAAACTCCTTTTTCTTTGCGACTGATATACAAATCGCCGCTGCCGAAATCGCCTTTCTTGTTGTAACACGTGTAAATCAAATACGATTCGTCGGGAGCAACAAAGGCGTTGAATTCCATGCCTTCCGAATTAATTGAGTCGCTCAACGATTCACGCTCCAGATATTTTCCGTTACGGAATTCACACATGAAGATATCATCCTTGCCTTTTGAGCCTCGTCCATCACAGGTGAAATACAGATTCCCTGATTTCGCAACATTCGGATAGAATTCGTTGTCACCTGTATTCACCGGAAAGCCCATGTTCACTGGCGCGCCCCACGCTTCGTTGATGCTCTTTCGCTCAACATACCAGATGTCGTAATTGCTTTCTGTAGTTTCCTGCATGGTGTTCGGGCGATTCGAAACAAAATAGAGTTTCAGTCCGTCAGCGGAAAAGCAGGGCTCCATGTCACCGTATCTTCCGGAGAAAGATGCAACTTTCGGTTTAGAATACGTTCCATCTTCCAGCGTTACAAACACGATTGCAGAAATTTCATTCGCGTAACTCTGAATGGTGAAATACGCTTCGCCGCCGTTTGGAGAAAGAGCAATATCGCGCACATCCGGAAACTGTTTTACAATTTCGGGCATGAACGGTTTTACTTCACGCGGATTGTCTTTGCTGAAACTGTAATTCGCTGCAAAGGAAAGTCCGGCGATGGCAACAACCATAGCTGTAGCTATTTTGAAAACACGATTTTTCATTGGTAGAATTTGCCCGAAGGTATCGTAAAATTGCGCGTGAACATTTGCGACTTGATAAATGGCAAATTCCGCAGGTTAATGGTTACGGAGCCTTTTGATTCCCGACCAAGTGAGCCCAAGTAGAAGTCCGAGCAGCGGAAGTGTAATTGGAATGGCGTAGAAGACGTAAATGTAAATCGCCGCTTCCTGTTGCAGAGGCCAACCCTTGATTGCCGCTACGATGTGTGCAACCGGCGTAGATATCCACACAAGAAAATCGCGTATTAAGGATTCCTGCGGGGCATCACCGAGGTCTAGGCGGAATATCATAGGTGCGTACCAAAGAAAGGCACAGAACAAACCGATGAGGAATCCGATAACAGGAAGGCGACGCATATTGCTCAATAATAGAACAAGTTTTCGTTGCTCTTTACTTATTGAGAAAAATTAACGCAGACCTATTTCAGTTTCGCGTCAATTTTGGCGATGCGCTCGTTGTTCTTTGCAATTTCTTTCTCGAGGTAACCGCGATACGCCTGCTTCAACTTAGAAGTTCCCGCTGCTTTAAGCTGACGGTCTAAATCATTGCCGTAAGCCTGTAAACCTTTTTTTCGCAACAACAGAATTTTGCCTTTGAGTGTTTTCTTCTGATCGGATGATGCTTTAGTCATAGGATTGTTTTTTTGTGTTGTTATTTTTTGTCGCGCCAAAGCGTTTCGCCTTTCACCAGCCAGGAAGTTCCGAAGGCGCAAAGTGCAACGGTTTCCAGCCAGAAAATGAGTTTATGTTCAAGCGCAACTTCCTTCCACGAGTCGATGTACAGAAAAAGTGCGCAAGCTATAACGCAAAGTATCATCACAATTCCGCAGCCGATATAAATACCATTACGTATTTTCTTCTCAGAAGTTGGCTCTTCACCATCGCGCTTTTTCGTGAACAACCAAATTGAAAATAACGCCAACGAAAGTAACAACAAGCCGGCGCAGATGTTATGAAACGCGCCTATCCATTCCGGATTCTGAACGGTTCGGGAAATGTTGCATTGTATGGCAAGTCCATCTCCGTTCTTCTTCAACGTTGTGGGAAACAGAGCAACCAAAACACCAAGAACACCCGCTATGTTGCCAAGAATTCCATCGGCTTTGTTGTGACCCTTGTAGGTGAACAGAAAAAGTGAAATTGCGCAGAGTGTACCTACAAAGACATCGCCCATACGGGTATGATAGTAGTTGCTGATTGAAAGTTGTTTCTCATCACATTGACCAATGACCATGGATCCAAGCCATAATACAAAGGGCAATGCAATTCCGAGTATTCCAATTATTCTGCGAAGTGTTGTGTAAGAGATCAACAGATCCCGGTGCGGTTCTGGAACTGACATGGGTTAGCGGGTTTATTCAGCAAAGGCAATTTACAAAAACATTTGAGTTTTCATAAATCCTCCTGCTGCCATCCGTGCGTCATTGTACCGTGATTGAGCCGGTATTGCAGAGCATACGTTTTGTCCTGCTATTCATTGATGATCATTAACTGCCGCGTCGATGAAACTTCCGGTCCGTCGGTTACGGTGATAAAGTAGATTCCGGATGTTAATTCACTGCAGTCAAGTGCGACAGAATGTCCATACGCTCCGGAATGTTGCTGAACGAGCTGTCCAACGGAATTCCAGATGATAATTTTCGCGTTGTGGAGATACGCATCGGAAGTAATTGTGATGGATGTTGAGGCAGGACATGGGTAAACAGAAATTTGATTTTCATGAGCTGCCTGTTCGTGAATTCCAACATTTGAGCAATAGGTTGAATCAATGAATACACATGTTCCTACAGTGACCGCAGTTGTAACGACTGCGCTCCCGCTAATTGCCACAACGTTGAGATTGGTAACTGGTAATACAGTATCCACAACTAGCGTAGCAGTTCCCTGCTGGTTGCATCCGGTATTCCCGTCGGGTCCGGTTTTTACCAGGTACATCACATATATGAAGTTGCCCGTTAAATGGGATTCACCCGAACATATAAACCCACCATCACTTGTTTCTGCAACATTCCACATAAAGTTGCCGCCGGTAGTAGGGCTGTTACTGATGCTGGTCCACAAAGTGTCACCATCTGAATCTGTCCTGATGAGATAATAATCATTTGTTGTTGCACTGAAACTTGTTGTCCACCCGCTGATAACTATTCCACTGTCGCGCGTCACATCCATGTCGTAACTCAATTCGAAACCGGGACCGCCGTATGTTTTCGTCCACATCAGGTTTCCAAGAGAATCAAGTCTGGAAAGAAAAATGTCTGTGTGACCTGCACCAATACCGTACAATCTGCCCGTTACATAGCATCCGTTGTCCGGCGACACTTCAATGTCGTACGGTTCTTCCGTATTCGTTGAACCGAAAACAGTTGACCATTGAATAATACCATTGACATCGACCCGCACAACCATTACATCGTTTACATAACCGACTACGCTATCCATTAGGCGCGCTGTAAGTATGTATCCACCTGTCGGAACTTCTTTTGCGCTGCAACCTGCAGCACCCCGGTTACCTCTGTAGTTCCTGCTCCACAGGACTGCACCTGCGGCATCTATTTTAATTAGTGTAGCACCGGGATAATATCCGTATGAATTCGATTGACAGGAAATGAGAAATCCACCATCGGATGTTTCCATGATTTCCTTCACTTCTTCATCTCCAGGTCCTCCATACGATTGTTGCCAGATAATATTTCCTGCAGAATCGGTACGTATCACCATTGCTTCATACGAAGTCATTTGTTGTTTTTGAACCAGCAAAACAAATCCACCACCAGTAACAGGTTTAACATCCATAGCAAATTGATCAACGAATCCGGCGTAGGTTTTAGTCCAGATTACATTGGCTGCAGAATCCAGACGAAGCAGTGTGGCATGGTAACGGGTGGCGCCCCGGATTGACGCACAGGCTATATAGCCACCGTCGGGAAGTGGTTCTGCGCATTGAGCAGACATGGAAACGGTGTCGCGTAATGTTTTCTCAAACATGATTTGAGCGGACAACATTTGTGACACAGCAAGGCAGAACAACACGAAGAGAAAGCGCATAGTATTGGAAGAAGATTCGTTAATATTTTTCCCGGTGATATGTTGCGTGAAGTTACTGAATTGAGTCGCAACACACCGGAGAAACACGAACAGAAACTGGAAGTGATAAAGAAACTCTGTTCAGTAGAAGTCTTTGACACTAGCTAACGGATGACAGGCTCGTCTACCTATTCGTTGGTCATGGATGGAAAGTAGGAAAATACCCATGTTCCCGATGTCCGTTGCGCCCACTTGACAAACCAGTTGCGACTTCACTAAACAGAGCTTCACAAAGTGCGAATTGATCTTCGTACGTATAATACCATGCATAAGCCGTACCAATGCAAATTTGAACTTGAATTGCGTTAATGGGAATTTAAATTGTGCAACAGTGTCAACAATTTGTAACGTTCACGTCACAGTGTGCGACGATCCCGCAAAAAAATTGATCGTTTCTGCGGGGCAGACCTTACACTTTCGCAGTAATGTACGATTCATTATTCCGGACCAGCATTTCTATGGATGAGCAGCCTCCTGCGATCTGATGCAAAGCATCAATGATGCGCGAGTTTCTCCGATTCATGAGAATGCGAACGGTGATATCTACGATCAGCACAAGAAGTAGTAGCGGAAGCCCTATCCAAGGAGAAAAAAAGGCGGTAACCATTCCTATAAGCAACAAAATGATTTCATACACATAACGATACGCCTCGAAAAAGAATGGTCGCGTTTCAAAAGTCACAGGATCAGGCATTCGTTCCAACACAATTTCCATTTCGGGAATCTGATGTTGCTGCTGATATTCACGAATTACAGTACGCGTAGTTTGAAATAAACCGAGCAACTCTTTGTTGTCAATCAGATCTTTGCCTGCTATTTTCTTAAGACAAATCGAACGCAGGGAAAGCAAAGAGCGATTTAGGTGTGAAGGTTCCATTAGTCCCACCACAAATAAAGCGTCTTGAACTCCTCAAGCTCCTTGGCCAAATCCTCTACACTTCCCGTTCCCTGATCCACTACGTCCGGACATACATCGTACACTTCTTTCGCCATCATTTCCCAATCAGAAGGGGCTTTACCAATGTTGAACTGACACCAGTCCAATCCACATCCTGTAAGTATAAGATCATATTTGGCGTCGAATGTTTTAATGATGGTGATCACGCTGTCGTTATCAATGTCGTAGTTTATTCCATCCGTCGCAGTCTCGCGAAGAATTTCGTACTTGTCGGATGTATTGACAATCGCAACTTTGTCTTTTTCGCTGTCAATTCCGAAATTTTGTTCGAAGACGTAAATGGTGTGACCTTTCGTATTGAAATCATCACCATACTCGTCGCACAAAGCAGCTGCCTGACCGGAAGTTGCTTCAAACATTACACCCTGAAGATTAGAAGCACGGGAAATCCAATTATCAGCGGAATCGAATGTGTATACACTATCAGGAAGGAAAACGTCCAGCTTTGCTCTTGAAGTTTCGCGAAGTAGCAAAATTAACGTGGAGTCAATGTTTTGCGAAGCGCACAAATCACGTTCATCAGCCTTGAGGATATTTAAATCCGTTTCTGGTTCCGCTTTTGGTTCACCACAGGAAAAAAGAATGAACGCGCAGGTAAGCGAGGCAATGAAAAATGAATATTTCATTTGTTGTAGTGCTTATACCAAAACGGTGAAGTGAAAAAGAAGGTAATAAGTACAATCAGCGCACCCGTATACATCTGGTGATTTACAAAACCTACGAATCCGTACTCGTAAATAAACAGACCAACGGACAGTGCGAAATTGCAGAGTCCCCACACGATGTTTTTTGTGTTGCCCGTTCCGAATCCGCTAAGCATTTTGGCGTTCCACACGCCGAGAACGTAATGTGGCATGGCATTCATCAGCGTGAGGCCGATCAGCAAATCGAGAATATTCATAGAGGCAAGTTAGCGAAAATGCAAACATGGTCTGCTTGATCAAAGGACCTAACGGAACTCCCCGATCTCTTTCTGAAACACTTCTTCGGTGAGTTGTACCATGGAAATAGATTGATGCATATTGTCTTCGAGCTTTACTTGCTGGCTCGCGTAAAAAGCACCCGCCTCCGTTTTCCGGAACGCGACAATGGTTGCAGTTTGGCCGACGGGAACATTGCGGAATGTAATTTCGTCTGCATTCAGATCGCGCAACATTATCGAGTTGAAGTCTTTGAACACCAGACAAAAACTCACGCCGGCAGTATCGTTCGATTCAACCACCAAATCGGTCACAACATAGTTGAGAAGAAAATGGTCGCAATTGATCCAGCCAAGTTTGGAGGAGGTAAAAACGTATTTGTCAAGCGACTGCTGTGCTGCGTAATCCCAATCGCCTCCTTTGGTAACAGGTGCTGGCTTTGGAACCCAATCAAGATTTCCGGAACTGGTATCTCCATAGAAAAGCTGCATTCCTTTTATCTGATTGTCGGTTGGAAACTCAACGGTGTACTGTGCGTAAGACGCAAGGCTCAACTCACCATCGCTGTTGCTGGCGCGCACATACGCCATGCCGCCCGATTCAAGGAGTTTGTTGTTTGAAGTTGTATTGAGATTGTGACGGATCATTTCATCTCTCGTATAGACTTCAACAATCTCTATGGTGAAATCGCCACTTACCGACTTTCCATTGGCATCAGTGAAACAGTTCTTCGGAAAAATAAAGTGTGTTCCCAAACTTCCGGTAATATCGATTTCATTTTTCGCGTTCACTTTAAACACCTGTGTGGTTCCTGTGATCGGAGATGATCGTTTCGGTTTCGTGGGTTGTGAAACCGGAGCAGGCGCTGGTTGCACAGCCTGGGTAATGACGATTGGTTGTACCGCTTCGTACGTGAAAACAATTTCTACCCTTCGATTCTTGTGCATTCCGGCATCGTTGGAATTACTGTAAGCCGGTTTTGTTTCTCCGAAGTGTTCGGTTACGATACGGGCTTCGGTAATTCCTTTTGAAGACAAGTATGTTTTCACTGAACTCACTCTGTTTTCGGAGAGCAAGAGATTGGCCTGTGCATCACCATCGCTGTCGGTGTGTCCATATAATTCCACTTTGATAATCTTTCTGCTACCGATTTCAGTGAGCATACCGTCGATCAGTGCTTTTGTTTCGGTTGTAAGTTCAAAACTGTTATAGTCAAACAGCGCAAAATTGCGAAGCACTTCCTGAGCAGAGAGGGCAGTTGTGATCACTAAGAAAATTGTTACGACAAGGATTCTCATATTCTGTGTTTGAATTATAACGCATTGCTTGCGGATAGATACAAATAGTCAAATGCAGGGGAAATATCCGCTCAGTTTGAGGAATGCACGGTCATTCGATGATATGATTCGGTAAGATTTCCAGTGAAACAAAATGGCACAGAATTTTATCCAGTATCTGAAAGCAGAATCATGGGGAAGTCAGAGATATTGAGCAGTATGGGAGATTCAAATACGGTTAAAGTTCAGCGGGAGCGCGCAACCTGCCAACGTAAGTTTCTCCGTTATTTCAAAAACGGATTTGCGGATGAGACATACATAGGCTGGGAGCGCGAGTACAAATGGAATGCACATTTGCTGTTCGAAGAAAAACTTGGACGGACACGGTTTGAGAAATTGCTGAAGCAGGGCAATTACGATGAGATAGCGCAGGAAGCTGGCCGAATTGAATCGCGGACAAACCTGCTATTTTCTTTCGAGAAGATGGCGTTGCGTGATGCGGTAAGAACATCAGCAGGAGCGCGTTTGTTTGCAGAGGGATTATATCAATTTGTTTATGGCGAAGACGATATTAAAGATCGCTTTGAACTCTGGATAGAATGTGTGCGTCGCCTGCCGAGAGTGCAAACACAGGTGTTTACATGGCCAGTGGTTTCGGTTTTCGGTTTTCTCGCGAATCCAAATGAACATATTTTTCTGAAGCCACGTGTTACGCAGGTTGCAGCGGAGAATTACAAGTACGATTTCTATTATACTTCGAAACCACAGTGGGAAACGTATCAGAACATGCTGGAGTTCGCTGAGCAGGTTCGCGAGGATACTCTTCACCTCAAGCCACGAGACTATATCGATTTGCAATCCTTCATTTGGGTGCAGGGATCTGATAAATATCCGTAGAAAGTGTGGATGAATTTCAGCAAATCGGCGTTTTAGTTGTTGCTAAAAAAATCATCCTTCGATCACTCGCAGCTATTCACCGTCATTATTCATTCAAGCATCCTGAGGCACGCAATTTTCATAGTATAAACAGACGAGATTAAAGTGAAGTTCAATTTTAAATCGCTGACGCTATGAGAAAGATGGTAATTCACTTCGGGCCCGACATGGAAGGCGGGGGAACAAGCAAGCACGATTTGCGGGACAATGATCCTGCAAAAAGAAAATATACAGAGTCAGTCGAACCGGAATCGGAGAAGTTGTCGTGGATTAATGTGTTGCCACGCGGATTTGCCGATAAAGTTCGTCGTTGGGAACGCGTTATTGATACTGCTACTATGGGACTAATTGTCGTAAAAGCGTTCAAGAAGATGCCACGTAAACGGAAGATGTTGATTGGGGCGGTTGCGATGGCAGGCGTTGCCGGAGCGGCATATTTAGGCTCTCGAAAACGCAAATAGGTAATTGGGAATTAGGGGATTGGGGGATTTGGGCAAATTTATTTACGCCTGAATGCCGTATTCCCTTAATCCCCTATTCCCTTATCCCTTTTTGCGTAGTATCTTTGCACACTTTGTCTGATTCCATTCTACCACAGGAAATAAAGCAGGGTAAGCAACTTTACGCTTATCAGCAAAATGCTATTGACGAGATCTTGAAAAAGATCCACGACAATCCGCACAACTTTAACCTTTTATATCAACTGCCTACGGGCGGTGGTAAGACCGTCATCTTCTCGGAGATTGCACGACGTTTCATTGCAGAAACCGGCAAGAAAGTTCTCATCCTTACACATCGCATTGAATTGTGTGCGCAAACATCGACCATGTTGAATGAGTTCGGTGTTCCGAATATGATCATCGACAGCGAGGTGAAGGAAATTCCAATGCCAAATACGTTCATGTGTTTCGTTGCGATGGTGGAAACACTGAACAACCGTTTACGCGATGAGATTCTGGATCTGGATAACGTGGGGTTGATGATCATCGATGAAGCGCACTACAACTCCTTCGGTAAGATGTTCAAGTTCTACGAGAAAGGTGTTGTACTTGGCGTAACCGCAACTCCGCTCAGCTCGAACATTGAAATTCGGATGCGCGATACTTACAATGAGTTGATCGTAGGTGAATCAATTCCTTCGTTGATTGCAAAAGGATTCCTGGCGAATGCAGTTACCTGGCATTATCACGTTGGACTCACTGCTCTCAAGGTTGGACGCAATGGCGATTACACCGTTAGTTCATCGGAACGCGTGTACAATAGTCATGTGATGCAGGATAAACTCTTGCACGCGTATCGCGAAAAAGGTTTAGGTAAGAAAACGCTCATCTTCAATAACGGTGTAGCGACTTCTCAGTATGTGTACGTTACGTTCAAGGAAGCTGGTTACGACATCAAGCACCTCGATCACACGTATTCTTCGAAGGAGCGCCGTGAAATTCTCGAATGGTTCCGTAATAAGCCTGATGCGATTCTGACTTCAGTGAGTATTCTCACAACGGGTTTCGATGAACCGACAGTTGATTGTATCATTCTCAATCGCGCAACGAAATCACTGACTCTGTATTTTCAGATGATTGGTCGTGGCTCGCGAATACTTGATAACAAGAAAGAATTTACCGTGATCGATCTCGGTAACAATTTCTCCCGCTTCGGTTTATGGAATGGACCGATTGACTGGGGACATATTTTCGAAACGCCGGAGAGTTATCTCGAAGGAATCATGAGCGATGAGGAAATTGAGCGGACCTATCGTTATACCATGCCTGCAGAATTGCGCGAACGATTCAGCAAGAGCACAGACATTGATTTCGATGTGAAAGCAGAACACCGAAAAGCTTTGGGAATCGGTGAACGTCCGAAAGTGGTGATTGATCGCTCCATGGATCAGCACGTCGCAATGTGTCTCGACAACAGCAGCAACGTTGACGAAGCGCTTGAACTTTCAATTCTTCTCAATGATGAAATTGAATACCGCATGCGACAGTATTGCTGGTGTCTGGAGAAAACCTCGCTCAATTACGTGAGATGGCTTCAGGACGAATACAAACGCAAATTCAGAATTGTGTTGGTGAGTAAGTCTCACGAGCGGGATACTGATCAGGGCTGATTCGCCATCACCGATCTCAGATAGACTTTCGCTTCTTCCACTGTGTGAAAAGTGTAGGGCTTCAAGGCTGGGTTGTCAAAAATCAGATGCAATTTGATTTTCTGTTCCGCTTCTTTTGTGTTCATCACGTACGCTTTTCCGAGAATGAAAATGTTGTGCGGATTCTTATTGATGTACGCAAGTGCGTCTTCTCTTACTTCGTAATGACCAAACGCTTCGAACAGTGAACAATAGGGAAGTGCATTGGAACATTTCGTTCCGTACTGGTAAATCTCCTGCAGATCCCGCTCTGTTACTACTGCATTGTTCAGGAACTTCACGTGAAGAATTCCTTTCTCGAATGTGGTGTCGATATTTGCGTTGGTGAACTTCATATAGCGTGAAAATAATTCACCGGTAAGAAAGCGTCAAGCAGGTAATCGAAGAAATTGGTTAGATGGTCGGAATGCGAACTGTCGTTTTATGGTTTCTGTTTCACGATACGCCCATGATTCCACTTTCGTTTTGTTTTGGTTCCATCCGCAGAAATGAGATAACCATTACCATGCATTTGTCCGTGCTTCCACTTTCCTGTTCGTTTATCGCCACCAGGATAAGTTATTTCTCCGGATCCGTGTTCCTGATCGAATTTCCATTTGCCGACATACGACATATTAACTGACCAATGCATAGTGCCGGAGCCATGTCTCATGCCGTATTTCCATTCTCCATCGTAGAAATCTCCAGTGTGCCATTCCCTGCGCCCGCTACCATGAAATACACCATTCTTCCAATTGCCGATATAGTTGCCGCCGTAATCCCAGAAAAATTTCCCGTAGCCTTCTGGCAACCCTTCTGCATTTACGTCTCCAACGTATTTACCTCCCATTTCACTAAGACGAATAGTGTCGCCGGGCGTAGCAGATAAGTTGACTGAAATAAGAACCAGAATGACGATGATTACTCGTGTGAGTGACATAAGATTATTATTACTTGTGATGCTAAATTAAACCAGCAAATACTTTTCAAAATGCAATTTCATATCCTTGATGATACGATCGAATTGCGCATTCATTTCAGGGACGCTGTAGCCATACGGAGGAACATGGACAGATGATGCATGACCTACTTCACTTCTCAGCCACTTCTTTCCGAATTTGGAATCGAGGGAAACACTTATTCCGTCGCGGTAATCGAGGTGGTGGAGACTGATGCTGAAGGATAGTGTTTTATCGCCGAAGCGAAACTTTGCGGAGATCCACTCGCTCTGTTCTGCAAACTCCGGTTTGGTGTAGATGCGGATATCCTCCAGGTAGCGCTGAACCTTAGTGGATATTTGTTTTCGGAAGGAAGAAAATATTTCGGTGTGCATTGTACGCTATTTCTTTTTCCACTCTTCAACGGGAATATAGTGGTAAGTTTTTTCGCTGCGATGATCATTGATCAGACTGTGTTCGAAAAGGTGAAGGGTACTATCGTTTTCAATCACACCAGAATATTCAACGGTTCCTGCCGAACTTGTGGTCGCGAATGAGATTGCGCTGTTCTCCTTGATCCTGAAACCACCTCTCGAATGCCAATCATGAAGCATGAATGTGTCGAGACACATCCAGTTCTTAAGGTCTTCTACGTTACCGGTGGAAGAAGCTTTGAGCACATCACCCGATTCGTAAAATCGCAGATAGGAAACGTACCCGTTGCCTTTACATGCGTAAACACCGTCGTATTGAATCTGCGGTGGTTCTGTGAAGCCCACACAAACGACCAACAGCAACAAGGCACACCAAATCTTTTTCATCAGCTAAGAGGATTGAACGCTCATTTGTACTTGTGATCTTTCCATGGATTCGTACCGGCCGCACTTTGATCGATGATCGTTTGCAACCGGATTAACTGGGTTTTCTCCTGCTTGGCACCCATAATCCAGTGAATGGAAAGTTTCTTGTATCCGGGTGCTAAGGTTTGAAAATACTTCCAGGCTTTCCTGTTCGCCTTGAGTTTTTTCTCGTACACATCAGACAACGCATCCGCGGGTTTTTCGTGCGAATAGATCTTCGATTTGCTTTCTGTACGCTTTGCAAATGCTTCAAGTCCTGCTTTGTGCATCAGTCCCTTTTCGGAAAGCTCTTTGATTTTCTTTATGTTGACTGCACTCCAAATGCTGGTTGACTTTCTGGGGGTAAACCGAATGCAATAACTCTCATCGTCTATTGTTCTTCGCACACCGTCAATCCACCCGAAACACAAAGCTTGATCAACAGATTCACTCCACGACATATTTGCTTTTCCGCTTCCCACTTTATAGTAGCCAACAATAATTTCCTTTTTCGAAGTGTGATTTTTCTCGAGCCATTTGCGTAATGCGGATGGGGTAGAGAAGAAGGTTGGTTTCATTGATGGAAGATATGCCTAATAGATGTAGTTAAAACCATTTCCCAAAAACAACCTTCGCCCCAAAATGATTTCCCCACTTCTGTTCATCATTGTCGTACATGAAATATGTTGCTCCCACCTGAAGTCCGAAGGAAAACGCAAACGAGTTTTCAAAAAGCAAATGATATCCCGGTTCTGCCCACACGCCGATGTTATAATGGTTTGCAGAATTATTGCGCGTAAAACTTAATACAGGTGCAGCGAAGAATCCTTTTGAAAATTCAGTTTTGCTTTCTTTGGCTCTGAAATAAATCGGGGCGGCAGCTTCAAGCCCCCAGTGACTGATTTCGTTTCCGTTTTTCCGGATTCCGAGATTGAGAATACTGGTCATGCGCAAATCAACACGCTTGGCAACGCTGAGCTGATACACTACAGGAACAATGTTTACATCGAGCTCGCCTTTTTCATAATACGGCTCAATAGTCACGCTTGGATTAATTCCAATGAATTGCGCAGGGCGCGTAGATTGTGAAAATGAAAGAGAGATGCAACTGAGAAATAGAATTCCAGTCGTCAGCAGTTTAATCATGCGCAAAGTTAATGCCGGGGAGTGAGATTACCAATGCGGTGGTTTTTGTTCGCGGGTTGTGGGCTTGGAGTGAGCGTTTAAATGCGGTTTAGAATTTGGGCGAGTCGTGCTTTTATCGGAATCAACTCCAATTCGGGAATCGGTAAAACCATTTCAATTGTTTCATGTCCGTTAGTGAAATGCAGTTTACTCGTTTGCTCCGTTTCGCTGACAGGAACTATTGCAATTAGCAAATGATCTCTTCCAATATCCTGCTGATTACCTTGAAAGTATTTGTAGTCACAGCAATAGTGCAGTTTGTCGCTATGGAATTCAATAATTTCCTTGCCGAAGGAGTTCCAGAGTACCATCCGTGTGAGGTACATTCCAATAGACCACATGATCAGAAAGGAAACGACGATCCTAATTTTAAATCCTTCTCCGGACGCGAGCATTAAAACCAGTACAACAACCGGAGCAAGAAAAGCAAGTGAAGCAAGTGTGCCCAGAATGACTCGTATAATGAGTGGCGTGCCCTTCGTATAGCACGTCAATCGAAGCGGTGAACCTTGCTCAAGCTGAACGGATGTTACTTGCATCTATGTGACAATCGAGAACTATTTATTCTTCTTTACAGCGTTGTCAATCATGGTCTGCAACACTTTCACATCTACATCACTCAACTTATTGATGTAAAGACAGCCACCACCGGTTTTATGTTTACCTAGTTTTTTCAGCTCAGCCGGAAAAACACCAAGTCCAACAGTGAGATACAAAGTAAGATTCGCCTTACGCGGAGAGAAACCTACATAAAACCAATCTACTTGTCGGCCGGTCGCAGGGCTGGTATACACTTTGTTTCCGAATCCGATAATTGCATTACCCCACATTTTCGCTTTAGCACCCGAAGCCTTCTCCATCATTTTTACAATAGTAAAACTGTCAGCGCGTTTTTGCGCGTCGGAAATTGTGTTGAGGAATTTCTCTGCGCTCGCTGAAGATTCAGTAGTCTTGATTACTGCTTTCTTCGGTTTTGGAGTGGCTTTTTTTGGAGCAGATTTCTTTGCAGCTTTTTTCGCTACCGTTTTCTTCGCAGCTTTTTTTGCCGGCTTAGCTTTTTTCTTTGGCATGATGCATGAATTTGGATTTCAAGATAAGAAAAAGCCGTCATCGAGCATGACGGCTTTGGAAGGTTGTACACGGTGCATGATTGTTAGGCTGACTCTGCACGTTCAGTGACCATTTTGTTAAGCGGAACGTTTAGTCCTTTTAGTATAATCCATACGGCAAGAATCATTTCAAAAATTGCAATCGGGAAAGCGGTAATGAATGTAGCAGTTGAGAATGCATCGCGTACCTGAAAGATTTCTGCAATGGCGTTGCCGAAAATGAGGACTGCGCCGATCATTCCAAGCAAAGCAATGCCTTTTGGAATCATACGTTGGCGGTACATGTATGTGCTGTAGATCGCGGTATTGATTCCAAGCATAAAGTGGGGTCCGGAAATCATAGTCCATTTGTAAATTGTGCGGACAACTTCGGTTAAGCCGGATTGATTGGTATCAACACCTGCACTAAGCTGGGAAGACAATACGAGCATAGCCAATGCGCCGATTCCGATGAACACTACTTCCATTAAGCGAAATGCGGCATAAGCAATTCCCCAACTCCGGTTCGTGGTTGAAAGAAATGGAAACAACATAACGGCTGTTCCAACATTTGCAGCCATAAGGAGGAACTCGAAGAAAGCGCCCAGTCGAAATTGGCTGGCATATCCGGAAAGTGATGTGGCTGTGAGTGCGGCGTCGAAAACCGGTTGGTATTTGAGAAGTCCGATAATGGAAGTGGTTGTTGCCGCGATGAAGAATATTCCTAATGCGTACGTTCTGATGTCTTTAATTGTTGTAGGGTTTTTCATTTTGTCTTTGTTGTTAGTAGGATTCAACGGTAAGCTCTTTGTTTATTGCCATGCCTGCATTCGTGCCCATGGCTACTGCGTTTGAAATAGTTCTGTTTTTACTTGTATTGTCACCGCACGCATAAATTCCGGCAACATTGGTTTTTCCAGAGGCATCTGTGATGATGTAACCCTGAGTATCAATCGCGCAACCAAGTTCCTGTGGCAGCGCACATTTTTGGAGGAACGGCATTCTCGTGTACAGAACATCCGTGGAGAAAGAAGTGCCGTCTGCAAATTGTATTGACTGTAACTGGCCCGCGTTGTGGTTGAGTGCGACAAGTGGTTCAACATGCACCTGTACGTTGTGCTTTGCTAACAGGTGCTGCTGAATTTCGCTGAAGGGAGACGTGCCGTTGGTGATTACATGTAAGCGGTCGGTCCAATTTGTAAGTAGCATCACATATTCAAATGCTTGTTCAGAGGTGGCTAGCACAGCGGTTGTTTTACCTTTCACCTCAAATCCATGGCAATACGGACAATGCAAAACCGTTTTTCCCCAGCATTCATTGATGCCCGGAATCGGAGGCAGAATGTCTATTATTCCTGTTGCGAATACGAGTTTTTTGCAGGTAAATGATTGGCCGGTAGTGGTGAGTACGCGATACTTTCCGGACTGAGATACAATACTGTTTGCCTGCCCACGATGGAATTCTACATTTTCGTATTTCAGCACTTGTTCACGGGAAACACGGGCGAGAGTTGCCGGGGACTCACCATCATGAGTCAGAAAATTGTGGGAGTAACTCACAACAGCGTTACAAGGACTGCCACTATCGATGATGAGTATATTCCTTAAGGATCTCGCCAGTGCCAGTGCTGCTGATAGTCCTGAATAACTGCCTCCTATAATTACGACGTCATATTCCTTCTCTGTTTTCATTTGGGTATGATTTGCGGCTAGAATCTGGACGGGTAACAGCGCTGCACTTGTAATGGCGAGACCACTTACTCGTATGAAATTTCTCCGGTTCAACTTTTAGTTCGTGTTTCGTTTCTGTTCTTGCGAATTGCCGGAGATACTCTTCAGTATGAGATCGACAAATGGAATTCCCAGAAACACCATCCATGGAACCAAGGCAATGGTGATGATCAACGTTCTCTGGTAGAGTGGAAGCGGAGATAGCGGCTCTCCGAACAAATAGAGAAATAGTGTGATTGAGGGATAGATCACTGCCCATATTTTGGCAGCTGCGATAAGTTTCATTTTCGTTTTCATAATCTTGCTTTAGGTTCAACTTTGTTTTGTTGAGGCAAAATTATTTCTACTATTCCAGAGGGGAATAGGATAAAAATGAAGTGTGATTGTACTATTGGGAAGTTTTACGGAAGGAGTCGGGAGTCACACCCACATGCTTCTTGAAGAACCGGATGAAATAAGCCGGATCGTCGAAACCCAGCGTATCCGCAATCTGACTGACCTGGTTCGTGGTCGCAAGCAAATACCTTTTCGCTTCGAGAATAACATATTCATTGATCACTTCGCTGCAATTCTTTCCAAGGAGAGATTTGGTAATGGAATTCAATTGGTAATCCGACAAGTGCAGGAGTTGCGCATAGTCGCTGGTTTTCTTCAGCGTTACAATGTGTTTTTCCATCAAAACCTGGAGTTGTTCTAATTTTTCCTGGCTGAAAGAGCTTTGTGATGTGGAAGTTCTGTTTCCCTTTACAACTCTGAGCAGATGCAGGATTGCCGTAAGAAGATGCGACTTAATAATTTCAACGTATTGTTCTTCCTGAGAAGTATACTCACCCAGCATCAACTCAAAAATCGCCTTTAGATGACTGGCTTGCGATTTTGTAAGATCGTAAACAGAATTGTGAAATACAGTTCTTAACGATTGAAGTTGCGATGCGTTAAACTCACTTGTTAATTCATTCGCAAACTGAACAATGAAGCCCTTGCCACCTTTGCTGACTTTCAGCTGGTGAACTTGTCCCGGTTTTAGCAGAAAGATGCGATCAGTATTCAGAGAATAGGTGACGAAATCAATTTCATGTTCGCCTTTCGCTTTCTCAATTAAGAGTATGTAGTAGTAATCGTGCCGGTGCAAATGATGAAACAAGTCGCTTCCGTCCAGCAGAGAATGCAATGTCCGAATCTTCAAGCCATGCGCATTTTGAGATTCGGCGGATTTGATATTTCTTACCGGAATAGATTTCATAGAGCATCAGCGTTACTCTTGAACTCAAATTATGATTTTACTTCAACATTCTTTGCAAGCGTCTTAAACCGGACTCCGCTTTTCTGGGTAACGGTAATGGTCACCGCGCCCGTTTTGCTGGTATTGATATCGCTCACTTTTCCGGATTTTCCTGTGTGAGTTCCTGCAGTTACAGTGCAGTTGTCTCCGTCCTTGAGTGTTAATGGCATAGAACTAAGCTAATGAATACTTTGAATCATCGACTCATCGGATCATCAGGCTTTCTTCACAAACTCCGACTTCAATCCCATACTCCCAAATCCATCAATCTTACAGCTGATGTTGTGATCGCCTTCAACGAGTTTGATATTCTTCACTTTCGTTCCGGCTTTCACTGGTCTGAGTGCACCTTTCACAGGTAGATCTTTCATCACAACAATGGTGTCTCCATCAACCAGCTCGTTTCCGTTCATATCAAGAACTTTGTTGGAAGGAGCTGCTTCTTCAGCTACAACTGCATTCGGATCCCACTGGTGATCACAGTCGGTGCAAACCTGAACGGTTCCATTGTGGTAAGTGTATTCGTAATTGCATTTTGGGCAGCGTGGATCGGACATGATTGTAGATGATTAATTCAGGGTGAAGTTACGTTTAATCTTCAGATGCGATTTCTGAACTCCAGTGAAACTGGCTGGCCGCGAAGCCAGGGTGCGGAACGGACCATTTAATTCGCAAGCAATCAGTCATCTTCTTGCTCATCGCCGGTTTCGCCATTTGGCTGGGCAGGAGTTGAACCGGAGTTGATTTCTGAATGTCGGATTTGTCCACCCAGATAACCGGTTCGTGCGGCAAAGCCAAAACTGATTAGCGAGATCAACAATATTGCAATAGCAACCGTTCGGGTCATCGCTGATTTCTTTAATGTAACGTATAGCCCGATGAGCGCGGCAGCACCAAGAATAATCAGGGAGACCAAAGCGTAGATTGCAGATTCTTCATGTTGCTCAATCAAACTTTCCGCAACTCCCGGAATGTTTTCTACCGCCTCTTCGGCACCTTCACCGGTTAAGTAGGCAACAGTTCCACCAATTGCAGCGAGAATCAAAAGATTGTAAGCCGCTATTTTGGTTTGTGAACTACGAGTCCAAATTCCATGGACTAAAACAAATCCGCCTAACAGAGAGCCTAGTATGGCGAGGTGGGTGATCAATAGATGAATGTGAGCCTGATCCATGTATTTTTTTTCAAATGTGCAGTAGTTTTCACATTTTAAAAATGATCGGAATCATTAATTCTCATGATGCTTTGCGCGCAGCGGTCGGTAAGATGTTGATTCAGCATTACGGCATTCTTTCATGCAATCAGTACAGCGCGTTCAGGAAACACGATTACTTTCATCCGCAATAATTTAGGGTTCTTTTCTATGCAAGTTGCTTGAACTACACCGCAACCCCAAACAGATATCCAACCAACGCAGTCAGTCCCATGGCCACAGTACCCCAGATGGTAATGCGCATGATTGCTTTCATCATGCCTGATCCACCGGTTTTCGCGGAGATGACACCCAGGACGATCAGTGAAACGATTGAAGAACCGTACAATGTATATTCCATTCCCCGTACTGGAGTGAACAATACAACGAGTAATGGCAAGATTCCACCCACAGTGAATGCAGCCCCGGACGCGAATGCCGCCTGAATAGGTTTTGCACTTGTAATTTCATTGATACCCAACTCATCTCTTACATGAGCAGCAAGTGCATCTTTGTCGGTTAACTCTTTTGCAACCTGAAGTGCTGTTTCCTTTTTCAATCCTCTTTTTTCATAAATCACAGCAAGGATTGCTAATTCTTCTTCGGGCATTGCTTTAAGTTCTGCAGCTTCTCTTTCAATGTCGGCTTTTTCCGTATCAGTCTGCGAGCTCACCGATACGTATTCGCCTGCGGCCATAGACAATGCTCCTGCAACGAGTCCCGCCACAGTTGCGAGCACGATAGGCTCACGCGTTGTTGTTGCGGCGGCCAAGCCAATTGCGATACTCGAAATTGAAATTATTCCGTCGTTGGCTCCAAGAACCGCTGCCCTCAGCCAATTGCTGCGGTGTATATAATGCGGATCCAGATAATTGTCGATCGTGAGTTGTGCCATTGCACATCAAAGCTAAGCAAGCTTGATTTGTTGACAGATGCTGAAAATCATGCTGGGGTACTGATAACAATCATGTGCAGAATTTCCAGAGCGACTTTAGTGTTCAATTGAAAAGTGTTTGAACACACGTAATGCACGCAGTGTATTCCATCTGCCAGGAGATCCGGGTTTCTCCATTTGAAAGTGAACTTCTCCGGGATGCATGGCCTGCTGACTCCAGCTGCCATCTTCATTTTTCTTTTTGAGAAGGATTTGAATTGCATCTTCCATGCGGTTATCCCACTTTCGACCTGCGTATTGAAAGTAGTCAAGCGCCCGAAGAATGTCATATTTCCACCTGCACGGATAACTCAACCGCAGAAAAGATTGACTGATGATCTGACCAGTCCTGTCTGAAAGAAACAACCGATGCATCAGAATGAATTCTTCTGCACTCGTTTTCGCATTCTGAATTTCCTTTTTTCGGTAGGTATAACCCTTCTTCTGAAATTCGTGCAGACCTTCCAGCACTGATATCGTAGAATGCAATGAACTATGCGTAGAACCTGACGCGGCTGTTCTGCAATTGAACCCACCGTCGGGCATAATTTCTTTGAGCAGGACGTCGACCAAAGGCTCGAGTTGTTTCTCACTCATTCTAAAGTATGAAGCATAGTTCAGAAACATGCCATTCACACATACATCACTTTGCACCGCCGTAGAAGGTCCCAGCTGAATACCACCATCTTCAGAGCGGCAGGTATTCAGAACTTGTTTGAGACTTTGATGAATGATGGGATTATTCGAAGCAATATTGAGGTTCCGCAGATCCAACAATGTATAATGTGTCGATATCCATTTTGGTTGGTAAAAACTTTCTCCCCAATGGCCGTTGGCTTTTCGTTTAGAAAGAAATCGTTTGCCCCATCCTTCAAGAGCAATCTGTTTCTGTTTCGCTCTGTTATCCTTTCCCAGCAAGTCACGTTCGACCTGATATTGTATGGCTACATCTCCTTCGAGTAGCCAATCCAGAATGGGTTTAGATTTCGTGCGCTTCATCAGATGTATTATACAGAAAGTTTGATCTGGATCAATTTAAGAATATCCTTGAGGTCCGATTTCTTTCTTACGTCAATTCGCACGCCGGTTCCTTCCGCATATTTTTTCGCACTACGTAGTTCGTCTTTTATAGCTTCCGAAATATCACCGGCAAAGATTAACGCAAGAGCTTTATCGCCAAATACCAAAGCGCATTTGAAAAAGCCAGCACGGGGCAACAGATAAATGATCACTCTTTTTTTGTCTTTAATCCGAAAGCTCCATCCGTATTTCGCTCCGGGATAATTCCACTCTGATACAGCTCCGGGATACTCTCCTTCCGTGAACTGCACAATGTGACTCCACAACGCAGATGTTTTACCAAGTGCGTGCTCTAAGTCTTTGTTTGACGGTTTGTGGATTTTATCAGTGAAAACACTCTGCATGAATCAAATGGATTGTCGAATTCATTAATCATCAATTGCCTCAATTCCCTGTTGCTTCAGCCGCTCCAGATTATCTTTCATCGTCTTCAGTTGCTCTTCAGAATGTCCTTTCCATTCTTCAACTTCTCCGATCACACGCAGGGCATCTTTCGTTCTGTACGACTTCGTGGGATTTCCCGGAAACTTTTTGTCGGTCAGATTCGGATCATCTTCAAACGCGCCCGTTGGCTCCACAATATATATTCTTCCGCGACCATCTCCTTGTGCAAGTTCAGCACCCCATGTGGCCGCATCGAGCGTTGCAGTGAAGTAAACGTGATTTGATTTTTTTCCGCTCCCGAAATTCGTGATGTACCCGGGAGCAATCGTATCTCCGGGATTTAGATTGGCTTTTGTGCCGTGGTAGAATTGTGTTTCGCTCATCCTATCATTCAATCATTAGATCATTCCATCATTTACGAAGTATCTTCTCCATCGCTTTCCCCTTCGCCAACTCATCAACAATCTTGTCGAGATAGCGAACCTTCTGCATAAAAGGATCTTCAATTTCTTCCACGCGGTAACCGCAAATAACTCCGGTGATGAGCGAAGCATTCTTGTTCAGCTTTGCCTTCTTGAAGAAAGTTTCGAAATCAATTTTCTTTGTGATGATTTCCTTCAATGCTTTCTCATCGTAACCGGTGAGCCATTGAATGACTTTGTGCAATTCCTCTTTCGTGCGACCTTTCTTCTCCACTTTGGTTACGTAGTGCGGATACACACTCGCGAAGGGCATTTTGGAAACGCGTTCGTTAGTTGCAGTTGAGCCCATGGTGGTGGTGTGAGGAATACTAAGATAAGAGAAACAAGAGACTCATTATTCGTTTTCAAACGTTTGTTACCGACTGGTGTGTTACGGCTGTTGTATTATTGCGGGGAGAAATAAAAATGGATATGAAAGAAAGCGAAGTGAAGAGCACGGGGTGTGGCGCAAACGAGGTTGACGCCTCACCCCAACCCCTCTCCAAAGGAGAGGGGCTTTACTATCCTGCGGATAGTGCGGAGGGGCTTTGCGACTTCGTCGCATTTGAGGGGCGACCGCCGTATGAAACCGGGAACAAAGAAATATGGGGAGTGCTGAAGTATCGTGCGCGTGAGAACCGGAAATTACAAACCGAAGCAGAAGGAAAATTGTGGCAATCAGTTCGCGCTAGCAAGCTCGGACACAAAATAAGGAGGCAGCATCCTATTGATATTTACATTGTTGACTTCACTTGTGTTATTAAACGAGTTATTATTGAAATTGACGGTGGTTATCACTTGGATTCAGAACAAATCCAAAGTGACAATGAACGAACATTTTACCTTGAACAAAAAGGCTTCACGGTTCTACGCTTTACGAACGCTGACGTGGAAAATGATCTTCAAACTGTAACGAGTAAGATAAAGAACCTGCTCGATTCCCTTCCCGACATTCCATATGTGGCAGACTAGTGACGACGGACCCGCGCGGGTTCTCTCCTTTGGAGAGTTAGAGAGGCGCGCGTAGGGACGGCAAAACGCAACCTTGATAAATTGAAAAACAGAATCGAGTATGTGAAAACCTTTACGCGACCATCAATACTTCACCACCACCAAATTCCTCTTCCCCGAATAATTCACCGCACCTACATTTGATTCCATAGTGAATTTGTTTGCAGAAAATGTAAACGGCAAACCGCTTGAGTTATCGACACTTCTTATTTTCCGCGGGAACTCAATTGTGAGTTTAAACGTAATCAGATTGGTGTAACCGCCAATATCATCCTCGGGATCCGCATTTCCTGTACCCGCATCAATTGTTAAAGAATGTCTCGTCCGTTTGAATGTTAACGGAGTACCTTTGCTTGGTGTAAGAAATTCGCCAAGGTAATTGATATCACTGATTCTGTATTTCAATTCAAAGCCAGTAGCAGTGATATTACGTTGGAAATTACTGATCAGCGGACTTCTATAAAACGAATCTGTTAAAAATACAAGCGTGTCAATATAGACGGACATACCCGCAGTGTCTAATGACTGACCAGAAGTAGTGTCCTTGCCGCCAAATTGATAAACGTAACTCACGTCCGCCGCTCCATTCTTCTCCAGCTTAACGTGATGATCTTCGTGACAGTGAACGAAAATTATCGCAAAGAAGAGGTGTGCAAGCGCGAGTCGATTCATTGAGCATCTAATATAAAACAAAGAGCGCCCTCTTTCGAGAACGCTCCTGTTTTTACTTTTCGCCGTGACCGCCGGCTGGGTTTAGCACTTCAACACAAACAACTTTCGCCGTTACGCCGTGTCGCCGTGTAAAGCCCGCGGCAGGCGACTACTTACCGTGACAAGATTTATACTTCTTCCCCGATCCGCAAGGACACAAATCATTCCTGCCCACCTTCGGACTTTCTCTCACAACTTGCTGTATCGGCTGCGGTGCCTGCTGTGGCATTCCACTTCCCGGACGAGGTCCGCCTTGCTGCTGCTGTTGTTGCGGCGGTGCTTGAGGGCCACTTCCAACTTCTTCACGCTGCGTTTGTAATTTGGGTTGTGGTGCCGGACGACGAACTTGTTGTGCGTTCTGTACGTTTGCATCTCCGCTAGGAAGATTCGCACGGAACAGGAACGATATCATATTCTTGTTGGTATCGTCGACCATGCGCTTGAACAAATCGAATGATTCGAATTTGTAAATCAAGAGCGGATCCTTCTGCTCGTAAACGGCGTTCTGTACAGATGTTTTCAGATCATCCATCTCACGCAGGTGTTCTTTCCATGCGTCGTCGATCATCGCGAGAATTGCACCTTTCTCCATCACCGTCACAAGTTCTTTTCCTTGCGACTCGTAACACTTCTGGAGATTCGCAACCGCGTGAAGCGTGCGCATTCCATCTGTGATCGGAGTAGTGATGTTGATGAAAGTTCCCGATTGCGTTTCGTACACATTCTTAATCACAGGGAATGCCTGCGCCGCCATGCGTGCCGACTTCTCCTTGTAATGTGCGTGAACCGAATCAAGGATCGTGTCAAGAAGTTCCTCTTTTTTCTTCCCGCCCATTTCTTCTTCTTTCAATGGAGCTTCCATTCCGAAGTTGCGGAGAAGATCAAGTTCGAACTGAACGTAATTCTGTGTGTCGAGATATTCTGCAACAACGTTATCAGTTACATCACGCATCATGTTGCTGATGTCGATCTGCAAACGTTCACCGAACAATGCATTGCGGCGACGCTTGTAAATAACTTCACGCTGTGCGTTCATCACGTCATCATACTCGATCAACCGCTTACGTGTACCGAAGTGGTTCTCTTCTACTTTACGTTGCGCACGCTCGATGGATTTCGTGATCATGCTGTGCTGAATCACTTCGCCTTCTTCCAGGCCCATTCTGTCCATCAATCGCGCAATACGATCTGAACCGAAGAGACGCATCAAATTGTCTTCCAATGAAACGAAGAACTGTGATGATCCCGGATCACCCTGTCGACCTGCACGACCACGCAACTGGCGGTCAACACGACGCGACTCGTGACGTTCTGTACCAATGATCGCAAGACCACCGGCTTCTTTCACGCCAGGTCCGAGTTTAATATCTGTACCACGACCAGCCATGTTCGTAGCGATCGTTACTGTTCCTGCCTGACCAGCTTCGAGGACAATGTCCGCTTCTTTCTGGTGCAATTTCGCGTTGAGTACGTTGTGCTTAATGTTACGAAGCTTAAGCATACGACTCAACAACTCTGAAATCTCAACCGAAGTTGTACCCACAAGTACTGGTCGTCCTTCTTTTACGCACTTCACGCATTCTTCAATAACCGCGTTGTATTTCTCACGTGTAGTCTTGTACACGAGATCTTCCATATCCTTACGCGTGATATTGCGGTTGGTAGGAATCGTAACAACGTCGAGCTTGTAGATGGTCCAGAACTCCTGCGCTTCTGTTTCCGCAGTTCCCGTCATACCCGCAAGTTTGTGGTACATACGGAAGTAGTTCTGCAAAGTAACAGTAGCGTACGTCTGTGTCGCTGCTTCAATCTTCACATTCTCTTTCGCTTCAATCGCCTGGTGCAATCCGTCAGAGTAACGACGACCATCGAGTACACGACCGGTTTGTTCGTCAACGATTTTTACTTTTCCATCCGCAACAATGTACTCCGTGTCTTTGTCGAACAAACAGTACGCTTTCAGCAATTGCTGCATGGAGTGTACACGTTCCGACTTCACGTTGTAATCGCGGATGAGTTCGTCTTTCTTCTCGAGACGTTCTTTCTCTTCAGTATATTTTTTCTCGAGATCATTCATCTCTACACCGAGATCGGGTAGAATGAAGAAGTTGTGATCTTCAGCAGAAGTTGAAATCAGATCAACACCTTTTTCTGTGAGCTCAATCGAGTTGTGTTTCTCATCGATCACGAAGAATAGTGCTTCATCAACTTTGTGCATTTCCTTCGACTGATCGGCGATATAGAAGTTCTCTGTCTTCTGTAACAACTGACGAACGCCTTGCTCAGAAAGGAATTTGATAAATGCTTTGTTCTTTGGAAGGCCGCGGTGACAACGGAGAATCAACATGCCCACTTCTTTCTCTTTCTCCTTATCGGTTCCCATGGCGGCGAAACCTTTCTTCGCATCAGCAAGAATCGTGTTGATGAAGCTACGCTGCGCATTCACCAACTTCTCGATTTTCGGTTTCAGCTCATTGAACATGTGGTTATTTCCTTTCGGAGTAGGACCAGCAATGATGAGCGGAGTACGTGCATCGTCAATGAGTACTGAATCGACCTCATCCACAATTGCGTAATGGTGTTTGCGCTGTACGAGTTCATCCGGTTCACGCGACATGTTATCACGCAGATAATCGAAACCGTATTCGTTGTTCGTTCCGTAAGTAATATCGGCCTGGTATGCTTTGCGACGTTCAGCGCCATTCGGTTCGTGCAAGTCAATACAATCAACAGTCAGACCGAGGAATTCGAACAAAGGACCGTTCCACTCACAGTCACGACGTGCGAGGTAGTTGTTCACAGTTACCAGATGCACACCACGCGCAGGTAGTGCGTTGAGGTAAACCGGAAGTGTTGCAACGAGGGTTTTACCTTCACCTGTTGCCATCTCGGAAATTTTCCCCTGATGAAGAACAATACCACCGATCAACTGCACATCGTAGTGAATCATGTTCCAGGTTACTTCGATTCCAGCGGCCATCCAGGTGTTTTTCCAGATCGCTTTGTCGCCGTCAATAACAACGTTTGGTTTACGGACAGCCAGATCACGATCATGTTGCGTTGCCGTTACAACGATTTCTTTGTTCTCCGTAAAACGGCGAGCAGTTTCTTTCACTACAGCAAACGCTTCAGGAAGAATTTCAAGAAGCACTTCTTCAATTTTCTTCACCATCTCTTTTTCGAGGGTGTCGGCCTTATTGAAGAGGCTTTCCTGTTCTTCTACATCCGTTTCCGGATTTTCTGCTTGTGCTTTGAGCTTGTTAATTTCTGCCTGCTCGTCTTTGATGGCATCGTTAATCTGTTTACGGAACTCCACGGTTTTATTGCGGAGCTCATCGTTCGAGATACTTTTTAGTGTTGGATATATGCGGAGAATTTCGTCAACGTAAGGTTGAATTTCTTTTACGTCGCGCTCCGATTTGGAACCGCCCATAAGCTTGGTGATTCCTTTGGAAATAAAATCAAACATGGTAATAGAATTGAAAGTTGAACGCAGACCTTCCCGTTACTGCAAAAAATGAAATTGGTAGGAAGACGGCTGGTGGCCGCAGGAGGAAGAGCCTTGTCATACTGAGCGTAGCCGAAGGATGATAAGGCGTAGCCGAACGATGGCAGGTCGCTCCAAACTTCTCACTCACGCTTCATCCAAGTAAGGATGTAGCCTTTGAGTGATGATTTTACGAAATGTGGAAATACAATTTTATATTCTGAAGAGTAATTGCTTTTGATGAATCCCGATGCAACATGTTCACCGCTCTGCGTTGCGTTGAACGCCTTGAAGAATACTTTGAGATCGGCGTGCGCATTCTTGACAATCGCAACTTCTGATTTGCGCAACTGAGAAATCGCGAAGCCTTTCTGGGAAAGTTGTCGCGTTACTTCAGACGCATGAGCCGGATCTACCCAAGCGAGCATAAGTACACATCCCGCGAGTGTTACGAGGAATGGCAGCGATTTTCTATGCTCTTTTGGTGTCATTGTATTGGGACCGTGAAATTACGGATCAAAAGTCGTTCCTCAAGGGAAATTATACGCTAATTGGTCATCCTGTCACCCTTCGGCTACGCTCAATCTGACAATGTGCCCCGAATGCGGGCAGTTTGGCTGTCGATTGTCCTTCTGAGTAGCTGAAAATATAAATGCGGTCTGACCCCGGGCATCCTTTGTCATTCCGAGTAGCTGGAAATAACTGCGGAGCAGCTTGTGATAAATGCGGTCTGACACCGGGCATCCTTTGTCATTCCGAGTAGCCGGCAATACCTGCGGAGCACCTTGTGAAATATTGCAGGCGTACCGAGGAATGAGAAAGGAGCCCCTGCGGACTCCTTCACTATTTGATCTGATAAAAATTCTACGCTGCATCGCCGATTACTCCGCGCCGCCGCGATCTAGTACTCGTCTTCGTTAAAGAAAAAGTCTTCCTTCGTTGGGTAATCAGGCCAGATTTCTTCAATCGATTCGTAAGCTTCGCCTTCGTCTTCAATTTCCTGCAGGTTTTCCATCACTTCCATTGGGGCACCTGATCGAATAGCATAATCGATCAATTCTTCCTTGGTTGCAGGCCAAGGTGCGTCTTCAAGGTAAGAGGCAAGTTCAAGTGTCCAGTACATAATTCAATTTATTTAAGGGTTGTAACTCTAAACGCTGATTCTGTAAAATTGTTACGCTGAGGGGTAATCCTATTGCAACTGGTAATTACAGGTCAATTTTCGTGCAAAAGTAGTACTATCTCAATGCCTTGCACACATGGTGGATTATTTTTTGGAAAGTAAATGGACTGAAAATCAGATAGAAAGCAGGTTTTCAACAATATTGAGGTGGAATGTGCAGGGTTCGCACCAACCGACTCGTGACTTTGATTGGGGAATTGTCCGTTTGGGAAGAATTTACTCCATGAATCGCTCCACAGAGACGCCCACGTAGAATTTGACTGCCGACTGATTTACGGCGCTACTGCCAACTGATTCACCGCACTACGGCCTACTGACGAGGCAACCAGGGAATTTCTTCCGCACCCAAATCCTGCGTGAGTTTTCTCGAGAGCATGAAAAGATAATCCGAGAGACGGTTCACGTAACGAATGATCACTTCATCAACAGGAGCAGATTCGCTGAGATGAATGATGCAACGTTCTGCACGACGGCAAACACAACGCGCCACGTGACAATATGAAACGGTGAGATTACCTCCCGGCAAAATGAAATTTCTCATCGCTGGAACTGAATTGTCAATGGCATCCATTTCGTTTTCGAGAATTGAAACAGCTGCGTCCGCAATATCCGGCAGTTTCATTTTACTTTTTTCCGGATCACTCGCGAGGTGAGATCCAATCGTAAATAATTTATCCTGAATGTCGATGAGTATAATCTTCGTGTGCTGATAAGGAATGCCTGCTTGCATATTTTCTGCAGGTATGCTATCGCGAATCACGCCAATCCAGGAGTTCAGCTCATCAATCGTTCCGTACGCTTCAATACGAATATGGTGTTTCGGAACACGCGTTCCTCCTATGAGAGAGGTTTGTCCTTTATCGCCGGTTTTGGTATAGATTTTCATAGTTGTATGCCGCGAATTCGCAGATTAATTTTTGATCACTGATATTTTCTCCGTGTGAATTACCTCACCACTCTTCCTTACCATTCCAAGATAAACACCAGCCGGTAAAGTTGCAATCGAAACACTTCCATTACCCGGATAAATAGTTTGTGTCAAAACTGTTTTCCCGGCAAGATCAACCATAACGAATTCTACTACATCATTAATTGAACCACTAATGTACAATTGATCAGTTGCCGGATTTGGGAATATCGACCAGCCTGTAGGAACTGGAGCCGGAGTTGTTGAAGTAATGATCGTAAACGTATCTGCATACATCGACAACAACTTGACGTAAGCCGCTTCGGTGTAAATTCCTACTTCAGTTACTTCCCAGGAATTTTCCGGCCACGAGGTGTTCCAGTTTTTGTAACACTTCTGATGCGGCTGATTCATCGGTGGCTCAATTGCCGGACCGGTGTATGCTGCATCGGGATTGTAGAAGTAGTTCGCGCCGCAAGTCAGATAACACGCCGGTGGACCAAGAGCCGTTCCATCGTAAATGGTACCATCTCCGAACCAACCGTGATAAATCTGATTGACGAATCTATCCGCACCGCATGTATCGCTGCTGGACAAATAACAATATCCATTCGGATTGGTGCCGTGTATGTAATGCAAATATCCTGCAGCGGCATTCCGATAGTTTGTTTGATTCGGTGCGTCCAGTGCGTATCGATTCATGTTCGCGAAAATAATCCCGGCTTCACACTTGAACTCGTTGTTGTTCCAAACGTAATCCTGATTTTTCATGTATGCCATGTACGCATCTGTTTCAACGGTATACGCAGGAAGCATATCAGGATTATTACTCGTTGTGGAATTAATACAACTCTGACGTATTGCGTTGACTGTCCCCATCGTTGCACCGGCTGTCGTTGTGTAGTACAACATGGCATCCTGCACAACGGGTTCGAACGGATACCAGTACGTCCACGCGAATGGCTGAATGCTGGTGTAGTTCGCATCCACATACGAACGATACGTTGTATTCGAAGTTGCGGCATAGAGATAAATCGCTGCAACGAACTTGCGCGCATCTTGTTCAGTAGTTCCGACTTCCGGATTTGCACTCGAGAATGTTTCGTTGTTGTAATACGAGTAAGCAGTATTCGCCTGCAACCATTGCCATGCGAGTTCTGCATGAACAAGGAGTGTGTCACCATAATCCTGCATCAAGGGATCACTTAGATTTCGAAATACAATTGCAGCGTGCGCGAACTGACTACAAATCGTTCTGGTTGCTGACGAAGCTGCAGCGCTGTAATAACGTTGTGTAGCATCACTACTTGGTGGAGAACCTCCATTGAAACCCAATGTTGAAATTTTCATGATGGCTGATCCGTCGGCGTTTTGCATTTTCAGCAACCAGTCGAGTTCGAATTTAACTTCGTCAAGAATGTCGGGAGTTCCGTTCCCGCTTTCAGGAATATTATTCGCATCACCGAATGCAGATGGTGCTTGTTCGTAGGCATCTAACAGAAAGTGAACCGGAACATAAGTGAAATTCGTGTACTTGTTGTAGTCGCCCGCATCATGCCAGCCACCGCTCATGTCGCGTTCTGTTGCCTGCACCGGATTTGAAACCGCACGACAAGTCATGTCCTGCAATGCTCCAACGTGACACGGAGAATCGGAATATGCTACTCCGGCACAAGTTGCCGTTTTCGCCGTACCACAACGTTGATAGTAAAACACACGTTGTGCGTGCATCAAAGCCTCGTTGTAAATGTCCGCTCTGATTTCAAAGTTGTGTGAGAACGTTCCAAGTACCGGATCTTTCAAACGATACATTCCGGGTGTAGTGAGTGCCGTAAAATCAAACCACCAACATTTGTCACCCGATTGTGAATGCGTTGCGCCTCCATTCCACGCAACAACAGGTCCGGTAAATACGACGTTGCTCATCATGTCAATAACTTCCATCGTACCAGAAGGCGTATAAGACAGGCTGGCGTTGTATCCAACTTGCGGATCAGAAATTACAGCAACTTTTCGGTCGTTCGGACGATAACCGATTTGATCCAGTTGAATGTGGAGAGATGACGGTGCTTGTGCAAATGCCGTGGATGCAAGCAACAATGGAATTAGAATTCTCAGCATAGTTCATGGGTTTAATGACTATTACTTGCTTGTCAGACTTACACGTGGAGAGTGGGAACTGCAACCTGACGTACGTTCTCGTTCGGATAATCACGCTCTACCAATCCGTCGCGTAATCGAACAATACGGTGTGCATATTGTGCAATATCTTCTTCGTGTGTAACTACTATTATCGTGTTTCCTGCCTTATGAATTGCTTCGAACAAGCCCATGATCTCCTCCGATGTTTTCGAATCGAGGTTACCGGTTGGTTCATCGGCGAGAATAATAGCAGGATTATTTACAAGCGCGCGAGCAATCGCAACACGCTGACGTTGTCCGCCTGAAAGTTCATTCGGACGATGATGCATCCGGTCTTTCAATCCAACCTGCTCAAGAGCAAACTCTGCTTTGACAATGCGTTGAGCCTTAGAAAGACCTGCGTACACCAACGGGAGCATAACATTCTCCAATGCGGTTTGTCGCGGCAAAAGATTGAACGTCTGAAAAACGAAACCAATGTCTTTGTTGCGCACTTCAGCAAGTTCGTTGTCGCTCATATTCGCAACCGATTTCTTGTTGAGAATATATTCTCCGCTGGTCGGTGTATCTAAACAACCGATCATATTCATTAGCGTGGATTTTCCGGAACCCGATGGGCCCATCATCGCCACATAATCTCCCTTGTAAATTTCAAGTGATACATCGCGAAGCGCAAGAATGTGCTCGCTGCCAACGTGGTATTCGCGGCGCATGTGATCAAGCTTGATGATCGTTTCTAACATCCCACCAAAGATAGTGAATGCCTGCGGCGCTTTACACGGCGGCACAGCGAAACGGAGAAGGATTGCTAATTCTAAACCCACGCGGCACGGGGCGGAAACGGATCGCTCAGCGATCCTCCGTTTCTCGTGGGCTTAGAATAGAAAACAAAGCGCTCCGTAACGCTGTGCCGCCGTGTAGAGCGCCGCAGGCAGCCGAGAATTTACCAACGCAACACAAAATGCTCCTTCACCTGCTGAGATCTAAAGAACACCAGTCCAAAATGAAAAACATCCAAACTCACATGCACATCTTTATCCGCAATAATTTCCTTCCACGCTTCTTCCATTTCGACTGACCAATGAATATCGTCGAAAATGAAAACGGTTTCGTTGTGCGAATACTTGCGGATTGCATGGAAGTAATCAAGCGTTGGTTGACGGCGGTGATTGCCATCGATGTAAACTAAATCAATCGACTTCAGTTCTTCGAGTACTCCGGATAGCGTAGAAGAGAAGTCCCCAACACGAACATCAGCGGCAATACCGTGCTTATTCATTCCTTCCCGCGCAACTCGTGCCGTTTCCGGACAACCTTCAATGGTCACAATTTTTGCATCAGATGTTCCCGCGCGCATATACATCGCTGAAATGCCAATTGACGTTCCAAGTTCAAGAATGGTTTTCGGCTGGAAACGTTTTGTAACACGATACAGTAACCGTCCTTCTTTCGGGGACTTCGCCGCGCGACGGGCAATTGCAGCTATTTTTCGCGGACCGGATTTTCCAGTGCCGAAATCACGAACCTCAATCGTGTTGTGATTCGCCAGGCATTCTTCACGCCATTTTTCTGCAGGGAAAGTGGTGAAATCGGTTTCGTCGTTCGGAAATGTTTTCGTCACCAGATCAAACACAAATGGCGAGTGTACACCGTGCTTGGTCACTGCATTTCGGCGGTGACGGAGATAAGCTCGAACGTTAGACCAGACGGACATTACACTAATATACTCTGATTTGTTTTGCCCCTACAGGGCAAGGGGGCGTGCGGGTTACGTTTTTTATGCATGTTTGGTCCCTACAGGACCTGTGATATATTCATGGCTTCATAGAAGCCAAACATGCATAAAAAACCTCTGAAGAAAACCCCCTTGCCCTGTAGGGTCAATACAACTACTTCACACTCGTAATCTTGAACTCCGTGCGCCTGTTCATCTGCTTGTGCTCCGGCGTGTCATTCGCATAAAGCGGCACGGCATCTCCATACCCTTTGTACGTGAGACGTGTTGCGTCAATGCCATGAGCTACGAGATAATCGTACACCGACTTCGCGCGCTTCTGAGAAAGTTCCTGGTTGTGTTTCTTGTCGCCGGTGTTATCCGTGTGACCGCCAATTTCGCCTTTGATATTCGGATTCGCTTTGAGCCACTTCACCATACGATCAAGTTCGGCAGTGGAAGTTGGTTTCAGATCCCATTTGTCGATGTCGAAATACACGTTCTTCAGCACAGTAGGTGCGTCAATGGCTACCGGCGTCAATGGAACGTCCATGTAGTAAGGCTGACCTGGATTAGTTGATTCCATCATCCAGAATGATTCGGAATACGGCATGTATCCACCGCGATTCACATTCAATGCGTAGTTTTTGTTCTGTGGAATACACACGAGAAATTCTCCTGTAACCGGATCAGACATGGATGATATGATCGTTTTTCCAGTTGCGAGATCAATCAGATCGAAGGATGCACCCAGCGGAGCTTTCGTTTTGATGTCGTACACTTTTCCTTTCATGTACGTCACCGCAACAGGTTGGAGTGGCACTGGAATTTCGAAGTAGTAAATGTCATCGCACCCTGTTGTGCCGTCGCGTGTACTGGAGAAGTAAGCGAGATTACCAGCACCGTTTACAATCAATCCGCTTTCATCTGCAAACGTGTTGATCGGATAACCGAGGTTAACTGGTTTGCCCCAATTGCCCAGTGAATCGCGGCGACAGATGTACAAATCCAATCCGCCCATTCCGGTGTGACCATCAGAAGCGAAATACAAGGTCTGATTATCCGGGTGAATAAATACGGCTTCCTCTTTTCCGGTTGTGTTGATGTCTTTTCCGAGGTTCACAGGTTTGCCCCATTTCCCCGAATCGTTCAGCATACACATCCAGATATCACTGCTTCCTAATCCATCTCTGCGATTGCTGATGTAATACAACGTTCTTCCATCCGAAGAGAAAGAAGGTTGTGTTTCCCATGCAGCAGTATTTACGGGTGTGCCGACATTCACCGCGCGTGTCCACTGACCATTCACTTTTTGCGTGAAGAAAATATCGCAACTTCCGTAACCCATTCTGCCTCCGCCGTAACCATCCATTTCTTCGCAGGCTGCGAAATATAAATAACGTCCATCCGCAGAAAGCGAAGGCGCACCTTCATTCGTTGGAGTGTTGATGCTGCTCAAGGGCGCAGCTGTACTCCACGCGCCGTCGTCACCTTTGTAGGAGATGTAAAAATCTTCCTGGTCGCGCTGACCCACGCCGTTCGGATTCTTCGTCAATGCATTTCGTGTGAAGAGAAATGTGTTATCGTCTGCAGTGACATTCGGAAAGTACTCGCAATCTTTTGAGTTGATTCCAATACCCATATTCATTGGCTTGAACGGAACTGGATTCGCAATTGCTTTAATCGCAAAATCACAATTCGCGATTTGCCTTTCCGTATCATCAACCAACCGCTGTGGTGTACTCGAACGACGTGTTTTCTTGAACTCTTCGAAATGTGCTTTTGCTTCGGCGTATTTTCCCTGCTTCATTTCTGCATTCGCACAATCGTAAAACGATCCCGGGAAGAATGTTGGATTAATCGCAAATGCTTTTTCAAATTCCACTTCTGCTTTATCCCACTCACGCAATTGCAAATGAAGATTCGCCTGCAACGTATACGCTTCAACGAAATTCGGATCGGCCTCTTTTGCTTTCTGCAACTCCACAAGCGCTTTGTCCCACTGGAACAAGTCCATGTACTGAATCGCAAGGTTGTATGCTTTCTCAGCCTTCTTGCTTTTCGTTGTTAACGGAGTCTGTGCCTTGCAGGAAACAAGACCAAACAGTAGTAGCAGAACGAGAATCGTGTTTTTCATAGTCTAAATTTCTTAAATGAACATTCCGTAACTGCGTATTGCGCACTGGTACTTGCGCACTGCGCATTGTTATGGGATGTGCATGTACTTATGCGTTTGCAACGAAACATTCCACCGTGGATTCGCCATCACATAATCAACGATCAACGGCATCATTTCGTTTGATTTACTCCACTCCGGTTGAAGAAAAAGCATACAATCTTTGTTAACGAGTGCAGCCTGTTCCTCCGCCCAGCGGAAATCATCTTTATTGTGAATGATTACTTTCAATTCGTGTGCCTTACTGTAGTTTTCAGTCTTCGGTGGCAATGTTTTTTTCGGTGATAGGCAAATCCAGTCCCAGTTTCCGGTTAACGGATAGCTTCCCGAGGTCTCAATGTACGTTTGCACACCGTTTTCCTTGAGCTTTTTGGTCAGATAATCCATCTGAAACGCAGAAGGTTCTCCTCCGGTAACAACGACCGCACGGGCAGGATGTTGCAAGGCATTCGCTACAATCTGGTCGGCTTTCGTTAGCGGATGAAGATTTGCATCCCAGCTCTCTTTCACATCACACCAGTGACAACCTACATCGCAACCGCCTACGCGAATGAAGTAGGCTGGTTTTCCCGTATGAAATCCTTCTCCCTGAATCGTATAGAACTCTTCCATCAAGGGCAAAGCAATTCCCTTGTCCAGCATTTCCTGTTCGGAAGTGGAGAGCGTAGAGGGGATGACGTTGCCGGTGAATTTCATGGTGCGAAGTTAACGGTTACTGTAACATTAACCCGTCCAACTCTGCCTGAGTAACCGGAATTGCAAAAGTTCCCGTATACGATCCATCCGCATTCTTCCGGAAGCACTGATAGACGCCAGGCTTGTAAACACGAATTCCATTCCCAACAATTCCGTTCGACCACAACACCACCGAATGATCGGAAGTCGCCAGCCAATATTCTCCGTTCTGTATGTAGAGATTTACGTTGGGCATATCCGGGCCTACAATCATCTGTTCGGTAAAATAAGTGCGGTAGGTTCCCAGCGTATCATTGAACGAACATTCAACATCTATAGAGCCTTCTGCGTCAACGACAGCAAACAACACATTCGGTTTTCTATCTACAAGCTTTCCGAAACTCACTAGCGTACGACCATCATTTAATCTTTGTGTTCCTCCAGTCGATTCTGCAATGAGGTCTTTCGGGTAGCTCCACGACCAGACACGTGTTGCAGTTTTTGCTGCCATGTCCAATTTGTATTCTATGCTGCGCGAATTGTGTGTGTTGCCCGGATGGCTGTAGCCGTTATCGTACAACAGAATACTTCCGCCGGTGAGCCAACGCGCCTGGTGCTGACCCAAAAACGGGAGTGAATCATTCACGAATGTGAAATCGGAAAGATTGCCTCCCAGTCTCCATTCAATGGAATCAGTTTGTCGGTTCAGGTAGATCACTTCATGGGTATAACGCGCTGAAATCAAAAAGTTGCCGGCAGAATCAATATCTATGGAATTAAAGTGCGGCATGTCTAGTTTGAACGAATCCTGCAGAAAGGCACGATCCATGTTTTCACTGAGAAAATGACCTTTTGAGTTCCATTCCCACACGAGATTATTCTCTTCGTCGAGTTCCTGAATGACACCGTATTTGACCGCACATTTCTTTGCGCCCCGCCACGATGAACCATTTGGCCGTCCCATTCCGGACGCATCAACCGTATCTGTGCGTGTTCCAATGAGAATGTAGTGATGCGTTTCGTATTCCCAGATCAATTCGTGGGCATCTGTTTGCGCACCATTCACGCACCAGACCGAATCTGTTAGCTGGAATTTTGAATCGAGTATGTAGTATTTTCCCTCGCGATAATACGAATACCAACCTTCTTCGTGAATCTGAAAGTTGGACCAATCTGTATTGGGTTTGCACCACACTGTTGCACCACTTGCATCGAGAATGAAAATGGAGCACTTGTGCTTGTCGGCTTCTTTCTGCGTTCCGAAAAGCGAAACCAAAAAACAGCCGTTTCTGAATGTGGAATCTCTTAGCTCGAAAGTATATTGTGGAAAAGGAAGAGGTATACTGTCTTCGGGAGAATCAATTGGAAGATCATTGCCACAGGAAGTGAACAACAGCTGCACAACTGCCGCAACAAGAATTGATGCAGTCAGCGCAAACTTTCTCACTGGTTACGAAGTTCGTTGAGTGCAATCCATGCAAGCAATCCGGCTCCGGTTTGCAAAGCTTTCTCGTCGATGTCGAAAACAGGCGAGTGAACACCTGCTGTGAATTTGCCATCAGTAGAAGCTGTTCCTAATCGGTAGAAACATGCCGGAATTTTCTGGGAGTAGAATGCAAAATCTTCTGCCGTCATTCGCATTTCAAGATCCACTACGTTGTGATTGCCGAGATATTCTTCAGCAGCCCAACGTGCGCGCTCTGTAATTTCTGCATCGTTGAACAAAACCGGATAACCGCGTACAACTCTGAATTCACAACGACCGCCCATTTCTTTCGCGATGCCTTCCGACGTGCGAATCATGAACTCGTGTGCTTTCTCTCTCCACTCTTCATTCATGGTGCGGAATGTTCCTTCCATAGAAACGGTTTCCGGAATCACATTGGTTGCGCCTTTACCTTCTATTTTTCCGAATGCAAGTACAGTCGGCGTTTCATTGGCAGAACCCAAACGTGTTTGCTTGTCCATGATAAATGCATGAAGTGCAGCAACGATCGTAGAGGCAATCAGAATCGGATTCACGTACTCATTCACCATCGCCGCGTGACCACCTTTTCCGTAAACAGTCACATGCAGTTCATCGGTCGATGCCATGTACATGCCGCTGCGGAAACCAACTTTGCCCGCTGGCAGAGAAGGGAAGACGTGTTGCGCGAAAATAGATTCCGGCCCCGGATTTTCAAGCACGCCGTCTTTGATCATAATGGACGCACCACCAGGAAGCACTTCTTCTCCCGGTTGAAAAATCAGTTTGATCGTTCCGGCGAAATGTTCACGCATCCCATTCAGGATTTGTGCCGCACCAAGTAATGATGCCGCGTGAACATCATGTCCGCATGCATGCATCACGCCTTCGTTCTTCGAAACGTATTCGGTGGAATTCTTTTCGGTGATTGGCAATGCATCAAGATCTGCTCGCAGTGCAATCGTGGTTCCTTCTCCCTTCGATCCGTGTATCAATGCAACGACTCCGGTTGAGCTCATGCGCTCGCAGGAAATCCCCATCGCTTCTAATTCATCGGTGACAAATTCCGCGGTCTTGAATTCTTTGAACGACAATTCAGGATTCGCATGTAAATGTCTGCGGATGTTGATTACTCTCGGAAGTAAATTCTTTGCAGCTTCCTGAACTGCATTCAGCAGGGATTTGTCTTCCTCCATACAGTTCTAGAAGTCGTAGCTGAATGAGAGGTAAGTAACACGTGGTTGAACAATTCCGTTCTCAACACCCCATCCCCAATCAAGTCGAATGAAATATCCCCAGAGGCGCGTGCGTAATCCGATTCCATAACCGCCAACGATTGGTTCTTTGTGCGAGTTAAGAATTACGGTGATAGGATTTCCGGGAGCACCAATTACTTGCGTATTGAGTGAATTGCTCGGATCATAAGGACTCTTTCCGGTCCAAGCTGTTCCGATATCACCGAATCCGATTACCTGGAAGTTGTTGATGAAGTCAGAACGCAACGGACGGTTAAACAAGTAGCGGAACAATGGAACACGAAGTTCACTGTTGATCATCGCGAAACTATTTCCGTTACGGATGTTCTGCCAGAAACCACGCATAGGTGTTGCGAGTGTCTGATACGTGTAGTTCTGGGTCTGAGAAACCTGAACAGACGGATCGAACTTCGGCATGAGCCAATTGTCGACCGCACCCATGTAGTAAACCAGTTTTTCGCGACCGAATGACGTTGCGAATGAAACGCGGTTCGCCCAGATAATTTCACGATGCACTTTCTGGTAGTGACGGAAATCGAATCCAACGATGTACAAATCGTTCTTGAACCATTTGTTCGCTGCATTCTTCGCCTGGAATACACTGTCAAGACCCTGGAATGTTTCCACGAAAACTTTGAAACGCATTCCGTTATACAAGTTCAATCCGCGTTTAATGGTGTTGTCGAACACGAGTTCAAACTTCACGTTCGCAGAATTGTTGTACTGGTTCTTGCGGTTCAAGGAGAACATATCTGTCGCGAGGAAAGTACGTTCGTCATTTCTGTAACCGAAATAACCGCGTACACTCAACACTTCATTGAATGGATATTTCAGACCGTAACGTCCTTCGTGTGTGTGAATGCGACTTGGACTGTTCGGATTCAACGCAGGTAAAGACTGACGGTGCAACATCAAACTCTTGTCCCAGCGTTTGGTGCGGTCTTCATAGTAAAGCACATACTCGTTGTTGTTGATGTCGCCGGAGAGACGAACACCACCAACCAGTTTGTGATCTTCCAGCATATCGGTCATTCCGATCTTGAACAAACCGGTGAAACCCGGATTCAGATAAATCGGAGCGCCACCACCTGTGAATCGCTGGTAACCTGCGTTCAGGTAACTGTTGTCCAACTGACTGATAACATACTCGGTGCTAAACTGAATTTTGTAGTTGCGGACAATTGGCAACAGGAATTCATTTTTTGCCGGCGCCATTGCGAGTGACGTGTCTTTCGAAGTGGTATCCGGATTCCTGACAACCGGAGGAGGAGGAACCTGATCAATACGCTTCGCCGGATTTCCTTCGAACTCGTAATTGCGAATATCGATCTTCCCTGAGTCCTGTGGTACCGGTGTTGGTTGCGTTACGACTTTCGGCGGCGGAGGAATCGTAATCTTCGTTTGCTGTTTCTGAATTTCAGCAAGCGAATCCATTTCGATTTCGATTTTCGTAAGCTCGATTACCCGTTCGCGATACGTTGTGTTCTTGAGTCGTGTAGCAGCAAGCTCATTGAACGGAAGCAGATTCTCTGTGTAGATGTAATACTTTCCATCGTGATAGAGAATTTCAGAAAGCTTTCCGGCTGAAGGAGAAACTTCCTGCTCGAGAATTCCATACTTGTAATTCGTTACCGGAATACTTGAGGCGAAATAGCGGTAGTGCATTCCTGTATCAATATAAGATACTGCGCTGTCGAAGTAACCCACGTAACGATTACGGATTCCGTTCTTATCGCTGATGTAACTGAAGTGTGTTGAATCCCACGGTTGTGCCTGCCACTCGTTCACTTGTGGTGTATTGGTCACACGACGAAGCACATTCGATTTCTCCTGCCAGTCGTACAACCACAAATCAAAGTATTTGTTCAGATGAACGTCCGGATCAACTTTCGTGAGTGTATCGCTGTTACGGTTCGAACTGAAGATGATGTCTTTCCCTCCGTTTACAAAACGCGGATTGAGATCATCGTAAATATCATTCGTAATCTGAATTTGTCCGCCACCTGCAATGTTGTAAACGAAAATGTCAGTTTGTCCGCGCATTACTGCAGACATTACCAGCGTTTGTCCGTTCGGTGAATAGGCGTAATCGATGATCTTCATGAAATTGAAAATCGGTTTTTCGATTCGCTCTTCATCTTCTATGTTGTAGAAATTGAGCCATGTTTCGCCTTCATCTTCATAAATCCACGAAAGCACATTTCCGGTTGGATGCCAAGCCAGTAGTGGATACGAGTAATCGTTGATGCGATCAAGCTTCTGTCCGTCTTTGAACAAGCGCTTCTTTTTTCCGGTCGCCAGTTCATGGAGCCAGATTTTCACCTGACCGAGTTCGTTCGATACATACGCAACAAATCTTCCGTCGGGACTAATTTTCGCCTGACTATAGACACGCGTTTGCTTCGGTTTCTCCAGAATTGGCTTCATCGTTGGCATGACCCGCGTCGTATCATTCATGGAAAACTTCTCCGAGAAATAATTTTGCCATTCAATGGTGAGGATGCGCATGTTCACGCCGAGTACAAATAAGAAAGCGCTCTCCACATTCCGACTCACTTTCGTCATGTAGAGAATGTTCGGTATGACGGCGGGTGAATATTTCTCTGCGATATAGTACCAGATTGAATGTCCGGCGTAAACTGCATCTTCACCCGTGAGGTGATTGAATTTACGATAACGACCGGTCATGATTCCATCGCGAACACGATTGTCAACATCTGTATTCCATCCAACAGAAATGTAAGAAACCAGACCTTTGATATACCATTCCGGAAGCGCAAGCAGGGTTGAGTTCTTCACCATGTCGCGCATATTACCACCATACATCATTTGGTTGATGACGATTTCAGCTATGCCCGCGCGAATTTGTTGTTCCAGTTTTACGTGATCGCCTTCGTAGTAAATGAAAACTTTTCTTCCGACAATGCGCGTCATTCCACCAACGTTGGAACCGTCATCATTAATCAGACCGGCGTTGCTCTGCTTGAAATCTTCGAGCTTGTTGTACACAACAAACTGGATGCGTTCTTCGAGTGTGAAGTCGAGAAACTTTTCGATATCAGAAATGTGTTGTTTTGCAGCACGGGCAGTATACACGGCAAGTTCTCGTCCGCCAATGTTGTAATACACTTCGTATTTCTCGAAGCGCATGTATTGCCATTTGAAGTCCTGGTATTGCACACGATTTTTGCCGAAATCAGTTTGTGAGCCGTTATAAAACTGTGCGTTCAGGAAAGCCGGTAAAACCGCGCCAAGAAAAAAGAGTATTCGTCGGATCATTTTATTCATACTTCACTTTACATTTTGCAGCCGACCAGGGATGTTCTGCAATTGGGTTTTGTTGGACTTTAAAGTTAACTATTCACGGGCGTTCTGGCAAGTTGGGAGATGGAGTTGGGAGACGGGAGTAAGTGAATAATGCGCCGTTTTTCTCCCGACTTCGATCTCCCAACTCCGAACTCCTTACTTTTGTGGTATGATTGAAGTACACTCTTTCACCTTTAACCCGTTTTCCGAGAATAGTTACATCCTTTCCGACGAAACCCGGGAATGCGTGATCATAGATCCTGGCTGCCACAATAGTTCTGAAGAGCAGGAATTGACCAATTTCATTACCAAAAACGGACTTAAGCCGGTGAAATTGCTCAATACGCATTGTCATGTGGATCACGTATTTGGGAACCTATTTGTGGCCGAAAACTGGAAACTTGGACTCGAGATGCATGAGTTAGACGTACCGGTTCTGAATTCGTTTGCTAAGGTTTGCCAGATGTATGGTTTAAATGGTGGACCACAACCGGCTCCGGCGCATTTTCTGCAGGAAGGTCACGCAGTTGTCTTTGGCCAATCGACCCTGCACATTCTCTTTACACCGGGACATTCTCCCGGTAGCGTGTGTTTTTACAATGCAGAACAAAAGTTCGTAATTGGTGGCGATGTGCTTTTCCAGAATTCAATCGGACGTACGGATTTACCCGGCGGAGATTTCGCAACACTCGAGAAAAGTATCAAGACACAGTTATACACCTTGCCAGATGATGTCACGGTTTACCCAGGACATGGTCCTTCAACAACAATTGGTTACGAGAAGAAATTCAATTCTTTCGTAACCGCGTAGAATTTTATTCGCTACGAATGATGCGTTGCGTGGTGTACAAATTCCCATCCTTATACATGCGAATCAAATACATTCCCGGGGTTTCCGGAATTGTAATTGTGCCTGATGGTTGAATAATTTCATCACTTAGGAGTGAGCCATCAACTGAGTAAATCATTACGCGAAGTACTTCAGTTGAATTTAGTTGAGGATTTACATCACCGGAAACCGGATTTGGATATACTTCTACGTTGAGCGAGGCGTTTTCTTCCACTGAAGTTCCACACAAATTCTGATATCCGGGATTTACTCGGCGAGGGATTACAATAACAGTGTCGCTCAATCCGGTCATCACTGGTATTGGCAATGGAGAAGTAGTATATGAAGTGCTTCCAGCGTTGAAAGTAACCGTATACTCATTACACCCACTCGCACCTAAGTCATCTGTTTTTATCATGAATCCGTGCACACCTGGCATAAATCCCCATGAGGCACCTGAAATCATTAAACCATTGTCGGTTGTTGGTAGTAAGCTCATGACTTGATCTGCATCATTACTGCCGTAGGATCTAGTCCAGAGTACATTTCCACTGGTATCGGTCTGCAGGAGGAACATGTTACTTGATGCGCTTTGATTGAAATGAGTGCCAGCGAAAACGAAACCACCGGAGTGTTCATATCCTTCATTTATATATACACTCGTTCCATTGTCGTAGGTGCGGGTCCACAAGTGATTTCCGTTGTCATCAATGCGCATGACCATTCCTTTACTCGTATCACATCTTCCTGTGATGAGATATCCGCCTGTAGAAATGGTCTGAATGCTCCCCAGTTCAATGTCGGCGCTATTCACAAACTGTTTGCTCCATACAGTATCTCCGATCGAATTCAATTTCAATAAGTGAGTATGGTTTCCTCCCAGATCGGTATAATAACCAACAGCCATAAAGCCGCTGTCTGGAGTAGTAGTCACATCAAACCCGAAAGCAGCGTATTGATCGCCATACACATGATCCCACAATACATTGCCATTCATGTCCACTTTCATTGTGAAGAGGTTCGAACTGCCATCGCCCACCGAACTGGTCGTTCCATATATGAGGAATCCTCCATCTGGTGTTTCCGTAAACTGTTGTACGATTTCCGATGCGCTGCCTCCATAGGAATGTGTCCAGAGTAAATTTCCATTGGTGTCCAGCCCCAGCATCACTACTTCCGAATTCCATTCGTTAAAATCTTTTTGTGCATAAACTACGAGCGTACCATTGTTGGCTTCGCGTATTGCCCATCCACCTTCTTGTACTGCGGAATCACCGTACGTATATGACCATACAGGTGTACCAAGCTTGTCGGTTTTATAGACAAGAATGTCAGCCAGGAATGGATCATTCGTATTGGAGCTGCCGGTGTGATAATATGCAGTGGAAGTTTCAGTTGTTTCGTACATCAGCGTACTAACGCTGCCAGGAATTAGTGCCTGATAAGCATACACCTGTGCAGACAGGGCTGTGGTGATGAAAAGTGCAGCGATTGTGTAGAGAAGTTTCATAGTACTTGATTTGATATCAAACTTAATCCAGGTTAATGGTTTGACGAAACCAACTTCGGTCATTTCTTACGTGTCTACTCTTTGTATTGGAACATAGGCACATCAGTACATTTCCATATCGTACCGCCATGCGACCACTTGATCTGCAAAGCACGCCACTTACCATTTGTTTTGAGAAAGTTCAGGCTTACACCACCACTTCTTATGGAATATGATTTGCCCTGCGTCATACCATCAGAAACGAAGTCATACACTATAAAACCTCATATTATGAAAACTCTCCTTACAACACTCATCGCATTTGTCCTTCTTGTTCCGATGGCAACTGCACAAACGAACGGACGAATCAAAGTAACAGTGCTTGATGAAAACAGATTGCCGGTACCAGGCGCGATTGTTCAGATCACAGCAGGCGGACCTACCATGGGTGGCGCAACAGACTTAGATGGGAATTTCACTTTTGTGAATCTGAATCCAGGTACTTACGATGTAAAATCTGTGCTCACCGGTTACAAGGAATACACAAAATCAGGTGTACAGGTTGCTGCCGGACAAACAGCTTACATCACGTATAACATGGTTGTGAAAACTGATACACTTCCGGTCAAGGAGGTTGTGGCAAGCAGAAGTCCGGTTGATCCAACGTTCTCAACTATTCAGAGCATCAATGCTGATCAAATCAAAACTGCAGCAGGTCCACGCGGCGATGTAGGACAAATGATTACCGGCTATTCTTCACAGGTATCAATTGGTGCTGGCGGACAAATGGTCATGCGTGGCTCACGTGAAGGTGCTTCTGCAATCTACATCGACGGAGAAAAAACCTACGGCAGCTACAATGTTCCTGCACTTGGAATCGGACAAGTAACTGTTTTGTCGGGAGGAATTCCTGCAGAGTACGGCGATCTTTCAGGTGGTGCGGTGATCATCACTACACATAGTTTCTACACCGGAATGGCGGCTCAGGAACGCATGTATCAGGCAGCAGCAGAAAAAGAAGCAGCTGACAGTGCAGCAGTGCAGGAAGCAGCAGGCAAACGTGTTGAGAACAACTCTGAAGTAATTGAGATTCAGGATCAGCCTCAAGGCGAACAACAACCAGCACCAGCACCGGATCCAGTACCGGCAGATCAGCCGAAGGAAGAGGAGCAGCCAAAATAATGTGCTAATGGGTTAATGTGTTAATGGGATAATGTGCTAATGGGATAATTTGCTAATGTGCTAAAGGAGTGATTCAGAAATGGGTCACTCCTTTCAATTAAGAGGAATTGTGTTAACCTCCAGAATCGGTTAGCATATTAGCATATTAGCCCTTTAGCACATTCGGTGCCGTCGTGCTTCGTGGTAGACCGTTCATACTTTTTCGGAGTGTTGAGTGAAATTTCGAAGTAAATTGCGACCTCTAAAAACCCTCACATGAAGAAGCAGATTCTCCTTCCCGGCATTGCAGCAGTTCTTACTGTTCTTGCATTCGCTTGTGGCGATAACAAAACAGAAGTTGTTGCAGAAGGTCCCGATTACCTCGCGTCGCACGTTGATACTACAGTAAATCCGGCCGACGATTTTTTTGCCTGGTGCAACGGACAGTGGTTAAAGAATAATCCAATTCCTGCTTCCGAAGTTTCATGGGGAATTGGTCATCTCGTGGAAGAACAGAATTACGTTAACCTGAAACAAATCAGTGTTGATGCTGCTGCTGCAAATGCGGCTGAAGGAACAGATCAGCGTAAGATCGGCGACTTCTGGTCTACGGGAATGGACTCTGTGAAAGCAGACAAACTCGGATTTACTCCCTTGCAAACGCAGATCGACCATATCAATGCCATTACAGATGTGAAAGGTGCAATTAACACGATGGTTGAATTCGAGCCACTTCGTGTGGGTGCATTTTATGGAGGATTTTACGTTGGACAGGATGCGCGCAATAGCGACGTGATGGCTGTTCACTTGTGGCAAGGTGGACTCGGTCTTCCTGATCGCGATTACTACTTCAACACAGATCCGGAAACAAAAGCAATTCGCGATGCATATCCTGCGCACGTTTCGGAAATGTTGGTTCTAACTGGTTACACCAAAGACAAAGCCGATGCGGCTGCAACTGCAATTCTCGCTTTCGAAACAAAGCTTGCAGAATCTTCACGCGAACTGGCTGACTTGCGCGACGATTACAAGAACTACAACAAAATGTCTACTAAGGATGTGACGAGCAAACTCACTCCTTCTATCGACTGGTCAACAATTTGTACAACGCTCGGTTGTGCGAATGTAGATTCTGTAATTGTAGGTCAGCCTGAATTTTTCTCGAACCTCGAAAAGACTTTGAACACAACTCCGGTTGATGTTCTGAAAGCGTATTTGCAGTATCACCTCGTTTCTTCCTACGCGAGTTACATGTCGGCAGATATTGACAATTCCGATTTCAATTTCTATGGCAAGATGTTGCAAGGTGCAGAAGAACAGCGCGAGCGTTGGAAGCGTGTTCTTGATTCAGAAGAATCTGCAATGGGAATGGTACTCGGAAAGTTATGGACAGAAAAACATTTCGATGAAACTGCGAAGCAGCGTTATGTCGATCTCGTTGAGTCCATCCGCGATGTGTATGCAGTTCGTATTCAGAACCTCGAGTGGATGAGTGACACCACAAAAGAAAAAGCGCTCGACAAACTGGCGAAGATGACCAAGAAAGTGGGTTATCCCGACAAGTGGAAAGATTATTCTGCATTGGTGATCGGAACGAATTCTTACTGCGAGAATATGATGAATGCATCGCGATGGGAATTCAACGACATGATTATCAAATACGGAAAGCCGGTTGATCGCACAGAGTGGAGCATGACACCGCAAACGTATAATGCGTATTACAATCCTTCGAACAACGAGATCGTATTACCTGCAGCTATCTTCATCATTCCGGGATTACCCGATTCGTTGGCAGACGATGCAATGGTGTACGGCTACGCAGCAGCTTCTACAATCGGACACGAGATCACACATGGTTTCGATGATCAGGGAAGAAACTTTGACGCAGCCGGAAATTTGGTGAACTGGTGGACTGCAACTGACGGAGAGAAATTTAAATCCCGTGCACAAGTGATGATCGATCAGTTCAGCAAGTTTGAGCCACTTCCCGGAAAATTCATCAACGGTGAAGCAACGATCGGAGAAAACATTGCGGACTACGGCGGAATTCTTCTCGGTTGGGATGCATTTGTGAAAACGGAACAATATAAGAAAGGCGAGAAGAAAGGCGGATACACTCCGGCACAGCGTTACTTCATGGGCTACGCGCTCGGATGGATGGGTCACCAACGTGAAGAAGCACTTGCACAGCGCTTGCTCACCGACGTACACTCACCTGGAAAATGGCGCGTCAATGGTCCGTTCGCAAACATCGCTGCATTTCATGATGCGTTTGGTGTGAAGCAGGGAGACAATATGTGGTTGGGAGAAAGCGAACGAGTGGCAATCTGGTAAGTCAATACGCAATTTTTAATACGCAATGCGCAATATGCAGTAATCGATTTTCGACTGCGTATTGCGCATTGTTCATTGCGTATTGTTAGATCTTCTTTCTTACCGTATCTACCGGCTTATAGAAGCTGAAGTTGAAACCTAATCCTGCCGATACACGGAATTCTTCGAGAGAAAACTGCGGACCTGCATAAGGACGATACGTTCCCTGCATCCATGCGCCTTCAATGAAGAAGTGGAAAATCCGTTCTCCGTAGAAATTGCAACCAACAACCGGAGCCCACGTTGGATCAAGATGTCCTGAGGGATGATAATTGATTGTTGCATTCGTCGTGGGAGTCTGCGGATAAATTTCACTTCGCTGTTGAGCTTGCGTGTAATTTAGTCCGGCCCGGATTCCAATGAACGGATCGATATTGCTTCCTTTGAGTAGGTGACACGATGCGCCAATCTGAAGGCCGTGATTGTGTTTCACACCACCGGGCTCACTACTCTTATTGATCAGGAAATAAATATCCGCCCGGGTTGAGAAACGTTCGTCCCAATAGTATTCTGCAGTACCGTGTGCGTAAACATTTGTGCGTCCACCACCTATTGATTCAATGCTGTCATTACCATTAAGAAGTGTTACACTCCACGCCGGAGAAATGGTCGCCTGTAAACGCATCATCTGTGCGAGTGTGCGAACGGTTACTGGTTCACCACCGTCAGAAGGTTGAGTGGTCTGTGCTTTTGCTGAGATTACTGCAGCCGAGAGAAAAGCAATTGCGATTATCTTCTTCATTGTCCTTCCTCCAATACCGGTGCCTTATCCTGCACACCTTTTGTTTTATTCTTCCAGAAATCAGCAATGCGGAAATTGAGACTGAACGTTGCAAGCACGTGACCTTCTAATCCTTCCGGTTGCTCTGTGTCAAAGTAGAGATACTCATGTCCTGCGACATTCGATCGCTTCGTCACTACGACTTCTTCACCGAAGTGAATCATGTATTGCGCGCTCATGGAAAAATCCACTCGTTCATGTAAAGGAAGATGAAATCCGATTCCGGCCTGAACAGCAGAACTGAATCGTTCAGCATAGTTTCTTTCGAGCACATCACGACTTTCGAATGTTGACCAGTCGAAGCAGTGCCCCGCAAGTAAATATGGTTGCAGCTTCAATCGTTCATTGTTCCGATAAGCAAATCCCGGATAGAACATGACCGACCATCCGATGTGATAATCAGTTCGGTTGCCAAGTCCGTTTTCAATGTCGGAAGTGATGTAATCTGCAAACCACTCGGAGTTCAGAAGGTGAAAGAATCGCAGACGTACTTGTCCGCCGAATCCGGTTCCGGTTCCACTTTCGTCAGAAAATAAGGAAGTAGTACTTCGAATTCCAATAGAGAATTGACCACCCGGTTTGTTTCCAAACTTCGACTGGCCAAACATGGTCATAGCGCTTATTAACGCCACAACCAGACACAACTTTTTCATAGTGTAAGGGTTGTTTGGGTGAATAAATATAGCAAAGTCTATGGAAATGGGGTTCCTAAACAGGAGACGAAGGTCAAATCGAACAGTTGTCTCTGTTGTGCCTCTGTCCATCTGCGTATCGGCACATCGAGTATCTTCGTTTTGTGGACACTGATAAGGAATCCCGCGTAAAGAAAATAACCGACCCTAATCTTGCGTTAACTAAGATTGAGTCGTGGTGTGCGTACCAGGAACGTTGTCAGCAGGAAGTACGCGATAAACTTTATTCGTGGGGATTGTATCCGGACGCGGTGGAGAACATCATCGGTGAACTCATCAGCAGAAATTTTGTGAATGAAGAGCGGTTTGCCATTGCTTATGCGGGCGGAAAGTTTCGCATTAAGAAGTGGGGCAAACAGAAAATCAAGATGGAGCTGAAGAGAAGGAAGATTTCAGATGTGCTAATCCGAAAAGCACTGAAGGAAATCGGCGCGGACGATTACGAAGAGACATTAGAGAATTCACTCGCGAAAAAGTGGAAATCGGAAAAGGAAAAGCATCCGCTGAAGAAGAAAATGAAAGTGATGCGTTACATGATGTCGCGCGGCTATGAAACGGATGCCGTGTCTCACGCAATTTCAAAATACACCAAAGTATGAGCGTAGTTTGTCATTGGGGGTTACAATCCATTTTGCCGACTGATCACACGAAAGATCAGGTAATCGGAAACTTGCGCATGCTTGTACGATTGGGATTTTCTGAACGCATCGTGGAAGTGATCAACGGAAAGCCGCTGGAATTCACCTTGGAGAATAATCTCGTGAGCATCGACGAGTTGGAGGACGAGAGTAATCTTCTCAAGAATGCAGATCTCGTGACTTCGATTTGGGATCACAACGAAGAAATTATCGAGGATAAATACTGGAAACAAATTTCTCCTGATGGGACTACATTATTTCTTCCGTCAGACAACGATTACTTCGAACAGATTGACAACATTGCAGGTCCTCCTGTTTACGCAGAAAGTATCGGAAATGTAATCAAGCGCATTGATCTGATTCTGCTCGAAAATCCTCCCGGATTGAATGACGCATATCGCGATGCAATTTTCGAGATCAGAAAGACGTTTTACACCGCTTTGAAATTCAATTTCGTAGTGACGGTTCAGAACAAAAACTAATGGATAGAAGAGCGCTCCTTCCGTATTTGTTTCTGGTTGTACTTTATGCCCTTATCGCACTCTTCATTCATGCGTGTTACACGTTGTGGTATTCGAATATTCCGGAACGCGTACTTCTGCTGCAGAATTATTTGGAATCAATCGGAGAAGTAACAGTGACGATCGTGTGTGTTTTAGGAATGCTCGTGGTCTTGATCGGTGGTATTATCCTTTACAAACTGAAGTTCATTGATAAGACGTGGCTCATTGTCTACTGCGTAGGCCCTCCAATACTTGGATTTATCTTATCCCAGATTACTTATCTAATCTCCTTCTGAGAAAATGAGAAGAAACCACTGGGGAATTGTTTCTACTCCCCGGCGACTTCGTTCTACAATTTTCATCTATTTATTCTCCGGATACGGATGCCCGTCCTCGTATTTGCGGAAGTATTGCATCATAAAAAATGCGGTTACAATACTGGCTCCTGCACCTTCAAACAGGACAATGAACTGCGGCCACGATGCAAATGTTCCTCCTGTTTTCAGGATGAACAAGTCGTGTAAATCGGTATTAAAAAGCGAAAAGAAGTACAGGAATACCGCGAATACAATGAATGACCAAAGTCCTGTAAAGAATGCAGTAGACACCACTTTTAAGAATGGAATATAATGGTGGCTGTCTGCAATCCATTTTCTGATCAGCAGAAAGGTAGCACCAACAAGCACAACGTAGTTGAACACACGCAATTCGGTTACGTGCATGAGTCCGAACGCATTCATTAGGAGAAAAAAGCCGATGTAGCTCAGTCCGCACAGTGTTCCAACAAGGAAAATTCCCGTCCTGACTTTCGAGTCAGAAATTCGCGCTGGTTTGTTATCCGATAGTGTTTCCATGGCAATTTGTTTAGCCAGACTGGTAGCAAAATCGTGCCATGAAAAGATGGGAGTTGGGGAGATGGGAGACGGGAGTAGCGAGCGTGCAAAAATCAACACCCGTCTCCCAACTCCGATCTCCGAACTATTTGAGTAGTCCTTGCGTTTTCATCACACCCAGCGCCTGATTGAGGCACTCCTGTGAATCGTAAATCACCAAACGGCGCTTGCATGCTTTGCCGTTTTTACCCGTGTAGTGAATCAGGAAGTGATCATAACCGAAATTCTTCTTGTGGTATTCAACGCTGTTGATGTCCTTCCGCGGTATAAATCCGGTTTGTGAAAATCCGAGCGTGCGATACAGCGTTACAATCATCAGGATATTAAGCGCACCCATGAGTACAACTACGACATAGAGTTCTGTAATTGTACACATCACCATGAAGAAAGTGAGAACTGCTATCCCGATGATCAGCCAGAGACCTGAAACGTAGTCGGGAGAATCCTTCTGCTCAGGAATTACATGAGCATCATTTTTATTGCCAATAACCAGTCCATGCGGAAGCATATGGCAATAACGTGCGTCGGAAAGGACAAAGTGCGGGTGCTCTGGTTCATTCATTTGCCGCAAAGATAGTTGGGAGACGGGAGTTGGGAGACGGGAGTACAAAAATGTTGTAAAAAACTACGGGATAGCACTCCCGTCTCCGATCTCCCAACTCCTAACTTATACTTACCTTCGTGCCTTATGATAACCACCGACCAAATTAAGTCCCTCGAGGAGCGCAAAGAAACGCTAAGGAGGCATCTTTGACATCGATCGTAAGCTGTCTAAAATAAGAGAAGAAGAGACCATGTCTCAAGGCGCAGGATTTTGGGACGACCCGAAAAAGGCTGAGCACCTTCTGAAAGAAATCAAAAAGAAAAAAGACTGGACTGATACCTTCGCGAAGCTCGATTCGAGAATTGCGGACCTCGGTGTGATGTATGAATTCTTCAAAGCAGGTGATGCAACCGAAGAAGATGTAGACACCGAGTACGCGAACACGGTGAAGGCCATGGAAGAACTCGAGTTTCGCAATATGTTGAGCGGAACGGAGGATCATCTGAGTGCGGTCCTCACCATTAATTCAGGCGCTGGAGGAACAGAAAGCTGCGATTGGGCAGGAATGCTCATGCGTATGTACATCATGTGGGCGCAAAAGCAAGGCTTCAAAATAAAGGAAGCTGACTTGCAGGATGGTGAAGCGGCCGGAATCAAATCGGTTACGCTTGAAATTGAAGGCGATTATGCTTTCGGTTATCTCAAAGGAGAAAATGGTGTGCATCGCCTCGTGCGGATTTCTCCGTTCGATTCGAATGCGCGTCGGCATACATCATTTGCATCGGTGTACTGCTATCCGCTTATCGACGATACGATTGAGATCGAAGTGAATCCTGCTGAATGCGAATGGGAAACTTTCCGTTCGGGTGGAGCAGGAGGACAGAACGTAAACAAAGTGGAAACGGCAGTGCGTCTTTATCACAAACCATCAGGAATTGTGGTGAAGAATCAGGAGTCTCGTTCACAAGGACAGAACCGTGAGAATGCAATGCGATTGCTCAAATCTCAGCTCTACGAAATTGAGATGCGAAAGAAAATGGAAACCGTTCAGGCAATTCGTGGCAACATGAAGAAGATTGAATGGGGATCACAGATTCGCAATTACGTTTTACATCCATACAAGCTGGTGAAGGATTTGAGAACAGATACAGAAACATCAGATGCGCAAGCCGTACTCGATGGAAATCTGGATCCGTTTATCAAATCATACCTGATGGAATATGGCGCGAGTTGGAATACTGAGGTGAAAAATTAATATGCTTCCGCCGCGGCGGAGTGCTAATCGGTTAATGTGCTAATGGAAAAAGTAGTTGTCTGGCATAAACCGAGTTGCTCAAAATGCAGAGATGCTATGGCGTATATCAAAGATCACGCTGTGCAGGTTGACGAGTGGAGAGAATATTTGGTCGATGTTCCATCGGAGGATGAGATTCGCGACGTGCTCAAGAAACTGAATATTCCGGCAGAGAAATTAGTACGCACTAAGGAATCAATCTATCAGGAGAAGTTCGCAGGCAAGAAAATGACCGAAGCAAAATGGATCAAGGCGTTGCATAAGTATCCGGTACTGATGCAACGACCGATCGTCATTATAGGCGAACGAGCATTCTTCGGAAGATCAGAAGAAGATCTTCAGCAACTTTTATAAGTCTGTTTCCTCTAAGTGAAATACAACTGTTAACAGTTGCAGGCTGAATCCCTAAAAAAGAGTTAATACAATTTGCGGCATCGCATTATGCTGTTTCTTTGCCCGGATGAAACACCTGTACCTTCTATTATTTGTATTCGTTCTCTCCATAGGAGATGTTACCGCCCAGGTAACAGGAACAGTTGTTGATTCGCTGAAACAACCTTTGCCATTCTGCAATGTGATGATGGTACGCGAGGCCGACAGTACTGTTGTTACCGGAACTACGTGTGCTGCAGACGGCACCTTTATGGTGGAGATGAAAGAGAACGGTAGATTCCGACTGCTCGTGTTGTTTTCAGGTTACGAGAAAACGTATACTGAAGTGTTTACGCTGGACGACGCACATCATTCGCACATCGCAGGAGAAATTGTTTTGATTGAGAACACATCCACGATGAATGAGGTCACAATCACTGCGCAGAAACCGTTTATGGAGCAGAAGCTGGATAGAACGGTTTTCAATATTGAAAATAGTGTGCTGGCCACTGGAAACAGCGCGCTAGATGTCCTGCGTAAATTACCGGGAGTTACTGTAGATAACAACGACAACATTTCAGTGCGCGGGAAGCAGGGTGTAATGTTTATGATGGATGGACGACGTTCGTATATGGGCGGATCTGATATGGCGAACTACCTGCGCGGTATTGATGCAAGCCAGATTGAGAAAATTGAAGTGATCACAAATCCTTCTGCAAAGTACGAGGCTTCCGGAAATGCGATTATCAATATTGTTCTCAAGAGGAACAGAAACCTTGGTTACAATCAGCAGCTGAACGCCAGTTATGATCAGGGATTTTATGGCGGCGGAAATGTGGGCACAAATCTGAACTACAAAACGGAGAAGTGGAATTTTTTCGGCGCCGCGGATGTTGGTCAGTGGCAGTTCTATGAAGAGTTTGAACGCACAATGATATATAGTCCTGATTCGGCTTCTCACCCAAGTTCCATTACCAATGGCCGGCCGAAAATGGGAGGCATGTGGAATTGGGAGCAAGCAGGTATAGATTATTCTCCTGGCAAGCGACACACGATCGGAATTGTTGCAGAACGTTCGGGCGGGCTGCATGAGGTCACAAGAACGCTTGATATGAACACTTACAATTCTGAAATGGTGCTTGATTCAAACCTCTATACAACGGGATTGGAACAAAGTCGCAACGAATATTATTCTGGTGCTCTGAACTACAAGTTTGATGTCGACACTACCGGAAAACTCCTCACCGCTGATTTCAATTACGCCAGCTTCACAACGAAACAGGACCGGGAGAATATGACGACCTATCACTACGGCGCGTCGCAAACCATACATGATCCGATGCTTCAGGTAACGAATCTGAATCTCTCGGTTGGTTATGCAACGGGACAAATAGATTACGTTCATCCGCTCAGGAATGAAAATGGTTTGTTCGAAGGAGGCATACGTGGGAGCCAGGCGAAGACAACCAGCGCGGCACGTTATTACCTGCGGCAAGGCAGTGTTTCGCTTCAGGATCAACCTGTGAACTTTGTTTATACCGAAATGATTTCTGCAGCCTATCTCAATTATTCCCGTTCGATCAATAAGAAACTCGATGCACAATTCGGTTTGCGTGCTGAAGAAACAATGTCGAAGGGTGAAGACGGAAACGGCACTGAGCTTTTCAATCGTCAGTACCTGCGTCTTTTTCCAAGTGCGTTCCTGAACTGGAAAGTCGATTCATTGCACGCAATCAATATTTCTTACAGCCGCCGAATCGAACGTCCGGATTACGGTGAGTTGAATCCGTTTGTGATCTACAACGATCCGTACACCACTTTCTCGGGTAATCCGAACCTGATGCCGCAGATGAACCACAAGGTTGAAGTCTCGCATATTTTCAAAGGAACATACCGTACCGCATTTTCCTATATGCACATGACGTCTGTCTTCAACGGAATTGTTTCGGTTGATGATTCAACACGTGTTGTGAATACGCGACTGGAGAATCTTGCTACCTACAATGTTTTTACGCTGGAGTTCAGTGCCGAATATTCCTTCACCAACTGGTACACGCTATCCGGAACCCTTCTCGGCTTCCGAGATCATTATTTCGGTCCTGTGAACGGAGAGGATTACAGCGTGATCTATTACACCGGAATGATCTTTTTGCAGAACCGCATCAGTCTGAAAAAAGATTGGGGAATGGAAGCAAACTTCTTCTGTCGCTCCGTGAACATGAACGGTATATGGAGAGAAAGTCCGTTTTCAGGATTAGACATTGGTGTACGCAAGCGCTTTGGTGACGGACGCGGTTCGGTATCACTCAACATATCAGATTTGTTGCAGGGAAATTATACGGACCGTACCGCCAATTACGGTAACGTAAATATGTCTACTACGGGAAAAATGGACAGCCGCCGGGTACGTCTGGCCGTATCATGGAAACTCGGTCGTTCGGAATACGAGCGTCAGCAACGCCAGAACAGCGCGGATGAACTGAAGGGGAGAGCACAATAACGGGGCGCAGTTGACAGTTGTCAGTGCGCAGTTCCTGACACCATCTAAGTTTTACTGATATTAATGCGCGCGACTCGTGAACGGTTGGCCCAACTCAATTCATTTCTTCGAAACACATCGATTCCCCGAACAACAGAGATAGGGATAACCTGCGGTTCATGTTGGTGATGCAAGAAGCGGCCATTTAACCCGTAAAAAAGACGATTCTTCAGACATCGCTTGTGGCTGTGCGTGCTGCTAAATGTTAATTTTGCATTCGGATTTCAAATCGCAAAATTGTCATTCTCAAATCATAAAAATTATGAGTTTCCGCATCGAAAAAGACACCATGGGCGAGGTACAGGTACCTGCCGATAAGTATTGGGGCGCACAAACAGAACGCTCGCGTAATAATTTCAAAATCGGTCCGGAAGGAAGTATGCCGAAGGAAATTATATATGCGTTTGCTTACCTGAAGAAAGCGGCTGCTCATGCCAATCACGACCTGGGTGTTCTTGAAGCTTCGAAACGCGATCTGATTTCGAAAGTCTGCGATGAAATCCTCACGGGTTCATTGGACGATCAGTTTCCGCTAGTAATCTGGCAAACAGGTTCGGGCACGCAAAGCAATATGAACGCGAATGAAGTTATTGCTTATCGTGGTCACGTAATTTCAGGCGGACAACTTACTGACGAGAAGAAAGCGTTGAATCCGAACGACGATGTGAACAAATCGCAATCGTCGAATGATACATATCCGACCGCGATGCACATAGCGGCCTACAAGCTTGTAGTTGAGAACACAATTCCCGGAATGGAAAAGCTTCGCGACACGCTCGACAAGAAAGCGAAGAGCTGGAACAACGTCGTGAAAACAGGTCGTACACATTTCATGGACGCAACTCCGCTTACATTGGGTCAGGAGTTTTCAGGATACGTGCAGCAAATCACAAACAGCATTCGCGCTGTGAAGAACGCGCTTGAAATGGTGAAAGAGCTTGCACTCGGTGGAACTGCGGTTGGAACAGGATTGAATACGCCGAAAGGATATGACGTTCTTGTTGCGAAGAAGATTGCAGAGTTCACAAAGCTTCCATTCGTAACAGCACCCAATAAATTCGAAGCGCTTGCTGCTCACGATGCAATGGTTGAACTTTCCGGTGCATTGAAACGTGCTGCGGTGTCGCTTATGAAAATTGCAAACGACATACGCATGCTTAGTTCAGGTCCGCGTTCTGGTTTGGGAGAAATTGTAATTCCGGATAACGAACCTGGATCTTCTATCATGCCGGGCAAAGTAAATCCAACGCAGCCTGAAGCCATGACAATGGTTTGTGCACAGGTGATGGGCAACGATGTCGCAGTTTCTATCGGAGGATCAAATGGTCACTTCGAACTGAATGTATTCAAGCCGGTAATTGCATACAACGTATTGCAGAGCGCACGACTCATTGGTGATGCTTGTGTTTCCTTCAACGACAAATGCGCAGTAGGAATCGAACCGAATCTTCCGATGATCAAGCAGCACATGGAGAATTCTTTGATGCTGGTTACTTCACTCAATACGCATATCGGCTATTACAAAGCTGCTGAGATCGCGAAGAAGGCGCACAAAGAAGGCAAGACATTGAAGGAAGCAGCAGTGGAACTCGGTCACGTAACTCCTGAACAATTTGACCAGTGGGTGAAGCCGGAAGACATGGTTGGATCGCTCTAGTTCAAACATTGAATCTTCGAATTGCACAACTGGCTTGACTCCTACAACAAGTGGAGCCTTTGTGAAAGTCTAATCGCGTGATCTGATTGTATCTTTATCAAATGAAGCTGCGTTCATTGTCCATTCTCACATTGCTGCTGTTGCTCCTTGCGGTACCGGCATTGCGCGCTCAGGATACCAGCCAGTTTGTGGTGAAGGAAAACTTCAAGCGGGAAATCGTGATTGGCGACAAACGTTACCGGGTTTACAACAACTGGGTTTGCTTCGGCGTGGGTCCGGAATATCATTCTGAAAATCCGCGCACACAGTTTGCACTCGGACTGAACTTTCAGTTTCACATTAAGAAAGCGTACTTCAATGTGGGCGGCATCATGTCCGGAGATGAATTCGGTGTGTGGAACAATTACACAGGACATATTGGATACGTTCCCTGGCGCAAGGAAACCGAGAAAAAAAATCTGGCAGCAATGGCTGGTATTTCTTACACGCAGGGTTACACCTATCTAGCCCCGGGATATTTTGAAAGCAATCGCTGGGATCGGGTAGGAGTGTATGCTGAATTCCAATACACGATGAAAGTGCAGTACGCGGTTGGCATTGGACCCACATTTTTCGTCGATTGGAATCAGAAGCGAACATTGATTGGTGTGCGGCTCGACGGATATCTTTCCGGTGCATACCGCGGCTACGTGAAGGGCAAAGGACCGAAGACGATTCAGTAAAACGTTGCGGGGATATTTTCAAGTCTATCTCATGAAAACCGGCCCGGGAATTTTCGGTGTACACGAGTCATCCGAATGAGAAACCAGCAGACAAAGGACTTCAGGATCTGCGTTCCATTTTCTACTTCGCAATCTTCTTAAAACAATGAGCCGTCAGTCGTTTGCCGTCCTGATCGATGTCATAGAGGCAACTGTCCGCAAAGATCATTCGTGCCGATACATCAAGTGAGTGTACATTGTTCGAGTCTTTTCCAATCTGCGTGAGCTCCGGGAACAAGTCGCGAATTTCATAGTGACGTCCATCGGTAATAGGTTCCATCACCAACACGCTGTCATTCTCAATGTGCCAATCGCCGATAGCTACAAAGAATTTTGTGCCGGGACAAAAGCTTTTCTCGCATTTGAAAAGCATGGTTGAATCTGCGCGTACTGTCATCGTGATTTTATTATTATCCCAATGAGTCGTATTCTCCCAAACACCAATCGGATCAACTTTTGGTTTGTCGCGCTCACTGCACGATACAATCAGCAAAGATGTAATTGTCACCAGAATGAGTGCAATAATTTCTCCGCGTCGCTGCATTCGCTGTGTTCTCCGCATCATACGAATTTATCTCCTTTACCAACTTTCACGTCATTCACAAAAGTGCGAATCTGTTGTTCATCTGCTTTCTTGCAAATAAGCAGGATGTTATCGGATTCAACAATAATATAATCCTCAAGTCCTTCAATCACTACCAATTTGTCTTTCGGCACGTGTACAATACAATCTTTCGATTGGTAAGTCATCACTTGCTTGCCAACGATGGCGTTTCCATTGTCGTCTTTCTTAATGTGCGTATACAAAGAACCCCATGTTCCAAGATCCGACCAGCCAATGATTGAAGAACGCACATAAACATTCGTTGCTTTCTCCATCACAGCGTAGTCAATGGAAATGTTCTTGCAGCGACCGTATGCGTCCTTGATGAACTCTTCTTCCCAGATTGTATTCCACTTGCCGTTTCCTTCATTGAAGATCGCCGCAGTGTCTGGTGCGTGCCTATTGAATGCATCGATGATACTCTTCGAACTCCAGATGAATATACCTGCGTTCCAAAGAAAGTCGCCGCTACGTAAAAAGAATTCCGCCATTTCCAGGTCGGGCTTCTCTGTGAACGTTTTTACTTTCTTGATACGTTTGTCTTTTTCCTGCACATCAGAATCTACAAACTGAATGTAACCGTATCCGGTGTCAGGACGAGTCGGCTTCAATCCGATGGTAATGAGTGAATCATCTTCGGCAGCTTTCTTCATGCACGACACAATTGCTTTCGTGAATGTGTCTTCCTTCGTGATGAGGTGATCGCTTGGAGCAACAACCATCACCGCATTCGGATCTTTCGCGTGAATCTTCCATGCAGCAAAAGCAACACAGGGTGCCGTATTCTTGCGAGCCGGTTCGCAGAGAATATTTTCTTCCGGCAAATCAGGAAGCTGATCACCTACGAGTGTTTTGTAACTCTCGTTGGTAACCACATAAATGTTTTGCAGCCTGCAGAATTTCAATGCACGATCGTATGTTGCCTGCAGCAAAGTTCTGCCGGTTCCGAGTACATCAATAAATTGCTTAGGGTGCGCTGTACGGCTCATGGGCCAGAAACGAGTTCCGACACCACCTGCCATAATAACACAGTAACGATTTTTCATGGGAGAATATCAGGAAAGCTTTGCGAGCGCGTTTTCAAGTGACTGTATAATTGCATCGACATCTTCGAGTTTGCACGTGCCCACCGAGAGGCGATACCAACTGGAATCGTTTGATGCGCCGAATGCATTGAAGGGAACAACAGCAACTTTTGCTTCATTCAGGATATAGCTCGTTACGTCTTTCGTCGTTGCGAGTATATTTCCGTCAGCGGTTTTTTGTCCGTGCAATGCGAGATTGATAGTAAGATAAATTGCCGCTTGTGGTGCGATTGAATCGACGCGATAGCCTTTTGCTTTCAGCGCCTGAAATCCTTTGTGAAAACCAACGAGTCGGGCATTCACTTCACCTTTGATCTTTGCGAGGAACTTATCGTACTGCGCAAGATCATTCAGGTAACGTGCTGTTGCAACCTGTTCGGCTTTCGGAGCCCATGCACCAACATGCGACAAAATAGATTTCATTTTGTCGATGATGCGTTTCGGTCCCATTGCCCAACCAACGCGAACGCCCGTTGCTGCAAGTGACTTTGAAATACCGTCGACGAATATGGTGTATTGACGCATATCAGGACGCAGCGTTACAGGATCATGATGTTTCACTTCACCGAATGTAAGTGCCCAATAGATTTGGTCGTACAAAAGGAACAACGGCTTCTGTCCTGGACCGCGTCGTTTGTTCTCCGCCAGAATAATATCGCAAATATCAGCGAGTGCTTCTTTGGTGAAAGTTGTTCCGGTTGGATTAAGCGGTGAACACAATGAAACCAACGCAACATCTTTCAGGTAAGGTGCGAGATCAGCAGCAGAAGGCATGAAATTATTTTCTGCAGTTGTCTCTACGAAAATCTGGTTTGCGTAGTCGCCCGAGTTCATGTGCGTGTAGTGGTTGTTATTCCACGATGGCACAGGGAACAATACTTTATCGCCCGGATCAAGAACTGTACGGTAGATCGCGTAGATCACCGGGCGAGCTCCGCCAGCAATGAGAACTTCATCGGCTCCGTATTTTAATCCTTGACGTTGCTCGATTAAATTAGCCACGGCTTTACGCAATTCAGCTACACCATCAGCAGCAGGATAATTCGTTTCATCCTCTTCATACGCTTTGATGATTTCACGTTTCAGCTCTGCAGGAATCGGAAATACTTTTGGATTGAAGTCGCCAATGGTGAGGTTAAAAACCTTTTCACCATTCTTGATTTTCTCATTGACTTCTGCGGCAAGCTTGATGATTTCAGAACCAATTAGTGATTCTGCCATGTTGCTTACTTTGAGCTCGGCGCTCGCGGGTACTGCTGTTGTATTACTCATCAAGTGTGTGTGTTTTCTTAATGGAAAAAGAGCGGTGCAAAGGTACAAATCAGTAGGCAGTAAGCAGTTGGATAGGAGGCTGGTAAAGGCACTTTTTCTCTGGGAAAACGCAATAATTTTGAACAAAATGGCTGAAAGTGTGGACAATATTCAACGGAGGCAGCCTTTCAGACAAAATCACGACTTACCTGTAGAAATCCGACCGATGAAAAAGCTAACTCTGATCGTTGTAACTGTTCTCATTTCATTGATAGCGGAGGCCAAAGGAAATGACACTGCATATTATCGCCGACCGTACTATCTCGGCGTTACCGTCGGATATAATGGTTTTGTAAATGGCGTCTTTGCGCAACATCCTTCTATTTATTCCGCATGGCAGAATCCAGATAGTTGGCGTGTGAATTGGAATACGAAGTACGGTCTCATGTTGGCGCTTCCATTTGCGAAACGGTGGGAGCTTGAGCTAGGCCTTGAAGCGCTCTATGCAAAAGGTTGGAATAGTGATATAACAGGGGTTCATTACGATGTAGAAAATCCCATGAAAGTCGTTGGTTTTGACTATGCGATTTTTCATTCGCACAGTACTTCACTTACTACGCGTCTTCAATTTGGATATGAGATCTTCCGCAAGAACAATTATGCGTTGGTCGGTGGAGCAGAAATGTGGATGGATGTGATAGGGCGTCATGAGTTCACGAGGTATAATCAACGTGGTTATGCACTCGTTCTGAAATCGTACATACCCGTGTCGCATGCCAACGGAGCAATCCAGATTTCCGTACTTGTGGGCGATATTGCATCCCGATCAATGTATGTGGGCGCGCGAATGGGTTTTGCATTAAAGGGTACGCGCGTTTACCGTCACAAGCCGAAGAAGTATTACGTGCAGACGTACGAGGATTAGGGAACGAATAGTAAAGGAATTCGTTTGCCAAGAACAAGTTCTTCAGTCGCGTGGGTTTATCCCGCGGTTGAAGAACTTGTTATTCTGCTTTGACATGGGTCACCTCAGCCAAAGCCGCGAAAAAGTAAATATGCTTCGTGCCGCTTAGATGACAGTGGTAGCGTGTCCTGATTTTCTTCCCTTTTACAAATTGTTTACCGCCGAACTGAAAAACAGAATTCAGCGGTAACGATTCAAGCAGCACAAGTCCATTTGCTTTGTCGTATTTCTTCAGCGTGCGAAGAAGATTGTCGTCGGAACAGCTACTCGCTCCGGGATTCTGCATATAGCCAATGATCGCACCACGAACATCGTCCGGAAAAATACCAAGCCGCATCACAGGCCGCATTAATTCTTTGAAGCAGTTTTTCCATTCTTCGCCGTGTGGTTTGATGCGACGACCATGTCGCTCATGCGCGAGCAGGTGTGCAATTTCATGAACGAGTGTAAGCAGGAATGCATACTGATTCATGTCGCGGTTGATTGTGATCAGGTGATTCGATCCAGGCATTGGAGGACGATAATCTCCATACACACTCATACGCGGCTTGCGGATTTTCAATTTGAAATTGAAATGAAATATCCAATCCGAAATCATCGGCACCGCCGCAGTAGGAATATATTTAGCCAGAATGGATTGGTTGCGCTCCGCCTGATTCACGGTACAAATTTACACCACATAGGGACATAGAAGTGCCATTCGCGTTAAAAGGTGAATAGCCGTGGCGATCTCTTGCGACCTATGTACGCGCTTCAGCGCGCCTTTTTAGCACGGTAAGATTTATGTTCCTATGTGTTTAAGAAAGAATCTGGTAGGTGATAAAACTGCAAATCCAGGCAAGAGCGCCCATGAAAACGAACTGAATAATCGGCCATTTCCAGCTTTGTGTTTCACGTTTCACAACTGCGATGGTGCTGATACATTGCATCGCGAACGCGTAAAATACCATCAGCGACAATCCAACTGCGAGTGTGTAAACCGGTTTTCCTGTTTCGGGATCTTTTTCATTGCGCATGCGATCGCGTACGGGCTCAATGTTTTCATCGTCACCCGCACCGTAAATGGTTGCCATCGTTCCAACGAAAACTTCACGAGCCGCAAGAGAAGTGATGAGCGAGATTCCGATTTTCCAGTCGTAACCAAGTGGTTCGATAGCGGGCTCAATGAATTTTCCGAGGCGACCAGCGTAGGAGAGTTCGAGTTTTTTTGATTGTAAGTCGCGTATCTGATCCTCAACCGAAATCCTGTACGTGGAATCGATCGTCCACTGAATATCCAATGGTCCTCCGGTACGAACAGTTTCATCTAACACATTGACCTTGTCTAGTTCATCCTGCCAATATGTGATTCCGCCTTCTACGTCCTTAAATTCCTGACCAGGCCCGAATGAAGCGAGTACCCACAACACAATTGAAACCGCAAGAATCACTTTTCCGGCGTCGAACAAAAACACTTTTACTTTCTCGTAGATGAGATAGAAAACGTTCGACCATTTCGGTATACGATAAATCGGAAGCTCCATCACAAACCAGCTCCGTCCTTTTCCTTTGATGAGAAGATGCAAAATCCACGCCGACAAAATGGCCATCAGGAATCCAAGCAGATACATTCCCATCAACACTAATCCCTGCAAATTAAAAATGCCGCCAACGATTTTATCCGGAATCACCAGTGAAATCAGCAAGGCATAAACAGGAAGTCGGGCGCTGCAGCTCATCAACGGAGTGACCATGATCGTAATGATTCGCTCTTTCCAGTTGCTGATCGTTCGCGTTCCCATGATCGCCGGAACCGCGCAAGCCATTCCGCTGATGAGTGGAATTACACTTCGCCCATGCAGACCGATTTTTCGCATGAGTTTGTCCATGATGAAACTCACACGCGCCATGTAACCGGAATCTTCCAGCATCGCGATGAAGAAAAACAACAAGGCAATCTGCGGAACGAAAACTACAACTCCGCTCAAGCCTGCAAGAATTCCATTGATGAAAAGATCAGTGAGCATTCCTTCCGGCATCACACGTGCACACCATTCCTGTATCCACGCGAATCCGTTTTCAATCCACGTCATCGGATATTCGGCGAGATAGAATATCGTTTGAAACACAATGAGCATGATGAAAAGAAAAATCAGATAACCCCACACCTTGTGTGTAATGATCGCATCTATTTTCTTCGCAAATGCAGAGCGTCCGGTTCCGGTTCTCGTACACGCTTCAATATGTTGTGCAATGATTCCGTAACGCGTGAGGCTTTCTTCTGCCTGGGCTGCCGTGGGACTAAATCCAACAGCATCCAGTTTCTCCTGCCACTTTTCATTGGTCGCGTACAAACGATTTGCGCGATATAATGCAACGTAATCTTCCGTACGGTCTTTGAATTCTGTTTTAACAAGATCGGTTGCATTCTTCGCAATGGCGCTCGCGTCGATGAAACGATATGCCGGTAAATCACCATGCGTAGAGAGAAGAATCTCCAGTTGCTCAATTCCTTCTTTGTTGCGCGCACTGACCGGAAGAACCGGAATTCCTAATCGATTCGACAATCTTCCGATGTCGATTTGAAGTCCTGATTTCTCGGCTTCGTCCATCATGTTCAGAACGAGAACACATGGAATATTCAGGTCGATGATTTGTCCGGCGAGAAACAGGCTACGTTTCAGACTGGTTGCATCGGCAACAATCACTACGGTGTCCGGAAATTCTTTATTCGATTTCTCAGTGAGAATCTGTGTCGCTACTTCCTCGTCGGGTGATTTCGGATACAATGAATATGTTCCCGGAAGATCGATGTAACGAAACTCGAAGTCCCGTTTATCAATAGTCTTCGTAACGTTTGCCGTTTTCTTGTCGACCGTTACACCCGGAAAATTTCCAGTGCGTTGATTGAGTCCGGTAAGGGCATTGAACAGTGTAGACTTCCCGCTGTTGGGATTTCCGATCAGCGCAATTTTCCGCTGCAATTTATTGCGGGAAGAATTTTCCAAGAAATCAGTTGGCGTTACCTACGCGAAGGATTTTAACGGTAGCTGCTTCGGATAGACGAAGACTGAGTGTGTAACCGGCAACATTCACAGCGATAGGATCACCAAAAGGAGCTACTTTTTCAAGGGTAACTTCTTCACCTGGAGTGCAGCCCATTTCAAGAAGCTTCACCGATAATTCCGGATCGGTGAATGAATCGATTATGGCTTTTTCTCCTGGAATCAGCGACGCGAGGTTGTCGTTTTTCACAGGGTAAAGGTACGGAATCGTGAGGTGTGATTGTCTCGGGGAAGTCTACCTAGAATGCGGTATTTGCTGCGACTCTACTGCGAGGTGCTGTTGTACGATCGCAGGCGATCGGCAAGCTATAGAGAGATTCCGTGGGCGAGGGTTGTGTTACACATGTTTGGTCCCGATGGGACCTTCAAATTACGCAGCATCTAGGACGCCAGGCATGAGCAACACACGGGCGTTTCGCACCTTACAAAGTAATTGCAGCATGCGTTGGGCATCGCTCGTTGCTTGCATATCATGTTTGGCGTGATGATTACGTGAGTGTAGCACGGCTTCAGAGAAGTCAATGTGTAACAAACACGCCACGCCCCAACCCATTGTTCTGCACGATGCCTTACAAAGTAATTGCAGAACGCCTTAGGCGTCGGTCGCTGGTTGTATAGCATGTTTGGCGTGATGATTACGTGAGTGTAGCATGGCTTCAGAGAAGCCAAACATGTGTAACAAACACGCCGTACCCTAACCCACATTTTAGCAGCGCGATGCCGTAGGCGTCGCGCACGAATAACACACGGGAAAACTAATGCTTCCGCTTCTGTTTCTTCGGCTTGCTCCCATCGCCATGGGGACACGTATCGCATTTGTTCTTTTCAAATAGCTTACACCCTTCCAGTGAAGTAAACAAAACCGTGCCTAGCAAGATGAATGGCAACAACCGACGAATATTCAAGAGTTCCGGATTAGCAAATTAACTCATTAGCATATTAGCACATTGACTAATGCTTCTTTTTACGCTTCTGCTTCTTAGGCTTGTTGTTGCTCTTGAAGCTCGGACAATCGCCGCAATTGTTCTTTCCTCCGAACATGAAGCAGCCTTCTAATGAAGTGGTTGCAAAAGCGCCCAGAATCAGCAGTGGAAGTAAGCGACGGTAGATGCGAGTCATGATCAAATATACTAATAAGGAGCGTCTCTGGTTATAACGTTAGAATGATCAGAATGGTACAGGGAACGGGGAATTAGTGGTGAGTAATAGTGGGTTAGGGAATTTAGGCATGCTTCCATTCTTATCTCGCTGAGCCTAAATTCCCTAATTCCCAATCCCTCTTCCTTATGCGCTTTTTCACCGTAGTTGTCTCCGAATTAGGTAATTTTAGCCATTCTATGGATCCACTGCGTTTGATTTATCACGTTGGGCGATACTGGCTCATGCTGATGCAGGTTTTCCGGCGTCCTGAGAAAGCCAGCATTTTCTGGAACCGCGTGTTCTTCGAGATTAATGCCATCGGAATTGGCTCACTCGGAGTTGTGGCTATCATTTCCATTTTCATGGGAGCGGTTATCACAATTCAAGCGGCATTCGGATTTGAAAGCCCTTGGATTCCGTTGTATGCTGTTGGTGTTGCAGCACGCGATTCTATCGTACTCGAATTCGCACCAACAATTGTGAGTCTGATCCTTGCCGGAAAAGTAGGTTCGAGTATCGCATCCGAACTCGGCAACATGCGCGTGAGCGAACAGATAGATGCGCTCGATGTAATGGGTGTCAACTCTGCAAGCTTTCTTATTCTGCCGAAAATTGTTGCATCGGTTTTCATTTTCCCATTCATGGTTGTGATCAGTATGTTCCTCGGTCACATGGGTGGATTCACGCTCGGTGTTGCAGCGGGAGTGGTTACTCCATACGAATTTGTTTACGGCATTCAGTATGACTTCCGTCCATACAACGTATTCTATGCTTTGACTAAATCACTTTTCTTCGGCTTTATCATTCCGTCGGTTTCTGCTTATCATGGTTATTATACCAAAGGCGGATCACTGGAAGTCGGACAGGCAAGTACTCGCGCAGTGGTATATAGTATCATTGTGCTGTTGCTCTTCAATTTCATACTCACACAAATGTTGCTGGGATGATCGAAGTGCGCAACATTAACAAATCATTCGGAGAGAAACAGGTTCTCAAAGATTTCTCATTCGTATTTGAGAAGGGAAAAACGAACCTCATCATCGGAGAAAGCGGGACGGGTAAGTCGGTACTCATTAAATGCATGGTGGGACTTATCATTCCTGAAACCGGCGAAGTGCTTTACGACGGCGAAGATTTTCTGAAAATGGATTGGGAAGCTCAGAAAACCATCCGCAAGAAAATCGGAATGCTTTTCCAGGGCTCTGCACTGTTTGATTCAATGACGGTGGAAGAAAATGTGATGTTCGCACTTTCCGTTTTTACGGATATGCCGTTGAGTGAAAAACGCGATCGTGTTCAGCACTGTCTCGAACGTGTGAATCTTCCGAATGTTTTGAAATTATTTCCTGCAGAACTTTCCGGTGGAATGAAGAAGCGCGTAGCGATTGCGCGTGCGATTGCGTTGAAGCCAAAGTATCTTTTCTGCGATGAGCCAAACTCCGGACTCGATCCGAAGACATCCATTCTCATTGACGAGTTGATCAAAGATCTTACGATCGAATACGACATGACTACCGTTGTAATCACACACGATATGAATTCTGTTCTTGAAATTGGTGATCGCATCGCATACCTGCACAAAGGCTTGAAGTTGTGGGAAGGAACGCGTAAAGAGATTCTTACTACGAAGCAGAAGGAACTTTCCGAGTTCGTTTATGCTACCAAGTTTCTTCAGGAGTTTCGTGAGCGTCTCGAAAAAGACGGGAGCCTTTAGACAGTAGCAGACACGGATACTTAGGTCAACTCATTTCAGGACCGTACACAACCACAATAAAAAAGCCTGACGTTTAATCGCCAGGCTTTTTTTATTGTGGTTGCTTCAGGATTACTCGCTGATCACCATTTTCTTAGTCACTTTAACTCCATCAACGTTCAAAGTGTAGAAGTATACACCAGCAGCGTAGTTAGCCGTGTTCAGGTCGATTGTGTGTTGACCAGCAGCGCGTGAACCTTGATCAACTGACTCAATCAGTTGTCCTGTGATGTCATAGACTTCAAGGGCAACATTCTGTCCGTTATTCGCGAGGTTGTATTTGATTTGCGTGCTGTTGCCTGCAGGGTTTGGCATGTTCTGCTCCAATGAAATTCCAGTGTTAGGAGTTTCGTTGATACCAACACCGTCTACAGTGATTTTTGCCCAGATGCCCCAGTTCTGAAGGAAGTTTTCAGAATCAAGACCTGGCTGTTTTCCAGCTGTACCGTTGCACTCATAGTATGTATCAATACCTGAAGCGGTTGGCAGCATTCCATTTGCAGGGCTGTAGCGCATATCGAAACGATAGCTGTTAGGTCCATGGTGGGAAGGCAACGCAAAGTTTGGAAGGTTTGAGTTAACCGAGCAGTTTCCTGGTCCAAGATCACCGAAACCAGCAAGGATTCCGAATGTGTCAAGTGTACGGTCACCGTAGTACTCAACGCGAATTCCGAATTTTGTAGCAGGGTTAGTGATCGTGTGGTTCACCTCAACACCGATTACAGCAGCCTGTAAGAAACTGTTTACAGTTCCGAAGTTAGTTGCAATGATAGTGTCACGATCAAGCACCGTGTTGTTTTGCGGATAACCAGCACCATTCAAACCAACTGTTACAATAACAATTGTGTCTGGCTGACCGGAGAAGTTCGAGTGACCTCCAAGGATAAACACAGAATCAATTGTGTACGTGTTGAACATATTGTTTGGAACCGGAGTTGGTCCATTCGCATTGTAAGAATCCCAGAACGAACTGAAATCAACCACTGCATAAGTGATGGCAGTGTCAGCCAAGGTCAGATCGTAGTTCATGTTCATGTCCCAGATGTAACGTGCGTAAAGTCCACCCAATGAGTCAACATTATACGTCTCATCCATAAAGTCGTAGTCTGTATAGAACGACATCGCGGATTGAGTTGTTGGAGGGTTCGAGCGGTCAACACCGTGAACAACACGCCCACCGTTTGGTACAGTCTGAATGCTTTGTGCATTCACTCCAAGAGTCAACAACGCACAAGCTACTACAGAGTAGATTTTTTTCATGTTTCAGTTTTTGTTTGTGATAAAAACAAATATAGCGAAAAGACGCGAAACAACAGTCGGGCGACGGGTGTAAAATTGGAGCAACAGCTAACCTTTGTACCTGTTCAAGTGCTTCCATCTCCCGCTTATCTAAACAAAAAGCCCGACTTTTCGGCCGGGCTTTTTGTTTGAAATCGTAGTAAGCTTAGTGCTGAACTGCGAGCTTCTGTGTAGCTGTAACGCCGTTAGCAGATACAGTGTAGAAGTAAACGCCGTTTGCAAGCTCAGCTGTGTTAACTGAAACGTTGTTCAAACCAGCATTCTGGTTCATACGGTTCTCAGTGTAAACAACTTTACCTGTAACGTCAGTCATTGTGATTACAACGTCAGAAGAAGTAGCGAGGTTGTAAGAAATGATTGTTCCGTCGTTAGCAGGGTTAGGCATTGCAGAGTTCAAAGTAACACCGTTGTTCTCAGTAACGCTCATTGGTCCTTCGATAACGATGATATTGTCAATCCAGATGATGAACATATCGTTCGCGTCGTGCTCGAATGCAATGTACACTTGCTGACCAGCATAAGCTGACATATCAGCACCTGGAGCTTGTGTCCATGTAGTGTCTCCGTTTGTAGAAGCAGCGTTGTCTCCGATTGAATAGATAGCTGGATCAGTGAAGTCAGAAGCGTTAAGGCTTGTTGTGTTCACACGAATCTTGTAACCATCACGGAATGCGTTGTCCTGGATTTTGTACATCCACTCAATGTGTCCGCCTGTAGCAGGAAGAGTGATAGGACCGAACTCGAGCCAGTTAGAAGCCTGACCAACAGGTGCGAACCATGAAGTTGCTCCCCAGAAGAAAGCTGTGTCGATATCGCCTTGGTTAGGTTGGATATCAGAAGGATCAGTAGAGTAGAACAAGCACCAATCAGAGCACTGAATTGTGTTTGCCTCAACAGTAGCACCATCGATATCTTCAATCTGAATGCTGAAACCAGCTTGGTCAGTTGGGTTAATGTAGTAACCAGCTAAAGGCATCCACATCAAAGTATCTCCGTTAGCCAATACGTTTGGCGTAACGTTACCTTGTGCTGGAGCAGCTGGTCCTGTGAAATTCTTATTTACGCTTTCCTGTGCGTTCATGCCAAGGACAGCTAAAGAGAATACTGCAAGAGTGTAAATTTTCTTCATTGCTGAGGATTTAGATTTGGTTTTGATTATAGTGTTTTACGAATTACAAATATAAGGATATGGTTAAGAAATCGGCACAGATTCAATGATTTTAACCACTCGACTTGTTAAATTTCTTACGCGTTAAGCGATTACCGGCTCGAGATAGGCTTCAATGGGCAAACAGCTGCAAACGAGATTACGATCTCCATACGCATTATCTACGCGACCTACAGTTGGCCAAAATTTCGCTTCTTTTACCCAATTCAGCGGGTAAACGGCCTTCTCGCGACTATAATTGTGTGACCAGCTGTCATTTATCACAGAATCTGCCGTGTGCGGGGAGTTCTTTAATACGTTATCTACAACATCCGATTTGCCATCTGCGATCTCAGCAATCTCTTTTCGGATACTAATCATCGCTTCACAAAACTTATCGAGTTCACTTTTTGGTTCAGATTCGGTTGGCTCCACCATTAATGTATCGTGTACAGGGAACGCAACTGTCGGAGCATGAAATCCATAATCCATCAGACGCTTTGCGATATCGGCAACTTCCACTTTCGCTGTACGCTTGAATTCTTCGCACTGCAAAATCATTTCATGCGCAACACGACCGTTGTGATTTGTATAGAGTGTAGCGTAGTGTCCTTTTAGTTTTTCCTTGATGTAGTTCGCGTTCACGATCGCCATCTTGGTTGAATCTGTCATACCATCGCCACCCAACATTTTGATGTAGCCGTAAGAAACAAGTAGTATCAACGCGCTTCCGAAAGGAGCTGCTGAAACGGCTGCAATTCCTTTGTCGCCACCTGTTTTTACAACAGGATGAGAAGGAAGAAATGGCACAAGATGCTTGGCAACACCAATCGGCCCCATTCCTGGTCCACCTCCACCGTGTGGAATTGCGAAAGTTTTGTGAAGATTCAGGTGACAAACATCAGCACCGATATTTCCCGGTGATGTCAATCCAACCTGTGCGTTCATGTTTGCTCCATCCATGTAAACCTGTCCGCCATTCGCGTGAATGATAGACGTGATTTCCATGATAGATTCTTCATACACGCCGTGGGTCGATGGATAAGTAACCATCAGACATGACAAGCGATCTTTGTATTGTTCTGCTTTCGCACGTAAATCAGCAACATCGATGTTTCCTTTCTCGTCGCACTTCACCACAACAATTTCCATTCCTGCCATTGCAGCAGAAGCCGGATTTGTTCCGTGAGCAGAAGATGGAATCAAGGAAACATTACGGTGACCATCGCCGCGCGAAATGTGATACGCGCGAATTACCATCAACCCTGCGTATTCTCCTTGTGCACCAGAGTTTGGCTGGAAAGACATTGCCGCAAAACCTGTGATCTCGCTGAGGTCTTTATCCAGTGTGTTGATGAGTTCGTGATAACCCACCGCCTGATCGGCCGGAACAAACGGGTGAATGTTTGCAAACTCAGGCCATGTAATTGGCATAAGCTCTGAAGCCGCATTGAGTTTCATCGTACACGATCCGAGAGAAATCATCGAGTGAACCAGAGACAAATCTTTGTTCTCGAGTTTCTTGATGTAACGCATCATTTCAGTTTCTGAATGATACGTATTGAAAATCGGATGCGAGAGATAAGACGATGTTCGTGTATTCGAAGAAGGAATACCTTGCACGGCTGTTGCAGCATTCTTAATTCCGAATGCAGCAAGAATGTCTGACATATCGGATGTGCTCACCGTTTGATCAAGCGTTACAGAAACGGTGTTGTTGCCAAAACGGAAATTGATTCCTGATTTCTCAGCAGCATCGCGAATAGTTTTTGCTTTCGCAGCATCGGCTTCAATAGTAATTGTGTCGAAGAACGAATTGTTCACGAGCTTGAATCCTGCTGCGGTCAATGCGCCTGCGAGCTTCGCAACATTTCCATTTACTTCTTCGGCAATGGCTTTGATTCCTTTCGGACCATGATATACAGCATACATTCCTGCCATGATGGCGAGCAATGCCTGTGCGGTGCAAATGTTTGATGTTGCACGATCACGTTTGATATGCTGCTCACGTGTCTGTAACGCCATGCGCAATGCATGATTGCCATTACTGTCTACTGAAACACCAATGATACGTCCAGGCATAAGACGCTTGAAATCTTCTTTGGCAGTGAAAAATGCTGCGTGTGGTCCGCCGAAGCCCATTGGAACTCCGAAGCGCTGTGAATTTCCGAAAACAACATCGGCGCCCCATTCTCCCGGAGGAGTTAACAACGCGAGCGACAACAAATCTGCTGCTACCGCAACACCAGCGCCTGCGGCATGCGCGGCATCAGTGAACTTACGGTAGTCGTGTACTTCTCCGTTGATATCAGGATACTGGAGCAACGCACCGAAAATAGATTCGTTGAATGCGAATGTTTTGTGATCGCCAATGACAAGCTGAATGTTCAATGGCTCTGAACGTGTTTTCAGCAAATCAATTGTTTGCGGATAAGCGAGTTCAGAAACGAAAAATGTATTCGCATTGCGTTTAACTGCGTCGCGGCTACGGTTGTTGTAAAGCAAAGTCATTGCTTCTGCAGCTGCAGTGGCTTCATCGAGCAGAGATGCATTCGCCAATGGCATTGCGGTGAGATCCATCACCATGGTCTGGAAATTCAGAAGAGCTTCCAAACGCCCTTGTGCAATTTCTGCCTGATACGGTGTGTATGCTGTATACCAACCCGGATTCTCGAGAATGTTTCTCTGAATTACAGGAGGAGTAATTGTGCCGTTGTAACCAAGTCCGATATACGTACGGTACAATTTATTTTTTGCGCCGAGTGCTTTCAGGTGACGGTGGTACTCGAACTCACCCAAACCTTTTTCAATCGCTAAAGGTTTCTTCAATCGGATCGAAGATGGGATGGTTTGCTCGATTAGCTCATCAACAGTTGAAACGCCAATCAGCTTTAGCATTTCTTGAGTGTCGGCCTCTGAAGGTCCGATGTGACGTCGCGTGAAATTGTCGGTATACATAGTGTGTGGAAAAAGCGGTGTGTTTATGGGCGACAAAGATACGAAATCAGTAGGCAGTTGGGCAGTCTGTCTGTCGGCAGTCGGCGAAGAAAAGTTTTCATCAGAATTTCACAACTGCCGGTCAACTGTACAACTGCTTACTGCCTAACTTTTCAGGCTACTTTCCTTATATTTGACCATATCTCAAACCGAATGAAATTCAGATTGTTGTTGGCGGTTTTGCTATTACCTGTTGGTTTCCTGTTTGCGCAGGAGAAGTTGGATACGGTTTACCTCATGAGCGGAAGAACGGTGGAGGGCGTGGTGAAAGATACGTCCAACGAAAAGCTGAAGATTCTGATCCCCAAGAAGGGTGGGGGCTACAAAGCAGATTTCATCGAACAGGAACTTGTATTTTCTGTTAAATATAAAACGGGGTCAGAAGCCGTTTTCTATAAACAAGACACGCTTTTCGGAAATTATTACACGCCAAATGAAGTCCGTTATTTTCTGCAGGGAGAGCGCGATGCACGTCGGTCTTATCACTGTCCGCTTTGGATTGCGGGTGGATTTGTCGCAGGATTTGGAGGAGGCTACACTGGAAATGCGCTCGGTCTGGTAGCACCGTTTGGTTATAGTGCAGTCTCACTTGCCTTCCGGGTGAAAATTCGCCCGGGATCAGTGTCGAACCCAAATTATCTCAAGTACGACACTTATCTGATGGGTTACGAAAAAGTTGCACGCCAAAAACGTATCATGCGTACACTGGTTGCAGGTGCAGTCGGATTTGCCGCTGGAGTTGTTACGCAGTCGATTATCAACACCAGCAATGGGGTCGTCCGCTGATCAGAACCGCAATCCGCTAAAACGAATCCTGGATTTTTATCTCTTCAGTAATCTGCACATTGCAGTTTGTGCGATTGCACTCGTGGGTGTGACGCAGGAATTATTCGATTTCCATTTACGAAGAGAGTTGTACGTTTTCGTTTTCTGCGGAACGTTTTTTCTGTACAATCTTCAGCGATTACCAGCGGCTTTTCAGGAAGTACTCGTTGAACGGCAATTCATTCGTCATCGCTGGAACACACAGAATAGAAAGTTGCTGCTTGGAATTTCAATCATTGCCATGGTAGCGGCGACGTGGGCTTTTTTTCAGTTGTATCGACGCACTCAGCTTATTGCGCTGATTCCCGCAGCCCTTTCCGTTGCGTACGCGTTTCCTGCAATCTACTGGAAGAAACGCTGGATCAAGCTACGAGAAATTCCCATGATCAAAATTTTCATTGTTGGAATTGTTTGGGGAATGAGCTGTGTTTGGGTTCCGGCAGCGGCCGACGGAAGTTACCCGGAATGGACATCCCCGGAAGTGACCTGCTGGATGATTGCCTGCAGCATGATGATATTCTCGATTACAATTCCATTCGACATTCGCGACTTGCTTTACGACGGAGATCGTTTGAAAACACTGCCTTCGGTTTTTGGTGTAAAGAAATCAATTGCCATCGGAATTGCCGGGATGCTGTTGTCGCTTGTTGGTGTTTTTCTCGCTGATAGGATGAGTACGCTTGTGGAATTTCATCACGTGGTTCTCTATGGGATATGGACAATCATTACGTGTGTTGTAATTGCGATGAGCACACCGAAACGGCACGAGTATTATTTCTCGCTGGTGATTGATGGGCTGATGGTGGTTCTGTGGGTAATGATGCGGTGGTGTTAGACATTCAACCCCTTCAGGGTTGCGACGTGAGTGCACGGGGTTAGTTACCGTAATTAAACTCCTTCGGAGTTCCTGATTTCGCGAGCCAGAGTATTAAATCGCCGAACAATTCAACACGGGAAATCAGAACTTTCCGTGTCAACATAATGCGCGAAGCCTGAAGGGCTTTAATTACGGTAACTAACCTGTCACGTGTAACCACAACCCCGAAGGGGTTGAATTATGCGAACGTGCGATCCAACGAAGACGTAAACTTCCCGATTGTCGCCCATATATCCTCATCCGTATGCACCGACGATACAAATCCAACTTCATATCCGGAAGGACCGAGGTAAATTCCGTTCTCCAGCAAATCGTGATACATGCTGCGGAAAAGTTTCATGCTCTCTCCGTCAATTTCTTCAGCGGAACGAATTGCAGCTGAATCTGAAAAAGCTATCCAGAAAATCGAACCGAGCGTGTGCAGTTTCACTTTGTGTTTTTTCGAATCGCAGTGTGACTGAATCCCGGCTGAAAGCATTTTGCATTTGCGTTCGAGTTCCGGATAAAAATTCTCCGCGAGACACAATTTTAACTGCGCAATTCCGGCTGCCATCGCCACGGGATTTCCTGAAAGCGTTCCCGCCTGGTATACATTTCCTTCCGGAGATATGGACGACATAATTTTCGCAGAAGCGCCATATGCTCCAACCGGAAGTCCACCGCCGATAATTTTTCCGTAGGTGATGATGTCGGGTTTGATGCCGTAATGACCAGCAGCGCCCGTGAACCCAATCCGGAATCCGGAAATCACTTCGTCGAATAATAACATCGCGCCGTGTTTTGTGCAGATGTCGCGCAGGAACTGCAAGTACTCTTTGCGTTGTAAAAGCAATCCGTTGTTCGCCGGAATAGGTTCGATGATCACGCACGCAAGTTCATTTCCGAATTTCGCGAATGCTTCTTCAACAGCTGCTTCGTTATTCAAGGAAACGACAATGGTTTCATTCACAAAAGCCTCGGGAACTCCAGCTGAAGAAGTATTACCAAACGTGACAAGGCCTGAACCTGCTTTCACGAGAAGGGAATCAGAGTGTCCGTGATAGCAACCTTCGAACTTGAGAATTTTAGTGCGTCCGGTGAATCCACGAGCGAGGCGAATTGCACTCATCACTGCTTCGGTTCCGGAACTTACGAAACGTAATTTCTCAATGAACGGATTATTCGAGAGAATTAGTTCCGCCAGCTCATTCTCCAGCTGTGTTGGAGCGCCGAATGAAGTTCCGTCCTGAACTGTTTTTGTAATCGCTTCGATGATGGCAGGATGCGCGTGACCGTTGATCAATGGTCCCCACGAGCCGCAGTAGTCGATGAATTCGTTTCCGTCTGCATCCCAGATGTGTGAGCCTTTGCCTTTGGAAATGAAAAGTGGGGTTCCACCTACAGAACGAAATGCGCGGACCGGAGAATTGACACCACCGGGGAAATATTTTTTGGCTGCAGCGTACAGCTCTTCGGAACGTTTGTTATTCATAGACGCCGCAAAGATAGACGTCAGAGGTCAGATGAAAGTCGTGAGCAGACAGAAAATGTTTAAGCGGCAGGTTTCTTCTGGTCGCGCTGTAAAAGCGAAGAGGAAGCACAGAACTTATCTGCGCTTCCTCTTTTGCCGGAGAGTACCAATTGTACCACCTTAACTCTCCATTGTGTGTATTTTATTTCACTGGAACTTCATAAGTGGTTTTCAATTCAACACGGCGATTTTTTGCGCGACCTGCTGACTTGTTGTTGTCATCGACAGGCTTAGTTTCACCGTATCCATAAGCAACCAGACGTGATTCCATGATTCCTTTAGACATGAGATAGGCTTTCACCGCATCTGTTCTTTCTTGTGACAAAGTCATGTTGTACGCGTCTTCACCTACATTGTCTGTGTGGCCTTCAATCACGAGGATTGCGCCTTCATATTTCTGGAGGATAAGAACGAGTGCATCCAACTGTGCATAAGATTCTTTTTTCAAAGTCGCTTTGCCGGTTTCAAAATAGATCTTGCTGGCGATTGAAGTGATTTTCACCTGGTCTTCTTTAGTAATTTCAGGACAACCTTTATTTGAGATTGTACCAACTACAGTTGGGCAACGATCGTCGAAATCGGATACACCATCTTTGTCAGTGTCGGGACATCCTTGAAACACGAGTTGACCTGCAATTGTTGGGCAACGATCGTCTTCGTTGAAGACTCCGTCTTTGTCTGTATCAACAGGACAACCAGTTGCATCTACTTTGTATTTGCTTGCAGTTGCAGAACATTTGTCGTCGATGTCTACAACACCGTCTCCATCTGTGTCAGGACAACCACGTGTGTCTGAAGGACCAAATACATCCGGACAACGATCATCTTTGTCTGCAATTCCGTCTTTGTCGCCATCTGGGCAACCTTTCAAAGATGAAACACCTGCAACAGCCGGACAATCATCCAGATAATCTGCTACACCATCTTTGTCTCCGTCAACAGGGCAACCTGAAGCATCGACTGCAACACCTGCCGGCGTTGAAGCACACTTGTCTTTTTTATCGCTTACGCCATCCATATCGGCGTCCGGCATTTTTCCGAATTCGAAAATCAATCCAACGCTGTGATAGAGATAGGCATCATTCGCTCCACCGCCAATTGTTTTGTCAACATTGTCGGTTGTGGTGTACATGAATGTTTCCTGTAATTGAAGTTTCATGTAATCTGTAACACGAAGATTTACACCTAAACCAAAAGTTGGCAAAGAGCCTTCTACTCGCTGGTGTACAAGCGAATAATCTTTCTCATAAACGATCAATCCGCCACCAACTAGTAGGTACGGACGAACTGCATGTTCAGGAGTGACAAAATGAAACTTAACAAACAAGTGAGTAGTGCTCAATTGCGTACGGAAATAGCTGGTCGCTATATCTTCCGGAGTGCTCCAGGATGAAAGTTCTTCGCGATTTCCAATTTGACCATAAGTCTGATAGATTGAGGCATCCCAATGAGGAGAAATGTAACGGGAGATTGAAGCACCCGCGAAACCATATCCGGCTTGTTTGGTTTTAAAGAAATTTTGTCCGTGGTCACCGTTGTATTGTGTGATTCCGCCGTGTAAGCCGAAGCTCCAAGGTCGTTCGTCTGATTGCGCACTTGCGGTCGTGACTAGTGCAAGGCCAATAAATAATAGTAGTTGATTTTTCATGTTGATGGTAGTGTTTTGGTGTAATACCAAACAGCACGATCAAAATCATGACCACACGGGGAAATCGATAGCTCCTGATATATGTTATGGGTGGAGAAAATTTGATTTTTACGTCGCGATTTTCAGATTATAAAAAATTGGGAGTTTTCCCCAAAAAGATGGAATTAGTCTACACAATCGGGAACAAACTGCCGATTGTATCTGATCACAAACTCATGCAAGCGCCTATCTTTGGCCCAGCAATTTCATACGTATGCAGTTTCAGAACACACACACTTTTGCGCAGGAATGCGACCGGAACGATCCACTCGCTGGTTATCGCCAGAAATTTCTAATTCCGAAACACAACGGGGAGGATGTAATTTATCTCACCGGTAACTCACTTGGATTACAACCGGTTACTACCCGTGCTGCCATTAATGCAGAACTCGACGACTGGGCAAAGCATGGGGTTGAAGGACATTTCGTGGCGAATAAGCCGTGGATGCCGTATCATGAATTTCTTACGGAGAAATCTGCACGACTGGTTGGGGCAAAGCCCGGCGAAGTTGTTTGCATGAACCAGCTTACCGTGAATATTCACTTGCTGATGGTTTCGTTTTATCGTCCGCGCGGATTGCGATACAAAATTTTGTGCGAAGCAAAAGCTTTTCCTTCAGACCAGTACGCGCTAGAGTCTCAAGTGAAATTTCACGGTTACGATTACGAAGATGCAGTGATTGAAATTGCACCTCGCGAAGGAGAGCACACTATTCGTCACGAAGATATTTTTGCGGCACTTGAAAAGCACAAGGAAGAGATTGCACTTGTCTTCATTGGCGGTGTAAACTATTACAGCGGACAAGTATTCGACATGGCTGCAATTACAAAAGCGGCTCATGCCATTGGAGCGTATGCCGGCTTTGATCTTGCACATGCTGCCGGAAATCTGGTATTGCGTTTACACGACTGGGATGTTGACTTTGCGTGCTGGTGTTCTTATAAGTATCTGAACAGCGGACCTGGAAGTGTGGCTGGAGCATTTGTGCACGCACGTCACGCCGATTCGGGTGTAGTTCGTTTCGCAGGTTGGTGGGGACACGATAAAGCCACGCGATTCAAAATGCAAAAAGGATTTAATCCGATTCCCGGAGCAGAAGGCTGGCAATTGAGTAACGCACCAGTTTTCTCGATGGCGGCACACAATGCTGCGCTGGAAATTTTCGATGAAGTAGGAATGGAGAAGCTGCGCGCGAAAACCGAAAAGCTATCGGCTTATCTCGAATTTATCATTGACGAAATTTCGAAGAAACATAATAATTGTCTCGAGATTATTACGCCGCGCGACTGGAAATACCGCGGTTGTCAGGTGAGTGTAATTGCGCACGGCTACGGCAGGAAATTATTTGATACGCTTATGTCGAACGGTGTGATGCCCGATTGGAGAGAACCGAATGTGATTCGAATGGCTCCGGTACCGCTTTACAATTCTTTCGAAGACGTTTGGCGTTTCGGACAGAAGCTGGAAGAGGCGATGAAGGCTTAATCAGAAGTCAGTTTCCTGAACAAGTGCAACGGGCAATGGAAGACTTCCGGCACTTAAAATTTTTGCAAGATCCCCTGCCTCCGTCTCTGTGAAATTGCCAGTAATTACTGCCACCCCACCGGTAATTTCAGCATTTACAGTGGGATAGTTGTACACGAAGTCGTCGAGCTCAATGGCAAGATTCCGTCCGACATTGTCTTTTGTAATGCGGGAAAATTCTTTTGCACCTACCGGGTCAAAAACCAATGAAATCTCCCAGGAATTGTAGTTTGGATTCAATAAAGCATCGGCTGATTCTATATAGTTCCCACTCATTACATAATTGCGTCCCACTTTGCACGCAAACAAACCATAGGTGAGTTCACCGGTTTCCAATTCCGGTCCCGTCCCCCAATGGAAAACAACATCTGACGGAAATAGAATTGCAATTGAATCAGTCCGAAGAATATTCATCACGGCCATGGTGTCTTTCGCACGGCAACTAATGATCAATGCACCTTCGGGGTCCCATCCGGATTCAGCTGCGTAGGGAATTATTCCTGCTGAGAGCGCTGTGATGGAATCAATGTGATTAATACGGATATACGTTTGTTGTGCTTCGGTAATTACGGGTGAGATTTCACCCATTGTGTACATAGCGCGAAACACAAGGTTGGCGGAGCTTTGCAGCAACTTTCTCATTTTGGAATCGTCGGCAATTGCACCTTGACGGACGCGGACGGTAATTCTGTTTGAGTCTCGCGACAACTCGAAATCACCTTTTAATCCAAAGTTGTTCAGTCGATTCTCAAGTACAGCAACTGTCGACTGCATATCTACATCTGCTGAGTTCATGGGAGCCTCTAAAATGTACTCTTTCCCATGCTCAATCGGGCCGCCCCCGCAAGAAGTCACAACTATCGCCAGAGCGAGGAAAAGTGTTGTTCCAAAATTATGAAACAGTTTCATCAGCTGATTGTTTTGTTGATTTTATAATGAAGGTGCAGGAACTTAATTCCCCAGAAACGAAATTCATGATCGGTGCGAAGTATTCCCGATTTGTCTTCGAATACGTGAATGGATTCCTTCAGCGGAATGTATCGTGTTTTCACTTTGTCGCTGTTGATGTTGAGCACACGGTAATAACCCGCATCACCAATTCCTTTTCCGGCGGAGATGAGTTTTACGCCACCGTCTTCCTGTACGTTTGCTTTCAACAACACGGTAACGTTTCCTTTTGGCAAAGGGAAAACAACTTTTACGAATGTCCCTTTTGGTGTAACACAGTGCGTGTAAAATCCGGCATACACCACGCGATTGGATTTCACTGTTTTTCGCAGCCAGCAGGTGTATTTTACTTCGCCTGTTGATGGATCTTTGAGTTGAATTACTTCGCTGCTCATACCGAGACTCGTTTCCAACGGACTGAGTGGAATGTTCAGCTGATTCATTTTCTCGCTCACAGACTTAATGAGAATTTTCGCGAAGATGGCAATGGGAGAAGACCACTGTCCCCAAACATCCATTTTGTAGAGAACTGTTTGCTCGTAAAAGTCTTTGACTGCCTTGTGAAGTTTCGTGCCGGGGATTGCACTGTCGACGGTGACAACACTAAAGTCGGGTAGCAAGCCGCCTTTTTCCGGAACCTCGATGACTAGTCCTGCGCGTTTTGCAAAGCGTTCGTAGAAATCTTCACCGATTACATTGCCTTCGGAAACAGGTCCGCGCAACCAGGGATTTTCAGTGAGTGAAATCGATTTTCCGGTGATATTCAACCACGTATTAATGCACCAACGCAGAAAGTTTCCGAACATGTAATGCGTATAACAGTATGATTAATATCAGGAATGCAATTTGTGTAAATATAATGCAATCAAAATTGGGCCTGAGCACCTGTAAATTGATTTTCTTTGTCATTCAGTCTTATAGGAGAATTATGAGTAAAAGTGTTTCAGTAATCGGTGCAGGCCTCGTTGGATCTCTGCTTTCTATTTACCTCGCAAAGCGTGGTTATAATGTGAATGTGTTTGAACGTCGCGCCGATATGCGCCTGAATAAAATGAGCGCAGGAAAATCGATTAACCTGGCGTTGAGCGATCGTGGTTTTCGTGGACTCGAAGGCGTAGGTATTGCTGATGAGATCCGCAAGATTGCCATACCGATGTACGGTCGTTTCCTTCACAATCAGGATGGAACTACAGGATTTCAGCCTTATGGAAAAGCAGGGCAGGCAATCAATTCTGTTTCTCGTGCCGGAATCAATATGAAACTGATGGATTTGGCGGAGAGCATGCCGAATGTGAAAATCAATTTCGAAGAGCGCTGCACGAATGTGGATTCACGAGCCGGCAAATCTTCTTTCATACACGAAAAAACGCACAAGGAAACTCATGTGAATTCCGACTTGATTTTCGGATCGGATGGAGCCTTCTCTGCCGCACGATTGAGTGCAATGTTGGGGAATGATCGTTTTACTTACAACCAGTTTTACATTGAACACGGATATAAAGAACTGGTAATCCCGGCCGGGCCCAACGGAGAATTTCTGATTGAAAAGAACGCATTACACATCTGGCCGCGCAAGAGCTTTATGATGATTGCGCTACCGAATATTGATGGAACTTTTACGTGTACGCTCTTCATGCCGTTCGAAGGAGAAAATTCGTTTGCGAAGCTGAAGACCAAGGAAGAAGTGAAAGAATTTTTCGAGCGCGTGTTTCCGGATGCCGTTCCGCTGATGCCAACGTTGATTGAAGATTTCATGCACAATCCAACATCTTCATTGGTAACGGTGAAATGTTTTCCGTGGACGTTCGACGATAAACTTGCATTGATTGGTGATGCAGCTCATGCTATTGTTCCTTTCTACGGACAAGGTATGAATTGCGGTTTTGAAGACTGTGTTGTGTTGGATGAACTGATCACCAAACACAAAGAGAACTGGAGCGAGATCATGGGTGCTTACGAAAATCTTCGGAAGCCAGACGGAGATGCAGTGGCAGATTTAGCACTCGGCAACTTCATTGAGATGCGTGACAAAACCGCTGATCCGAAATTTCTGTTGCAGAAAAAAATTGAAGCGTGGTTCAGCGAAAAGCATCCGGATAAATGGGTGCCGCAGTACACGATGGTAACTTATCGTCCAGACATTCGTTATTCATACGCACTGGAGAAAGGCGCTCAGCAGGACGTGATCATGAAGAAAGTGATGGCGGCGGTTCCGAACATTGATCAGAAGTGGGACACGGAGGAAGTGGAACAGTTAATCCTCAAGCATATCTCGTAATGTCACGAATTCTAAACCTAAAAACAGAATAAGATGAGCAAAACAAACCCAATCGTACTATGTGCATTCTTGATGTTGTTTCTGGCTTCGTGTACAGAAGCATTCAAACACAAGCAGGAAGTCGCAGACAAATACCTCGACGATATGAATGCTTCCAGTGTTACGTGCGGTGTTTCTGCGGAAACCAGTAATGGCGTTAGCACGAGCATGACCACGTTTACCTTCAAAGACTGCAGCTCGCACATTGAAGACGTTGAACGTGAGCGTGCGGCTAATTCAGTGGCGAAAGAAATTGCAACAGAACTTTCAGAAAAAGATCTCGAAGGAGAAACCCACCTGAAGATTATTGCTGAATCAAAAGCAGGAGAAACCTTCACCTACTTGTTCGAATTGCCTGAATTGCGCAAAGCCGAAGAGTATTTGAAGATTACAGATGATGCAGTTGCGGCATGTATTGCCGACGATCAGGCTGCGATTCAAAAGCTCAAAGACAACGAACTATTGCCCGACGATGTGATGGGAGAAATTTATTACGTCACACATTACAACGATTCATTGTACGCGGGACAGAAGCTTACAACTGAAATGCTCGGGTATCGTTTCGCAAACGGCGTCGATGATCCGGAGTTAGAACTCTTTAGTGTAGACTACGAAGTAACCGGTGAAAGTGCTCACACCAATTACACGATTAACGTGGATCGGAATACGAATAAGGTGGTCTACATCTGGCTGAAGACGAATCCATACTAAAGTTGGCTTACTTGTTTGTGGGTTAATTTGCTAATCAGCGCAGTTGAAATTCGCCGAAAATTTCAATAAAATCGCGCAAATCGCCATTTTTCCTTCGATTTAGCGTATAAGCAAATTGGCACATTAGCGCATTGTTAGTATCTTTGCGTCCCTTTTAGGGAAAAACGACTAAAATTCTAATCATGTACGCAATCGTAGAAATAGCCGGGCTCCAGTACAAAGTGGCAAAAAAACAACGTGTTTTTGTGCACCGCCTCGAGGCTAATGAAGGTGAGAACGTAGAGTTCGCAAAAGTCCTTCTCATTGACAACGACGGTAAAATCACCGTTGGTTCCCCTGCAGTAGACGGGGCACGTGTAGCAGCAAAAGTGCTTGCACACGTACAAGGCGACAAAGTGCTCGTCTTCAAAAAGAAACGCCGTAAAGGTTATCGCAAGCTGAACGGTCACCGTCAGCAGATGACTGAGCTCTTCATCCAGGGAGTACTTGGAAAAGGAGAAAAACTCAGTGCTGAAGATGCGAAAACTGAAGTTGCTTCAATGCGCGAATTGCAAGCGCGTTCACGTAAGCAGCAAACTAAGCGCGTTTACGCAGTAGCTGAAGTTGAGGCCGAAGAAGTTGAAGAGGTAGTAGAAGAGAAGCCGAAGAAAGCAGCGAAAAAAGCAGCAGCTCCTAAGAAAGCAGCAGCGAAGAAAACAACTAAGAAGAAAAAAGAAGACTAAACCGTTGCGATTGTCAGCCTTAGAATATCATCAGTCTGACAAGCACAACTAACACCATAGAACAATGGCACATAAAAAAGGTGAAGGTAAAGTAAAGAACGGCCGCGAATCCCGCTCGCCGCGTCTAGGAATTAAGATCTACGGCGGACAGGCTGCTATTGCTGGGAACATCATCGTTCGTCAGCGTGGCACTAAGCACTTCGCTGGTCCAAACGTTGGAATGGGGAAAGACCATACACTGTTTGCACTTACTGACGGCATCGTGAAATTCACAAAGAAGCGCGATGAACGTTCGTATGTTTCCGTTGAAGCTGTTAACGCAGAGTAAGCGAGAACTACTCTATTGTATTAAAGGCACCCGTCTCGCAAGAGTCGGGTGTTCTTGTTTGGTTAACTTTGACATCAGAATAAATATCAATTATGTTACAACTACAGGTCATCCGCGAAAACAAAGACGAAATCATCAGACGATTGGCAAAACGTCCAATCGACGGTGCGAAATTTATCAATGAAATTGCACGCCTCGATGAAGAGCGTCGCAAAGTATTAACCGCACTGGAAGCAGTGAAAGCAGAATCGAATACGCTCTCACGCCAGATTGGTGAATTGATGAAGTCGGGAAAGAAAGCGGAAGCTGAAGAGGTGAAAGCGAAAACCAGCTCACTCAAAGAAGCAGAGAAGAATCACCAGGAAGCGCTCGATCGTTTGGAAACAGAGCAGTATAATGTACTTGTTCAGGTTCCGAATGCGCCGAACGAAGCTGTGCCTGTTGGAAAAACTCCGGAAGAGAACAAAGAAGTTTTTGCGCACGGAGAAATTCCAAAACTGTACGATGGTGCGGTTCCGCATTGGGACCTCACGACGAAGTATGATCTCATCGATTTCGAACTGGGTGTAAAAATTACCGGTGCCGGATTTCCTGTTTACAAAGGAAAAGGTGCACGTTTGCAAAGAGCGTTGATTAATTACTTCCTCGATAAAGCAACAGCTGCAGGTTACATTGAAGTTCAACCGCCAATTCTGATCAATAAGGATTCAGGTTTCGGAACAGGACAGCTTCCGGATAAAGAAGGACAGATGTACCATTGCCAGGTCGATGATCTGTTTCTGATTCCAACAGCAGAAGTTCCGATCACCAATATTTACCGCGATGTAATTGTGAAAGCGGAAGATCTGCCGATCAAGAATTGCGGTTACACGCCATGCTTCCGTCGCGAAGCGGGTTCTTACGGGAAAGATGTTCGCGGACTAAATCGCTTACACCAATTTGATAAAGTAGAGATCGTGCAGATTGCACATCCGTCAAAATCTTATGCTGCGCTCGAAGAAATGCGCGAGTATGTTGCCGGACTTTTAAAAGAACTTGAATTGCCTTTCCGCACACTTTTGTTGTGTGGTGGCGACATGGGCTTTGCTTCGGCGCAGACTTACGACATGGAAGTCTATTCTTCTGCACAACAAAAGTGGCTGGAAGTAAGCTCCGTTTCAAACTTCGAAACATTCCAAAGCAATCGCTTGAAGTTGCGTTACCGCGAAGGTGATGCGAAGCCAGTTCTTGCACACACGCTCAATGGCTCTGCTCTGGCATTGCCGCGAATTGTTGCCGCCTTATTGGAGAATAATCAGACACCTGATGGAATCAACATTCCGAAAGTGTTACGTCCGTACACGGGCTTTGATAAAATAATGTAACGCGGTGGCGCGGCGGAGACAGAGGCGCGGCACCATTTTAGTAATTATTAGGAATTAATGAAGCATCTGCATCTACCATACATCATCGTAATCGCTCTCCTTCTCGTAACTTGTAAGGGAGAAGATTATTCGCATGAGCTGTCGGAAATCGATAGCCTGAAGAAGGTGCTTGGTTCAACAGATTCATTGATTGCATCGCTGAATACTGCAGACATTGCGCGCCGCACGCAGGACATTGCGGATAACAGCAAATTCATTCAGTTCAACGTGAACAAACTAGGAGATACACTTGACTACAGCACGGCACTGTTATTGACAGAATACCGTGAGACTGGAAACAGGTACAGTTTCGTGAATAGTGAAGTTGAACGTTTGAGCAATGCAATAGATTCCATGAACAGAGGGCTTGAAAATCTGAAACACGATCTGGAGAATCATTCACTCGCTGAGGGAATTGATGGCAAGGCAAGTGTTGTACATGAATCAACGCAGGTTAATGCAATTCACTCGTACGCGAATGAACTGAAAACTTCTCTCGAGAATACGCGCAAATCGTACGATACATTGTTACCAAAGGTGAACGAGTACGTCAACATGATGAGCGCACGTGTTGCAACAGTTCAGGTTCCATAACCATGCAGAGAATAGCTGTCCTTTTGTTTTTAATAGTGCTGCTTCCTTTTACGAGGCTTCACGCGCAGGACGACACCGTGGATATTCCAATGTCTCCTGATGAGCAGTTGGCCGTTCAGTACTACCAGTCGGGCGATTATGATAAAGCCGTGGTGTACTACGAGAAACTGTATAACAAAAATCCGATCGCGCTTTATTACAACTACTATCTGAACTGTCTCATCTTCACGAAGAATTTCAAGAAGGCAGAGAAAACGGTGAAGAAGCAACAGTCCGACAAGACCTGGGATCTTCGTTACAAGATTGATCTCGGTCGTGTGCATCGCGCCAATAACGAAGAAGACAAAGCGAAGAAGGAATTCAAGGGCGCGGTGGATGGAATCAATCAGAATACTTCACCGAAGCACGTGATAGAAGTATCCGATGCTTTTCTGGGAATCAATGAAACTGATTTCGCCATTGATGCGCTGAAGAAAGGCCGCAAAGAACTGAGCGTTCAATACACGTTCAACATTGAGCTGGCTGAAGTTTACGCAATAAAGAAAGATTACCAGAATATGGTTACCGAGTATCTCGATCTTCTTGAAGTTTCAGACGGATACAAAAAACAGGTTCAGGATTTATTGCAGATGCACCTCGATACTGATCTAGACAATAAGATCTCAACCATTCTTCGCACAGAATTAATCAAACGTTCGCAAAAGCAGCCCGACAAAACAATCTGGAACGACATGCTGATGTGGTACTACATGCAGGAAAACAATTTCCAGATGGCATTGGTGCAGGCAAAAGCAGTTGACCGACGTGATAATCTCGAAGGATGGCGCGTCATGGATCTTGCAGAAACTGCACGGGCTAATCGTCAGTACACGGTTGCAACGGATGCGTACGATTACGTGATTTCTCTCGGGCCAACGAAAGACAATTACAATCGCGCGAAGATTGAAAAAGTCAATACGCGTTACCTGGAAGTGACAACCCGTCCGGATTACACAACCGTCGATCTGCTTTCGGTGGAAGAGGAAATGATAGCAACGTTGGCGGAACTCGGGAAAAATTCCGAGACACTTTCGTTGATGGTTCGTCTGGCGCACCTGCAGGCATTCTATCTGCAGAAGACAAAAGCTGCAATTACGTTGCTCGAAGAAGCGATTGCATTGCCGGGTGTGCAGGCAGGCAGATTGGCCTGGGCAAAACTCGAGTTGGGCGATGTGTTGTTGCTCGACGGACAAGTGTGGGAAGCATCGTTGCGCTATTCTCAGGTGGAGAAAGCATTCAAAACCGAGCCGGTTGGTCACGAAGCAAAACTGAAGAACGCGAAAGTTGCTTTTTACATCGGCGATTTCCATTGGGCACAAACGCAACTCGCTATTCTGAAAGAAGCACCACAACGACCGATTGCAAACGACGCAATTTACCTGTCGATGCTCATTACCGACAATCTTGCGCTCGACAGTAATCCTGCACCATTGATGTTATTCGCGAAAGCAGACCTGATGGTGTTTCAGAACAACTATTCGAAAGCAATCGTTTATCTCGACTCGATTGAAAGCGAATATCCAACACACGGATTAGCGGATGATATCCTGTACATGCGTTACAAGATTGCGTTCAAACAACAAAACTACAAGCTAGCTGTTACATTTCTTCAGGGAATTATCGACAACTATTCCTTCGACATTCTTGGTGATGATGCAACTTATCGCATGGCAGAATTGTACGATTATTATCTCAATGATAAAGAGAAAGCGAAACAGTACTATCTCGACGTGATTACAAAATTCCCGGGCAGCTTGTTCAAGGTCGACGCGCAGAAGCGTTATCGCCAATTGCGCGGGGACACTATTCAGGAATAATTTTGCTATGATCATTTACAACGTAACCGTAAACATCGACGATTCATGTCACGACGAATGGCTCGTGTGGATGAAATCAAAACACATTCCTGAAGTGGTGAACACCGGCTGTTTTACAGAAGGAAAAATGTTTCGCATTCTCGTCGAAGAACAACAGGGCGTGAGTTATTCCATTCAGTATTCTGCCAATACCATGGAAGACGTTGATCGCTATCTCGAGAACCATGCGCAAGGATTACGTGACGATGCACACAAAATGTATGGCGGAAAGTTCACTGCATTCCGTACATTGCTCGAGCACATCGACTAAATTATGAGCTTATCCGTACGTCCGAAAAAACATCTTGGTCAGCACTTTCTGAATGATCAGGGCATTGCAGAGAAAATTGCGATGTCATTGCAGCCCGATGGCAAATACAAAAAGGCGCTTGAAGTCGGACCGGGAATGGGTGTACTCACCAAATTTCTTCTGGGCAGGAACGATCTTGAAACGTGGGTGTGTGAAATCGATCGCGAGTCCGTTGCTTACCTTAATGAACATTATCCGGAGTTGCGCCCGCGAATTATCGCATCTGATTTTCTTCGCCACGACCTGACTGATTTTTTCAGCGAGCCGGCAGCGGTTATTGGCAACTTTCCGTACAATATCTCCACACAGATATTATTTCGTGTACTCGACTTTAAAGATTCAGTACCTGAAGTTGTAGGAATGTTTCAGAAAGAAGTTGCTTTGCGCATCGCGGAAAAACCGGGAACGAAAACGTACGGAATCACCAGCGTGTTGTTGCAGGCTTGGTACGATATTGAGTATCTCTTTACTGTCCCTCCAACAGTTTTTACACCACCACCGAATGTTAACTCTGCGGTAATTCGTTTACGCAGAAATAACACAACTCAGCTTGGATGTGATGAAGTGATGTTCAAACAAGTGGTAAAAGCCGCATTCAATCAACGCAGAAAGCAAATGCGAAATTCTTTACACGCGTTTGACATTGTTCCCGGAGAGGAGAAGAATCCTGTTTTCACAGAGCGGCCGGAAAGGCTTTCGGTTGCTGAATTCGTTCAGTTAACTAATATACTGAGGGTAAGAAAGACCGCGGGGTAAGATCCACGTTCCCTTATAATGTTCAATGTTCAACAGGGAACAGGGACCGGAAACAATCCGTAACTTCGCGGCGCACTGTAAAACAATGGATAAACCTCCCTCATGTCACTCGAGATCACAGATGAATTCCTCGATGATCTTCGCAACGCAATCGACGCGGGCGACAGAGAGTTTATTCTTCATCATCTAGACGAATTACACCCTGCCGATGCAGCTGAAATCCTCAACTTATTCGAGGACGAAGAAGCTGTAAAAGCATATCTCTATTTGCCGGAAGAGCTCGCCGCTGAAGCAATTCTGTTGCTCGACGACGACAAGCGGGAAATGATTCTGTCTCGTCTTTCTTCGGAAGAAATTGCCGATAAAGTAATCGACAACCTTGCCACGGATGATGCTGCGGATGTACTCGGGGAACTTTCGGATGAGCAGCAGGATGAAGTCCTCTCGCACGTAGAAGACATGGAGCAGGCGAGTGACATCGTCGATCTCCTCAATTACGATCCGGATACTGCAGGTGGTATCATGGCAAAAGAGCTTGTGAAAGTTCATTCTTCGAAGAATGTCTGGGAATGCGTTCGTGAAATCCGTAAGCAGGCAGAAGGCGTAGAAAACATTTACACGATTTATGTTGTAGATGATGATGAGCGCCTCGTCGGTTTGCTTTCGTTGAAAAATCTTTTGACCAAACCTTTGCGCACTCCGATCACCGAAGTGTTCAATCCGGGTATCGTGAGCGTAAAAGTGAATGAACCTGCAGAAGAAGTTGCGCAGGTGATGGACAAGTACGATCTCGTAGTAATTCCGGTTGTTGATTCACTGAATCGCCTCGTTGGAAGAATTACGGTTGACGATATCGTCGACGTTATTCGTGAAGAGAACACGGAAGACGTGCAGAAGATGGGTGGTGTGGAAGCGCTCGATGAGCCTTACATGAACGTCCCGTTCTGGCAGATGATACGTAAACGTGTCGGGTGGCTCGCCATTCTCTTCATTGGAGAAACGCTCACGGTAACGGCGATGAGTTTTTACCATGACAAAATCGAGAAAGCAGTTATCCTCGCGATATTTATTCCGCTCATTATTTCCAGCGGAGGAAACTCGGGATCGCAGGCATCGACATTGGTCATCCGCGCTTTGGCGTTGGGAGAAATTACGGTGCGCGATTGGTTCCGCATTCTTAAGAAGGAACTCGGGTCAGGTTTAGTGCTCGGTGCGGTTCTCGGCGCAATGGGATTTTTACGCGTATTGATCTGGACCAAGTGGATTGATGATTACGGTCCGCATTGGTTGCTCATCGGACTTACGGTTTCCATTACGCTTGTCGGTATAGTACTGTGGGGTTGTTTGATGGGATCGCTGTTGCCATTGTTGCTGAAGCGCCTCGGACTTGATCCTGCTGTTTCTTCTACACCATTCGTTGCAACGTTGGTTGATGTAACCGGACTCCTGATTTACTTCAACATTTCCATGGCCTTGCTGCAAGGCGTTATGCTCTAGACATGATAAAGAAAATTCTCTTTCTCGATTCTAATCATCCTGCGATGCTCGAAGTACTGAAGCGAAAGGGATTTGTGTGCGATGAAGATTATACTTCTTCAATGCCGGAAGTGCTGACGAAAATTGCACATTATGATGGTGTGATTATTCGCAGTCGTTATCAGCTTGGCAGAGAATTTCTCGACGCTGCAACAAATCTGAAAGTTATAGGAAGGGCAGGTGCGGGCATGGAAAACATTGATGTGGCTTACGCTGAGTCGAAAGGAATCAGATGTGTGCACGCCCCGGAAGGAAATCGTATTGCAGTGGGAGAGCACGCGCTCGGTATGTTGCTTTCACTGATGAATAATTTTCGCCGCGCGGATAATGAAGTTCGTACCGGTATCTGGAAACGGGAAGAGAACCGCGGTGTTGAGCTTACGGGTAAAACGGTAGGCATTATCGGTTACGGCAACATGGGTTCTGCGTTTGCAAAAGTCCTTCGTGGATTTGAAGTGAAGATTCTTGCTTACGACAAATACAAAAAAGATTTTGGTGATGAATTTGTAACTGAATCAACACCAGAAGAAATATTCGCAAACGCTGATGTATTGAGTCTGCATATTCCGCTCACGGAAGAAACGAAGGGAATGGTGAGTGATGCTTATCTCAATTCATTCTCCAAAAACATTTGGTTCATCAATACTTCACGTGGGCAAGTTGTAAATACGGACGCTGTGGTGAAAGCGATTCATGCCGGAAAAATTCTCGGGGCAGGACTCGATGTACTCGAGTACGAATCAATATCATTCGAAAATCTCAGTGCGGAGCAATTGCCCGAAGCTTTTCAGCAATTGTGCAAATCAGACAACGTGATATTATCACCGCATGTTGCCGGCTGGACGTTTGAGAGTCATCGGAAGATTGCGGAAGTGCTTGCCACAAAAGTGGCTGAAGTACTCTTGTGATTCATCCCTCGTTATGCCGGAATGATCATGCGGGTTACTCCGTAATGATTCTCGGCTTCGCGGTCTGACAAGATTACTAATACGTGTTGTCAGACCGAGTAAACTCGAAAATCTGCGGAGCAGTGAATTAGAATAATACCGGTGTACCGAGGGATGTTACTCTTCCGCCAAAAACTCAAACGGAAACTTCACCACTTCAGAAAGCTGTTCTCCGCGCTCGCGGATTTCTTCATCATCAGGTTCATAAATCCACTGCACTTTCAACGTATCGCGGTAAGATGCAATAAGCGTTTTGATAATGATAAGCAGATGACGAACAGAAGAAGTATTGAAGTAGGTAAGGTTAATGCGAACAGTGATTGCACCTTGGTGCACTTTCACAATCTGTTCCAGCCAATCGTACATAGGCTGAAAGAACGCGTCAGCATTTTCAGGAATTGATATTCCACTGATCTCCAAAATATTCTTTTGGGTATCGAATGAAACACCAGCAGTCCTAAGTGTGGGGGTAATTGTTAGGGCAACCATTTTATCAGGGTAAAGTTCGGTAGAATACGCTTTGCCCCGTCAATGGTTATTACAATTTATTATTCGGTAAGAACGAGTTTTTGGCTATAAGTACCGCTTATGGAAACTATTTGCACGATGTAAGTTCCCGCGGAAAGATCAAGGGCTACATTTCTGAACTCGTCCTTCATGCCAGCAAGTTGGACGACTATTTGCCCCGTCAGCGTGGAAACGGTTAGCGTCCATTGGACATCACTTTCACCGGTTAGATTGAAGTGAATTTCCCCTTTAGTTGGATTCGGATACATGCTTATGTGATCCAACGGTTGCATCTCTATGCTTCGCCATTCCGAGTAGGTATAGTCGCCGTTAAAGTCCACTTGCTTGAGGCGGTAGTACGATTGTCCATCATAAGGGCTTTCGTCAACAGATGAATATTCATGTAATTCGCTGGTCGTTCCATGACCATCAATGGTATCCAGCGATTCAATTGCAGTTCCATCCTGAGATCGTTCTACTACGAAATAGTCGTTGTTGGTTTCGGTGGCGGTGGACCATGCGAGTTGGACGTGGTTGAGCTGGGCCTCGGCTTCAAAACCAATCAATTCAACTGGAAGCGGATTAAATGAAGTTCTCGAGCCTATTGTGAAAATTCCGAATGCTGTAACCGGCACCGATGAGGTTACTGATCCTAGTCCGAAGTTGTTGGTGTTCGCGGACTGTCCATAGTTATACCAATACATCGTTGGCACCTGGTATCTTGAAATCAACATATCGTTGGGAGCAAGAACCTGACATGCAGGCGTTGCGGTATTCCAGAAACTCAGTGTTAAATACACATTGGAGAATCCTCCGGTTCTGGTGAAGTTCCAGTATTCGCATTGAGATAAAGTCATTATCTGCGGATCACGGTTTGCATGCGGATACAATGGATTGGAATTACTGTAGAAGTATTCCGCTGTAAAAGTTTCCGTAGTTGAACCGGGAGCCGACATCGAAAGCGGGCGGGTGTACACACTAAAGCCAGTTACGACTCCAACCGGGAATGAAAAAGCATCATTACCCATTTTCATTACAGGACCCGTTACAACTAAAGACATCCATGTGGAACTTGAATAAAACATATAGGCATTGTCCATGAACATCAAAGGACTCGCAGCAGTATTGAAAATCACATTCATTCCAAAGGATACTTCATCCCGTAAGCAATGCGCAATGTTCAAGCGCGAATTAAGTGTGATTGTACTGGGACCTGCAGGATTTTCCATTCTAAAATCATAGAACGTTTCTCCGCCCGTTACGGACGATGTTAGAGAACCGCTAATCATTTGCACCTGCCCTGACCGCTGATTGAATGAGCCTGCTGCCGTGCTTTGGTTGGTCCAGTTTCCCGCTACCAACAGCATGTGGTTACTGGCTGACACATCCAGATATGCCAATGGTTGAATGATTAAGCTCAAGATTTGCGCATAAGAACCGAGTGTCACATATGCGTTGGTGAGAACGGTAAGGTTGCACACATTCATTATAGGATTTCCACCTGTTACTGCAGCATCATATGTTGTAAGAATCGATGACGCACCACTCATTGCAAGTACTGCACCTACACCATGATTTGTAAAACATCCCGTTAGTCCCGGAGGATCATATATTACATTTCCGGTAACAGTTACATTCCCGTAAAATCCAAACTGCCCATTTGCTTTCGCGATGGTAAGATGTTGCAATCGCGACTGACCAACAGGAACTGAACTATTGATTTGCTGTGTTCCCGAACTAACCAGTTGCAATGTCGAAGTGCCGCCACCAGTTGTAGATGTGTTGGACAGTAGAACGTCTCCGGAACAATTTATATTTCCACCGTCAATAATTATTCCTCCTGTGCCTTGGTATCTTAAAGTTGCATTAACAGTCAGAGTTCCGGTTATGGTGTAGTTGCTGTTCACGAAACCAAAAAAAGTTACCGACGAAAGCGGCGCTACGATGTTAATGATGCTTGTGGTTGCCCCGAACAATACCGTTCCATTGTTGTGATTGAATTGATTGGCGCCAACAGTGAAATTCCCTCTTACGTCAAGTGGGCCGATTGTCGAATTAAATGTGCCGGCACCTTTAGTGAAGTTACCGAGTACCTGAAGTGCACCACTATTTCCATTAAATGTACCTCCGGTTTGAACAAAGCTTCCCTGTATTACAAAACCACCATTATTGACATTGTAAGTTCCGGCCGCAATTGAAAAATTTCCAGTACAAGCGTGAGTGAAGCCGAAGTTGTTGATTGTGCCAGTGTAGCCAGCATTTATTGTGGTCGCATTGATGTTGACTAGTGCAGTAATATTACAACTTGCAGTCCCTCCTCCATTGAAAATTGCAACATCGGCAGTAGTTGTGGGAAAACTGGCAATCAATGGAGCTCCACCGGAAGTAAGCGACCAACTATTAGGACTGTTCCAGTTCCCAATTGTGCTTCTAACCCAGTAGTACGTTACTGCACTTAGATTGCTCGCTGATAACAGCAACACTAAAACAATAAGTAAACGGTATGACTTCGCAGTTTTCATTTTACCGGCTGTAAGACCCAGATTGTTACTGCAACGATACCAGCAATGCATGAGCATAACCAAAATAACAATGCGTGAATTTTAGAATAGCATTTGTGTTTGTGAAGGAGGTAGAGTAGCATATCGTATGGGGTTTATTGTTAGAATGAGCAGTCATCGCCGCCGATTGTTTTTATGTTCCTGGTGTTTTTCACGGCAATAGTTTTAATACTATCTTGCTTATCAAAGGTCGACCCATGCCCCGCAGCATTCAATACTGGATTTCGGTATTCTTGACAGTAGCAGCCATTCTGCAGTGTAGTTCAGCATTTGCTGGCGACAAGGAAAAGAAGCTTGATAGTCTGAAGCAGGCTATGAGCACACAGGACGATACAACACGTGTTCGTTCACTGATCAAGATTTCTCAAGGCTATCAGGGAGTGAATAAGGACAGTGCGCTCAAGTATGCCTTGTTGCTCAAAAATGAAGCGGAAGCTTTGGATAGTCTGAACAGAATATGTGACGCTTATGTAATTCTTGGCTCATGCTATAATCATCTGAATGAAGAAGATTCGGCTATGCTTTATAAGCGAAAAGCACTGGTGGCCGGACGAAAAGCAAACTATCCGAAGGGCGAAGCGAACGCAGCAAATGATATTGGACTTTATTTGAAGGAGTACGGTGACCTCGACAGTGCGATCTACTACATTCTGCAGAGTATAGAAATCCGCGAAGCCAATCAAATCGAAAAGCCGCTGGGCATTTCCTACAACAACCTTGCGTTAATCTATCAGGCAAATGGTGATACGACGAATGCGATGCTCTATTACCGGAAGTCAGATTTCATTTCGGCTAAATATCAGGACTACCGCGTGCGTAGTGTGGTGATGACGAACCTTGCTTCCGTGTACGACGACATGCACAAATACGACAGTGCAATGTATTACTATCGCTTAAGTCTGAATCTGTGCGACAGTTTAGGAGATGCAAAATCGATGGCTGGCGCTATGATTAATTTGGCAGTGGTTTTCAGAAACATTGGTGAATTTGAAACCGCTCAGAGGTATTTACTCGACGCACTTAGAATCAAAGATTCGATTGGCGACATAAACGGAATCGCCAATGCTTCCCATGAACTCGGAGAAACATTTCGTTTACAGAAACAGTTTGATCTGAGCGAAAAATATCTTTTACGGGCCGATACGCTTGCTCAGAAACTACGAAACAAAGAACTGCAGCGTGAGGTTTACCGGACTTATTACAAAGTGTATAAAGAAACCGGGAAGTTGGCACTAGCACTGGAGTACTTAGAGAAATTTGATCAGCTGAACAATGAAATTCTCGACGAAGAGAAGATCAATGCGATGGAAGAAATGCGAACACGCTTCGGTACCGTGAAAAAGGAACGTGAGAATGCTCAGCTCCGCGAACAGCAACTGGTATTGGAAGCGAAGAATGCAGAAGATGCACGCAAACAAAAAATTCTGATAGGTGGCGTTTTGGCTTTATTGATTGTACTCGGACTTTCGGTGTATGCATACCGCACGAAAATCAAAGCAAACACACAAATCTCTAAGCAGAATTCTACGCTGAAAGAGCTCAACAAGAAACTCATCGAATCGGAAGAAGAACTTACGGCGCTTAACGCAACAAAGGACCAATTATTCTCCATCATCTCCCATGATTTAGGAAATCCGGTGAATGCCATTGTGAACTACAATGCCGTTGTGCAGTCGAAGAAGGAGTCGATGTCGAAAGAGGAAATGGCGCAATCGCTGGAGAAGATGAATCTCACATTGCGCCCGCTTCAGGAATTTCTCGAGAATCTTTTGCAGTGGTCGATTCAGCAGAAGAATGGAATACGGATCAGGAAAGAGAAATTCTCAATTACTGAAGTAACAGATGAAATTGCTTCACTTTACAATGGAAGCATGAGTGCTAAACAATTGCAACTGTACACGACTGCGGTTGGCGATGTGAATGTGAACACAGACAAGAACATTGCACGTTTGGTGCTGCGGAATCTGGTTGGCAACGCGATTAAGTTTTCACCTGCTGGCGGACGCATCGATGTTGGTATTGATACACAAGGCGGAAAGCTCGTGATTTCGGTTGCAGATACCGGCGCAGGAATCTCAAAAGAGAAGCTGGAAAAAATTCACCAGGGTGGAATCATTACTTCTGAACGCGGAACTGCAATGGAGACGGGAACTGGACTTGGATTGAACCTGGTGAGAGAGTTTTTGAATGCGTTGGGTGGGAATTTGGAAATTCAAAGTGAGAACGGGAAAACTGTTGTTACCGCAACGATGGCTTAACGACGATGTTCGAACGCGAAACCAATAATCACGAACCACACAAGACTTACAAGAAGTCGACGATTATTATTTGGGTGATCGTTTTGGTGGTACTGATGGTGGTGGGGAAATTAGTGGTGGGCTATTTGGCAAAATAATCTGCCTTCAACGTCCTCAGAACTTTGCGGTCCTTTGCGGCGGAGCCTGTCCTGAGCTTTCGTCGAAGGGCGTCTTTGTAGTTTATTGACCCTGAAAGTCTCGGTCCTCATAACAAAGGCGTAATCCCGGTTCTCACAAGCTAGTCGTCGAGCAGATTATGCTTCAACGCATACTTCACCAACCCAACCGTATTCGACACACCCAGCTTCAACAATAGATTCTTGCGGTGCGTATCAACGGTCCCCGTGCTGATAAAAAGTTTCTCTCCGATTTCCTTACTCGAAAATTCCTTGCAAACAAGAATGAGAATTTCCTGTTCGCGAGCAGTAAGTTGCTTCTCGGGTGTGCCTGAAGTAATGACAGAAGATTTCAAGCGCACATCTTCTTCGTGATCATACGCCATTGCTTCTTCGGGGAAATACTCTTCACCCATGTGTACGCGCTGAATAACATCCGAAAGAACTTCCAGGGAAACACTCTTGAGCACATAGCCTTTCACGCCCCATTTCTTCAAACGATCAATGTATCTGCCGCCGCGCTGCATCGTAAGCATAATGATTTTGAAGGATTGCTCTTTCTTCGATAGCTCTTCCGCAATCTGCATCCCGTCTTTACTGGGAATATGCAAGTCGAGTAGGAGTACATCAAACTGATTCTGTTCAATCATCTTCATCGCTTCCAATCCGTCTGCAGCCGTCGCCACAACTTTCGCAGTGCCTGAAGAATTCAAAAGCATTTCCAGTCCTTCGAGATATAATGGATGGTCGTCGGCTAAAGCGATGCGGATTGGGGTTGGCATGTTTTACCAAGATACAGTTTCCTCCTCACTTGTCAATCCTCGGTACGCCCGAAATCTTGAATCAAGCTTTACAGATTAGGGCGGCTACTCGGTCTGACAAGGATAACGTTGTCAGACCGAGTAAGCGGAATAATATTCTTGCGTGAAAATCCTGGCTGTACCGAGGGCGACGACGTTAAGCGTCTTTCATCACCAACTGCGCCGTATACCGACTCTTCACCTCCAGCAAAATGCTTTTACCGACTGTCACGCGGTCCAACGTTGCCTGATCGTAATAGCGAATCGTAACGAGTTCCAGCTTGTCGTTATAGAGGACACGATACTGCTTTCCGAGTTCTTCAATCAGTCCCGGTAAACGTTGCGCATCTTCATCCACGCACAGTGAAAGGTTGATTGCCGAATTCTGCATGGTGTTAATCTTCACACGATGTTTCGACAACACGGAGAAAATGCTGCTCATATTTTCTTCCACGATGAAAGAGAAATCGCGCGGAGAAATTGAAATCAATACCTGATTCACTTTGAAAATGAAGCAAGGAATGGGAAGCGGTGTTTGAACGTTGTGAATTTTTGTTCCTTCTTTCGATGGATCCAAAAATGAACGCACATACAAGGGAATGTTTTTATTCTGCAGTGGCTTGATCGTCTTCGCGTGAATGACAGTTGCACCATAGTACGTCAACTCAATCGCATCCTGATAAGTCATCTGCGGAATAAGCCGTGTATCATCAAACCATTTCGGATCGGCATTGAGTACTCCGGGAACATCTTTCCAGATAGTCAGGCTTTCAGAATCGGTGCAATACGCCATAATTGCCGCGGTGTAATCAGATCCTTCACGACCAAGTGTAGTAGTGAAATTCTCTGAGGTCACACCAAGAAAACCTTGCGTGATCACAATGTTCGTTTTGTCAAACACCGGCAGCAATTCTTCCTGAACCATTTGTTGCGTGAGCTCCCAATCTACTTTTCCTTCGCGGTAGGTGTTGTCTGTTTTGACATAATCACGAACATCTTTCCACACGCAATTTATTTTCTGCTCTTTTAAAAATGCAGCAACAATTTTCGTGGAAAGAATTTCTCCGATGGAAACGATCTGGTCGTACTCGCAATCGTAGGAATGTGTAGGCTCGTCTTCAATCGCCCATTCGAGCTCAACAAGTGTGTTGTGAATTTCATCGTACACCGGATGCGACTTCTCCGGAAACAATTTCTCAATAATCCCGAAATGGTACTCACGAATTTCCTTCAACACAGCTTCAGCATTTCCAGTCCTGTGGAAGAAGGCTTCAGTCAGTCGCTCCAATGAATTCGTCATTTTTCCCATTGCTGAAATCACAATGATCAGCTTGTCGGAAGAGTACGACTTTACAATTTCAGCGAGGTTACGAACAGCGGCTTCGTCTTTCACAGAAGCGCCACCGAACTTGAAGACTTTCATGGCGCGAAGATAATGATCAGTGCGCAGTTAGCAGTGCGCAGTTAGCAGTTTCGCGTGAAATACTGCACACTGCGAACTGTCTACTGCGCACTGAGCTGTGATCCACTGAGTCTATAATTCAACCACTCCCGCAATACCTCCGGCTGATACTTCTCATAAAACTTAATCGCTGGCGTGTTCCAATCCAACACCTGCCATTCCATTCTCAAAGCTCCGCGGTTACGGGTTTCCTCTATCACTTTTTCAAACAAGAGTTTTCCGATTCCGCTCCTGCGTTCGCTTTGTGAAACGATAATGTCCTCGAGAAAAATGCATGGACCTTTCCACGTAGAGTACTTGATGTAATATAAGGCCATCCCGGGAATCGTTCCATCAGCTTTTTCAGCTACGTAGCAATAAAAGAGAGGATGTTCTCCGAATCCATCACGCAATAGAATCTCCTCTGTGGTCACAACGGCCTCAGGTTCCCGCTCATAAATCGCGAGTTCTTTGATTAGTCCTAGTATGTGTTTTACATCGTTTGGAGTCGCTTTGCGAATTGTAACAGCCTTCATATTGAGGATTAATGTTGAATTAGACCAATTGCTAGTAAAATTAGACAGAATTAGCCTCTGACAACTCCTTCTTCCTCCCGCATTACTCCCAACTCTGTTATATTTGCACGCACTCTTTTCAACGCACAATTTTATGAGCAAAGTACAAACGCTTGGTCAGTTCATTATCGAAAAACAAACCGATTTCCCATTTGCTAAAGGAGAACTGTCGCGTTTGCTGCGTGATATCGGTATTGCGGCGAAAATCGTTAACCGTGAAGTGAACAAAGCCGGACTAGCTGATATTCTTGGCGAAGCAGGTGAGACCAACATACAAGGTGAAAGTGTAAAGAAGCTTGACGTTTTCGCAAACGAACAGTTCATCGCTGCGTTGAGTGTTGGCGGGGAGTGTTGCGGAATTGCATCTGAAGAAAACGAAGAAATTATTCCGATTGATACACCGCAATCGCGCAATGCAAAATATGTTGTGGCAATTGATCCGCTCGATGGCTCTTCAAATATTGATGTGAACGTTTCAGTTGGAACAATCTTCTCAATTTACCGCCGTGTTTCTTTACAGGGACCGGCTACCAATGAAGATTTCATGCAACGTGGAACCGAACAGGTTGCAGCCGGTTACGTGATCTACGGTTCTTCAACCATGATGGTGTACACAACAGGAAAAGGTGTAAATGGATTCACACTCGATCCTTCAATCGGTGAGTTCTGTTTGTCGCACCCGTTGATGTCGACACCAACTACCGGAAAAACATATTCTATAAACGAAGGAAACTATGTTCACTTTCCGGATGGTGTGAAGAAGTACCTCAAGTATTGCCAGGAAGAAGACAAAGCAACGAAGCGTCCATATTCCTCGCGTTATATCGGATCTGCTGTGGCTGATGTTCATCGCAATCTTATCACAGGCGGAATCTATATTTATCCTACAACCGCGTCTTCTCCAAACGGAAAGCTGCGTCTGGTTTACGAATGCAATCCAATGGCATTCCTTATTGAACAAGCTGGAGGAAAAGCAACCGATGGCTATTGCCGCATTCTGGAAATCGAGCCGAAGAAATTGCACCAGCGTACACCGTTCTATGCAGGATCTGCCGCAATGGTTGAAACTGCGGGTGAGTTTATGGCGCAATTTTCTACTTCGAATCACGCGTAACATGAAACGCGTATTTTGAAACGCGGATTTTTATGTCCGTTGCTTTCAAATTCCTCATGCGGACGTCTCTCCTTAGTTACAATAATCTGTATTGGATCTTATGAGATGGATATAGTCGTATCTCATAAAATCTATTCAGAAAACGCGCTTTAAGTCCGCATTCCATTGTTTCGCAAAATATTTTAAGGTGCGTTGTAACAAACACAAAGCGGTGTGCGTCTTGTGCTTGAATTTAACCTTAACTCATACTTACAATGAAGACGCTTCACATCCTCACTTTAGCATTTGCACTCACAGTAGCCCCTGTGGTTTCATCTGCACGCGAAATTTCCGATTCATCAACTACGGTGATTCAGGAAAAAATTCAGAACACTGTTCGACTTGAAAACACCGATGAAAACTCACGCGTATTCGTAGTATTTTCGATCGCTGAAAACGGGTCTGTTTCTGTACTGAATGTTGCTACTTTAGACGCGACTGTAAAGGCTTCCATTACTGAACAATTTCAGGCAATGAGCTTCGATAACGCAAACAGCAGCTACGACGGAACATACTCTATTTGGTTGAATTTCAAGAGTTTGTAATTTATTGCCATTGAGTCAGTAACATACGGTAACCGCAGGCCGTCTTATTCCTGCAAGCCAATAGAATTGTTATGAAGAAGTACATTTTTATCCTCCTCGCTCTGGCACCAATGATGGTGTTCGCGCAAACAACAGAAACACGCACAGTAGATGCATTTACCGGCATCCGTTCAACGGCACTCGTGACGATTGAATTGAAATCGGGATCGCCATGCGCTGTTGTTCTTGAAGGAGAATCTGATGCGATCAAAACAATCACTACAAAAGTGGAGAACGGTACGCTTGAGATCGGACAAGACGGACACGCAAAAGGTGGTCCTGTGAAAGTGACGGTTACAATCAGCGATCTTAAACTCGTTGATGTTGGTGGCCCGACAGAACTAACGGGCGTTGGAACATTCACTTCAGATTCTGTGAGCATTGACGGTTCGGGTGGATCGCAAATGGAATTGAATATTACGGCGACATCAATCGACGTTGATCTTTCCGGAGCAAGTTCACTTCACTTGTGTGGAAATTCAACACGTCTGAAAGTTGATCTTTCAGGTGCATCGGATCTTCGTTCAGGTTGCATGGATGCGCAGAATGTAGATGTACGCACGAGTGGTGCAGCGAGCGCAAGCGTAATGGCATCACAATCTGTAAAAGCACAAGCTTCCGGCGCTTCCGATATTCTTATCTATGGAGATGCAACACAACGTACTGTTGATGCATCGGGTTCGTCTTCGATTGAAACGAAATCTGGTTCTGGAATCGGAGATACAACAAGACTGAGCATCGGTGGTCGTCACATTGATATTTCACATGATCCCGATGAGCGTTCAGAGCGCGAGCAGAAAAAAGAGGACAGCGATTTTGAATTCTGGGACGGAATGGACTTGGGCATAAATGGTCTCATGACTTACGACAACCAGGTTGCAATGCCAACCGGATTGGAGCCAATGAATCTGAACTATGCGAAGTCGTATGTATTCGGATGGAACATGTGGCAGAAAAATATTCACATCTACCGCAACAATGTAAATCTCGGTACAGGACTCGGAATTACATGGTACCATTATAACCTGCGTGGGTCGTATTCTCTACCTGCAAATGTTGATTATACATTTCCGGTTGCTGATTCACTCGCATACACGAAGAACCGTTTAAACGTTGCCTATGCAAACATTCCGCTCTTCCTCGAGTTCAACACGAACACAGAAGACGCAAGCCGTTCATTTCACATCGCAGTGGGTGCGCAAGCAGGCTACAACATTTTCAAAAACAAAGTGAAGCAGAAATATGAGTTGGACGGCCGCACTTACAAACGTAAAATCAAAGACGATTACAATGTGAATCCGTTCAAAGTGGATCTCATCGGACGAATCGGGTACGGCGATTTCTGCCTCTTCGCATCATATTCATTAACTCCGCTTTTCGAAGCAGACAAAGGACCAAGATTGTATCCGTTCACAGCGGGAATCTCTCTGGATTTTTAATTAAGAAGTAATACATCCTCGAGGAGTCCCTCTTTCCGGTAAAACGGGCTGAGGGATTTTTTGTTGAACATTGTGCGTTTTGGCGTTTAACATTGAACATTTTTGCAACTTCGTACTGAAAATGCGCCTCGCTCTTTCCAACGGATATTTTATGTCTCCTCCCACCGAGGACGATATCTCTTCGCTCATCAAGCACCTCAATGATCCGTACATTTTTGCACGAACATTAATGCTCCCTGCGAATTACCAGGAGAAAGACGCTCGATTTTTTCTTACGCTTTGCAAATCGCATGAAGACACGTTCGGACACCCGCTTCACTTTTCAATCCGGAATCCGGAAGGTGAAACAATAGGTGGTTGCGGCTATCATGGTAAAAATGTTGTGGCAGGATTAGCACATCGCGACGAAATCGGATACTGGCTTGCAACTGCTTATCGCGGAAAAGGAATTATGACCGAAGCGGTGAAAGCAATTGTCGAATACGGATTCACTACACGAAAATTACTGCGCATCGATGCACCGGTGTACGCATTCAACAAAGAATCTGCTTCCGTGTTAATTAAAAACGGATTCGTATTCGAAGGTGAAATGAAGAAAGCCTATTTCCGGAATGGAGAATACCATGATGCGTTGCACTATGCGATTGTGAAATAACTAGGTATAAACTCTTAGCCACAATTTTGTTCTCCAAACTTTGCGGTCCTTTGCGTCTTCGCGCCTTTGTAGTTAATCGACCACGAAGATCTCGGTTCTCATCACCAGCCACAATCCTGTTCTCAGAAAATCTGCGTAATCTGCTCCCTATAACTATCGGGATGCGGCAAATTTTGAAGCCCGCGGTCTGGTTGTCAGAAATCCGATTTTATCTGTTTTTTCCGTCCTTTCCGCGTACCATTCAGCTTCGGTATCTATCTTCGTAACTAGTATGGACGACAAGCTCAAAACCCTCAACGATAAGATCGCCGAAGCTCAACTTGGCGGCGGACAAAAACGCATCGATTCTCAACACAAAAAAGGCAAACTCACTGCGCGTGAACGTTTGCACTTTTTGCTCGATGAAGGTTCGTTCGAAGAAATTGGAATGCTCGTTACGCACCGATCTACAGACTTCGGCCTGGAGAAAGAAAAATATCTCGGCGATGGAGTTGTAACCGGTTACGGCAAAATCGACGGTCGTCTCGTTTACGTTTTCTCTCAGGACTTCACCGTTTTCGGCGGATCACTTTCAGAAACACATGCAGAAAAAATCTGCAAGGTGATGGATCTTGCCATGAAAAACGGAGCTCCGGTGATCGGCTTGAACGATTCAGGTGGCGCGCGTATTCAGGAAGGCGTTGTTTCTCTCGGAGGTTATGCGGATATTTTCTATCGCAATACACTCGCGTCAGGCGTAATACCGCAGATTTCTGCAATCATGGGACCGTGCGCAGGTGGAGCTGTTTACTCTCCGGCAATCACCGATTTCATTCTCATGGTGGAGAATACTTCCTACATGTTCGTCACAGGCCCTAACGTTGTGAAGACGGTTACGCATGAAGAAGTGACCAGCGAGCAACTCGGTGGTGCAATGACGCACGCATCAAAATCGGGCGTAACCCATTTTGCTTGCGCCAATGAAATTGAATGTATCCGCAATCTCCGCGCGCTTGTATCATACATGCCACAGAACTGCGAAGAGAGCGCACCGCGTTTGGAGTACGATTCTGCCAATGAGAAACGTCCCGGCTTAAATAAAATTATTCCTGCGAATCCGAATCAGCCATACGATATCCGCGAAGTAATTTCTGAAGTCATCGACGCGAATACGTTCCTCGAAGTACACAAACACTTTGCGGAAAACATTGTTGTCGGTTTTGCTCGTCTCGCAGGAAGAAGCATAGGCATTGTTGCAAATCAACCTGCAGTTCTTGCGGGCGTACTCGATATTCATTCATCAACAAAAGCAGCGCGTTTCGTTCGCTTCTGTGATTCGTTCAATATTCCGTTGCTTGTATTCGAAGACGTTCCGGGATTCCTTCCGGGAACCGATCAGGAATGGAATGCAATCATTACCAATGGCGCAAAATTGTTGTACGCATTCTGTGAAGCAACAGTTCCTCGTGTTACTGTCATCACACGCAAAGCGTATGGTGGTGCTTATGATGTGATGAACTCCAAGCACATCGGTGCCGACATGAACTACGCGTGGCCAACTGCAGAAATTGCCGTGATGGGAGCGAAGGGCGCAGCAGAAATTATTTTCAAGAATGAAATTTCTGCAGCGACAGATCCTGTTGCAAAACTGAAGGAGAAAGAACAGGAATACATGGAAACCTTCGCGAATCCATACCGTGCTGCTGAACGTGGTTTCATCGACGAGGTGATTCTTCCTGAAGATACACGCGCAAAACTGATTGCTGCATTTGAGATGTTGCAGAATAAAGCAACTAAGCTTCCGAGAAAGAAGCACGGGAATATTCCGCTATAGATTGTCGCTGCGCTGGTTGATGTGCAAGTGTGCCGATGAATCGGGCATTTTAATCGGCATATTGGTACATCGGCACATTGTAATTCTATACGTGGTTCTTATCTTAGTGTGGAACAAACTTCTCTACTATGAAACGACTTCTCCTCTTCGCAGCTATTACGATTTCAGTTTCTGCATTTGCGCAACATCCAACAGACAAAGGTTGGCGCTCAGTTGGCGGAACAGGTAATCTTCATTTTGATCTCGATGGTGATGACGGCACATATAATTATTTCAATCTGGGACCAGAAGTATATTGGTTCGTGGGCAACAGTTTTGGTCTTGGAACCGATTTTGGTTTCGGAATGAATATGAATAAAGTTGAGGACACGGCGCAGATTGACAAATATCAAAGTGTCAGCATGTGGGTCACACCTGGCTTCCGTTTCTACATGCGCGATGCTGAAAAAACATGGAGACCATACGTTTTTGCGAACGTTGGTTACCAGTATTCCGCAGTTCATCGGCGCACCGAATACAAAACCGGTACTACTGCCGATTATGATTCAAAAGCTACGAACAGTGGATTACGTGGATATACCGGTGCAGGATTAGCGTGGTTCTTTTCAGATCACGCAGCTTTCGATATCCGTTGCAAAGTTCTTGATCTCTATCCCGGTCGCAACAGCAACAACGATCCGGAAATGCAGTTCAGCTACAGCCCCGATTTCACGATTGGCGTGCAAGCGTTCTTCGATTAACCGGGTTACTTGTAAATTGTCAGACTGAGCGTAGCCGAAGGTTGACAGGTGCAGGCGTTCTTCGACTAACAATTCCGTGATTTCGGATTCCGAGATTCCGAAGTCAGTTCAATGCATAAAGAAACCCGTGTTATCAGCACGGGTTTTATTTTTTTTACGAAGTTGTATCGGAATTGCGGAATCCGAAATCTCGGAATCACTGACAAACGATTCTGATTTCCTTCTCAGTCAACCTTCCGTCTTTGTCATTCACGTTAAACGTCCAGCGTTCGGTGCCAATCGTGTTACGCGTGGTAATCGTGAAATCCACTTCGTAATGATCGGTATTCTCCGGAACTACATGTCGCGTGTATAGTGAATCCACATTCGCTCCATCGTAAGCCACTTCTGAGTACACCAACTTCAACGGATCTGTTCCCTGATCACAAATAACACCAACGGTAATCGTGGTTCCCGGTGCGACGTGAATGTCGGAATACGTGTACGCGGGATCAACCTTAAAACTCAACGTGGGCGATTTCGATTCTTCTTTGCAGGAAGAAGCCAACAACCCGCAGAGCAGGAGGGAAGCGAAACCGAATGAGAGTTTGTTGAGCACGTTGAATAAAGATAAAGAAAAAGATAACGCGGATTTCGAAGACGGAACGCGGATTTTGAAAGCCTAGGCGTGTTAGCGTTTTCTCGGATCAGCATGGTGAATAGCAGCAGCGGGAAATTGGATTTTATGAGATAAACTTAAACGTATCTCATAAAATCAAAGACTGAAATTTTCAATTTGTCGTGATCATCCTGAAGAAGCGAATAGAAAACAACGAACATCAAAATCCGCGTTCCAAAATCCGCGTTCCTATTTCGGAAACATCGCCGCTTCCACCATCTCGCACACCGTATGTCCAATTAACATGTGGCACTCCTGAATTCTCGGTGTGTCTTTCGACGGAATGTTAATCAGCAAATCGCAATGAGGTTTTAATTCTCCGCCCGATTCTCCGGTGAATCCAACTGTGAACATGCCGCGCTTCCTGGCTTCGATGAATGCATTCACCACGTTCGGCGAATTTCCGCTGGTCGAAAGTCCGATGAGAACATCATCACGCTTGCCGATTGCAGCAACCATACGACTGTAAACGTGATCGTATCCGTAATCATTTGCAACGGCAGTGATATACGATGTGTTCACATGCAAGGCTTCTGAATTCAGCGGTGGACGATCATAATAAAATCTACCGGTTAATTCTGCTGCGAGATGTTGTGCATCAGCTGCACTTCCTCCATTTCCGCACCACAGAATTTTTCCGCCTCCGCGGTATGCCCGAATCACTTCGGTTGTCAGATTCACCACCGAATTGAGCAATGTCTCATTCGACAACAGCGACATTTTCAGTTTTGCCGAAGCTTCAATTTTCGATTTTATCTTTTCGAGTTGATCCATATTTTATAAAGTATTTAAGTTTTTAAGTCGTGAAGTAGGCGAGTCTTCATGACTAGCCTACTTAAATACTTACAGACTTAATAACTTTTCCACCATTACATTCCAACTGTATTTCTTCTTGTCTTCCCGCGTTGCATTGACAAAATCTGCCTCGCGCTTCTGATCATAAAAATCAATGATGCTGTCTGCAATCGCTTTCTTGTCAGACGCAACAACATAACCCGATATTCCATGCTCAATCACTTCTCCCAATCCACCAACGTTAGTAACCAGCGAAGGCTTTTCGAATTGTATCGCAATTTTCGCAACGCCACTTTGGGTAGCACTGTGATATGTTTGCGTTACAAGATCACATGCACTAAAGTAATGCTTCACATCATCATCTGCTACGTATTTCGTGTGCAGAACGACATTGTTTTCCAGTGAATTCCGTTTGATGATTTCGGTATAATAACTTTCATCCTCGTAATATTCACCGGCAACAATCAACTTCACGTTGCGTTCTTTAATGCGTGCATCTCCCATCGCTTCAAGCAACAGATCTAATCCTTTGTAACGACGAATCAATCCGAAGAACAGCAGGTATTTGCCGTTTTCATCGAGCTGCAGTTTTTTACGGGCAGAAATTTTATCTGTCGCTTCGCCGAATGAAGTCACCAAAGGATGTTCACTGAATGCAGTGGGCTTCGTTACACCAAGTGACTTCAAATCTTTGATCACCGCATGCGACATGGCCAGAAATGCATCGCAACTTTTGATGAAGTAACGGGTGAACAGCTTATCGCCAAATCGTGGTTCATGCGGAATTGCATTGTCGACAAGTGCAATCACTTTCGTGTGTCCGTTTTTTCTCACCCTGCGACAAATCGTTCCGAGCGAAGGACCCATGAACGGCAACCAGTAGCGCACGATTACGAGATCCGGTTTTTCCTTTTTGATTTTCCCTCCGACTGAAATCCAATTGAAGGGATTCACAGAATTCACCAGCGCACGAATTTTCATTTTCGGTGCCCGCTTGTTGTGATCAAACTGTGATGTTCCCGGAAAAAGAAATCCCGGATACTGAAGCTTGAATGAAACGATTTCACAGGAATGCCCCGCATCCATGAAGGCTTTGCATAGCAGCTCATCGGTGTCGGCAATTCCGCCCCGTAAAGGCCAGGCAGGACCAAGGACGAGTATTTTTTTCGGTTTCAACAGGGGTAAAGGTAGGGAATGAGGAATGGGGAATGGGGGATGAGGGTTACGGAACGCGGAATTTGCATCAGATTAACACGTTTTATATTGAGTTTTGCTAGTCCACCTTGCTCCATTCCTTGTCCCTCGTCCCTTATTCCCGGTCAGATTTAGTGATTAAACTCAAAATTCCCAGTTTTTGGTTGTTTGTACAATCCAAATCCCCTACATTTGCAGCCCTAAGAAAAAATTCGAGGAAAAACACAATGATCGTAGTAGCAGTTAAAGAAGGCGAGTCAATCGAGAAAGCACTGAAGAAATTCAAGAAGAAATTCGAGAAAACAGGTGTTGTACGTGAGCTTCGCGACCGTCAGAAATTTACAAAGCCATCTATTCGCAAACGCGAAACTAAGCTTCGTGCTATTTACCGCCAGGGACTCCAGCTTGACGCTGAGGTTTAAGCGGTATTAACATACTATTGTAAGGAATTACACACAAGTTCGGGAACCTGCTCACGCAGTATACCGTAAACTTGTGTGTATTTCTTTTATATAATAGTGACCGAAGCTCCCCACACCGACTTTCTCCATTATCTGCTTCGCGAGAAACGGTATTCACCACACACATGCTCCGCTTACAGCACCGATCTCATCGAGTTTCGCGATTACCTCGCAACCGAATACGAAATCGACTCGTTACTCGAGGTTAATCACCAATTCATACGTTCCTGGATTGCGCGTTTGATGGATGAGAAAATTTCTCCACGATCTATCAATAGAAAAATCAGCTCGCTCCGGGCATTTTATCGTTTCGAATTACGCGAAGGCAACATCAAAGTAAATCCAACTTTGAAAGTTACCACACCCAAAACCAAGTCGCGCTTACCGGTTTTTGTTGATGAAAAGCCCATGGAAGTACTCCATCAGGTTGGAATTGTGGAGGAATCGGAAGACGATTTATACACCGGTCATCTGGTGCGCATGATAATCGAAATTCTGTATGGAACGGGAATGCGTTTAGCTGAGTTAATTAATCTCAAAATTGAGGACGTTAATCTCCGCTCCGGGACCGTAAAAGTGTTGGGAAAACGCAACAAGGAAAGAATCATTCCGGTGACAGCCGAACTCAAAACACTGATCAGCAATTACATCCAAAAACGTTCGCAAATTTTGGCTGAGCGTACCAATGAAAACGCACAGTTTTTGCTGCTAACCAGACAAGGAAAAAAACTATCAAGATCGTTTGTATATGGTAAGGTCAAACGTTACCTTAGTCTGGTAACAACAATAGATAAAAAAAGCCCACACGTGTTACGCCATACATTCGCAACGCACATGCTGAACAACGGAGCAGATCTCAACGCGATCAAAGAGTTACTAGGTCACGCGAATCTCTCAGCAACGCAGGTGTACACGCACAACACTGTCGATAAACTCAAAGCAATTTATCACAAGGCTCATCCCAGGGCCTAATTAAAACAAGGAGGACATTATGGAAATTCAAATCCAATCGATCCATTTCAAGGCGGATCAAAAACTCATCGGTTTTATCAATGAAAAAGTCGGAAAACTCTCCCAGTATTTCGAAGGAATTATTAACGGAGAAGTATTCCTGCGCTTGGATAAAGCAGATAACTCCGCGAACAAAGTGGCAGAGATTAAGATTCACGTTCCCGGCAACGAGATTTATGTGAAGCGTCAGTGCAAGACATTCGAAGAAGCAGTGGACATCTCGGTGGAGGTGCTTGCTCGCCAGATTAAAAAATACAAAGAGAAAATTCAGACCAAAAAAGTCGATCCAAAGATCGTTTAGTCTGATAATCAATACGTTGTTCAGCAAAGAATCCCGGTCTCTCGATCGGGATTTCTTTTTGTCTGGAATTTCCGGCAGGCTCATGCCCCTTTTTTGGGCAATTTGAGCGATTCGTTTCGCCTTGTAAAACAGGCTTCTGGCTCAGTCATCGACACTTAAAAGCGCTTTTTTATACCAAAAACCCAAAAAAATATTTTTCAAAGTTGTTGTGTGAACAAACTTTCTTACATTTGCAGTCCTTTTTAGAAAGGTGGTGGGTGAAAACCGACCAAAAAGTTCTTTGAAATCAGGAAAATAGCGCAATAAAAATTGTGGCGCCGTATACCCAAAACCAACCAACTTAGCCGGTGTAGCTCAGCTGGTAGAGCAGCTGACTTGTAATCAGCAGGTCGGGGGTTCGAGTCCCTTCGCCGGCTCTTTATTTAAAAAAAGAGATTAACGAGGTTGATTTTGGAATACGGATCCGTCCCGAAACTATCGGGAATCGGGAGGAGCTTTGGGGAGATACTCAAGCGGCCAACGAGGACAGACTGTAAATCTGTTGACCTAGTCTTCGCAGGTTCGAATCCTGCTCTCCCCACACGAAAAAAAAAGTACGCAGTGGTCAGTGCACAGTACGCAGTATGCAGATTCAAAACTGCAACTGCTTACTGTGCACTGCGCACTGAACCAAGCGGAAGTAGCTCATTTGGTAGAGCATCAGCCTTCCAAGCTGAGGGTGGCCGGTTCGAGCCCGGTCTTCCGCTCCAAAACATTTCAGATTTGTGGTTAAAGATTTTAGGTAACGTAAATCACGAATGACAAATCAGAAATGATTTTATCTCCTCACGAATTCCGAAAAGCATCTGCTAACGGGAATCGGATTCCAGCTTATCAGTTTTTATTACGCTTTCCTGATCGCCGCTGTAGCTCAGTGGTAGAGCACTTCCTTGGTAAGGAAGAGGTCGGGGGTTCAATTCCCCCCATCGGCTCTGACACGCTACAACTGCATTAATAACCGCGATTACGAATTCTCTTTCTGCAGAAAGGGCTTTCACAGTATAATCAGATTAAAAAGTAAGTTTCGAAACAAACACAATAACCACAACAATTAACAAACCATAGCTATGGCAAAAGAGAAATTCGACCGTTCCAAACCACACGTGAACGTTGGTACAATTGGTCACGTCGATCACGGCAAAACAACTTTGACTGCCGCAATTACTACAGTTCTTGCATCGAAAGGTCTTGCGGAAATTCGCGACTTCTCGTCAATTGATAACGCTCCTGAAGAAAAAGAACGTGGTATCACGATCAACACAGCACACGTTGAGTACGCAACTGAAAAGCGTCACTACGCACACGTTGACTGTCCAGGCCACGCTGACTATGTGAAGAACATGGTTACTGGTGCTGCTCAGATGGACGGCGCTATCCTCGTTGTTGCTGCTACTGATGGTCCTATGCCACAGACTCGCGAGCACATCCTTCTTGCACGTCAGGTAGGTGTTCCGCAGTTGGTTGTGTTCATGAACAAAGTGGACATGGTTGATGATTTGGAACTTCTTGACCTCGTTGAGATGGAAATCCGTGAACTTCTTTCATTCTACAAGTTCGACGGCGACAATACTCCTATCATCCGCGGTTCTGCACTTGGTGGATTGAACAAAGAGCCTAAGTGGGTTGAAAAAATCATGGAATTGATGGATGCTGTGGATTCTTATATCCCAACTCCTACTCGCGATAAAGACAAGCCGTTCCTGATGTCAGTAGAAGACGTGTTCACGATCACTGGTCGTGGTACAGTTGCTACAGGTCGTATCGAAACTGGCGTTATCAACGTTGGCGAAGACGTAGTAATCATTGGAATGCAGGAAGAGCAGTTGAAATCAACTTGCACTGGTGTTGAGATGTTCCGTAAACTTCTTGACCGTGGTGAAGCTGGTGACAACGTAGGTCTTCTCCTTCGTGGTATTGAGAAAGAAGCTATCCGTCGCGGTATGGTTATCGCGAAGCCTGGTTCTATCACTCCACACCATGATTTCAACGCTGAGATCTATGTATTGAAGAAAGAAGAAGGCGGACGTCACACTCCGTTCCACAACAAATACCGTCCACAGTTCTACTTCCGTACAACTGACGTTACTGGCGAGATCACACTTCCTGAAGGACGTGAGATGGTTATGCCTGGTGACAACGTAACGATCGCAGTTAAATTGATCGTTCCGATTGCAATGGACAAAGGTCTTCGTTTCGCAATCCGTGAAGGTGGCCGCACAGTAGGTGCTGGTCAGGTTATCGAGATTACACGATAAGACTGAAATACAATTTGCAGACGAAGGAGTGCGGCTATAAAATGCCGTACTCCTTTCGCTGCCAAATACGGGTGCATGCTTCGACTACGCTCAGCATGACAAATTACCCGAATTGAGCGAGGAGTAGCGTGAATGATTAACACCTACGGGCATAGTTCAATGGTAGAATAGCGGTCTCCAAAACCGTTGATCTAGGTTCGAGTCCTGGTGCCCGTGCAACGAAAAATTAATCCGACCCGATTTTATCGGGAACCGGCAGCAAAAAAGATCGAGTATGAACAAAATGAGAGTATGGTTCGATGAAGTTTACGACGAGCTCGTGAACAAAGTAACATGGCCAAGCTGGGCTGAGTTGCAAGAGAGCGCTATCATCGTAATGATTGCAACTGTAATTTTTGCAATCGTAGTATTCGCGATGGACTTTGCATTCCAGACAGGAATGGAACTTGTTTACTCAATGTAATTGATTGAAATACGAAGCTACAATGGCTGAAGTTCAAAATAACGATTCGCAGGTTAAGAAGTGGTATGTACTTCGCGTGGTGAACGGCAAGGAGAAGAAGATCAAGCAGTACATCGAATCTGAAATCACGCGTCTCGGTCTTGGAGATTATGTAACGCAGGTGCTCATTCCAATGGAGAAGGTAATTCAGATCCGTGGCGGAAAAAAAGTGAGCAAAGAGCGTAACATCTTCCCGGGATATGTAATGCTTGAAGGTTCATTGGTAGGTGAGATTCCTCACTTGCTGAAAAATATTACGGGTGTAATCGGATTCCTCGGTTCGAAAACAGGAGATCCTGTTCCGCTGAGACATTCTGAGATCAACCGTATTCTTGGTAAGGTCGATGAGATGGCAGGTGCTGAAGAAACTATGCTCAACCAGTTTGTAGTAGGTGAGCAGGTTAAAGTAATCGACGGACCATTCAATACATTCTCTGGTGTGATCGAAGAGATCAACGAAGAGAAGAAGAAGCTCAAAGTAATGGTGAAAATTTTCGGAAGAAAGACGCCGCTTGAGCTCAACTACATGCAGGTAGAAAAAGAATAGTCTGCATCATTAACTCGCTGTTACGCGCTTCCACAAATAACAGAATCGTCACGATGGTAAACATCGGGGCACAACGAAAAAAAGTAAAGTACAATGGCAAAAGAAGTAGGTGCATTAATTAAGCTTCAGATCAAGGGTGGCGCTGCTAACCCTTCACCTCCGATCGGACCTGCATTGGGTGCGAAAGGTGTGAACATCATGGAGTTTTGCAAGCAGTTCAATGCTCGTACGCAGGACAAGGCTGGAAAAGTTCTTCCGGTTATCATCACGGTGTATACTGATAAATCATTTGAATTTATCATCAAAACTCCGCCGGTAGCTGTGCAGATCATGGAACATGCTAAAATCCAGGCTGGCTCAGGAGAGTCGAACCGCAAACGTGCTGGTTCAATCTCATGGGAACAGGTGCGCACAATTGCAGAAGCAAAAATGCCCGATCTCAACTGCTTTACTGTAGACTCAGCAATGAGCATGGTAGCAGGAACAGCTCGCAGCATGGGTGTATCTGTAACGGGTGAGAGCCCGCTCAACAAGTAAACAGAAGTTAAATCAGACGGAGATCACTGCAATGAGGCAGTAATCGTTCGAACGTCACAAAATCGGTTCAATGGCTAAACTGACTAAAAAAAGGAAGACCATCATTGGCAAGTACGACGCAACAAAGTCGTACAACGTTCTTGATGCAACCAAAATCATTAAGGAAATCACCACAACAAAGTTCGACTCATCGGTAGATTTAAGTATCCGCCTCGGAGTTGATCCGCGTAAAGCAAACCAGATGGTACGTGGTTCTGTATCTCTTCCGCACGGAACAGGTAAGAATGTACGCGTACTTGTAATCTGCACACCAGATAAAGAAGCCGAAGCAACTGCTGCCGGAGCTGATTTCGTTGGTGGTGACGATTACATCACGAAAATTCGTGAAGGCTGGACTGATGTGGACGTTATCATCACAACACCGTCTATGATGGGTAAAGTTGGTGCTTTAGGTAAAGTACTCGGGCCTCGCGGTCTGATGCCTAACCCGAAGACCGGCACCGTTACGATGGATGTTGCGAAAGCAACGAAAGAATCAAAAGCCGGCAAAATCGACTTCAAAGTTGATAAAGCGGGAATCATTGCGGTTCCTATCGGAAAAGTTTCTTTCTCTTCAGATATGCTTGCTGATAACGCAAACGAAATCCTGTCAACGATTTTGAAACTGAAACCTGCTTCTGCTAAAGGTGACTATATGCGTTCAGTATACGTGTCTAGCACAATGAGCCCAAGCGTACAAATCGAAAGCAAGTCAATTGCTTAACTAATCGACAGATGAACAAAGTAGATAAATCACAGATCATCGAAGACATCGCGGGACTTCTTGCGTCAAGCAAGAATTTTTACCTGGCAGACACTTCGGAGCTTCCGTCTCACAAGACTAGTGAGCTCCGTAGAAAATGCTATGACCAGAACATTAAACTGGTAGTGGTAAAAAACACGTTGCTTCGGAAAGCATTGGAGAAAACCAACGACGCAGAATGGAATGGAATGTATGTTGCGTTGAAAGGTTCAACTTCAATCATGTTTTCTGAAACAAGCGCAGGTCCGGCGAAACTGATTAAAGAGTTCCGCAGAACGAACAAGAAGCCTGTATTGAAAGCAGCTTATGTTGAGAACAGTGTGTACGTTGGTGATGACCAACTGGACGGACTGGCAGCAATCAAATCGAAAAACGAAATGATTGCCGACGTAATCTCAGCTCTCATGGCTCCTGCCCGGAATGTAATTTCAGGCCTCGTTGCGAACGCAGAAAAGAAAGAGGGAGGTGCTGAAGCATCTTCTGAAACTCCGGCTTAAAACTTATTGTTACTCCGGAACTCAAATAGAAAAATTACAAACTAAGTCTAATCTCAAAAAAACCAAAATACAATGGCAGACGTTAAAGCATTTGCTGAGCAGCTTGTTAACCTCACAGTAAAAGAAGTGAAAGACCTTGCTGATATTCTCAAGAACGATTACGGTATCGAACCAGCTGCTGCAGCTGTAGTAGTTGCTGCTGGTGGTGGCGCTGCTGCTGCTGCTGAAAAGACAACATTTGATGTCATCCTGAAATCAGGTGGTGGTCAGAAACTTCAGGTTGTGAAAGTTGTGAAAGACGCAACCGGACTCGGACTGAAAGAAGCGAAAGATCTCGTTGACGGTGCACCGAAACCTATTAAAGAAGGTATCGACAAAGCCGGAGCTGAAGAACTTAAGAAACTGCTCGAAGCTGCTGGTGCTGAAGTTGAGATCAAGTAATCTCCTTCAATAACTTTTAAGGTTTAGACCAGGTTGCCACGTGTACACGTAGCACTGGTCTAAACCCTTTTGTTGCTTACAGTGCGTTTCATCACAAAGAATAAAAAATGGCCTTGGAAACAAAAAATAAACAGCAACGAATCTCCTTTGCGAAAAGCAAAGTGACGATTGATTACCCGGACTTCCTGGATATCCAATTGAAATCTTTCCAGGATTTCTTCCAGCTGGAAACAACCAGCGAAAACCGTCAGGACGAAGGTCTTTACAAAGTATTTTCTGAAAACTTTCCTATCTCCGACGCGCGAAATAATTTCGTCCTCGAATTCCTCGATTACTTTATTGATCCTCCACGTTACTCACTAGACGAGTGTATTGAGCGCGGTCTTACTTACAGCGTTCCGCTGAAAGCAAAACTGAAACTCTATTGCACAGACCCTGAGCACGAAGATTTCGAAACAATTGTACAGGACGTGTACCTGGGAACAATCCCATACATGACTCCGCGTGCAACTTTCGTAATTAACGGTGCTGAGCGTGTTATCGTTTCCCAGCTTCACCGCTCTCCCGGCGTATTCTTCGGACAGAGCCGTCACGCTAACGGAACGAAACTGTACTCGGCTCGTGTAATTCCGTTCAAAGGATCATGGATCGAATTCGCTACAGACATCAATAACGTGATGTACGCGTATATCGACCGTAAGAAAAAGCTTCCTGTAACTACATTGCTTCGTGCAATTGGTTGGGAAAGCGATAAGCAGATTCTCGAACTCTTCGGTCTTGCTGACGAAGTAAAAGTTAGCAAAGCTGCACTCAAAGCTGTTGTAGGACGCAAGCTTGCTGCGCGTGTTCTGAAAACATGGGTGGAAGATTTCGTAGATGAAGATACCGGCGAAGTTGTTTCTATCGAACGTAACGAAGTTATTATCGATCGCGAAACAATTATCGAGAACTCACACGTTGACCTGATCGTTGACGCAAACGTGAAATCGGTTATTCTTCACAAAGAAGACGCTGCTCACCTCGATTATTCTATCATTTACAATACGCTCCAGAAAGATACTTCCAACTCTGAGAAGGAAGCAGTGGAGCACATCTACCGTCAGCTTCGTAATGCTGAGCCGCCTGATGAAGAAACAGCTCGTGGAATTATCGACAAGCTTTTCTTCTCCGACAAGCGTTACGATCTCGGCGAAGTAGGACGTTACCGTCTGAACAAAAAACTGAAGTCAGATCACCCGACTGAAACACGCGTTCTTACGAAAGATGACATCATCAAGATCATCAAGTATCTTATCGAGCTTATCAACTCCAAGGCTGATATTGACGATATCGATCACTTGAGCAACCATCGTGTGCGTACAGTTGGTGAACAATTGTATTCTCAGTTCGGTGTTGGTCTTGCGCGTATGGCACGTACTATCCGTGAGCGTATGAACGTTCGCGATAACGAGGTGTTTACGCCAACAGATTTGATCAACGCGAAAACGTTGTCGTCTGTTATCAACTCGTTCTTCGGAACAAACCAGCTTTCACAGTTCATGGACCAGACCAATCCGTTGGCGGAGATTACGCACAAGCGTCGTCTTTCTGCACTCGGGCCAGGTGGTCTTTCCCGTGAGCGTGCAGGCTTCGAGGTTCGTGACGTTCACTACACGCACTACGGTCGTCTGTGTACTATCGAAACTCCGGAAGGTCCGAACATCGGTCTGATCTCTTCACTTTGTGTTTACGCGAAAATCAACAAGCTTGGATTCATCGAGACGCCTTACCGTACAGTAACAAACGGTAAAGCAGACGTGAACAAGCCGGTGATTTACCTCACAGCTGAAGAAGAAGATGCGAAAATCATCGCGCAGGCAAATGCCGGTCTCGATGAAAAAGGAAACTTCCACGAAGCACGTATCAAAGCACGTTTCGAAGGTGACTTCCCGGTTGTAGAACCGACGGATCTTGCCCTCATGGACGTTGCTCCAAACCAGATTGCATCGATTGCAGCATCATTGATTCCGTTCCTGGAGCATGATGACGCTAACCGTGCACTCATGGGATCAAACATGCAACGTCAGGCTGTTCCGCTTCTTCGTCCGCAATCACCAATCGTTGGAACAGGTCTTGAAGGACTTGTTGCACGCGATTCACGTGTACTTGCGCAGTCTGAAGGCGACGGTGTCGTTGAATTTGTTGACGCTAATGAAATCGTTATCCGCTACAACCGCACTGACAAAGAGCGCGCACTGAGCTTCGATGACGATATCAAATCATACAAGCTTACAAAGTTCCGTAAGACGAACCAGAGCACATGTATCAACATCCGCCCAATGGTGCGGAAAGGTGATAAAGTGAAAAAGGGTCATATCCTTTGCGAAGGTTACGCTACAATGAACGGTGAGCTTGCACTCGGACGCAACCTGAAAGTGGCATTCATGCCGTGGAAAGGTTACAACTTCGAGGATGCAATTGTTATCTCTGAGAAAGTTGTTCGCGACGACATCTTCACGTCAATTCACATTGATGAGTACGTGATGGAAGTTCGTGACACGAAACGCGGTCTCGAAGAACTCACTGCAGATATTCCAAACGTTTCTGAAGAGGCTACAAAAGACCTTGACGAAAACGGATTGATCCGCGTGGGTGCAGAAGTGAAAGAAGGAGATATCCTCATCGGTAAGATCACTCCGAAAGGAGAAACTGATCCTTCACCGGAAGAGAAACTTCTTCGTGCAATCTTCGGCGACAAAGCTGGTGACGTGAAAGACGCTTCGTTGAAAGTTCCACCATCAATTCGTGGTGTTGTTATCGACAAGAAGTTGTTCTCGCGTGCTATCAAGGACAAGAAGATGAAGGCCGACGAGAAAATGCTCGTTGAAAAAATCGACAAAGAAGAAGCAGTAGAACAAGCAGCTTTGCGTCTTATCCTCGTTGAGAAACTGAATAACGTTCTCAATGGAAAATCTTCTGCAGGTGTATTCAACAACCTGAAAGAAGAAGTAGTAACAAAAGGCACGAAGTTCTCTGTGAAAGTTCTTGAGAAAGTTGATTTCCAGAACGTGAATCCAACAAAGTGGACAAACGATCAGGAGTCATCTGACCAGGTTCGTACGATCCTTCACAATTACGGAATCAAGTACAACGATATCGCAGGAAACTACAAGCGCAAGAAATTTGCATTACAGGTTGGTGATGAATTACCAGCAGGTATTGTACAGCTTGCGAAAGTGTACATCGCGAAGAAGCGTAAACTGAAAGTTGGTGATAAGATGGCAGGTCGTCACGGTAACAAGGGTATTGTTGCCCGTATCGTGCGCGAAGAAGAAATGCCATTCCTCGACGACGGAACACCGGTTGACATCGTACTGAACCCACTGGGCGTACCATCGCGTATGAACCTTGGGCAGATTTACGAAACTGTTCTTGCATGGGCAGGTGAAAAACTTGGTCTGAAGTTCTCGACTCCGATTTTCGACGGTGCTACCATTGACGAAATCAACGCATATACAGATCAGGCTGGCGTACCACGTTACGGACGTACATTCCTGACAGACGGAGGAACAGGTGTGCCATTTGATCAACCAGCAACAGTTGGTATCATCTACATGCTGAAACTCGGTCACATGGTTGACGACAAAATGCACGCACGTTCGATCGGGCCGTACTCGCTCATTACTCAGCAGCCGTTGGGTGGTAAAGCACAGTTCGGTGGTCAGCGTTTCGGTGAGATGGAAGTGTGGGCGCTCGAAGCATTCGGTGCATCGAACATCCTGCAGGAAATTCTCACAATTAAGTCCGATGACGTTGTTGGCCGCGCGAAAGCTTATGAAGCAATCGTGAAAGGTGACAACATGCCAACACCGGGAATTCCGGAATCGTTCAACGTATTGTTGCACGAGTTGCGCGGTCTTGCACTTAACGTAAGCCTTGACTAATTGATTTGACAATATCGACGCAGGATTTTTCCTGCGTCGATCATAACTTTAAATACAAGAACATGTCTTTCAGAAAAGATGTCAAAATAAAAAGCAACTTCTCGACGATCACGATCAGTCTCGCTTCTCCGGAATCGATTCTTGAGCGTTCGAGCGGAGAGGTGCTGAAGCCGGAGACGATTAACTATCGTACGTACAAGCCTGAACGTGATGGTTTGTTCTGCGAACGTATTTTCGGACCGGTTAAGGATTGGGAATGTCATTGCGGTAAGTACAAGCGTATCCGTTATAAGGGTATTGTGTGCGACCGTTGCGGTGTTGAAGTAACAGAGAAGAAAGTTCGTCGCGAGCGCATGGGGCATATCAGCCTTACTGTGCCTGTTGCACACATCTGGTATTTCCGTTCACTGCCAAACAAAATCGGTTATCTCCTCGGTCTTCCAACGAAGAAGATGGACATGATCATTTACTACGAGCGTTATGTTGTAATCAACGCTGGTATTAAAGGTGCAGACGGAATCAACCACATGGATTTCCTTACGGAAGATCAGTACCTCGAAATTCTCGAGACGCTTCCAAAAGAGAACCAGTACCTGGATGATACCGATCCAAACAAGTTCATTGCGAAAATGGGTGCAGAAGCTCTTTACGATCTTCTCCAGCGCACTAAACTTGATGAGTTGTCGTACGAGCTTCGCCACAAAGCGGGCAACGAGACTTCACAGCAACGTAAGAACGAAGCATTGAAACGCCTTCAGGTTGTTGAAGCGTTCCGTCAGGCGAATAAGAATGTTGAGAATCGTCCGGAGTGGATGATCATCAAAGTTGTTCCGGTAATTCCACCTGAACTTCGTCCTCTTGTTCCACTGGATGGCGGACGTTTTGCTACGTCGGATCTTAACGACTTGTATCGTCGTGTGATCATCCGTAACAACCGTTTGAAGCGTCTTATTGAAATTAAAGCACCAGACGTAATTCTCCGTAACGAGAAACGTATGTTGCAGGAAGCAGTTGATTCCCTGTTCGACAACTCGCGTAAGTCAAACGCGGTGAAGACAGAATCAAACCGTGCTCTGAAATCACTTTCTGATTCATTGAAAGGGAAACAAGGCCGCTTCCGTCAGAACCTTCTTGGTAAGCGTGTCGATTATTCTGCACGTTCAGTTATCGTCGTAGGTCCTGAGTTGAAATTGCACGAGTGCGGTCTTCCAAAAGACATGGCAGCGGAGCTCTTCAAACCATTCATTATTCGCAAGCTCATCGAAAGAGGAATTGTGAAGACGGTGAAATCGGCGAAGAAAATCGTTGACCGTAAAGACGCAGTAGTGTGGGATATTCTTGAGAACGTTTTGAAAGGTCACCCGGTTCTTCTGAACCGTGCACCAACACTTCACCGTCTCGGTATCCAGGCATTCCAGCCGAAACTTATCGAAGGAAAAGCAATCCAGCTTCACCCACTCGTATGTACAGCATTCAACGCTGACTTTGACGGTGACCAGATGGCAGTGCACGTTCCACTCGGTAACGCTGCAATTCTTGAAGCACAATTGTTGATGCTTGCGTCACACAACATCCTTAACCCTGCGAACGGTGCTCCTATCACTGTACCATCGCAAGATATGGTGTTGGGTCTGTACTATATGACGAAAGGTCGTAAGACAGATGAGACATTGGTGATCAAAGGAGAAGGACTTACATTCTACAATGCAGAAGAAGCAATCATCGCGTACAACGAAGGACGTGTTGACCTCAATGCATTCGTGAAAGTAAAAGTTCCGAATCACAGAAATGAAGACAACACGCTTGTTCCAAAAATTATTGAGACAACGCTTGGACGAATCATTTTCAACCAGGTTGTACCGCACGATGCAGGTTACATCAACGAACTTCTTACGAAGAAATCGTTGCGTGACATCATCGGTTACGTACTGAAAGAAACCGGAATGGCTAACACCGCGAAGTTCCTTGATGATATCAAGCAGCTCGGGTTTATGGCAGCATTCCGTGGTGGACTTTCGTTTAACCTTGGCGACATCATCGTACCTGTTGAGAAGGTGAAGATGATTGAAGAAGCAAACGGACTCGTTGACGAAGTGAAGAGCAACTATAACATGGGCTTCATCACGAACAACGAACGTTATAACCAGATCATCGACATCTGGACACACACAAATAACCGTATCACGAAGCGAGTACTTGATCAGCTTTCATCAGACAGACAAGGTTTCAACCCTGTTTACATGATGTTGGATTCAGGTGCACGTGGTTCTAAAGAGCAGATCAAACAGCTCGGTGGTATGCGTGGTCTGATGGCGAAACCTTCTAAGGCAGGATCATCGGGCGGAGAAATTATCGAGAACCCGGTTATCTCAAACTTCAAAGAAGGTCTTTCGATTTTGGAGTACTTCATTTCAACTCACGGTGCGCGTAAAGGTCTTGCCGATACAGCACTTAAAACGGCGGATGCGGGTTACCTCACACGTCGTCTCGTTGACGTTGCACAGGATGTTGTAATCACAGACGACGATTGCGGTACATTGCGCGGACTCGTTGCTGGTGCATTGAAGAAGTCAGACGAAGTTGTAGAGTCGTTGTACGATCGTGTACTCGGACGCACAACTGTACATGATGTATACGATCCGCAGACCGGCGACCTGATCATTGAATCGGGAATGCAGATCACGGAAGAGTTTGCAACACGTATTGAGAATTCAGCAATCGAAACTGTTGAGATCCGTTCGGTACTCACTTGCGAATCGAAGCAAGGTGTATGCGGAAAATGTTACGGACGTAATCTTGCAACGGGCCGCATGGTTCAGCAAGGTGAAGCTGTTGGCGTTATCGCAGCACAGTCAATCGGTGAGCCGGGTACACAGCTTACACTCCGTACATTCCACGTTGGTGGGGTTGCGGGAGGTTCTGCTGCAGCTTCTAAACTGGAAGCGAAGTACGACGGTATCATTGAGATGGACGAGCTCCGTACAGTGAAGCGTAAAACAGAAGACGGAATGCAGGATGTTGTAATCGGCCGTTCAGCTGAGATGCGCATTTCTGATTCGAATACAGGAATTGTACTTACAACAGGAAACGTTCCTTACGGATCTGTACTGTATGTGAAGAACGGTGATACAGTTAAGAAAGGTCAGACGATCTGCGACTGGGATCCGTACAACGCTGTTATCGTATCTGAGTTCGCTGGTAAAGTTGAATTCGATCACATCGAAGAAGGTATTACGTTCCGCGAAGAGTCTGACGAACAGACCGGCTTCCGTGAGAAAGTAATTACTGAATCAAAAGACAAGACGAAGAACCCTTCTATCCGAATCATCGGTGGAGCGGAGATTCTGAAGAACTATAACATTCCGGTAGCGGCGCATATTGTTATTGAGGACGGAGCGAAAATTGAGGCGGGACAAATTCTCGTTAAGATTCCGCGCGCACTTGGTAAGCAAGGCGATATCACAGGTGGTCTTCCACGCGTAACAGAATTGTTCGAAGCACGTAACCCAAGCAATCCTGCTGTGGTTTCTGAGATCGACGGTGTAGTTACATTCGGAAAAATCAAACGTGGTAACCGTGAGGTAATGGTTGAGTCGCGTACAGGTGAGAAGAAGACTTATCTTATTCCACTGTCGAAACACATCCTTGTACAGGAGAACGACTTTATTCGTGCAGGAGAATCATTGTCTGATGGAAGCATCAGCCCTGGAGATATCCTCGCGATCAAAGGACCAACTGCGGTGCAGGAATATCTTGTAAACGAAGTACAGGAAGTATATCGTTTGCAGGGTGTGAAGATCAACGACAAACACTTTGAAGTAATCGTCCGCCAGATGATGCGCAAAGTAGACATCGTAGATCCGGGCGATACTATGTTCCTTGAAACTCAGATCATCAACAAAGCTGATTTCATGGAAGAGAACGATCGTTTGTTCGCGAAGAAAGTTGTTATCGAACCAGGAGATTCAGCAAGTCTGAAAGCAGGACAAATTATTTCTGCACGTCGTTTGCGCGACGAGAATTCAATGTTGAAGCGCAAAGACCAGAAGCTTGTTGATGCACGCGATGCAGTTCCTTCAACTTCATCACAGATTCTTCAAGGTATTACACGAGCATCACTCCAGACTAATTCGTGGGTGTCTGCAGCATCGTTCCAGGAGACTACAAAAGTCCTGAACGAAGCAGCTGTCAACGGCAAGCAGGATCACCTGAAAGGTTTGAAAGAGAACGTAATTGTTGGTCACTTGATTCCTGCGGGAACGGGTCTCCGCGCTTACGAGAAGCTTGTAGTAGGATCGAAAGAAGAGTTCGAGAAATTGATGCAAGCGAAGAAAGAGACGATGGAAGAGGAGGCGTAGGCCGAGACTTTGGTCAGATAGAAAAGAGAGCGCTACCAGAAATGGTGGCGCTTTCGGTTTTATAAAGTCGCGGGTTCGAGTCCCGTCCGGACCGCCGCATCTCCGATTACGTTGCGTCTCCGCGATTCGGATGATGGAAGAGGAGGGGTAGGCTGAATCAGAAATCATTTAGTCAAGGAAAGCCGTGCGGGTAACTGTGGGGCTTTGTTTTTGGCCAATTTTGAAGAATATCCGTTTTCAAACGGTTAAACAAATCCTCCCTGATTGTATTGATTATATTTGAAATAGTTAATTTATAATAATTGAAATATCAAGAGCGATGATAGAGAGAAATATGAACGAGGTTTTGGTCAAAGAACAACCAAGCGTTCAGTCGTTGATTGAGATGTTAGGCTCTATTGACCGAAAGAAGGATCTGGGTAATGTTAGTATATACCATCAATTTCCATTATACCCTGATGAAACAGGTAGAAAAATCGTAACTCCGAGTCTCCTTCTTGTTAGCCAGAGTCACGGTGTTGTAATTTTTGAGTGCGCGGAATTTTCAGATCGGGCTGAAATTAATCTTGAGCAAATTGTGCAAGATCTTAATGAAATTGATCGAATTATTTTTGCAAAAATCCTCAAAGATGCGCCAGGTTTGCAGCGCGCAAGACGAGAACTGAAAGTAACTATCACTCCAGTGATTTACTACTTATCTGCCGATGGACAAACGAAGCTAGTTGAAAATTCTCAGGATATTGATTTTATTTCTAATCAGTCTGGTCTGGAATCACTATTGGAAAAGTACAATGGAGAACCACTTAGCGATGCTGATTTTAAAGATTTGAAAGCTACAATCGAGGGATCTAAAGGTATTCCTAAAGTTAGTGAGAGGAAGCTCAAGGATAAAGTCGATTATAAAAATTCGAAGGGCGCGATCCTTACGTTGATTGAAAGTGCAATGTACAATTTTGACATTGAACAAAAGCGAGCAGCGCTGTTTACAATTGATGGGGCTCAACGTATTCGTGGTTTGGCTGGATCTGGTAAAACAATTATTCTAGCAATGAAGGCCGCACAGATTCACTTACAGAATCCAGATGCAGAAATCCTTTATACATATTATACTAAGAGTCTAAATGATCTAGTCAAACGACTGGTTACGCGTTTTTATCGTCAGTTCGCGGAGAAGGATCCCAATTGGAATAAGATCCACATTATGCACGCGTGGGGAGGGAAAAGTTTGGAAGGAGTATATTATAACGCATGTAAGAACAATGGCGTTTATCCGATGTCACTGGATTCTGCGCGGTTCAAATCAACTGAAGAGCCTTTCGATTTCATCTGTCAGGAACTCAATAAGAACGTATTGAAAACACAGTATGACTATTGCTTGCTTGATGAGGCACAAGACTTTCCAATTAGTTTTTATCGATTGTGCCGAGCGCTTACGAGAAATAATCGGGTTGTTTGGGCCTATGACGATTTTCAAAATATTCTGGACATTAAACTTCAAAGTGAAAAGGAAACATTTGGCCGGGACTTAAACGGAGAATGGTACATCGACTTTGAAAGAAGCATTGATCATTTACAGGATCTTGTCTTGCATAAATGTTACCGAAATCCCAGAAAAATTCTTATCGCTGCATTTTCTTTAGGAATTGGAATTTACAACACTGACGCTAAAAGTGAGAAGGCAAAAGTACTTCAACGACTTGAAAGCAACGACCATTGGGAAAGTCTTGGCTTTAAAGTTGAATCTGGTGATTCATCTCCTGGCTCGAAAATGGTGATCTCTAGACCACTCGCGAATAGTTTTGAACTTAAAAATACTTTCTTAGATGACCCCAATGAAATAATTAAGGTTTTGCATTTTGAAGGTATGGCTCAGGAATGCGCAAGCGTTGCTGATTTAATACTTGAAGATTTATCGAAGGAACTTAATCCTGAAGACATTAGTGTGGTCTGTATGGATAATCGGAATGCCAAAACTTACTTTGGGTTTATCGAACAAAAGTTGTCTGCTAATGGGGTCAAGTGTTTTAATCTTTTAAATGTTCCAACGAACAATAGTGTGTTTAAAGTCAAAGATCATGTCACGTTATCCTCGATATTTAGGGCAAAAGGTAATGAAGCAGGGTCAGTTTATATAATAGGTATTGATTAAGTGTTTACAAATAAAAACGACATTACTGAAAGAAATAAAATATTTACAGCAATGACCCGCGGATTGGGTTGGATTACTCTTTCTGGCGTTGGAACTTCGGTGAATTATTGTCGCGAAGAATTGGAGATATTGAAAAACAAAAATTACGTTCTGGATTTTATTCAACCGAGTGAAGCGGACGTTCGAACTATCCGCCAAGACATTAATAACGTGCAATCGGCTAGGAATGAACTTGAGCGCCTTGCAGATAAATTATCTAAAGAATTAAATATGTCGATTGAAGAAATATTGGACAAATTCGGAAGTGAACTATCAAACATTAAAAAGAAAAAGAAGTGACAGAGGCCGCATTCAAGATTTCAATTGAAGAGTCTGCAGAAATCCTTAAGGAATTTGGCCTCCTCAAAATGCGTGGAGTGAAAATTATTAATTCCGACGGAGTTTCAGATGAATTTAAGGCTGCATCTCAGCGTGCTGATTACGTTGATTGCTATAGCACTGGTAAGCGAAATTTTGATTTTGATTTTTTACTGTCTGACGAATCGTTTTTTCAATTCGAATTCAAAATTCAAGAATTCGAAAAGTTACCAGCTATCCGTTACGCGTATTTTCAAAACCCTCAGTACTACATTTCTTACAATGAATATCTAAATAAACTTCGCGAGGACGGAATAGTTGAATCTGAAACGAATGATATTCTAGGTGAAACATTTTTAGAAGAACATGAGCAGTATACTATAGAAGCTGAATTGAATGCAAGTTCATTGTCGATGAGATATGATACCGATGAAGCTTCGTACAGGCCGTGTATTCATTCGGCTGCGCATTTTCACATTGGAAACGGCAATCAGGTGCGCTTGCCGTGTGATAAACTCATTACTCCTCTAAAGTTTGTACTATTTACGCTCAAACATATTTACTATAATCACTGGAAAGAGCTGATTGAAAATAAAAATGAACTTGTCGGTCAGCGCTTGGATGAATCCAAGAAGCTGTGCAGTTCGCTGAATGATAAGTATTGGAATCAAATAGAAGGTAGGGAGCTCTTTCTTACTTAAACTAAAGTTTACTACTTCTTCTTAGGTTTTTTCTCCTCATCTTTCTCTTCTGGCTTATCGTCACCGTCAACAAATTCGGAATTTTCTTCGCTTAGCATGGACAAGAAAACTTCACTTCTTGGCGGCAGATTTTTTAGACTGCTACCATGATCTCGAATTTCAGAAATTTCAGATAATTTCTGGCGATATGCCTCGAGTTCTCTCTCAAATTGGTTGCGATCTTCTTCCGAAGGGCTTTCTGATTTTTGTATTGGTTCTGGATCAGGCTGAGGAGCATTAATTTCTACGTCTACACCTTTGCTAATACTTTCAGCAATGAATTTTATTTCTTTAGTTAAGTGATTATCTAATTCATTCGCACGTTTTTCTTCAGCAATAACATTTTTGTTTGCAAACCTATCCCAAATTAATTTTTTTATCTCCAATAATAGATTGTTGTATAATTGCTTTTCATGTTTACTAACTGCTTCCCACTTCATTCCCGTTTTTTCCTCAAGTTGTGTGTGCAACTGGCGGATTTCTAGAATTGTTTTGTAAAAGGCCGTAATACGTTCTATTGCCAATGCAATGCACGCTGCAGTTGGTGCATATGTTTCAATAAACACTTGAAGCGGAGAACCCTTCTCTATACTGATCAGTTTAGGGTTGGAAGTCTCACCAGATGTCAACTCATTGAACATTTTGACGGTCAGGTTCCATCGATGAAGTTGTTTTTCAAAGAGAATTATTTCATCATGTGTGACCTCAGTTGGTAGAATCACACCTAGCTCGAATATGTCATTTGGAATTTTGTGGGGAACAAAGCCTTGTTCAGTTAATACATTATATGAGCGACTGATCCGCTCTAGACAATCACTAAAATCACGCAGGTATGCATTCAATTCTTCAATAATGCTGTTTGCATTGAAATAATTTTTTGTTAGAATATCGGATAGAAATTTGAATGCAGCGTCGCCATAAAAGTGAGCGGCTCCAATCTTATTCAGAATGTATATTCTGGAGGGGGTATAGTAATTCACTGGACTTGCACGAGTAAACGCATGAACTTCATCAATAGAGGCTTGTATCTCTGTTTGTTGTTTGTTTTCAGCAATTCTATTAATTAACTGAGATATCAGTTGCTTAAATGCTTCATTTTGCGAGTAGTTGTTCAAATCACTAAGTACAGATAGATAACGACTTAAATCCATGGGTTAAAATGTTATTTTTTGTGATTGCTAAGTGTATTGAAAATAGTTTTGAAAATGTTTAAGGTTTTAACGTGAAACACGTTTTGGCGGACCATCTTCTTAAGCAAATCTTCACGGCTTGATAAAATTGAAAAAGCAGCGGATATTTCTTTTTTTGATAACTGGGTCTTAGGATCGTTCCCCACCGCCAAGGAATAAACATCGTTGAGCTCGCTTTCCTCGAAACAGTCTTCAATGTCGCCGTTCTGTAAGGGCAGAGTCATTATTTGATTATCACTCAAATTAAATTTATCAATATATCTTTTTTGTTGTTCAATGCCCTTCTTATCTGAGTCTAGAACAATCCTAAAATCTGCATTCCATCCAATGTTCAACGCTATTAAATTATCCAAGTCATTGGCTGAGGTTCCAGGGTATATGACGAAATCAGGTTTGACCGCATAGATAGCATAATACATAGTATACAGTATATGTCTATCAGAAGGGCCTTCAGTTATCAAGCATTTTTTCCATGGAACATCAAATGTTGTGGGTATTATATTCAACAGATTGGCAAGAGGCTGATAGTAGGAGACAGGTCGTTTATTTTCTGGCCGTTGAATAAATTCACTCCATCGACTGGCAACTACTAACCCATTTTTTCGTTCAACAATATAAGTGTTCTTAATGTTATGCAATGAAATCAAATACTGACTGTGTGTGGTATAAATTAGGGAAGTATTCTCTGCTAGCCTTCCGAAGTCTTCAGTCATATTTTGCTGAGCATTAGAGTGCAAGTTGGAAGCGGGTTCATCGATAAGGAAGACTGGCTTGCCATGGTCATTACGTAACCGTTTACTTCTAAATTCAGTCTTCATTAGAAAGGATAAATACCATAGTGCACCCCTGCTTCGCTCGTCTATTGAATAAGTGGTTCCGTCGGAATCTGTGATCTTTAGAATGAAATGCGGACTCTGTTTGTTTTCGTAAATTAACTCTGCGCTATCAATATCTTTTACCCCAGATAGGTCTTTCCACTTTTTTGTAAATGTTTCGTTCAGTTTTTTGTTGACACGCTTGAGCACTGTCCGTGCATCGTCTGGTCGCTTATTGTTTTTGGAGTAATACTTTTTGAATTCCTCGATGCTCAACTCCTCGTCGGTATTAAAGAAAAGTCCATTAATGATATCAAACCACGAGCTGTCAAATGCATCCGACTTTTCTGTTACAAATATTTTTTCGGGAATCCGATCTTTGAAATCTTCGAAATAAATAATATAAGGGCAAATGGACACAATTTCCGCAGCCACTTGTCGCGATAGAAGATTATTCGAGAACGGATGTTTTGATTCAATTCGATAATGATACTTGGACAGTTTACCGCTCTTAAAAGGAAACACGCGGGAAATATAAACTTCACCATCAGAATTTATCTTATTAATAAATTCATTAATTTCAATTTTCTCATCATTCGATAATTGCCTTTCTGCATTTTTTTGAGTTTGCAACTCGGGTATGGGTTGTTCAATTGATATTCGGGCTGTTAACACAACGTCCTTATTGGAACTCACTTGTGATTTATTTCGAATATTTTGAAAGTACTTTTCATCATCTTCTTGGGTTGGATCGTTTAAGTAGTCGAAGGCTTCAATCGCCTTCAAAATCGTTGATTTACCCGACTCATTCAACCCGAGTAATAGCACCAGATTATTTTTTATCAAATCAATCGAAACATGATCAATTCCTTTGAAGTTCTTTATTTCAAAAGATTTATAAGAAAGTTTGGCATCTTTTCTTGCGCTGGACTTCTTTTTCGCTAAACGAAAAAAGTCACTAAGTACTGGTTGGGTGAATAGGTCGAAGCAGTAGTCCCAATATGATTTTGAGAGAGTTTTTTTCTCGTCCAAAGATTCCATGATGATGTTAGTATTAGCTGTGACAAATTACAACTACTATGGATAGGTTTTGATCAGCGTTATACCGAACCTGTTTTTTGGTCTAAAATCGAATAGATATTTTTAAAAAACTAAAAATATTAGTCAGTAAAGCATTGCATCATGAGGTCGTATCCGTTTACAAACGTTTGTAAACGGATAATCAGCGAAAGTAGGTGAGATTCAAACTTTACTTTCTATTCTTCTTCCTCGAGTTCAAACTCATCAGAATTTGCAACTTGAAATAATCGAGAAACAACAGCAGCTGGAATCATTCCGCTCAGTTCTGAATCTTCAGGTATTCTATATTCAAATGTGCTGCACCGCATATCATCGTAATTATCTTCAACGGTTAGAAAGAACTCCGTATGATCGTAGCGAAGTTCTATTCTTGTATCCTCAAAGTCATCAGTATCAAATCCGATAAATGAGCCCGACTGCTCGCCATTGCTAAAAGTACCCACTTCGATCTCATCTGTTTCAGCGATTTTGTTGGCAATGTGACCAAGTATAGCCTTAGCATAAGTTCGGTGAAAAAATGGTATTTCCTGTAGTGCTTCAATTTGAGGTAAAATGCGTGTCATAGAAATAAGTTATTTAATAATAGCTTTAGGAGCAGCATCGATTACTGCAAGAATTCCCTTCGCACATCCCTGAGCAGAATCATATAGTTGACTTGTGCCAATAATCTCGCCGTTACTCGCATGTAGCACAAAGTAGTTTTTCCAGTTGGACGCGACTTTAGTTTGATAACGAGTGTTGTAGGGTGCGTTCGTCCGTACCGCCTCGATACCATTGAGGCAACCTTGTCGTGAGTTGTACCCTTCGCTGCTGAGAATAATCTCATTGTTAGCAGCTACCAGTCGGAAGTAGATCTTCTGGTCGTTGCCAGTAAGAATTTGAAATGTAGGAGTCATTGTATTTGTTTTTTAGTTTAACACACGGGACTCCGGAATAATCGTACCGTTTTTTATGGGTTCTGCTCAATGCTTGGAATTTGAACTGGTATGATGTTTTGCACAGACAAAAATTCTGTTCTAAGCAATAAATGTCAGGACTGTTCTGACATCCTGCCATTTACAAGCTGACACACTTGCAGTGGATGTTACGCGCAATCACCTAAACAACCCCACCACCTCCTGCCGCGGCAACGCCTCAATCTCCTCCCGATACTTTTCAATCGTCTTCCACCTCAGCACTTCTTTCTGAACAAGTCCGCCTCTGCGTTCAATCAATTTTTGCGCAACACTCCACGGCACTTTATAAAATTCCTTCAACTTGTAGTCGTAAGTAAACACGATGATGATCAGAACCTCGACATGGCGTTAGGGTTCTTTTTCAAGGTAGCATTGTAAGGGTGGAACCTTACAGATACGATTGAAGTTGATCAATGTCTTTCGCTTCTATCAACCATCGAAAATGGAATCGCCAGGATTAAATGAATTAATGCAGTTACCGCATACACATTGTTCTCCCCATACATTTTGAACGTCCAATAAATTTCTGAAAGAAATGGGAGGAAAAGCGTGGCAACGCCACCCCAGAATCCTCCTTCATCAAAACCAATAATCGTTGTCCAGATATGAGTGATAATAGCGGTTACTGCAAAAAGACCAAAGAGTGAAACAAATAGGGCTTTCAAGTCATCTAAGTTTTAGAACTTATTTTAATAGAGCAAACCTTTCAAAGGATCAGGCAATAGCCTGCATTGAAATGGAATTGTCCAGATTGTCTTTGGTTGTTGCGTTAGCTACTGTCCGCAAGTATTCCTGGCCCTGGACAGTTTCATAGGTTACGGCAGCACCTTTCTGCCAACCTGGATAATTCCATGTTATCGTTATTACACTTTTTTTATTTTTCAGCAACTTGATGACTTCCGATTCTGATGTCTTGATACCGTGTTCAAAACCACTATCACTATCGGCATGTAACATAACATGCGAAATGCGTTTGGAATTATTCTGGGTAGTGAACCACACTCCAGAAATTAGGTAATCTGCCCATTTGCTCATTTGTATTTTATATTAGAGGTTAACCAATTAACTTCTTGTTAGCTGTAGCCGTCTTTTTTCACAAATCATTCTATCCGGATTTTATAATACCTGCTCGATCCATCCTGCATAACCGTAACTGTCGTAGTTGCAGCAACGATATTCATGGTTCCATATTGGTATTCAAAGTTCAAATATCCACCACTATAGTAGTAGCCTTCATTGTTGATTCCAGAGTGCACTGAACCTCCATTTCCAAAGTCAATAACGGTTACCCGGTTATACTCGACGTAAACTGCAAGCGAATACGTAGCGTATGTACCGTTACCATAATTTGTATAATCAACCGTCGACGCATACCATCCATTGTCTATTCCATATCTCAGCGTGCATTCGTATGATGACCAGAAATTCGCTTTCGTAATACACGTGATGGTCAATAAAAAAATGGTCAGGTAGACTCTCATTTTAAGAGGAGGTAATTAGTCGTATGAATTCTTCACATTTCGATTGATGTAGCTATTGAGACCACTGCCGTTTTGAGCCAGAAGTTTCATTGCCTCGACATGAGCGGAACCTGCTTTTCTATAACTATAAGTGTATGTTCGCGCTGTTCCTGAAAATTTGACCGTGATGTAGTCCACGCCAATTTCGAAGGAGTGGACACCCGAATCTCCTGATAAATTTCTGTACCGTTCCATGATTTTAAATTTGGTTTACAGACGAAGATTATATCATTTACGCGCGGTTCCATAATTACTTTCTGAACTATGCGTTTTACTTTCTGAGCGGCGTCTCGTTCCTTGTGAACTTTAATGACGATGATTTAAGAAAGCCCTTCAAAGCCTTAACCTTCAAAGGATGGAACCTTTTTATATTAGCTCTTTGTTGTTTTGTGCAATGTGACGACAATCTTTTTTGCGCCGTGAACAGGGACGATTGAAACTGCTTTGTATTTCATCGTTGTAAACTGGGTTGAATTTGCCCCAAAAATGCGTTGGATCGATCGACTTTACCACTCTGTCACACAGTCGACCACCACCTTGTCATTCTTATCCATGCATTTGTTTAATATTACTGCAAGCGATTCGATGGGTTCGTGCTCCATGTCTTTAATTGTCTGCAAGTCGTATTCATTGGCGAACTGAACAGCTAAAGAATCTGTAATACAATCGCATTTTGATTCAACAACGGTTGCAACCAGTGCACCAATAATCGGACGTTTATCTTTGATAAACTCAGTGGACGCGTCAACAACTACGGCGCATTTGGAGGAGAGGATTATCTTGGCAGCAGCACGACGCTCTTCGAATGAACTTTTTGACTCACATGAAATTATCAGGAATGTTAGGAGCGCTAATAATATGTATTGCTTCAATTGCATGGTCATGTCGTTTATTGGGAAGAGAAATATTTCTTTATGTCTTCGTAATTGTTCTAATCTAAGTCCGAAAAGTCGCTCCTTCGAAGGTTTAACCTTCAGAGGATAGAACCTTTGCGTCCCATTCACTGAGACTGTACTGATACTAGTTCCGCTAATTTGGCTGCAACGTCTGCCATTGATTCCTCCAGTGTGCTTAGGCCGCTTCTGGAGCCTAGGAGAGGGCTGACCTCGCGTAATTTTTCAAATGTTGTATTGTGCATAACAGGAACGAGTAAGTCACGTGCTAATAGCGCTGAAAGCTCTTTGTCGGCTATGCCTTCTCCTATGACGCGACTTAGAAACGAAGGTGTGACCAATACTATTCCTACTCGAGACTTTGCCAACCCTTTATCGATTTCGCGAAGCAATGACGAACCAAGCGAAACATCCTTTTCGCTGAACCAAACCGTGATACCTCGGGACTCAAGCAGATCATGCAACTCTTTGGCAGCTCCTTTTCGATCATCCCAAGCGTGGCAAAGAAAAACATCGCGTAGGTCAGGGATGGACGATCGCTTCTCAACATTCTCACGAACTGGTGTAAGCGTTCTTATTTCAGCAGGCGAGTATAAAAGTGTTGAACCTGCCTTAGACCAACGCGGTTTCATACTTCTGGAGTTTCCGCTGCTGTTACCACGGCTTCCTGAACTGTATGAAGGCGGTGAATATGATGATGGGTAGGATGAGTATGAATTATATCTGCCATACTGGCCGCTGCATGCGGGACAGTTTGCCGCTCCGCTTGCTGTGCGATGACCATGAACTGGTGCTGTACATCTTGACATACTTTCAGCTTTTAGATTGAATATGAATTTTTGATTTCAAGGAGAATAATAAAGAGCACAACCTACTCCGCCTCCGTCTCCACCACCACCTTCTTAAACGTATAATGATACACATCCGAGTTATCATGCGTAACCGGATACGCGCAAACGAAAGTCCATCCCTGGTCAGCCATGTAGTTCATCGCATCGATCATACTGTTGAACTTCTGAATTTTTCCGGTTTCATCTTTTATGCGCTGATCCGAAAACCATTTTCGGGGCTCACCGTAGTCAACTGTAATGGTCAGTTTGGTGGAGAACATTTGACGCGTGCCGATGATCTGGCAATACGTTTCGTGTTCCGTTGGACTGCCGTCTAATACCGTAGCGGAAATGAATACAAGTGATGACAGTGTAATTGCAAAAATCAGAATGTTCTTTTTCATTGGATACAGTTTAATTCGTGTCGATGGAGAAACATTGTTGCCTTATAAGTGATTCCGATATTTCCTTCTCCTGCAGGACATTTCCGTTCTTCAGAACAAGCAACAATGTGTTCTCTTGTTTCAGTGAGATTATTTCATAACCCGGTCTGCATGTTTGCATTCTGTATACGAGTGCTTTGATCCCGCAGAGTAATCCGTCTTTCACTACTGTAGAGTGAACGTGCTGCGAACATGAAACTTTGAAAATGCACTGTCGCCTGCGCGAAATACGAATCAGCTTCCAGTACATCCGGATCGGTATCGTCAACAGAAATTTCATTTTTTGAAAATCACCATTTGCCGCGCTGCGTAGTAACCCGGCGTTTGTCCAAAACCAAAGCATCCGCCAGTGGGATTAACCCATACCTGCAGGCTTTCTACTCTCACATATTCCCAACCTTCGGCGTGATACTTTTTCAGAAGGTCTTCCAGATTCTGAGCGACGTGACGCCCATCTTCTTTTTCACCTTGAACGGGGACGATTGAAACTGCTTTGTATTCCATGAACTGAGCTATTAGAACTGGCTGATGCGTTGGATTGTATTTTGGATATAAATAATATTACTCCTGTGCAGTAATCAGTTTACTAACCTGTTCATAGCTGTTCCAATCGATATTCGGATTCGCTTCACGAATTGCAGGAGGAACGGCAACTAAACGAATTGTAAAGAGTCCATTCAGCGCATTGGCTCCTGGCGATCCTGAATTGTCGTAACCTTCATAATAGATATTCGCAGTACCGATATTGAAATCGTAGTTGAATGTGTACCCATAACCGTCACCTGCGTATGAATAAGGCATAGCATACCACGTTGATGTTGTGTTGTCTTTCAGGTATGTAATGAGCAATCCACCATCGCGCACTTCTTGTGTGATCTCGCCCCAGGTAAGATTCGAAGAGTACGTAAACTCTGTGCCATCATCGTAAACCGTAATCCAATTATTCAGCGTAAGCGTGTTTGATGAAATAACATTCGCATTTCCATCTTTTCCGGCAGGACCGGCAGGCCCTTCTTTTTTGCAGGCAGTGACAAGCGAAACAATAGTGACAAGCAGGATGTAAATTTTAGCTGTTTTCATTTTTTTCTGGTTTTAGGTTTCTGTTCTGGTTTAATGAGATCTGTAATTTCAAAATTGCTGCTGCGCCCGGCTTTAAGAATATTTTCATCGACGTTACTGAAATAACGTGCAATTATTTTCTCGTCTTCTGTTCCGGACGAGAGTAGTTTGTCAATGGACAAGCGATCGTTTGTCAATTTCTTCAAATCATCCATACCGGGTTGACGTATCAATATTTCTCGACCTGCGATTGGATCATTGGCAGTTGACAGTCCTGAGAAAACGCCTTGTAAGACATTAGGTGTTGATTCGAGACCGGTTTTAAATATCAAGTGAAGGTTTTTTGTGTCGCCACTTTCCAGCAGGCAAAAGATGCAATCACCTTCGAGCTTCATTTTACCTTTGAAAGTTCTTCGGCTTCCTCTCAATTCCATTTCAACGTCGCGATATCGCACAACGATCTCCACTGGAGCGCGCAACACAAAAGGTTGTCCTGAATTGCAACGTACGTAGCTATACCAGAAACCTTCACAACCCTTCAGATCTGTGCTGACAGCGGGATGCTTTCCATTAATGAAGTCAGGGATTCCTTTGTAACCCAGAGCATGTACTAAAATTTCAAAGTTGCCGGTGAGCAATGGAAGTTCTTTACCCTTTCTTTTCTTATCGTTCAGTTTTGCCTTGACGGTGCGATAAACAAATTCCGGATTGGTAATCGGATAGGGAACTTTGCGATATTCTTTGTATTTCGCACCCAAGGCAGCATTTACGGCAGCACCATTTCCACTGGTTACATCCATATAGATCGCATTCTGAATTTCAGAAAGCAGTCTTTTCAATATGTCCCTGCTGAACTTCATAACCGGATTTCGCCGACAAATGAATGGTTCGGGCAAGCCGTAACCGAATTTATTTTCCGAATCACTCGTTTTTCTTTCCTAAAAGCCGGAAGTACAACATCGCCGGAAATTCTAGTTCATCGCCGGAAGATCGCCGGACGTTACCGGGAAAAGTTTCGCGGCCGGTTATCCTTTATGTAAAAATTTACCGTGTTGCTGATCACAACATCAGTGCAGTTGAAATGATAAAGTGAACTGAATCGCACGGGCGACTACCCGATCCGAAAGGATAAATCGAAGTTCCGGTTTCATGATACTGAACTGATAAATACACTCCGCTCCTGTTGCAAAGACTCTTTGCTCAGGGATAGGCAAAAAGCGATAAAGCTGATCGCTGGTCTGCGCAACAGGAACGGAGAAATGTCCCGCTTAAAATCCGGAACCGACAGTGTGCATGGTGCGCACGGGCCAACCGGGTATGTCAAACCTTAATACTAAATCAACATGACAAATATCATTAAGGTCGTAAGCGTGATTGTATTCCTTTTCGGAACATTTCACCCGACCACTTCTATTTCTGAAAAGTGTTCAAAGAGTGCAACCTGTTTCACCGGTGTGATTTCACCGGATTGCGATGAAGAACCAATCATTGTGAGAGGTCATGCATTAACTGTAACCGGAACACCGATCAATAATGTTACGGTGAAGCTGCTGCAAGGTGGAGTTGTGCAGAATCAGACGACTACAAATTCATCAGGCGAGTATTGCATGGGTGGTTTTGAATCCGGTACTTACGTACTGAACTTCACAAGAACGGGCTATCTTCCGAAAAACGTGAACCTTACGTTTTCTTCTGAAGTCGTGCGTATCGACACGCTGATTGCACCCTAGTGTGATGTAGAATTCAACGGGACTTCGCTGTATGCAAAGTCCCGTTTTTTTCATGAAAGATTGCGGAAATTGTCATGATTATTTAATCTACCTTAGAAGTGTGTAAATCAGTTTTCTCAAAGCTTATTGTATGTCTGCCTATCTGCGAACCAGATGCATTCCGATTGCGAAATCGGCTGGAGGTTTTGTATTCCTTCTGCTGGTTAGCCTGAATTATTTTTCGTGCAACAATCAAACCGCAGAGTCGATCCTGCCCGTGCTGGATAGCACAACTGACACTGCAGCGTGGGTGCAGGAAGTAAGAGCGGTGTCATCTGAATCAGGCGATGTCAATAACAGGATCAGAGCGCTGAATGCATTGGGAGTTTATTATAGCACGCAAGCAAATTTTGATTCAGCGCTCTATTATTACATTCATGCGGCTAATCAGGCGGAGAAAGCTAATCTTGTTCATGAGCAGGTAAGGGCCTTGATAAAAACGGGAAAGTGTTACCTCGAACTACAGCGACCTGATTCTGCAGTTGCTTCGATGAAAGAAGCGTTACTGATCGGCACAAACGCCAGAAGCGACAAGGACATTGCTTTTGCTCTGCAGGAGTTGGGTATTTACTACCTGATCGAGCGCGATTCTGCAAACGCTTTGAAATACTTGAATGAGGAAATTAAGTACGACACAGCTCTTCATGACTCCTCTGCGATGGCGGCTTGCTATAGCAACATAGCGATGGTTTATTCTGATAACGAAGACTATCTCCGCAGTATCCATTCGTATCAGAAAGCACTTGTAATTGCCGAGCGACTTGACGATGATACAAATCTCGCAATCTTTAATCTTAATCTTGGAATAGTATTCCGGGAACAAGGTTCCTACGATAGTGCGTTACATCATCTGTTACTTGCTGCTCCATTTTTCGAGCAGATTCAATATGCAAAAGAACTTGCGTCCTGTTATAATAGCATTGGCAATTTGTATTGTGAGGTAGAGGAGCCGCGAAGGGCAATAGAATATCATACACGCTCATTGCATCTTCGTGATTCAATTGGGAATAAAAGAGGGATTGCCGGATCCCTTACGAATCTTGGGCAGGCTTATATTCTGTTGGGAGACTACGATACCGCTATCAGTTATTTAAATCGTTCACTACTTATTAAGAATGAATTAGGTGATTCAGACTTCATCGCTAGTTCTGTTGACCTATTGGGCGAAGCATATTATCACAAAAAGGAATTCGACAAAGCGGAAGCATATTATAAGAAGGCGCTTGAGTTAAAATCGATTGCAGATGACCCCAAGCTAGTTGCTCTTACGTTAAACAAGTTGAGCAGGCTATATCAGGCGATGGGCAAGAACCATGATGCATTGGAACATCTCAAGGCTGCGCGTAGCCGGTTAGAAAAGATTGGCGCAAAAAAATATCTGTTGGATAACTATAAGATTACAACAGATATTTTCCTGACGGAGGGACAGTCAGATTCCGCTTTGCTGTACATGGACCTTTTCATATCAATGAAGGACTCCGTATTAAATGAAGAAAAGCAGAAAGCAATTACAGAAATGGAAGTGAAGTATGACAGTGAGAGCAAAGAACACGAAATCGTTTTACTGAATGAACGAGACAAGGTGAAGGAAGCAACTGTTGAGCGGCAGCATACATTGATTTACTCGCTCGTAGTTGGAGCCGCATTGCTTCTTGTGGTAGTAGCATTGTTGTTTGTTGCTATCCGTTCACGTCGTCTTGCACTCCGTCAAAGCAAGGTGATTATTGAACAAAAGCAAACCATCATAGAGCAGAAGCAAACGATGATGAGTGAGTTGCATCACCGTATTAAAAATAATCTGCAGGTGCTTTCCAGCCTGCTGGAACTTCAGCAATCGCGTATCCAGGATCCGGCAATGGCAGAACTTATGCAGGAGATTGATCAGCGATTAACGGCGATGTTGTTGATTCATCAGGGACTTTATGGCGACCATGTCGGATCGCAGGTCAACATGCGTACTTACATTGAGGCATTGATTGATAATCTCTGTCAGTCTTACGGTTATGCCGCGGCAGAACTGAACATCAGCAAAGACGTTGCATCTATTGAGTTGGATGCAGATAAAGCGCTGAGTCTTGGTTTCGTTTGCAATGAAGTCATCAGTAACTGGTTCAAGCATGTTCTGAAGAAGAATGACGATGCAACACTTCATATTGAGTTCACCGGCAAGCTGCTTCGTTTCTCCGATAACGGAACCGGAATTCCTGCGGGTAATAAAGCAGAGCTTAACAGATCATTCGGGTTGCGATTGATTCAGCTATTTTCGCGCGAGCTCAAAGCAACATTACTCACGCATTCGGATGAGCGCGGCACAATTGTAACATTGGAAATACCAGAGGTAAAATGATAGCACCTGTTTCAGTTTTAATTGTTGAAGATAAAGTCATAATAGCCGAGTCGGTTGCTGAAACACTCACAACGGCCGGTTATGTTGTAAAGAAGATAGTGACATCGGGTGAGGCGGCGCTTGAAGAAATCAAGAACAAGCAGCCGGATGTGATCCTGATGGATATTCATCTTTCCGGAGAAATGGATGGGATACAGACCTCAGAACGGATCAACGCAAATTATTCTATTCCCATTATCTATCTCACAGACCTTCACGATGAGAAGACTATTGAGCGTGCCAAGCACACGCATCCCGCAGCGTTTTTGCTGAAGCCATTCAAAGCGCAGGATTTACTGATAGCAATTGAGATTGCGTTTTATAACGCGAGCAGTAAGAAAATTGCTCTTCCGGTAAAGAATGAGAAAACTACAGAAACCATTTTTCCATTCAAGGATCGCATCCTTGTAAAGGATGATGATACTTTTTACCGGATTAATCTGGATGATATTCTTTGGATTGAAGCGGGCGGATCATATTGCCACATTCACACGATGAGTCGGAAGTTTACTTTAACGTACAGTCTGAAGGCTTTTCAGGAAAAATTCGACCACCCGCTTCTTATGCGCGTGCACCGTTCGTTCGCAGTCAATATTGACAAAGTAACTGCAATCAAAGGGAATATGCTTTTAATAGGAAAAGCAGAGGTTCCTACCAGTGATAGTTATCGGGACGAAGTACATCGGAGATTTTCCATGATCTGATTTGATCGGGAAAGAAAAACACAGGATTCAGAAATCTTATTGGGCGTTTCGGAAACTTGTTTTTCGTCCGGAAAGCGCGTTAGCTTATTTCGTCACGTAATCAAAGGCGAAGAAGCGTTATGTATTTATTTTTTGACACAGAAACAACTGGACTACCTGCCAGCTGGAAAGCACCTGTAACCGATGTGGATAACTGGCCACGAATGGTGCAGTTAGCTTATTTGGCTTATGACAAGCAAGGAAACAAAATATCAGGGGGTGATTATATTATAAAACCTGATGGTTTTTCAATTCCCCTGGCGGCTTCCAGGATTCACGGAATCTCAACCGAGAAGGCGCTGAAAGAAGGAAAAGTCCTTTTGAGCGTCCTCAAGCAATTTCAGTCGTTGATCCATGAGGCGGAGTATCTCGTTGCTCATAATATGAGTTTCGATGAAAAAATTGTTGGCGCTGAATTTATCCGAAATAAGATTCCAAACGCGGTAGCAGAAAAAAGTAAAATTTGCACGATGCACAGCACGACTTCGTTTTGTGCGCTTCCTGGAAATAAATGGCCAAAGCTTTCCGAACTGCATTACAAACTTTTTGGAAAAGATTTTCCGCAGGCACACAACGCTGCTGCAGATATTGCAGCAACAGCAAAATGTTTTTGGGAACTAAAACGCCTTGGGAAGATCTAAAAATGTATTGCTCATTATCGGTAAATCGATAAAATATCCTAAGACCGATAACATTCATGCGCCAACAATTTTATGATGTTTTCATTACTCACACCTATGAAGATCATAGCGCATTTGTTCAGGAGCTGGTGCTGGCTCTGAAAAAGAGCGGACTTCGTGTGTGGTACCTGAATGCTGAATTGAAGAAAAAAACTTCCGTTACAACCTCTATCACCAATGCATTGAAACTGTCGCGATATGGCATAGTGATAATCAGCCCTATGTTCATCTCAAAAAAATGGGCGACAAAAGAACTGGGAACTTTACTGTCCAAAAAGAAAATTGATAACAGGATTCTGCTTGTGCTTTGCAATGTGACGCTGAAAATGCTGAAGCAAAATAAATCTGCAATATCAGATCGCGATGCGATATCGTCACGAAGAGGCTTGAATCCTGTACTTGCTAAAGTTTTGGATCTGGTTGCAAAAGAGTCAGATGGAACTGTGCCAGCGCGAATGGATAAGCACACACCTAATCGTGATCAGGAAGAAGGTCAGGACGCACAAAGTGTGGGTGTAATTGTTCTGGGCGGTAATGCTGAAGCATGATAAAATCAAGACACTCATTTGGTTAAAAGTTCGCTATGAAAAAATACGATGTATTCATCTCTTACGCAATTGAAGACAAGTTTCCGACGGCTGCAGGAATAGCAGAGCGGTTAAAAAAATCGGGCTTGAATGTGTATTTCGTTGGAGACAAACTTTCCTCGGGTGATTTGATTTCGGATACTGTTAATAATGGTCTGGATCAATCTCATTTCTGCGTGTTGATTGTCAGTCATAACTACCGGCGCAAGTGGCCAGCAATAGAGCGCAATTATATTCTGCACCGTCAGAAGAAAGAAGGTAAGAAGTTGGTATTCCCTGTCTGGAACAATATTTCATACGACGATGTCGCTCTTCACTTTCCTGAACTTATTGATCATTATGCTCCTTCTACTGATACGGGATTGGATGCGGTAGCGGATCATTTGCAGAAAGCAATTCATAAAAGAAAAAGCGAAGAAGGTGAAAAAAATAAAGTGACGGAAGGAGGAAGGGAAATAGAACAACGTAAAATGCCGAACTCATCAACCGGTAAAATTCTGTTGTTTATGGTGGTCGCGCTGCTCCTTCTTGTGTTTGGATACTTTGCACTGATTGAAGAAGCGCCAAGAGATCCGGCAATACGAAATACACATCCCTTATCACCCAATAATTAAACTAAGTAAAATGAAAAAAGTCTACACTACATCCTTTACTCTGCTGTTCTTCATGATCAGTCTTTTTTTGACCAATTGCGAAGACGCTCAGGTCGATCCCGCGACGCAGGTGAAATCGCACACGTTTACGGTTACATCCTGGTATTGGTCCACGCCACATCACTATATTAATCTTTCCGTTCCTGAAATCACGGCGAGCAATCTGGAATCGGCGGGTGTTATGGTTTATTACAGCACACAGTCTAATGTATGGACATCTGTACCATATACTGTTTACGGAACACTTCATAACTACTACATGGGATTTCGATACACGCCGGGAAACGTTGAGGTTAGCTGGTTGTATGATGGCCCTTCATCGGGTAGCGATCCTAATACCTACTACGGTGTGAACGTCAAGTGCAAAGTGGTGGTAGTACCTTCTTCGGCGAAGGCTGCTAATCCGGATCTTGACTGGAATAATTATGAAGACGTGAGTAAGCGATTTGATCTGAAGGAGTAATCAGGTATTCAATTTCGGATTGTTATCAAATTCCATTCATGAGACCTTACGACGTTTTCATGTCCTACGCAATTGAAGACAAGGCCGATATTGCAGTGGGAATTGCGAATGGTCTAACAGCTAAAGGTCTGAATGTCTATTTTGTAGGTGATAAATTGACTATTGGAAAGTCGGTGGAGGAAGTAGTTCACGAAGGCCTTGAGAAGTCGGAATTTTATGTGCTGGTACTCAGTCCCGACTATGTCCGCAAATGGCCGATCATTGAACGCAACTACATTCTGCAGCGTGAAAAAGAGACTGGAAGAAAACTAGCGTTCCCTGTATGGCATCGCATTGTTGCGAGCCAAGTTGCGAGAAATTTTCCGGAGCTGATCGATCGGTATGCGGTCACAACTGACAAGGGAGTCCCATTCATTGTCAAAAGCCTTCATGCTGAAATTAAAGCTGCCTATAAAGAGAAGTGGCGCAGGATTTTCCTGAAATGTATTGTTGCCCTTGTACTCTTTGCTCTGGGAGCAATTGCAATCATTCCGCAATTTACTTTCAGTGATGCTGTACACCTGCCTTCTGTTGAGGAGCAGGAGGCGTTGGTTAAATACCGTATTGAATTGTTTGAACAAGATCTGAAAAATGAACTGCTGAAAAATCAGGCGGAAACAGATGGAGCTCAGATTGAGCTTGACTCGGTCCGTAAAATTTACAACCAGTACGAGCGCATCAGCTATCAATCAAGAAACGATTTCATTTTTTCAAATGGATATGAGAATATCTCAGGACGAAACAACATTGAAAATAACATCGGGATAAGCCTTGCACTTTCTCCTCATGGAGCATACGGTCTTGATTCCTCGTGTACATGGCGTCTAGGGCGCGAACAAACAGACAGCTCTTTTAAGCAGGTGTTGGCGTTCTGCGATATTACTGCGGTAATTTTTAAAATAGACACGGTGTTCATGAATGATGGAGACTCCGCTGTTCACATGTACGTCAGCTATCGTAATAACGTACGCATTGTGTATTACACATTTCACTATTCTTCGCTCAATCACAAACTGCGCCAACATGTGCGGTTGATGGGTTTTAAACCAAAAGAAGAATTCGTACTGGATCATGTTGCCGGTTCCTGGAAAATTCGGGATATCAAATAGCCGGTTGGGAAAGAAATTCCGGTCTTTCAAAAAACAGTTTTCAGTTTTCGACTCCAGAGTTTGATTTTTGAAGTATGCAAAGGATTGATTGCTGGATGAGATTCAGGTCTCGAATCACGACTATTCTTTGTCTTCCGCTGCTGGTTCTGATACTCAACTCCAATTCATCTTGTGGGAATCATGATACCATAAGTGAGGATAAAGGTGAGGTTGTTGATCAGATTCATTCATCGGAAGATACAGTTGTTTACATAACCAATACCGGGGAAAAGTATCATCGCAGCGAATGCCGATATCTGAAAAAAAGCAGAATTCCAATATCGATTATAGAGGCAAAGCAACAAGAATATGAGGCGTGCAAGGTATGTGTACCACCTCCTTAATCAATATACACCAAACGGAGGAGGCTGAAAATCCGGAACAGAGTAAGCATTATCTATAATATGAACAGTTATGAGTGCATCAGCAGAACGCGGAACAACCGGAGAAAAATGTCAGACTAGTGGAGTTTACTATTGTGTGCGTCATCCGCAGAATGAGATTCCATTGTCCAAAGGAGAGACGTTTCCACCATGCAGGAATGATAACGGGCATGCAACAACATGGATTCTTCGAAGAAAAGCTTGAAAACTGATTCGTGATTGAAGCCAATAAGTAGGAGACAGTTTGTTGTATTGAAGACAAATTAGAGCGTTACAAATAAATCCACTGATATGGAACAAAACCAAGCTCGATCAAAATTTTGGGATGCAATTGATAACGTTGATCGATATCTGTACGGAAGAAAAATGAAGAATTTTCTTATCGGGGCTGTATGCGTTCTAATCGTTGCTCCAATTTTAGATTGGTATTTAGAGGTGCCATACGATAGACTAACATGGCATGCGACGCTTTTCTTCATGTTTTACGGTGCAATTATTATTTTGGCATGGGTGAGTGGCTGGCGTGATGACACTGGACGTTGGACGGGTAAGCGTGCAATTTCGAGGTTAAAAACTTATTATTACACCTTTCGCGATACTGCAAAGACGACTCGTACCACTTCGCGCGATGAAATTCTCTACAATCTTGGTTGGTGGTTGTTTTTTGGTGCTTTAGGATGGAAATCTCTTCAAATACTCTCGATTTTTATCCGCAAACCAATCCAAAGTTTCACCGGGCATACAATGATTCGTTATATCCGTTTCGAGAATTTTACATATAAGTGGTTTTGGTTGCCACTAATAACTGGTGTCGTAATAATGGTAATTCTATACCGTTCGAATCCGAATATTCTGAAACGGATTAAAAATGATATAATTCACTTGTTCGGTAGAAGAAGAGGTCACGGTTCGCGCGATGTGATACGACTTAATACAAGCAGCGACAAATTAGTTTTAAATACAAAAAAGCATGAACACGTTAGTCACGCCATGGCGGAAAGCAGTTCAAAATTATTCAATGATTTTATTAGTGCATTGCATAACTGGCATCCTGAAAAATGTAAATATGAATATGAGTATCAAGATTTGCTATATCGTCATTTGAAGAACGCAATGCCGCATTCAGAAGTCGAACTTGAATTTCCAATTGGTGATAATGAACATGGCAACAAGGGCCGGGCGGATATTGTGATTGATGAAACGATAATGATCGAGATGAAACGTGGAGATAGAAGCACGAGTTCGACGGATAGAGCGGTGGGACAAATAACGCGATACTCTGAAATCTGGAGTAATCGAGGACCGGTGGTATTGTTGTTGTGTGGTCATGAATATGATTATGCTCATGCGGCTTTCACGAAACCAATGAACAATCTTGTTAAGCTCGATAGATCTGTTTTGACTTTGGTTCAGGAAAATTAGAGAGGTAAGAAATCGCTGTACTAAAATAACAGTAGACGCAAAAGAACCGATGGTAGGCTGGCAACATGAGATTCACCTAAACAACCCCACCACCTCCTGCCTCGGCAACTCCCCAGTATCCACCCGATACTTTTCAATCTCCTTCCACCTCAACACTTCTTTCTGCACAAGTCCGCCTCTGCGTTCTATCAGTTTCTGCGCAACAGCCCACGGCACTTTATAAAACTCTTTCAACTTGTAGTCGTAAGTAAACACGATGATGATTAACACGTCGACCTGAATTCCCGGGTCGCTCTTGATAGCGGTAAAGCGACTTGAGTTGCCTTCATTCTTTGAATGTGTCTTCACTTGCCAGAATTCATCTCCGACTTTTATGTCCCAACCTTTTTGAATGGTGCTGGCGGCGCGCTTGCCGTTGTAAAGCTGTTCGACTAACCATTCGCCTATTTGGCAGGTAAAGTCTTTTTTATCAGTGAGGATTCCATCTTCGCGCAGAGCTGCGAGGACTTCAACGTATTTGCGGATGTTGTCGGACATGGGGAAAAGATACGGTTTCTAACCCTGCAGAGTTCGTACGAATCCAGGGCTTTCCTCGCTAAAGGAACAGCGATTCAAAACACGCTCTTCCTCTCTACTGAAACTCACTTAGAATTTTTTACAATCCTTAAGCGTGATATCCCTGAATGGATCCGGAAGGTCGACGCTCCACTTCGCACAAACATCTTTTCTCGTAACCTTCAATTTGATCTTGCCGTATTTCACATCGGCTACCGTGATCCATTTATTGAGTCCGACTTTTCGCTCGAACGCGTAGTGATCACTGTAACTGATTTGGTGAATTAGAATTTTCGCAGAGACTTTCCATTCAATGCGAACTTTTAGGTGGCCATCTTTAAATGAAGGCTTTTTCAATCTTAGATAACTGGACATGTTTTTTGTTTTTGAGTTTGTCAAAAAAACAAAACAAGAAAACACGATTTCAAAAACGCGAGCGATTACGTAGTTCTTCGCGTAGAAGTACGTAAAGAAGGTAGGGGCGGTGCGTGGCAATACGGACGTTAGTATGTAAGCCGACTTGCACCAATACGAAATTGTAATTCACACGCACGTGTAACCCTGCTCCTTATGAGCACCCTCATCAATACTCAAACTCCCACACCTCCGTCATGTGCACTTCCTGTTTTCCTTCCTCGTTCGTCCAGATAAATTCCCACTTGGTGCGCAGTCCTTTTCTGTTGTAGGCAAACCGACGAATTGAAAGCTGATCTGGATGATGCTCTTCCCACTCGCGCGATTCAATCAATTGATTCTTGTTGTATGTGTATTGAATGTGATATCGGATATGTTTTTCGCCATTCTCACTGCGACCGTACCATGTTTCTTTGATGAGTTGGTTTTTGTCATTGTAGGTTGGCACGATGGAATCCGCAAGAATATTTCCGTGATGATAACGCAGCTTGTAAATCATTCGTCCTTCTGAATCGTATCGGATGAGCGTAGCGACTGGTTGCCAGTGAGCCCCGTCTGCTTTGCTGCTGTAGGTATAATACAGGTCTTTCGTTTTTATGGTGATGCTGCTGTCGTCAAGCGTGAATGCGTCTGGTGTAGTTAACCGCAGAAAGTTTGCCCAGGTCAAAGTAATGGTGGTATCGCCACGCGTGTAGATATGTTGCACGGTGTCTCTCCCGTTCTCGATGGTGAGCAGATGCGTGAGCACGTAGTCCTTGTTGTATTGTCGCGTGGTCACGATTTTCTTTCCGAGGTAAAACACACGTTCAATTGCGGTGTACCGATCGGGATATTCATATTCGACGAGATATCCTTCAGGGAAGAAGGCTGTTTTCTCATCGTAAATTCCGGTGTCGCGAACAGTGCGTCCGAGGGAATCGTACGTGAAGTCGTGATGCAGCAAACGGTTGCCGTACGAATCTGTGCTGTGCTTTTCAATGCTGATGAGGCGTCCTTGCCGATCGAATTTTTCAATGGTTGTGTCTTCCCGGCACCAGCCTACATCTCCGCAGCGCGTGTAAATCGTGCGTTGCCTGATGTGATTTTTGAGTGGATCAGGACAGGTGTCGTGCATGGCATGGTAATATCTGGTCAGGCGCGGCTGTGCGGAACAAAGCGTGGTGATGAGTACGAGGAGAAAAACGCAAAGGTGATTCATGAATTCATAATGTGGAAGAGGAGAGAAAGATACAGGATAACACTGGAAGGGTTATCCGCCGCGGCGGACGTTGGACCGGGTGCTAGCCGAGGTGATATGATCACATGTTGTTGTAGGCAGCAAACTCTTCCCAGTCCGTTCTGAAATAGCAGCCCATTCTCCGCTGCACCGTAATTACACCGACGGTCTCCAACATGAACCCGGCTTCATCCCACCGTTCATAAGACTGTTCGCAGGGATCAATGAATTTGTAATCGCTGACATAAATGTGCATGTGATACCTGTTCGGTAGTTGAATGTGATAGTGACTGAGACAACAAATACCCATGAGTGAAGGAAAGCCGTGTTCGGTGCGAACATGATGGAGCTTCAACGAATCGAGTACTTCGCCAACTGTTTTTCCGATTAGTGTTTTCAGGTAGTTTGTGTCCACTGGCACCATGTACTCAGACAGTGCTGTGGTGTTACAACAGGTATCAAGTCGCGCGTGGTACTTCCGGAGCGTGTCGGGTTGATCGGAAGAACAGCCGTAAAATGTGATGAGCAGAAAAAAGGGAAGGAGGCGATGCATTTGTACTATAACGGTGGAGTGGTGTTTGGATACAACCCTGCAAGGGTTAAACGCTTGCGGGGTTGTTTTGAAGACTGCGGCGGCATCTTTTTCACATTGGCGCCACGTCTATCCGTTTTCAAACAGCGTGTGGTGAGCCTGTCGAACCATTTGCTCCCGACTATCTCAAAACTTTCAAATTAACTTGCGCCCATATCGATATTTTACAAAAGTATACCATTGGTAAACTATTTATTTAGCTCTATATTTGTATGAAGGTTCATTTGATCAAGGAGCGTACGCGATGGATCGGAACTCATGCGGAGTATTCGAAATTGTGCAAGCAGGGTAAGCAGTACACAGTATCAATTTATTAAAATGGAAACATTGAAATATAAAGTCATCAGAACGGATCAACAGTACCTGAAGTATTGCGACATTCTGGACAAGATCGTATTTTCAAAAGGCAAAAAAAGTGCAGAGCAGGAAGAAGAAATTGCACTACTCACTCTACTGATTGAAACGTATGACGAAGAGCAGCGTGATTATCCGTTGCTGGATCCGGTGGAAGTTCTTGCCGTACTAATGGCAGAACAAAACGTAAAGGCTGTGGATCTGGCAACTGAACTTGGTGTGACGAAGGGATATATTTCCCAGATTCTGAATTACAGAAAGACGATCCCTAAAGACGTAGTTCGCAAGCTCGCTGATAAATTCAATGTACGGCAGGAAGTACTCAACCGCTCTTATAGATTGAGGAAAACAAAGAAGAAGAAAGCGGCTTGATTCTTTGCGCTAGTATATTCGCCACTCTGCATTCTATGTATGACGATTTTTACACTGGCACTTGTGCGGTAGTCCCGGTTTAAGTTCTCTCACGCATACCTCCCAAACTCATCCCGTTCTCTTCTCTCCCAATAGCATTTCTGACACCACGCGCCATTGTGCAATACGTTACTCCACTCGGCATACCACCGGTGTTTTTTCGCGCACTCCCAATGAAGCTTTTGTTCGGTGGACGTGTATTCTTTTGAAAGAAGTTTCCCGCCACGCTTCTTTGCTTCTTTCTGAATGGCTTCTATCGTGTGCCGACGTCTGTTCTTTGCTCTTTGTTTTTCGCCACATTCCGGACACCAGCTTTTGCCGCTTGTGACGGAGTGCGGTGATGACAACCAATGATGTCCTTCTTTACACTCCCACATTACTTTGGAGTGCGTGTCCTTAAAGAGAGTTGAGAGAAGTTTGCCGCCTTTTTTATTAGCGTGTTCGCGGAAAGACTTCAACTGCTTTTCTTTTTTCGCTTCAATCAGACATTGCGAGCACCAGGATGTCTTCACGTGATGACCACTGAAGCTCCACGTGTGCCCTTTCGCACATTGAAATTTCAACTTTCCCGCAATGCCAATGTAGTTAGTTGACAAACACACGCCGCCTTTTTCTTTGCTATTTCCTGAATGCGTATAAACGACCGCTCCTTCATCTTCTCAGTTGCACATTGCTTGCACCACCAGCCGTCATGTAAAAATTTTGCGTCGGCAGTAAATATGTGTTTCCTGTCGCACCGGACTTTTATTTTTGAACTAGTCTTTTCGGGTTCAGGCGAGATGATTTCTCCTCCGCGTTTTTTTACCGTGTCATACATCCGCTCAATCCATGCACGTTTCTTTTCATCGCGATAGCATTGAGGGCACCATTGTCCGCTTACGATATATTCGAACGGTGCATCCCAGGTATGTCCTTTCTTGCACATCCATGGAACAGGAGCGTGCATGTTCTTGTATTCTTTCGCGAGCGATTTGCCACCGAAATGTTTAGCAGCAACGGAGAGATCGGCGAGGGTTTTTCGGGAGGGCATGAATAAATATAGGAAGAATGTTATGTAGCCTCCCGCCCATTTTCTGCGCTACATCCACTTTAACACTTTATTTTCCGATCTTTAGAACTCAACCTCCAACCAAAATACCTGTAGTGAAAACGTTTTTCAGAATCCTGATGGTTACTCTTCTCGCAGGGATGAGTTTTCCGGTGATTGCGCAAGTCAACTTTGTTCCTGTTGACGGAAACTACGATTACAAAGACATTTGCTGTGAAGTTACACCTGGCAACGAGATATTTGTGGGTTGCGACAGTGGGATCGTATTGTATAGTAACGATGGCCTGAACACGATTCGTGAAAGCAGAATTCCGGGCGACAATAAAGAAGTGCGCAGCCTATTTTGGGTGAATGCTGAGCAAGCTATTTATGCAGGCACACTGGACACGATAGGCGTATGGAAAAGTCTGGATCGTGGTATCACGTGGCAACAAGTCGGATCTCCGGATACCATGGTGCGCAGTCTCGTGCAAGCGCCCAGTGGACATTGGTTTTCCACCAGCAACAATCCTGGCAATCTTTACACGTCTCTTGATTCCGGACAAACGTGGAATGAAGTATTTCTGGATTCGTTGTTTGATGCAGCACGCGTCACTACATCCGACGGCGGAACGTTTTTGATTGCGCACAACACGTACACACGTATATTTTATTTGTCGTCGGATAGCGGAATGACGTGGGACAGTTGTTACGCCGCTATTTCTGCAACTGGCATCACACAGATTGCACAGATAGGAACATCCGATACGCTGATTGTGATCGGAGGATCAAATGTGTTCAGATCGCCCGACAGAGGTGTAACCTGGAACAATATCGGTCAGGTGTCGTTCAATGCGGAAACGATGTGGATTTCACCACAAGGAATTTGTTATGTACGCGCGGGAAATTCTATTTACTACGACAGTGTACCTCAGCCTGCGAATTTTTTCTGGCAGAACGTTCAGACCAATTCAAACATCGTTCACTTTCTCGCCGGGATAGAAAATGATTCTATTCTGCTTATTGGTAATCAGCGTGGACAATTTATGAGCCGGTGGCTTATTTACCCAACGTTAACCGGGGATGGGTCAGTTGGTACCGGACTATATCAGGGGACGAGCGGAACTGATGCTTATGTGTTTTCGTTTTACAACGACACCACAGTGTACGTAGGACAATTCAACAGTAACAATACCTGGTACATTCATTTCCAGTCGGAAGACAATGGAGAAAATTGGGATCGTGTTGATGTCGGATTCGGAACTGCGTGCCCAACTACGATGGTGCAGTATTCGGATGGAGTCCTTGTGTGCAATCATAAAAGTTTCAATCCCGGAATAATTTATCAATCCACTGATGCCGGTGCAACGTGGGACACCTGCGTTTCTCCAACTGCTGCATCGAGTATTGTGATTATGCCTGACCATACGATGCGATATGCCTATCTGGATGACGTCTATCAATCAACCGACAGCGGATTGACGTGGAGTTATCTCAGTACGTTCCCAACGTTGCCATTTGCGTGTGCGAAATTATTGGTGAACCAATCGAGTGGTGCCTTGATTGCATGTGGACTGAACAACAGTCCGCGATTTATTTCTTACGACGGTGGTGCCACGTGGGCCTTCAACGTTGGGCCTTCCAGTGTGAGAACATCCGGTTACAATCAACTCTCAGGAACATTCTTCGGTTTTCCGGATGGGGGAGGTTTTCACGTAACGTATGATGATGGCCTGACGTGGCAGACCGACACGAACGGTTTACCTACAGGTCCCGGCATACGCACATGGAACTTTTTTGCTGCGCGATGCGGACAATTGCTGGTGGAGGTTGATACAATCTCTGACTGGAGAAGATTTTATATGTCGGAAGATAATGGAGCGACGTGGACTTTCGCGGGGAACGGCGGGGCGATATTTAATGAGGTAACCATGAATGCCGAAGAAATGTTGTTCGGATCACTGGATAATAATTATGCGGTGTGGCGTAGTCCATCGCCATTTACATCTTCTGGTCAAAGTTGTCAGTTGATGTGGCCAGGCGATGTTAACGACGACAACGTTGTAGACGTAACTGATTTTCTGGATCTCGGTCTTGCGTACGGTGATACTGGAATCGCAAGAAGTGCACAAGGCATGCAGTGGCATCCGTTCATTTCCGACGATTGGGATTCAACACAACTCAGCGGTGTAAATATGAAGCATGCCGATTGTAATGGTGACAGTATTGTAGACATGAGCGATACGCTTGCCGTGCAAAATAATTTTTCACTTATGCATGTAGGTCGGTATGCATCAGATCCATTCTCGACCAACGAAACGGTTTATCTGCGCTACACCGGAATTGCTGATACAGTTGCACCCGGCGACACAGTGACATTCAACCTCGTAGTGGGAGATAGTATGAATCCGATTACTTCGTTCTATGGGTTCGGCGCATCCGTTAATTGGGATACTTCAAAAACATGGAGCAACGACGCTCTGATTTTTATGAATCCGTATACCAACTCTACTCATCTGCGTCTGAACAAAGAACTTTCACAGGGTTATCGTGTAGTTAGTCTTGTTCGAAACGACCATTCCGACACCAGTGGAATTTTTACGACAGCTTCAATCACGGTTGTCATTGACACGGGCATCAGTTCGATGACCAATTTTCATTTTGATCTCACTGATGTCGTGTTGACTGATGCGAACCGCAATTTGACTTATCCGCTCGCGTATTCAGACACGATTTATATTGATCCTGCTTTAACAGGATTGCATGAAGTTCAACAAACGCAATTTAGCGTGTATCCCAATCCTGCACAGGAATACTTCACATTGAGTGTCCCTGTTAATTCCGGCTCATGGACTTGTATAGTGACGAACACGAGTGGTCAGCGCGTGCAACAGCTTTCTAATCTCACTTCGAACACGACAGTTTCGTCGGAAGGCTGGGCTGCTGGCGTTTACTTTGTGCAGGTCACAAACGGCGAGGCGATGTACACGTTGAAGCTCGCAGTTTGCAGATAGAATAAAAACGAACCTTCGCATTGAAGGTTGAAAGGTTATATCAATCCCAAAGAATACTTTAAACTCGAAAACACTTTTCAAAACCACCAACCATGGCATCACGCGACATTGAAAAAACATACTCCAACGCAGACTTCGTTGAGAAACTCAGAAGACTTGCAGACTCCATAGAGAGCGGAGATAATTTCAGAATATCAATTGCAGGAAAAGACATTTACGTTCCGGATCGCGCAACGTTCTCGATTGAGCACGAAGTTGGAGACGGAGAAAATGAAATTGAATTTCAAATCAAGTGGAAGGATTGATTTAGCCTTTGCGGGGTGCATCAATAAACAACGTCAGCTCGCTCACCAAAAAATCCTGTTGCATCTCTTTCCCGATGAGTTCATCATCGAATATCTCGTATACTGTCCAGGAGCAGGTGCCGTATTCTAATTTGTCTTTGATATACGTGCGCTCGAGGTACATGGCGATTCGCTTCGCGTCGTTGCGCAGAAAAACTCTGTCGCCACCTTGTGGTTTTATTGCATTCGCTCTTGCGCCGCCGTCAGGAAGTTTTGGCATTGTTATTTGATTTGGTCATGATGCCGGTTACGAACAGGCGCAATGAAGTTACGAAATGTGGTTGTCACGACGCTTTCCACTTTTTTAGAAAAAGTGGAGCAAAAATCGGCCGCTTAATATTTTCAGCCAATTTTTCTCGTCTACACGTGCGCCGCGTCCCTAGGCGCGATTTGGACTCAAATAAGAAGCGTACTTCGGAGCAAAAACATTGTAGATCCATCAACTTTATTCGCCGCGCTTGGTCCGCTTAAGGCGCACGTTCCAACGGAAAAATCGGCTGAAAATATTTGGCGGCCCCTACCGCATAGGAGACGGGTACAACTGTTGACCGCGTGATTTTAGTGCCTCGAAGTGACAATTGTGCACTTTGAAACGAAAATAGGTTCAGTCGCAGCTGAAGAAACGAGAATGGTGCGCTCGCGTAACTCTAAGGGCTACCCCGGTCTCGCATCCTTGTGTGGCTTCCGGATAAATTGTTTCGTCGTGATCTTTTTCTTTTTGCTATCGAACAGAATGGTTGTTTCGGCGCTCCAGCACGCGTCACCGTAGTTGTAGTCGGTCTTGAGCAAAACACTTGTTTTATGATGCCGATCGTATGTGACGTTCAACACCGGTGTCCTCCAGTGAAAACCTGCATGTTTTCCCTCAATCGTCAGACTGTCTTGCGTGTGCAGACACAAGAATCCACCAAATGTAAGCTCGGCTTCTTCGAGAGGCGATTGATTTAGTTCCAGGGTGATGTCTTTGAATGCAATGATTGTTTGAGGATCGAGAATTGCAAGTGCGCAGAAAATATTTCCGGAAGCAGTAAATCCAAAATCATCTGTACAAACCGGAATCCAGTTGGCCTCGTCGAATTTAAGCGAATCGGTTAGAAAGAAGATGACGTGATTGCTGGATGGATGTCCGGAATAGCTACGGTTCAAAACGTAGTATCGTTTATTTTCATGAACGATTGTGTCATTCGCAATTTCCGTTTTTCGTATTAACCATGCGTCATCGGCAAGACTCGATTGCGCAGTGATGTGAAGTGTTCCGCTTGCGTCGGACTCAACGAGCAAGTAATGTTGTTGCATTCCGGACACAACTCCATTGCATTCGTCAAAAAACACCTGCCAAGTCGCGTGGCTGCTGTCTGTTAGTGTTACAATTGTAGGATCTCTCCAGAAGATGCATTGTTGCATGTCATACGTAGAGGAAATAATAGTAAGTGCTGAATCGCTCGCAACAGACGTGTTGTACCAGGAAACCTGTGCAGCGTAGTACTTCGCCATTTGTTCTTTATTGAATTCTTCTTCCGCAAGCTGATTCTGCCAGTTGCGCACGAAATTGACAATTGGGGTAGGTCGAATTTCCTGGGCTGCAACTGAGACTGCTGTGACGAATAGGGATAAGAAAATCGCTTGGCGTAGACGGATTTGCATTGAGAAAAGGTACGCAGGAAACATTTTGCATTTCTACTTTTTTAGAAAAAATGGAGCAAAAATCGTTCTCGTGCACCGCGTTTGTTTGTGCGGGAAGCATTGGGAAACAATCAATCTTGATTTGATAGAATTTTGTGGAGGACGATGTAATCTACGACTTCACCGGCGGATACACCGTCAACTCACTCAACAGAAAATCCTTCTCGTGATTTTTGCTCAGCAGTTCATCGTCGAACATTTCGTACGCGGTCCACGTGCATTGAGCATATTCTACTTTGTCTTTGATGTACACTCTGTCCAGATACATGGCGACGCATTTTAAATCGTCTCGCAGGTAAACGGTTTCTCCGGCTTGTGGAATTCGATCTTTGTCTTGTGGCATTGTAGAAATTTGAATAGGACGAAGATAAATAAATCATCCCCAACACCTGTAGATCATTGCTTCTTCTCCGAATCCGTTTGTGCGTAATACGTGTACTCAAATCTCTCTTTTCGCACATAGTAATTGGGCCGATCGTCAGGATATTGGTGCCACACGTCAATAGCTGCAATCAATCCACGTTCATTGTAGCGGTATGAGGTTACCGTGGGATAATTCTCAGAGCCATCGCCGAACTCCCGTTTTTCTATGAGCTGACCACGATCATTGTATTGATACGTCTCCCATTGCACAAACTTCCAATCTTCGCGAACCCAAACTTTTCTTTCATAAAACGTAAGCCGATTGTTCGTGTAGTAGTAATAACTGGTGTCGCGTCGTTCTTCTTCTCCAACGTAGATATTTTCAATGAGTTGTCCTGTGGAGTTATAAGAATACAAATACGCCGTGTGTGAAGTGTCGTCTTCTTCCTGATGATAGATAGTCACGAACTCCCATTTTTGTCGGGGCGCAATCACTTCACTGGTGGTGCTGCTTATTGTGTATGTTCCATCATCTTCACGCGACATCCAACGATCAGTTGTTGTATTGCCATTCACTTCCCAGAAGTTGACCGTGTCGCCATACTCGTTTACGCGATATTGAGAAATGCGATTGTAGTTGTCGTCGTAGTTGATGTACACCGTGGGCAGAATATCGGACCACTTAGAAGGTGGATTGTGGATTATTGCCTGGTTGCCGTGATATTCATAAGTAGTAACGGCAAGCTTTCCTGACTCCGAAAAACTATCGCAAACAATTCGTCCTTTTTGATCATAGGTGAAGTTGCACCAGCTCTTGAATCCACGGTCTTGCGTGTATCGTGCGTTCTGACAAATTGCTGAAGTGAGTTTCCCTTCGATATCGTAGTATTCAATCACTGTATCGTTTATAGTCCAGCGATCGTTTGTGTCTGTTTCGATCTTGAAATATTTGCGTGATGCGATGTGATTGGTGAGCGGATCGGGACAAGTGTCTAAAAAATAGTGGGGATGCAAAAGTGATTCCTGGGCATCTGAAGTGCTGGCCAGAAAAATGAGAAGGAATATGAACCAGCGAGTCATTGTACCCGAAAATTACGGAAAAAGCCCAAGGAGGAGGATTTTATCCGTTTTCAAACATTTGCTCCCGACTAGTGTGAAACTCACGGTTTACATTGTCAGACTCTGGATTTGGCAATATTTTTAGAGTTTACAAAATGTAAACATCATGATTTAAACTATATTTGTATGAAGATCGAGATTATCAGTGTAGCAAATTTGAAAGTGTTTTCTCTTTCGAGACAGCAAGCGTTGAAACCCATTGAAGCATGGATTCGAACTGTGAGAAGTGCAGATTGGAAAACGCCAGAGAATATTCTCGAAACGTTTCCATCGGCAGATTTGTTGGGAAGGGGCACGAGGCGGGTAGTTTTCGATATAGGTGGAAATAAGTATCGAATGATTTGTTGTTATGCATTTATGTTACGCCGAGTTAGGTTGTATGTATGCTGGATAGGGACTCATAGTGATTACAGCAAGCTCTGTAAGGAGAATAAGCAATACACAATTACACAGTTCTGACGAGATGGAAACAATGAAATACACTGTTATTAAAACACTTAAGCAGTATAACGAGTACTGCAGCATTTTGTACAATCTGGATTTCTCCAAAGGAAGAAAGACGAAGGCAATACTCGATGAAATTGACTTGCTCGTGCTATTGATCGAAACTTATGATAGAGTGCATTATTCAATTCCTACACTGAATCCTGTCGAAATGTTGATACTCCTCATGAAGGATCACAATTTAAAAGCTGTTGATCTTGCAAACCAGCTGGGGGTAACAAAAGGATACATTTCACAAATTCTTAACTACAAAAGAGAATTTTCGAAGGAGATGGTGCGCAAACTCGCGGAGAAGTTCCGTGTTCAGCAGGAGACTTTTAACCGTCCATACCCCTTGACTGGGTTGAAGAAAAAGAAACGGGCTGCATAGCGGATTCTTGCAGTTACCGTATCTCCCAACTCTCCATCGCCACAAGTACCAAACAAATAGTACGCGTTTCGTTTGTAAATAGCTCCACAGTTCTACGCCCGCGATCCGCGAATCAACTGCTCACAAAAGATGCGCATTTCTTTTTTCGCATTGCAAGTAGCGTTGATCCACATCCACAGGAACGGCAATGTGGCAATGAGCATCATGGGTATCGGCATGTACAAACTGGACCAGTGAAAACCGCGTCCGTCTTCAATGTCCATGGAGATTAGTGCAGTCGTTAACGCAAAAGTGCTCAGCGGAACAATAGCAACAAACGCGAGCATGAAATGGTAGAGAAACATTCGGCGTAAACGAACGGTTACGGTATGCTGCTTGCCTGCAGAGTAAATTTCTCCAACAATGCGTGGAGTTACGGACGATGTGGATTCAGTAGGGGTACACTTAAATCCTCCGTTATAGAGATTGCCTGTATAAGGCGCTTCTATCCGGTGAATACCGTGGTGTGGACCGCTAATGTTATTCTGCAGAAATCGATGAAGCGGATCGAGGTTTCCGTGCAGCGTGAATTGAAATTTCATGAGAACATCTTTACAAGTGACAATGCGAATACGCCGAGACTTATCCAGAATATTGCTGCGAGCGACGGGAGTAGTCGAGCGCGTTTATCGGCAAGCCTGCACTGGATAATTGCGTGCTGATTTATATCCGGCGGTAGCGTGCTCTGATCGGCGTTATCGAAGCCACGGCAATTCGTGCACACCACTTCATACGTGCGTCCCTTCGTGTACATCGGAAACCAACTGATGTGATTGTATTTCTGAAATACAGACACCATCACTGTTTGGTGTTTACAGTATGGGCATAGTGCGCGTGGTTGATTGAAATCGGTGAGGCTGGTGTATGAATCGCCTGCGGGAAACGAGTAGATCATTCTGAAAGTTAGACAATTTTCGATTTCAGGAAATCAAGCAATTGGCTAACCTGCCATGCGGTGACCAGCATAATTTTCGAAAATAGGTGATGAATGGAAGCATGCCGGCTTAAAGATTGCAGATTGATCAATCAGTAATACGTGTACACCCAATGTTCCCGCGACTCATCAACAATGTGTCCGTTGTCGAGATCAACTCGGTGAATTTCGGTGAGTAGTCCGCGCTCGTTGTAGATGTAACTGCTTACGAAACGTAAATTCGGTCGCGCTGAATTTGTTTCATGTGTCTGCACGAGTTTGCCGCTTTTGTCGTGCAGATATTTTGTTTGCCAACGGGAAATCGTAGTGTCGTTTGTTTGTTCTCGCATCGGAAAGATGACAGCAGTAGTGAGAATACACTCTCCTTTTTTGTTGTACGTGTAGTGTACCGAATCGCGCAGCACATGGTTGTTGAGATATCCAAGCTCTACGGTAACGCGGCCTTTCTTGTCGAGAAGATACACGTCTTCTGAAGTAGCATATTCCCCGTGGCGATCAAGATAACGCGAAGTGGAGAAAATCTTTTTCGGCGATCGAATTTCAACTGTACTATCGATCATCACTTTCTGATGTGCTTCATCACGCTTCCACCAGATGGAGATGTACTTAAATTTCGAATGATACAAATAGTGAATCGTATCACCGTCCTGAGCCAAACCATATTCAGTCGTGTCTGTTTGCGAATAACGCACCAATCGAAATACCGGGAGACTCGAACTGTCGGAGCGCATAGCATGAACCACAACGGAATCTCCCGTTTCACTATACGTGTAGGTGACACGCCAGTTGTTTTCATTGACCGAGCTGCGCGCCGTAATTATTCTTCCTTTCTCGTCGTATGCGTATTCGTGTGTTACACTGTAGCCGTCTTTAGGATGTCGTTCATCAAAATATTTCTCAACCAGGAGATTTCCATTGCGATCGTATCGCTCATAAACCGTGTCGGCGTATTTCAACTGTTTGCCTTCCGGATCAATAGTGTTCGTATAGATTTTTCGCGACTCAATTTTATTCTTCTTCGGGTCGGGACACGGATCGTTAACGGAATAGTCATCGCGTAGTATGTGCTGAGCGCAGAGCGTGTTTGTGAGAAGAATTAGGATGAGCAGGAGACGCATGTGCACGGATAACGTATTGCGGCGGCAATGATACAATTTTGCCAAGCTATTTGTGTGAATGCGTTTTTACGAATCACAAGGGGCTGCGGACACGATCACTTCTGTGTTATTGGGGCCATATTTGTATCCGAGTGGAATGCACCACTGATTTGAGCCGATTCTTCCAATTTGAGCCGATATTTAAGGAAAATGAGCCTTTATGATTAAAAATGGCTCATTAGTAGTTATATATCAGCTCAGTAGAATATAATATGAGCCGATAAATGATTATATTTGAGCCGATAAATTGCTCTTCATGGGAAAGCTCAATGACGGCTTTATGGGAGTTCTGCTCCAGTTTATTAGCGAGCACACCGAAATTTCTTCGGCTGAAATTCACGCACACTTTCGTCAGCAGATGAGTCTTGCGACTTTGAAACGCGCATTGAAAGATCTGGTGGAAGAGAAAAAAATTGTGGTCACCGGTGCGGCGAGAAGCACACGTTACTCGATTGTTCGCACCAACAAATTGCGCAGTGCGGTAGACGTAGAAGAATATTTCAGCAAAGAGCAGGACGATCGCAAGATCATTTCGCGTTTCAACTTCGACATTTGGTATGAGCTGAACACAACTCCATTGTTCAACGCCAAAGAGCTTGATGTGCTCAATGCATGGCAGGAGGAATTCGAGCTGAAAGTTTCGAAGCAGTCGAAGGAGAGCTATCGCGCAGAAATGGAACGGCTCGCAATTGATCTGAGTTGGAAGTCGTCGCAGATTGAAGGCAACACCTATTCACTGCTCGAAACGGAACAGTTGCTGAAGCATAGTCTCACGGCTGCAGGAAAAACGAAAGACGACGCGGTAATGCTTCTCAATCATAAACGTGCACTCGATTTTATTTTTGAAAATCAGAGTTACGTTTGGCCGTTGACTGTACGTGCAATTGAAGACATTCACATGAAGCTTGTGGATGACCTGGGAATTTCACGAAACGTTCGTAAGCGTACTGTAGGAATTTCCGGAACAAATTACCGTCCGATTGACAACGAGTTTCAGATTCGTGAGGCGATGGAGAAAATGTGCGAGCTTGTGAATCGTCAGTCGAATGTATTCTCGGCGGCTTTGCTTACCCTGATGATGCTCTCGTACATTCAGCCTTTCGAAGACGGAAACAAACGCACTGCACGCATCGTGAGTAACGCGGTACTTATTCATCACAAATATTGTCCGCTTTCATTCCGAACGGTTGATCCGCTCGAATACAAAAAGGCGATGCTTATTTTTTACGAGCAAAACATTGCCACACCGTTCAAGCGCATTTTCGGTGAGCAGTTTGAGTTTGCAGTCGGAAATTATTTCTGATAACCGGATTGGGTACTACTCAATCCGTTTTCCTTTGCTATCGATGTAGAATTCTTCTTTTGGGAGATAGCCAGGGTTTACTTTCGCACGACCGTCTTTAAACTCTCCAGCTGACCTGAAATTCATCGGTGCGATCTGGGTGCCATTATAGTTTACGTAACCTTTCAAGGATTTGTACGTCACGATAGACATCGAATCACCTCCAAGGTCAACATCGTCGTAAATAAATTTCGTGACGAACTTCCGTTCTCTTGCGTTGTAAATCGCGTAGTCTCCGAAATCCTCGCGTTGTACTTTAAAGAACCCGTTTCCGATGTAATCGATGAATCCATCATATACCGCAGGTAACAGCTGCACCCCGCAGGGACATCGTAAACCGCGTTTTGCATCGGTCGAGAATACCACGATGAAAGTATCTTCAATCGTAATGCTATAGTAAAGTGCTTTTGCAACAATTTTTCCGGTGGAATCAATGACTCCCAGCAACGCAGGTTCTTCTCCATGGGGGTTGGGCGATGGACGCTTTTGCGCAACGGTATATATTCCATAGCCGTTTTCGAAATCCAATCCGGTAAAAGATGAATTGTATGGTTTCAATTCCCGCTTTACAATCGAATCCGTTACGATCTCGCCTTTCTCATTGATGCTTTGATAAGTCAAGGCACGCACATAGTGAATTGTTGTGTTGCCAATTTGTGCCGTGTTGCTATAGTAATTTACTCTGCGTGGATACCATCCGCCGATCATTCTTCCCGTGCTATCTATGTAACCAAACTGTGTTTGATCTTCACTGACGACCCGTGCAACGCTGCTGTGAAAAAAATGGGCTTCTGAGAATTTACCTGGAATCAGTTCCCCGTTTGCCTTAAACAATTGATAAGGCGCAACTGAATCTACCTTACATCTGTAAACACCTTGCCCGAGGTGCTGAACAATGTAGCATTCAGGAGTAAGACGTCTTCCAGTTGTATCCCAAAGCGTGTATTTTTTTTCTGTGCTAGAAATAAAGGCGGGTCCAACCTTGGAAATAAACTTGTGCTCCGCAGCGATTATTTCTTTCCCATTTCTGTTTACGACTCCGTTTTTTCCATTTTCTGAGAAGGAATAGAATCCGTCGTCATATTCGTGAAAGCCGGAATACCATTTGGATGTCGAAAGATCTTCCTTCAAAATTGCGCCATCTCCCCAACTACATTTCCACACAGGGCAGGGAAAATGAAGTACTGAATCACGAACGCCGATTTCAGGAGTGACTTCACGACCGCTATGATCCAAAATCAACTTGAAGTATTTACACTTTCCAGATGCAGGAGTAGCAAGATTTAGCATGTAATTTTCACCGATCCTCTCAAAGGATAGTGCTTCGTGTCGGTCGCTGATGTAGGCAGTGCAATGGTAAACGTGGCAGATCACACGTGTTGGATTCGCTGTACTTTTGCGATAGGCGAGTGCAAAACTGTCGAGATACACAATAGAGTCGTAGTGTAGTTCGCATTTACCTTGACCTTTCGCATTAATTAATCCCCACTTTAGAGCTTGACCACCCAATGCAACCCGAGCCATTCCAACATGAAAATCAAGCACGCTATCGTATCTGCATGGTGTGATGAGAATTCCCTTCTCATCAATGAATCCCCATTTGCCGTTTTGTTTTACGGCTGCACGTCCTTCTGAGAAATTCCGAATTGATTCATATTTCGTTCGAAACATGCCACTTTCTCCACGGTACACAAACTGCTTTCCCTTCGGTGCGATTAGACCGTTTTGCGAAAATGATGGGGAGGAAATCAGAAGGAATGTGAGAAGCAGCGAAAGACGAATCATGTTCTAAGATACAAAAGCGACCTTATACCACGTACCAAACTTTCTGCATTTTCTATTTTACAGGTGGCTCATGCCGCAGTTCATCTTTCGTTTTTTCATCAGCTAAAGGCTCTCTCTCTTGCGTTGGCCAGACTTCGTTGTTGCTGCCCTGATTGAAGTCGGGCAGTTTGATTTTACCCCACGTGTAGGTTTTCGCTAAATCGTCGCCCATGAGGTAACCGAGTGGTGCAAGTGGTTCGATACGATCAAAAATTACTTTGATGATTGCGATCAATGGAATTGCAAGGAACATTCCGGCAACGCCAGCAATGCTTCCACCGATTATAACGCCGATCATTGAAACCAGTGCATTGATACGAACTTTGTTACCGATGATGCGGGGTACGAGTATGTTGTTGTCAATAAACTGAACAAGAATGCTAAGCCCGATCACACCGAGTACGAGTGAGAAATCTGTGGTGTTCACTAGCGTGGCGAGAATCGTAATTACCGCAGCAACCATGATTCCGATGTATGGAATGAGATTCAGAACAGCAGTTAACACACCGAGTAATATTGCGTATTGCACTCCGAGGAGCATTAGTCCGCCTGTGGTAAGTACTGCAACTATGCCGGTTTCGATCAGCAGGCCTACAACGTAACTTTGGATGACAATCTTTACCTCCCCGAGAACGTCGACCAGAACATGTTGCTTTTCACGCTTCACGATTTTTGTAAGGAACTTTACAAACAAGTTGCGATACAATAGCATAAGGAATGTGTAAATGGGAATGAGCATGATGTTCACCACCGTATCGGTGAATGAATTCAGCGTGTTACCCATTAACTCGCTGTTGCCGGTCATGTTATCGCCTGTAACTGTATCGATGTAGCCTTGCTGCGTATTGTAGCTCATGCCCATCTTTTGCTTGATCCACAATTGTACGTTTTCGAAATGTACCGTGAGGTTGTGCTGAATTTTTGTCCAGTCACTTGCGATATCACTGATTTGCCATGAAATGAAAAAGACAACGGCACCGATGAACGCTATAAAAACGACCACTGCTACCAGCACGGCGATTACATTCGGGAAACGGAGCCGACGATTGAGAAAATTGACTACAGGTCTAAGAAGAATCGCGAAGATGAGCGAGAGAAGAACAGGAATCAGAATATGCTGTGCAACGTAGAGCAACAGGATAAGCAGGCAGATCGCCAGCATGATCAGGGAAAATTTCGCGTAGCGCGGTAGTAGGAGTATACGGTTAGTCATTCACTTGGTTTGGGGGTCGGGGAGAGCTGAAGTGGTTAAGGATTTTCTTAACAACGAGTGCGCCTATGGATTTTATTTCTTCGGCATTTTGGGTGACTTTGCCTGCAACAATCATTTGAATAATGGTCGCTGATATTTTTACCAACGGATTACTCGAGCCGAATTGAATCAGATTTTTCACTGCAACTCCGGAGAGCCATCCTATTGCTGTATTTCCGAGATTGCCTCGAAGCTCTGGTGATGAAACTACGTTGCGCAATGTGTTTTTGATCAGGTTCAGAGGTTTTAAACTCTCGTACGTCTGGAGTAATTGTTTTCTTACAACGATCTCCTGAGCCGCGTGTTCGACTTCTTTGGCTGCGATCAGTTCTTTAAGAAGCTGTACGGGATCTGGTTTGTTCATGGGAGATCAGCTTAAGGCCTGTTCAATAATAGAATTACGCACGGATGATTTGATCCATCGGTTCCGCATCGCATAGAAAACAATGCCTCCTATTGCGTAGAATCCCGATACAATCAAAAAGCCGAGATAATTTTTGCCCATCATTTCGCCTACCCACAGGGAGATACCAATGTTCACCATCAGGATAAACAGAATTGCGAAGAGTATGACTGCAAGTCGCGCAGCAAGCGTTGAAATAATGTCGGCTGATTTGTCAATAGCCTTCAGCTTATATAATTCAACGCTGGTCTGCGCAAACTTTTTAGTTTCATCTACAAGCGCGCCCACCTGGTCAGTGATATTTTCCATCCTGAAGAAGTTTAATAATGAAAGTATGGTAACAGGACAGACCTAGGCGTTTTCCTCAATGGTCTGTTCTACCTGATGTTTCTGAGTCTCGTATTCCTTTTTCGCTTGTGCGATGAACTCTTCAAATTTCTCTTTAAGTACATCGGTGTAATCACCTGCAGCACCTGCAAGTTTCTTGCGTGTTTCACTTCCTTTCGCGGGAGCAAACAAAATGCCGAGCGCGCCGCCAATTGCGACACCGATTAACAAGGCACCAATCATTTTTCCAGTGTTGTTTGAATTTTCCATGGGTTAATTATTTTATTAGTTTATGAATTAAGATTTTCAAGGACGGGATCCTCTGATCAGGCGTAAGATTATTGCGATCACAGCGATAACGAGTAAGATGTGAATAAGCCCGCCGGAACTGTATCCGAGGTAACCGATAGCCCAAAGAATGATAAGGATCACTGCAATGGCGTAGAGTAAATTGTTCATTCAGGATTGAGTTTTAAAGGATGTAATTATTATAGTAAAGATGCAGACTGGGGGAAATATTGAGTTACACTTTGTTGTTCTGGTGTTGCGCAATTCACGGATTAGCTTAATGTTTCTGTCGCCAGCAAGCAATCCTTTGGCGGGGACCTTTTGAAGTCAGGAAATACAAGCGCATATTCTAATTTGTATCTTCATGTTTAGTGAAACTCTTCAGCACCCTTTTCTTTGTATTGTCGTTAGTCATATTGCTCTCCTCATGTGCTGTTGAGAAGCGTCACTATCGCACCGGATTTTATGTGAATTGGCATTCTAATTCCGGACGTGAAGGAACGTGTGACACGGTATTCTGTGAATCTTCGGCAAGTGGTGGGACAGAAATTGTGCCAACAGAAGCTAGCCACCCCGCACTTGTTGTTGCAGATGAGAATTTGGATGTTGCACCTTCAGTTGGTGAGTCGACAGCAACACGATCGGAGTCAACGAGTCGCCCGGTCGAACGTGCTGATGACCCCAAACCAGAAGGACACGATAGAATGAGTCCTACTATTTCTTCCATGGTAGGCGCGGCGTTTGTGATTCCATTGTCCCTTATTGTTTTGGAATTGACTGGTGCACTCGCGAGCAATCCGTATGTGTTTCTGATAGCAATTCCGCTGATAGCCGCCCTGTTGTTTGCACTTGCAATGCAGTTGAGAAGAAAATACGTGACGTTAAGATCCCTCGGAGAAAAAGGAGATAAGTATCGGTTAAGTGCGCACTTTCATCGTTTACAGATTTTACTCTACATCTATTTCACTGCATCGTTGATGATCTCGTTCGGTTTTGCTTTGACACTAAGTGCGTCCGCAATTCTTGGTTGGGTCGGAATTATTCTCAGTGGAGGTGGCATTGTCGTTGGCATTGGAGTTGGTGTGGTGTTGCTAATTCTGTACGCTTTGTACTTGATTTTGTGGAGGAAAGACCCCACCGGAATCAAACCTCCGCGCGATCCGCATCCTGGAAAGGATGGATAGAATTACACTCTGGCTGCAAGCAGCGTGTTGAGTATGGCAAGTCTTAATGATGTCCCTCCTAAGACCTTTTCAGGACAAATTCCGTAACTAAATCAGAAAAGAGAACCCTGAACTGGTTCTGGCGCAACAGGCAACTGCACTTCCGGAACGTTCGGGTTTCCGCTGCGACCATTCACAAGTTTTGAAACCGGATGCGCCAACATCTGCGTAGTATCAAAGGGAAGCATCAGCTGTTTTGATGCCTCTTCACCCGTTGTGCTTAGCCACTTATTTTCTTCTCCATGCGGAATGATCAACGGCATGCGCAACTTCTCGTTGTGAATTTTCGACATCAACTCATTGGCAGGTGTTGTAATTATCGTACACGTACGGATTAGTTCTCCGGTTACTGGATCTGTCCACTCTTCCCATAATCCGCCCAACGCAAATGGTTCCTGATCTTTCAGATAAATAAAATGCGGTATTTTTATTTTTCCGCTCGTGTGCCATTCGAAAAATCCATTCACGAGAATGCAACATTTTCGCTCGGAAGCGCAAGAACGAAAACTCGGCTTTTCGAAAATCGTTTCGCACTTTGCGTTCAACGTTTGGTTGTGCAACTCGTTGGCCTGCTCACGCGACTTCACCCAATGCGGAATCAATCCCCATTGTGCAACACCAATCTTGTCCGGAGAACCGGAGAATATCACCGGCAACTTCGGATGCACAAATCCAGACACTGCATACGATGCGTCGTACGTCACGTCATCGAATGACGCTTTGAAGCGACGGGCGAGTTCGTCTTTACGTTTGTTAATGGCGACTGTATAACACATTTCTCAAAAGTACAATGCGCAGTGGACAATTCGCAATGCACAATAGCAGCGGAAAATTGCGAATTGCGTATTGAATACTGCGCATTGAGCATTACCTTTGCGCCCGAATGACGTTGAGGGAAGTTTTGGAGCGGGTCGCGACGGATTCACGGACGGGTAAAATCGTTTCCGTGCTGGGATCTTCTTTGCCCAATCGCTACCAACTCCGCGGATTAGCCGGTTCTTCAGCGTCTTTTGTGGCAGCTGCAACAACGAAACTTTCTTCTCAGTCGCATCTCTTCATTCTTCCGGATAAGGAAATCGCCGCTTATTTTTTCAACGATCTTGAAAGTCTGCTGGGAGAATTACGGGAAGATGGAGAAACCGTAACACAGATTCCTGTTCTCTTTTTCCCTTCGTCGTATCGTCGTCCCTACCAGGTTGAAGAAACAGATAACGCCAATGTTTTGTTGCGCGCAGAAGTGCTCGACAGAATTCGTCGTGAGAAACGGGTTATCGTAGTTACGTATCCGAATGCTCTTTCGGAAATGGTGGTAACAAGACAGCTACTCGAGAAGAATACCTTGCGACTTTCACGCGGAGAAAAAGTATCGATTTCATTCATCACCGATCTGCTTGACACGTACGGATTCGAAAGAAGTGACTACGTCTACGAAGCCGGACAATACGCGGTGCGTGGTGGAATTGTCGATGTGTTTTCATTCGCGCACGAACACCCGTATCGTTTGGAGTTTTTCGGCGATGAAGTCGATTCTATCCGCACATTCGACGCACTCACGCAATTGTCGCTGAAAAATATCGATCACCTGACGATCATTCCGAACGTACAGGGCAAACTGCTTTCAGAAAATCGCGAATCATTCCTGAGTTATTTTCAGAGTGCGCGTCACGGCGAGGCTCCAAATGCCCTTTGGATCTACGATGTAGAGCAAAGCGAAGGCGCGATCCAAAAAGAATTCGATGTCGCGCAAAAAGTTTATGACGAAGAAATAAAGGATGCTGCTATTGCGCGATTACCTCCGATCGATCAATACATCAGCGATGAAGCGTTCAGAAAAGGCATTCTGAATTTTCACGTAATCGAATTCGGAAATCGTTTTCTGTTTAAAGATGTTGATGGAACAGATTACAATATTTCTCCGCAACCAACTTTCCAGAAGAACTTCGATCTGTTAACCCAGGCTCTTTCGAAGAATACGGTAGCCGGATACACGAACGTAATTTTCACCGACAGTGCAAAACAGTCGGAGCGACTTTACAAGATATTTGAAGACATAGGTCGTAAGCTCGATTATCATCCAATGGTGTTGTCGATTCACGAAGGCTTTAGTGATCATGAATTAAAGCTCGCGTGTTTTACCGATCACCAGATTTTCGAACGATATCATCGTTTCCGTTTGCGCGACGGCTTCCAGCGAAAGAAGGAGGCAATGTCGCTGAAAGAATTACGCGGATTGAATCCGGGCGACTATGTTGTACACATCGATCACGGTGTTGGTCGTTTCGGCGGACTGGAGAAAATCGAGGTGAGTGGAAGGTTGCAGGAAGCTATTCGTCTCGTGTACCGCGATGGAGATATTGTGTACGTGAGCATTCACTCCCTGCATCGCATTTCGAAATTTGCGGGTAGAGAAGGCGAAGTTCCGCGCATTGACAAAGTCGGTTCACAGGCGTGGCAGAATCTGAAAGCGAAAACGAAAATTCGCGTCAAGGAAATTGCGTTCGATCTGATCAAGCTTTATGCACAGCGAAAGTCGCAGAAGGGATTCCGTTTTTCTCCGGATAACTACTTGCAACACGAACTCGAAGCCAGCTTCATTTACGAAGACACGCCCGATCAGCTGAAGGCAACGCAGGATGTGAAACGCGATATGGAGAAAGAGCGTCCGATGGATCGACTCGTTTGCGGTGATGTTGGTTTCGGAAAAACAGAAGTTGCTATACGTGCTGCATTCAAAGCGGTGTGCGATAGTAAGCAGGTTGCAGTGCTTGTGCCCACAACGATTCTTGCTTTGCAACACTATAAAACATTCAGCGAGCGCCTGAAGGATCTTCCTGCGAATGTGGCGTACATCAATCGCTACAGAACTGCTGCGGAGAAAAAAGAAACTTTGCTCAGGGTCGCGAAAGGAGAAGTCGACATTCTAATCGGAACACATTCCATCGTTGGGAAGGACGTGAAGTTCAAAGACCTTGGATTGCTCATCATCGATGAGGAGCAAAAGTTTGGTGTTGCTGCAAAAGACAAACTGAAAACACTGCGTACAGAAGTTGATACGCTTACCTTAACTGCAACACCGATTCCGCGTACACTTCAGTTCTCGCTGATGAGTGCGCGAGATTTGAGCATCATCAACACACCGCCACCGAATCGTTTTCCGGTACAAACCGAATTGCATACGTTCAGTGAAGAATTAGTACGGGATGCCGTTTCTTACGAATTGCAACGGGGCGGACAAGTCTTCTTCGTACACAATCGCGTGAGTTCAATTCGCGAAACGGCCGGAATGATTTCACGTCTTGTGCCGAATGCGCGTGTTGCCATCGGTCACGGACAAATGGAATCGGGCAAGCTCGAGGAAATCATGGTCGATTTTGTGGAAGGTCAGTACGATGTTCTGGTTTCTACAACCATCATCGAATCCGGCTTGGACGTTTCGAATGCAAACACGATGATCATCAACGACGCGCAGAATTTTGGATTGAGTGATTTGCACCAGATGCGCGGCCGGGTAGGGCGGTCGAACCGGAAAGCGTTTTGTTATCTGATTGCTCCGCCAGCGTTCATGCTCACCGGAGAAGCACAACGTCGTTTGAAAGCGATCGAAGAATTCTCTGATCTCGGTTCCGGATTTCATATTGCCTTGCGCGATCTCGACATTCGAGGTGCAGGAAATCTTTTGGGTGGAGAACAAAGTGGTTTCATTGGTGATATTGGCTTCGATATGTATCAGAAAATTCTCGACGAAGCCATTCAGGAACTCAAAGAAACCGAGTTCAAAGATTTGTTCCAGCAGGAAGAAGCCGAACTGCGCACCGAAGAGAGAACAGTTCACACCAAGCACCGCGGAATTTTCGTTCGAGACACGCAGATCGACACCGACATGGAAATTCTTATTCCGGATGGGTATGTGGAAAATATCACCGAACGACTTTCCTTATATCGTCAGCTCGATGACAGCAAGACAGACGACGATCTCAACCGCTTCGAGAATATGCTGCGCGATCGTTTCGGAGCAATTCCTTCGCAGGTTGAAGAGCTCATCGATACTGTGCGTTTACGTTGGCTCGCGATGGCAATCGGTTTCGAACGACTGGTGCTGAAGAATCGCCGCATGACTGGTTACTTCATCCAGAAGCAGACTTCTCCGTATTACCAATCAGAAGCATTTACAAAAGTGCTGCAGTTCGTTCAGGCGAATCGTCAGGTGAAGATGAAAGAGAACAACCAGAAGTTGACGTTGAGTTTCGAGGGAATTACGAGTGTGAAATCAGCGATCAGGACGTTGACGCCGATTGCTTTCTGAGAACGGATTGTGGCTTTTATATTCGACCCCTTCAGGGTCGGTGTACCGAGAACGTATTTTTTCTATTAACATTCGACGCCTTCAGCGTCGCTTGCAAGTGAACCCCGTTAGGGTTTCAATGTTAATAGAAAAAATGCCCGTGATTCAACCCGACCCTGAAGGGGTCGAATATAAAAGCCGGGATACTGTCCAGCGAAAACGGGATATGGTTATTTACATTCCTTCGACAGTACAGCTCCGAACATTGGATGTTGCGCCGCAATTTGGTTGAAGCAGAACCAGTCATGTGTCATATCTCTTACGTAGTGGATCCTTGTATCATCCCTGTACAAACCAACTGCTTGTCCGTTCGCAATAATTGTTCTGTCACCAAGTGTTTTCGAATATTCCTCAGCTGTTGGAAGCCATTGCATTGCTACAAAGAAACCATTTGCCGGAATCGGAATATTAAATGAACGAAGGTCTACTTCCAGCCATTGGCCCCCTTTCACTGCATGAACAATCGTATCGTGATCCAATAAAATGTTGCCCGGCTGTTGCGTTACAGGATCGACGTCGTACAGTTTTACACGAAACGGAGCAGTCGGAACGCCTTCCTTGGTAATGTAATATCTAACCGCGCTAATGAATCCGGTGTCGGCAAGTGTCGTTGGAATCAGGACCGCCATTTCCCATCCCGCCTTCATGAGAAAGTTGCCGAACGCTCGTTTCTTTTTCGTGCCAACTACATCGGGACAGTATCTCGTTTGTAATGCGACAACAGAGACAGGAGTCAAAACCACTGTTTTTTCCCTGAGCACGATCGTATTCGTCATGTCAGATTTCAACGTGCTAATCGTTACCTGTTTCGACTCATAACCGAGACAAGAAATCGTGATGACTGAATTCATCAAAGAGTCGGGAATGATGATCGTAAAATAGCCAACTGAGTTAGCAATTTCACCTGCGCGTCCGTGCTGCTCAACCACGGTTGCATACGGAATCGGATTGTCCAACGAATCCTGCACGACACCACTAAGCGTGTTCGTTTGCGCGAAGCACATATTCGACGCGAAGCACAAAAGAACCATTAACCACGATCGCATAACGCAATTTACAACAATCCTCTTGGCGTTTTGGCTCCCGATAGCTATCGGGATTGGCGGTTGATTTTCAATTTGTCACCATGCACAATGACACCAGTGTCGCGATATTTCTGTGATTCAGAAAACAACGGTGCTACACAATCAACAAGCGCAGTGAATCCGGAGAATTGTAGATCCAACAGGCAAGCTAAGACACAACGGCGCATAGAGAAAATCAAAATCTAATTTCCTCAGTTAATTTCCCGTAATCAATTTTTGAAAAATGCCTTGGGTCGCGCGGTATTTTTTCGGTGAAGATGATCTTATCGAAAGGAAATTTCTCCATTGTTTGTTTTTTGATTTCTTCCTTGTTGCAATCTGCGCCGGCTTCTAATACAGCAATGATCTGCTCCTCCTTTTTCAATAGCGTACCGGTGCGGATGCCGGGAAGCGCGGCAAACCAACCTTCCCATAAAAACGGCGCAAGCATTTTACCGTTTACATGAATGAGCATGCTGCAACGTCCGCAGAGAAAAAGTTTCCCGGTTTCATCCACAAAACCTGCGTCGCCCGTGCGGTGCCAGACTTGCTCAGCAGTGAAAATTTTGTTGCGTTTTTCCGCTTCCGGATTATCGATATAATGTTTCAGCACATGCGCACCACTTACTGTAATTTCCCCGACACTTCCTGCGGGCAAAGATAATTTCCGTAATCCATCATCAGAATCAATTTCAACCGGCGCATCAACGATTGGCAGAATGATCAATTTTGTTCCTTCATAAATTGCACCCACGGGCAAACCATTTTCCAGCATGTGCTGTTGTGTGGCAAGCTCTGTTGCTGCAATGCTACTGATGGGTTCAGCCTCGGTGGAACCATAAACAATTTCTATGGTTGAACCCGGCAAGCCGTTCAGCATTACATTCGCCTGCATAGGAAATACAGGTGCACCACCGGTAAAAAAACGAATAGCCGGTTTACCGCTAAATTCTGTTGCAGCCAATCGTTCCACCACATAAGGCGAAGCAGTGAATCGATTCACACGATGGCGAACGAGCTGTTGCCAGATTGCATTCGTGTCAATTGTTTCGGGTTTGCGTGCGTTAAATCCTGCAATGACAGAGGTAACTCCGGTTCCGAGATTTAACAGCAGCACGATTGGCAACACCGGCATATCGATGTCTGAAATTTTCGGTTGAATCTTATCAACGAGCGCGTTGAATTGCGCAGCAAGAAATCCATGCGTGCGATCAGCTGCTTTTGGAATGCCGGTTGAGCCGGTTGTAAATGTGATCAGCGCTGTATCATCAGAAGTAGTTTGTTCAAAAGTTTGTGCAGCAACTTTTTTATGATCCGGTCCTAGCCAGATAGGAATTTTGCGGACTTCTTTCGAAAACAATGCCAGCGCGCGCAATTTTAAGGGTGCAATAAAAACTTTGCATTTTGCCAGCCGGCAACAAACTTCCAATCGCTCTTTGCTCACCCACTCGTCGAGAAAAATAGCAACTGCCCCAATGCGGAACAACGCAAGCAAGGAACGATACAATGGAATTCCCATCGGCACAAAGATCAGCACACGATCGCCTTTACCGATTCCTTTCGAACGGTAATACGCCGCCGTATCATTTACCTCACGCGCCAGCTCACCGAAAGTAAGTACGCGATCATCCGAACTGATTAGCGCAGGTTTCGAGGGCCATTTTTCTGCTGCTGCAAAAAAAAGTTCGCTGACGTTATTGTTTTGCTGCATATTTTTCCTCGGTAAGCCGCTTTATATTGGCAAGATTATTTTCAAAAACACTTTTAATTGTATACCCAGCAAAATAAGTTTTAAGTGTTTCCCCGATGGATGGCTCGTGATTCAAATAGAAAACGGTAAACGTCAACCGGCATTTTGATCCATTGGCAAGCGGTTCATACAATTGTTCTGTCGCAAGTCCATTTGCATCTATTGGAAAATCATGCATGTTATAGATCGTAAGCTGCCGGCGTTTACCGGGCTCAACGACTGTAATTAACTCATCCCACCAAATCCCTTTTTCGTCCGCATTTTGAAAACAGCGTCTTCTTGCACCGGCAACACCATCCGGAAAACTATCGTTGTTGAGCGGAATAATATGATCGACGTACACTGACCAATCCTGCGCGTTATCAGAATTTCCTAAATACTTAAAAACTGAATCCGGCGGCACATCAATGTCAATTGAAGTATAGACCAACTTGTACTCGTAACCGTTGTGTTTACCATAAGGGCTAAACCAGATCGTGAGACATCCGGTCACAACAAGGGTTAGCAATACGCCGATAAATATTTTGGTCCGTCGCTTCATATTTCTTTAGCATAAAGCGAATACTGTTTAAAAGCCGATGCGCTGTATTGCTCCGAAAGGTTGCGTGAATAATTTCCGCTGTAGATCAACGCATGAATGATTGCATCGAAATTATTATCGCGCGCAAAACGTTGTGAATAATTCCCCAACACGTCACCCAATCCTTTCAGATCAGGTTCAGGATCGCGCGCGAGGGTTTTTACGATCATTCGCTTTTCAGTTTTGCATAAATGATCGGGAAAATTAAATGCAAAACCCGCCAATGAACCATTTGCGCGTTCAGCGATAAAAACCATTTCGGATACGATATAAGGACGTACAGCAAGGTATTTCTCTCTGAAAATATTCCACGAAATGGGTGTGTACAGGAAATTACGCGAAAATGCTTTTTCGCATAAAGGAAAAAGCGCTTCTAATTCCTGCTCATAACGCGCGAGATTAATGTTTCGGAAACGGATGCCGTTTGCGATCAATTTGTTTTCTGCCTGGAGTGTGGCTTCGTTATCGCAACTTTTATTTTTGTCGATGGTGGAAATATAATCTGCGATGGACTTAAATCCCGCTTGTTCCCATTGTCCCGGGTAATACGGTTGATGTACCATCTCTGAAAAAAATGATCCCGCTTCTGGATTTGTACAAAAACGATAAGTGTCCCATGTTGTTCCATTCATTGGACCGAGAAGGATTTCAAATCCCTCCATGCGGGCAAAGTGTTCAGCGGCTTCAAGTAAATGCGCCGCCGCTTGTTGATTATTGATACACTCATAATTTCCAAGCACAAGTGTCTTTTTTCCACCCATTAAAATTCCGGTAGCAGCGTACAGAACCAATCGCCCGGCAATCTTTCCGTTTTCCAGCACGGCAATTCCCGCAGCTGCATATTGCATGTTGATCGTATCACCTGTGCGTTGCAGGGGAAGTAAAATTGCCGGGTACAATACCGGCGGCAACTCAGCAAAAAGCCGGTGCGTTTGTGATGGCAAAAACGTTTCGACCGAAAGCATCAGCGATGAATAGTATGATAAAGATCCGTGAAGTGTGAAAACAGATACAAAACAAGCATTGCTGTAGCCGGAATTGTAAGGTTGTCGAATCCGTTGCGGCTGACAGCTTCGGCAAGTGTTGTGAGCAAAGCTATGACTAACGACATGATCAATGCACTGGAAAGCGCATGTATTCCTGCAAGACCGCCATAGACAATAATTAAACAGATCAATGCTGCTGAAATAAAAAATGCAATTGAACCTCCGAATGATTTATTTCCTTCACCAACCCTATAGAATTTGATCGGGAAACGTTTTCCTGCCAGTGCGGCAAGGGGATCACAAATGGCCAGGGTAAGGATGGGTATAAAATAAAATGCGGTTTGTTTTTCATATTGGTGGGTCCACTCATCTGTGTAGCCATAAGCGTAAAACAAAAAAATACAATAAACGGCAATAGGATAAGAAATGCTTCCGTGTGACTTCCGATCGATCGCGTTGATAGAAGGCAGAAATTTGAACTTCATACTGAGCGTTAATATCACCGCGAACATGCTGCATAAAAGCAAAACATACCAATGGTTCTCCAGGAAAACCGGGAAAAGCAGCGTAAGTAATCCCGTCCCGACATGGATCAGCTTACGCGTGTATTCTGCCTGCACTTTTACAACGCGATATAAGAATTCGCCTAACGCGAAAAGCGCGAGAAAACATCCACCAAGGATAAGGCAATATGCAAATTGCATGTTCATACTGTTCGATCAAGAATAAATTGGCGGTAAAAAAATCCGTTATCCTTTTGCATCAGCGCATCTGATCTCATTTCATCGTATTGCAACTGCCCGGGAAGCATTGCCGACAAGCGTCGTGGCACCATTAAATTCCAATAAGCGAATCTTGCATTTTCTGTAGCGCCGGCACAAAGATTTTCACCGATAGTTTTGCAAGTATTCGATGGCAGATATTCGAAAATGTTTGAAAGGTTAAATGCGGAGAAATTTCCATGTGAACGAATGGCATCTTCCGCGTAACCCTTAAAAACAACGAAGCGATCAAGATTGCCGCGGATCACATCGAAATATTCTTTACGCGCGTACAAAGGAAGCTGGGGCGCAAATGTTCCGGCCAGGATATGATGCAGGTAAAGATTCTGCTGCGCTTCGGGTTTTATCAGATGCGATTCAGCCTTACCGAAAATATATTCCGACACGGTTACTTTCACTTCCGTCATAAATTCAGGATCGCGACCGTATTTACCCATTACATAACGGCTAAAAAAGATGCGGAAGAACAAACGCCACCGCCATGTATTCCAATGTTTATCGTAAAATTCTTTTTGCGCGGCGCTTGTTTTTACTTCAAAAAGTTTTGCAATCGTTTTTTTCGAATGGATCAACGGTAACAAACGAGTCCGGAAATAAGCAAAATAGCGCTCAAATTTTCCCTGGGAAACAATGCCTCCCTGAATAAGATCAGTATGCGCGTCCCACCAGGTTTGAGCTTCAGCAGAAAGTTGCGGGCGAAGTGTCTTGTATATTTCAAGACGATTAATCCCGGGAGCAAAACCAAGGAAGCTCAAAAAAGCTGTATGATCTGCCAATGTAAAAGCGGCTTTTTTTAGTTCACAGAGATGCAGCTGCACCGGGTTAATATCTACCGCAACAACAAGTTCCGGTTGCTGAGCGAGCAAAGCAAAACTATTATCGCCCGCCGATGCAATCGACAACACGCGATCATCTGGCTTCACCTGCAAGGCTTCAACGAGCAGATCGCCATCCTCCCAGCAATTTGCATAGCGGATAAAATCAAACTCAACACGATCTGTCAGTTGTTTGCTCACGATTCCAGAATATGAATTTCACCGGTGCTGCCATTCATCGCTACAAGATCGCCCGTTTTTACTTTTTGCAGCAAACCAGTAATACCAACGATGCATGGAATTCCCATTTCGCGCGAAACAATTGCGGAATGACTAAGCAAACTGCCGCGCTCAACAAGAATGGCTGAAGCGGAAGGAAACAGTGTAACCCAACCCGGATCAGTGCTTGCGGTAACAAGAATGTCGCCATCCAGTGAGCTGAGGCTGTGCGGATCATGCACAACACGTATGCGGGCTTTTACAATTCCGGGACAACAAGCAATTCCTTTTAATGAAGCTTTGTCATTGGTCATCATGACCGGTGCGACAGAAAAATCGTTACCGACATAAACGATTCCTTTCGTAGGAATGCGTTCTGCAGTTGATTTTTTACTGAAGAGTAAGTATTCATTTTTCCGCAATGCGATGAGCGGACGAAAATTTCGTGTTTCACTTGTGCCTTGGATGAAATCAAAGATCTCTTCCATTTTCAGCCAGAAAATATCACGTGGATCATCGAGCACACTTTCACTGTAAAAGTTTTGTCCTATAGCTATAAACATTCTCCGGACCATGCCGAAACCTCGCGTACGTGCATAACGCAGATTTTCGCGGCTGCTTACCAGATCGCGGGATTTGTTCAGAAAATAGCGGAAGATTATTTTCTTCACCGGCTTTCCCGAAAGTTTTTTTCGAACAACTGCTTCTGCAGCATCCCGCATTTTCAGATCAAAATCTTTTTGTGCGGGTTCGCGCTGTTGTAAAAATCCTTTCAACACGCGTACCAGCAATTTCGGGTCCTGGCGATACGTAACAGTTTCCAGCTTCAGCTCACCCACCGAGCGATCGCCCCAATCATGGATGTATTTATCCATTTGTTTTTTGATCACCGGAAATTGGCCTGCGGATAATTCCTTCCAGATAAAAGCATCATCTTCATTCCGGAATAGCTGTGATGCTACTGCGTTCGACTGGATTTCGCCTGCAATTTCCCTGCAACGGTAAATTGGTTCGGTGCTGATAATATCCCTAGCGCCACATAGAAGATCATTATGAAGTGTTCCTGTTTCGTCGAGCCCGTATTTTACAACCAGCTTTTGCAATGTTCCATAATAGATCATGGCAAAAAAATCATTGACCAGCGGCGCTTTCCATTTCTTCAGCAGAGTCTGTTCGAAATCTTTGTAAAAATGCATCAGCTCCCAGGAAGTACAAGCTGAAAAATTCATCGCGTCATATTTATTTATCACGCTTTCAAATTCCAGTGTAAATGAGCGACGCATCTCCGGCAGTTTCCGAAGATTGGAAATCGTCAGGCGAACCATATTCAGTACACGCAATCGTTCACGGAATTTTGTGCGCGGCACATAATCGGTGAGCTCAAATTTTTCTTTCACGCCCATCATCTTTTCCATGAACCCTGCATTCAGGGAATAGCCGGGCAGCAACGACAATAATTTATACCAGCTGCGCAGGTTATAATATACGCGGCCATCGAGCAGCCCAAGCATATTTGCGTAGACAGCAGAATGTTCAGCGATCTCTTTTTTATCAATTCCCATGATCGATGAAAACTGGATGTACACCGCTTCGTACATTTTACGAATGAAAGAAAAAGTAAGCGGCGTGGTAAGTCCAGGATAAGATTCAACGATGTTGCTGTTGTCCCACACAATATATTCACCGTCCGGATCAGCCAGGTTACCTACCGTGGTGACGGGGCGCGCCTGCAAAAGATAAATTGACTGATGATCAATAGCGAATTCAATATCCTGCGGACGTCCGTATATAGTTTTCAGCTGATCAAGAATGCCGGCAATAGCCTGAATTTCTGTTGTATTCAGCGTAGGTTTATTTCTCTGTTCCTGCGGCAGTGAAGCCTTGATTGTTCCGAAACCTTTAGTTTTATCAGCAATGACCCATTCGGTTTTTTCTGCAAGCTCAGTCTTGATCTCGTTATCGCGCACCAAATAATTATCCGCATTCAATTCACCGGAAACAATTCCCTCGCCTAAACCAAACACTGCGCTGATCACTTTCGTTTTGCGATCGCCAGTCGCAGGATGAACGCCGAAAGCAACTCCTGAAACTTCCGGATTGATCATACATTGAATAATAACAGCGATCCCGTGTTTCGATTGAATCCCATTCGTTTCACGATAAAGCCGCACACGTTCCGAATAAGCAGAAAGCCAGACTTCCTTAATGCTTTCCGCCATGGTTTCTTTCGTCACGAAAAGTTTCGTTTCAAATTGCCCGGCGAAAGAATGCTGTCCCCCATCTTCATCAGCCGCGGAAGAACGCACAGAATAATACGTGCTGATTAATGTATCATCTGTTATTGATGAAATGAAATGTTCTGGAAAATTGTACGCAAGAATGCTTTTACGGGTCGTTTCAAAATCATTTGACTGTAACACATTTTCAGGAAGGGCAGAAAGACCTTCTTCCAACGGAATAACTACAAATGCGGGAACGCTGAAACCTTCATACATCAACCGGAAAAGATTCGCGGCTTTACCTCCGAATGTTCCGTGGCGCTGTGAAGGAAGTGTACCTGATGAAATGAATTTCATAGTCGTTACTTATGCATTAGTTCGGTGACCATCGGTATCCCGCCCAATGAAAGATACATGGCAATCGTCCACAATGCTGATGCATATTCAATGAACTTCGCATTTTTCGCTGTCATCTTACGCAGGAATAAAAATGCGGGTAATGCGCAGATCAACAATATTATTCCCATGACGAGCAAGCCTGATTGTCCATAACCTGCAAACCACGAAGCAGCAACCGCCCAGCCAAATGTGATGAGTAATATGACCAGCCACATCGCCGTTGCTTTTACCGGGCCGTGCATCGATGAATAAGTCACCACACCTTCTGCTTCACTATCGGGCGTACGAATCTTTCTTCCGATCTCCAGCACAATGCCGTTGAAGAAAGAAACTATAAAGAAGAAGATCAATCCTTTCGGCGCAGCTTGCCCTTCTACCAGCCAGTCCAGGCCGCTTGCATAAATATCTACAAGCGGGATGATCAGCATGTGTGAAGTGACGTACCAGAACTGGTGTTCCTTCAGCCATTTTGGAATGAAAAATTCTTTCCCCATCAGCAGCAGGTAACCGATGACGATGCAATAGATGAGAAACATTTTCGGAAAAAATAGTGCGTTGAGCACAATTTGTATCACCGCAACACCAATTCCTACAATTGCAAGCTCACGTAAGGAAACCAATCCGCGGGGAACAGGTAGCTCCGGGCGATATTGCGCATCTTCTTTCCGGTCTTTGAATTCATCGAAGATTCGCACGAGAAGAAATAAAGTGACCGTAGTGATAATACCAATGAGGTAACGGTCCCACGGAACAAAACCTTCAGCACCGCGACAGATACGTGAATATGCGATTGCAGAAAAGCTGAACGCTGCCACCAACGGACCATGGCCGAAAACAGGAAAACGTTCGCGCTGGTAGATCCAGAATCGTTTCAGGAAAGACGCGTTGTTCTCTGCAGTTTTTGAAAATGCGTTACTCATCTGCTTAGTGCTTGCGTCCTAATTTTGCGTGCGCACCAGTAAAATGTCCTGCGGCAAGTGCAGCAGCGATTGAAATTTCGCCGGCCAATGCAACTGCACCGCAGATCTCCGCAAACTTTGCCGCTCTGTCCGCGCCATAACAATCCATCAGCTCCAAACATTCGCGTTGTGTCGGAAGTCCTGTGCCGCCACCTACAGTTCCTACGATCAGGTTTGGTAATGTCACACTCGTATATAGATCGCCATTCGGGGTAAGCTGCATACGTGTAATTCCTATGGCAGCTTCCGCAATGCATGCAACATCCTGGCCGGTGGCGAGAAATAATGCAGTAAGTCCATTCGCCACATGCCCTTGCGCACCGATCGCACCACTCTGAATTACTCCGATCGTTGAAGCCTGCCAATATTCCGCCATGGCTTCCGGTGTCGTTCTCAATACTTTTTCAACGATCGCGCGCGGCAGCACACATTCCGCACTCACTTTTTTTCCGCGCACAGTAGTGAATGAAAGTGAAGTTGCTTTTTTGTCGCCGGAATAATTACTTTCAATGTACCACGCTTCTGGTTTTACCGGCGCATTTTCCACGAGGTAACGACAGATGGCATCAGTACAAATCGTGACCATGTTTTGTCCTGCTGCATCTCCGGTATGATATTCGAATGTCAGGATGAGTTGGTTCCCTTCAATATTTGCGCGTATGTCCTGTAGCTTTGCATGGCGGCTATTCATGCTCACCAATTCATTTGCTTTTTCACGTTGTGAATAAGCCCAGCCGAGAAATGTTACTGCTGCGCCAATATCCTGGAAACGAAACGCCGGGCTACGCTGCACGCCTTGCACAAGGCAAACGGAAGTTATGCCGCCGCTCAACCGTGTAGCTTTTGCACCGCGATGATAAGAAGCGACGAGTGCGCCTTCACTTGTTGCAAGCGGAACATAATAATCATCATTAGCAACAGTTCCCAACACACGCAAAGGTCCGATGATACCTGTAGGCACCTGCGTCATCCCGATGAAATTTTCGATGTTGCCGGCGAGCTGGTTGAATGAAGTAATTTGCTTTTTTGCATTCAGGAATTCAAACTGGTGACCTGTTGTTTCAGCAAGATATTGCAGGCGTTTTTCTTTTCCCTCCGGTGAAGCCATTCCTTCGGTAGGAAAATTGTCGCGCGGGGGAATGTTGTCGGTTTTTTTTCTCAATTGTTCAGCGAGCGCTTTGATGCCGTGAACGGATTCGATAAGTGCGAGCGCTTTTTGTGCTTTTTCGTTGGATGATGCCATGTGTGCTGTTTATTCAGTATGCGCCGCGGGTAAACGGCGTAATACAAATTGCTAAGACAAATTTAGGACCATGCCGGTGCCAGAGAAACGAGATAGTGCAACCACCCGAGTAGATTTTGCACTATTCAATTTTGACTCAACCACAAGATCAGGGAAAAGAATGGATTTGCGGTATTTCCCAAAATCCGTGGGCTTTGATGAAAAACGCGAAAACTATTCGCTATCTGAAAACTTATTCGCTTCTGAATGCATTTTCCTTAAAGACTGCAGATTTTTGCTGGCTGGCCTATAGACTTCCGGATTATGGGCCGGAAATGAGGTGTCACGTTCTTCCGAAAAACAATCGCCTAAAGATTCCTATCCATCTTCCGATAGTAAATCATGAACACGACGATCAGGATCACATGCCAGGCTGTACTGAGCATACTGAAGTCGTCGAGCAGAATTGCTTTCGCTAACGTGGCTCCGAAAGTGATCAGGAATAATTCTACGCCCCAACGTTTCATGTACCACACACCGGTGAGTGCAATAAATCGTGCGGCCACAAGCAAACCGAACAGTGCGGGAAAGAAATCGCCCATACGCTTTGTCTCGGGTGAGAGCAACATTCCCATACTGAACAACACAATAAAAATGTAGCTAACCACCAGTAGAATGGTGAGCAGAACAGGTCGTTTAAGTGTTACGTATGCCATTAGATTCCGCTGCGTATTGCTTCCACCGGATCGAGCTGCGATGCTCCGTACGCCGGAACAAAGCCGGAAATAATTCCGATCATGGTTGAAATGGTCAGTCCGAGAATAACGTTCGATGTGGTTAACACAAATTCAAAGTCAATGTAATAGGAAGCGATCACCGTTCCGAGGTAAACCAATCCGAGCCCCGCTAATCCTCCCATAATGCACAGCAATACTGACTCAATCAGGAACTGCGAAAGGATAAACCAGTTCTTCGCACCTAAGGCTTTCTGAATTCCAATCTGGTTAGTTCGCTCTTTCACAGAAACGAACATGATGTTTGAAATTCCGAATCCTCCAACAAGTATGGAGAACGCGCCGATGATCCAACCGATTGTTCCGAAGACGTTGAAGATTTCTGTGGTTTGAGCCGTAAGAACACTCACTTCATTCAACGCGAAGTCTTCATCAGCTCCCGGGGGAAGTTTCCGGATAGCCCGAAGATTTCCCATCAGGTCATCTTTCATTTGTTCAAGGCTGACTCCGGTTTTCCCCTTTACCAGAATTGATGGGTTTACTTCGTCTGTTTCCAGGTCGTAATACTTCTGTAAAAATTCGGCTGGCACAACCACCATGTTGTCAAGACTGTTTCCGAAAAGGCTTTCACCTTCCCGGCCAAACTGACCAACGATCTGAACTTTCTGTCCATAGAGTTTCAGTTCCAGTCCCACCGGATCCTGATTTCCGAAAAGCGCTTCCCCAATTCCGTGACCGATGATGCAAATTGCCTTCCCGGTTTGCACCTCATCATCCGTCATGTAACGACCATATTCAATGGTGAAGGCTTTCACCTCCTCATAGCCTTTCGATGTGGCAAGTACCTGCGCATTCTCAACGAAAGAGGTTTTGTAAGAAATGGTTTTGCGGACATAACCGTTGAAGACCGCGGCCTGGGTGGTTGAAGTACGTTCCAGAATTTCGTCTGCATCCTTGATTTTAGGGAGAGGACGGTTCATGTACTTCCACCACGGGTAATCGGGTCCAAATGTCCACGGCCACTTTTGCACGAACACCACATTCTCACCCAAAGCTTCAAAGCTGCCTCGGACTTTTCGTTCCAGCGAATCGAAAGCCGTGAATACAGCGATTATGGAGAAAATCCCAATGGTGATTCCCAGCAGGGAAAGCAGGGTTCGCAACCGATTCACCTTAAGGGCGTGCATTGCAAACAGTAAACTTTCCCGGAAGAGACCTATGAAAAACATCGCTCAAAGGTAGCTAAATCAGTCCCGACGTGGAGTCGGGATTCTGATCGCGTTATGCGCATCAGGATAGGCAGTCTTGCAGTCTTGCGGTAGGCAGTCTTGCAGTCTTGCAGTCTTGCGGTAGGCAGTCCGGCAGTTTCGCAGCAGGCAGTCTAACAGTAGGCAGTTGGAGCAGTCGCTTCAGCGCGAGAGAGCATGAAGTCGATTAAGTTTAAAATCCGACAGTTGTTCAGCCATTACCCACGGTTGTGTTGTTGAAACTTTACCTCACATTTCAACCCATACTTTCGTAAGGTGGGATGCTGTAACCTCATGTGAACTTAGCCGTAATTATGAACAGAAAATCGACTTATCAACAAAGGTCAAAAAGCCGCGTTTTTCAGAAATTTCGGGGTATTAACATTTGTACCTTCGAGAGGATTTTTCAGAGTAGAATATGAGCAGTTCACGTAAGATAAAAAGCGCTTTGATTTCAGTGTTCTACAAGGACAACCTGGAGCCTGTGATCAAACGTTTGCACGAGTTGGGAGTTACACTTTACAGCACCGGCGGCACACAAACTTTTATTGAAGAGTTGAAAGTTCCGGTCACGCCTGTTGAGTCGCTCACATCGTATCCGTCCATTCTCGGCGGAAGAGTAAAAACTTTGCATCCTAAAATTTTCGGCGGAATTCTTTCACGTCGCGAATTGGATTCAGATATCGCGCAACTTGAGGAGTATGAAATTCCTGAACTTGATCTCGTGATTGTTGATTTGTACCCGTTCGAGCAAACTGTTGCTTCGGGTGGAAGTGAACAAGAGATCATAGAGAAAATTGACATCGGCGGAATTTCTCTCATTCGTGCTGCAGCAAAAAATTTCAAGGATGTAATCATCGTTTCTTCACGAAGCGATTATCCGTCACTGCTCGAATTGCTCAACACGAAAAATGGCGCGAGCGATATCGAGGACAGAAAGAAATTTGCAACGAAAGCATTTGCAGTTTCTTCAGGATACGATTCAGCAATCTTCAACTGGTTTAACAGTGATGCTGCTGAAGCTTCTTTCCGCGCTGTGCAGAACGGTGGACGCGCTCTTCGTTACGGAGAGAATCCTCACCAGAAAGCAATGTTCTTCGGCGATCTTGAAGCGATGTTCGAGAAGCTTGCAGGCAAAGAACTTTCGTACAACAATCTCCTCGACGTAGACGCAGCGTGTAATCTCATCGACGATTTCACAGATACTACCTTCGCGATTCTGAAACACAACAATGCGTGTGGATGCGCTTCTGCGAATACGGTAACAGAAGCATGGGCGAAGGCGCTTGCTGCTGACCCTGTTTCGGCTTTCGGAGGAATTCTCATCTGCAACAAAGCAATTGACGCCGCAGCTGCAGCAGAGATCACGAAAATTTTCTTCGAAGTAATTATCGCTCCGTCTTACGATGCAGCGGCTCTTGATATTCTCAAAGCGAAACAGAACCGGATTATACTCATTCGTAAGCCGGTTAAAGTTTCTGCAATGCAGCATCGTTCGTTGCTCAACGGAATAATCGTTCAGGACAAAGACCAGAAAGTTGAAACAGCCAGCGATATGAAACCGGGAACAACAGTTGTTCCTACTGCTGCTGAGTTCGAAGATCTCGTGTTCGCAAACAAACTCGTGAAGCACACGAAATCAAACACAATCGTTTTTGCGAAGAACAAACAACTCATTGCAAGCGGAACCGGACAAACATCACGTGTTGATGCATTGCGCCAGGCGATTGTAAAAGCAAACGCATTCAATTTCGATCTGAAAGGTGCTGTAATGGCATCTGATGCATTCTTCCCTTTTCCTGATTGTGTTCAGATTGCACACGAAGCAGGAATACATGCGGTGGTGCAACCCGGAGGATCGATCCGCGATAAAGATTCGATTGACTACTGCAACGCTAACGGTATGGCAATGGTCATCACAGGTAACAGACATTTTAAACACTAGTGTAAAATGATTTCGATTTGTGAATAGCAGATCAGAAATCAACAATGAGATATGGGTGTATTTGACTTATTCACACAAGAAATTGCGATTGACCTTGGAACGGCAAACACAATCATCATTCACAACGACAAGGTTGTGGTCGATGAGCCATCTATCGTAGCAATCGATCGCGCAACAGGTAAAATCATCGCAGTTGGAAAACAGGCGATGCAGATGCATGGAAAAACGCACGAGAACATCAAGACGATTCGTCCTCTGAAAGATGGTGTAATCGCCGATTTCCACGCAGCAGAACACATGATCCGTGGAATGATCAAGATGATCAACCCGGGAAGAAAGTTGTTTACACCTTCATTGCGAATGGTGATCTGTATTCCTTCGGGAATTACGGAAGTAGAGAAACGTGCAGTTCGTGACTCCGCAGAACACGCAGGAGCGAAAGAAGTTTATCTCATTCACGAACCTATGGCCGCTGCAATCGGTATTGGTATCGACGTGGAAGAGCCGATGGGAAATATGATCATCGACATCGGTGGTGGTACATCGGAAATTGCAGTCATTGCACTCGGTGGAATTGTTTGCGATAAATCAATCCGTATTGCCGGCGATGAATTCACAGGAAGCATTGAAGAATACATGCGTCGCCAACACAACATTCTCATTGGTGAACGTACAGCTGAAAGAATTAAAATTGAAGTTGGAGCAGCAATGGCGGAGATTGAAAATCCACCACCTGATTTCCCGGTTCATGGTCGCGACTTAATGACCGGTATTCCGAAAGAAATTTATGTATCGTATGTGGAAATTGCACACGCGCTGGATAAGTCTATTTCGAAAATCGAAGAAGCGATTCTGAATGCACTCGAGATGACTCCTCCGGAACTTTCTGCGGATATCTACCGCACCGGAATTTATCTCGCGGGCGGTGGCTCTCTCTTGCGCGGGCTCGACAAGCGAATTTCATTGAAGACGAAACTTCCGGTTCACGTCGCTGATGATCCGCTTCGCGCAGTTGCGCGCGGTACCGGTATTGCGCTGAAGAATATCGACAAGTTCCCGTTCCTTATCAAATAGACGGGAGTTTCCGGAAGCGGAACCAAAGAGTTGTTTAATTGAAATTTAATTGATTCAGGAGGTACATTAAGCGATGCGGAATCTCATCGTTTTTCTTGCGCGACATTATTTCTTCCTGCTGTTCCTTGTGCTGCAGATTATCTCACTGACCCTTGTAGTCAACCACAATTATTTCCAGCGTGCCGCTGCAGTTTCTGCTTCTAACGCTTTAATTGGTTCGATGTACGAAACGCGCAACGAGGTTACTCAGTACTTCGACCTGAAGGATCAGAACATTCAGCTCTCGGAGATGAACGCAATTCTTCTAGGAAGACTGGAAACTGCTTATCTCGATTACGACACGACTTCTACTCTGATTACTGATTCTGTGAAACTTGGCATTGAAGTCAAGCGTCTGCGATATTCGTACATCGCGGCACAGGTACTCGACAACACGGTAACGTTGCGCAATAACTACATCATTCTCAACCGCGGCACTTTGCAGGGTGTGAAGCCCGACATGGGTGTAATTACGCCCGGAGGAATTGTTGGAATCGTTCGTGAAGTATCCGATAATTTTTGCGTGGTGATGTCGTTGCTTCACAAAGACTGCAAGATCAGTGCTAGTGTGAAACGCGACGGCACGTTTGGTCAGCTCGCCTGGAATTATCTCGATTACCGCGAAGGTGAAATGGTCGATCTGCCTACGCACTCAAAAATTGCGATCGGCGATACGCTTGTCACAAGCGGATTCGGTGACGCGTTCCCCGCGGGAATTCCGGTTGGAACTGTGATGCAATTCGAGCGCAAGGGCGGGGATAAGACGTATACAGTTCGCGTGAGATTCACAACAGATTTTCGCAAGCTGCATCACGTGTACATTGTGCGCGATCTTATGCGTCCTGAACTTGACCAGCTAAAAGAGAAAGCAGGGGTGAACGATGCTCACTGAAATAGTAAGACATTCGTTTCGTTTCGTTGGACTCGTTCTCGTGCAGGGATTGATTCTGAAAAACATGGAAGCGGGTTATCTCATCAATCCGTTTCTCTACGTGCTTTTCATCATACAGCTTCCGTTTGAATTGCCGAAGTGGTTGGGACTCGCTGTCGCATTCTTCCTTGGATTCTGCGTGGATGTTTTTTACGGCACCATGGGAATGCACATGGCAGCGTGTACGCTCATGGGTTGGGCGCGACCATCCATTCTTCGTTTCATGGCGCCGCGAGATGGATATGAATTCGGACAACAACCAACAATTCAGGACATGGGCAAACTTTGGTTCTTGTCATATTCCGCAATTCTCATCATCATTCATCACCTCTTCATTTTCTATCTCGAGCTATTCAGTTTCTCTGAAGTTGGATGGACATTATTACGCGTACTCTTCAGTTCGGCGGCTACATTGCTGCTGGTAGTTGTAACGCAATTCTTGTTTTACCGTACACGTGAATCAGCATGAACCTGCAGGATAGAAAGTACTTCGTCATTGGATTTGTTGTGCTCTGCGCAATCCTCTACACCGTGCGTTTATTTTACGTTCAGGTTGTAGAAGACAAGTACAAACTTTCTGCGAGTAACCAGGCGTTCAAATATGAAACAGATTATCCGCCGCGTGGTGCTATTTATGACCGCAACGGGAAACTACTCGTGTCGAATCAGGTTGCGTACGATTTGCTCGTGGTTCCTAAAGATCTCGAGGGATGTGACACCGCAGGACTCTGTGCCATTCTGAATATCACGATGGAGGATTTTAAAAAGCGCCTTGTGAGATTGTCTGGTGTGTGGGAAGAAACCAAGGACGACTACAGAACGCACGTGTTCGAATCGCAAATGCTTCCGGAGCTGCACGCGCGCATCGAAGAACGGATGTACAAGTTCAATGGATTTGCTTTCCAGACGCGTACTGTGCGAACGTATGCGTATCCGATTGCAGCACATCTTCTGGGTTACGTCGGAGAAGTGAACGAGAATGACATTGAGAAGAATCCATATTACAAGTCAGGCGATTACATTGGTAAGTCCGGAATCGAACGGGGGTACGAACAGTTTCTCCGAGGCAAGAAGGGTGTACGAATTCTCATGCGAGATGTTCGTGGGAACATCAAAGGGAAGTACATGGATGGCTTGTATGACACAATTGCCACCGAAGGAAAAAATTTGGTGTCAACACTCGATGCGGACTTGCAATTGTACGCCGAGCAGCTCATGCAGAATAAGATTGGCGGCCTTTGCGCCATTGAGCCTGCGACAGGAGAAATTCTTGCACTCGTGACAAGTCCAACGTATGATCCCAATCTGTTCGTGGGGCGGGACTACTCCAAGAACTACGCGGTACTGATGAATGACTCCGTCGGAAAACCTTTGTTCAATCGTGCATTACAATCGAGTTATCCTCCTGGATCGACATTCAAACTGATGAATGCGCTCATCGGTATGCAGGATGGAGTTCTTACACCGGCAACTACGTATCCATGCGCGGGTGGTTGGCCTCCGCTCGGATCAAAACCAAAATGTCACGCGCACGCAAGCCCGACGGATTTGTACGGTTCTATTGCCACTTCCTGTAACTCGTATTACACGTACGTGTTCAAATCGATTCTTGACAACAAGAAGTACAAGAACCAGGTTGAAGGATATCAGGCATGGCGTGAATACGTGTTGAGTTTTGGTGTTGGTCAGAACATCGGCACTGATCTTCCATACGAAAGCAAAGGCAACGTTCCATCGAAGGAATACTACGATAAAGTTTTCGGAAAAGATCGTTGGAAGTCCATCAATCTTGCTGGTGCCGGATTAGGAATCGGACAGGCCGAACTTGGTGTGACTCCCGTACAGATGTGCAACATTATTTGTACGATTGCGAACAGAGGTTTCTATCACATTCCGCATTGCATCAAATCCATTGACGGCGATACTTCATTCGTGAAGAAGTGGACCGAGAAACATTACACGAAAGTTACAGACCGTTCTGCATACGACGCTGTTGTAGAAGGGATGGCGCGTGTAATGACCGGTGGAACAGGTCGTTCTGTGCAGATTCCCGGAATAGAAATGTGTGGCAAAACAGGAACAGCACAGAATCCGCATGGTGATGACCACTCGGTGTTTGTACTCTTCGCACCGAGAGACAATCCGAAAATTGCGATTGCTATTCTTGTAGAGAACGCGGGATTCGGTGCAACGTATGCAGCACCAATTGCCAGTTTGTGCGTGGAGAAATATCTCAACGGAGAAATTGCCCGCAAAGACATGGAAACGCGTATGCTTGAAGCAGACCTGATTCACAAAGACAAGAAGGAAACACCTACACCAGCTCACTGATGAGAGAAAAAAGCGAGCGGATATTTTACAACGTTGACTGGCTCATCGTTGGAATATTTGTCGTGCTCGTCATTTTCGGCTGGATGAATATATACTCCGCAGTTTACGATCCTGTTAAAAGCGATGTGTTCGATTTCTCGAGACAGGAAAGCAAACAAATGGTGTTTATTCTCGTCTCTTTCGTGCTGGCGATCGCAATTCTTGTTGTAGACGCTTCATTCTTCACGGCGACGGCATTTATCTTTTACGGCGCAATTGTCTTACTCAACATAATTGTAGCGTTTGCCGGGGATGAAGTGAAAGGCAGTCACTCCTGGTTCAAGTTTGGTGGTTTCACGCTGCAGCCGGCAGAGTTTGCGAAATGGGCAACAGCACTTGCGCTTGCGAAGTTCCTGAGTGCGCAAGGCAAAAGGGATAAGTTGACGGACTTCTTTATTTCATTCGGCATCATCGTGGTTCCGGTGTTGATTATGATTGGACTTCAGAGTGAAACGGGAGTTTCGTTGGTGTTCGGTGCGCTTGTTATGGTGTTGTACCGGGAAGGACTCATTCCGGGTTGGATATTGATGCTAGGCCTGATTTCCATCTTTGCTATGGTGATTGGAATGAAATACGAAGACGTCATTTGGATTGTAGCAGGAATCTTGGCGGCTATTGCAATTGTCAGAATCCTGATGCTGAGAAAAAAAACATTTAACCAGATTCTTTTTTCTTTCATAGCAGTCGTTTATTTATCCGGCATAATGTTCGTCTCTGCGAAGGTGATCGAAGAAATGCCGGAACACCAAACAGGTCGAATCAAAGTTTGGCTAGGGATGGAAGTTGACCGGCCAACAGAAGATCGCTTCGGGTACAACACGAAGCAGTCACTGATCGCAATTGGTTCCGGAGGATTCTGGGGCAAAGGTTATTTGCAGGGAACACAAACTAAATTCCGCTTCGTGCCTGAACAGGAAACAGATTTTATTTTCTGTACGGTGGGCGAGGAGTGGGGCTTTGTGGGTTGCACTGCAGTGATCTTATTATACCTGACCTTAATCACCCGCATCATCATTCTCTCCGAACGACAACGAAGCGACTTCACACGAATTTATGGTTACGCCGTCGCCGCGATATTTTTATTTCACTTGCTGGTGAATGTTGGAATGACGGTTGGCTTGCTTCCTGTGATCGGAATTCCACTGCCGTTCTTCAGCTACGGTGGATCGTCGTTGATCTCGTTCACGATCCTGCTATTTATTTTCGTGAAGCTGGATTCGCAGCGGCTATTGATCCTGAGATAAAATGGAACGCGGATTTTTAAGTTCGATGTTTGCTAATTCCTCGCTCGGATGACACTACTAAACGACAACTTTCGGTACTCGATCTTATGAGATAAACTTAAACCTATCTCATCAAATCCATTTCAGTACACTTTCTGAATACCAAAATGATCCGAGGGTTACACTCGCACCTAACACACACAAAACCGCGTTCCAATTAGGCAGACCTTCTTTTCACATACGCCAACGCCGCCACCGTCAAGCCACCACAAAAGAGGGCATAAAGCGTTAAGAATCCACCCACGTGACCAGTAATAGTAACCGGATCAAAATGTTTTTGCTCAGATTCTACAAAGCCCCACGCGCCGCAAAAGTGAAGTATCCAGAATATCGGAACTATAGCAGCGTGAATAATAAACGACCAGGTGAGAAATCCGGTGAACCCTCTCTTCTTTCGCATAACCTTGCGCAGGATCAGCCACGTGATGTACGCATACACCGGTGAAAGAAGCACAATGTCGAGCAAAGAGAATGGAACCAGGTAAATTTGCATAGCGAAAAATACAATTTATTTCTGCAAAATGGCTTCGAGGTTTTTCCTCAGTGCGGGAATGTTCACCTGAATATTATCACCGCCTGCAACCGCACTTAACTGATAATTGTAACGGAGCCGCAAGGATGAAGCAATTGACCAGTAACAGAAATTCGGCCGACCTTCTAAACGTAACAGCTCGAGTATTTGTGCTTCTTGTGGTAACCAGATTACATTGGTCATGTTTGCGCCATGGCTGGTCACAAAATAGTTCACCTCGCTCATGAGCTTTACCTGCTCTTCGAATTTCATTCCTTCGAAGTACACAATTTCGAAATCGTACGACTTCAGCAACTCAACAACTTCAGCTTCGTTTTCAATCTTTCGTGAATAGGCGCGAGAACGACTAACGTAAACTCTTCGCGATGCACTGGCAATTGGCGATAGTTTCGCTTTTACAAACTGCACCATTTTGCCCAGAATTTCCGGATGCTGCTGTCCGCTCCAGGCTGCATAATTCATCACATGAAGATTCGGTAAACGCACTTTCGAATTTTCGGGGAGATACAGAATGTCGTTGTAACCGTACAGCTTCAGTGTTTCCGTTAGATACGCGGGCGATTTCTCAGGAAGAATCACGGTGAATTTTTCCGGCACATTATCGTGCATCAGTTGCAGACGACATAGCGAGTCAATCACCCAGTGGAAATAATTATTCCACGACCAGTTGTCATACACGAGCAGGTACTTTTTGTCGGCCGGAAAATTCTGTTTACGGTAAAACAGCCGTACGTACAGGTTGTAGAGCACACCGTACTGATTCCGGAAAATAGGATGGGGCAGCGCAGGAATAAACGTGCGATGCTTCTTCAGAGTAATTCCATCAGAAGTGAGCAAAACATTTTCCACGCGAAACAAATCGTGCGGAAAGGTTTTATACTGCTTCCACTCATCGAACTTCGGCTTGTCTTCCGGCTTGTAGTTTTCCGGATATGCATGCGTGACTTCAATCACGTCGCCGTAGTGACCAAGAACGGTGTACGGGACTTTTCCCCACAGCCCAATTCGCGTGAGCAAATCAACAAGCTTTCCGACTACAAGATTGATGTAGTGCAGGAGCTTGAGGCGGATGCGTTTTGAAAGACTGATTGCCATCACGTAGAAATACCGGAAACCAAAACGTCCCGACATCTTTTGCGATTGTCGGGACGTTTTATGTATTGCTTTTATTCTTTAGAAGTGTTTCGCACGGTTGTCGATGATGTTCGCATTTTCTTTGAGAACATCGCCGGCTGCACCATCAGCACGTGAAGCTGCGCCCTGGATCAAACGCGTTTGCTGACCTTTAACATCAACAAGCGGTTCTGCAGGAGTTACTGACTCAAGCACAACAACGTAAACACCCATTGTTCCTTTGATAGGAGCTGAAGGAGTTGTGCCAGGCTTCAGTGTAGTAAGTATCGCAACTACATCACCTTCGTAACCTGCACCCTGAACATAAGGTGCAGCGAAAGTTACGTTAGCACCTGGCTGAGCAGTAAGTTTTGCGTTTGCAGCCCATACGTCGAGTGTAGCACCTTTTGATTTGTTAAGCTCAGCGATAAACATTTCTGCTTTCTTCTGCTTACGTACTTCGATTTCACACATCTCGCGTACTTCGTCCAAAGGCTTGATTCCTTTGTCAAGTACTTTCGAAAGTTTAGCGACAACATAACGCTCTCCGCTTGTGAACGGTTGAGACACAGAACCAACAGTTGTTTCTTCGTCGTACATCCAGCGAACCAGATCACGTGGATTCTCAACGCCGTTGATGTATTTCGAATTCTCCTGGATTTCTCCGGCAGTAAGAAGGTTCATGTTGTCTTTCTTCACAGCAGCGTCGAATAATTCAGCGTTGTTGTTTGTTCCTGCGAATTCTGCAGCGCTGTTGTAGATGCTACGGATTGTAGTTTCAGAAGCAACCACTTTTTTGTTCACCGCAACTACTTCAACCTTACGGCTAGGAAGCGTTTTGTCGAGAACCTGAATTACGTGGTAACCGAAATCTGTTTCTACTACAACTACGTCTCCTTTGTTGTTGTTGAAACCTGCGTCTTTAAACGGCTGTACGAATCCGCTTTCTGGTGTGAACCAACCGTAGTCACCTTTGTTTCCGGCTTTAGAACCCGGATCATCAGTATACTTCTCTACGAGGTCTTCCATCTTCGCGCCTTTTTTGATTGCGCGTTGCAGACTGTCAGCACGTTGTTTCGCTTGTTCTTTTGAACGCGTTACATCAGGTGCAGCGCTTGCTCCGCCTTTGTAAGCGAAGAGAATGTGACGAACTTTTGCCGAGTCAGCACTTGTAGTCTGACCAGTAACTTTGTAAACAGAAATCTGGTCGCCCTGATTAAACGGCCCGAGCACTTCACCAAGTGATGCTTTCAGGAATGCGCTGTCAGATCCTACCGGGAAAGTTCCACCACGAAGATTCTGTTTCATGTACATGCCATCATCGCTGTTTGCGAGTACGAAAATTGAATCTTCTTTCGAGTTCTTTTGTGCTTTGAATTTGTCTTTCAAGCCTTCCATTTCGTTACGCTGATCTGCGATATCATCTGCAGAAGGGAAAATGTCGAACGTTACGTACTCAATTGCACGCTGCGATTCACGCTGCTTGAATTTGTAGGTATTCGCGTTGTAATAATTCTGAAGCTCTTCGTCAGTAACTGCAATTGTAGTATCAGCAACATCACTGTAACGCTTCACGATAAACTTGAAGTTGTACTTCGTGTTTTCGTCTGCGTATTCGTGTTTTGCCTGCGCCGTTGTAACGTAAATTCCTTTACGGAGAAGCTGGTTGTATTTCTCGCGGATAAGCGTCTTGCGCATTTCCTTCTCGATAGAAATCCACTGCGATTCCTGTTCAGGCTGCATGGTTCCTACAAACGCACGGATTTTCTGACCGCTTAACGCGCCATCAGGTCCTGCAAATTGCGGAGAGATTGCTCCTGTTTGCTGATCCTGAAAATACTGGTTCATGTACGGTGAAGGCATGCTTCCCATCATCTGGTCAGCAAGCTCGCTATCTGTCAACGACAAACCGAGTTCATCAAACTCAGGCTCGTAAACGTGCTTGTAAATTAACTCCTGCCAAACACCTTCGCGCATTTGCTCTTGCTGCTGTTCAGAGAGCTGACGTTCGCCAGTGTATTCGTCTACCATCGTCTGGAATTCACGAACTGAAACGGAGTTCCCGTTGATTTCGCCAACGTCGCTGACTGATGGACCACCCATTCCGCCACTGATAAGATCAGTGAGAATGAATGCCGCCAATGCGAGGAATACAACGAATACGAGTACACCTACGCGTGAACGGATGCGGGAAAGAACTGTCTTGTTCTCCTCTTTCTTCGGCTTCAAACTTTGTGGTGCCGGAGTTGATTTGTTTTCTGATGCCATACTATTCTATAATTCGGGACGCGAATATACGACATAGGTCCCAATGGAGGAAGGGGAAAAGATGGGAGATTGGAGATGGGCGACCGGAGCGAAAATCAGCCCCCAAAGGGTTATTTTGGGCGATTGTAAAGTGCTGAAAATCAACTACTTTTTGGAGTTGTTAAATTCTTCCTCCCGTTTCTTCCACTCCCGTTCCATCTTGTTATTGAACATGCGACGCATATTCCACATCACGGCACAGAATAGGGTGATCATGAGACAGAAAATCCCGTTGTCCTGGGCACCTTTGACGAACATGAAAATGGTTGTTCCTAAAGCGAGGATGGCCATTCCCAGCCAAACCATTTGTGTTGCGCGTAAATATTTTTTCATGTGCATTATTCGTTATCGTTCAGCCAGATCGATCCGGTAGGTTCGGTGATTTCGTAATTCGTAAAATCGGAATCGGCAGTCATTCCATTTCCAAACAAAATCTGTTCGGCAGTGGTAATCTTTACTGCTGCATCAGTGTAAATTTTCTGATTGCGCTCGTCCCAGATTAATTTTTCAGTTTCTAATTTATCGCCATCGACATTCACCACCACTACTTTACGTTTCACAATGGTTTCCTGTTTTTTCGGGCGACGTTCACCATACATGGCTTCCATGTGGCTGTTAATGTTGCCAACGCTATCGAAAAATTCGATGTACACACCCTGACGAAAAACAGAACGCGGATCATCTCCGGCGAAATCTTCTTCACGCGGGGCGGTAAGGTGAACTTTCAGCTTCGCAGAATCGCTTACGAGCAAATCTACATTTTGAGTAGTGAGTAGAGGCAATGTGTCTTTCCGGGTAAGTTCATTTACTTCCACAGGGTCATTCTTGCAGGAAAAAAATCCCAGCAAAAAAGAAAGCGCAATGCCGTATGAGATTATGCTGCGCATGTGCAGAAAAATTAATCGAGCTTGTAACGCATGAACCAACGATCGTTGATCGTGAGTCCGAGTGTTACACGGATGTAAGATTCCTTCAGTAAACCTGCCGACAGTGTTCCGCGCTGACCAGCTTCAATGTTCAGGTTGACGCGGGAAATTGGCTCACCCAATCGCGTGCGGTACGGAAGCGGGAATGCCATTCCGAAGTTTACACTCATCTCCGTAAGACGCGTGCTATTCAGTTCCAGATACGTTTTGTAATAACGTGCACCAAGACGATATTGCGTGGCACTCATGAATCCACCGCGACCTGCTTGCTTAGGCTGGAGTTGAAATCCTGCTGTGATACGTTGACTGTTCTTGAGGTCAATCGTGTTGCCCATATAACGGAAGTCCTGCCACATCTGCATGGTGTAATCGGCCTGGAACATCCACTTATAATCTTTCTTGATTGCAAATCCGATTCCACCCATCATTGGCAGTGAAGCGCGTGATGGAACAGCAAGAAAATTAGCAACCGTGTCTTTAATATTTTCGATGGTGCCGAGCTGCTTGTAAGTTTGCGCGAGCAGATCGTAAGAAATATTGATGTCGGTAGGTGGAGCGAAAACCATTCCGAATGTAACCCGCGCCCCCGGCTGTTTAAGGAAGAGTTGTGCTGTATCGATTCCTTCAGCTGTCTTGAAATAGTAACGATTCCCGAATAGTTTCGTGTTGGTTACCGTTGAATCGGGCATTGCAATGTATTTCGGATTGAGTGTGCGTCTAAAACGGAATGTGTATTGAATTCCACCGGTAACATAGACGTCACGGAAAGTTGTGTACTTCGTAATTTTCGTGTTGAACGTGTTTAGTGAATCAGGAAACACATCGCGGCGAATGTTGATGAGTGATCCGAACAGATACGAAACATTCACACCAACAGAAATGTTAGCAAGGTTGTTGCGCAACTGCATTTTGGATTTGATCGCACTCGTGTCGCCATTTGCGCGCAATTCATCGTACTTAGAAGAGAGTACAAATCTGCGCGGCATAAATCCGAAAGGACGGAATGCATTTGCAGCAAATACCTGACTGATTCCACCGCCGCCTTCATAGCGATATTGGAAAGAACCGACATTCTCCATCGAAGTATCCTGCGCAACGTTGTAACCAACTGTACTATATGGAACAAGACCAATTGCAGCACCCCAGGTTTTTGTAACCGGGAATGCAAGTGTGAAGTGGCTTAACGTTGTTCTGTTGAACGTTCCTGTTGATGTGCCATTCTCAACTCTTACGGTGTTGCTGTGAAGCGCGATTTCGTAATTCACTAACGGATGTGAAGTAAGCGAAGCCGGATTGACCATACTTACATATTGAGGAAGGAGAGAATCGCTTCTCACGCCAATTCCGCCACCACCCAATGCGGTGTTGATAAGACTACCGTTGAACTGGAAGTCTCCTAATCCATAACGTGAATAGGGAGAAACGGTCGATAGTACAGATGGATTCTGAGCTTCCATGCGTGTTGCAGAAAGCAGAAGAATGATTACCGTAAGGAGCCGGAAAATATATTTACCTCGCAAGGCGATTTGCCACATTATAATTCAAGATTGTATTAAGTCCTTCAGCTACCAGCTCAGGGCGTGCAAAGATGCCATTTTTCAAGGCTTCTGCCAAAAACACACCGTCTCCGCCGGAAATCACTGTTTTCAGTGAAGGATAGAGTGCTCCGTAAGAAGCAATCATTCCACCCACTTCACGAACGGCTCCATTGAGTGCACCGCTTCGGATTGATGATTCAGTCGTATTTGCAGTGAGCGGGAAGTCACCTTTCATTCGAACAAGGGGAAGTTTTCCGGTGAATTCGTGCATTGCTTTCAGACGCATGTTGAGTCCAGGAGATATTGCACCGCCAACGAACGCCCCGCTTGCTTCGACTACGTTATATGTAATGCAAGTTCCTGCCACCACGATCAAGACGCTACCACCTCCCAAAAGTTGCCAGCCGCCCAAAGCAGCCGCAATACGATCGGGACCTAACGTTTCCGGTGTTGCATACGACAGCTTGAGCGGAGTTGGAGTTTTATACGTGAAATGAACGAAGATCTTTTTCTTCTGCAGCTCATTTAACAATTGCTCATCGTTGGCTTGCACCGAACACAAGATTGCGTGATCAGCAGTTTGTTCGCTCACGTACTTCAGCAATTCACTTTCCTGTTCCTGCGTGTATACAGTACAACTCACCAATTTCTCTTCCGAAAAAATGTATGCTTTCGTGCTGTGATTTCCGCGGTCGATGACCAGGTTTTGCATTCGACAAATGTAAGTAACAGTAGGCAGTAAGCAGTTGAGCAGTTGGCCGTCGGGGAGCAAGAAGCGTGAAAAAATGCAAACTGTGTTAACTTAGCCTTTAATCATGGCGAAGAAAAAAGCACCGGCAAAAAAATCATCATCGAAGAAGGCAAAACCAGCTGCGAAATCAAAACCGAAGAAAGAAGATTCGATTCGTTTTGAAGGAATTCTTGAGAAGCGGGATAAAATGGGTGGCGGACATTATATCCCTGTGCCTGCGCACGTTTCAAAATTCTTCGGTGCAAGAGGACGAGTGCGTGTGTTAGGAACCATGAACGGAATTGAAGTTGACCGTGCGCTCATTCCAAATGGAGAAGGTGGACACGATCTTGTGATGGGAACGGAAGTGCGAAAGAAAACGAAAGCAGAAGAAGGAAAAAAAGTGGTGATTGAAATTTATCGCAATCCCGCACCCGATGATGTTGAGATTCCTGAAGAGTTGACCATTGCAATCGAAATGGAGCCTGAAGCCGTTCGCAAGTTTGAGAAAATGACTCCCGGAATGAAACGCAACATGGCGTACTGGGTAAATAGCGGAAAACTTCCGGAGACACGCGCTAAACGTGCAGTAGAAATTCTGCGAAGGATTATGAACAATTATCCGTTTGGCGGGAAGAAGATAGAGTAGGATTTAACGCAGTCTGATTTTTCCGGGAATTGCCAAACGCGCGTACGTAACATTGTCAAAATAAAAAACGTCCCGCATAACCGGGACGTAAATATGATAGAACCACGCATTTAGCTACGTGGAAAATTAAATTCTAAGAAAATTTACTCCGTCTTCTTCTCTTGAACGGAAACGCGAACATCCTGAGCAAGTGCTTTCAGATCCTGCATTCCTTTTCTGATACGAGTACCAGCAGCTTTGTTGCCTTTCACAAAAAACTTTTCAAAATCGGGTTCAAGACTTTTCATCAAATCGAGAATAGCGTTGTATTTTTCCATAGTTGTGAATTTTTGTAGATAGAGTACGTTGAATTCGAAGTACAATTTATAAAAAAAAGATGCGAAATCAAGTCAAATTTTAAGGACTTTATATGTCATAATGGTGTCATTGCGCTGATATTCAGCGAATTGAACTGCTTTTTCGACTTTCAACATAACATCAACAAAAGGTGCAGAAACGGGGAGATTTGAAGGTTTAAGCCTCAAAAGGTTAAACTTCCGGAGCCTTCGCGCGGTTCAATCGACTTTTGAGACCGGCTTTGCGAAGTGTACTTCATCAAGTACTATAAACGACAAAGGATCGCTAAAAGCGATCCTTTGTTTGTGGTTCGGGCCGGAATTGAACCGGCGACACACAGATTTTCAGTCTGTTGCTCTACCAACTGAGCTACCGAACCCCACAAGCCTTGTTGCCAAGGAGGGCGCAAATGTAAAAATTATTTCTCCTTGCGGGAGCAATTGCAATAAAAAATCCCGGCGATGATCAAACTCACACCGTCTCGCCCATTTCTCCAATGATTTTTTTCACCTCCTCCTCAGTGAGACGGAGCTTTGCACGGCACAGCGAAATCAACTCCGAAGCCCGTTTGAGTTTTTTCGTCAATTCATCAACCGCAATTGATTCGTTTTCGATTTCACGCGCAATTTCGTTCAATTCGTTCAGCGCGTCGGAATAGGAGATGTCCTTAGCCATTGTTCTCTGATTTTATGTCTTGAATTTCTGCACTCGCTTTTCCGTCTGAAAAAACGAGATCAATTTTATCGCCCTTGCTCAGTTTTTTTGATGAACTGATCACTTCACCGTTCTTCGTGAGCATCGTATATCCTCGCTTAAGCACGAGCATAGGATCGAGCAGGCGCATCTTGTCTTCCAGTTTGTCGAGGTGATGTTTTTTCAGATAGAAAAACTTCTCGCTCGCTGAAGCCAGCTTTAAACGTCGCTCGGTAAGTTCACTGTTCGATTCCGACAAGCGTTCCATAGTTGCTGCGCGTAAATTGTCTCTTACACGCTCGAGGTGACGGGTGCGCGTATGAACCAATGTGATTGCCCCGCTGTTGATTTTTGCTCCGGCATGATCGAGTTTTCGATTTGCAGTGGCCATCATAGCTTGCGCTTTCAGTATGATCATTTCGCGCGCCGCTTCTACATCTTCTTCGAATTCCCGATTGTGGTCTATCAGAAATTCAGCTGCTTGTGTTGGTGTTTTCACCGAGGTGTGAACTACCATGTCGGCAACACTTTCGTTTTTCAGGTGACCAATTCCAGCAATAACCGGAATCGGAAAACGTGCGAGTGCAATTGCGAGACGAAACTGATCAAACGGAAGTAAATCGCTTTGTGCACCACCACCGCGAATGAGGACAACAACATCAGTTGGTTTACCATCCTGCATGTCTTTGTAAACAGCAAGCAACTGATCGCGCATGGACTCAGCAGCTTTATCTCCCTGAACAATTGAAAAATACGGTCGCACCGCGTATCGGTAGCCGAAAGGATTGTTCTTGAGTGAATCAGCAAAATCCTGATAGCCCGCTGCAGACGCCGAAGTTATCACAGCAATATTTTGCACGACCGCCGGAAATTCTGCTCGTTGATTCGGCGTTTCAAATTTCCCGTCGTGGTAACGAATGTCGGGATGCGTAGCGAGTTGTGCAATGGTTTGTCGTCTCTGCAATTCGAGCTGCCCCAACATGTGTTGAGAATCGATGTCGAATAATTGCAGTGCTAATCCGTGCACAGGATGAAATGTTACGCCTGCGCGCACAAGAACCTGCATTCCTTTATCCGGACGCTTCCCGGTGATGTCTTCGAAATTTCTGAAAGCCGCAACTGCTTCTCTTCTCCACACACTCGCGCGAATTCTGGCAACGAGATCTTCTCCGGTGTCTGCTTTTTCCGCGAGCTCGAAGTAAATGTATTCTCCTCGTTCATTGCGTTCTTTTATTTCGGCAATTATCCACCACGTGCGTTCACCCAATGTTGTGCGCAAGGCATCATCAACATAAGTGAGCAACTCGGAAAGGCGGATGTAAGAATTCGAGGTCACGCCCAAAGATACATTACGTCTTTCGGGAATACCCGTTTTCAAACGTTTATCTCACAGCCTTCAACGGGTAATACACCCGATCTGGAAAAACATCAGCTTGAGCACTTCTGCCGCCACGAAAAAACCGAGATAAACGAAATACAGCTTTGCGGCAATTGGATTGCTTTTCTGAACTTCCATTTGGTTCGCAGCAAAGTGGAAAAAGAAGGCGCCAACAAACCAGATGATTATTGCTTTTGCAGAAACGGAATAGTCATCCCAGAATATCAGCATTTGGGAATCGGAACTCATGAGCATAAACAAGGTTGGAGCCAGAACGAACAGTGCACCGAAAAGTGAACGCAGGTAAACATTGTCTGATAGTTTTTCGGACAGTCGCAAGGATGTCAGCAATGGTATTAGCCACAGCAATCCACTCAAAACTCCGAGCTGATCATTCACAGGCATCAATGAGGGGCCGTATGAGATTCCATTCATGATTAGATCAAAGCGTGCGGCGATGAGAATGATTCCGGTGCCTACAACGAATACCAAAGCAATAAATTGGTTCGTTGGACGGGAAGCTTCACTACTAAAGAGAAAAAGCATCAATGTGAGAAATAGAAGAAATCCGGCGGTTGAATACTCGAATCCCGGTAATCGGAAGTACAGCCAGGCGAGACAAAGAATTCCCGCAACGACGGAAGTAATCGTTGCTGCAGTAGAATATTCGGCTTTTAAAATGGGTAGCTTCAAGAAAATGCAGATTTGAACGCAAAGTTAGATTTCATTCACATTAAATAGCGTCTGATTTATGGAATACCGCTAACTCTCAAGTACATTTACTTTACGTGAAACCCCAGATTCATAGTCTCGCCTTGGTGTGCATTTTATTTTGCGCGTTGATTGTTTCGTGCGGACCGAAACCTGTGGCCGACACATCAACGAAGGCCGAAAATCTTTACGAGGACTCCATCAGTACTTCTTACACGATCGCATTGCCAGATGACAAAGGTGAAGGGTTGCGCATTACTTATACATTCTTCAATATGAAACGCGCCGACACCGGCAATTTCAAAATGACACATGTTTATATGCGTCACACCGGTGAAGAAGACACCACCATTGTCAACGGCACATGGAAGGTACTGGATACAGACACGGGTAAGTACATGCGCACATGGTCTGGTCGCCGGCAAAAGGAATTTAAGTTTAAAGGCGATTGGAGTCTGATTACACTGAATAGCGATTCCATGATTGCAGATACAGGATTGCAGCATTTCCGACAGAAGAAGGACAATGATATGCGTAACTCAACCGTGCTGGTTTGCGGAAAAGTTTTGTTCACCGACAACAATTCAAACGCAAGCTTCCTTGATTCAGATGGTGACACACTTCCTATTCTGAAAATCTCTGCATTTCGCGATCTGCAGGCTTTAAACGATTCCGTGAATCTGAATTCACCTTCCATAAAAGGCGTAGAGCTCAGCGGCACATTCCAGATTCGCATGGCGATGGATGGCAGGAGTATTCAACGGTCGCTCATTGTTGAAGAAGTGCACGGCGTTAGATAGCTATCAGCTATTTTTTTTATTCACCATCCACACGCCCGAGAGAATTCCCAGAATGAAAAGTGCGTGCATCCACGTTACATGTTCATGGTCGAACAAGCCCCAGAGCATAGCAACGATTGGAATTGCGTAAGTTACCGATGCTGCGAATAGAACTCCTGCATCACGAATGAGAATATTGTACACGATTACGCTGAGTGCCGTCCCAACAACTCCAAGAATGGCAACAAAACCGAAACTGCGCATTGCCTGTGGATGCGTTTGGAGCACGTGAATAAAGTCGGTTGTGAATAGATACGTAATCGCAATCGGACCGATGATACTCATGGCCAGCAAGGTTGCGCTGATTGGATTGAGGTGACTCAACTTCGATTTAATGATGTTCACGCTGAATCCATAACCGATGGTCGCAAGAATAACGAGCCCTCCACCGAGTATAATATTCGTGCTACTTTCTTTATCGCCACTTACCTGAAGCAGTCCAAGTGTTGCAAGCAGTCCGATTACAATTCCAATGATCTGAACTTTTGTAACGCGCACTTTGAATATCACGAGTCCGGTGATCAGCGTGAATAACGGAGTCAGTGAATTCAACATTCCCGTTAAGGCCGAGCTGATCATCGTTTCTGCTTTGGTGAAAAGAAACGCGGGTATCAGATTGCCGAAGATTCCCATTCCGGCAGCAGCTTTCCAGTTGCTCCACAATTCTTTGGAATAGTGTTTGAATGCAAGTGGTAGCAGAAATAAGAACGCAAAACTAATTCTCAGTGCAGCAACCTGGCTACTCGAGAATGCATCCATTCCCCGCTTCATGAGGATGAACGAACTGCCCCAGGTAAGTGCGAGTGCAATGAAAATGACCCAGCTGAGTGCAGATTTATTTGACACGGCGCAAAGATAGTAGGCAGTTGGCAGTTGGGCAGTAGGCAGTCAATGTATAATTTATAAATAGTTGTAATGGCTAACGATACTTTTTTAATGACTGCCAACTGCACTACGGTCCAACTGCCTACTTTTGCTATATGCAGTCGTATCCAATCTATGCAGCCGGTGAGTTTATTACTACTGCTCAAACACTCGAAGTGAAGAACCCGCACGACGGAACTATCATTGCGCGTACGTGGCAGGCAGACCAGAAAGTGCTGGAGAAATGTATCGTGGCGGCGCAGAACGTTCAGGCGGTTTTGCGGGATATGCCTTCCCACAAGCGATACACCATTCTGAAAAAGATCAGTGAGCGCATTACTGCAGACCGGCATCATCTTGCAACAGTATTGTGTCGTGAATCGGGGAAACCTATGCGTTATGCAATCGGAGAAATTGACCGCGCTGCACAAACGTTTCTTGTTGCAGCCGAAGAAGCAAAACGTTTACCGAAAGAATATATTTCTCTCGACTGGACTCCGGCTGGTGAGCACAAAGAGGGATTCGTGAAATATTTTCCGGTTGGACTTGTAGCGGGAATTGCTCCGTTTAACTTTCCAATGAATCTTGCAGTACATAAGATTGCTCCCGCAATAGCTGCAGGTTGTCCGATCATTTTGAAGCCGGCGTCTTCCACACCACTTTCCACGCTGGAGCTTGCACGCATCATTGACGAAACAGAATTGCCAAAGGGTGCAGTTTCAATATTGCCAATGGATCGCGTTTCAGGAAATCAACTGGTTACCGACGATCGATTTGCAATGTTGTCGTTCACGGGTTCGCCCGAAGTTGGCTGGGAGATGAAGAAAAATGCGGGAAAGAAAAAAGTTGTGCTCGAACTTGGCGGAAATGCCGGCGTGATTGTCGCGCGTACTGCCGAACTTGAGCAGGCGCTGATGAAGTGTCTGGTTGGAGGATTCGCTTACTCTGGACAAATCTGTATTCACGCACAACGCATCTTTGTCCATAATTCACTTTTCAGTTCTTTCGTTCAGCGATTCACAGAGTTGGTGAAAGCACTGAAGAATGGAAATCCCGAAGACCATGCAACCGATGTTGGTGTGCTTATTGACGAAGACAACGCGAAACGAGTAGAGGCATGGGTGAACGAAGCGGTTGCCGCAGGTGCGAAAGTGCTGTGCGGAGCTTATCGCGATAAGTCTTATTATCATCCTACGCTGCTCACGAACACTAATCCGAAAATGAAAGTGTGTGGAGAGGAAGTGTTCGGGCCGGTTGTGATTGTAGAATCGTTCGACAACTTTTCGGACGCCGTCCGAATGATCAATGATACACGTTTCGGATTACAAGCCGGCGTATTCACAAACGACATGCACGAAGTTGATACAGCCTTCAATGATATTCAAACCGGAGGCGTCATCATCAACGATGTTCCAACCTTCCGTGTAGACCACATGCCGTATGGTGGTATTAAAGACTCGGGTCTCGGCAGAGAAGGAGTGAAGTACGCCATTCACGATATGTTGGAAGCGCGCATTCTCGTAAGATGATTCGTCCGGCAACACCTGAAGATCGCGAACGTGTGATTGAAATTCTTTCGGCTTCTTTCGAGGAAAATCCAGCTGTGAACGATACAATTTCCCCTGGTGGAAGTCGCGCGCGGAAAATGCGGGCGCTCATGGAATATTTGGTCGATAACGGATTCGCAAAGAAAGGCGTTTACATCACCAGCAATGGATTGGGTGCGATGATCATGTACGATCCGACTCAGTATCCCAACAACTTTTCAGATACCTGGCGGCAAATACAACTTGTGCATCGTTGTATTGGATGGTCGAAAATGAAGTATGCTTCAGCAAAAGATAAGAAGGTGAGATCGTTTCGTCCTGCCGATTCTCATTTGTATCTCAACATGATCGGTACACTTCCGGAAGCGCAAGGAAAAGGTTTGGGTTCGCAGATGATTGCATTCATTCAGGAGACGGCGAAGAAAGAAGGAAAATCAGTTTACCTCGAGACTTCTGTGATGAAGAATGTTGAGATGTACAAGAAGAAAGGTTTTGTAGTGCACGGCGACTGGAAAATCCGGGAGGATTATCATGTGCATTTTATGAACTGGGGTAAATAGACTGAAAAATTGGTACGCAGATTGGGCGGATTCAGCGGATGGACACTGATTTTATTCTCGCTTTTGTTTCCGGATTATCCTGCCAAACAATCCCGGGAAATGTCTTTTGATCCACACCGCTTTGATTTCTTTATTGCCTACGAGAATTTCTTCTTTGTTGTTCTTCATCGCGTTCACAATAATGCGAGCACATTCTAAAGCGGGCATTCCTTCTTCCTGGCTTTGATCCATCTTCCCGTGACTCGTGCCGTCGTCTTTCAATGCATTCACGGAAATATTGCTTTGAATTTTTCCGGGAACAGCAATGGTGACTTTGATTCCGGCTTCTTCATTCTCTAAGCGAAGGGCTTCAAAGAATCCGTGAAGTGCGTGCTTGGAAGCGGAGTATGCCGTGCGCAAATAGAATCCGAATTTACCGGCTATGCTGCTCATAGCGACAATGTGTCCGCTCTTTTGTTTGAGCATGTACGGCAACACCGCTTTCGTTAATGCAATCTGACCGAAATAATTCACCTCCATGATCTTTCGGTCGATGTTAAGCGGTGTGTCTTTTGCGAGTGAGCGTTGAGAAATTCCTCCGTTGTTAATCAGCACATCAATGCGTCCGAATTTATCTGCAACTTGTTTTGCGAGTGCGGCAACATTCGAAGTGTCGGAAAGGTCAAGCGGAAGTATCATGGATTGAGCAGACGCACCTAACGATTTTGCTACGCGCTGCAATTCATTCTCGCGACGCGCAGAAAGAACAAGAATGGCGCCTTCTTTCGACAGAACTTGTGAAAGTGCTTCACCAATTCCTGATGAAGCGCCGGTAATCCAAATAACTTTTCCTTTGTATACCGACATGTTATTTCGCTGTGTCCAATTCTCCGAAGTTGAACCGAACTACGCCCATCGCAAACGAAATGTTTGGATTATCTGTCTTCGCGAAATACGTGAGTACATCACCGGTAGCCAACCCAAGCTCGAAGAATCCGAGTGGACCAAGTGTCAAACCAACCGGAACGTTCCAGCCGATTTGTTTGTTGCCTGCAAATCCTGCATGAACACGAATCAAACTGCCAAGCTTCACTTCTCCACCCATAGCAATGTATGGTGATTGAATATTGTAAAGTGTTTTGTTCAACGGCACCACGACATCAACACCCACTTTGATCTTGTCATTCACTTTTAATGAATAGCCCATACGCATCTTTCCCGGGAGATTGATTACATAACTCTGCCCCGGATCATAGCTGAAGAAATCGCCCATGAAGAACGAAGCTTGTGAATTCATGTCCCATGACTCGAAGCCCGTGTTCGTACTATCGAGACTCGGCATGAGCGTGTCATTCGCCTGAAGCAGATTTTCAGTCCAGGTGATTTGGCCAATGTCTGTAATGGCAAATGCAGCTGTGTGTTTATCGTTAATTATTGCAGAGAATCCGAAATCATATCCTGTTCCTGATC
>JBEIPA010000046.1:0-22786 GCA_040377305.1 Flavobacteriales bacterium | reverse complement strand
CGGGTGTTGGGGGGGAAACAAATTGTTTAACGAGATCGTTAATCCGATTCTGCCAACCATTCAGAAACTTTCTATTCTGAGGTCGGGTTGTGCAAATATCTTCGAGAAAGTCAAACCGTTCTTCGAGAATAGCTTCGATCAGTTTTTTCTCGTCAACCGAATTCAACGCGCGAATTGTTTGTTTGCCGATTGCGCCATCAATATCAATCTGACAACCGAAGTCCTGCACGAGTACAGTTTGCAATCTTTTCCCGGGCGATTTCTTTCCGCTGCACCAGATCCAATCGACCATAATATTTGCGACCAACTGCGATTGAATGGAATCACCTTGCATTGGATCCCAAAAGAGCTTCTTGAAAATATGGTTCCAGTCCTCATCCTTCATCTCCATGAATCGCTCGTGTGTATCACCGAAAACTCCTTTCCAGGTTTTGTAGGTAATTCCCTTTCGCGTTTCACCACCAGCGTCATCCGGATCGTTTCCGTATTCACCTTCCCATTTTTTGATGAATGGAGTGATTTCAGTATGGGTCGCCATCTGCAGTGCAGTTTTTTATGTGGTCTATTAGACTTTCCTCAGCCTTGGATACAGAAATCTAGGGATAAATTGCCGCTTCAAAAAGCGAAATTGATTTCTAAGAGAAATTTGATGTTTCTAAGAAACCCTTATCTTTGCAGCCTCATAAAAAGAGGTTACGTAGCTCAACTGGATAGAGCATCGCACTACGGATGCGAAGGTTTGGGGTTCGAATCCCTACGTGACCACTGAAAATCAAGGACTTACGAAAGTAGGTCCTTTTTTATTGCGGTCAACATTGGAGATTAGCCCGAGGTACCAAATGCGCACGTTAAATAAGGCAGGACGGTCGGTGAGCCATAATTCTGCCGGACAACTTCCTGGAATTGGAATTTTCTGCATTCGAACTCCCGAGCGAAAGTCTTCTAGTCGATCGCTATTCAGTAGTATTCTTCATCACGCGCGAATTATTCACACGCGTCCTAAATAGTTTTTCAAACGGCACAATTTCAAATCCTGTTGGATCCCAGATCGCACCAGATGATGGCGAAGACAACTGTGTGAGTTCTGCGCTCGCTAATTTTCCTGCTTCCACGTAATCATTATTTGCCCGTATTACATGCTTGAGAATTGTAATGCTGAGCAAAACACGTTTTACACAACTATCATTCTTACTTCTCGCGATAGACTTTCGCAATGCGTCTAATTTATAGATCGCCGCTTCAAAAGCATTTCGATCAATCAGAAGCATACATTCCAACAGAACAAATCCATATGTCCATTGGGTCTTTTCCTTAACAAGATCGCAACCTTGTTTCAGAAATAATGTAGCTCCCTCTAACTTATTCTGTGAGTAGCTGAACCAAGACTGAACCAGATGTAAACGTTGACGTAAAATTTCATACGCCGGTTCGCGAAGACAACGAGACGCGAGTACGGACCCTAATGTGACCTGTGCCTGCGCATATTTTTCCGAATGAACCTGGGCATAAAAGAGCAATGTGCATGCGCGCATATGATTAAGCATTCCCGGCTTAAACAGAGTAGACGCCCGTTGCGCGTGCACTTCCGTTTGAGCAAATTCATTGGTCTTTAAATATAAATTGGCGATCTCCAGATGAATCCCTGCTTGATTTGCCGATGACGTGACAACAGGGTCATTTTCTACAGACTCTAGAAGCTCCTGTGCACATACGATAGCTTTTTTCAAATCACCCCGACCGTGTAGAATATTTAACCGGGAGAGTTTACTGAAGAAATTAACGCGCGATGAATTGGATGTACTTTCGGGTTGTTCCAGTTCATCGGTGAAACCAGCGCTGTCTGTATCATATTGAATTGTTTCAGTGTCACTAAAAACAGTTTCATAGAGTCTCTTCTTTGAACTCATTATTTGACCAAGAAGTTTGTAGCTGTTGTCAATTGCCTCTGTCCCATTGTTTAGTTCTTCCAGATCACTTGCACCTGCGTGATGATTACGAAGTGCATCTTCTGTTAATATCCGCTCCGCAAATAATTCAAACTTTTCTGCAATGCGTGCAGCTTTCCGGAGTACGGAGACACCTTCCTGATAAACACCGCGACTCAATAAAATCTCTCCAGTCAGCAATGCTCTTCTGCAATTGAACATGGCCTGTGCATATTGGGTATTGAATTTACAGGAGGATTCCTGCATCAAGAGCACGCAAACTATATCTGACTTGAGTCGCGATTTAATGTTGTGGTACGAAGCGTTACATGAAGAATAGCCAAGGAGTCGAGCAAGCGTATTTTCATCCTTTGCTTTTCCTGAAAAGAGAATATCGAAAAGATCAGCTCGCTTTCGGGATTCTCCCTGATCGCGTAACTTATAAAAATGCCTGACCAACTTTTCTTCGCCAGGACTTAGGCTCTTAATGAGTGTAATGAGATTTTCCATCCCCATGGGTTTAGGTAGAACAAAACTCTTCCAGGTGGTGACTAAAAGCCACAACAAACCAGAAATAAAACGTATTGTTAATCTACTTCAGTGTGGTCCCAACTACCCATGAGGGGGGAATTCTCCAATGGCATCAGAGCATATTTACTGTTCCGATGAAAGCGCGACGTTACCACACCTGATGCCGGGGGGGATTCGGCACCATTCGCGGACGAAGACACAGTGTGCTTCTTTACACCAGTTAAATTCATTGTTTTCACTGGAGACATTTCATCCTGGTACGACAAATTAGAGGAGACTTTTTCCAGTCCCACCCGATCGTTCGAGTAGAATAATTCATCCAATAAAATCATTGTCAGTTAGCGGGTAAAAGAGACAGGGTAATGCTGATTCGATTTACGTTACTAATATATACCCTGAAAAGGCAAATGTCAAGTGATCAATGCAAATAGTTAAAGAATATATGAAGTCTTAACACACTACGACTATTACCACTGTGTATTGATTGAATACCCGTTCCACGGCAGTTTAATAATCGAAATACTCCAAGGCAACTTATCGATTAGAATTTCGACTGCAGAGTCACGTTCAACCAACAAATCCCAGTTTCTACCGTTGAGTGTAAGACGGCCTTTTTTCTGTAAAAACGTAGATTGTAGTGCGAATACAGAACTACGTTGCATGATGGTCCAGTTCTGTAACACAGAATTCAGCAGTCCATTGAGCTCTTCGCGTTCAACAGAACTAAGTTCCAGTCGTTCCGGGACAGGCTCCGCGATGTTAATTCCACATAATATTTTATTAAAGATCAATTCTTGTTCACTCCACCCGTCCTGATCACTCTGGGCATAGCCGCAAGCATGTTGTAGTAAGTGTACAGCTTTCCACGCAGCTTCCCTTGAAACAAAATTCTTCCCATCGAGCAAACCTAATCGGCTAAAAAACGGTTTTAGATAAGGGGCAAGAATAATTAATCCTGCATTACCTATGTAAATTCCGGATTCAGCACCAGGCACGTTATCGTCAATGCCAGTCAGTGCACGTGTAACGTCTAGTTTTTCCGGCAGCGTGAATAGTGAGTTGTGCAAGAGGCTGGTCGGAGAATTGAAAATGGTGTGACCGGAATCGCGCGGGAATTCAACCATCTCTCCGTCATGATTTGCACTTTTTTTACCAGACTTCCGCAAAGCTCTTGCTGCTTCAGTTCCTTCTACAACAACCTGTGACAGTCCCTGCAATTTTAGGGCAGAACCTTTGCCGGAGAAAACCGACCGTTCGCTCAACCGATCTATAAGAAATAGAATTTCAGTGACCAGTTTTACAGGTGATGCGGTAATCGTTCCGCTCGAATCAGCGCCCGTAAATTTCACAAGTATCAGCCACCAGATAAATTGGCTTAGCGTTGCAAGGCGCACAGAACCGGGGATACTGATTTCAGAAATTTCAATTTTCCGGGATTTCAAAAACTTCTCAAGATCATTTACAAGTGTGAGCAGTTCACCGGAATAAGGACAACCCACTAATGCAGTTATGTACTGAAGCTGTTCCTGAGTCAGATTCATAGCGAGTCGCTGAAGAATGTGCGGCTTGTTCGGTCCGTTTGCGCGAATGAACTTTGCCAGTTGCTCAGGTTGATGTTCAAAAACCGAATTGATGAGCGCAGCTATTTTCTCAGGTCCAATTGTATTTCCGGATTCCGGTAACACGCCGAACTCCAGAAGCTGTAATACCCTTTCGTATTGTGAAACAAAATCAGGTGACAATGTAACCTCCGCTTCAAAATGTGAATTACCTGGAACCGACCAACGAACATTTAACTTTTGTGATTTAGTAAATGTCGTTGTTTCATAACGTCCAACCTCTTCGTTCACGGTGGCAAGAAATTCATTCATTTCGCGCTGGAACGCTGCAGACAAATCTTCTTCAAGGCGGGAAGAACTCAGATTCCCCAGATCAATTTCAATCTTGTCTATGGTGAGCACAAGACCCTCTGTTGACACCTCGTTAAATCTTTTCTCCAGTTCCCCGAGAATCTGCGATCGGAATAAATTTGAAATCCTACTCTGGATTTCAAATGCACCATCCTGCTTCGCTAAATTAATTTCGAAAATAACTTTCTGAAGCAGATGGTTGTGGCCGGTCGACATTTACTACGCGTCAGGATTTTGCGGCACCTGTACAGCAGTATTTACAACACCTGTGTTACAACGTGGTCCAACGAAAACTGTGATTCTTGCTTTATTCGAACGGGCGCGAATATTTCCCTGGAAGTCGTAGATCTCGAATGCATATTCGAAAGAATCCACTCCCATGAACAATCGCGGTGGTGTGTAAATGAACACCTGATAGTTCGACGCCGACTGGCTGATGAGAACAGTACCTCCACGTGTTGTTGTAATCGTTTGTACAGTACCAGCACGATCTTTCGCATCGAAGTTTGAAACCGGGCTTGCACCATTCGTAACAAATTTCAGTACCAGCATCGTATCAACATTAACACCCGTGCCATAATTGATATATGGACGAACATCGATTTGCACCTGGGCCGGAGAAGTACAACCCGTTGTGTGCGAATTCTGATCATTCGCAAATGCGAAGTCACCGCAGAAGTAATCGTATAGCTGTGGCATTGCCAATGCAGGCAGATTCAGATCTTCTGATGTTGGCGCCGGAATATCATCGCACTCGCAATCACAATTTGTCAAGTAAGGCAAACAGAAATCCGCGATGACATCTTCAGCGCCAATAGCAATGCGTCGAATTGAAATTGCAGATACCGGTGAACCAAGAAGTCCAACAGGGCGCCCTTGTTGAGTAACCTGCTGTGCATAGAGATCACACAACTGAGATTCAACGAGTACGAGATCTGCATTCTCCTGTGCCGTGCGCCCGCGAATGGAACGCAACATAGATTTTCTTACTTCCTTGATCTTTATCTCCTGCAGAACTTCAGCAAAGAGAGCCTTAGTTTTCACTGTGAAGTTTAAAGGTGCCCCCGGATAAACGAGTACGAGTGTTCCACCGTATGGCGCACCAGCTTTGTGTTCGACTCCCGGATTGCGTGTAATGAAGTTCGAGAATGTCGTTGGGTCGTTCGCTTGCAGGAATCCAACACGGTACTGCAATGTATAATAGATGGCTTCAAGTCCACGGAACTGGCAATCGCTGATGAATTCACGCAAGTACCACATTTGTTCACCTATCCACTGTGAATAGGTGAAATACAATTCCTGATTGAATCGGGTACGCGTGCTGTGCGTAATCTGATCGTTCAGCATGTTAAACAGTGCAAGACAATTGTTCGCTTGCGAAACTGCCTCGATGTAAGTCAGAATGAAACTGGATGATGTATCCGTTGTTTCAGCACCGTAATCGAACTGAGCTAGTTCTTCAGGTAAGAGTATTTCTGTTTGACAAATAGGGATCATGCTATTCATCAACAGCGTGAACCACGTAGCGAGATCCTGTTGAATACCAACTGTTGGCAATGGCAAATACTGGAACGGTACTGCTACACGCGGAATAGACTGAGTGGGTAACGCATAGTACGCAGGCAGAAAACTTGCCGAAGAATTGCCACCACCCTGAGGAGTTGGAACCGCCGTGAAAAGTGATTTCACAAAATCAGGCACCTTCTTCAGTACAAAACTTCCTTTCGCATCTTTCGTAAAGAAATGATCGAAGAAACGACGCCATTTGCAGAGGAACTCGTTTCGCTGTGCGGTGTATTGTGAACGAAGGTCGTCGAAATTACAACGAGCCATAATTTCTTCAGGCGTTGCTGTTCCCTGCAAACGTACTGCTACCGCATTTATCGGAAGATCGAATTCATTTTTGATTGCATTAACTTCTGCAAGTGCGGTATTGAAATTCTTTCTGAATGTTCCTTCAACCCGTAGGAATGTAAATTGATCCTGATCGTACCACAGTGGTGTTTCCGTTGGACTGATCGGTGCAATCTGGTTCGGACTCTGGTTACCATAAGCAACTACCGGATATTGGTTTGCGACATCCCGATTACGCAATACGTTCTGGTAATTCCATACGCGTTCCAATGTTCCGAGTGAAGCATCCGGCTCATCGATCTTGTAATAGAATGGAATAGATCGTTGAGAAAGTTTGCCCCATTTCTCGAAGCTCGGTGTGATTCGTGTAACCGGAAACGTTGGAGGTGTTCCTGTACCTGGATTATGGACAATCGCAATATCAAACTTGCGAATCATCAATACCATTCGGATATGATATGCAATCAGCGTATCCTTCGCTACGCGCTGTGCAGGTGTGAGCGAAATATTTACGAAATAATGACGAAGCGCTGAAGGTCGGTCCGGATCCGGATCCATCACTTCTCCAAGCAACAAATGTTTCGGAAACAAATCCGTATCGAAACAGCAATCCGACATCAATTCAAATGCAGCGTCTTTGAATTCATTGTAGGCGAGCAAAAGATCGCGCAAAAAGTCGTAGAAATATTGAATACCGAAGTAACTCGGACCATTCAAACCATTCACCCCGTCCATAATCTCATCCCAGATGTTAATGTTTGGAATGGTGTTGAATGGATTGACGTTACCGTAAATATCCTTCAGGATCGGTTCGAATATGGTGTATGTCTGCCTGAGAACGTTCAACAAGTCCTTCGGATCAGTTGGAACTCGCTTATATACACTAGCAGCTGCAAACTTGTAGTTCTGCGAGAACTGAAAATAATCTTTGCTGTGCGCGAGTGCAGGATTGAACAAAGGTTTAACTGCCAACATTTCCGGCAGATCAAATTTTGCCGTATAAGTCAGATCTGTACTTGAAGAGTTTGCCAGAATAATTTTAGCGTCGTTAATCGACACTAATAACTTGCGCAGCGTGTATGTGCGTTCAAATCCGAATGTATCGCAGCTCTTTCCGAGACAGGAATCGTTCTCCACGTCAACGATCTCCAGGAAATAGAGCAACACTTTATCTGTGACAAAAGCTGAAGTTAGATTCACTCCAGCCGGAACTGTGCCAGTTGGAAGCAACTCATACAAATCAACCTGCAATGAATCTGCAGGGTCAATGAACTTATTGTATTCTACAGATACAGGTAAAGTGTATGTGCGATATTGTACGAACTCGCATTTGCCCGTTTCAAACAGGTATCCTTCTGAGGTAACACCCGTACCACCAGTTACGATCAGTTTTCTCGTGACTGCATCCCAACTTGGCACAAGTCCGCACAACGCGCCGATACCAATAAGGCGATATCGCGTCATTCGCGTTTGCTGGTCGAGATAACCGGAAAGTTCGTTCAGCTGTGTGCTGGTGAGTACCTGGTTGTTCTCAAAAAATGGGTATTTGTTGATTGTCGCTGTGCTCATGATTAAGTCACTGTTAGATTACCGATAATAGTTTGATTAAGTACGATTGCATTATCTCCGTCTGGATCTGACTCGCAATCATGCAATATGCCTTCCGGATAGACGCTGCGTAAGTTCGTGATGTCGTCAATCACACGATCAAGTGCTCTTGAAACATCGAGTTTAACAACGGTTGGTTGATTGGCCTGGGCTTGCAACCATTGCTTGTAGTGCAATTCAAATTCACCCATCTGTTTGCAGTTGATCCAACAAATGTTGAGCACCAGGTGTGCAGGACTTTCAAGACGAATCAATTTGTCCATAAACTTCCGGAAGTCCTGATTGAAGAATCTCCCCTGCCACGCAGGAAGAATTATGGAAACAATATGTGAGTATGGATCTTCGTAGTTACAAATACCGCAACCGTTGTCGAGATCAATTGGAAGGAAATCGTCGACGATCATCGCAACGCGGGTCTTCATCTGGAATTCATATTGATCACCGCCAACGTTTATACCCGGATCAGCAGTGAATTTCCCATCATTGGTTTCTTCAAAAGAACCCGTGATATAAATTTCTCCGTTGAGCGGTTGTGCAAAGCGGGTATCGGTGATCACAATCTTATCCGGCGAAGTAACAGAATCAATCACTGCAGTTTTTGAATACTGGAGATTGCCATCAGCACCAGATGCAAATGGTATGTTCTCATAGATTTTAACTTCGGTGTCGCCACCCGAGTTAGAAGCTACATGGACTGTGTATGTATTGTCGTTAAGTGATGAACCAACAATTCGTATTTTTTTAAGTGCAGGCAAGTCACCGGCGAACAAACCGGAAAACTTAAATGTTTTAGTTAACGGGTCTGCGCTTATTAGTGAAAACTGTTTCAGGAAAGTCGCATTTCCTAATGGCGCAACAACTTTCAGGTCATTCCCATTTGCAACGCTGATTGGAAGTGCCGGACCTGCTTCATTATATTTTGGGCGAAGCAGAACATGTTCCACCACGTGCATACCTTCATGACTGAAGAATTTATTCTTGATCCATTCAGCAAGCTCTGAAGCTGCGAGTTCATCCATCTGCGGAAATACAGAGAAGGATTCGCTACCCAATGTTTGATCGAGCTTGTAGATCGGCAACAATAACGTGTATTCCAGATTTCCAATGTTTGCAGTTGATGGAACATCTTCTTTTACATAGACGATGGAATTCACTCCATCCTGCACGCACTTTTTCACAACGAATTCACCTGCGTTTGGACTATTCGCAACCTGAATTTTTTGACCGGGTTTTAGTACACGATGAAGTTCCTTATCAACACGGAAGTAATTCTCCGATGTATTGGCATCGAGAATATTTGGCACCAGCGATACCAGTGTAGTTAAGTTGACATCATAGCGAATAAACCCACCCACAATTCCGGAAGTAATCGGCTCCGCAACTGATAATTTCAGCAATCGCGTGTTGCCACCATCCATGACTGGATTCGCATTCATGGTGTACGTTCCATCGTTGCCGTCTGAACCCACCACCTGAATTCCATCAAACGGTGGATTGTTCCTGATCTGGATGAGAATTTGCTGAATTGCGAAATTGAAATCCTCCTCTACACTTGTACCGATGACATCTCCGCATTCATCAACGACTGTAAATATTTCGTCAAACGAACCATCGACACCATAGCGATAGTTTTTCAGATCCGATGCTCTTCTCAGCATAGTCATCAGCATCTGTTCTTTGTTTGCCTCAGCTTGTTCTGCTGGTGTTCCAGGCAAGCTAGGTTCATGCAACTTAGATAGTGCACCAAACAACAAACTTGTTGGTGGATTCTCCCCGTTACTCAACGTGTAGTTCCAGGTGTATTTCTGCGGGCATGGTGGAGCTGGTGGTGAAATCACCGGATCGCCTGGAGCAGTCGTTATGTATTTATCCATGAAGCATTCCAGGTTATACCTGTTGCATTCCGGATTATCGTAGAACTCAGCAGTGAAGAGTGGTACAGCAATATTTACAATATCCTGATAAGCAGCATTCGCGGTGACATAACTATTCGCACTCACCGCCAGAACTTCATCTCCACACTTTAAGCGGAAGGTGAAGTTTGGTGCACCACCAACGAATGGTGGACCAGGGATCACGGTACCGTTTATATCAAGCACTTCAAACTTGAACAGATCAATTCCATTCAGGATCACTTTTTCCATCGCGAGTTTTGCTTCTGCGATTGAAGAGTATCCAGTTGTTGGTCCACCCGGACTATACATGAAAATTGCAGACGTGTTGTCTTCAATTTGGAGATAGTACTGATCCGGATTCGGAATTGATTCTATGACTTTGAAATTCGCGCCAAATGCGAGCAAATCTGCAGTTGGTTTGTCGACACCAGCCAGATAGCTAACGCGACGTTCCAATCCTGAGATATTATCAATGTGCCAAAGCTCGCAACAGTCGAGGTAATTGAATGCATTAAATCTACGCGAACTGATCTCCGGATAATTATTCAGGAAAGCAAGTTTATCCTCGATGAGTTCTTCCGGTGCTTTCGGCGCGTCAATCTTGTACTCGATCATTGCGTAGTCGACAAACGATTCAGCGAAGCGTTGTGCAAGATGACTTAGAAAACGATTTCTTCTTTCGAGGAAAGTCTCCTGATCTTCAACCATTGCCTGCAAACGCTCTGCGTGCCCGGTTGGATTTACGTATAGCGGAAGTGCATCGGGTACAAGGTTGATGAGCGATTGAGAAAAATAGGTTTTGTTGATGATTGAATCACCGTTCGGATCTTTTCCATCATTCATCGAGAACAAATCCTTCACATGGAACAACTGAGAAAGATAATCAGCAAGTATCTGTTCAAAGAACAGGAGATAACCTTTTAGTTGTTTCGCCTGTCCATGTCGTTCCGTAGAAGCGGTCGCTGGTAATCCGGCAGACTGTGTTCCATATACAAGCGGAAATTCTTCCTGAATACTGAAGTAGTTCTCAATATCCTTGAATTCGCCGGCTTCCACCGGAATATCCTGTGAGGGATTGATCAGCTTCTGCGGACGATCATTTGATTCCAGCTCATCAAGCAATTGTTGTGCTTCATTGGCGTTAGCACGATACGGAAGGTTCTCTTTGAAGAATAAAAGTTTAGAATCCGTTTCCGACAAACGCGCCACATAGTTTTTCTCAATTGGAATTTCCAGACACCAACGAACTGATTCTACAGGAATATTATCATCATTGTCGAGAGGAATTCCTGCGATCTGAATTTTACGCACTGCAAGCACACCCGGAATATCCATGATGATGCTCAGCAGATCAGAAACGTGAATCGTTTTCTGTCTGTCGTTCTTTAGCAATTCCTTGTCTTCGATAAAACCGTGTTTCAGAAGTGGTCCTTCGAAAATCTCATCGGTGGTATAACCCTTGTCATACATTTCACTCAGCGAGTAGAAATAGATCGTAGGGTCCAGGAATTGCTTAATCCGATAAATGATCTGCGCGTAAACTTCTTCAACGTCGGCGTTATTTGCAATATCAACATCGGCGCACAATGCGATCTGATCGATCTTAATAGCGTTGTAGAGATAAAAGTCCTCACCCAGATTGCGGTGCTCCATGAGCGTCTTCTTCACCGCATCCAGAATCTTAAATATGGCGTCGATCTTCTCCTGATAGGTTAACACCATGCCGGTGAAAACAGTCGGAGGTTGTTCAAGCAAGACTTCATTATTAATCGCATCGGCTACGAACTGTGACAATGCAAGATCCGGTGTGAAATTGTGATTGATTACAATCCACAATTTGCCCTGATTAACTCCGCTCGTGAAAACGCCATAAGATTCCACCGCGTATTGCGGAGGCATTTGCGATATTTTGAGATCAAACGCCTTGATCGTTTTCCGTACAGCCACTTCATCTGTCCAATCAACACCAACCGTATCCCAGCGGGAGAACTCGACTTCAAACTCTACAATTGTACCGTTAATGGCCTGATCATTGACTGGCGTATATCCATTAATGGTAATCTTTTTACTAAGCGTATTCTCATTCAGATCTCCGAGATAATCACATTCAGTGAATTCGAGTAGCACATTGTAAAGACAACGCGGTAAAGTTCCCGATGTATCGGAATTTGGTTGAGTGTAAGAAAGCGTTCTATTGTCTCTGTTGAGATAGAATGGAATTTCGTTGGTAGACGATTCTTCGATCCATGCATTCTTCACGCCCACGGATTCACAGTTGGCAATTCCAAGGGGCACTTCCACGTCAATCAATAATTTCCTGTAATCCTTAAAGGTTACGGGATACATGGTCATAATCTCCTTAGCCGGGAAGAAATTTTTAATGTCTTCTGGTGTTGCCGTGGTGAGGATATCACGAATATTATAATTCGTACGATACCCTAAATCGGTAATCGCATAAGCAAGCATTTCCAGTATTGTAATGCCTGGATCATGTGCGTTATCGTCTGTCCAGATCTTTCCCGACAGCTCTTGAATATGAGCCAACGCCTTCTCGCGCAAGAGCGCATAGTCCATGCTTTTCAGCGGTGGAGGAGCAGTGGATATGGTTAAACTTTCAGCCATAATAAAATGAGTTGCATTACTGTAAATTCAGTGTGTGCTGTAAATTCAATTATGGTGTAAGTATTCCGAGTGCTTTCAAAATTGCTTCGAGCTGATCGATGCGCGTGCGCATGTTGTCAATAACCGCATCTGTAACTGCGTTACCCGTATTAGGCGCATTAATGTCAGAAGCAGTCATGTCTGGCTGACGATACAATTTCAGAATCGCACCATCCCCTGTCATCGTGTGAAATGCAGAAATCGCAGTTCCGCTGGTTCCTGTTACGTTATCAGAATATATCTGAATACCGGTTGTCTCAGTCAATCCAGGCGTTGTCGTCGGTGCAGTTCCATTCTGAATTGCAAGAACATTGACTGAATCGGTACCAACCAAAGTATTCCCTGTAATATTTCCGATGACCGTATTACCGTTCACCACAGCAGCAAGGTTGGATGATGGTTCTGTTTGTCCTGTAACATTTGTGATGTACAATCCAATGTTCAATGCTGCAGGATTCGGGCTCCATACACCTGAACAACTGACCCCTACTCCAACTCGCAGCATGCCAGCATCTGGTGATAATGTTGAAGCCTGATTCACCACCGCAACCGCGGCGGTACTCGCAAATGCTTCTGTGTTTGTTTCTTTCACATGAAGCATTGCATTGGGTTGAGCAGTTCCGATTCCCACTTTGGCGTGCTCACCTACCGGATTGTAGTAAATAGTTCCACCACCAGCATCCGTCCAGAGTCCATCGGTGTTTACATGTGTCGTGAGTGACTTCCACTCTGTATCTACCCACACTTCAAGATCTTTTTCCGGACTGCTCCAACGTACTGTTCCGTTCTGCGGTGCTGCTGTGTTTGTGTTACCAAATACAATCGCACCATTCACTTCAAGTTTTTCATCAACCGGAGTTTTGCCAATGCCGGTTTTTCCGTCGCCAGCAATAGTTACATAGTTGATTGGATTAGCGTTCGCGGCATTGACAACTAATCCTCCACCATAAGGTTGCAGGTGCAATTCCGACGCGGTGAATGAAAGTGTTGAACCCTCACCCACATATTCACCATGACGCGCCTGAATCTGTTTGCTATCCATCGCCAAATTATCGTCGTCAATTTGCCCGAGACAAAGTATGCCTGTGTTCTCAGCAAGATTCACTGGTTCGGTTGGATCAGCAGCGGGCTTGGTAACGTGAAGAGTTGCATAAGGAAGAACTTCATTAATGCCCACATTGACAATTGGAAGTGTGGGAAGTCCATGTGTTCCAAGAACAGTAATTCGTTCTGAAAGTTCTGCTCCGATCTTTTCATGTACCGCGAGAGTTTTCATTCTCTCCGGAATAGCATTGTCGTCTAGCGCGCTGAGGAGATACCCTCCTTCAGTACCGGATTCCAGATTTTCAACCATGATGGAAACATTACCACCATCGTTCGCTCCTGAAACATGAAGCTTCGCCTGAGGAGTTACAGTACCGATACCAATATTTCCCTGGGAAACATGATCAATAAAGAATCTACTGCTGCCAATTCCGGATGTTGCATCGTCAATACTGAAACCGTCGACGTCGTTGCCCGTAGGATTCAGGTTGATATTCCACTTCTGTGATTCATCAAGACTTGTAAATGAAATCATGCTATCGTCCTGTCCAGGCTGACCTTTCAAACCCAATGTAGCAACCGGTGCTGTATCACCAATCCCTATATTCTTTGCAGTTCCGGTTGGAGTGACCACTTTATATGGATAAAGTCCATCATCAACAAGATTCAATGCTGAATCAATTGTGTCGGCAAAATCATTTTCATTCGGAATGTCTCCGTTCTGAAATTCGAGATAAAGTGCATTTCTGTCTTTCTGTGACATGGCAATATTTTTTAATTATTGTACTTCGAATGTTTGTTCAATGGTCCAGAAGTCAACACCTTCTGCTGGTGCATGACCAATGATAAATGTTGTGGTAATCTCATCAGCACCGATTCCTGTGAGTGGTTTCTCTTCGTGGTGATCGCAGTCTTCACATTCAACCGGAGGTGGAAGCATTGGTTGTAATACAAGATTGTCTTCACACGCGCACTCCTCTGTTTCAAGCACAGTAATCAAATGTGCAGGTGCAGAAGTTAGGATAGACGCCGATGTTGTGCTTACCGCTTCGTCGATATCTTTCAATGTCTCCGGTTCAATGAACAGTCCCTTCGGAACAATCTGATGCATATTGAAACAGGTCACATAATCAACGTACTCCCTGTCTTCCACAAAATTGATTACAACCGATTTGTGCAGACGTCCGCCGAATACAATGTCCTTTGTACCGTATGTCCATGGAGCGAGGAATTGTTTAATCTCTGCGTTCAGCTGCTGGCCATAGAATCCAATATCAAATCCAGGCTTGAACTTGACATTAAATTCCACCTGCACTTCTTCGAAGATTGGATTACGCACATGCAAATGCGCGCACGGTGGTTTGATCGCGTCAATAAACTCTTCAATCTGAGTAAGTGTTATCAGACTGGTCTTTGGCTTCAAAGGATCAAGCGCATTTTTATTCTTTACGTTTGAAATGATCACCAGCGAAACGTGCCCCGGTGACAATTCATTTATATCAGTAACCGTGTTGTATCTCGTGTGATTGAGACACTTCACCTTATAGATCGCAGGGAATTGCTGCAGCACGAGATGTTCGTAGTCCCAGATTGTGATCGCGCGATTTTTGTGGCGTAATCGTTCGCTGACGCGCACGTAGAATTCTTCGCTCTGCTCCTTGATACTTCCACCGAATGAAGCAAACGGTTGTGCAATAGTTTCAATCGCCGCGTCGCCATTGACGAAATCTGTTATCGTTTCGGCCGGAAGCGGTAACCGCAGGTGATTCGGATCATTTCCATTATCAGCAAATGTTGCCGTTACAGCCTGTGCCTGAACTGCGATTAAGTCGCAAACCGCTCCGGAATAATGTTCGACGCTGGCACGCAACCAATATAAACCTTCTGTAAGCGCTGTGTTCGTGTTGTTGAATGCCTTTGGTAAATCAAATGTTACAATGCCAGATGTCAACAATCCGTTGGAGGAATCCGAAAGTATCTGCAGTTGCGTGAACGAATACCATTCGTTGTTATACAAATAACTCCACTTTACGGTTTGCCTTGCATAGTCCGGGTTTGCACTACCTTCAGCCACCTTCATGAGCACAGAAAGAACTTGCGGAGGATCAAGTGCAGCAACTCCTATGTATAAAGAACCTTCATCCGGGAATTGCGGTAGCAGAGGAATTTCCTTTTCCGTTTCAATAATATGCGGATGATTCTCTGCAACTCCAAACGGAAGAATATGGAAGAACTGCTCAACGCGTTTATTGAAGTTATTCTCATCAGCCGACTCTGTAGTTTGCGGAGTCAGATTTATTGTTTCACCGGAAGTGTAATTGACAGATATTTCTTTGATCTGCGGAGTGTATGGATCAGAAGGCAATCCAAGTGGTGCGCCACCGGAATCGATTGTAAGACCAGGGTTCTGCGTCTTAGCGACATTCCAAATCGCTTGTTTCGTGTATGAATTTTGAAAAATGCCGTGACCAAAATCTACATCGCGAAGAGATAAACGAAGAAACCCGCGTTGCGTTTCCGTACCCAACTCTTCAACTACTTCCATTTTCGGATCACGTCCAGCAATCCCGAGGGTGCCTTGAATTGTGATCGTTTTTGTATTGTCCTCGAGTGTGTCTCCGTTAGCCGGTTCGAACAACTCATACCCATTCGAGTTCCCTACGCCGTTCACATTCTTCCACACCCGCTTGTCAAGAATAGCCGCATTAACTTTGAAGCTGCGATTCTGGCGACGCAATGCTTCTCCGTGCGGTAAGTAGTATTGATATAGACTACCAAAGCCATCCGGATACAATGCAGTATCTGCAGGAAGGGCATGCCAGGTAATATTCAGATCAACTTTATCGAGCTGCTTCTGAAATATTTCATTGCTTCCGATATAGAAAGATGAATCAACAACAGGCTGGCCTGTGAATGGTTCAAAGGGTTGATCAGGAGAAAGCAGCGAGTTGTCATTCTGTATAATCAGATTTTTCACTCCGATGACATTCACCTTAAGATCTGCCGTGAATATTTTCCGGGTATTCAGATCATGATAAATGTAATCTGTCACAGGACTATCTGTGTTCAGCATGATCTTCATGACCGGCCATTGCGTACGGATAGGTTGCAACAGCACTTCCTCATTGTATGCAACAATTGCCTTTTGAGATTCTGCAAGTGTGCATTCAATCACGAGATCGCCATTGGTTCTGTACTGCACCAGATTAATCTGTGATGGCTCAATCCAGCTTTCTTCTCCGCTGAAATATATTTTGAAAGCATTCGCTAAAGCGCGGTTTTGTTCATCCAGAACAAATTCCGCGATTGCCACTTCGTGTTCTTCGACAGGAATGCTTCGCAGACGCAAACTCAGATCCATTGATGCGGCCGAAGAAGGCAGCGCAGTCGCGAGTGAAGACAGGGCTCTCGGATTTGAAATCCGTGGTCTGCTGAAATTAATTGTAACTGTAACGGTTCGTTGACCTTCCGCAAGAAATAGAAGTGGAGACGCAAAAGCAAACCCAACATCAGCTTGCGGACGATCCGCTTTCAGTTCCTCATTTTGCTGTGGTGCGCCAAATATTCTCCAACGCTTTTCAGCAGTTTCAATCTCCCCTCCTATTCCATCAGAAGAATTCGCATTTGGTGATGCATAAATTCTCCAGTTGTTACCACCATTCACTCCATACGGATCATCGCCTGGAAGCAGAACGGGAATATTATCAGGGAAAGGTGGATTAATTGAATCATCAAGCGGACGGTTAATGAAAACGTTTTTCAATTCCGTTACTAAACCGTGATTGACAACGATATTCTTGTCTGCTTTATAGACAAGGTCTACACCATCCGCATCCTTCTTTGCATCCAGTTCCTTGCCCTTATCTACTAAAGCGCTTGCAAGCTGTTCGGCCGCAGTGAAAATGATAAACACCTGATCAGGCACCGCCGGCTTTTCTTCAAGCTTTAATATCTCGCGGTAGTAGTAATCGAGGTGACGCTTCGTGATTGTGTTGATGTCGTCCTGCGCAACTTTGTACAACTCCAGCAATGCGATGAACAAAGCATAGTGCGGTTCATTCTTCTGATCGTCTGAAATAGACTTGGTAAAAAAGTCCACCCAATCGCCTTCACGTGCATCTGCCAGATTGTAATATTGAATCTCAGTCGCAAACTGTTGCGCGAATGCACGGAAGTCATCCATGCTCCTTTCATCAACTGAAACGTACGACGGAAGCAATGCCGCAAGCAACCGCTGCGATTGGCTTGTGCCGTCGCGCTGCAGAATATTTTTATTGTTGCAGTTGTCGCTCATGATTAAACATTTGTACCCTCAGTGAGGTAGTACGGATAAACAATATTTGCTCTTGAATTACTGGAGATGACAGTAAAATTGATTGTGAGGACGATACGCCCTTCCTCATTGTCAACTTCTACATCAACCGTATCCAGATTTATTCGTGGTTCGTACAGCGTTATAGCATCGCTGATGATCGAAGTAACAAATGGCTTAAATGCAGCGTCCATTGGCTCGAACACCTGTTGCATCAGATTAGCGCCGAAGTCGGAACGCATGACACGCTCCCCTAAAGTTGTTGAAAGGAGAATATGAAGACTTTGCTTAATGTCTTCAACAGCTTTCACCAATTCCAATGTACTTCCTGCCCGTGTGAACGTAGGCGGGAACGACCATCCCTGGCCAAGGAAGCCTCCTGTATCAAATATTTCCTGTAACTCTTTCTCGTTAGCCATGACTTAATTCTTTTAACCGATCATCACAGTCGGTTCTCCAACTGCTGGTGAAGCTCCGCATGCACAAGTATCTCCTGCACGCAGCGCAGGTTTGTTATTGATCATCACTTTTGTGCTTCCTTTTACAAACGGAGTTGTAGTTGGATGTCCACTTGGGCTTGGAGGAATTGAACAGACATGATTGTCGCCCATCACCGCCGCAGGTTTACCTTTAATCAATACCGTAGGAACTCCCGGACCGATTACCGTTCCACCGTGAGTTGTTGTATCACCTAATCTTGCTGCTGCCGGCATAAGTTTCTTCTTTTAATTCAGTTTCAACATTGCACCTTTTATAGTAGTCGTTCCGGATGCAGAGAGTTCAGCACTGCTGGTTCCCTTAATCACCGCTTTTCCTGATTTAGAAGAAGCTGATAGATCCTTCGTTGCATCAAGCGTAATCTTCCCTTTCGCTTTCACCACAAAATCCTTCGGTGTATCGATCAACACGCCTTTGTCGTCCATCACAATTTTATTCTTGTTCTGATCTTCGAGCGTGATTGACTTCTTATCGTCGTCAATTACTATTTTGTTCTTTCCGGGTGTTTCTATCGTGACAATCTTCTTTTTGTCGTCAATCAGAAACTTAATCTTGCTCTTCGTTATCCAGCCCTTCATCTTGTTGTCCTTATCCGGAGTAAGGTCAGAAGGCACTTTATTCTTCTTGCTGTAAAGCATGCCGAGAATAACGGGATCCCGAGGATCGTCGTTCACAAATCCCATAATCACCTCATCGTCTTTCTCCGGACGAATCAGAATACCTCTCGCGTTTCCTGCATCTGCTGAAACAATTCTCGCCCAAACACCTTTTTCGCCCTTGTCAATCAACGGAATTCTAACACGAACACGGAACTCACCACCTTCCTGGTCAACGATATCCGTTACAATTCCTGTTACAAGTCCATTGATAGCCGGAAGCAATCCGCTCGCGGGACGATCAACGATGTTCTCATACTTCTCATAGAACCACTCCTGAGAAAAACCGAAGTTGATATCGGTGTACCATGTACTGTTCACAGAGTAGCTGTGCAGAACGGAAGAAACAAATGCCGGTCCGTTGAAACGATTGCCAACACCACCCAGCTTAATCATGTCTCCCGGCTTTACAGCGTAGGTTCCATAAATACGCACACGCCCCTTAATCTTTGCCATGCGACTGCGCAACAATTTTGCACTTGCCCACGCAGTTAATTCACCGTCTTCCACTTTCCCCGGATGCTGAAGCAAAAACTCACTTACACCCAATACATCGGATTCTTTTTTCCCTGTGATATTTCCTTCCTCTTGCATGGTTGGAGGTGTCGCTTTCTTCTCACCAACTTCTTGTTTCGAGTAATCCCAATTCTTTGCAACAACATCACCGTATTCGTCACGTGCATCCATCTCTGCTTCGAAGTCGACCATATTGTCTCCGTAAGTGAGATTGAGTGATGTTGGAAGAACTGTGAACAAAGGTTTCTTCACATTCACTTTGCCGTCTTCTACAAACACGAGCAAACCGTTTGCTTCTGCACGTGAACACATGAAGTCCCAATCGGTTGAATAATACTGCACCATTTCCTTGTGCATTACCGTGGTTGGATTCACTGTTCCGGAAACACCGGCATCACCAGTGAGCGTAGTAATAATCTGACTATCGAGTTTGTTCGAATAATATTTATTCTTGCGATTGATTGTCATCTTCACACACTTGTCGCGCAACTCGAGCATGAGTGTTGAAGCGCCGTTCAATGGAGCCTTAATTGAATGTTTCACCACAATTCCCTTGAAGAGAACTTTCTCAGATTGCTCGTAGCCACCCTTGATTGTTACTTCTGCTCCGGGAATGAAATCTGTTTTGTTGCTGAGTTCAAATTTTTGCTCAGAAGCAGAGCCATCGTACAAAACAACTTCAGCAAGCGATACGCGATTTACCTGCTTGTGTACCATAACGGAAACAATACCGTACTTCGCGGTCACATCGATTGCTCCGACTAACACGGAGAAAGTCGGGTTACCAAGCTTGGCATGACCAGGTATGAGAGTTGCAATACTCATTCAACAACTTCCTCCTTGTTAACCGGTGGGAAATACAACAATTGACCTGGAACCAACTTGCGATAATTCGTCAGGTTGTTGAATTCAGCAATCTGACGATAGAATGAATCGTCACCATACTCGCGTTGTGCGAGATTGTAGATTGTATCGCCTGCAACAACCGTGTAGGTTTTTGTTACATCGGGTGAAGAGAAGAAATTCTTGATTTTGGCAATTGCAGTTGGCGTTTTAATTTGACGAAATGTCGCGTTGATGGTGGCCCGCAACGGCCGACCTAGTCTGTCAAACAGGGTATATGAGACTGTTGCCGACTGCAACGTACACTCAAGAAACAAACCAGCCCCCCAGATTACCCTTAAGATATTTGGATTGTGACTTTTGGGATTAGGTGACTGCGTGGTTAGGAAAAAATTGGCAACCAAGAGGTCAACACTACCTGCAGCTTTAGCTACCTTACTAAGAGTCGCTCCAACAACGCCACCAGCTGGGGAAGCTCCTGTGGCATCAAGGAAGAGTTGAACGCTGATTGTTTGATTGATCGTTCGTTTGAATGCAGTTGTCGCTTCAATACCATCACTTTTGACAAGATCAACAAGAGTCTGGTTGTGTTGTGTATTGAAAGTAGTTGGATTATACATGGCAACAAACGGAACGCCTGCCGGAATGATATACGGTTTCTGATTCAGAAACGGTATTATCGTCAGCTTTGCCAACGCTTTATTCGCACTAGGAAGAGGAATGAGTGCCATCTTATCTGTCCTTCTTATCCGTTAATTTTCTCTTCAATTCTTCCAATACTTGTCCAAGCGTTTCAGGAATTTCCATTGCAGATTTCTCCACCATCTGAGCATCTCCTTCAGCGGAAGCCTGTGAGTCGACCCAGGCGCGAACGATTAATTCCTTTACTTCTATTGGCATGTTGTTTAGATATCAGCTGCTGATTGATCTCGTGCAGGCATTCCTACGCGGTTGAAATACTGATACGTGAGCGCGATCGTTTCAGCGGATATTTTATTATTCGTTGAATCGAGACTGTCGATGTTCCAGGACTTCGGCCATGCGTTTCGGAACAGCCATTGATCCAGCGGAGTTCCTTCTGCAGTTTGCAGTGTGACCGTAACATCCCTCGGGTCAAAGTTGAAATTCTGCACCGCATCATTGAACCATGCAATCATCGCAGAGCCGATCAGCGTTCCGCGTTTCAAAGTGAGATCGCCGTATGATGCGCGCTTTGGAAAATGGTGAGTGAATGTATTCTCACCACCTTCCGCATGCGTGTCTTCATCGAATTTCACACTGAGACCTTCGACGCTTTGAAAGCCGATGTCGTCCGGAAATCCGTCGATCTCTACTTTGAAGTAGAAACTTACTGGTGGATATTTCTGTAATGCCATTGTTCAGCGGCGGTTATAAATTATGCGGATGCAGCAAGTTCCCATGATTCGCAGCAGAGTTCGATACTCTCTGTCGAAACTTCATTTCCTGTTGACTTGAATGAAGGACCATCAATTTTACATGGCCATGCGTTGTAAACTGTCCACGTGAAAATCGGGTTGTGCGATTCGTCAAGAAGTTTGATTGAAATTGTGCGACGCTCAGGTTTGTTGAGTGACACCGTGTTCAACCAGAGCCAGAATTCATTGTCACCACGGAATTGTCCGCGCTTCAATGTGATATTATTGAACTTGCGCATTCCCGACATTTTCAAAACGTGGTACGTTGGATCGTTACCTTCACGGTATTCGATCGGTTGTACTTCTGAAGTAAGACCGGATACTTCTGTGAATCCGATGCGTGTACCTTCCCAATCAACCTGGAAATGAAATACGGGAACTGGATAAGTTTCTGTTGCCATTGCTATTTTGTTTTTGTGTTGTTAGTGATTCAGTTTTAAATTTTCTTTTGATTAAGCTTCCTGGAGCTTGTGCATGAACTGGAGGATGATGAATTCCGCCGGGCGAACTGCAGCCATACCGATGGTGATGATGCAACGTCCTTCAAGAATATCCTGAGCGGTCATTGTTTCACCAAGACCAACACGAACAAAGTAGGCTTGCTCTGGTTTACTTCCAGCAAGTGCACCTTGTTTCCAAAGATCATTGAGGAAATTGCCAATCATTCCTTTCAGACGAATCCATGTGTTCGCATCATTCGGTTCGAACACAATAAATTCAGAGGCTTTCTTGATTGACTCTTCCGCCATAATGAACAAACGACGAACTGGGACATAACGCCACTCGTTGCTGTTGCCTTCGAGCGTACGTGCGCCCCATACGATTGTACCGCGACCGGTAAATGTGCGGATCGCGTTTATGGATTTGCCGGAAGTTGCGTCGACGTTGAGGCCGGCTTGCTGCGATTCTGTAACAGAAATATTTGGACCGATGATATTCGTAACACCAACATTTGCAGGAGCTTTCCAAACACCACGGTTGGCGTCAACAGCAGCGTAAATACCAGCCATTGTTCCTGAAGGTGCAAGTGTGACTCCATTGAGATTTGCGATCTGCGACTTAATTGAATAATACAATCCGGTATCCTGGGAATTAGG
>JBEIPA010000020.1:0-98325 GCA_040377305.1 Flavobacteriales bacterium | reverse complement strand
GGAGTTTTTTTTCCTGGAATGCATAAGGGTCGTAATTGCGTGTTACGTTTTTGGCAGCACGACGCAAATACTTGAGTGATTCTTTCTTGTGAGAAGCCGAATTGAGAAGACTCTGTCCAACTTTGAAATTGATGTTCGCAACGGATGAATCTGTTTTATAAGCTTCCTTGAAATAGACAAGGGCCATAGGCCAGTTACCTTCTTCAATCAGCTTGTTGCCTTCAACGAAATTGTTGTTATAATCTCCGGGCGTAGGTTCTTGCGCAACACAGTCGGTGCTTAAAAACAGGGCGAGAACAATTATAGAAAACCAGTAACGCGACATATTCACTTCACAACTTGGTATCTGGCGCCAGGAGCCAAATGGGTTAAGCGGCAAAATTACGGCTTTCACCGCGATTTTTAACTAAAAACCTGAGAATTACCAACAGTATGGCGTTTATTCAGCCACCCGAATGGACACGCGACGATTAATACTGCCCGGATCCAACAAGTTATCCTTCGGATCGGTCAAAATAGGCTCATTTTCGCCTTTTCCGATCGTTACAATACGGCTTGGATGAATACCGGAACTGACCAGAATTTGTTTGACTGCATTTGCTCGCTTTTCCGAGAGTAGTTGGTTGTAGAGCGAGGTTCCTTTCTCATCGGCATGACCAATGATTTCAATCTTCGTATCCGGATTGTTTTTCATCCACGAGACTACAAATCCGGTTTCGATTTTCGCTGAAGGACTAAGCTCATAGCTGTCAAAGCCGAACAAAATATCACCGAATTGGTCACCCACACTCACCATCTGGTCATTGTTACCGATTGACATCGATGATCCCTGTGTCGCATTGGTTCCATAAGCGATACGGAGTTCATTTACATCTGAGAGACTGTCGAGATAGTTGTTCCGGATTGCAGGCAGTTCTGTAAACGGATCGCTCACTGTGCCTGAGTTCACCGCATTGTCAATAGCGAAGCTGTAATTGTTCAGCGTAACATTTGCAGTAGCAGGCGAACAGGATACATTCATTTGCTGCAGAACGAATTCATCACGTGTTTCATTCGGGTAGTTTACCGTCATGTTTACCGTGGTGAAACATGGAGCGGAAACTTCGAAGTTGACCGTTGAACCAGGTTCGTATTCATACATGACGCTGTCTGACGAGGACATGCTGAACGATCGCAATTCTTTACCATCCGGGGAGGAAATGCGCACATTCATTTTATCCTGTGGCCCTAGACCTTTTCCATTTACCAGAAGTTTCGCCATTGGTGTAACAGGAGGGAAGTACTGAATGAAATACAAATCCAGATCTCCTTCGCCATCACGATTTAAGCTGGAGTAGTATGCGCCCGAGCCATTCTCCAGCGGTGTGTAGAAAATGTCATCGCCACCATTGTTGATTGGTGCTCCAAGATTTTCAGGCGACGACCAACGTCCGTTTTCCTGCTTCGTGCACTTGAAAACATCGTAGCCTCCCATGCTGTTGTGACCTTCTGAAGAGAAGTACAACGTTTTACCATCCGGAGAAAGGAAAGGAGAATCTTCATTGAAAGGAGAATTCACTTCCATTCCAAGATTCTTCGGTGCGCCCCAGTTGTTGCCTTCTTTCTCGCAGATCCAGATGTCTTTCTGACCAACACCTTTTTTACGATCGCTCACAAAAAACATGGATTGACCATCGCGACTTAAAAAGATAGAAGGCTCATGACTTGCACGGGCATCTATTTCCTCTCCGATTCTGTTCGGGCGATGCCAGCGTTTTCCATCCCACGAAGCTTTCATGATATCTCCGTAACGGAAAATATATAGATCAGTGGAATCGGGTGAAAGCGTAATGGAACCATCGTGATCTTCTGTATTGATTTCAGAAACTACTTCCGCCTTATTGAAGAGGAGAGAAAAGATTCCGCGACGTTTCACGTTAGATGTATCATAACGTGCAGGTTCTTTCCAACGATTCCAGCTTTCACCTTTGGCCTGGTAAATGTCTTCGTAGTAAAATCCTTCGTCATCTTTCTCACGACCCGTATTGCCCGGGCGTTTGGATGTGAAGAGTAATATGTCGCTGCCATAAATGATGACCGGTGCATAATCCGGATAGTCTGAATTTACATTTGCACCCAGATTAGTAATGCGCATTTTACCTTGAGACTTCCACAGCTCGCGACCCGATGCACAACCACGAATGAGTTGATCGAGCAAAGGATCTTTGTACTTCGGACCAGCTTTCTTTTTAAATGCGAGGAAGTACTTTTCTGCAACGTCAAACTCGTTGACACACAAGTGAGCAAGTCCAGTATGGTAAAGTAAATCTGGAACTGTATCCAGCTTTGAATTACTGATCGCTTTGTCGAGGTAAGTCACGCTTCTTGGGCGGGCAGTAGTGGAGTAGTAATAACAAACTCCGATGCGGTAATTGATCAGCCAGTTGTCCGGAGAATTACGAAGCACCTCGAGATAAATAGGAAGAGCGCTTTCGAAGTCGGCGTAGGTGAAAAGGATTTCGGCCTGCTTCAGCTTTTTCTTATCGGCAGAACTTTGTGTTGACTTCGCACGAACCAATAATGGAACAGCCAGCATGATTGCCAGCAAGAGAATGCTGAATTTTCCTTTGTAGTTCATAGGAGGGCGTTGAACCATTAGGAAAGTTACCACAAAGTACTTAAGTAGGCAAGTAAAGAAGTAGGCCAGTGAAATTCAATTTGACTTGCCTAATTAATAACTTCAATCCTTATTACTTATTCTGGTGTTGCAGGTTCTCCGGTACCTTGATCGGCTCAACTACATCCTTCACCTCGCCATCAATCGATAGCACGGTAAATTCAAAACGTCGGTTCATTGACATTCCTGCGCGATTTGCACTTCCGTCTTTATTGTAGTTCTGAGCAATCGGAGAAGTTTCTCCCATTCCTTTCGTACGAAGCCGTGACTTATCGATTCCTTGAGCGATCAGATAATCAGCAACAGCAATTGCCCGCTTCTCAGAAAGCTTTTGGTTCATTTCTTCACCGCCCGCAGCATCCGTATGTCCGGCGATTTCAAGAATGAGCTTTGGAAAGCTGTTCATCAGTGAAACAAGTTTATCCAATTCTGCTTTCGATTCCGGTTGCAATTCAGATTTACCAGAAGCGAAGAAGATATTGCGAACAGTAATTTTCTGTCCGACAGAAAGTGGCGCGAGTTCTACCGGACGATTGATAACCTGATAAGCAGCAGTATCTGCAATGTTCACGTTGTCTGATTGATACAGGAAGTCGGTTGCTTCGTACGAGATGCTGTAGTTGCGTCCAGGAGGAAGAATGATCACATATTTTCCCGTTGCGCTGTTGGGCTGATATGTTCCCATGAGTTCGCCTGTCTGAACATCGGTAACTGTTATCACGGTACCCGGAGGAACTCCGCCAAAAATACTTGTGATTACTCCGGTCAAAACGGTCAAAGGATTTTCTTCTTTACCCGGGAAGGTAAGGAGGCAAATATCCTTCTCACCTAAGCCATTTGAACTGCTTGCGGAGGAATAGTACGCGTGTGTGTTGTCGGGCGTTGGCGCGAAGAAAATATCGTCATCACTGGTGTTCACCGGATACCCAATGTTGGTCGGCGCACTCCAAACTCCTTCATCATTCTTTGTAGTGCTAAGAATGTCGAATCCGCCCATTGACATTTCTCCGTTCGATGCGTAATACAATGTCAAACCATCAGCAAGAATGGATGGCGCATCTTCGTCATACTTTGTGTTGATTGGCGCACCGAGATTTTGAGGCTTTGACCATTCACCATTGGGGAGACGAACACTTCGGTAAATATCTGTTCCGCCCAGTCCGCCTTCGCGATTGCTGCTAAAGTAAAGTGTGTTTCCATCTGGTGTAATCGTAGCTGACGGTTCCCATCCTTTCGAATTCACATTGTCGGTAAGCTTCGTCGGATTTCCCCACGAATCACCTTGCTGATAGCTGAGGTAAATATTGCCATCGCCCTGATCGTCTTTGTAAATCAAAAGCTGTTGACCATCGGCGCTGATACCAATTGTTGCTTCGTGACCTGGGGTATTGATGTTTTGTCCGAGCGGAACTGCTTTCGACCATACGCCGGAATCATTCATCACCGAGTAGTAAATGTCTTCGAAGTACAAATTGTCTCGTGTGTCGATTTTCCCACCTACGTTGCTTGGACGACGGGTGGTGTAAATGATCATGCGCTGATCGGCAGATATTACCGGAGAGTATTCCGGATACTCCGAGTTAATGTTCTCACCAAGATTTTCTACCGTGATTGCAACCGGGTTCATCACCAGTTTCTTTCCGTTCTCACACCACACCTTGCGAAGGTTGATGTCGGAAAGCATTTTCTGATCGGCTGTATCAATGTAGTTTGTGTAGTTGTTGAAACAGATGATGGCCGAATCGAAATTGTTTCTCAGATGCTGCGATTGACCGAGATAATACCAGGTGTCGACAGGTGCATGCTTTTCCTTAGCACTTGTTATTTTATAGTTCTCCGAAATATTTCGGGAAGCAGCAACGAGATAGGAATACGCCGATGCTTTCTTGCCGGACATGTTTAAATAACATACCCCGATCTTGAATGCCGTATTTGCATTCGAAGGATCCATTTGATAGGCTTCGAGGTAGAGCGGAAGTGCCGCTCCGAAATCGTCGGTTGCGAAAAACGCATCGCCTTGTGTGATTTTTTGCTTGGGTCCGTTTTTCTTCAGAACGAACGCTCCCGCAATCATGAACAGGCACGCAAGTGCAAAAAAGCTGAGGATCTTCTTCATCAGTCCTTTGTCGGTGTAGGGGGCGGTTATAAAAAAACCGAAGCAGTATCTGCTGCCTCGGGTAGGATTCAAACTTAGATTTCCCGATTTACATCCCACTGCTCCAGGTAATCTGCAACGCGACGAACGAATTGTCCGCCAAGCGCACCATCAACTACACGGTGGTCGTAAGCATGGGAAAGGAACATCATGTGGCGAATACCGATGGAATCACCTTGTGGTGTTTCAATAACAGCCGGTTTTTTGCGAATAGCTCCCGCTGCCATAATCGCCACTTGAGGTTGTGGAATAATCGGAGTACCCATCACATTTCCGAAGGTACCCACATTGGTCAGCGTGTAAGTTCCGCCCTGAATTTCGTCAGGCTGAAGCTTACCGGCACGCGCACGGGCAGCAAGGTCATTAACCGACTTAGTAATTCCAAGTAGGTTTAAACGATCTGCATTCTTGATTACCGGAACAATCAGGTTTCCTGAAGGAAGCGCTGCAGCCATTCCGATATTAATGTTTTTGCGGACGATGATTTTGGTTCCGTCTACCGAGATATTGATCATCGGGAAATCTTTGATCGCCTTGACAATACACTCGATGAATAGCGGAGTAAATGTGAGTTTTTCATTCTCACGCTTCTCGAAAGTTTTCTTGTACTTGTCGCGCCACATCACCAGATTCGTTACATCGGCTTCAACGTATGATGTAACGTGAGGAGAAACCTGCTTGCTCATCACCATGTTGTCGGCAATGATCTTGCGCATGCGGTCCATTTCGATAATTTCGTCGCCACCCATGAGGGAAACTGCAGGACGCTTCATTTGCACAACAGGTGATTCCTGCGATGTGGTAGTAGTCGTTGGAGTTGCAGTCTGAGTCTGCGTAGGTGTTGATGTTGTAGCTGTGCCGTTCGTTGCAGGAGCAACAGTCTTTCCTTTATTCGGAATGTAAGCGAGAACGTCGTTTTTGGTAACGCGTCCGTGCTGACCTGAGCCGGAAATGGAATCAAGCTCGGCAACAGAAATTCCTTCTTGTTTCGCGATGCTTTTTACCAGCGGAGAATAGAAACGGGAAGAATCGCTGCTTTTAATTGTCGCAGTAGCAGTAGCAGCTGCCGTGAGTGGAGCAGAAGAAGTAACAGATTCTTTTTTCTCTTCGATTGGAGGAGTAGAAACTGAACCATTATTACCAGCAACCGGAGCTTCCGTAGAAATTAACGCCACAGCTTTACCAACCTGAACTACATCGCCGTCATTGAATAATTTCTTCGCAAGAAAGCCTTCATACGGTGAAGGAATCTCAGAATCAACTTTGTCGGTTGCAATTTCAAGCACAGGTTCGTCGAGTGCAATTTTGTCGCCCTCGTTCTTGAGCCATTTAATAATGGTCGCTTCGTTTACGCTTTCGCCCATTTTGGGCATAATCAATTCAACCTGTGACATAGACCAATTGTGATTTGAGATTTATTATTTGTGATTCCGGACTGATATCAAATCATAACTATCAAATCCAAAATCAAGCGTGATTTTTAACGCAATGCAAAAATAACCTTTTGATAGCAAAAAACCGTATCGGTAAACTTGTTTTTGTCGACCGAGGATTTAAGCGGAACACCTGAAAGTCAGGGAACTCCAATTGTTTTAGCGGGCTTGTTGAATAATACGATCTTTGTGAGACACAAAACGATGGGAATTCTGACCAAATATTGGGCAACACTTCGCAGGCTGAAAATCCTTCACCTGTTGCACAACATGCGCCATTATTCCCGGCTCAAGAGTAACAAAAAGCTGTACGATGAATTTGGAATTGATCGCTCGGTTGTGCGTTCTGTTTCACACAAAGACATTTCGAAATCATCTGAAGATATTCCCTGGCTCGATCGTCCGGATGCGCGAACACGTTTAAATGCAAATCCGGAAACCCGCTCGTTTATCAGAGAGTATGTTTCGCAGTTTGAAAATTGGATTGACAAGGGCTATATGATTTTTCCCGGAATGTTTCGGGATGTTGCTGATCAGGTGAATACCGAGATGGAACGAATTGTGCAGAATGAAGAACTGGATTTCGATTATACGAATTCACGCGTGATGAACTCGTGGCAAGCTTCACAGACGGTTCGGAAAATTGTGCATGATGAGCAGATGATTGACCTTCTTTCATTCACACTCGGAAAGAAAGTGGTTCCTTTTCAGACGATCAATTTTTTCAGAGGAAGCGAACAGCACACGCATTCCGACTTCATTCACATGACTACGGAGCCAAAAGGATTTCTCGTTGCGGCCTGGATTGCGTTGGAAGATATTGGCGAAGGACAAGGCCCGTTACATTATTATCCGGGCAGTCATAAATTGCCTTATGTGCTTGGAGAAGATTTCGATCATTCTTCGAGCGCGTGGTCTGTAGGCGACGATCTCTATGGGAATTTCGAAAAGAAAATTGACGAGCAGGTTTCTAAAAACAAGTTGAAGAAGGAAATCTTCCACGCAAAAAAAGGCGATGTGCTTTTCTGGCATGCGAATCTGCTTCACGGGGGAGAGGAAGTCACGATTCCGGATTCAACCCGAAAGAGTTTGGTGATTCATTATTTCTGTGAGGGCGGAGTTCTTTGCTATCACGAAATCACTCAAAGACCGGCTGTGATCATTGAAATTTAATGCTCAATGGTCAATACGCAATGCGCAAACGCGACCCGATATTGCGTATTGCGCATTGTTTATTGTGCATTAATCTTACAAGTCACCGGATAATGATCACTCATCCCTTCCGTCTCAATCGTATTAAACTCCCAGGATTGCAACGTCTTCGAATGAAAAATGTAGTCGATTCGCGGAAGCGGCAGTGGATTCACAAACGTTTTTCCGAAACCGGAACCTGATTCCCGGAATGCATCCGACATGTCTTTGCATAACACGCGGTACGAGTAGGAGACAGGCGTGTCATTGAAGTCTCCGCAAATGATCATCGGGTATTTGCACGTAGCCATGTGAGCAGAAATTGCATTGGCTTGTTCGGCGCGACGGGTGTAAGCGCGTTTCATGCGTCGTAAAATACTCTTGGAATTTTCCATTTCATCCTGGGACTCCTCTGCGCTCAGCATGGTTTCGACGAAATGAATATCGGAATATCCGAAGTTGATGGATTGCAGGTGCATATTATAAACGCGGATGGTGTCGCCGTTTACATTGATATCCGAATACAGGCAAATGTTGTTGCTTCGGTTATTGAATACAATTTTGCCTTCGTTGATGATCGGGTAGCGTGAGAATATGGCTACACCCCAGTGATCGATTTTTCGCAACGTGATTGTGTACGCATGACTCGAATAGGAATAGTCGAGGTGACCGCGTAGTGAATCGAGGTTGTTGAACGAACCTGTGTCTTCCGAATAGAATTCCTGCAAACACAGCACAGCCGGATTTTCATTCTTGATGAGATCAAACATTTTCGAACGGGTTTCTTTATTGCCCGTCCAGTTGTAGAGGTCGAACAACTTCACGTTCCACGTCATGAGCTTGAAGGTCGAATCTGGCGCAGGGTCTTGTGCTCCGAAAGTGATCTGGTAGTATTTGCTGAAGTGAATCATGGAAATCAGCAAGGTGATAACCGTATACATCACTTGTCTTTTTCTCCGGATTAGCCAGTAAATGAGGAAGAGAACGTTCACCAGCATCAAGGCCGGTTGTGCGAGACCAAGAAATGCCAGTGGCCAGACTTTCGCAGGATTTACCAACGGAGAAAAATTCGCGCACAACAAGCACACGATGAAAAACCAGTTGAGGAAAAGCACGATGCGATTGAACCAGCCGAGCTTTTGTCTCGATGGTACAGGTTCAATCTGAACGTTTTCGGTCAATTGGGGCTAGAATTTGTCGTGATTCTTCTGCAGGAAATCTTTTTCCTCTCTCGTCAGGCTGTCATAACCGGAGCGGGAAATTTTGTCGAGTATCTCATCAACACGGGAACGCACACCCACTTTCTTCTCGTTGTATTCGGTGTCGCTTATTTTTCTTTTGTGAACAACGTTCAGGCGGGATTTCGGTTTGAACATACCCGTAAGCCATTGATTTTTCAGATTGAGCGCCCACAGAATTCCGAATATTGCTCCACCCACGTGAGCAACTTTTCCTCCGGTATTTGACGACATGTCAATGATTGTGGTTAGAACGAAAGAAATAACCGCAAGCCATTTCAGTTTCATTGGAATACCGAAAGGATAAATGCGGTAATCCGGAGCGTGTGTTGCAACACCGGCTACAATTGCCATCACAGAACCTGAAGCACCCATGAGGTAAGAGAATTGTCCGCCCGGAATAAAAGGAGCCATGAGGAGATAAAGCACTCCGCCCGCAACTCCACCGAGCAAATAAACAGTTACCATTCTCTTGCTTCCCAGCAAATCGCAGAAGATGCGTCCAAGGAAATAGAGCCACAACATGTTTCCAAGTACGTGGCGCACATCGAGGTGAAAGAACATGTACGTTCCAAGCGTCCAGAAGTGAGAAAAGAACTCTTCAATTTCTCCGGGCAAACACATCATGCTACGAACAATCACCCATGCGCCATCTCCACCACCACCGAGGTTTGTTGCATGAACAAGCAGGTTGGCAATAAGGAAGATCGTGATGTTTATGATCAGGAAGATTACCATGGAACGATAAGTTCCTTTCAGGTGCATCCGGATGTCGTTCATGAAACTCATAACCTAATAGAATGTGCCGCGATCGCGTTTGTAAATCTGTACCAGAATAAATCCAAATATCATGCCTCCGAGATGGGCGAAATGAGCCACGTGATCTCCTGACGGACTATAACCGGAGTACAATGCAATTACTCCGACAATCAGAGCAAGCCACTTTAACTTAACCGGAAAGGCGCCATAAACGTAGATCGTGGTATTTGGGAACAACATCGCTGCACCCATAATCAATCCGTACACTGCACCGGAAGCGCCTAACATCACGCCAAAGATCATATCATAAATGCCTGTTGACACTCCAATCCGTGAAGTGTCATCCGTCATGTTCATGAGTGTGTTCCATCCATCTCCACCACTATATTGGTCAAGCATTCGCACTGCACTGAATGTTTCCCATCCAATGTAAACAGCCGAAGCTCCCAGACCACAAACCATATAGTAGATCAGGAATCTTTTTGTTCCCCAAACATTCTCCAACATTCTGCCAAAAAAGAATAGGCCAATCATGTTGAAGAGAATATGCATAAAACTAGCATGCATGAACATACAAGTAATGAATTGGTACCAATGAAAATCGGGACTAAGCGGGTGATGAAGAGCCAGCGTATTATCCAGATCTATTCCTTTAGAGCTTGCGAAAAATTTGGCAATAAAAAAGATCACGTTGATGATGATCAGATTAATCACCGCCGATTGCATATCTACTCCATTGCCAACGGGCCGAAACTTAAACTGGTTCATGAGCGTTTCATTCGTTTATCGATCTCGTCGATCGGGAAGTTGATGTAAATCGGTTTGCCATCGGGTGAGAATGCCGGCTGTTCACAACCGAAAAGCTCGTCGCAGAGCGCTTGCATTTCCTGCGTGCCCATTGATTTTCCCGATTTGATGGCTGCGCGTTTCGCTAATGAGCGAGCCACGTTCTCCAGCGGTTTGAGATGCATCTGCTGTTCGTTTTCCCGAAAGGTTTCGAGCACTTCTTCGAGCAAATGAGCTACGTCGTAATCTTCTGTGCCCGCCGGAATACCATGTACAACAAATGTGCCTTGTCCGAACGGGTGAATATCAAAGCCAATTGCCTGCAAGGCTTCAATCTGCGTTTCTGCAACGTGCGTAAGCGCGGGAGAAAACGTCACGTTCTCGGGAAATAATTTCTGTTGTATCTGAACTTGCTGACGAGCCATCGCCTGTATGTAACGCTCGTACAACACGCGTTCGTGTGCACGCTGCTGATCGATCACCAATAATCCGTTTTTCATTGGAGAAAGGATGTAGCGCTCATGCAATTGCATAAACGAAGCACCTTCCGAAACAGGTTTGGTTTGTGATTCATGCAATACTTGCTGCACGGCCGGAATCACATCCGCACCAGGCATTGAATGAATGTGCTGATTGAACATGGATTCCCAGTTCTGCACATTGCTTTTCTCCCGAGGTTCGTTGTAAACGGAAGTTTTGTGTGAGTCTTTCTCAAACGGATTAAAAGAAGGATTCACCTTGATCTCCGGCATACGGATGGGCTGTGAATTCGGCAACGGAATTTCCATGCTCATTTCCTGTTCGAAGTCGAGGGTAGGAGCAATGTTGTATTGTCCGAGTGATTTTTTCACAGACGAACGAAGCACCATGTAAATCGAACGTTCATCTTCAAACTTCACTTCCGTTTTCGTTGGGTGAATGTTTACGTCTATCGTTTTCGGATCAACATCCAGAAAAATGAAATATCCAGGGAAATTCCCCTGAGGTAGTAACTGTTCGAATGCACTTTGAACTGCGTGATGCAGATATGAATTGCGAATGAATCTTCTGTTGAGGAAGAAGAACTGCTCGCCGCGTGTCTTGCGTGTGAATTCAGGTTTGATTACAAATCCGGAAATCTTTACAATGCCAGCATCTTCCTCTAGCGGAACTAATCGTTGATTATAAGGTGTTCCGTACAAAGCAAGAATGCGCTGACGCAAAGAAGCACGAGGCTCTTCCGTTGTTCCGGCTTCGAGGCGATACATTTCATTGCCGTTGTGCCAGAGTGCGAATCCAACCGTAGGATTTGCAAATGCAATGCGTTCGAACTCTTCGAGAATATGCCGGAATTCTACACCGTCTGATTTCAGGAAGTTTCTGCGCGCCGGAACATTGTAGAACAGATTCTTCATGCTGATTGAAGTTCCTTTCGGAGCTGCGCAAGGTTCCTGCAATTTCACTTCTGTGCCTTCGATCTGAATGAGCGTGCCCATTGCATCTTCTTCACGACGCGATTTCATTTCAACCTGAGCGACAGCAGCAATCGAAGCCAATGCTTCACCACGGAATCCCATGGTGTTGAGCGCCCACAAATCGTCTGCAACTCTGATTTTTGAAGTCGCATGTCGCTCGAAACACAAGCGGGCATCGGTAGCCGACATTCCTTTGCCGTCGTCAACAACCTGAATGAGTGTGCGTCCCGCATCTTTCACAATCAGCTTCACAAAATCGGCGCCGGCGTCAACGGCATTTTCCATTAATTCCTTCACGGCAGATGCTGGTCGCTGGATTACTTCTCCTGCGGCAATCTGGTTGGCAACTGAATCGGGAAGGACAGAGATTATATCGAGACTCACGGGCACTTTCTTCAGCGGGTTAAACGCCTGTAAATTTACACAATTGATGGGCTTTTGGACCACTAAGTTCACGAAGACACAAAGGAAAAGAATCAACAATCTTCGTGTCTTTGTGTGCTTAGTGGTCAATACTACGGTTGTCAGCCGAAAGTACACGCTTGTCCCTGCTTCAGATTAACAATGATTTGGTGAAAACCCGCTATGAGTCCAACGATCGGGCACAGCGTTTGTCTATACTTTTAAGCGAATTGTAATTAGACGTGATGATTAGAAAAATCTCTTTTTCCCTCCTTCTGTTTATCCCGATGATCGTGGTGTTCGTGCTGTTGGCTTTTGATCGGCAAGACGCATATGCCGATGATCCGGATCGTTCGCCTGCACAAATCAACAAGTTTGATCTTGCTGTGGCGCCTGCATTTCTCAACGACACGAATTCGAAATGGGTGGATTCTGTTTTTAATTCAATGACACCCGAAGAAAGAATAGGTCAGTTATTCATGGTCGCTGCGTGGTCGAATAAAGACAAGAAACACGAAAACGAAATTTCAGAGCTCATCAAAACGCAGAAAGTCGGTGGCCTCATTTTCATGCAAGGCGGCCCGGTGCGACAAGTGAATCTCACGAATCGTTATCAGGGAGAAGCAAAAGTTCCGCTGCTTATTGGAATGGATGCAGAGTGGGGACCGGTGATGCGCATTGACAGTTGCATCAACTTCCCGCATCAGATGCAGCTCGGTGCAATGGACAATGATTCACTGGTGTATTGGTACGGAGTAGAAATGGCTCGTCAGTGCAGTCTGCTTGGAGTGAACGTGAGTTTTTCTCCGGTTGCTGACGTGAACAACAATCCGAATAATCCGGTGATTGGAACTCGAGCTTTCGGAGAAAACAAATACGATGTTGCCGAGAAAGCGATCATGTATTCAAATGGCTTGCAGGATAACCGCATTCTCGCTTGTGCAAAACATTTCCCCGGACATGGAGATACAGATTCCGATTCGCACAAGACACTTCCGCAAATCAACGCAACACGTGAGCGATTGGATTCACTGGAGCTTTATCCTTTCCGTGAAATGATTCGTTCAGGAGTTGGAAGTATGATGGTAGCGCATTTGTACATTCCGGCGCTTGACACAACAGCGAATCAGGCAACCACACTTTCGCGATACGTAGTCGATACATTGCTCAAACAGGAAATGCGTTTCAAAGGACTCGTGATTACCGATGCGTTGAACATGAAAGGCGTAAGTAAGTATTACGGTCCGGGCGCACTGGATGTGAAAGCATTAGTAGCAGGCAACGACGTCATTCTTTTCTCCGGCGATGTTCCGAAGGCAATTACACTCATACAGGAAGCAATTACGAAAGGTGAAATCTCACAAGCGGAAATCGATTTTCGTTGCAAAAAGATTCTCGCGACAAAAAAATGGGTTGGATTAGACAAGCGCAAGCGTCTTAAGTCAAAGGGTTTATTTGAATCACTGAACGACCGTAACGCACAGTGGTTGTGCCGGGAGATCGGAGAAGCCTCGATGACACTTTTAAACAACAAAAATTCATTGGTGCCGCTAACCAATCTGGATACACTGAATCTCGCAGTTGTTTCTGTCGGACATTCAAAAAATAACATGTTCCAGGAACGTAGTTCATACTATGCACCGGTGAAACCATACGCAATTCCATACGATGCAAAGAAAGATTCCATCGATTCCATGATTGCGTATCTGTCGAATCACGATGTAATTGTAATGGCCATTCACAAAGTGTCTCAACGTCCGGCAAACAATTACGGCGGACTCTCTGATGTTCCCGACAAGCTCATTGACACCTTACTGAAGCTGAATAAGAAAATTGTTGCAGTGTTGTTCGGTTCACCTTATGCGTTGAATGAAATCAAGCGCATAGAAGAGTGTGACGCGGTGATTCAGGCTTATGAAGATCAGTCGTACATCGAAGATCTGGCTGCGCAAGCTGTGTTCGGTGGAATTTCTTGTCAGGGAAATCTGCCCGTTACGTTGAATGGTTGGAAGGCACAGACAGGAATCGCAACTGTTTCATCGCGGTTGAAATACACGGTGCCCGAGGAAATCGGATTTAGTCTGAAGACATTGGCGCGTATTGATTCCATCGTGAACAAAGGAATTGCAGACAAAGCGTATCCTGGTTGTCAGGTTTTCGCTGCGAAAGACGGGAAAGTGTTTCTCATGAAATCGTATGGTCATTTCACGTACGAGAAGAAGCACGCGGTGAACAACATGGATTTGTATGACGTTGCTTCGGTGACCAAGATCATGGCGTCTGCTCCGAGTTTGATGAAGATGGTTGATGACGGCACGATTAAGCTCAGTGATTCGCTTGGTAAACATCTTCCCATGGTGAAGAACACCAACAAGGAGAACATGGTCATCCGCAATATGATGACGCATACAGCTGGACTTCCCGCATGGATTCCTTTCTACGAGAAAACGTTGGACGCCAATGGAAATTGGGATACGAAAGTCTACAACAAAACGCGTACAGATTCATTTCCGTTTTACGTAGCACCCAACATGTGGATACAGGCACATTATCACGACAGTATTTACAAGAAGATTAATGCGTGCAATGTGAATCCTGATCACAAGTATCTCTACAGCGATTTGGGATATTACTACGTAAAACAAATTATCGAAGAGAAAAGCAATCTGCGTGAAAGCGAATACGTGATGCAGAATTTCTACAAGCCGCTCGGACTGACCACGATGGGTTATCAGCCTCGTTTGCGTTTTGCAAGTGCGCGTTGTGCTCCAACCGAGAACGACACCAAATGGCGCAAGCAACAACTTCAAGGCGATGTTCACGATCAAGGTGCAGCCATGTTGGGTGGAGTAGGTGGTCACGCAGGAATCTTCAGCAACGCAAATGATGTGGGCGTGATGATGCAGCTTTATCTCAACGGGGGCACATACGGCGGCAAACGTTACTTCAAATCGGAAACGGTTAATGACTTCACTGGTTACGCCATGAAAGATTGTCGTCGCGGAATCTGTTTCGACAAGCCAGATCCGGATCCGAAGAAACCCGATGCAGCAGTCGATTCAATTTCCTGTGCGAGTTTCGGTCATCAGGGCTTCACCGGTACACAAGCCTGGGCAGATCCTGAAACCGGATTGGTGTTTGTGTTTCTGTCGAACAGAGTTTATCCGGATACCGAGCCGAATAAGTTGGCGAAGGAAGGGATTAGAGGAAAGGTGATGAGTGAATTAGTTATTGAGTTGAAGCGCGGGAAAAAATGATTTGCGAATGAGCAGATATGCTGATTTGCAGATGGTGTTAGGTGTTAGGAATAGATTTTTGTAAATTTGATTAATGAAATCGTTCGTAATTACACCAAGAGACAAGTCCGAACTTCGGTTGATCAATGATTTTCTCGAATCACTGGGTCTTCCTGCCGTTACCTACACGCGCGAGGAAATGGAAGACTTTGGATTGAGTAAATTGATGAAAGGTGTTGACCGTAAGAAGACGGTATCGAAAGCTTCAATTCTCAAGAAGCTACGGAAGTAACATGCAGGTTGTTTTCCTGAAGAAGTTTTCAAAGGATTTGGATTCTGTTTCCAATAAGGGAGCACGACGAATATTGGAGTTATTTATTGAGGACGTGGAGCGAGCTTCTACTTTGAAAAATCATCCGAACATTAAGAAGTTATCCGGACACAAGAATGCATTCCGTCTGAGAATTGGAGACTACAGGGTTGGAATGTTTATTTCAACAGATACAGTGGAGTTTGTGCGGATTCTGCATCGCAAGGATATTTACAAGGTGTTTCCATAACAGTAACAGATACTGAAGCGAATAAGTTGGCGAAGGAAGGGATACGCGGAAAACTAATGCAGGAGCTGGTTGTGGAGTTGAAAAAGCGTCCGTAAGGATGTGCCTATGCCGATGCCAATGTGCCAATGTGCCAATGTGCCGATTGTGTTTGGTGTTAGCCGGAGATTGAACGAATGACTGTTTTTCTCAAGGAATAATCTTCCAATCGTGATCTGAGATTATTTCGGCTGAATTTTCAAATCTATTTCGGTCGGGGTAACTGGTCTTTTTTTCTTTCAATATTCAGAGCGGGCCCTTCACTTCTGGGCTTACTGTTTTTTCGAGGATCGATGTCCTGTAAATTAATTGCGGGAATTGAGTTGGATGCATCTAATTGATGTTGGGTGGTGTATGTTGCATATTCACTCAAAAGACACTTGTAATATTCCAACATAGCTGCATCGGCTTGTGGAATGTCCATTGAAAATTTGTACAGTATCCAACTTCCATCATTTGCGAGAAGACTACGTTGCGTCACGAGTTTAGCAACAGCAGATCCAGACAGAAATGAATATGTTTTCAGCGGGACGATACTAACATTTGTATCTATTTTCTGTTGAATTGCAGTTGAATCTTTAATCTGAGTCAACGCGTTAATGTGTATCGTCATTTGTTTACCCGTGATAGTGGCATTTCCATTCGTAAGATCATGAAAGGTAAATCCATTTGGAATCAGGACTTTGGAATAAGTTTGACCAACGTTTATGTTATATGTGGTCACGGGCATGTAGAAATTAATAAGTCGAAAAGTGGAAAGCGACTGATCATTGGTTCGGATAAAATTTTCCGCAAACTGAGCGTACGTTTTACTTAGCGGATAAAGTTTGTTCCAATCTCCTTGCCCAACAAACAATATCTCTAATGATTGCTTTGCATTTAATGGAACAGAATAGAGCTGCTGATAAACTAATTTGCATTTCCGGCAGTCTTTCATCTTCTGACCTTCATAATTGAGAAAATAACAGGGCCAGTTTCCTATTTTTCTTTGAGATACTTTACATCTCCGTTCAAATTTCTTTCTCTCTTTCTTTGTTGGGACATAATCAGTATTGTTGATTACGTGAATCCAGACCTGAGCGAAAACGGCATTAGAGTTTACGTCCGGAGCATACCACATTTTGTAATTCCACGTGGTATCTTTCTGAATACTATCGTTGACTGAAAGGGAAAACCAATCGGCAGGCGTTGTTGCCACAAAATTCGCTCCCGCAATAGTGAACGTATCAACATTCGCAGCTTTTTGTGCATTCGAGAATTGAAACAGGTTGATGAATATGAAAAGCAGAAATAGTTTCTTCATTTTCAGTCCTTTTTGTTGTTCAGATAAAACTGTTCGAAGTCATTTGCTTCTGCCATGAGATAAATGAACCGATAATATTGATGGCTGTATTCGCGGGCGCTTTGGTAATCATAGCCGGTGTATGTCGTTGACACTTCAATGCGTATTCGTTCACTGGGTGAAGTGTAAATGATAATATATAGCACCTCATTCACTTCTTCGTATTCCGGACAAAGGGGAGCAGGGAAACTACTCCCTGCTTGTGTGAAATAGAAATGTTGCTCATAGGTTGCAAATGTTGAGTCGATCTTCCGGATTTCACTGGAATCCATTTTTGGCATAAGTGGTTTATACTGCTTGTAAATTCCTTCCAATGTAATCTTCGATAGTTCATCTTTTTTAGAAGTATTGTCATCTACTGTTCTGACGCGATAGGATAATACAATATTGCCTTTATCACAACCTTCGCGATTCGGAGATTTAACCCTTAGAAAAACGGTCTTTCGCTCTGATTCAGTTCTGGTTGTATCATAAGACCAGCCCGGTAAGAGTGGAAATTTAAAGCTGGTTTTAAGAAAAGTCACGGAATCCATCGGTAGCTGTTCAGGTTCATGACGAAAGGGATTTGTTACATCGGTTAATGTCTTAATTGAAGTAGAATCCTCAATGAAAATGTGTTCTGCAATGTGTCTCACAGCATGATCTGCAAATTGTTCATAGCTGTGGGGAACTCTTCCCTGAAACAGAATCAGAAACTCAATTGTATCGTTGATTGAATAGAACAACCACGTGGTGTACAAATGGGATGGGTCTTTATATAATTCTCTCTTTCTTTTCTGGTAGGCTGGTTTGTCGGCCTTATTGACCGGCCGGGGGTCTTTTCCTCCCTTTTGTTCAACAAATCCGCAGTTGAGTGTATAGTTTCCGATATCTGTACGATAGTATGCAGCGAAAAGGCTGTCTTCGATTGGTTCATGAACCCTGTTCTCGCGCTCCTTTCGCAGTTCCGGAGTAACTGCGGTTGCCTTAACGGTGATGTGTCCACCGCAATTGTAATCTGAAATCGGCATATCAAGACGAATGTTAAATCCATCCTGTTTACATAAACCCGTATCAACACGGCTCGCGGTCCATGCATAAGGAACTGCAATTTCAAAAGGTTGTCCAAGAATTCGTAGAGAATCAATACGTTGTGAGTGCGCCGAAATTGAGCCGAACATAGCTGCAACAGTGACAATCAAACTCGCCAATTCAAATTTTCCTCGTACTAATGAACCATCCATTTTTTGAAATTATTTTGTTTTAAAACATCATCACAGTATGCTTGAAACTCTTCACCCTTGAACGAAGCCTGCAGGGGATCTGAGATCGGTGCAACAAATTCCAGCGTTACCCTAAACATACCTTTTGTGGTCATGAAAAAGTAAGAATAGTAATAAGCGTAGAAATGTTTTGCTTCGCCATTCACATCCTTCCGAATCAACCCCCAAGCAGATAAAGTATCAAAGCCATTTGCTTCGCAGTTTTTTTGAATTGAATCTGTTCGAACTGCAAACATGGGACGCTCGCCACTATTCGGCAATCTGTTTCGGGTATTTAGAAAATAGTTTAATTCATCTTGTTTAGTAAATGTCATATCGGTTACGGTAAATGTTATGGCACACGAGCTGATTGCTTTAGCACGTATTTCTTGAATTACAAGACGTTTACCCGTTGGATCATTTTCATCGTTGAATTCCGCGCGCCGTTTAGTTACGCCCCAACCTGGTATTAGTGGAAAGTAGAATCCTTTATTAAGAATTGATATTGAATCTTCACCATTAAAACTGTGCACTGGTTTAAGTGATTCCAATAAGTAATTATTGACAATGAAGAAGCTATCTGCGAGCGTTCGGAGAATTGTGTCGAGGTAATTGATTTCCGATTCCAGTGCCACAGACGTTAGAAATATTCTCACATCTAAAGAATCATTTATTCTGTGGCTGAATGATGCGTAATAATGCAAATTATTGCACTTGCGCTTCGATTTTTGCTTGCTGCTAAAATAGAAACATTGATATGCTCCCACACCTACGTAACCCGCAGAGCTTTCAAGAACTTTAGCGGATCTTTTTTTATGCGGAATAGGTTGGATTTTCGTATTGACGAGTTGCAACCCGATAATTGAATAACTGCACTCATCGAACTTATTTGATTTGAATACAACGTTGGACAATCCTCCTTCAGGGTTAGATCCATTCTTCTTGTCAAATACATAGTAATTAACCGGGCACTGAACGGTGAATTTTGTATCAGCAACCTCAAAGGTTTCTTGGGAGAATGACGTTAGAGTAAATGCCAGGACGAATAATGTGCATGTAATAACCTTCATACACTTTAATTGTCACCCATTCGAATGCAACGCCATCCGATTCCCTTCACAATCTACAAACAGTGCCATGTAGCCGGCGTCTGCTGCGATGAGTTTTTTCGACATGAGAATTCTTCCGCCGATTGCTTCTACGCGATCGAGGACAACCTGCAGGTCGGGATTGGCATTGAGATAAATAACAGGACCCCAGACGCTGGGCTTGTAGAAATCTTCATTGTAGGCTAAAGCGCCAGAAACTTTTCCGCTTCCTGGAACAGATGGAAAGAATCCCATTTTGATCGGACCCATCTGCGATTCAGTCATTTTGATATCGAAGATGAACTCGTAGAAACGTTTTGCGCGGCCGAAATCTGAAACGGGAATCTCAAACCAATTCAGCACATTGGATTTGTCGTTCATAGACCCTAAGGTAGCGATAAGATCGGAGATTGTGCTCAGTTTTGATCGTAACTGGAACGCGGATATTGAAGTCCTATAATTGTTAGTCTTTCACTCGGATCAGGACGGTGAATTCAAAGTTCGTCAATTTGATTTTATGAGATAGGTTCGAGTTTATCTCATAAAATCCCCAGCCGAGTGTTGATGTAAACCAGAGTCATCCGGGCAAGGACCTAGCAACCAACGGACATAAAATCCGCGTTCCCCTTAACAATCTGCACCTTATCTTTGCAGCATGAAAATCGGCATTGTGTGTTACCCAACCTTCGGAGGTTCGGGTGTTGTAGCTACTGAGTTGGGAAAAGCGTTGGCGGCCAAAGGCCACCAGGTGCATTTTATTACGTACAGTCAGCCCGTGCGATTAGCCGATTCCTTCCATACGAATATCTTTTACCACGAAGTTGTAGTGTCGAATTATCCGCTGTTCGATTATCAGCCTTACGAATTAGTACTGACGAGCAAAATGGTCGATGTGGTGCTGAGCGAAAAACTGGATTTGCTGCACGTGCACTATGCCATTCCGCATGCGTCGGCGGCTTTCATGGCACAACAGATTCTGAAAGACAAAGGCAAACAACTTCCCTTCATCACAACGCTGCACGGAACAGACATCACGCTCTTAGGTCGCGATGCATCGTTTGAACCGGTGATTACGTTCGCTATTAATCACTCAAGTGCAGTGACTGCAGTTTCGGAGAGCTTACGCGCTGATACATTGAAGTACTTTCATCTGACACAGGAAGTAAAAGTGATTCCGAATTTTATCCGCCTGGAAGATTATGGTCATCATTCAGAAGCGTGCCAGCGTTCTGTATTTGCTCCGAAGGGTGAGAAAATAATGGTACACGTTTCGAACTTCCGCAAAGTAAAACGCGTGGAAGATGTCTTGCATATTTTCGATCGGGTGCGGAAGAAAGTTCCGACGAAACTGATTCTCGTTGGAGATGGTCCGGAGCGTACGAGCATTGACGCATTGTGCCGTAAGCTTAACACGTGCGATGACGTTATTTCCCTCGGGAAAGTTGTAAATCCGAATGAAGTGCTGGCGATTGCAGATTTATTCTTACTTCCTTCCGAAACCGAGAGTTTTGGTCTTTCCGCATTGGAAGCAATGGCGTCTGGAATTCCGGTGATCTCCACAAATACGGGTGGTATTCCGGAAGTGAACAAAAACGGTGTTACCGGATTTACTTCTCACGTTGGAGATGTAGATGACATGGCGAACAGTGCAATCAAGTTACTCACCGATGATGCACTACTGAACCGATTCAAAGTAAATGCTTACGAGCACGCGAAACGATTTGATATTGCAGCGATACTTCCGCAATATGAAGAGCTGTATATGAAAGTGATGGAAGGCGTGAATCAGCCCGCGTAGTTTACAGGTATCCGTTAGTCGACAACCAATCCGCAATTTCCTGTTCACTCATTGCTGAATTCTTAATCGTAACCGTATGCGTTGCATTATCGCGCAATGTTCTCACAGAAGCTGTCTTCGCACCAATGTTATCGTACGTTGCAACAGCACACTGAACTCCATTCGGAAGCGAGTAGGTCGTTGTTGAAACACTTTTGCCACCTGACATTGTATTCGATGTCGCATATGTTCCGATATCGGTTCCACCTTGTGAAAGCTTTCCGTTGAGTGCACGTATTGAATTCACTTTGCTACGCGTAACTGGAGTGTAATCAGGTCCGTTTGTATTGATATTGACGATAACCGTTGCCTGATTCACGATTTTATTCGGATACAAGGAAACAAATCGCTTTTCTCCTTCCGGATTACTGCCGTTTGTTCCAACTACATCACTTTCTACCAAAGCTTTTGCCAATCGTTTTACCAATGGAATTGTATTGCCGAAATGTGAAATAGCGCCCGACGCTGTAAAAGTAATACGCACGTAAGCAGTTTTCTGTTCGTTAGCAGGAACAGCGTCATCCTGAATCACGGTCGCAATTTCAACGTTAGTCAAGGTGCGAATGCTATAAACGGGAGCGAGTCCGGTTCCTTGTTTCAGAATCAGGCAATACGGAGCTTCGTCTTTGTAAACGGTGTCGCCATCGACTTTTACTTTCTGAGCAATTGCAAGCGTAGGAATGAGGGCAAGGAGGATCAATAACTTTTTGATCATTGTTTTGGTTTGTTTGAGGTTGTAATTCGTGAACCGGACTGTTAGGTCAACCAATTTCATTCCCAAAAATTACTTCAATTGTGCGAAACCCACAACAATTTTGTCCCGCATCTGTTCTCCTTCGCACCACATCCTTAATTCCTTATGCCTACTTTTGCACTATGTCATTCCAAAAAGGCGATAAAGTACGTTTCCTCAACGAAACAGGCGAAGGAACATTCGTCCGCAATAGCGGGAATGGAATGGCAATTGTAGAAGTGCAGGATGGTTTCGAATATCCATTCCCACTCAAAGAATTGGTTCCTGTGAAATCGCATGAGCGTGCATCGAAGTATGAGGCTCCTGTAGTCGAGGAAAAGTCGGCAACGACAAGTGTTCATGAAGTGATCAATCCTGGTTTTCCGGATGGAGTTTATCTTGTATTTCAACCGCAGAATCAGCAAATACCTTCAGTTGGACAAATCGATGTGTTTGTATTGAACAGAAGTGAATATCATATCTTCTTTACCGTTTCGTTGAAAGATGGACGCGATTGGATTTGCATTCAATCGGGAACACTTGGTCCGGGAAGAAAAGCGGAAGTTGATACGATGACTCCAGCCGACATTGACGAATGGGGTCAGGCGAAAACGGATGTGATATTCTACAGCGATGAAGCATACGAACATTTGAATCCGATGAGCAACACCGTCAAGCTCCGTGGTGTAAAGTTTATGAAAGACTCGTCGTATCAGGCGCATTTGCTGACCGACAAGAAATGTTATGTTGCAGAAGTTGCGTTGATTGGCGACATGACTACGCAGGAAGAAAAACCTTTTGTAACCAACGATGATATTCGTCGCATGATGGAACTGAAAGAGCGCGTTTCTACCGCGAAGAAAGTTTCTGTTCCTCATCAGAAGCACCAGGTGCTCGAGAAGGAAGTTGATCTTCACATCGAAGAGCTCATGGATAATTGGTCGGGGATGAGTAACGCACAATTGCTCGACATTCAGTTGAAGCGTGTACAAAAGGAAATGGATGAAGCCGTTGCCGCTCACATGCGCAAAGTGGTGTTCATTCATGGCGTAGGGAACGGGCGATTGAAAACGGAAGTGCGGAAGTTGCTCTCTACTTACAAAGGTGTCCGCATTAATGACGGTTCTTTTGCGCGGTTTGGATTCGGCGCAACGGAAGCGGAAATTCTCTAGGTACATACTAAAGTGAATGTTGATGCGTTTTACCACCGGTATTCGCACACCATGATAACACGTACAGCACTACGCTCAAGTAGATTCCTTACGCCCGTTCTGTTGGTTTTTGTCTTTTGGACACAAACTTCGTCAGCACAACCTTATTTCCGTTTCTCATTTGGGGCTGATGCAGGTTCCGGTGCCACTGAGTTTTATTCCTTTGACAGGGTTCCGGAGCGACTACCTCCGTTTGAACTGATGCGCGGCAGATTTGGTAGTGGTTGGGTATTAAACGGAGAAGGTGGAGTACGGCTCGATAGCAACTTTGAAGTGGGAATCAATTTCGAATGGCATGCGCGTGCTGTTGCTGGTGCATACCTGCGCGAAGAAATAGACACGGCCTCGTGGATGCACATTCGGCGCACGGCAGTATTGACTGCAAATAACCGGTTAGGTATTTCCTTTACATATTACTTCGGAAAAAGAAAGATGCAGCCTTACGTGAATGTAGGTGCACGTGCTTTGATTCATCCGCAATTCCAGAAAAGCTTCGAGGTTGATACGCTTCCGCGATCGCAGGCTGGAAATAAGTTTTACGTGAACCATGAAACGTATTCCGGCGGAGTATCTGTCGGATATTTTTTGGGAGCAGGGCTTGCGTTCAATCGCGACCTTCGATGCAGTTGGAGATTTCAGTTCCGTTATACCTGGCAAAATTGGAAACCAACGGAGATGGTACAATCTGTTGCATATAATACGAACACGCGAGGAGATGAATTGCAATCTGATAATCCAAACATACGTGTTCCGATGAACGCATTTGGATTCAACCTCGGCATAACTTTCCTTCTGCTTAACCCCGATGGTGTAGAAACTACTCCACAACTCTAGCAATTTTCACATTGCAGTTTGTGATAGACTTTCTGCAAAGCGTCGCCATTTGAAGTCGAACGCACGAAAACCTGAGCTCGCCGGTTAGTACTTGATCTACCTTCGATCATATCTAACCAAACAACCAATGAATCACCTAAAAACAATCACGATAGCGGCACTTGGTGTGCTTCTTTCTCATTCTGCGTATTCTCAAACCTATATTAACGTTGGTATCGGATACGGTGCACCTGCTCTTCGCGAGTTGATTGCTGTTGAATACGACGATAATGGCAATACTGCTACTTATAAAGGAATATATTCCAGCCTTGGACAAGGATTTAACCCGAATGTTACGTTCGGATGGAAATTCAATCCAAACGTTGGAATGGAATTCGGTTACGGATACTTGCTCGGCAGCAAGATCACGTCTGACATTCGTGATGCCTCTGGTCCAAACGTGGAAACAGGCACACAGGAAATGTGGGCACGTATGCACCAGTTTATGATTGGTGGTCGAGTAACTGCAAGCGAAGGTGCTTGGCAACCATACATGCGTGTTGGAGTATTGATCGGCGTAGGCGGACAAGTTTTCAGTGAAATGGAAACGACAACTACCGGACCTTCTTTCAATTCATCTTATCATCGTGTTGAAGAATTTAACCAGGGTGTTGCGTTTGGTTTCACAGGCGGACTTGGTATTCATTACCATCTAAGCGACATGTTCGGCCTTTATGCTGAAGCAACTATGAATGCGCAGAACTATTCTCCGAATCATTCCATTATCACTAAGCTTGATGTAGATGGACAAGATCAATTGGCAGGAATGAACATCCGTCAGAAGGAAACAGAGTATGTGACAGAATTCACAACTCAGAATCCACAGAACGACGGTCAGCCTGATCAGGATCTACGTTTCTTCTTGCCGATGAGCTCTATTGGAGTTTCGGTTGGTATGCACTTTTACTTCGGCGCACACGACTAGACTTAAACCTATCCCGGTTTAATAGAATTTTAAGGTTCATGGTTCACTGCTGAGGCGCGAAGGCTCACTCATAGTGGATTGTGGACCTTGATTCATTTGGAGACTATCTTGTCTTGAATTACTTTCTAGCGGAACCTGTCTCTAGTGGTTTTCCTATCTTTGCGTCGCAGACTAATCCGTCGCTCCGATGAAAATCGGGGAGGAAAGTCCGGGCAACAAAGAGTAACCTGCTTCCTAACGGGAAGGCTTTCGTTGAGTGATTGGCGAAAGACGGAAAGTGCAGCAGAAACATACCGCTAATCCATTTCGGTGGAAAGTAAGGGTGAAATCGTGAGGTAAGAGCTCACGCGTGTTGCAGTGATGCAGCATGGGGCAAACCACAGGTGTTGAAAAACCAAATAGGTTATGCGCTCGCAAGAGATCGGTTACTCGCCGAGAACGCAAGTTCGTGTAACGGGTAGGTTGCTAGAGGTTGTGAGTGATTGCAATCCCAGAGAAATGGCGGATAGCGAGAGTGCGAGTCACTCGAGTGGACAGAACCCGGCTTACAGGTCTGTATTTTATCAAAGGCTTCACGGAAACGTGGAGCCTTTGGCCTTTTTACCTGTTGGACATTAAAAATTGAACATTTGGCGTTGATCATTCTCTCGTAAGAATCGTGGCTTGCAATGTCAAATGTCAAACGCCAACCTTCCAATGCTCAATTTAACACCCCTGAACACTTCCTCGCATCTCTTCACATTTATCGGATACTCTCCTGACATTAGAATCGTCGATTTGCAGGGTTAACGGAAGTAAAACCAAAACCTACCTGCAATGCTACCTGTTATTATCGGCGTATTCGCCTTCTGCTTCATTCTTGAAAGAATGATTCCCGGTTGGAAATTGCCCACAGTTCCAACCTGGACGATTCGGGTTCTCGCAATCAACTTTGTACAACTCATTATCGTGGTCGTCGCTGGATTCACCTGGGAGAAATGGCTTTCTGCATTCAGTGTCTTTCATTTGAGTGAACATGTTTCGCCTATCGCTGGTGGATGCATCGCGTATTTCATTGCCACGTTCATTTTCTACTGGTGGCATCGTTGGAGACACACCGTTGATTTTCTCTGGACCCGCTTTCACCAGATACATCACAGTCCGCAACGGCTTGAAGTGATCACATCATTTTACAAGCATCCCTTGGAAATGACTGTGAATTCAATCATCGGAAGCTTGCTCGTATTTACATTTCTCGGTTTAAGCGCAGAAGCCGGAGCGATTTACACCCTGTGTACTGCTCTCGGTGAATTCTTCTATCATACCAATGTAAAAACACCGCAATGGGTTGGTTATATTTTCCAGCGACCGGAAATGCATCGCATTCATCACGAGTTTGAAAAGCACAAATACAACTACGGCGATATTGTTTGGTGGGATATGATGTTCGGTACGTATCGTAATCCGAAAACGTGGGAAGAGACATGCGGATTTGATACAGAAAAGGAACTGAAGTTGAAGGAGATGTTGTTGTTCCGGGATGTGCACAAGGATCATTTTCCTTGACACTTGAGCGTTGAACATTTTGCGTTGAGCGTTCTCTCGTCAGGATCGTGGCATCAAATGTTCAATGTCAAACGCCAAAAGCGCAATGTTCAATCAAAGAATCACACCATCTTTCATCACCAGTTTCCGATCCGCCATATCCGCCAATGCTTCGTTGTGTGTTACGATGACAAAAGTTTGTCCCATCGTCTCGCGGAGATAGAAGAAAAGCTGATGAAGCTGAGTTGCAGTTGCAGAATCGAGATTGCCTGAAGGTTCGTCGGCAAAAACGACTGCTGGTTTGTTGATGAGTGCGCGTGCAACAGCTACACGTTGTTGTTCTCCACCGGAAAGCTCAGATGGTTTATGTGTTTTACGCTCTGCGAGTCCCAGCATGTCGAGCAATTCGTGAGCGCGGGCTTCGGTTTCTTTTTTACCTGCTCCGCCGATGTAAGCCGGAATACATACATTCTCTAATGCAGTAAACTCAGGAAGTAAATGGTGAAACTGAAAAACGAATCCGATGTTTTTGTTGCGGAACTCAGCGAGCTGTTTGGAGTTGAGTGCCATCAACTCATTTCCGTTCATCATCAATGAACCGCCGTCTGCTTTGTCCAACGTTCCGAGTATAGTCAGAAGAGTGGTTTTGCCGGCTCCCGAAGCTCCTACAATAGAAATTATTTCACCTTGCTTAATATCCAGGTTAATTCCTTTAAGAACCTGTAGCGGTCCGTATGACTTGGTGAGATTCGAGCAGGAGATTATTGACATGAAGTCAAATATAAGTACCTAAGTCTTTAAGTAGGCGAGTCATGAACAATATTCACGATCGAGGTGCCTACCTAATTACTTAAATATCTCCTTGCTTACCACATAATACTCAGGACTACAATGCCCGCTCGTTCTCAGTTCGTGCCTTGCTTTTAATTGCATACCCACTTTGAAACCGTGTGCAGTCACTGTATCCCATGTAAAGACTTCACCATTGTTTTGAGGATAGCGAATTGAATCGATTTTCCCATTTGCCTTTGTTACGTGAAGCATCATGTCGGGATAAGGAGTTCCGTTTGAATCCAGACGAACAATTGTTGCTCCAACGGTATCTGTTACGTAAGTGCATGGACCACCGTTATCGGGAGTGCTACCACAAGCAAACAGGAAGAGCGCGGGAAATAGTAAAATGAGTTTGTTCATTTATCACGATTTGAAGTGAGGACAATCACATGGTGGCGGTCTTTTCTTTCCCGTTCCATGTTTCTCACCGCAAGATGCTGCGACTAAAGCGAGCAACAAATACGTAATAAACACTATTCTTTTCATGGTACTACTAAATATAACGAAATCGTCTTTGATATACTATTCCCCGTCGAATATTGTGCCATTTCTATACTCTTCCAGAATATAATTGGCATCTTTGTTAGAACCGCTGTTACAATGAAAATTACGCGTACCAGCATAACTGTTTACCAATGAGCAACCTTGCAACGCTTATGGAAATCACGAAGACGCAACACTCGCGTTTACCCGGACTCGATATCAATAATGTTCCATTCGGAAAAGTGTTTTCGGATCACATGTTTATCGCTGATTACATCGATGGACAATGGCAACCGGGAAAGATTATGCCTTATGGCGATTTGAATCTCAGTCCGGCGAGTTCCATGATGCATTATGGTCAGGCAATTTTCGAAGGAATGAAATCACATCGTTCTGATTCAGGAGAAGTTTTGCTGTTCCGACCTACAGATAATCATAAACGATTAAATGTTTCTGCACAACGTATGGCCATGCAGGAGGTTCCCGAAGAAATTTTCATGGAAGGTCTTGTTGAACTCCTGCGTCTCGACCAGAATTGGATTCCGACTGGTGACGGACGTTCACTTTATATTCGTCCGTTCCTGTTTGCGAGCGACGATTACATTGGCGTAAAACCATCCGACAATTACAGATTCATCATCATCACAACTCCTGTTGGAGCATACTACGATCATCCGCTCAAAGTAAAAGTGGAGCGCACATTCTTCCGCGCTGTTGAAGGCGGAGTTGGATTCGTGAAAGCATCGGGCAACTACGGTCGTTCTTTGTATCCGACTTCACTCGCGAAGAAAGAAGGATATGATCAACTCATCTGGACTGATGCAAAGGAGCATAAGTTCGTTGAGGAATCAGGAACAATGAACCTGATGTTCGTTATCAATAACACGTTGATCACACCGCAGCTTGGCGATACAATACTTGCCGGCATCACCCGCGATAGTGTACTCACGCTCGCACGCGACTGGGGAATGAAAGTGGAAGAACGCAAGATTGCTGTTGCAGAAATTGTTGAAGCCTTTAACAATGGAACCATGCAGGAAGCATTCGGAACAGGAACTGCTGCAACGATTGCCCGCATTTCGAATATTGGTGCAGACGGTGTTGATTACGAGTTGCCTGCTTTCTCTGCAGATTCTTTCTCATCGAAAGTTGGCAAGATGATGGATGATATTCGTCGCGGAAGAACGGAAGACAAGCACAATTGGGTGTTTAAAGTTTGCTGAGGCAAACTATTTGAAGATTCGAAGATTTGAAAATCGTGTGTTGCATAAACTTCACACGATTTTTGTTTTTGAGTATACTCTACTGGAATCTTCAAATCTTCGAATTTCGAATTATCGAATCGTGTAACTTTGGATTTATGCATTACAAGTTTTCCTGGATCAACCCTTCTTCTCGTTACGTTCAGCTCGAAGTAACAGCACAAAATATTTCTTCTGAAATTACTTACATTCAATTGCCTGCCTGGCGTCCCGGACGTTATGAGCTTGGAAATTTCGCGAAGAACGTGCGCAACCTTCAGGTGTTTGATGGAGGAGGGAAAATTCTACCGGCAACGAAAGCGACTAAGGATAAATGGAAAGTGCATACGGTAGGAGTGAAGTCGCTCACAATTAAGTACGAGTACTTCGCTGCTGATCCGAATGCCGGATCCACATTTCTCGATGCCTCGCAGTTGTATGTGAATCCGGTGAACTGTTGTGTTTATCTTGAAGGACGACTTGATGAAGAATGTACAGTTGAACTAGCGATTCCGGAAACATGGAAAGTGGCAACTGCAATGAAATCCAGTCAGCAGTCTGGCCGTATCACAGTCGGCAGTCAAAGTTTTGTTGTACCAAACTTTGACCGACTTGCAGACAGCCCATTTATTGCGAGTCCGAATATTAAACACAAATTTTTCATTCTTGACGGAGTTGAATTTCACTTGTGGTTCCAGGGTGAATCAAAACCGGACTGGTCGAAACTCATTACTGACTTCTTTATTTTCGTGAATGAAAATATGCGTGTCTTCGGTAGCTTTCCTTCTGAGGAATTTCACTTCATATACCAGATTTTGCCAACGCGTTTCTATCATGGTGTTGAGCATGTCGATTCAACTGTAATCGGACTTGGACCTTCGTACAAACTGATGAATGATCTGTACGATGATCTTCTGGGTGTAAGCTGTCACGAATTATTTCATGCGTGGAATATCAAATCGATTCGTCCGGCGGAAATGCTGCCTTATGATTTTACGAAAGAAAACTATTCCCGCTTAGGATTCGTTGCAGAAGGAGTGACCACTTACTACGGCGATTACTTGCTGTATCGTTCCGGTGTATGGACAGCGGATCAGTTCTGGCCAACGTTCAACGAGCGAATGGACAAGCATTTCGAAACGGAAGCGAGAAAATTCCTGTCGGTTACAGAATCTTCAATGGACACCTGGCTCGATGGTTATGTACCGGGTGCACCGCATCGTAAGACGAGTATTTACCACGAAGGATGTTTGCTCGCGTTTGTCACAGACATTTTCATCCGCAGAAATTCATTGAACAAAAAATCGCTGGATGATGTCATGCGTCGTCTCTGGGTTGAATTCGCAAAACAAGGCAAAGGCTATACTGAGGCCGATTACAAAAAACTCATTGAAGAGGAAGCCGGTGCCGATTTCAGTTTCTACTGGAACAACTATTTCTACAAAGCGAATGATTATACACCGGTGCTGAGTGAGGCGCTCGATTACATTGGTCATCGTTTAGAGTTCAACTCCATGCGGAAAGTACACGACCGCGTATTCGGATTCAAAGTGAATGAGCCTGGAGGCATTACACGTGTTACAGAAATGTATTACGGTTCTCCTGCAGAAACTTGCGGACTTTGTGTGGGCGATGAAGTCATTCTCGTGAACGGACAGCAGGTAAAGAATGACATGAATGAATGGATGACCTATTTCGCAACGGAGGAATTCGTGCTGAAAGTAAACTCGGGAGGAATCATTCGCGATATTACCGTGAAACCAGATGGCAAAGAGTACTACGGTAATCCTGTCGTGAAAATGCTCTCAAATCCGACGGAAACACAGCGTCATAATTGGTCCGTTTGGGCTGCGAAAAAGAGCTGGAACGTAGGATAGCCGACGCAGTTTGGGACGTTTACAACAGCGATATTCGCCATTCAGGATATGAACATTGTGAATAAGTACCCGGATGTGGACAGTATTACCCACATGTTAACCCTAAAAATGATGTCAAATACGCGGGTTTTAAGGTGATTAGGCTATTATCTGTTAACAGAATGTTTATATCTGCAATCGTCGGAACTCCGTCAAGTTTCTGTTAATAAGTAAACACCGGTGTCTATTTGAAAGCACGGGAATTTGGAGTTGTTTTGAGTCCAAACGAAACTAACCGACAAAACTCTAATTATTATGGAACAACAAAACGCTGGGGCTCCGGCTCAAAGACCAACATTTCTTACAGTACTTTGCATTCTGTCATTCATCTGGCAGGGAATTGTAGCAATTCTAATTATTCTCGCAGCAATGGTAATTGGTGCTGTTGCAGTAGTTGCTAATGAAGGTGTGGATATGATGGAAGCGGAAGGAGTAACAATGACAGAAACGACAACAGAATCTGCGGGCAACGGCCTTGCATACGCAGGAGTTGTAGTTGGATTAATTTGTGTAGTGCTTTCTTTCATTGGGGTACTTCGCATGTGGAAATTGAAGAAGTCTGGATTCTTCCTTTATGCGGCTGCATTTGCAATTTCCGCTATTATGGGATTCATCGACGGAAACTGGACTACTTTCGGTCTAATCTTTGGTGCTGCATTCGTAGGGATGTACGCTATGAACCTTAAGCATATGAACTAGTAGTTATTAACTACTAATCTGAAAAGCCCCGTTGTGAAAGCATCGGGGCTTTTCTTTTTATCTTCACTGCATGATGAACAATTTCTCCAATCTCGACTCCAGTATGTTGGCGCCCTTTTTGGGAGCACTGCTAATTGGACTTGCAATCGGTATCGTGATTGCAATTTTCTATTTTCTCAATTTGCAGAATACCCTCAAACAGTGTGCTCCGCAAAATCAACAAATGGCTCCCGGAATGGTGTGGCTTGGACTAATTCCTTTCTTCAATTACTATTGGAATTTCAGAATTGCCAGTGCAATGGCAGACTCTCTGGCGGCTGAATACAGAATGCGCGGACTAAATCCAAGCGAAGAGCGACCCGGTTATCAGTTAGGAATGGCTTACGCCATTTTAACGTGCTGTGGAGTGCTTCAGTGGATCGGTATTCCAATTCTTCCTCAGCTTGCCGGACTTGCAGGATTCGTATGCTGGATCGTTTATTGGGTTCGTATGTCGAAATACAAAAACGAATTAATGCAACACCAGTTTCAATTTGGAATGGGAAATCCGAATATGAATCAGTTTCCAAATCAATTTCCAGGACAGCCTCAACCTTACCAGGGACAGGCTAATCCTTATATGAATCAGCAGCAGAATCCGAACCAACAGAATCCTTATATGAATCAGCAGGGTCCTCCGACATCACCGCCGCCACCGCAAAATCCGTGGTCGCCTCCGAATAATCCGAATCCACCACAGTAATATTCAGCACACATGTTCTTCGCAGGTTTTTTCATTCTTTGGATTCTGATGATCATTCTGGGTTTCGGAATGTTCGTCGTCTTTATTTTCTACCTGCTCACCATGTCGCGAATACTGGAGCTGTGTCATCCGCACACGCGCAAGATGAATCCGGGAGAAGTGTGGATGGTGTTCATTCCCGCTTTCGGAATCGTGTGGCAATTCATCATGATTGGCAGAGTTGCCGATTCATTGGCTATTGAATTCCGCAACCGAAATTTACAGCTGGATGAAGAACGTCCGGGTTATTCCACAGGACTTACTTCACAGATTCTGATGATCTGCAGTGTGGTTCCGTTTCTTGGAATCCTTTCTGCCATTGCGGGCTGCATCATGCTTATCATTTACTGGAACAAGATGCGCGCATACAAGAATACACTGGAACAAAATCCTGTGCAGTTCAATAATCCGTATGGCTTCCAGCAAGGAATGCAACAATATCCACACGGAAATTATCCTCCGCAAAACCGATACTAACTATGGAACCAAATAATCCGAATCAACAGCAATACAATCCATACACACAACCTCAGGGTTTCGTAGCTAACCTGCCACCGATTCCAAATGGCACAGCAGTGCTCGTACTCGGGATCTGCAGCATTGTGTTGTGTACGCTTGGACCAATTCTCGGAACTATTGCGCTCATCCTTGCGAAAGGTGCAAAAGCAGAATTTGAAGCGAAGCCGGGTGTATACGATCCGAATTCAATGGGCAATATCAAAACCGGACGCATTTGCGGAATCATCGGTTTGGTTGTTGGTATTCTCTCGTGGATATTCTTCATCTGCTACTTCATTTTTCTGTTCTGGTTTATTGATGAAGTTTCGAGCCATGGCCGGCTTTACGGTTAACCACATAGGATCATAGAAAAATCGTAAGGTGTTAAGCGAAAATGCGCACGCGCATTCGTCATAGAACACAGGAGAGGCTGCAACTTGGTTGCAGCCTCTCTCATGTGAACTATGTACGCGTAGCGCCTTAGCAACTAACGCAGACTATGATTCTATGTGGTCAATTATTTGAAACGTGTAGCTACGACAGGGTTTTTCGGATCACTGTAATCATAAAAACCTTTTTTGGTTTTATCGCCGAGATGTCCTGCCTGAACCATGTTTACGAGTAGAGGACAAGGAGCATATTTCGGATTTCCGTATCCTTCCTGCAACACGCGCATGATGAACAAGCATACATCAAGTCCGATAAAATCGGCAAGTCGCAGTGGACCCATTGGGTGAGCCATACCGAGTTTCATCACGGTGTCAATTTCTTCAACACCTGCTGTTCCTTCGTGCAAAGTGATAATCGCTTCATTGATCATCGGCATAAGGATCTTATTCGCAACGAAACCGGGATAGTCGTTCACTTCAACAGGAACTTTTCCGAGTTTCTTCGAAAGTTCCATGATTGAATTCGTCACTTCATCGGTCGTATTGTAACCGCGGATAACTTCCACGAGTTTCATAATCGGCACCGGATTCATGAAGTGCATACCGATTACTTTCTCCGAACGTTTTGTTGCCGCTGCAATTCGCGTAATTGAAATTGAAGAAGTGTTTGACGCGAGAATGCAATTTGCCGGAGCGTTTGCATCGATGTCGCGGAAGATTTTCAATTTGAGATCAACGTTCTCTGTTGCAGCTTCTACAACCAGATCAGCCTGTGAAACTCCGGTTGCAAGATCGGTTACCGGTGCAATGCGGGCGAGGGTAGCTGCTTTGTCGGCCTCCGTGAGTGTTCCTTTCGCAACCTGACGATCCAGATTCTTTGTAATGGTTGCAATTCCGCGATCAAGCGCTTCTTTGGAAATATCAACGAGTGTTACTGCGTAACCTGTTTGTGCGAATACGTGTGCGATTCCATTGCCCATGGTGCCGGAACCGATGACGGTGATGTTTTTACTCATGCTTTTTAGTTTTCATTTTCGAATTCGTGAACCGCTTGGGGCGCGGTTTCATTCTGAAAGTGTCTGTTTATTTGCGCCGAAGGTAAGTAACAGACGGGAGACGACAGACGGGAGACAGGAGAAAAGTTATCCCGAGTTTAGTTGATAATTAGCTGTGCGCGAGCAACTTTTGAATCTGAAGTTACAATTACGCTGTAAATTCCTGCGGGAAGGTTGTTCCTCTCAATTACAAACTCATTGTTGGTAGTTGCAAAGCTGGATACTAGTTGGCCTAACGCATTATATATTTCTACGTTTCCGCTATTCATGGTTATTGGAAGTTTTACGTTCGTATAGTTGTTCATAGGATTGGGATACAATTTGGTGTCGGTCATTTCAAATGTGGAAATACCAAGAACAAAATCGTATGAAATGAGATAACCATCGGAAAACATATCGCCAATATTAACTGTGCCGGAACCTGGTTGTACGTCGACAGTCCCGCGAATCTGACCAGAGAAAACAACACCGGAATTGGTTGCGGTCGCACTGATGCCTTGTTCAATATTGTTCGCGGTACCAAACGAATAGTGTTGTAAATATCCTCCGGTTTGAGAGTATACCAGAATGAAAGGATCTCGCGTGAAGTTGGTCGACGAGTCTAAAGCAGTGGCTGTAGAAGCATCGAAATCAATCGCTCCGTCAAGCTCACCGGTTAGGTATATATTGTCTGATTGATCAATTGCAATTCCAGTAATCTCATCGTGACCTTGTGATCCCAAACTGTGTGCCCAATTCAGATTACCACTGGAACTATAACTTGCAACGTAAATGTCATAGGTTCCTTGACCATTGTTAATCGTATCGATTCCAGCACCAGGGTCCATGTCGATTTCGCCATCGAATTGACCGGAGAGAAGAATATCATCATTCGAATTGACCGCCAGATTGCCTACGCAGCCGTAACCTGTGGAAATGGTCAATAATGAACACCAAGCCAAACTATCCGAGATATAGCGCATCAGAAAGTTATGAGAGCCACCAAAAATGTATGCAGTCCCGCTGGTCGGATCAACATCCATTGCTCCAGTTGCGCCGCCGTACAGAATTAATGAGCCGTCGGATAAATAATCAATTGAATAATAAATGGCGAACGTCGAGAGATTATTCTGGTAGTACCAGGAATCAACAAAATTTCCTGCCGTGTCGAATGTTGAGAGATATGTCACAGAAGTACCGGGATTTGGCACGTTCAATGTACTCCACCCAGGATCAAGGTCCATAGAGCTTCCATTAAAACTTCCGCTCAGGTGTAATGAACCACTAATACCAACTGCGAGATCATGGACGTAATTATCAGATCCATCATCGAATGACTTAGCCCATATTAAGTGGCCGACAGAAGTGAACTTCGCGAAAAAACCTTTGAAGTTTGAAGTACCGGGCAGAACGAAGGTTTGTGAACCTGGATCAATATCAAATGAGTCTGTGTAACAACCGTTGATGTATAGAGCTCCTGCATTATCAGAGATCACTTCATTTGGACGGATCTGTCCATTGGAGCCGAAAACGAAAACCCGTGTGAAGGTTCCAGCAGATGAATACCTCGCTACAAAAATATTATCAAAGCTTCCCGGAGCTACGGTTGCGGAATTAGCTGGACCTGGATCGAAGTCAACAGTTCCACCGAAGTGTCCCATCGCAATTACATCTCCGTTCGAATCGCTGGTAAGCGATGTAATGTTCAATGCGCCAAGTTGGTCGCCAACGCTGAATCCCCATTGTAGATTCATCTGTGAAAATCCGCACTTACAAAAACCAATAAGCAGAAGTAGTGTAATGAGTTTCTTCATCGTTTTGCGTGTTGATTCAAGTAAATATAAATCAGCGTAAACGCAATAACTTAAGAGAATCAATAAGTGGGATGAAACCTTTTACAAATGGAAAACAAGCTCAATTACTTTCCACGCCCTTGGACTACGATGAGCACGGTGTAAATAAGAATCTTGAAGTCTACATACAGACTCATATTCTCAATGTAAAGCAGATCGTACTTGAGACGTTCGATCATCTGGTCCACGTTTTCTGCGTAGCCATACTTTACTTGTCCCCAGGAAGTGATCCCTGGTTTCACTTTGTGCAGGTGAGAGTAGTGCGGCGCTATCTTAACGATCTGGTCAATGAAAAACTGGCGTTCAGGACGTGGACCAACCAACGACATTTCACCGATCAGTACATTCCAGAACTGAGGTAATTCATCCATGCGAGACTTACGCATGAACTTTCCGAAAGGTGTAATACGTGGATCTTCTTTGCTCGACAAGGCGGGCCCCATTTTTTCTGCATCGGTATACATAGAACGGAACTTCCAGATGCTGAATGGCTTTCCGTGTTCACCAATACGTTCGTGGGAATAGAAAATGGGTCCTTTCGATGACATCTTTACTCCGATCATCAATACGAGATAAAGAGGAGACAGGATGATCAACGCGAAAATCGATGCAACAATATCCATCGTTCGCTTGAGGACCACTTGCCACTGCGGCATGATCTCCCGATTGATTTCAATAAGTGGCGCTCCGAAAATGGACGTCATCTTTACCTGTCCGGAAAGAATATCGTACATGTCCGGGACCATCTTCACGATCACACTTGAGCTGTTTACCTGATTGATGATGGAATTGATGCGATCGTGTTCCGAAGTTTCAATGGCAATGATTGCTTCTTCGGCTTTCGTTTCGTTTACAATCTTGCGGAGATTTTCTACTTCACCCAGATTCGGAAGCTTTTGCCGGAGTTCTTCAGAGAAACCGTTCTTGTTGTCGACGTGAACGAAACCAACAAACTTGTGTCCCCATGAACGTTGTTGGCTTTCGAGATCGGTGAAGAGCTTGTATGCATTGGCATTGCTGCCGATAAGAATGGTGTTGAAACCAATCTTCCGGTTCCGGATTCGGCTGTTGGTGAACGATGAAAGAACCATGCGTCCGAAAGCGGTGAAACCGAAGTGCGACAAAAACAGCATGAGCGTAGACATATAATACGTCTGATAGCTGATGATGGTGTCGTCGAGTAGGAGGGTGAAGAAGATGACGATTACGCCGAGGAATGTGATGCGGAAGGTCTGGCCGATTTCTTTCAATCGCGACTTGCGGTAGATGTTGCGGTACGTTCCGGTGATGATGTAGAGGAACAACCAGAACGCGGTAATTCCTATCAAACTAATCAGGAATTTGGAGTCGTAAGGCACATCCAAATCGATGCCGAACTTGGTTGACTCAATGCTCTTTTTGCGATAAGTATAGAAACAAAACCATGCGGCAGCCGCGGCTACGGTGTCGCTCAACAGGTATTTAATGACCTGTGCGGTCTTATTCATAAAGTACTCTAGTTGATTAGTTTAAGGTTATCTATCGCAAGCCAAGGATTAGGTACGGTTTCGTCCTTTTTCATGGCTACGTACACGTGATAACGACTCCCCGGTGGTTGAGTTAGGACCGCGTCATTCAAACGTATATAAATCTTATTCCAGGTATCGCTGTTCGACACTTCAACCCATGGAATGTAGGCAGCGGTCTCCACGCAATAGAGTCCAATTACAAAGTTCTGGTTGCACGAATAGTTCATCTCGAGATAGATGTCGTACTGTCCTTCGAACTCGTAGGCAAGCGAACTTTGTGCGTAGAACTCGAAAGTATCTGCCGTCAAAGTCACGTATCCCGACTCAATTTCGTAAGCCATTGGACCGGAAACTTCCTGCAAACGTCCGGGCCAGGGCCCAAAATTGTCGTTGATGTTTGTTCCGGGCTGATCGAAATCGCACATCCACATGAAGTTGGTTGCCGAGTAATATTCAACCACCGGACTAACGGTAAGAATTTGTCCGCGGGTAAGTGTTATCGTACTCTGCCAGCCTTTGTAAAACGGATAAATGGCGCGGGTAGTGGAGAGGCCGTTCTGTTTAACCCCGGCAAGAACCAGAATCTGGTGTGTTCCTTCAGCCAGAACCGGAATATTTACCGGCATTTCGAAAGCGCCAATCAGGTCGCCATCGACGTAAACCCAGGCATCTGTAATCTTTTGTGATCCGGACCCCTCGATTACCGAATTGTTGATTTGAAGGGAAATCGATTCAATCCGGACATAAGAAGGAATCTCCTCTGCGGGATCAAAAACGGAGCAACCATCAAAGGCAAAAGCCCCGATGGCTACCACTAGCAGGCCAACTTTGCGTAGAATGTGTTTCATCTGATGTGCACGTGTATAACGCCAAATATTGCATCGTATTGTGCAAGCGGGCGCAAAAATAAAGGAATTCGCGACTTGGAACCGGGGATTCGGTATTCAGACTACAAAACTCGAAATTTTGCAGCTTGGCTTAGCTCAACGCGACTAGAGAACTTTTCTCTGGAATAAAAATAGGAAGTCCATTCCCCTGAGAAAACAACCAGTTTGTAACTGGCAACGGATAAATCCCGGGCCGTCAACCTTCGACTTCGCTCAGTCTGACAAATACACCCGAATAAACTAATCAACTAATTCGCACATCAACTAATCGCAGCCGGAGCCGACTCCAACTGATTTATCGCCAGCTGCTCAATGATTTTGTGCGCCACTTCAAGCGCTTTGTATCCTTCTTCAATTGATACAATTGGTCGTGTGTTATTGCGTATTGCATCGCCGAATGTTTCGAGTTCCATTTTGATTGCGTTCAGCGGATCGACATTCGGGCTTTCGAACCAAATTTGCTTCTTGCCTTTGTTCGCGCCGAGGTCAATGAGCATTGCAAACGGATCATCAACCGGACCTTCCACATTCTTCATGCGAACGATGTTTACTTTCTTCTCGAGGAAATCGACCGAGATGTACGCGTCTTTTCGGAAGAAGCGGCTCTTGCGCATATTCTTTAAGGAGATGCGTGAGGCCGTGAGATTTGCAACTGCACCATTATCGAATTCAATTCGGGCATTGCAGATATCAGGTGTTTCACTTACTACAGACACACCGCTTGCACTGATGCGACGGATGTTTGCTTTCACGAGGCTCAGGACAATGTCGATATCGTGAATCATCAAATCGAGAATCACAGAAACATCTGTTCCGCGCGGATTGAATTGCGCAAGTCGATGCGTTTCAATGAACATGGGTTCTTCCAGAATATGCTTCGATGCGAGAAATGCAGGATTGAATCGCTCAACGTGTCCAACCTGAACTTTGACATTGGCTTCGGTAGCCAGCTGCACCAGCGATTTTCCTTCAGCAACCGTATGTGTCAACGGCTTCTCAATAAATACGTGCTTCGACTTCTTCACAGCCTGCACTGCGAGGTCGTAGTGATATAAAGTAGGCGTAACAATATCGACTGCATCGCACGCGTCTGTCAGTTCTGCCGCCGAGTTCCATGCCTTGATTCCGAATTCAGCCTCAACCTTCGCAGCGTTTTCAGGATCAGGGTCAAAGAAGCCCATGAGTTGAAACGTAGGAATCTCCTTCAGACAACGAATGTGGATCTTACCAAGATGTCCGGCACCAAGCACTCCGATTTTCAACATACATGTATTGATTTCTTACAAAAATACTTTCACGCATCGCCTTCATCGTGGAGTACATTCGTAACATATCAACATCACAAAGTCAGTTCACCGTTAAGTTGTTGATTGGTTCACTGTTACCGATAGTCGTCAGCCATGTATATTTTTAAGCTGGTTGTCTGCTTTTCCTATCTGTAAGAACAGTGTACTATATAAGTGTGAACGTAATCTTAACTTTACATCGTGCATGGAGGACAGTTACTTACATAAAGGAATGCGAAAGAAGCTGGCGTTGGAAGTAGCTGGAAAGGGTATTACAGATAAGTCAGTAATTAAAGCCATAGAAACTGTCCCTCGTCATTTTTTCATGGACAATGTGTTCCTTAAATTTGCATACGACGATAAGGCATTTCCCATTGGAGCTGGACAAACTATCTCACAACCTTATACCGTAGCGTTTCAGACACAGATGCTCGAAATCAAAAAAGGCGATAAAGTTTTAGAAATCGGTACCGGATCTGGCTACCAGACTGCGGTGCTGCTGGAATGTGGCGCACGAGTGTATAGTATCGAAAGACAGAAATCGCTTTTCGACAAAACGAAGCCTATGTTGTCGAAGATGGGATATCAGCCCAATCTTTATTATGGAGATGGATATAAAGGATTACCTGCATTTGCGCCATTCGATAAAATAATAGTGACCTGTGGAGCGACCTCACTTCCAGAAAAGCTTGTTGACCAATTGAAGCCAAACGGCAGAATGATAATTCCAATAGGAGATGGTGAAGTACAGGACATGATTCTGGTTCATAAATCTCCTGATGGGCAAATAGTTACGGAGTCTTATGGGAAGTTCCGCTTCGTGCCGATGTTAGGAGAACGTGAATGGAAACAGTAGGATATGAACAGAAATCCGTTAACAAGTACCGAATTGTTAATAAGCCAATAACGAAGAAATTCGGACATTTGGGCACATCTCCCTCGTGTAGGGATTATAACTTTGAACTCTAAACAAGTAAAACCAAAACCACACATTATGAAAAAATCATCACTATTCATTGCAGCTCTTGCTTTTGGTGTGACCACAGCATTTGCTCAGGACCTCACTTCGAAAAAAGGTGAGCCGATTCTTCCTGAGGCTGGCGATTACGCAATTGGCGTGGATGCATACCCTTTGCTTAACTACTTCGGTAATTTGGCAAACGGAACACAAGGCAACGCTCCATTCGGATGGAATTTCACAAACAACGGTGCTATGATCACAGGCAAAATGTTTGCTTCTGAGACAATGGCTTACCGTGGTATGCTTCGTATCGGATTCGGAAGCACAAAGTCTGCTAACTACGTTACTAAGAACGGAACAGTATCTAACCCGCCTGAAATGGTTCTTGACGAAATGAAAGCGTCTGGAAATTTCATCGGTCTTGGTGGTGGTCTTGAGTGGCGCCGTGGAAAAGGTCGTCTTCAGGGTTACTGGGGTGGAATGGCAATGTTCACTATGAGCGGAGCTAAAGACACTTACACTTACGGTAACGTAATCGACGCAACTTACCAGATGCCAGTTACTACAGATTTCACAACTCCACTTCCTGGTGGCGGATTCTCTTCGGGTCCTGCTGCATCACGTACAACTGAAAGAAAGTACGGAACTGAAATGGGCTTTGGTCTTCGCGGATTCGTTGGAGCTGAGTTCTTCATCCTTCCTAAAATTTCTATCGGTGGTGAATTCGGTTGGGGATTGATGTTCAGCTCTATCGGAGAAGGAACTTCAACTTCTGAGTTCTGGGATGCTCCAAACAACCGTGTTGGAACAACTACAACTACAACTGCTAAATGGTCAATGTTTGGTGTTGACACAGATAACAACGCATTCGGTCTTGCACCAGCTGCTGTTCTTATCCATTTCCACTTCTAGTCTAAGTAGATATTAATTGAAAAGCGCTTACCGAAAGGTGAGCGCTTTTTTTGTGTGGTATATACTTCAAGTATAAAACTCTATTTAGAACCTAGAACCTAGAACCTAGAACTTAGAACCGGGAACTACTTCAGCTTCCGCTGCGTCTCACGCTCCGTATCTTTCTTCTTAATATCCTGTCGCTTATCGAAGAGCTTCTTTCCTTTTGCCAGGGTAATTTCCAGTTTCGCCCAACCTTCGTCACTGATAAATAGCTTCAGAGGAATAATCGCCAATCCCTGATCCTTCATCTTGCCCATCAGTTTTCTGATTTCCGATTTTTTCAGCAACAGTTTGCGGTCGCGTTTCGGCTCGTGATTGTAATGCGTGCCTTTCTCGTAGATAGCAATCTCGATGTTGCGCACGATGATCTCCTCGCCATGAATCAGGCAGAATCCATCCGTAATATTCGCTTTGCCCAGTCGTATCGATTTGATTTCCGTTCCGGTCAACACCATTCCAGCCACGTACTTTTCCAGAAAGGAAAACTCGAAGGAAGCTTTTTTGTTGAGGATTACTACTGTCTTCACGGATTACTTGGCTTCACTCAGGTTACTGCTCCCAGTGAACAGCATCTTTTAAATTTCTACTAAAGTTCCGGCAAATTTTGTTGCGCGCTCCGGAAATCTTTCTGAAGAAGGAAATTGAAACAGTGAGACACTCCCGAATGATGAGCTCTTTCTGTTCAATCACTTTTTCCCCGAACAGCATTTGGAGAGAAACAACGCGAGAAAGAGTGCATTTGCAGAAACTCAGTACGCAACTTAGGAACGATGTTGTGTACAGAACCTCTTCACTCTTTCTCACTTCTCGCGCTGCTTCTGCAATTGGTGCCCACGAAGAGACTCGAACTCTTAAGTCTAATGACAACGGCTTCTGAGACCGCAACGTTTACCAATTTCGCCACGTGGGCAATTCGATGTGCCGATCAGCCGATTTCCGATATGCCAATTGATGAATCAACTGGAAATAAACTAATCGGAAATCAACTAATCGAAAGTGCCCAGGAGGAGATTCGAACTCCTACGATTGCTCGCCACCCCCTCAAGATGGTGCGTCTACCAATTTCGCCACCTGGGCATTACTCTACTATGCGGAAAGAACAACCTAAAAGTCGTGAATTACGCGGTTTTTAGGGACTGCAAAAGTAATACTTTTCAGTAATTTTGGAAAAAATCATACTCCTTTTGAGAAAATACATTGGTCTTGCTTCGGCAATTGTTCTGTTTCAGGCTTGTTCGACCGATTCGGTGAAGCCCGACTACCGCGAAGAGATGCGAAAGTTCGTGATCGAAATCAGTGAACACGGGGAATCGCTTAAACCCGGATTCATTGTAGTCCCGCAAAACGGAATGCAACTGCTTTCGAGTGAAGACGGTGGAAATGGAACGCCGAGTGCTGATTACATCGCAGCAATTGACGGTTGCGGACAGGAAGAATTGTTCTATGGTTACGACAACCAGAACAACTTCGTAAGCCAGACGCATGAAGAAGCTCAGCTTTGGTTGACGCAATGCAGATTCGCAACTACACACAATCTTTCTGTGTTGGTGATCGACTATTGCAGCGCTCCCGACCTGATTGTTGATTCCTATGCGAAGAACGATGCAGAAGGTTTCATTGGTTTCGCAGCTGAATCGCGCGAGCTCGATAAAGTGCAGACCAATCCGCACAACGAAAACACGAATAATATTCTCGCACTTTCCGATGCGCAGAATTTTCTGTTCATGATCAATCCAACTCAGGATACAAAAGCTGCATACATCGACGCATTGAAGCAATCACATCACGATGTACTCATCATCGATGCATTCTTCAGTGAAACAGAATCGCTCACTCAAGCTGATCTCGATAGTCTTCGTACGAAACCACAAGGAGGAACGCGGCTGGTTCTTTCTTACATGAGCATTGGTCAGGCAGAAAGCTATCGTTGGTACTGGAAACCATTCTGGATGGCATCTCCGCCGTCATTTATCGTAGAAGAAGACCCATACTGGAACGCTAATTATTACGTTAACTATTGGGATCCGACGTGGAAACACATCATCACTGGCAATAGCGGCGATTCTTACGTTAACCGCGTTGTTGCATCCGGATTTGATGGAGTTTACCTCGACCTCGTAAATGCATTTGAATACTTCGAAGGAAAATGAGCGTAGTAGCGTCATTTATTCTTGCACATGCTTTCTCAGCGTTAGGTGTTACTTGTAATGAGCACAATCAACGTACACAGGCTGGGGAAGTAATCGAACAAGTTTCGATACGGCAGGAATTTGTGGCAACAGCAGCAACGCGTGACAGTGTTGTCGACTACGCAAAAACATTTCTCGGAACTCCTTACAAATACGCAAACGCATCTCCTTCCGGCGGATTTGATTGTTCAGGATTCACCTGGTTTGTGTTCAATCATTTTGGCGTGCAACTTCCGAGATCATCGAAAGATTATTCTACAGTCGGAACCCGCGTTACGCTGGAGACGTGCAGGAAAGGCGATATCATGTTGTTCACCGGCACCGATCATCGTGACCGCAGTGTTGGACACGTTGGAATTGTAATTTCGAACGAAGGAGATTCACTGCAGTTCATTCACTCTTCGTCTTCTGATAAACACTACGGTGTTGTGATCACGAATTATTACAAGTCGGGATATCCGAAGCGGTTTCTTGGAGTGACGAGTGTGATTCCTGAATAGATCTTAATTCCGCGGGCTGAAGCCCAATGTCATTAAGCTCACGATGTATTGCTAGTTCAGAGGAGTGCCGCTGGCTGAAGCCCAATGTCATTAAGCTCACGATGTATTGCTAGTTCAGATAAGTCCCGCCGGCTGAAGCCGAGCGGTTATCACTTGAGGCATAAGAGAAAATGGTTTGGGGATATAAAGTTGCGATGCAACTTTATATCCCCAAACCTCTACAATAGAAAAGTTCAAGTGATAACCGCGCGGCTTCAGCCCACGGCTTAAGATCCACCGCTCACTTGAGTATCCGCCGCTCGCCTATGCATACGTCGTTAGCCTTTAAAGTCGGCAGCAACGACAACTTTCAAACACGCCGGTACAACTTTAATATCCAGCGTTGTTCCGAATTCAGTTGGCTCACCATCGTAATGCGCCGGACCTTTATCTACACGTTCAATTCTGATTTCTTTCGCCGTGTAAGTCTCCGCGTATTTCGAAGTCTGCATCTGTTTAAAGAATACTTTACGAATGAGACTCGGCAATTTCCACCAGCGAAAAGGTTTGAGAACGACTACGCGAAGTAATCCATCATTCACAAGCGCTCCCGGTGCAATCCACGCATTGTTTCCGTATTGGCCGGCGTTTGCAACAGTCACCAGAAATGCATCTCGTTCGATTACTTTTCCGTCAAGCGTGATGCGATACTGTTCGGGATTGTACTTTCTGTATTCACGGAGAATTAATCGCGCATAAGTCCAGAAGCCCCGTGTAGAGCTATCGGCAAACAACTTTCCGATTCGTGCATCGAAACCCGTTCCGCAAGTACAGAAGAAGTCTTGTCCGTTTATGATGCCTTTGTCTATGGTTTGAATCGCACCGTCGGCAATGAGTCTGATTGCTGCAACGCGATCCATCGGAACCTGTAAGTGTCGGGCGAGTCCGTTGCCGGAACCGAATGGTATAATTCCTAATGCAACATTGGAATTACACAGTGCCGACGCAAGTTGACTCACTGTTCCATCTCCACCTACGGCAACAGCGATATCAAATCCGCCTTCGAGTACTTCTTTGAAAATGCGATCGCGGTCACCAACTTTCTTCCACTCGAAAATAGTTGCATCATACTTGTCGGAAAGATTATTTCTGATCAATGCCACACGATCTGTTTTCCGATCGCTGCCCGATTTTGGATTGATGACGAATGCAACGCGTTTTTTCACAGGCCTAAAGTCGGCATTTCTGGCAGAAACTTTGGGTCCAATCTGAAATTTTGTCGCGTTTTGTCAATGAAAACTGACGCTTTGACTTGAAAATTGCAGTGGTCTGTGCTTTGATCATATTGTACCAAACAAGTCAAACTCTATAAAAACAAAATATCATGAACACACTTAAATTTTCACCAGCTCGAAGAATGTTTCCTTCATCACTTTTTGGAACACTTCCTTCTTATTTCGAAGACACTTTTGACGGAAAAGATTTCGCATCATTCGTTCCTTCAGTAAATATTTCTGAGAACGATAAAGAATGGAACCTTGAAGTTTCTGCTCCGGGATTCTCGAAGGAAGATTTCAAAATCAACCTCGAGAAAGAAGTACTCTCCATCAGTGCTGAACACAAAACGGAAGCAAACAAAGACGAGAAGAATTATACACGTCGCGAATTCTCTTACGGATCATTCTCACGTTCATTCCGGATCAAAGAAAATGCGGTTGATGTAGAAAGAATCGCAGCAGCATACGAGAATGGAATCCTGAAGATTGCGTTGCCGAAGAAGGAAGTTGCGCCTGAAAAAGTGGCGAAAGAAATCAAAATCGCATAAGTGAACATTGTCGGGAGTGAAATCCTGACACAACGAAATCCGTGTGGCATAAGCGGGTAAAGTGGGTTAGGTTGGGTTTATGCAGGCAAGTCCTCCTCTGCAGTAGCAGTTGGGGGACTTGTTGTTTGCTTACAATTTTACGACGCTATGGCGTCGCATATTCCTAACAAGTACCAGTGGCTACTCTCCGTCCCAATGCGCGGCGCCGAAGGCGCCGCGCATTGGGACTTTAGAAAGGGGCGTTTTGTTAGGAATATGCGACTCCATAGAGTCGCGTTCGCTTATGCTAACTGTTTTTAACATTCCACTCTTGATTACTCGACGGTTTCGGGACAGGAAGTGGAATACTAGAGGTTAGTTTTGTAACATGTCGCATAAACCACTTATTCTCGTAACCAACGATGACGGCATTCACGCCCCGGGAATTACAACACTTGTAAAAGTTGCTGCAGCGCTGGGCGATGTTGTTGTTGTGGCTCCAGACAAACCTCAGTCGGGAATGGGGCACGCGATTACGATTAACGCAACTTTACGTGTCGATAAAGTGAATGCGCATGCGGGTGTTGAAAGCTGGAGTTGCACGGGTACTCCTGTCGATTGTGTGAAGATGGCAATCAATAAGCTTTTGCCACGCAAACCTGATTTGGTTCTTTCCGGAATCAATCACGGCGCAAATCATTCCATCAATATCATTTACTCCGGTACCATGTCGGCGGCAATGGAAGGCGCGATTGAAGGTGTTCCTTCGATTGGTTTTTCCTTGCTCGATTATTCCATCGAAGCAGATTTCACAGCGTCGTCAGTTATAGCGCAGAAAATCTGTTCGTGGGTGTTAAAGAACGGACTCACCAAAGGAGTATGTCTGAACGTGAACATACCGCGTTTGCACCTTGATGAAATCAAAGGCATAAGAACCTGCAGACAAGCGAGCGGAACATGGAATGAAGAACTCGATGAGCGCACAGATCCTTCAGGAAGAAAATATTACTGGCTCACCGGACATTTCGAGAATTTCGAACCGGGTAAAGATGATACAGATGTTTGGGCGCTGGAGAACGGATACGTTTCCGTTGTGCCTTCTCAATTTGATTTAACTGCGCATAAGTCGCTTCAGGAAATCAGTTCACTCAACGGCACAATCGCATGAAGCAGAAACTCGACAATATCATTCTCGGATTAGTGATCGGAGCTATCATGCCGATAGTGGGCATGTACATATACTGGTTGTTCACGTATCGGTATCAAACATCTTTCACCGGATTTCTCGATTACTTTTCGCAACGCCATGTTTTGGTAGCAACGATGAGCCTTAGTGTGTATGCATCAAACCTTCCGTTGTTCTTCGGGTTCATCTGGGGAAACATGAACAAAGCTGCACGTGGAGTTTTATTCGCAACGATGGGTTATACCGTTTGGGTGATCTATGAAAAATTCATCGCCTGATGAAGTATTACGTCATCGCCGGAGAAGCTTCAGGTGATCTTCACGCAAGTAATTTGCTTAAGGAGATCAGGAAGAACGACCCCGGTGCTGAGTTTCGCGGATTCGGTGGCGATTTAATGCAAGCACAAGGAACACATCTCGTTCGACACTACCGCGATCTTGCCTTTATGGGATTCATCGAAGTAGTTGCGAATCTCCGTACCATTCTCAAAAACATTGACGCGTGCAAAGCCGACATTCAGCAATGGAAACCGGATGCACTGATTCTCGTTGACTATCCAGGTTTTAATTTGCGCATCGCTCCATTTGCGAAGGAAATCAGAATTCCGGTTTTCTATTACATCTCGCCGCAGATCTGGGCCTGGAAACAATCGCGCGTACATAAAATTGCTGCGAACACCGATAAAGTGTTTTGCATACTTCCGTTCGAGAAGGATTTCTACAAAGGATTTGGTTACGATGTTGAATTCGTTGGCCATCCTTTGCTTGATGCACTCGATCAGCCTTCCAAAGAGCTTTCACTTTCACAAGATGGGAGAAAGATCATTGCAGTTCTGCCCGGAAGCCGCAAACAGGAAATCCGCACGATGCTACCCGAGATGATGAAAGTTGTGAAACACTTTCCTGAGTATCGTTTCGTCATTGCCGGAGCTCCTTCTCAACAGGAATCGTTTTACAAGGATATTTTAGGAAACAGCGGCATTGAAATTGTATTTGGACAAACATATCCGTTGTTGAAGAATGCGCAGGCAGCAGTGGTGACATCGGGAACGGCTACGCTGGAAACAGCATTACACGATGTGCCGGAAGTTGTTTGTTACAAAGGTTCCTTGATTTCCTATCACATTGCAAAGCGATTGGTGAAAGTGAAATACATCTCTCTCGTCAATCTCATCATGGACAAAGAAATTGTTCGCGAGCTGATACAGGAGGATATGAATGCGCGTTTGATTACTGAAGAACTGACGAAACTGCTCGGAAGTGATCGGGAGAGAATAATGCACCAGTATGCAGATTTGAAAACAAAACTCGGCGGAACTGGAGCTTCGGCACGCACCGCAGAACACATTAAGAATTATCTCGCGAAATGAGGAAGTTGTTGATTGCTTTATTCATCATTCCATTGTTCGCCCATGCACAACGTGTGAATGTGCGGATTCTTTCGACGATGAAAACATCCGTGGTCAACGTTTCTGTTCAACGCGGTAGCTATCGTTTGCTACTCGACGGGGTGCAGCAGAATGATACCATGCTCACCAAAGTATTTCAAATCGCGATGAAAGGCGATTCGGTTGAAGTACGGATTCCCGGAGACACGTTGGGGATTTATCAGACATTTTTTCTGCAGGCGTTGAATGATACATCCACTTTTCGAATTAAACCGATTGTGCCTAACAGCGGAACACGAACATACGATTCAGATTTTCGTGTTTCAGTTGTGGCCGGACAACTATTCTGCCGGAATAACGTCATGTTGGAGAGTTATACCGGTGGAGTGGTGGAATCAGAATCCGGAGGACGATCGTTTTTAGAATTCTACAAAGTGCAGTCAATCATTTGCAGAACATACGCGTTGGCACATATCAATCGTCATTTCATTGATGGATTTGATGTGTGTGACGGTGTACATTGTCAGGTTTATCGCGGGAAAACACAACAACCGTTGATACAACAAGCGGTAGCCGAAACAGAAGGACTTGTACTTGTTGATCGTGGCTTGAATTTAGTAACCGCTGCTTTTCATTCAAACTGCGGTGGAGAAACGGCAAACTCTGAAGATGTTTGGGGAGGTCAGCTTTCTTATCTCCGTTCGGTGAGCGACACGTTTTGCACGAGCATGCCTAATGCGTATTGGAAAAGAAAAATTGCGCGCAGCGATTGGTTAAATTATCTCGAAACAAAACACAAGTATCCGGTTAATGACAGCGCGGCATGTTACAAAGCGTTGCACATGACACAATATGATCGTGAAAAAGAATATGTGTATGGAAATATTCGTATTCCGTTCAAAACCATTCGCAGCGATTGGCAGTTGAAGTCCGCGTACTTTTCAATAGCCGAAATGAAGGACAGCATTCTGATCACTGGTCGTGGTTATGGACATGGAGTAGGTATGTGTCAGGAAGGTGGCATTCGCATGGCAAAACTTGGTTACACGTACGAGTACATCATCAACTTTTATTATCAGAATGTCGAGATCGTACATTTATCGCGACTCGATTTTTTCCGTGAGGAATAAAATGAAAAAACTTCTCTCCATTTTTCTTTTGATGTTCACGATTTCAGTGAATGCACAAAACGCAGGTGATACGCTTTCGCCCATGCGTGTGATCGAGAAGTATTTGTCGCCGCAGGGTTTCCCGGAGAAGATGCGTCACTTCTGCTGTGAAATGTATCACGAGTGGGGAGCGCCGAAAACGTTGGGAGAACAATTGGCCGTGTCTGTGAAGCGGGAGTTCACCTTGTTGTATGAGGACTCGGCGCGTGCGGTTATTACCGTTTGGCTGCACGATTCAACGACTTCAATGGATGTGTATTTCTATTTGCAACATCGAACGGTATGGACAGTTTATGCCGTGCGTTCACTGGTGATGAAAGACTTTGCCAAAGCCGAGTTGAAGCGTTTGGATAGTGTGCCTACAAAGCAACGAGGAAAGCCATACGCCAACATTTCCAATCACACCTGGCAGTTCGATTATGACAACACAGTGCTGTGGGGAAAGTCAGATACTTTACTCGCACAGCATTTTTACGACAACAAGGAAGCCTTTCTGAAGCTGGAGAAAATGCGTGCAAAGAATTTTCCATTGAAAGCAAGCGACACGCTCAAGATCAGTCTGAACATCGATAAGAAAATGCGCAAAGTGATGAATAAACTTTTGCTGCGTGATGTTCTTCTTGACCCCAAAGCTCAAGGAACAGTGTTGTATCATGTGGGCGGTGTACTCGACAATTCTGTTGGCTACATGTATCAACCCGACCCAACAAAAATTCCCGCGGTGACAGCGGGGTATTTTATTTTGATACGGCCGTTGGGGAATGGATGGTATCTCTACAAGACTACCTGATTTTATGTTGTGCCCCTACAGGGCACTATTAATTGGGCATTGCTATCGCAATGCATGTTTGGCTGCTCTGCAGCCTTTTTCATTTCAAATGCAGTTTATTAATGCGTCCAAACATGCAGGCGAGATCCGCACAGCCATAGTCGGAGTTTGATTATGCATTATATAAAAGCAGCCGGGTGTATTTCTACCACACCCGGCTGCAGCGCAGCCACACATGCATAAGCCACGAATGTACGCGAGCCACGTGCCCTGTAAGGGCACAACATGAAACCACGATCTGCGCAGCCCAAGTCAGGTTTTGTTAGACGAGTTCGTCAAAGATGTACTTCTCATCGTATTCCACTGCCGCATCTTTCAGTAGCTGCAAATACTCTTCCCGGAATTTTACAGTGGTGTGATGCTCTTTTTGCTTTCGGATATAGTTGAAGATCATATCAAGATTCTGATGCCCTACGGAAAATGCACCGTAACCATTTTGCCATTGAAATTTTCCGGGTACCAAACGATTCTGATTGATGAACTTCGTTGTGTGTTCTTTTACTTCACGAACTACCTGATCAAGACAACAGGTAGGTTTGCAAGTCATTAGCAAATGCACATGGTCGTGATGACCGTTTCCAATCAGAAGTTTTTGTCCTTGATTAGTTACGATGCCGCTCATGTATTCATACATCGGAGTTTCGAATTTCTCTGTGATAAGAGCCTGACGATTGCGCACGGCGAAAACTACGTGCTGGTAAATTTTTGAATAAGTGTTAGCCATAAAAATTTAAGATTAAATGATAAAACATTATTGATATGTTGCAAACATAAAACATGAAAATAACTTAAGCCGTTTACAAACGTTTAAGTTCAAAAAAGTTTGGGTCGGCGAATGAAAATGCAGAGCGGTGTTTGTTGTTGTTGCCCCTACGGGACACAAAAGGAAAAGGGGGGAGGGCATTGCTAAAGCAATGCATGTTTGGCTGCTCTGCAGCCGAGTGCTCTAAGTATTGTAATGCATTTGATCAAAAGCAGCCGGGTGTATTTTCTCTACACCCGGCTGCAGCGCAGCCAAACATGCATAAGCCACAGACACCCGTGAGCCACCGTGCCCTGTAGGGGCACTACATGAAGCCGACATCTGCCTGCCAATAAGAGTCACGATTTCTCATCTCAGACTTTTTCCTACATTTGCTGCGCATTGGTTTCCGAACGCTTGGCTGCAATCGGAATGAAAAGGGAATCCTGTGAAACTCAGGAACAGTTCCCGCTGCTGTAAGTCCCCCGGTAATACGGGATGAAGTTTTGGCCTCTAAATGCCACTGTTTGCCTCGGCTGACGGGAAGGCGCCAAAAACCGGACAAGTCAGAAGACCTGCCACTGCACATATAACTAATATGCTGATCCGGGAAGAGATCAGATGCAGTGATGAAAAAGGTCGCAACAGTATTATTCTGTCTGTTCTGTGTTGTGCTTAGTGCGCAGGACTCATTATTGCATCGTATCGATACAGTTGCGTTTCATCACGAAATGTCTTCTGTCGATATTGTTCAAACCGTTCGCATTATTCAGAACGGAACGCGACGAGATGTAACGGATTCAACACTCGCAAGAATATATCCAGCAGGAACTCTTTCTGATTTGCTTGGCAATGGAACTGTTGCGTTGAAGTCAGTAGGACCGGGTGCCCTCTCAACAGTTGCGATACGTGGTGCAAACTCCATGCAAACTCCGGTGTTGTGGAATGGAGTCAATCTCCAGAACATCAACAACAATACCGTTGATCTTTCACTCATTCCTGTTTTTCTGTTCGACGGCGTTTCTGTTGAGCCCGGCAGTTCTTCTGCTTCCTGGGGAAATGGTGCAATTGGTGGTGTGATTCGCGTGAACTCGTGGACAACTCCAACTATACTTGACGGAACACGATTAGCGCGTCCGTACTTCCGCGCGCGCACAGTGAACGAGTATGGAAGCTTCAGCACATTATTGAATGGAGTTCAAATCGGATACGGCACTAAGAGATGGGATTTCGATCTGCGCGTGTATCGTCAAACGGCAGAGAACAACTATACGTTCACGAATTTCGCTGTGCTAACGAGTCCGGGATCGAATACACATCCGCTCGACACACTTAAGCACGCCGCTACATTTCAGCAGGGATTCATGACAAGCGCTTCCTGGACTCCGAGCATGTATCACAGTTTCTCCGTGCGCATGTGGGTACAGGAAACCAGTCGTGAAATTGCACCAACCATGTTGCAAACTTCTAACGAAGCCGTGCAGCGCGATTATGCAATGCGTTCAGTTGCACAGTGGAGTTATAATCGCGACGGATGGTTTGTCAATGCACACACCGCTGTAATTCACGAAGGCTTGTTGTGGGACGCAGGATTCAGCACGCCAATCAGCAATACAAATGCGTGGACCGTTATTTCTGAAGCGAGCGTGAAAAAATATCTCGGTTATCGGAGGAATAAACTATCCAACCAGTCATTTGTTGGTGCGGGAATAACGGGTAACTGGGCTTCTTCAGAGGTTACGGAGTTCATTGTTCATCACGAGCAGATACGTGCCGGTGTGTATGTGTCATACAACAAGTTTTTACGAGAGTACGATGAATTCAGCATCATGCTTCGCGAAGAAATTATTGATGGTAAACCTGTGGAACCGGTTGGAAGCATTTGGTATTCGTTGTTCTTGAAAACCTGGTTAAATCTCAAAGCTTGTGTGTCGCACAACTATCGTGTTCCAACGTTCAACGATTTGTATTGGGCACCGGGAGGAAATCGCGACCTGAAAGCAGAAACAGGATGGACAGAAGAACTGACTGCGGCGTTGAGCTTCAATAAGAATCCCTGGAAAATTAATTACAGTGCAACGGTTTACAATCGTAACGTGGTCAACATGATTACGTGGGTTCCTCATGCTTCGTATTGGAGTCCGGTGAATGTTGCCGCCGTGTGGAGCAGAGGAATTGAGCATCGTCTGCGTGTAGCTAGAACATTCACAAATCAAACGCGTATCATTTTCACCGCGAATGCCGACTATGTTCGGTCGACGTACGAGAAGACGGACAATCCGAATGATGTTGCTTTGGGCAAACAACTCATTTACGTTCCCGCGTGGTTCGGTGGTGCATCGTTCACAGTAGAGTGGAAGAGTTTCTTCGCAACATATTCTCAACAGTACAACGATCTTCGATTCACGACACGTGACCATCTCGAATGGCTTCCTGCATATTCAATCGGCAATGCGGCTATTGGCTGGTGTTATCGCAAGAAAGCGTATCCGAAATTTTACGAGATTAATTTATTTGTGCGTTGCAACAACATTGGCAATGTAGAATACCAATCTGTTGCGTGGCGTCCAATGCCCGGACGTGCGTTCACGCTTGGACTCACGATTGACTTCGCAAAACAATTACCCGAAAAGAATAATTTCTAATTCACCCATGAACATTATGAATATGATACACCCAATCAAAACACTTTCGCTTGCCGCACTTGTATGTCTTACTTTTCTCACGTCATGCGATCGTGATACACCAAACCCGGGAACGGGAGGCTCTTCGCGCACATTCACGTCCGGAGAAGGTTTCTTCATACTGAATGAAGGTGGATTCACTGCTGGAAATTCATCGGTGAGCTACTACGCTATGAACGGAATCAGCACCGGATCATCGTTCAACAATCTTTTTCTGCTGGCGAATGGAGTTCCGCTTGGCGATGTTGCACAAAGCATGACATTGATTAACGGTCGCATCTACGCTGTGATCAACAACTCGAATAAAATTGTGGTTATGAATCCGCATGATCTGAAAGTGATTGGCACCATTACCGGTTTCGCAGGTCCACGCAACATTGTGCAGATTGATGCGAACACGGCGTGGGTGACACAGATGTATACTGATCAGATTGCGGTGATTGATCTGAACACCAGAACAATTTCCGGTTACCTCAGCGTTGGAGTAACAACAGAAGCAATGCTCCTCACGCAGGGCGAAGTACTCATCACCAGTCAGGAATCAGACAAGTTGTACACGATCGACGCGCAGAATCCTACAATCATCGATTCGTCAATGGTCATTGCGCCCGGTGGAAACAGTATGATTGTTGATGCAAATGGAAAAGTGTGGGTGCTTGCTTACGGTTACTGGGCAACTTCAGCTCCAGGCGGATTGTTCCGTGTGAATCCACTCGGTAATATTGTCGAAGCGTCCATGCCAATGACCTCATTCGATTTCGCAACACACCTTACTGCGAATGCAACAGGGGATTCCTTGTACTATGTGAACTTCAACATCTATCGCCTGTCAATTAACGATCTCACATTGCCAGCTGCGCCATTCATTTCCGGAACCGGTCACGCATGGTATACAATCGGTATCATGGGCAACTCGAACAACTTCTTCGCCGGCGATGCATTGGATTATGTGCAGTCGGGGTTGTTGTATCGTTTTAATGCGTTGGGAGTGCAGACCGATGTGGATACGGTTGGTGTGATACCGAATAGTTTTCTTTGGTACTAGAACAACGTTCGCGAGCGTAGCGAGCGCATAATGCCCCTGCGCTACGTCATTGCGAGGAGCTGTCATTGCGAGTGCAACTTTAGTTGGCGCGACAATCAGCGACGAAGCAATCCCACGAAGACAGCAGAAAAGTCATGTTGCTTTCTACATGGGATTGCTTCGACCTCCCGCAAGCGTCCGGTCTCGCACTGACGTCGAATTGGGGGACAGTGCACTCGCTGCGCGAGTGAAGATTGATGTTTTTGGTGTAAATTAGACTCATGAAAAACCTCTACTCTTTCCTCATCGCAGCAACGCTGACTGCATCTTCACTCGCTGCACAAACCGTTATCACATCAGTAGCAAACGGAAATGCAACAAGTCCGTTTACCTGGAGTTGTACATGTATTCCAATGGATGGAGATTCCATCACCATCAATCACAACGTTACATTGGATGTCGACTACGCGTACACGATGGGCGGAATTCGTATCAGTCCGTCGGGAACAGTAACCGGAAATTCAGGCGCACGGATTTTTGGAGTGAGCGGCGGTTATTTTGTCAATGATGGTACAATGACAATGGGATATGTGGCTCACAACGGAGGTTCATTCGTGAACAACGCGACGTTAGCGGTTACATCAAGCATGCTCATTGATCAAGGTGTTACGACAGTGAATAACGGATCGATTGCAGTTGGTGACAGTACCTACATCAACACCGCATGTACATTGAATAGTGTTGGAAATATCTCTGCAGCGACTTTTCTCTCTGCAGGGACGATCACCACATCCGGTGGTTTCATCAGCGATGATCTCCTGAACGTTGGAACATTTAACGGAATGGGTCCGGTAACATGTAACGGAAGTTTTTACAACACAGGCAACGTAACGCTGAACGTTTCAGGTTCTGTTTCAGGTGATATCTGGAACGCTGAAAATTTCACGGTCAATTCTTATTTCATTGCACAAACACTTTACAACGGCGATACGATTAACGGAACTGCAACGTTCACGAACAACGGTACACTAAGTCTGCAAAACAGTTTCTTCAACAGCGAAGACGTGAATGGTAGCGGCGATTTTTGTGTAGTTGATTCTACGTTGAATTCAGGAGCGATTACCGGAACAGTAGACATCTGTGATCAAACAGGTGGAGGATGGGATCTCAACATCGGCACGGAAGCGGGCACAGTGACTCATTGCGCGACTGGTCCTTGCACTATTGGAATACCGGAAACTCCAATTACAACAATCGGTATTTCACCAAACCCTTCAAACGAAATAATCAGACTTCAATTGCCGAAAGCAGAAATTGGAGTAGTGGAAGTGATCGACATCACCGGTCGCGTTGTAATGCGCGAAGATGTGAACGGAAAAGAAATGTTGTTGAATGTACTGCAGTTGCCGGAAGGAATGTATTCGGTTGTGGTTCGTGGGGAGAAGCAGAATTATTGCGGAAGGTTTATCAAGCAGTAATCACAGTTTTTCTCCCGGTAATGCTGCAGCCTGCAAAACCCACTTCTCCAATTGTTTTTCATCCAGTTCACCTTCCCGAATATCCAGGTAACGCACGTCTTTCACTTTCGATGTACCGGATGGAATTGGGCTGAGATAGGAACCCTTAAAGAAGGTTAGCTTAACGTAGTTATTGAAGCAGTGCATGCTCAGGAACCAAATTCCGTTTTCAACTCCATAAAAAGGTGAGTTCCATTTCACAGCTTTCTTTACTTCCGGAATTGTTTCTGAAACTATTTCGTCCACACGTTTTGCTACGTCTTTTTTCCATCCGGGAATGGCCTTGATGTACGCCTGCACAGGAGCGTTGCCTTCGCCTTTAGCAATCTGCGGGTTTTCGCCTGAGAGAAGTTTCACTTTTTTCTTAGGAGCAGATTTCTTTGAAGTAGTTTTCTTCGCTACTTTTTTTGCGACCTTCTTTGCTGGAGATTTTTTCTTTGCCATGATTATCAATTTCTAGGTTCGAGCGGTTCTTCCATCCGTGGGCTGAAGCCACACGGTTATTATCATCACTCGCCATTTTGGGAGGAAAGTGCACTTGCTTCGCAAGTGACGATTGAGTTATTGAGCACAGTTCGGATCATCAAATCATTGTATCATCGTATCATCTAATCATCAAGGCCCTTGCCTTTGAGTATGTGCTTGGAATACTTTTCAATTCTATCCAATCTCGTTTTCTCCTGTTTCGCCGATCCAAAGTAGAGTAGGTAGGCGCGTTGTCTTCCCGGAGTTAATGCATGAAACGCTTTTTTCAAAGTTGCGTTCTTGCTGAGTCGCAGTGCAAACTCTTCCGGCATTTCAAATTCCTTCGTCTTTTTGAGAACGACTTTCTCTCCCGACTTCTCCACACGGATCGCTTCCTGAATGTAACCTTTGATGATTGTTTTCATCTTCGAAATTTCGGCTGCACTAGTGAAACGCAGTTGTCGCGCGACCTGCACATTTTTCGTTTGCTGAATGAGAATTCCATCCGGATCGTTCATCAAAGATCCTTTGAAGAATAACAGCGCACAGTATTCTTTGAAACAATGAATCAACACAACGTTTGTACCGTCGAGCGTGTATGCAGGACAACCCCATTTCAGCTCTTCGGTAAGTTTAGAACTGAGACAGATCGCACGTAAACGGTCGAGTTCTTCGGACCACTGTTTGTTCTTGACAAAGTACCAATCAACTTTTGGATTCATAAATGGATAATTTCAACTAAGATAAGACCTAATATAATTCTTTGGTTGTCTGCGACGCTTACCACGGCGACTCGGAGTTACGGCGAAACTTTGTGTGCGTTGATCTAAACCTAACCGGAAGTCACGGAGAAGGGGACCCAAATAATTTAACCACCAATACGCCAGGAAAGTCTTGTGAAGATCAATGGTAATTGGAACTTAACTTCTTGTGTTGTTAATCACTACCCAAGTGTGAATTACAACGAATACCCTTGGCGTTTTGGCGACTTGGCGGTAAAAAGGCCCACTGATTATCTTGCACCGTGTCCGCCGGTTGGGTTTAGCGCAATGAAAAACGCGCCGTTTCCCCGTTTCGCCGTGGTAAGCGCCGCAGGCGTCCAAAACTTGGTAATTACGAGGAGATTTCGGAAATTACACTTTCCTACAAAACCATACACACCTATGAGAAAACTGCTACTAGCTATCGTTGCGATGTGTTTCGCATTGACTTCATTTGCACAAGCACCAGAATACCAGGACGGAAAAATCTGGTTCCGCATTAAAAGTGATTACAGAGCCAACGCATCTTTGAATGAAGATCCGACCAAGCTTCCGATCGCCACACTTCCATTTCTGGATGCAATTGCAAAGAACCACCAGGTTACGAACCTCTCTCGTCCGTTTTATGCGGCGAAAACTTCTCCTGAATTGTTACGCACGTATTTGCTGGAGTTCAGCGACTACGCAAACGTAACTGCAATCATCAACGAGATGAAAGCAACGGGCAAGATCGATTATGCTGAACAAGTACCTGTTGATCGCACATGTCTTACACCAAACGATCCGAGCTTTTCTTCTCAGTGGCATTTGAGCGTGATCAATGCTGCCGGAGCGTGGAACTATTTCTCAACTGGTTCTACAATCAAAATTGCGATTGTAGACGATGCAGTTGAGCGTACGCACAGCGACATTTCTCCGAACCTCTGGGTGAATCCGGGTGAGATCGCAAACAACAACATCGATGACGACGGTAACGGATACATGGACGATATCAATGGTTACGACGTTGGTAGCAACGACAACAACCCGAATCCACCGAGCAACGCGTTTGCACACGGAACTCACGTAACCGGTTGTGCAAGTCCAGCGACTAACAACGGAACAGGTGTTGCCGGAATTGGTTTCAGTACGAAGATCATGGCCGTAAAAGCAACTACATCGTCAAGTTCAATCACGAACGGTTACGATGGAATTGTTTATGCAGTTTCAGCGGGAGCTGATGTAATCAACATGTCGTGGGGCGGAACTGGTTCTTCTACAACGGCGCAGAATATCATCAACTGGGCGTACAACTCTGGATGTGTTCTAGTTGCAGCAGCAGGTAACAACAACTCCAGCACGATGTTTTATCCTGCGGGATACACAAACGTAATTGCAGTTGCCGCTACAAACAGTAACGATACAAAAGCGAGCTTCTCCAATTACGGAACGTGGGTTGATATCTCAGCTCCCGGAAATAACATCTACGCAACTTATGTAGGAAACACATACGCAAACAATTCAGGAACGTCTATGGCGTCACCAATTGTTGCGGGACTTTGCGGATTGATGTTGTCGTTAAATCCATCATTGACTCCTGCAGATATCCGTCAGTGTTTGACTTCAACTGCTACGAGCATTGCAACTCAGAATCCTGGTTATCCGGGACAACTTGGTTCCGGACGAATCAATGCGAATTCTGCAATGCAGTGTATCAGCGCAACGATGAACTGGGCACCAAATGCTTTGTTCACAGCCAACGTGACCACAGTAACAGCAGGAGGTAACGTTCAGTTCACTGATCTTTCGGTTTACAATCCAACAACATGGAGCTGGTCATTCCCTGGCGGAACACCGGCAACACACAACGGACAATTTCCTCCTGCAATCGTTTACAACACGCCGGGAACTTACAACGTGTCGCTTACTGTGAGCAATGGAAACGGAAGTGATGTCCAGACGAACACAAACTACATTACGGTGACTGCAGCAAGTGGTTGCGAGATTATCAACTATCCAATTCCTGCAGGATGGACACTTGTGAATTATTACGCTGGAGCTACAGTTGGTATTGATGGCTGGATTAACGGTATGAATGTTTATCTGGATGATGAGAAGGCAATGTACTACGATGCATCTTCAAGCCCTTATAACACGCTGGTAAGTGTTTATGTTGCTTACGGACGTGCGTATTCAGCGAACCCGGCGAAGATTGTTGCAATGAAAATTTATGACGGAACAAGCGGAACACCGGGTGCACTTCTTGGAACCGTCAATGCAACTATGGGGCAAATTATGGCCGATGAAGCAGGTGGTTATTATACCGAATATTCATTCGTGAATAATCCGGTTACGCTTCCGGCATCAAAACGTTTCTTCTGTAGTGTTGACGTTTCCAACCTTCAGTGGCAGGCTTCACCGAGTGTACATGATACACTTTCAATCGTGAGTAACTCGAACGGACAAACAACAGCACCAATTCCGATCTGGGAAAAGCAATCGAACGGAACGTGGTATCAGTACACAACCGCGGGCTCATGGAACTTAGCAGCATCGTTGGTGATGCATCCTTTCCTCACCAGTGCAAATACAGTTGCAACATTCACACAGACTTCAACTACGATTTGTCAGGGAGATCAGATCACATTCGATGCAACAGGATCTACTTACGAAGACACGCTTCTGTGGTGGTTCCCGGGATCAAATCCGGGATTGTCGAATGCATTAAATCCAACAGTGACCTATAACACGCCAGGAACCTATCAGGCGGTGTTGTATGTTGTAGGCGGAGGTTGCAGCATGTTCGATTCTGCGTTCGTGAATATTACGGTTAATGCAAATCCTACCGTGAATGTGTCGGTTACGCCAGCGAACACCGTATGTACCGGTACGCAAATCAATTTAACAGCATCCGGTGCGAGTTCGTATTTATGGTCGCCATCTACGTTCTTAAGTTCGACAACGTCTGCCACACCAACGGCCACGCCGACGACTTCAATTACGTATAACGTTCAGGGTACCGGAGCGAATGGTTGTTCAGCGAATTCAGTAGTTCCGATCACAGTTATCACAACACCGGTAGCGAGCCTGGTTATGAGTGATACTTTCATCTGCGTAAATGGAACAATTACGTTTGACGGATCAAACTCTACAGACGCAACGTCGTTCTCGTGGAATTTTCCGGGAGGAACGCCGAGCACATCGACTTCATCTGCTCCGGTGATTACTTACAACTCGGTAGGGACATTCACCGCTCAGCTCATCGTTACAAACACATGTGGAACAGACACGATCAACTACACAAACATTGGTGTAGGTTGTTCCGGTGTTCCTGAAATGCACAACGAGTGGAGCGCGTTCTTCAACTCTCAGCAGAATCACATTCAGGTGAATTCTCCGGTACGTACGCAATCAGCAAACGTAACGGTGGTGAACAGCATCGGACAGGTTGTGTATACCATGCAGGTTCCAGCGGGAGCGAATATGTTCATGATTGACATGAGCAACTTCGCATCAGGATTCTACTCGCTCATGATTGAAGGAGAGCAGGGGTATGCGATGAAGTTTGTGAAGGAATAAGCGTTCTGGTCGCCTGCGGCGCGCTTTACCACGGAGGCACGGCGAGCACGGCGAAAAGATATTATTGTTTGGAAAGGAGCTCAGTTTTTGGGCTCCTTTCGCTTTTTACTTCTAGATCCATCTAAAATATAAGCCGTGATCGCCGTGCCTCCGTGGTGAAGAAAGAGTAGATCTGGTTAAAAAAAGCCAAAGCATCTTGTGCGTATAAAGAAAATAGTTGTTACTTTGTCCTACAAAGTCCGACCCGACATGACCGAACAAGAAGAACAACTGAGCGCACTTACTGAGATGCGCGATTTGATGAACAAGTCATCACGCTTCATATCAATGAGTGGATTGTCGGGTGTGGCTGCAGGAGTTGTGGGTTTGATTGGAGTTACACTCGTCTATTTCTTGTTGGGCGATTTCTTCCTGCATTTGCCTTTTACTGTATCGGAAATTCTCGTTGCGACAGGTCGGGGAGAATATGTAACTCCAACTCCAACGTTTGGCCTGATCCGTGACATCTTCATGATTGCCGCTCTGACGTTAGGAGGCGCATTGGTCGGTGCATGGTATTTCACACGTCGCAAAGCAAAGAAGCTGGGTTTGCCAATGTGGGACGATACCGCAAAGAGAATGACGATCAACCTGCTTATTCCATTGGTGACCGGTGGGGGATTTGCAATGGTGTTGCTTGCTCACGGAATAATCGGACTTGTCCCAGCGATTACTTTGGCGTTTTACGGTACGGCTTTGATCAACGCAAGCAAGTATACCATCAACGATATTCGCTACCTCGGTGTAATCCAGATCATTTTGTCTTTCATCGCGGCAATATTCTATGAGTACAGTCTGGTGATCTGGTCAATCGGATTTGGGGTAATGCACATTGTTTACGGAATAGTTCTTTACGTGAAATACGAGAAAAACAAGGAAGCATAGTAGAATGGGGCAGGACTACTTTTCGAAATTCAATAAAGTTTTTGAGAACCGAATAAGATTGGGTGTTATGTCTATCCTTATGGTGAACGAAAGTGTGGAGTTTACGCGATTGAAAGAGCTGCTTGACGTAACAGACGGCAACCTGGCGAGTCATTTATCGGCATTGGAGAAGGAGGGATACGTCGCAGTGATTAAGCAATTCGTAAACAAGAAACCTAATACTTCGTATGCCGTGACGAGCTCCGGAAAGAAAGCATTCAACGAACACCTCAACGTGTTGGAGAATCTTTTGAAAGGAAGAATTAAGAAGTAAAAAAATTTGACTTAAAACTTTGTAGTACAAAGTACTTTGGATATGGAACACATGTGGGATACATCACCAACACAAGACATACTGATCGGATTATTCGTGCTCAGCTTCATGTTTGCGATCGTATTTTTTCTTTTCGCGTTGATGTACACGGTAAGTGCAATAACGGGACGATATTCAAAAGCTTCCATTGGTATCTATTGGAGTTATCTCATGTGTACAATAGTTCTGGGAATTATCGATCACACGTTTGAAGCGTTTATGGTTTTCGGATACGGTGCTCCGGTTGTTGCATTGGTGATGTACAGAATTCAGCGTTTACACAAACGAATTTTAACTAAGGAAGAAAATGACCATGCCAACAACCAGTAAGCATCTCACACGCAGAATCCGCATTCTCATTGTAGGATTCATGACGCTCTTAATCCTCAGCGGACTTACTGCGTTTCCAGTGCAGACCGAACTCAACTTCCTGCTGTTGCATCTCAATATGCTTCCTGATTTCATGCAACCCTGGTTGATCACAGTTGCTGAGGCTGTGAATTCAACCGCCTCTAAGTATCCGTTTTTGATCTACGGATACGATTGGCTGGCGTATGCGCACATCGTGATCGCGTTATTCTTTGTCGGGGCTTATCGCGATCCGGTGCGCAACGCCTGGGTGTTGAGAATTGGCCTGCTTGCATGTGCAGGTGTTTTCGTTCTCGCATTCGCCGTTTGCAGTATACGCGGCATTCCACTTTTCTGGACACTTATCGATTGCTCATTCGGATTCTTTGGTGCCATTCCGCTTCTGATTGCGCTCCGCTGGATTTCTCAACTCGAAAAATTACAACATCAGGAATTTAACAACACCCATCATACACTCTAACACACAATGAAAAAAACCGACTGGATTTACCTCGCAAGCCTCGCCGCATACTCGTATCTCTTTTGGGAACAGGTGCCGGGCGTGAATTTTCTAATCATGAATCTTGTGCTCATCGGCGCATTGATTCTCCGCGACCAAACTGTCCTGAAAAATCGCGCGTGGATAATTACTGCATGTGCCTCCGTAATCACTTCCTTCTCTGTAGCCTGTTACGGGAATCCGCTTTCAGTAATTGCGAATGTGATTTCACTTTCGGTTACAGCAGCGTTTGTCATGCACAAGCAAAATTCGTTTTTCACAACGCTATTTCTTTCGTGGCTGAATGGAGTGACTGCAATCGGATTTATGATTGTTGCGGCCATTGAACGATTCAACAGGATGGGAGGGAACCGTAGTGGAAATCACCGCACGTTGAAACGCACACTGATAGTTGTCGTTGTGCTCGTGATAGGTCTGATCTTCTTCATGATGTATCGCGAATCCAGCCTGCTCTTCGAATCGTTTACCGACAAAATTGATCTCAGTTTTGTTTCAATAGCTTGGTGCGCGTTCATGATTCTGGGTGTCGTGCTGCATTTCGGATTTTTCCGTCAGCAGAAGTTTGCCGTGATTTCCGAATGGGATAGTCGGCTACCGAAGGATCTTACTCCACGTGAACGTACAACGCTGCTCGACCGCATCATGAGCATTGATAGCGAGTACTTCACTGGACTTGTATTGTTAGGAATGCTGAACGGACTCTTGCTGATTGTAAATATCCTGGACATTGTTTTCGTCGCTGGTGGAGAAAGTATTCTGCCCAAAGACGTAACCTATTCGCAGTACGTGCACCAGGGAGTTGGTATGTTGATGTTCTCCATCATTCTCGCATCCCTCATCATAGTTTTTTTGTTTCGCAATTTTCACGAGAAAGGAAAATCATACAAGCACTTGCGTTGGCTCGCCTTTCTTTGGGTCGCTCAAAACATGTTCATGGTAGCGATGAGCATTTACCGAAACCACAGTTACGTTTTTGTTTACGGATTGACGTACAAACGAATTGGCGTTGACGTTTGGCTGTTGCTGGCCTTCGCAGGATTGGCATTCATGATCTGGAAATTGCATAAACAGAAAACGAATATGTTCGTCATTCGTCAGTTTGGCTGGGCATGTTTTGCAGTGCTCGTTGTCTCAGCACCAATAAACTGGGACAAGGTAATATTCAACTACAACTCCGGACTGCAGCACCGTTTAGATATGATGTACGCAAACTCATTGTCGTATCTGTCACTTCCGGAACAGCACAAGTATCATATTGATAAATACGAACAAGGATATACAACAAACTGGAGTTCGGGGAGGGAAAGTCTATCCAGCCTGTCGAAACAGGAACACAGCGGACTTCAATCGAAGACGTTCGAATTCCTTTCCAACTATAGGAGCACGCATGATTCTGGAAAATGGCCATCGTATCACCTTGCATCAACAAGCGTATACAATGAGTTGAGCGGGATGAAATCACTGTCGGAAGATTCGACTGTCTACGCATCAAATTGTGGAATCACCGGACTGTATTATCATCCGTGCTACGCTGACATTCACACACTCGATGTCTCAGGAAATGAAATTACTCAGATGGGTGAAATCGGGAAGTACGAGCATCTTCAGTCACTCAATCTTTCCAACAACAAGGAGCTTACCTCGATAGGAGGAATTCAGTTGTGTAAGAATCTCACGAGTCTCCATTTAGGTGGGACTGGAGTTAGCGACTTCGGACCGATCACGCTAATGCCACAATTACGTGTTCTGCATGTTTACTACATCTCGCCGGAATGGATAGAACGACTTAATATTCTCAATCCCAATCTCCAAATCAAATACTCAGACGAATGGACAGGACAATAACCCTTTCACCTGCACGGTACACGGAAGTGATTCGCACACTTTTCTGGCTCACGTTTTTCAGTATAGCAATGGGCTATCTCGAAACGTCGGTCGTGGTATATCTGCGTAAGCTTTACTACCCGAATGGATTTGGATTTCCGCTTGTTGCGATCACACCGGATATTGCCATTACAGAATTCTGGAGAGAGATGGCAACGATCGTGATGCTTCTCGGTGCGGGAATCATGGCAGGAAGAAACAGAATGCAGCGATTTGTTTATTTCCTGTATTGCTTCGCGATCTGGGATATTTTCTACTACGTGTTTTTGTACGTATTGCTAGGTTGGCCAGACAATCTGTTCACATGGGACATTCTGTTTCTGATTCCCGTTCCATGGGTTGGACCTGTGTTGTGTCCTGTACTTGTTTCTATCACGATGATCATGCTCATGTGCGTTACGCTGTACGGTCAGTCGAAAAATCTCGCTGCCACTTTGAATCGCGTTGAGAAAACTATTTTGCTTTTCGGCTGTGCGGCAATTCTCGCTTCATTTATGTGGGATTACTTCATGTATGTGCAAGGGCACGGAGAAGGTCGTTCTGTTTTTACGCTTTCGAGTGAGAAAGATTTATTCAGTGAGGCAAAAGATTATGTCCCCCATAATTTCAACTGGCTGATGTATTGGTGCGGGCAGGTGATGTTGTGGGGGGGAGTAGTAGTATACGCCATGAGAATGTACAGAAGTAAATCATAGGAGGCGATTATGAAAGTAAAGATGATATTACCTGCACTCGCAGAAGCGGAGAGTCCATTCTGGAGACCGATCAAGTATTCACTTTTTCCTCCTTTGGGATTAGCAACACTGGCTGCGTATTTAGATCCTGATGACGAGATTGATTTGCAGGATCAGCATGTAGAACGATTGAATCTTGAAGACACTCCCGATTTAGTGATTATTCAGGTCTACATTACAAATGCATATCGTGCTTATCAAATTGCAGATCACTATCGAAGTCGGGGAGCTTATGTGTTGCTCGGCGGATTGCATGTTACTTCACTTCCCGAAGAGGCTGCACCACATGCCGACACCATCTTTCTTGGACCGGGTGAAGAAACATTTCCTGAATTTCTTCGCGACTTCAAAAACAAGCGGCCGAAGAAGAGATATTTCTCTTCAGTGAGAACACTCGGAAACATTCCACCGATCCGTCGCGATTTGATCAAACGAAACAGGTACCTCGTTCCGAATTCAATAGTCGTAACCCGCGGTTGTCCGCATCATTGCGACTTTTGTTACAAGGATGCTTTCTTCGAGGGAGGAAAGACCTTCTATACGCAACGGGTGGATGATGCGTTGGCGGAAATTGATCGCTTGCCGGGGAGTCATTTGTACTTTCTCGATGATCATTTACTCGGCAATGCAAAATTTGCTGAGGGTTTGTTCGAGGGAATGATTGGAATGAACCGCGTATTTCAGGGTGCGGCCACGATCGATTCTATACTTCGTGGCGATCTGATAGAGAAAGCTGCCAAAGCAGGATTACGAAGCTTGTTCGTTGGCTTCGAAACATTTTCCCCGGCCAACCTGAAACAAAGTAACAAGAAGCAGAATCTGGAGAAGGATTACATCAAAGCTGTAAACAGATTACATTCGCTCGGCGTAATGATTAACGGCAGTTTTGTTTTTGGCCTTGATGAAGATGATCACGATGTTTTCAAGCGTACAGTAGAATGGGGTGTGAAGAATTCCATCACCACTTCCACCTATCACATTCTAACACCGTATCCAGGAACGAATCTGTTCAAGAGCATGGAATCGCAAGGAAGAATTCTCACACGAAACTGGGATTTGTATGATACTCGCAATGTTGTTTACCAAACGACTCGCCTTACAGCAGATCAACTCAAGGAAGGTTATGACTGGGCCTATCGTGAGTTTTACAGCTGGCAAAATATCGTTAAGGCAAGCATGAATCACGAAACGGTGAAACACAAACTCAAACATTTCTTCTATGCCGGTGGATGGAAGAAGTTTGAACCCGTTTGGAATTTTCTCATCAAGACCAAAAATCTGAATGGGATGTTGCCCGTGCTGGAATCTATTTTGGCGAAAGTGAACAGAAAAGGGATCGACGCGGAATCTTCAAACAATTTTCAGCAATTCAATCGGGTCGCGACGAAGTGATACTAATGACCTCAAGGTGGATTTACTACTAAAGTGAAGCTCCTGTACCGAAATCCGGCACAAAGACTGATATGCTCCTGAATAACGTAGATTTATTGACTTATGATCAGGACATGGATGGGTTTGTTGTTTACACTGCCTTTAAGTGCGCAGTACGAGTTGAGTGTAAAAACACCAATGGAGAGGATTGATTTTCCTGACTCAACTTCAACTGTAACAATAACAAGATTTGATGCGCTGTCAGAAGGTGGGAAAGAAGTCTGTGGCCGTGAGTTGGGGAGTAAGGAATTCAGATTCGACACTGCCAGTCGCCTTACGCACGTGCTTAACTATTCATCAACCGGTAGTATGTACTATGGATACGAGTACGTTTTCAGCGAGGATGGACGCATGAAAACAGCGCGTGATGCTGAAGATTCTACTGACATCGATGACATTGAATACTACGATGACAAGGGAAAGTTGATAAGGATTTCAAGCTGGTCAGCTGGTCACAGGGAAACTGAGTTCATGTATTCATCTGTTGGAGTGTTGGAGAAGCAAATTGAGTACAGGTATTATGCAAAGGATGGAACAATTGATTCCCGTGTTGAGTTTGAATTCAACGAACACGGGCTACCTGAAATGTCTACGTATTGGGTATTGTATGGCAAGGACATTTATGATGTGGTCAGCACAACCTGGTTTACCTACGATGCAAAGGGAAGAATGAAGGAGCGTAAATGGACCGACTATCATGGATTGGTATACTTTTACGAGCGGTGCGAGTATAATGAAAAAGGCCAGTTGGTGAAGGATGTTTATTCTTCCAACAAACCACATGCAACTGAATTCTGGAATGAAACGGCTTACACCTATGATGAACGCGGCTATTTATCTTCTACTCACTACCGGAACAAGTACAATAACGATCTCACCACTTACGCGGTAGAGTATAATACGTCGGGCTTACCTAGCCGCTGTCTGACATCTTGCGAAGGTGACAGTACAATATACATCTGGACATATACATTCCATGACTAAGGAAATCATTTATCGGAGTATTCAATATCTTAGCTGAATGTCCTTCTTCTCAAAGCTCTTCACCCGCAACATCACGTACATCGAAGTATTTTGTCGCGATGAACAATACGGTGATCTTCTGCACGTCTTTGGCGCTATTCGCGTAATGCCCGATGAAGGCGAATCGTTTGATATCTGGCGTCACGCTGTGATCGATCTGAACAATTATACTGTTATCAACGGACTTCAGCAGACAGGAAATGACTTCAGTATAAAAAGTCCGTTTGCAGAGCGATGCATTGAGCACATGTCGGCACAACTCAATCGCAAATTGAAGCCAGCAGCTGCCAAAGAAGATTCGGACTATGATGACGAGCGGTACATGGACGACGATTACGTCGAGCCTGCACCGGAGTTTGCGTATCTCGAGACAAATTGTGAGATACCCATTACTGAATTAGATCAGAAGGATAGCGATACGAGTGTACCGAAGAAACTTCCCAAATTTGGATTGGTCTTCAACAAAACCAAAGCGGGCGATCAGGAACGTTTTACTGTTCAACTTTACAGATCGGGCATTGGTATGGAAGCTCATCCGATGAAAGGCATGGCGGATTACATCCGTTACGTTATTTGGCTGAGAAAAACGAATCGGATTGTTGTTACCTATCGCAAGGAGAATTGGGCTGGAAGCGGAGGTATGGCATTCTTTGTGCTAAATGCCACTACTGGCGAATTGCTGCACAACGATATGATCAAATGAGAAATTTCATTGGCATTCTACTTCTATTTCTTGCGACCGATACGTTTGCTCAAGGCGACATACTGAATATTCTCAATCGCGATTCCTTTGCACCGAATGTGAAGAAGGCGACGCAGAACTGCTATCTGCATTCCGATGAATCTGAAAATCGTCAACCACAAAGTTCCCGTTACTTCGAATGTGATTCACTCGGACGGTGGAATGTAAGAATAGAAACCTTCAGCGATGGAGATGCTTCGTACGACTCTGTAAAGTACGATGCAAAAACCAGAACCCGTGTCATTTCCCGTGCCAACGACTTTGAACCATCAAAAGGCACTACGGTGTTCAACAAAGACGGAACAATTAAAAGCTTCCTCGCTGAACCTGCGCAACGCGATGCTCAACTCACCGAATTCGAATACGACCAGAATAAGCGCGTGATCAAAAAGACATTCACGTTTGTGGAGAACAAGACAGAAGAGACTTACACTTATGATCAGCTTGGTCGCGTGCTCAACCTGAAACGTTCTTCGGGATCAGTTACCGAAAAGAAACTACAACTCGATTACGAAGAAAAGTATGAATACAGCGGTCGTGAGGCGTCGAAGATGTACGCATTTTATTACGGAGCAAATGAGCAAGTACGTGTTCGTGACACAGTAGCATGTACGTTTGATGAGGCGCAGAGCATGACGAGCAAAACGGAAATCAGAGAGAACAGTGGTTGGACGAGAATTACAACTTACTCGTATGATGAACGTGGTCGTATCGTAGGTGAGCATTGGGAAACATCCATCAGAATTGATCCGGAGAAACGATCGGGGAATAAGAACATGAAATATGATTCGCTCGGTTATTATTCAGTTTACATTGAAGTAGAAACCAGTTACGGATTCACAAATCGCTGGTCGACCCAATACAATGAATTTGGTTTGCCGGTTCAATGTTTGTACGAGACAGCTGCTACAACGTTTTTCTATGAGTGGATTTATGAATATCGTTGATCAATCCTAGGTAGTACTACGTACAACAACGAACTCTTACTACTTTCTTCGTAGGAATCCCGGTCATTGTGGAATGAATCGTGCATCGTTTGAATGAAACCATCTACATTCACGCCTATGAAGACCTTCATTCTCATTTTGTTTCTGCCGCTTGCAATGTCTGCGCAGTATGTCAATAAAAGCATTTTGAACCTCAATGAATTTCCAGACAGTGTGAAATCCTTGGAACGTGTAACTGTTTCGTATGAATTTGGGGAACTCGACACTACGCGCATCGATAGCAATACAGAAAGGTTTGAATTTGATTCGACCGGAGAATGTATCCGTTACGAAAGCAAAAGCGAATCGGGAGACCCATACGTTCATGAAAAAACATTTCGTGATAAAGGCCGAACTGTTATCAGCCATTTTATTGGCGCACAAAACGACAGTACGGTTGAGAAACGCGATGACAAAGGGAACGTGGTTCTGCGCACACAGTATGCGGATGATGGAACCATATTAGTTGACAAGTGGACCTACGATAGCAAGGGTCACATTACTCAGCATTCCAGTGAGAGCGGGAACTCAAGAACAACGCAGAAGGTGACTTTTAATAAGAAGGGGCAAAAGAAAACGTTTGCTGAATTTAGGAAGAACAGCAAAGGTGGTAAAGAAGTGAAGATTTCTTCAATCGACTATGTATACAACGAGAAGAACCAGGAAATAATGACTATCAGTAAGCAATACACGGAAGGTATTCAGAGCTCTGTTGATACGACCCGAAACACGTACAATTCACAGGGGAAATTAGCGCAGACCATATCAACCTACTCCAATGGAACAAAGAGTAGCACATGGACATATAGTTATGATGCAGCAGGAAATCTTGTGAAAGAGGAGTATTCCGCAAATGAAGCGGACTATGTAGAATTCGAGACAGAAAAATGGACGTTCGATGCAAATGGATATTGGAGTTCATACAGACGAACATCGTACCAGGAAGTCAGCCAAACATTTACTACTGTTTACAATGAGCAAGGGCTTCCGGTTTCGTGTGTGGTCATTGGAATGGGACAGAAGAGTGTAACGACGTGGAAGTACGAAATGCGTTAAGGGCTCGAGTTATTCCAATCCAATTTGCTTGCGGAAGTCGCTTCTCGAATCGAATATGAAATGCACAACAACCAGCGTGTTGTAGATGCGATAAGCTACACTTGCGGCGAAAGTATCCAATTGCAAAAGTCTTAGTCCGTGCTTTTCCTCCGGACGAGCATGTGAAAATTTACTAAGGAGCACGAATGACCTATTCATTTCTTCAATGCATTTGTGCCCCAAACCGATTTGTTGATCTTCATAATAATGCATGATCAACTCGAGCTGCAATTCTGCAACCCGATCAACTACAACAAGAAACATTACTATTTGCGCTTGCCCAGCGACTTTTTGAGATTCTTAATCACATTGTCTGCAGGAGTAGTCTCAGCGTTTCCTTCCTCGTAAAGTTTGCGCCTGTAATTGGCGTATTCCCAATCACTTTCGCTGACTATCAGTTCATCCTGTGGATCTTTCAACAAAGTAATAAGTGCGTCAAGGCGCTTCTCGTCCAGTTTCTCAATCAATTGCGTAACCATCTTTCTTTTATCTCTTATATTCATTTCATATATATTATTACGACAAAGGTAAATATAATATTTAACTAACTAAATATATTCTTGATAATTCTCAGGTTGTGTGTATAACCGCCTCGCTCCGGTGTGAAAATGCCATAGTGATCGTAATGATCCAATCTTACTTTTCCGGATGCATGTATGATTCTGTTCTGCCCGCACACAATTCCAACGTGCGTAATTTTTCCTTCTTCATTATCGAAGAACGCTAAATCTCCAGGTTGAGCTTCCTCTACGAAAGAATATGCATCGCCGATTTCAACTTGCTGCCATGCGTCGCGTTTAATGCGCAATCCGTTTTGCTTAAGAATGATTTGCACGAGTCCGGAACAATCAATTCCAAAAGGAGATCGTCCGCCCCAAACGTATGGTGCGTTCAGATATGCATAGGCCGTTTCAACAAGTGATTCACGTTTGGCTTGCTGATCGAACACGCGCACACTTCCTTCGAATTTGAACTGGTGATCTTCGATTCTTATACTTGTCCTGAGCCCTGTCGAAAGGTCACCATCATACCAGAACGGCAAAGAGCTTCCGGCAACAATCGGAAAAGTACTTCCTGATTTCAGATCGGTGATGAGCGAAATTAAATCGGTAGCAACCGGTGCAGGATTATCGCGAAGATTCTCATACGTAGCCTTGGAAACCGGAATGTACTGCTTGCGGTCTATCCAGCACTCGTAGTGATCCCATTCCAGACGAATGCGGTGCCATGAATCTTTCTCCTCGAGTATTTCGAATGCATCACCGAACAGGAGCTGAGTCACCATCTCCGATTGATCCGAAGGATCGCGTCGGCAGGGCACTATTGCGAGATGGCAAACACCGTACTGCATGAAAAAGGAACGCGGATTATTATATGCGAAACTTGTTAGTCTTTCAACAGGATCACCTCGGTAAACATGTTCGTCTCGGTTTTGGATCTAATGAGATAAACCCTATAACCCTATCTCATAAAATCCAATACCTAATTCTGATGATTAAGAATGCACATCCATATTTGAACTAGCAACCAACGGTCATCAAGATCCGCGTTCCAATTTCCTATTGCAGATTCTCAACAACAATCGCGCTCGCACCGCCACCACCATTACAAATTCCTGCTGCACCGTACTTCGCGCCATTCTGCTTCAATACGTGGAGGAGTGTAACAATGATTCGTGCACCGGAAGCACCAAGCGGATGACCAAGTGCAACTGCACCGCCATTCACGTTGATCTTCGCCGCGTCGATATTCATCAGTTTCATGTTTGCCAATGCAACAACCGCAAATGCTTCATTCAATTCGAAGAAGTTGATGTCGCTCATTTTCAATCCGGCTTTCTCAACGGCTTTCGGAACTGCGATTGCAGGTGCTGTTGTAAATTTATCAGGAGCCTGTTCTGCATCTGCATAAGAAAGAATACGTGCAATTGGTTTCAATCCCAGTGCCGTCATTTTCTCTTTGCTCATCAATACAAGTGCCGCAGCACCGTCGTTGATTGTTGAAGCGTTCGCAGCAGTTACTGTTCCTTCTTTGGTGAATACAGGTTTCAATCCGGGAATCTTGTCGAAGAAAACGTTTTTGTATTCTTCATCTTCCGTCACCTGAATTTCACCTTTACGTGTTTTAACAGTTACAGGAACAACTTCGTCTTTGAATTTTCCTGCTGCCCATGCTTCCGCAGAACGCTTGTACGACTGAATCGCATACGCATCCTGTTCTTCACGAGTCACTTTGTGTTCAGTGGCGCAGAGATCTGCAGAACATCCCATCGCGTTATTGTTGTACACGTCAGTCAATCCGTCTTTCACAATTCCGTCGAGCAACTGACCGTGTCCGTATTTCATTCCGTAACGACCTTTCTCCACGTAATACGGAGTAGCCGACATATTTTCCATTCCACCTGCAACAACCACTTCGCTATCGCCAAGCATGATGTGTTGCGCACCAATCACCACCGATTTCATTCCGGAAGCACAAACCTTATTCACGGTTGTACAATTCACAGAATCAGGAAGTCCTGCAAACTTCGCCGCCTGACGAGCAGGAGCTTGTCCGAGATTCGCTTGCAACACAGAGCCCATAAAAACATCCTGCACATCGGTTGGTTTAATACCAGCGCGTTCAACTGCAGCTTTAATTGCTGTTGCACCAAGTTGTGTTGACGGAACTTCTGCCAATGCACCACCAAAGCTTCCCATTGCTGTGCGTACAGCAGAAACGATATATACTTCTTTCATAAAGAGGATTTTTGAGTTTAGAAATCGGGGACAAAGATAGCGGTTTCGGTGGGCAGATTCTCTATTGTGTCCGTGCAAATAATTTCGGCTAAAAGGTTGATTTAGTTGATGTTAGTGTGTTAAGTTTTCAGCAATTATTAACTATAGAAATTAGTTTCTCCTTGACATTCGTGAACATGTAAGAAACGGTCGTTTCCGAGGAAGGAACGGTAGAGATCGCCCCGTAGCTTTTCATAAATTTACCATTCACGAAATCACTTACAGATGTTCAGGATTCTACTAGTCGTATCATATCTGATTTGCACTAATGCAAGTTCCCAGATTTCTCAGGAATGGGCAGTTCGTTATAACAACTGGACCCAAAACGGAAACGACACTGCCGTTGCAATGGTGCTTGACGATTCTTCGAATGTGTACGTTACAGGAGTAAGTGCCGGAACAAATGGTTACATGGATTACCTCACCATTAAATATTCGAACAGCGGCGTTCCGATCTGGACGCAGCGCTTCAATGGTGCGGGTAACTGGCATGACTTTGTAAATGCCATGGCTATTGATGATTCAGGAAACGTGTATGTGACCGGTACAAGTTTTGGTGGCGGGTTTACTCCTACGAATAATTACCTGACGATAAAGTATAATCGCGCTGGTGTACAGCAATGGATTGAGGAATTTGATCGGGCTGTCAACTATGATGAGGCAACTGCGATTACCACAGATGACTCAGGCTACGTTTACGTAACTGGTTATGCGGTTGGAGGAACTCAGGAAGACTTTTTCACTATCAAATATGACTTCAACGGAAACATCATATGGACTACTGCATTCAATGGAGCTTCCAATCTTGTCGATATTCCCATCCGGATTGCACTTGATTCAGCATACAATGTATATGTGGCCGGCAGTGCATTCCAAACGAATATGACGATGGATTTTGCCACTGTGAAATACAATTCAAATGGAGTTCAACAATGGGCTAAATTTTATCACGGAAACGCAAATGGTAATGGCGCGTGGGACTATATAACTGATATGAAGGTTACTCCGGGTGGAACTGTTTACGTCGTGGGTATTGGAGGTAATTACAATTTTGATCCATGGACTACGATAAAATACGACACTTATGGTAATCAGAAGTGGTTGAGAAAATGGAGTGCCAGTAACACGTATAATTATTTCGAAACACCCCATGCGCTGGTAGTCGACTCCGCAGAGAATATTTATACCACAGGTTCCGAAGATGTAACAAATATGCACGCATGTGTAACGATGAAATACGATTCATCAGGTACTCAACAATGGGTTCGGTACTATACTTATCTAACCGTAAATGTTCTGGATGTAGGCAGAGCAATTTGTTTGGATCTGCAAGGAAACATTTATGTGGCTGGCAACAGTCCATCCAATCTTAGCGGCGGTAACCACGACTATTTCACTATTAAGTATGATCCTTCAGGGACCTTGCAATGGAATATTCGTTATAACGGATTGGGTAATCAAATGGATCGGGCGGGAGTGGTATTGGTTGATTCAGTTGGAAGTATTTATATCACTGGTTATAGTTATGGAGGCGGAACCGGTAATGACTATGCAACTGTAAAATACAGCTACATCACGGGTCAGGAGGAGTTAGCACTTGGATCATGGTTGCAGCTTGCACCCAATCCATCTGATGGTCATTTTACAGTGCTGACCAACCAAACCCAATTCCAACTCATGATCTACAGCGCAGAAGGTCGTCTCGTCAAATCACAAGCAAACGATCGTAATCTTGATATCACTTCTGAACCCGATGGAATTTACTTCGTTCACCTGTACGACTCAGAAGGCAAAGTTCAGGTTCAAAAGCTGGTGAAAACATCTGCGGAATAATCTACTTGCGCTATACATAGTTACAGATTAGACACGTTCAGGTAGTGCAACTCAATGGTTTGTCAAGCAGTAGTTCAACACTACGTATGCCATCAGCTAATTAGAAATTGGAAATCAGCTAATTGAATTGGCATATCGGCATATCGGCACATCGTTTTTCGTAATTTCGAGCGATTCCGAATATGAACCGTTTCCTCACCTTCCTTCGCGACCGCCACTCCTTCATGTACAAGGTGTTTCTGTTCGTGGTGAGTCTCTTGGTGATAGTCTGGTTCAGTCCACGCGAATCGGGATTCAAGTATGATCTCGAGGAAGTCAAAAATTCTCCCTGGCCGTATGAAACACTGAAAGCTCCGGTTGACTACGCCATTCAGAAATCGACAGAAGAACTCGAACAGGAGAAGGAAGAAATCACAAACAGTTTCACTCCGTATTTTCGTTTCGATTCTTCGCTCGTCGATGAATCTGAACAGAGAATGGCGTTCGAGCTGGAATCATTTTCATCCTATGATCGCATCACATTTCTGGAGCTGGTCGATCAGGCTTACATGAAAGGAATTCGTGCAACACAGAATGCTGCGAATCGCGGAGCGGATGATGAAGTGTGGCTCGTACGTGGAAATACAGCAGAGATAAAAAGTCTGGGTCACTTTCTTACGCCCGGAGAAGCAGACTCGTTTGTCTATTCACGTTTGAATCCGTCGTTGCGGGAACAAATTCGCGATCGTGCAATTATTGGATTCTCAGCCAACGTCGTTTACGATTCGGCAATGACCATGAATTATCTCGATCAGGCTTTGTCGAATGTTTCACAGACGCAAGGTGCAGTCGCGAAAGGTGAAGTCATCATTCAGAAGGGCGAAATTGTAGACACTGAACGTTATCACAAACTCGTTTCTCTGCAAGGAACGTACGAAATGATGCGTGATGGCCGTGCTGGAAATTTCCTCGTTCTCATCGGACAAATAGTCCTCACCGGATTCTGCTTGTTTCTCATGTTTCAGTTTCTTCGCCTGTTTCGCCGCGATGTATTGGCGAGCGATTCACGATTGCTGTTCATCTTGTTGATGGTCGTGCTGCAGGTATTAATGTCATACATTCCCGGACACTGGTCTTCGTTTGCTATGACGATGCTGCCGTTCTGTATTCTGCCTGTGATCATGCGCGCATTCTACGACACACGATTAGCATTGTTCGTTCACATCATCGGATGTATCCTCATCAGCATCAAATTGCCGGGCGATCGTTATTCGTTCCTGTTCATTCAGGTGCTGAGCGGAATTGCTGCAATCTTCAGTATCGTGAACATGCGTAATCGTTCGCAACTGTTCTTCTCGGTGATTATCATTCTCTCCGTATATCTCGGGTTACATTCGAGCATGTCGTTCATGGCAGAAGGAGATATCATGAGCTTCCGTTCTCAGGATTTTATAAACTACACAATCAGTGCCGTGCTGGTTCTGCTTGCGTATCCGCTTATTTTCCTTTTCGAAAAAATATTCGGTTTCGTTTCTGATGTTACGCTCATGGAATTGGCAGACACAAACCATCCGCTCCTGCGCGACCTTGCCGAGAAAGCACCCGGAACTTTTCAGCACTCCATGCAGGTTGCTAATCTCGCTGAAGAAGCCATACGCAGAGTAGGAGGGAACCATCTTCTCATTCGTGCCGGCGCTATGTATCACGACATCGGCAAAACCGACATGGCCATTTACTTCATCGAGAATCAGGCAACGGGAATGAATCCCCACGATGAACTCTCATTCGAAGAAAGCGCAAGCATCATCATCAAACACGTTGTTCGCGGCGTTGAGAAAGCCAAAGCGCACAAGCTTCCGGATATTGTAATCGATTTCATCCGTACTCACCACGGCACCACGAACACGGGATATTTTCTGACCATGTTCAAGAAACTCAATCCCGCAGACACCGTCGACGAAGAGCTCTTCCGTTATCCCGGACCGATTCCGTATTCGAAAGAAACTGCAGTTCTTATGATGGCTGATGCAGTTGAAGCTTCCTCACGCAGCTTACCAACCTATGATTCCGAAACGATTGACGCCTTGGTAGAGAAGATTATCGATCACCAGGCAGAACAGCACCAGTTCGATAACTCAGATATTACGCTGAAAGATATTACCGCGATCAAGAAGATTTTCAAGAAGAAGCTGAGAAGTATTTATCATGTGAGGGTGGCGTATAGTTAACCAGACAATTGCTAATCCGTTTGGTAGGCTGATTCTATTCAATGCTATTCCTCTTCAAGCGTTTCCAGATATTGTTGCGCTGTAAGTACTGCGATAGCCGATTTTTTAAAATCTTTAAGATTTCTAGTTAATAAAGTCGTCGCGCCATTTTCAATAGCAGTATTATATTGAATGGCATCCTCGAAGTCATGGAAATCGGATGCTAAGGAAAGTTCAATGATCTTGTCATTAACTGCACAAACATGAACGAGCGTTTTGAACTTTAAGAGTTGTTTTCTTGACTGGCTTGCGGAAAGCTGTTTCGATAAGATGTAATGTACATTCGCGAAAGTCAAAGAAGAAACGTACAATTTAACCCATTCTTCATCAGCGAGCGAAAACAGTTCAGCTGCATAGATAAAGTGAGGTTCCCTGCCGCTAAGTAAATCGAGAACGATGTCCGTATCGACGAATACTTTTTCCACCTACTTGTATTTCTTAGTTAAGTAATCAGCGTAGTCCTTTTTTTCGTCCTGATTTTTTGGAAGACTAATAATGCCTGATAAACTTTTAATGAGCGGAGTTATTGTTTTCTTACTCTTTTTTGCACGGGTTAATTTGTGCAGATAGTTCTCAACGAGGTCTGACAGGCTGGTGTTCTTCGCTTTAGCGTACACCTTAGCTTTTTCGATGATATCCTCGTTTAACTTTAATGTGAGTTTTGCGTCCATAGGAAATTATACGTACAAAAATATGAAAAAGATACGTATATCTACTATTGTGCAGGAAGTCGGGGTTAGCGTTTTGCAGATTGGTGATAGGCGGGTATTTCAGCACAAATATTGATGCGGAGAACTGAACTTACTTTTACCACAAGACTGTCTGCGGAGCTTGAAACCGGCAATTTCTTGTAGGTGCTGTTATAGGGTATTTTTCATGTCATTTTGTCTTTAATAAAATATCCCCTGAATGAATAATCAGGGTCTTTTAGTTTCCATTTTTGTTTACAAGTTGAGCATTCATAAATATATTCTCCATCATCTTTGTCTCTTTTGCCATCACGCTTAAATTCCAAATTCTTCATTTTGTTCGAGCCTAACTTCTTGGTTAACTCCAAGTCAAAATCTAACCATTCTTTTCCAGATGGAAATGAATTATATTCTCTTTCAAAACAATCATTGCACATAACTTTTAATCGTTGAGTCTTCCTGGCTTTCCGAATAAATATAGCGTAATCAGCTTCCGAAATTTAGCTTTTATAGTTCGAATCGACCCTAGGTTTGATGGCAAAATCCCTTCTTCTTTAGGATGCCATCCCGTTCCGCGTCCCTCATCCCTCATTCCGCGCCCCTCTTTATTGCCCGAATTCTTATCTTTGCCCCACTCTAAATCAAGCACACTCATGGGACGCGTATTCGAAAAACGTAAACACAAAATGTTCAAACGCTACGCCACAATGGCGAAGCAGTTTACTAAAGTTGGTAAGGAAATCGCAATTGCTGTTAAGGCAGGCGGACCTGATCCCAATACGAACGCGCGTTTGCGGATGGTGATACAAAACTCCAAAGCAGTAAACATGCCGAAGGAGCGGGTAGATGCTGCAATTCAGAAAGCTGCCGGAAAAGCCGATGCAAGCAATTTTGAAGAAATAACTTACGAAGGAAAAGGTCCTGGTGGAGTAACTGTAGTTGTTGAAACGGCAACAGATAATCCAACACGTACCATTGCAGATCTGCGTGTGATTTATGATCGCGCGGGTGGTGCAGTAGGAAAGACAGGATCTTCGGATTACCTATTCGATCATAAAGGTGTATTCCGCATCAACACGAAAGATGTAAATCTCGACGATCTCGAACTGGAAGGAATAGATGCCGGACTCGAATCATTGGAGCCAAACGATGAAGGTGATGCGCTCGTGTATTGCGACTTCCCTGACTTCGGAGCACTACAGAAGTTTCTCGAAGGAAAAAAGATTGAAGTGATCGAAGCTAAGCTGACTCGTCTTCCGAAAAGTTTCGTTGCATTGAACGCAGAACAGTTGGTTGACTTCAACAAGATGCTGGAAAAGCTGGAAGACAACGAAGACGTGCAGGAGGTTTATCACAACCTGCAAGAAGAAGATTAGGAATTTGTCCCGATAGTTATCGGGATGAAAATTCGAATATAAAGCCTCGCAATATGGAAGTTGCGAGGCTTCTTTTTTAATCTCCTCACGTCTGGTTATATAGCGCTGCAACATTTTTTCGATTCTTCAAATCTTCGAATTTTCGAATTGCGAACTGATGTAACTAATCCGTAATTTGTCGTTATAACCCCGGTGAACTACTCTTACTTTCTCATTCTCGTACTGCTTTTTCCGCACTTGCTCTTTTCCCAGAGTACAAACGAGAAATTGGGTAAGGCTCCGATCAAAGAAACATTCAATTACGTTGATCTTACTCACGCGCTCACCGACGGAGTTACCAGCGATTCTCTCAAAGTAAAAAGCATTTACTTGTGGTTGACTACGCACATTGATTACGATGTGTATGGTTATTCAACCGGTCGGGGAAGTTATACCGATCCCAATCAGATTCTTCGTCATCGAAAGTCGGTTTGTTTGGGTATTAGCATCTTGTTTGATTCGATGTGTTCGGTTGCCGGGATTCCTGCAGAAACAGTTTTCGGATATGCGTATGCGCCCTGGTACGAAACGAACGATACACTTTATCTCGACAACCACGCGTGGAATGTGGTGCAGATCGATGGTGAATGGAAGCTCATTGATGCAACCTGGGGAGCCGGGTACGTGAAGCAGCGCAAGCAAACAACACGGAGGATTCTATATCGCGTGTTTCGAATTCCGTATCGTATCAAATATCGTTTCATTCATAAAACGAACATGAAGTATTACTGCACTCCGCCGGAAGTACTTATCCTCGATCATTTGCCTTCTACTCCTGCATGGCAATTGCTCGACTGTTCTGTGCCTATCGATTCATTCCAAAGAACTCCGCACGCAACAATGAATCATCTCGCCGGAGGCTCAACCTGTGAGAACGGAAACGATTCCATCGACGCAATTGTTTCTGCCGAACAACAGGATCATATTTTCGTTCAAGGCAAACAAGCACTGGGCACAAATCCACATAATCACCAGGACATAAGTTTTGGTCAGTATGAACGTCTGGCAGTTGTAATTGAAATGGCGGCCGATACCAATTATGCGATCGAAGAGCAGATTGTTTTATACGATTCGGCAATTGTGATGAGCGATTCTTTGATCAAGTACTTCAAGCTGACGGCGAAGGATGCGCAACTGGAAGGAAAGTTCTTCGAACGGAGGAACCGCAGGATGCGCGAACAAACAACCAATGAAACGCGTCCGGGTATTCGTCAGCACAAAAAGTCCATTGACAATATTAAAGCTGAGCGGTTTCGGATTTCCAAACAGATCGTTAAGCTGAAGCGCGAAAACAAAAAGCTTCGCAAGGATAGCAAGCGGGTCCAGAAAAAGAAATTCAAAGTAAAACGTCCGCTTGTGGACAACGACAAAATGACTGTTGCCCGCGACACGTTGATTTCGAAAACGGAACGCCTGAACGATTCAATTGCAAATCTGCAGGATTCCATGCTAAACGCTTCATATTACAACTTTGCCTGGGAAGTTGTTTACTACGATACGATTGTGCGGCAGAAAAAGCGTCGGTTGCAACTGGAGTTTTATGATATGCGTGAAGTAAATTTCTTCCGCGCGTTGGGCTACACGTGTTACGATACGGTTGTGTTCACGCGGAAGAATCAGTATTTGCTCACACAACGGGAAGTTGACAGCCTCAACAGGATTTTGCCACGTCCGGGAAAATGGATCATGGATTCTGCCGCAACCATTTACAAGCAGGATGCTTATCTCGCAAAGATGATGTTGCGCATGACGATGTCGAACTACAAACAACTCGCGCGAATGCCGGCTGGTGGTGTTGACGAGCAAGCGGGTTTCGATTCTGCAAAAGTGCAGATCATCAGCATCAATGATTCAATTATTCACAACAACCGCGAGCGCATTAAGGACTTGCGTTATTACAAAGGTACACTCCGCAAGTTCCGTCTGATGCACTACAAAGTGAAATGGCAACTCCAACACGAAATGAAAAATGAAAGTTGGCGTTACGTTACGACACGTGAGTTTTTTCGCAAGTACTTCAAAGGTGTAAACGAGTCATTCCGTCACAACGCGGATATTGCGCGCAAGATCAAAACCGAATGCAAGAAAGAGAAGAAAGCTTTGCAGCGTAAGCAGGCGAAAATAAAGAGGGAAGAGGAGAAGGAGAGAAAGCGGCAGATTAAACTTCTGCAGCAAGACTGATTCATGGCGTGAACTTTTGCCCTTTGCCTTGTGCGTTGTTCATTGAGCGTTGAGTATTGGCCCTTTACTTTTCTGGTGCAGTTATTCGTAAAGTGTCAATGATCAATGTTCAAGGGCCAAGTGTCATGTAAAAAAGTGGGGAGCAGACCCCCGCCTGCTCCCCCAGATGAATTGTTAACCTAACTTACTCTACCCTATACAATCCAATCCACCTGTTGATCTTCACCGAAAAAAATCGGCATGTAAATTTCTTTGGATCCGGTACGGAGTAAAATTACGAACGACAAGAGGGCTATCTCGCGAAGATTCGATGCTTAGCGGGATAGTGAAGATGGTTCGACTTCAAAAGGTGCATTAAGATGTTGGACCAGTTGTGCTGGAAGCTGAATGAAAGCACGACCAATAAAGCGTAAGTTGTTAAGACAAATTGCAGTAGAAGCAGAAATTGCTACTCAGTCCTCACGAATAAGTGACACATTTTTTGGTCTGTTTATAATTAATGGAGATTTCTCAATACTCACATTACTGTAATCGAGACCATATTCCTTCTCATCAGGCAAACTGAATTTCTTCAGCATGAAGTATAGCTTGAGAACAAATTCATTCCGCAAAGAAAGTTCGTTTTCAAAAGATAAAAATCGTTGCATGATTACAAATCGGAAGTCGCCAGCGATATTATGTTTGTCGAGTGAAGAGTAGCGACTAGTGATGTTTACTTCTTTTCTGGCAACCATTTCTTCTACTACTTTCCTGAACAACAAATTAATTTTCGGCTGAACGCGGAATCCCAATTTGAAATCAATTCTGATCAAATCATCCGGTTCGTAAACGCTCACTTTGTAGGAAGAGTGATAAGGTTCATCCATGACTTGAAGATGAATCAGCCAATAGATGTCAGCTCGTTTTGGTTGCTTATAGAGAATTGAACGAACGATGCGCTCTTCTATTTGTTTTGCATCCGGCGATGATGTCAGATACACCAGATTAGTCGCATACTTTGGAACGCTCATATCAGTGCTCAACTCTTTGAGTATGGGGTAATAAGGATCGAGCTCTGTAAACTCCTGCAATGCGCTTCGGATTTCAAATGCACGATGCCAAACAAACATGATGGTGAAAATGATCATGCCGATCAACAAAGTAATCCAACCACCTTCCGGAAATTTTTTCAGGTTGGCCACAAGAAACGCACCCTCAATCAGAAGGAAGACGGTGAGTAACGAGAAAACGGCCACGCGATTGACTTTTTTCACCAGAAGATAAAAAGTCAGGAGTATCGTGGTCATCAACATGGTGAGTGTTACAGACAGACCGAATGCCGCTTCCATGTTCTTTGACTCTCGGAAATGGAGAACTACGGCAATGCAACCAGCCATCAGCAACCAATTAATCGAAGGGATATACAGTTGTCCGCGAACATCTGATGGATAGACCACTCGAAACTTCGGCCAGAGATTCAGTCGGATTGCTTCTGCAACCAAAGTAAATGAACCGCTTATCAACGCCTGACTTGCAATGATTGTAGCCATTGTAGCAATGATGATTGCGGGAATGTAAAACCAGTGCGGAACGAGACCGAAGAATGCGGTTGTATCAGGAACTGGTTGACCCGCATGCTGCAACAACCACGCCGCTTGTCCGAAATAACAGAGAACAAGACAGATCTTCACATACAGCCAGCTGATCTGAATGTTTTTTCTTCCGCAATGACCAAGATCCGAATACAGTGCTTCCGCACCTGTTGTACAAAGAAAGACTCCACCAAGCAACCAGAATCCTCCAGGATGTTCGGCAAGAAGTTTATAAGCCCACATTGGATTGAGTGCTTTCAGAGCAGTAACGTCATGGGACAGACCACTGATTCCGAGTACTCCAATCATTGTGAACCAGATCATCATTACCGGCCCGAATAGTTTTCCGATGAACGCTGTTCCTTTTCTCTGAATCAGAAAGAGGCCGACAATGATTGTAATTACAATTCCAATTTGCACATTCTGATCAGGAAGTTTTAATCCTTCAATCGCCGATGAGACGGAAATAGGTGGCGTGATAATTCCATCGGCCAGCAGAAATGAACCTCCAGCAATAGCAGGAAACAACAACCATCTGCGATACCTTCGGATTAATGTGTAGAGCGAAAATATGCCACCTTCACCTTTATTATCGGCACGTAATGTTATGAAAACATACTTCAATGTAGTCTGAAAAAACAAGGTCCAGAAAATTGCCGATGCTCCACCTAATGCAACAAGTTCAGTAACTTGCTTTTCATCATGAAGTATTGCAGCGTACGTGTAGAGCGGAGATGTACCAATATCACCGAACACAATTCCAATGGAAACCAGAAATCCGGCAAACGTAAGTTTCTTAACATCAACGTGGCTCATACAATGGAAAATTACTAAGAATCTCCTCCTTGCAACATTCTTCCTGATTTATATTATCTGAACACTTCCGCTAGATTCTGAACAATGCGCAGAAAAGAACTCTTGTTTCCGATTTCACGAGATCGGGTCTCCAATTTGCAGGTAAAGGTGTCCATTGATAACCAGTTGGTGATGTAACGCCTCCTGGTCCTGCAAAGTAGGGTACACTTGATTCGCGATGAACCACTTCAACCCTGAATTCTACACTTTGATTAGGCATCCAGCTTACGTTGGTTGACACGTCCCATCCTTGAAATTGATCACCTGGACTTGCGCTGAATGGATATAATCCTTCTGTCCCGGTTGGGTTCGCAGGATTGGGTAACGGACTAGCTTGTCCTGTTGGATACAAAACGAGATAGCGACCAGGGTTTGTCATTACACCTCCGCCAATGGTCCAGGCGAGTTTGTTTTTACAAAACCAGATTCGGTTGTAGATCATTGCACTTGCAAAATATTGAGATGGCCCTTCAATAGAATCACCGTCCTTAAATCCGTTTACTCCGCCACCCTTTTCAAAACCAAAATCACCAGTTAGTGAAAATGCCATCTGGCTTACACCTTTAGACTCTTTGCGATTGAAATACCGAACCAAAACACTATTGTCAGAATGGAAGCGTTTTCTCTCCGGCAATCCACCGGCATCAGCACCGAAGTAATCATTGGTAAGCACTTTCACATTGTTGTTCATCCATGTGACATTACATCCAATGCCGGGCTGTGTATTAAACTTTCCATAACTCTGCCATCCGTTTATTATCCAGGGTTCAATTTTTAGGTGTGGTGTTGGATGGATCTGGATGCGTACACCATTGAAGAACCAGGGTGTGTTATCGGAAGTAAACGATGCCTGGTACTCCCAATTCTCCGGTTGATAGTAAGAGTTCAAACCGATATACGACATGAACATTCCGAAATCGACATTGATGCCGTACATCTTGTCGAAGTGATATCCTACGTACGCTTCACTGAGGTACCGATATACATTCGCCAACTGATACTGTCCGCGATACGGACTGTAGTCGTTTCGAGGTACAACAATCGACCGCGTGCCGAATTGCGTCATGAACCGCGCACGCGCACCTCGGAAATTAAAGTCGCCACCAAAGTGAAGCGCCGACAGCTGAATTTCATTATTCCGTGCAAGAGCCGTTGAACCTACAACGGTATTGTCGATCGGATTATGAAACGAATACGTGTAATTCACGTCCATTAGAATTGAAGGTGTGAAATGTTTCATTTTCAGAACAGACGAGTCTCTCCGATCACTTCCGTTCTGCCAGGTTTGGTCAATCCCAACAAATGGTTCACGCACGTTTTGCGCATCTGCTAAAACGCAGAATAGCATTGCTGATATTGCTATTATATTTTTCATAGGAATTTTACCGATTCTATGTCGGATTGGTTTATGTAAATACCTTGCTCAGGATCAATACTCTTGTCATAATCAAACACGCTCACTTTTTTATCCAGAAAATGCCATTGGAAAATGTATGCTTCACCGTTATCTACATCACCACGGAAGAAACCAATAAACTTCCCTACGAGAATCCTTCCGTCCTTAAGAGTAACACAGATGAAGCGATTTCCATTCAGGTAGTATTGTTCGAATATTTCCCTCGAGGTATCCATTTTACGAGTGCTTATCAGGATCCATGTTCAGTTCCCGTCGCGTCAGCTTCACATTCGCAGCCGGAGCAATCACCAAGGGAATTTTCTCCACTTTGATATCACTCGTATCCAGACCGAATGCTTTGCTGTCTGATTGTGCAAGATTTCTCAGGAAGAAGTAGGTGTTTAGTACAAAACTTTCCTTCATCGTAAATTCATTTTCCACCGAAAGGAATCGTTCCAGAATAACAAATCGGAAATCTGCTGCGAGATTGTATTTACTGAGCGATTCATAGCGACTGGTAATATCCAGCTCTTTGCTCGCTACCATTTCTTCAACGACTTTACGGAACAGCAGATTGATGCGAGGCTCAACACGGAATCCTAAACGGAAATCAATGCGGATGATTTTGTCGTTAACCATTTCATCGACCGTATATTCCATCGTGTATGGTTCATTCGTTCTATCGATATGAATCAGCCAATAGATATCTGCACGTTTCGGATTGCGACTGAAGATGGAATAAATTATTCTGCGTTCAATCTGTCGTGGATGATTTGCACTCGTGAGATAGATCAGATGTGTTGCATACTTCGAGATCGATTGATCTTTGCTCAAGTCTACTAACTGCGGAAGGTGTTCTATGATCGGTACGAACTCCACAAGTTTGTTCAGGATTTTCCGTGCGCGATACCAGAGATACATGGTTGTGATAATTCCTGCAACAATTACAAGGAACATCCATGCTTCTTTCAGCTTCACGATGTTTGCGATGAAGAAGGAGACTTCAACGGTAAGGAACACAGCGAGAATGACAGTAACAAGCGGAACCGATAATTTCATCACGAATCGCAGGTAGTACGTCATCAGCATTGTAGTCATCAGCATCGCAAGGGTAATATTGAATCCGTAAATCGCTTCCATGTGTGCCGATTCTTTGAAGTACAGCACAACACCAATGCAACCCATACACATGAGCCAGTTTACGCTGGGAACATAAAGTTGTCCGCGTACATCAGTTGGAAATTTGATTGTAACACGAGGCCAGAAGTTCAGACTGACAGCCTCACTGATCAATGTAAATGAGCCGCTGATCAAGGCCTGACTGGCAATAATAGTTGCTGCTGTTGCAATGATTATTCCACTGAGCAAAAACCATTGCGGCATGATTTCATAGAATGGATTTAGTCCGGCGAGTTTGTGCGAAGGAACATTCATTAACCATGCACCTTGTCCCATGTAGTTCAGGAATAGTGCGAGTTTCACAAATACCCAACTCACACGTACATTTTTTCTTCCGCAGTGACCAAGATCTGAATAGAGCGCTTCAGCTCCGGTTGTAGCGAGAAATACTGCGCCTAACAACCAGAATGATCCGGGATAATTGTGAAGCAACTGTATTGCGTAATGCGGACTCAGTGATTTAACGATCTCCGGAAAAAGACTGATTTGTGAAACGCCGAGCACCGCAAGCATAGTGAACCATACCAGCATGATAGGACCAAATGCACCACCAACGATTTTCGTCCCGAACCTTTGGAATGCGAATATTCCGAAGATGATTGCAACTACAATCGGGATAACCGGAATGTCGGGCACCACAAGTTTCAGTCCTTCAATTGCAGAAGTCACCGAAATCGGAGGCGTGATCATTCCATCGGCAAGCAACGCACCGGCACCAACAAACGCCGGGAAGTAAAGCCACTTCTTATAACGACGAACAAGTGTGTACAACGAGAATATTCCACCTTCACCGTGGTTATCCGCTTGAAGTGTTAACCAGATGTACTTGAACGTCGTTTGTAGAGTCAGCGTCCAGAACACGAGCGACAACCCACCGAATACGAGTTCCTGTGTGATTTCCCGATCACCGATAATTGCTTTCAGCACGTAGAGTGGGGAAGTACCGATATCTCCGAAGATGATACCGAGTGTTACAATTACTCCTGCTGTGGAGAGTTTGCTGTGAATGCCGGATCCGTTTGAAGTGCCCATAAATTGCGTTATTGCAATACAAAGGTCTCGAGGTGGACATCAGTGCCGAATTAAAGTGTGAGAAGAAGGTGTAAAGATTTTATAAAGACGGGGTTGTCATTCCTCGGTACAGCTTTAATACTGGCAAACCAGATGGAGGAGCTTACTCGGCATGACAAGTCACACATTGTCATGTCGAGTAACCTCCACAATAAGTTTCTTCAATAGGGTTTAGGTGTACCGAGAGATGGCAATTAACAGAACCTATACCCAACGCCACTTTCGGTAACGATATGCTTTGGATGGTTATGATTGTCTTCAATCTTTTTCCGGAGTTGGGCAACGAATACGCGGAGGTATTGCGTCTCCGATTGAAATCCTACTCCCCAGATTTCACGCAGGATATATTGATGCGTCAGCACTTTCCCTTCGTTGCGTACAAACAACGAAATCAAATTGTATTCTGTGGCTGTGAGTTTGACAACTTCGCCGTTTTTCCGGAGAACACGTGCCACGATGTCAAGTTGTAAATCACCAACAGTAATTATCGACGAGAGATTATCACTTTGACTATGTCGGAGTGAAGACCGGATACGCGCCATCAACTCACCGGTGCGGAATGGTTTGGAAAGATAGTCGGTGGCGCCGTTATCGAGAGCCGTTACAATATCCTGTTCACTGTTTTGTACCGAAAGAATAATGATCGGATGTGTAAACCATTCGCGTAACTGTTTCAGCACTTCATGTCCGCTGATATCAGGTAATCCAATGTCAAGAAGTATTAACGCCGGAGGATGATTTGCAGCGAGTATGAGCCCTTCTTTACCGGTCGCTGCCAGATTTACTTTGTAGTTATTGCTGTCGAGAGTTATCTGCAGCAGTTTCCTGATTTGAGGCTCATCGTCGATTACTAAGATCTCAGCTGAACTTGTACTGAGGGAAGATGAAGTGCTCATGATTGTAATTTTATTGTAGACGCTTCTGCGGGAATCACGATCGTGAATTTTGCACCGCCATCTGAACCATTGACAAGTCTGATTGTTCCACCATGCGCAGTGACATAACCTTTCGCAATAGACAATCCCAAACCGGTGCCGCCAGTTGCAGTTTGTGGTAGCCGATAAAATTTCTCAAAAACATTCTTGATTTCATCCTCCGGAAATCCTTTGCCATTGTCGCTAATTTCAATGATGCAACTGTCTCCGTCCTGAACAGCTTTAAACTGAATCGTTGTATCCGGAGAAGTGTGCTGAATGGCGTTGTGAAAGATATTCTGAATAACCTGTTCAAGTAATCCCCGATCCAAACGGAATAAGGGAAGTTTTTCATTGGGAATAAAAGCAACCTGGTGATGTTGGGAAATGCTGCGGTTGTCTTCTATAATTGAATAGATCAATTCGTTGACATCGCACCAATCACGTTTGAGCATGAGCGTTCCTGATTCGAGTCTACTCATGTTCAGGAGATTTTCAACCTGTCGGTTCAAACGCCCGCCTGCAATTCCGATTTCTGTGATCAACTCGCGTTTTTGCTTATCGGTGAGTTTGTCATCGTTTTCACGAATGGTATCTGCTGCACCAATCACAGTGGCAATGGGTGTTCTCAATTCATGCGACAAAGAATTGAGAAGTGTATTGTACAACTTGATCGCCTTTTCTTTTTCTTCCTTTTCACTGGCGCCCTTTTCAAACTGTCTGATTTTTGTGGTCAGTACTACGTTGATCAACGCAACCGCGATATACATCAGTGCCATAAGCGCATCTTCCGTTTGGCCGATGTGCAAAGTGAATATTGGCGGAATGAAAAAGAAGTTCCAGACAAACGCACTTACTACCGCAGTGATTAGAACAGGAATGATTTCAAACAGCATTGCCAGAACAGAAACCCCGAACAGCAACAGCAGTGCTACAACGCGATATCCGATCAGATCTGACATAAAATAAGACGGAACTGCAATTACCGCAATTAACGCCAGACTGATCGTCAGCTGTAAACCAATATGCACTTTACGAAAACGCGATAACTTCACAGTGCAAAGTTATCGCGAATCGTATAAAGATTATGTAAAGAAGAGTGATTATTCTTCCTTCACCAATCGCTGAGTAGAAACCGCTTCCCCGATTTTAACTTCGAGGAAATAGGTTCCATTTGCGAATCCGGAGAGATCAATCACATTTTGGAAAGTGCCGTATTGTTCACCGTAGTTTTGTGCGAATACCACACGACCACTGATGTCGTAGACCGTAGCCGAAATCGCTTCGTTGTTCAATCCTTCTGCAGAGAAGTTGAAAATGCCTTGTGCAGGATTCGGATACACGTTTACCAGTCCGGCTGCATTATACTCTGGTGTAGACGTAGGGTCCTCCACGCGCACAAAGTCAATGGCCATGTCGCTTAAGCCTCCCGTGCCTGTAACGCCACGAAAACGAACGATAATTGTTTGTCCTATGAACTGTGCAAGATTCACGTTTGCCTGCAACCAATTCTGACTCTGACTTCCGTTTCGCACGTAGAAATTGTTGATCCATTGACCATTCGAATAAATATCAATGTTCAGTGAACCCATTCCGCTTCCGTACATATGATATCCAAACAACAAACGCGGATTCTGGAACGTCGTAAGATCAATACAAGGACTCATCAGTTCTGCGGTTGCATATTCACACGCCGAAGCTTCGAGATACAAATAGTTTCCTGTTCCTGTTCCCGGATTGAAATCGTTGGATGGACCTGTGTTTGAAGTAATCGTTCCACCTTCGTCTGTTCTCCAGTCAATATCATCACCTTCACCATTCGGAATGTTGTACCAGCCTGCAATCATAGCGCAATTTGTCGCTCCACAATCGTTTGAAATTCCGCAGGTAGCAAACGTTTCAAAGTTTTGTGAGAACGGAGGAACAACCGTTGTATTTGTGAAGTGATTGATCGACATCGTAAGCGTATCGTTGTTCGACGCAATATCACTTGGATACGTTGTCCATGATTCCAATGTGTGATTTCCTGCTGCACCAATATTTACTGTTGCAGTAAATGTGTACGTGGAAGTACTCAACGGCGCAACCGGACCTGCGAATGTTTCAGTTACAGGTGTTCCTCCATCGTAAGAGAATGACACGGGAATATTCGTTAACGAAGTTAGTCCCGGATTGGTAATGTCAACCACAACAGGAACATTCGTCAGCGTCATACAGCTCACATAATTCTGTAACGGAGAATCAGCATCTGAAACAGAAGCATCGTATGATCCCGGACAGAATACGCCCGGTGTTTTCTCGATTGCAATTGCACGGCGTCCAATTCCATTTGTAGGTGCATAGCGTGTACGAACAGATAACCAATACGTGTTTGTGATGTTATTAAGACCAGTGATCACAACACTATCTGTCGTTGAATTCGCCACAGAGTCCATGTAAACTGCACCGAGCATGAATACATCATACGAAGTTCCACCGGCAACAGTATCCCACTTCAGACACAATGAATCAGGACACGCCCAGGCAACATTCACGTTCGCCGGAATTGCCGCGATTGTGAAATCGGCATCGCTCGTATCAGCTGCTGTATTAGAGAAAATTCTCACGCGACAAACTCCGCTCAATCCTGCAGGAACTGTCCAGCCATAAGCGAGGTTTGCAGCAGGCAAATTGCTTGCAACCGGATTCCATGTTGCTCCGCCATCCGCAGTGTATTCAAGCGAAACGGTTGTCAATAGATTCTGTGCATCCCAACGAATGGTTTGTCCTTCTCCCGGAGCAAATCCTTCTCCGCCGTTCGGATGAATCATAACGAGTTCATCCAATGGCTCGAAATACCAGGTGACGAAATATGTTTGCGGTCCGCTTGGAATTGCAGCACCGTTTAATGTCACGGTGTATGTTCCTGCAGCAGGATTTGGCAATGTAACTTGCTCATGATTATTACGAATGTCAATTCCCGGTACGGCATTCGCGCTGAGAGCAGCAACAGTTGGAGAATAATCCAACACCCAAGGATTCAATACGGTCGACGCTGGTGTTGTAAGTGTCATGTTGATGTTATTCACCAAAGCAACGTTTGCATTCACTGCAGCCGGAGCATCGTGCCAGTAAACAAGAACTTTCAACTGACCAACTCCGGCAGGAACAGTAATTGTGTGTGTATTCGTTTGTGCGTTGTCAATTGAGTCGGTGATGAAGTTTGCGGCTTCGATTACTTCCAGCGCACGACGGGCATTGATACGTCCATAACCAGTCCTGAAATCGGGACCTGGATTTTCCAGATCATCGCATGTATTCATCATCACAGCTTTCATCAGTCCCGACTTAGGAGTTGATCCGTGAATTTCACGGTAAGCCTGCGACATACAACTGAATGTTCCGGCTACAGCAGGACAAGACATGGATGTACCGGTGAACTGCGCATACGTATTCGGATCGATCGTTGAATTCACTTGTGTTCCAACTGCACATACTTCAGGCTTCATGCGACCGTCGTGAACAGGACCAACGCTGGAGGAATTGTTCAGGTTGTCCAGGTAATCCAAATTTCCAACTGCAATTGAATTCTTCGAATGTTTGTGTCCACCAGTTACGTTTCCGTAAGACGCACCGGCGCCATACTGACAATCCACTCCACCATTATTGCCGGCAGAGAATACGTTGATCAGATTAGGCATGTCATTGGCCATCTGATCCATTTCGCGGGAAAGTGTGGTGTAACCTGCATTACAACCATCGCTATAGCTGGTTGAGATAATCGTGATGTCGCGTGTAAAGTAATGTGTGTAGATGCTATCCCAACCTGTATATGGAACAGCTCCATATACATTCAGGTGCGCGCCCCAACCCATACCGCGGGTTAACGGATCTTTATTTCCTCCACCGGCAATCGTTCCACCACAATGATCACCGTGATTTCCAATATTACTTGTAATAAATTGAGTCAGGCGTCCTGTGTAATCAATGTGCGGACCAACATAACCATCGTCCTGTAACATCACGTTGACGCCAGCACCATTGTACATATTGCCACCCGGAAAATCCTGTGCCATCCAGTTTACTCGGTGACTTGTGCGACCAGGATTGTTATCTGGTTGTGCAACATCATCAATCAATTCGGCGAAACTCACGAACGGTTTCGCACAGAAACTATAGATATCTTCCTGCTTCATCCACGCCGTAACCCGATGGCTGTTTGGATTCGCATACGTTACTTCAAATCCAAGTGTTGTCAATTGATCCATCACGAACTGATGCGGAATATCCTCGTAATACATGAACGTAATTCCGATCAACCCTTGTTCGTTCATTGTATAAGGCATGAATGCTTTTACATTGAGCGAGAAATCCAACTCATGCAACATTTTTCCGCGCGCGCTGATTTTTGAAAGTCCGGCGAGATTTGTATTCTGGATCGGGAAAGTAGTCCCTGCTGCAATTGAAGCAACATACGTTGTTCCACTTTCGAAGTATAGAATATTAATACCTTGAGCAGCCAGTGAAGCACGCTCCGCACTATTCGGAAGTGTTGTGAAATGTGCATGACGATAGAAACGCCCGTTCACAATTTCTTCTGGTGTTGCACTGCCTGCAATCCATGGATTCGACTTCAGTATGAAACTTTCAACGCCGGTTGTAAAATCAACGGCAAAGGTCATTCCGTCCTGCGCAAAACCAACTCCGATTGTTAAACCTGCCGCGAGGGTCAATAAACACTTCTTCATAGGAAAAATTTAAGTTGGTAAGGTACGCGTTTACATGTTTTAGGAGTTGCATATTTCCACCTTTATCAGTGGAATTTTGACCACTTTCTGACAGGTTGTCGTATTTTCGCACTGTGGAAGAACAAGGTCCATCTATCGTCGAACAATTTGAGCGTACATCTGCTGCAGTTCCGTGGTACGGGAAGCAACACATGGCTGCAAAAGTTTTCATCCTCGTGGTGATTATTTCTGCGGCAACTGCGTACGGACTTGCGAGAATGAAGCGCTCAACAGAGTACCAGACGCTCACTGAAACAGTTTGGTGCGCTGATACGATCATGGTTGATGGAGTTACACGTTTGCAGCCAAACAGTCTGGGAGTCAGAACCGACTTCAAACGAGGGAGAACAGAAACGTTCCAACTCATGAGCAACGGTAAAGCCATACTTCCTGGATTCAATACCGAACCGGTTCACGCTAAATGGAGGACAGAGGATATCTACATTGAGATTTATGATGCAGATACTTTCGGAAATCTATACAACGACGTATATGAGTTCTACATCACACCGGAATTTCTCAAATTGGTAAGTGTGGATGTGACGATCAGTGGTTCGAGAAATGGGGCTTATTAATATCCAAGGATTCTGAATTGTATTAAAGCAATTTCTTCTTCACGCCATGAACCATCCGAGTTTTTTATTGGACGAGTTGGGTAGAGAATGGGAGTAGTTGTGAACTCAACCTCCTTCGCACCCATGGACAGAAAGTAATTCTGCACTAATTGTGAACGTTGTTGTGCCAGAGAATCATCTTCAGCGCTGGTGTAATAGCTCCGTATTTCTAATCTTTTGAATGGATAGCAGGTGTATTGCCAATAGAAATATTGAAGTGACTTAAATCCGGGACAGATTGAATCCTGAACTGCAAGGTCACAGTACTCGGTGGTCTGTTCATTGGTCGCAAACAGGGTTGAGCCTTCTTTGAAGATTAAAGGTGGAAACTCACAATGTATCCATCCGTGAGCGGGACGAAGTACAATGGTATCTGCTTCATTAACCAAATTGCATCTCTTTCGCAAATTCAAATTCGTTCCATCGCACCGTTCGGGTACACTGTCGATACTAATATCTACGACAATATTGTGCGTACTGAATTCAAAAAAACCGTATTTACTCGTGTAGCCTTGGGATATAATCAAACTTGAAGTATCGCGTACAGTCACTCGTGCTCCTGGTATGACAACCGATGTTGACGCGTCATACAGAAAGATTACGGGGTTATAATCCTGCGCGCGCACTACTAGTGTGTGAAGACAAAGGATTAGAACAACGAGGAAGGACCGATTCATGGAAAGTGTTGTGTCTGTATAACCCATTCAATAATAAAAGATACTTAACGCATCGCAAAGAAATCTCCACCGAAGAAAAGAAAAGCAACGAACCCAAGTGTAAGTGTGAGGAACATAATTAGTATCACCACGATTAGCTTCATTTTACGTTTGTGTTTCGTTAAATGCAGTGAGCGCTGCTGTTCACGCATGCCCATGGCTTTTTCGTAGTCAGTCGACCATTCTTTGACGAGTGTTTCCGCCTTCTCCTTCTGATAATCCGAGAACTTCTGTTTTGCATTCGCATCCTGATTGCGCGTGGTTTTATTGTAGCCGAAATGATCATCGTGCTTCAGACGTGAAACAGGGTCGAGTAGAGTAGACTGTGCTGCGGAAAGCTTTGAGAATTGTTGCGCCGCATCAGAAGATGGATTCACATCCGGATGTAGTTCTTTCGAACGATCGCGGTACGCTTTGCGAATGGTTTTCTCATTAGCATCGGGAGAAACTCCCAGTAGACGGTAGCAATCTTCGTTAAGCATGTTTGTTCGTGACTTTCAGAACGAAATATACAATCAGAAAAAACAGCACGACATAGCATCCATACAACACAGATATTGGCTCTTTCATGATGATGCTGTATGTGACAAAGAGATAGGCTATCATGAAGAATAGAGGCGCAATCGGAAAGAGTTTCATCTTGTACACGTTAAGGTCTTCTCCTGTCTTCCTTTTTCGAAGAACGAACAATGTTGCGGCTGCTGCGACCAATCCCAGTGAATCGAGGAAGATAACATAGTTCACGATTTTATCGAATGCCTTGGCGAAGAATAGAATTCCGAAACACATCGCGGAGAAAACAATCAATGCATTTACCGGCACTCCGTATTTGCTGTCTGTCTTCGAGAAAAAACGAGGAAGAACACCTTCTTCACCCATGGCCTGAATCACACGCGGATTTGACATCAGTCCAACATTCACATAAGCCAATACCGCGATAAAGAAAACGACAGTGAAGAGTTTGCGTCCCATTCCGCCTAGTACCTTGTAAGCGAGTGTCGACCCAATATTCTCGGCTGTTCCCAGATTTTCAAACTGAATTGAATGCATGTACGCGTAATTGATGGTGAGATAGAGCACAACTACTCCAACGATTCCAAGAATAATTCCCCGTGGCATTACTTTCGGAGCATTCAGTACATCGCCACCGAAATTGATTGTTTGCTGGTATCCGCCGTAGGTAAATGAAACAGGAATCAGGCAAATACCAAGCGACATTATCCATTGTGTCCAGGAAGGATCGGGATTCTTTGTACTCATTTCCGTCCACGGATCTCCAAAGTATTCTGTTGATGGATTGAAAATTGCAACGCACAGAAGGAGCACAACACCTATTTTGAACAGGGTTAGGATGTTGAGCATTCTCGCACTCGTCTTGATTCCTTTGAGGTTCAATCCAAAGAACAACAGAATTTGAACTCCGGCAATCCACACGCGATATTTTTCAATGTTCGGATCATTCGGCGCAAAGAACATTCCTCCGATGTATTCAGCACCAATTAACGCCACGGCTGCAACCGATGCAGCATTCGATACAAGAATGGTGCAATTGAGAATGAATGCAAACGATGGGTGAAAGCAATACGAGAAGATCCGGTAATAGCCACCGCTCACCGGAAGCCGGGAACCGATTTCTGCAAATGTCAGAGCACCGCACAGCGCAATTACACCGCCAATAATCCACGCGGCATAAAAAATACCAGGGGTCAACGCTCCGGCAGCTACAAGAACGGGCGACTTGAATATTCCCATGCCGATTACCAATGATATGACAATCATGGTCAAGTCGAATTGGCCGAGCTTGCGTTGCATGAATCAAATATAAGGTGATGTTCGACGCCTACAGCGTCGAAGGATAAAGGGTGTGTTGCCTCCGGCAACACACATTTGGCTCCTACTGGGAGCCATTGGGGTAAACGGTACTGATGCACTATTCATGTGTGTCATCGGATATTAATGACCAATGCTCTGGTTATCTTGAGCCAGGTTGATTGGTTCTAAAAGAAGCCAAACATGAGTTGCCTTTGGTAACACACAATTGGCTCCTATTGTGTTACATCGTGATAATCCGTTTTGAAAAACTATTCATGTGTGCTATCGGATATAACTGACCGATGCTCCAGTTATGTTGCATCAGGTTGATTGGTTCTAAAAGAAGCCAAACATGAGTTGCCTTTGGTAACACACAATTGGCTCCTATTGTGATACATCGTGATAATCCGTTTTGAAAAACTATTCATGTGTGCTATCGGATATTACTGACCG
>JBEIPA010000057.1:0-3742 GCA_040377305.1 Flavobacteriales bacterium | reverse complement strand
GCAGATGATCTTGAAGAGCAGAACCCGGGCAATTACATGTATACTCCAAGTGGGCAGCTCGTGTATGATGAGAGCGAGGGAATAGATTTTATTACGTGGGACATCAATGGCAAGATCCACAGTATCGATCGCGATCCCACAACAAGCAAGGCGGATCTGGAGTTTATGTATGATGCGATGGGTAACCGCGTATGCAAGATCGAAAAACCAACCGACGGTTCAGACCGTGAAACCGAACACACGTGGAAATACACCTACTACGTGCGTGACGCTTCCGGAAACGTGATGGCGGTGTACACACGTAACAAAGATGAAAACATCACCCAGTACTATGATGAGTTTACATTAACCGAAACGCACATCTACGGTGGAAGCAGGCTTGGAATTATCAATCGCGAAGCGGAGGATATTACCTCCACCGTTACCTACGAGTTCAACGGGTACGATGATGTTACTCCTGTTACTGACGGCTACCAATCCTTCCTTGATGGCGATGAAATCACGCACACACACATGGATGCACCGAATGCGACGGACTTTGTTCGGACAAAAGCTTTGAAGTTGTATGAGCTAAGCAACCACTTAGGAAATGTGCTCGTAACCTTCCTTGATAAAAAAATCGGCAAGGATGACATCGCGCCGGGAAGCACTGCAGATTACTACGTGGCAGATGTATTAACAGCAAGCGACTACAGCGCCTTCGGTGCACCGCTGCCGGGTAGAACGTTCGCAAGCGATAGTTACCGATACGGCATGAACGGGCAGGAGAAAGACAATGAAGTAAACAACACAAGCGGAACAAGTTACTCTGCAGAATACTGGCAGTATGACTCTCGACTCGGAAGACGATGGAATGTGGATCCGGTGGTGAAAGAATGGGAGAGCTCGTACGCGGTGTTCGGAAACAGTCCATTGTATTATTCTGATCCATTTGGACTAACTACAACACCACCTCCATTCGCCACCAGTCAGTCTCGACAGTGCTTTAACGTAGAAGCGACTTCTTCTCCAGAAGAGTCAAATTCGGTGCTGGCTTCAAGCTATAAAGGATTGGGCAATGTGTTTATTGTCATTGCGGAGAATAATCTATGCACTGTTGATTTGAAAGCGCAAGCTGAAGCAACACCTGGATGGGACTATATTTATTGCACAGATATTGGCGAAGCAACGAAGTGGCTCAAGCAAACTTACGGTAAGGACAATAAAAAAATTAGTAACTTGGTATACATGCAACATGCAGCATCAACTCAATTGGAAGGAACTACCAGTGGAGCGAACGGACAAGCCGTTGAGAACGCCGTGATCACCCTTGATGACATAAACAATTATCCGAACAATGCGAGTGATAGGGGTGCTGGTTATAGTCTAGCCCAAATGAAAACATGGACCACATATTTAGCCGACGACGCCAATATGACATTTTTTGGATGTCGAGCTGGTCAAAACGAAGAGATGTGTTCAGCAATGTCAAATTTGCTTGGGGAAGGCAAAAATTTGAATTTCTATTTTAATACTAATCAATGCAGTACTCCTGGATGGCAGAGCGAGAAGTATACTATGGGAATTACATTTCAATACGGGCTCTTTTATCAGGCAGGAGTTTCCGCCACCAACCGCAGTCAAGATCCTAATTCATGGATTGAGTATAACAATGATGGAGATTCAGGGAGCTTCACCAAGAAAAGGGAACAACTGGATCTGATGTTGGATATCAATGGTGGAATTCATGTGTTACCCAAACAACAATAGAAGTATGAAAGCTTTAGTTCTGGTAATCATTTTAGGGTTCAGCTTGCGAGCTGCCAGTGTCGATTTTGAAGCTTCTAAAGATACTGGCATCTCACCAGTGCTTGCGAATCCCGAAATTACTTTTGGTGAGGTACTAACATTCGCGCGCACGAAGTCAGGGACACCCCCATTAATTAAAAAGGAGGTGCGTGTGCGGGAGTTTAATTTTGATTGGCTGGATACGGATCACGAAATAAAAGATAGTGGAAAGTATATAACGAACGAATACTATGCACTAGGATACGATAGTACTGGGAAACTTGCTCGTGTTTCGAAGTATTCGACAGCTTCGCTTAATTATGAGGTAGAGATTTATCGAGATAGTTCATTCATTACAATGAGGGTGATTGATTATGAATTTGATCACCACCATAGTGTAATTAAGGGGAATTACTTAAAGGGTATTATTGTCGATGTTGCCAACAAGTACTATTTCATGTTTGATTCACGGGCTCTGCATGGATTGTTTACTGACGCGGAAAATATCACTTCTGTAATGCAACTAGATGGATTGCTGAAGGTTAAACATTTTGCAGATTTCAATAGAGGGCGACTTCTTTCTATTTCAAAAATTATTTATGAGGAAAGTATGAAAGAAGGTCAAACGTTGACCAAGTTTTTTGGAGAAGAGATGTATATTTATAATTCAGAATTTAGAATATACGACGGGACCACTATTTCAGAAATTGACTCTCTGTTTAGAGATTATCAGTATAAAGGTTTCAGGAAAGGCATATTAAAGGATCTAAACGCGAAAGCGGAGTACTTATACGTTCCATTCTGGATTTTCGAAGGCAATCAAATGTACAACTAGTGCGTAAAGGACAGCGTAACCGTGCTGGGGTAACGCTCCAGTGCGCGTAAGCCACAACGCGAAGTGTTGGAGAGAGAGCAATCGTTGTTAAGGGTTGTGTGAACGCATGAGCGGAGTTACCCTTGACAACACCATACAAAAGGTATGAAGTTGCGAAAATAATTTTTGAAAGTCTATAGAAAATCCCGGTCTCGTCAAGTGTTTCGACGAGATCGGGATTTTATTTTCTGCGATTAAACGTTTGTAAATGCTTTGAAAAATTAAACGGATACAAATGTTTATCATGCGATTCGTGTGAATCAAATGCGCGTAGTTTGCTGCATGCTAAGCAATACACTTTTTATCGAAGGCGGCACTTACCACGTCTTTAATCGCGGCAACGGCGATGATCCGATTTTCCGTAATCACGGTAACTACGAATATTTCATGAGAAAATATTTTCTGTACATGAGTATGCATTGGGATACACACGCGTGGTGTTTGATGCCCAACCATTTTCATTTTATTGTTACTGTGAAACCATCGCCTCTCCTGGATGAGCATGCAGATTGTTCACAGGCGTTTTCGAACTTTTGCAATGGCTACGCGCAAGCTTTCAATCGTCAGCACCACCGAATGGGAAGTTTATTCATGCGAAGTTTCAAACGCAAAAATGTTAGTGACGTGGATTATCTGAAGACACTCACGTGCTACGTGCACAACAATCCGGTAAAGCCCGGCATGGTGCAATACCCGAATCAATGGCAATACAGTTCATACAATCGTTTGTATAATTCTGAAGCGAGTCAGTTTGAAACGCATCCGCTTCTGAAATTGTTTGGTAGCAAAGAAGAATTTCATCGCGCGCACATTGTGCACAATTCACCAGGTGCAAATGAGATTTTGTGTGCAGCGTAATTTTATTTTGCAAGGGTGGCACCCTTTGAGGGCGACACCCTTCGAGGGATAAACCTTCGAAGGGTTTGCTTTCTGTTACTGGACTGGGAGCCGATCAACGCGAGTGCAGAGTCATTCTATGACGATGCCATCCTTAAGAGCGATGGTGATGCGGACGATTTGTTTAATGGCAACATCAGCGACATGAGTGTTGCTTTAATGAAACCAGATATCAGCTCAGGTCCTGCGAAGATGGAAGTGATC
>JBEIPA010000035.1:0-47999 GCA_040377305.1 Flavobacteriales bacterium | reverse complement strand
TTCTAAATCCGCGTTCCATTCCGCGTAGCAAACCTATCTCATAAGATCAAATTCAGAGTCGAATTAATCACCGCACTGATCCGAGGAGAAAACTAACAACCGTCGTACTTCTAAATCCGTGTTCCATTCCGCGTATCAAACCTATCTCATAAGATCAGATTCAGAGTCGAAGTAATCACCGCACTGATCCGAGGGGAAAGCTAACAACCGTCGTACTTCAAAATCCGCGTTCCATTTCTTCTCTACACATACAACAGATTGCAACCTCTCGTATCCGAAAAATCAAATCGTCCGAGAATTTCAAAGGATCCGTCTGCGTACACTTTTCCAAGATCGCTGGTGGAGATGAAGCTGCAGCTGTGAAGGTTCGCGAGATCGATGATGTTTACGCCTCCGGTTTTTTCTGCCGGTGCAAGAGAAAGTGGATCGTTAGTTTCGCGGATCAAAATTTTCATCCACGGCGGACAATAGAAAACGCCATTGCCTTTTGAATACGCTTGTGAAAGGAGTTCAGTCATTCCGTATTCTGAATGAACATGAGAAATCTGAAATGCAGTTTTCAAAGTTGAATGCAATTCATCGCGCGTGATTTCCTTTCGCTTGCCTTTCATTCCACCGGTTTCCATCACAATGATGTTAGACAAATCCTGAGGAAATAGTTCGGCAAGATCGAGCAATGCATACGTTACACCGAGCAACAAAACTTTTTTACTTCCCGCATTGGCGTTGAGCGATTTGAGTTTTGCAGCGAGTTCAGAATAATTGTTGAGGAAATAACCGCTATCGGGATCAAAGCTTTTTCTCCGTAATTCTTCGGCCATGTAGACGAGCGATGATCCATCGCGTTCGAGATAGGAAGGAAGAAGAAAGAGAAAAATAAAGTCTTCGGGTTTGCCGTATGCGAGTTCAAATCCTTTCAGAAAACTTTCTTCGTACACATTGATGTTGCGTACAAAGTGAGAGCTGTTTTGTGATCCCGTTGTTCCGCTGCTGGTGAAAACAACTTCCGCATTCTCTTTGAAACAAACAATCTTTTGCGACTTGAAAAACTCTACAGGAAGAAAGGGAATGTCTTCCACTGACCTCACGCTTTCCGGACTACGTTTCAGGGAATCGGAGAAGCGACGGTATGTCTCGCAATGCGCATATTGATAGGCGTACACATCCAGTGCAGTTTTATCAAATGCTTTTTCTGCACGCGAGAATAGTTCGGAATCTCTGAACGGAAGCTTCACATGACAAAGGTCGCAAAAACAAAGCCCGGATGTGCGATTACATCCGGGCTTCTATTGTGTGGTTTTGTTTCTTAGATAAACAAGCTGATCACGAAGTATGAAAGTGCTCCGATCAGTCCTGAAACGGGAATTGTGAGAATCCATGCCCAGAGCAGATTCGTTGTCACGCCCCAGCGAACAGCACTCAGTCGTTTCGTCATTCCAACGCCAATGATGGCACCTGTAATTGTGTGAGTGGTAGAAACCGGAACACCCAGTCCTTGTGAAACTCCGAAGAGCGTAATTGCACCTGCAGTTTCGGCAGCAACACCTTCGAGCGGAGTAACCTTGGTAATTTTCGTGCCCATGGTTTTTACAATTCTCCATCCGCCCATCATGGTACCTATTGCAATTGCAGCATAACACATGAAAGGAACCCAGCCTGGGATATGCTTGATCTTTTCTTTCAAAGAAGCATTGTGTTCTTCCTTGTAAACTGTTTTGTACTCCGCATACGTCATTCCGTCGGGAATTGTCACCTTCGCTTTTGTGGATTCGTCTTCGTAAACGTATTCGATTTTATTCCACTCTTCCACCTGAAAGTTCGGATCAATCTTAGCCTGATGTGAATTGAAAACGATAAGTCCGGCTGCGATAATGCCCATTACTTTCTGCGAATCTGATCCGCCGTGACCAATACTGAAGGCTGCTGAAGAAACCAGTTGCAGTCTTCGGAACCAACGTTCTGCTTTCGATGGAATACTATTCTTCGCGATGTGAATGATGATCACCGTGAGAATGTATGCAATGAGCATTCCGATGATGGGAGCGAGGAAGATGAACAGGAAGGTTTTGATAATTGATTCCTGATTGACTACCGAAAAGGACCCTGCATGCGCAACCGCTGCTCCTGCAAATCCACCAATGAGCGTGTGTGATGAACTCGACGGAATTCCTTTCCACCAGGTGAGAAGGTTCCAGAAAATTGCAGCGATGAGTCCGCCGAAAATTACATTCAGATTGATGGTGTCGCTGTGAACAGTTTTTGCAACAGTATCAGCAACTTTCAGATCGAAAATCCAGAATGCCACAAAGTTGAAAAACGCAGCCCAGACCACTGCCTGAAATGGTGTGAGAACCTTCGTGGAAACAACAGTCGCAATCGAGTTTGCTGCATCGTGGAAACCATTGATCAGATCGAATATGATCGCAAGTACAACGATGGTTATGAGTAATGGCATCATAGGTTGAAGGCCCGATTTACTTTATGCGTACTTAATAAGAATGGTTTGTACTGTGTTCGCGGCATCTTCACACTTGTCTGTAGCTGTTTCGAGCGCAGAAAGTATTTCCTTCAACTTGATGATCTGAATAGGATCTTTCTCTTCATCGAAAAGTCGTGCGATACCCATGTTGAATACATCGTCGGCGTGATTCTCCAGGCTGTTGATTTTCACACAAGCTTCTTTGATCACGTTTTCATTTTTCATGTTCTCAAGATTCTTCACAGCAACGTTGAGTTCGAGTGCACCTTTGAGAATGCAATCGGCCAGCATGGTAATTGCTTCCGGATTATCTGTGATCTTGTACAGGTCAATTCGTTTTGCGGAACCATGAATGAAATCAAGAACGTCATCGATGTCGGAAGCCAGCGCGTGCATGTCTTCGCGATCGAATGGTGTAATGAAGTTTCGGCTGAGCTCATTGAAAATCATGTGCGTGATATTGTCGCCGGTATGTTCAATGTGCTCGATTTCCTTAACAAGCTCTTTGCGCTTTTCCGCACTACTCGTATTAACCAACTCAACAAGGACTTTAGATCCTTTAAGAAGATTCTCAGTGGCCTGATTGAAGAGCGGGAAAAATTTTCGGTCTTTTGGAAGGAGAAATTGAAGGAAACCCATAATTATTTATGTTGATTTAAGCACCGTAAAGGTAATTGGGGCACTTTCTGGATGTGTTAAGGAATTGTTACCAAGTCAATATGCTACGGGATAGTACACATTGATAATCAGGTTGTTGGCTAGTAATTGAATTGGAACTGAATGCGGATGACGTTTCCGGACTGATAATTCGTTTCGTTTGACTTGTCTTCAATGCGCCTATTAGCCATCAGATAAGCCACAGTCAATTCAAAGTTCTTCATTACCTGATATTCCACACCGAATTCATAATCGTTCACTTTAAAGTGAGCAGCGTCTTTTTCAGTTTTGAATCCACCTGAGTAGTATTGAGCCCGGGCATACGGATTAATTACCTGGTTCCATTTGCTGAACCTTATCATATAGTGGATGGTCACAAAACCGCCTTCAAGATCATCGACTTTGATTGAATCGCCGGAAGGATCATACACCGGTGATTTTCCAATATTATACTCTGCTAGAATTCCAAATGGTTTGGCGTACATCACGAATGTAGCTGCGACACGTTTATCGAGGTAGTTTTTATCAGATGTTACTCCGGTACCTGAGGAAAGATTTTCCATGGTATAGAATCCGGTGTAACCCTGCATTCCGATTTCAAATGTTTGCGACTTCAGGTTGAACGGCCACGTAAATCTTCCAATTACATGGAGGTTGTTATTCGTTTCTGCTTTATTAATAGTCTGGCCATTATAAACTCCTAAACCGAAACAACCATAATCACCCGAGCCTTTTAATCCATCGTCTACCAGAGATTTGAAAAGCTGTCTTCTTTTCGTCGGCGCCCAATAGAAGAATGCTCCGAGATCGCGTTCACCTACAACCGCACTATTTAATGCTTCTGCCCGGTCAAGTGGTAAACGATTTTGACTAGACTGCATATTCTCGAAGCCAAACGGTACTTTACTCTGACCGATTCTCAAGCGAAATGTTTTAGCTGAATCAAGAGCCACATCAAAGTATGCGTCGCGCAAACCGGTATAGTGAAGAACCGTGTTGGAAATGGATGCAGCAGCAGTTACCCCGAAATCATTCTGAATGTAAACGAATACTCGTGGATGAACATCACCACTTAAAACAAGACGTCCGCGGCGAATGAGAAATCCACCCTTGTCGCCAACACTTTTGTCCTGATTAAGCTTAAGATCGGAATTGGTTTCACCCAATCGGCTGTAGCGTACTTGAGTATATCCGCGGAAGCTTACTTTATCGTACCAGTGTTCTTTTTTGGTCGGAACTTTCTTTGTGTTGGTGTCAATTTGTGCACGTAGTTTAACATTGAACAGTAATGTCAGAAATAGAATCACAATGATGTTCAGAGTGCGCATACTTTACCTTGAGTTTGAATTTTGTTTACAATTAATTGACACAAAGGAACCTGTACAGGATTATCCACAAATTACTCCCATGTTAAGGTTGTGTTAAGCAAGATGAACGAGGAATTGAAATAATTGCCCGATCTTCGTGAGAATGAGACGCTTCCGGATTTGTTCCCGATTTAAGTTGTTGTTAATACTCGCATTGTTTGGGCCGACTTTACTTTCTGCTCAAATACGTTCAGTGTTATGGCTAGGTAACTCTTACACCGCAAGCAACAATCTCCCGGATATGCTATTTCAACTCGCATTGTCGGGTGGCGACACAATTACTTACGACAGCTACACTCCAGGCGGGTACCGGCTTGAAGATCATTGGAACAGTCTTACTTCGCAAAGCAAGATCAATCAGCAGTCTTGGGATTACGTAATACTTCAGGCGCAAAGTCAGGAACCGTCACTCGATTCAACATTTGTAGCGAATTGGGTTCTTCCTTACGCGGAAGCGCTGGACAGCGTGATTCATCTGAACGACTCGTGTACACAAACTGTTTTCTACATGACCTGGGGCAGAAAGAATGGCGACGCGCAGAACTGTGCAACGCATCCGCCTGTGTGTACATTTCAGGGTATGCAGAATCAACTGCGCAACCGATACCTGCAAATGGCTTACGACAACGGTGCAATGGTTGCGCCATGCGGAGAAGCATGGAGAGATGTGATCGCAACAACACCAGCTTTCGATTTGTACATCGCCGATGAAAGTCACCCAAGTTTGCATGGATCTTATCTCAATGCCTGTGTTTTTTACGCGAGCATTTTCAGGAGAAGCCCGGTTGGACTTTCTTATTATGGAGGACTACCCGCAGCTGATGCACAATTTCTGCAGCTGTATGCCGCAACCTGTGTGCTTGATTCGATGAGCTTATGGAATACAGAAGTGTATTACGACAACGCGGCGTTTGATTCTACATTCATTTCCGGCTCAACATTCTTATTTACATCGGCGGTTCCCGGTACAAATCACCAATGGAATTTCGGCAATGGATTCATTGCCGGCAACGCGAATGAAGTTTATACTTTCCCGGGCAACGGAACGTACACAGTCACTCACGTTACCAGTAATGGCTGCGTAAATGATACTGCAACTATGCTTGTCGTGTTCGGTCCTCAAGGCAGCGTATGGAATTGTATTCCTCAGCGGAGATTACACGTGTTTCCTTCACCGGCCGATGAATCCATAACCATTTCCAATCCGTTTTCTCCAACAGAAATTTCACGAATGGAGATCACCGATTTTTCAGGTAAGAAAGTTCTGGAAACAACGTGTACCGGAACCGAGGTACGCGTGTCGGTACGTGACTTTCCCGAAGGGTTCTATTTCGTGAAAGTCGAGCACAATGGAACGGCTGTTATCCAGCAGTTCTTTGTTACGCACCAATAAGCATTAGGCTTTCTATTCGAATTTATACACCTCGTGCAGCTCGTCTGCATTCGTGCAGTTCACGTTAAGATCATTGATGATACCATCGGCAACGTCGTATGCCCATCCGTGAATGTGCAGGAGTTGTCCTTTATTCCATGCATTCTGAACAATGGAAGTTTTTCCCAGATCGCGTACCTGCTCAATCACATTCACTTCAACTAAACGGCGGGCGCGTTGAACATCATCTGTAATTGCATCAAGCTCCTCATGGTGGTAACGGTAAACATCTTTGATATGACGGAGCCAATTGTCGATGAGACCGTATTGCTGATTCCCCATAGCGGCAATAACACCACCACAGCCGTAATGACCGCAAACGATGATGTGTTTTACTTTCAATACTTCGACAGCATAGGAAAGTACACTCAGCATATTCATATCGCTGTGCACTACCATGTTTGCGATATTGCGGTGAACAAAAATTTCTCCGGGCTGCGTGCCGGTGATCTGATCCGCAGGAACACGACTGTCTGAACAACCAATCCAGAGATACTCCGGACTCTGCGCAATTGAAAGCTTCTTAAAAAAATCAGGGTCAACCTTTGTAGTTGCAGCAGACCATTGTTTGTTGTTATCGAGTAGGCGTTGATATGACTTTAGCATTTTCTGTAAGATTAATGTCCTGAGCTGAGTGTAACATCAGGAACGTTGATAAGTGTAAGTTGAATGTTTCTGTCCGGAGCATTGTGCAAGCGGAAATTGTGAATGATTTCCAAAACATCGTAGTCGATGTTTACAGAACGTGATCCGTCAATAATAACTGAAGAATCTTCCGGAAGTTCATCAAGCATGAGCTGAATGCTGGCTTTGTTGAGGAATGTTACTTCTTCTGAAAGTACAATACGTATTTCTTCACCTTGTTTGATATCTTCTTTGTGAAGGAAATACGACGTTCTGAAATTTTTGCGCAGGATGTAGAAGATCGCGAACACCATTCCAATGGCAATTCCTTTCAGCAAATCGGTGAAGAGAATAGCTGTAACGGTGATGATAAATGGCAGGAACTGTTCCCAGCCGATGCGATACATTTCTTTGAACAAGGAAACGCGTGCAAGCTTGTAACCTACCATCAACAGGACTGCAGCGAGACTCGCGAGTGGAATCATGTTGAGATATTTTGCGATGAACAGAGCGCAACCAAGTAATAGGACACCGTGCATAATAGCGGATAGTTTCGTTTTACCACCTGCATTGATGTTCGCAGAGCTGCGTACGATAACCTGGGTAAGCGGCAAGCCACCAATCAGACCTGAAACGATGTTACCGGTTCCTTGTGCAATAAGCTCACGATTGGTCGGTGTATTTCTTCTTTCCGGATCAAGTTTGTCGGTTGCTTCTACGCAAAGCAATGATTCCAGACTGGCTACAATTGCAATCGTTACTGCAGTGATGTAAACTTTCGGATTGCCGAATGCAGTCCAGTCGGGCGTCATGAAGAAGCCCATAAAGTCACGTGCTGTGTGTGCAACCGGCAGGCTCACCAAATGATCTCCGTCGAGTTCCATTCCCGGCGATACACTTTTCATGACCATGTTGATGATAATCCCTACAACAACAACAATCAATGCACCCGGAACGAATTTGAAAAGTGCAATCTTCTTCATGAATGGTCTATCGAAGAGAATGAGGATTCCCAAAGACATCAGGGAAATAATCACTGCACCGATACTATGATATCTTATCGCGTAATAAATTTCAGAGAACGAATTGTGCTTGTCTTTCTGAAAGAATTCCTCATCACCAACTACATCCTTATCAAATCCAAGTGCATGCGGAATCTGTTTGAGAATCAGAATCAATCCGATTGCAGCAAGCATTCCTTTGATTACCGACGAAGGAAAGTAGTATCCGATAATTCCGGCTCTGACTATTCCGAGAATTACCTGTATAACTCCCGCAAGTACCACGGTGAGGAGAAAAATCCGGAAGCCCGCAATTAAACGGTCTGACTCCATCATCGCCTCGTAGTCGGGAAGTGTCATTCCTGCCTGAGCAGCCGCTGCTGGAAATGTTGCAGGATCAATTCCCATTTGAAGAAACTCCGGTTTGAATGAAGCAATAGCGGCGAACACAATGGTGGTCAGACCAGCCGCAGGACCGCTAACTCCAAGTGTAGAGCCGCTGATAAATCCTACAACTATTCCACCCACGATGCCTGCTATAATTCCGGAGAATAGTGGAGCTCCCGAGGCAAGTGCAATTCCTAAGCAGAGAGGAAGGGCGACAAGAAACACAACGAGTCCTGCCGGAATATCCGTTTTGAGTGAGCTTAAAGTTAATTTGTTACGTTTCGGAGACATGTGCAAAATGGATTATTACCGTCGCAAGACAGATGGTGTGTGTAGAAATACGTAATGGAAGTGCCGCAACTAGTGAAGTACGGTGGAATTCAGATCACGCGAAAGATTACGCGCGTTCGGGAGGCGGATAATGATCTTCAGCGTAGTAGCCGGAAACGCGGAGAATTCCGTTGTAGATTTCCAGAGATGGACCCGCATGTAAACCAGCGAGGAAAACGTCTTCAGCGATCAAAGATTCTTTTACATCTTCTTTCTCGTATTTCTCTTCCTTCTCTGGAGTGTCTTCTGTTTCCTGGTTATCAGCGTCATCGTGTATTGCAGTGTAGGACGATTCATCGAGCAATACCCCTGAAACGAATTCAGGAATACCGCTGAAACTGAACACCACTGCAAGTACAAAATAGGCCATTAAAAACCGCATCCGGCAAAGGTATAAGTTTTTCGGTTTTTCGAGTACCTACACACAATGCTAACTGCCAAATAACAATAATTAAAACCTTCTTTCTATCTTGGATATTCACAAATCAACACAGCAAAATGTTATACGGAGCACTAATCGGATTGGTCGTAGGTCTTGTAGTTGTAGGTGTTAAAGCCATGAACAAGAAGAAAGACCAGTAGCAAGGAATGAGGCGTTGGGGCAATTGGGCATAATGGGATTGATTCTCTAATGCCCGCTCGCCCTAATGCCTTATCGTTTATTCAATTTCAGTCAAAGGGAAAATCTTCTCATTCTTCGCGTAGTCTTTCGGCAATCTGAAAGAAACGTGGGTGATCGGCATTCCCATTCCCAGAAACTTTCTCTCGTAAGCCGTCTGGATGGTTAACAGCACGTGCTCCGGATCTTTTACGGTTGTATAAATATCATTCGATGCATGAATCTGCTCACAACCTTCCTGCTTAATAATGCTTAAGGTATACTCGTGCATCAGCACACTATCGGTTTTCAGGTTGATGATACCGCCCGGCTTTAGCAAGTATGCATAACGCTGAAGAAAAAGAGTAGAGGTGAGTCGCTTTCTCGGCTTTTCCTTTTGCGGATCAGGAAACGTAATCCAGATTTCGTCGACTTCTCTTTCTGCGAATAGTGCGTTGATAAAATCAACACGCGTGCGGAGAAAAGCAGCGTTGTTCAGATTGCCTTCAATAGCTTGTCTCGCGCCGACGAACATTCGCGCTCCTTTGATGTCGACACCAATGAAATTCTTGTCCGGAAATCGTCGCGCCATTCCAACGGTGTACTCGCCTTTTCCGCATCCGAGTTCGAGTACAATTGGTTTATCGTTTTTGAAGAAATCGCGGGACCAGTTGCCGCGTAATGCGTGAAATCCATTGCGGAGATTCCCAAAGTGAAACTGAACCACGTTGGGCATGGTTTTCATTTGTGCGAATCGCTCGAGCTTGTTGTATTGTGCCACGGGCGCAAAGATAGTACGCCCATACTAAAACCTTAAAGGTTTATAAGAAACCTTTAAGGTTTACGCTTGCGCGCTATCTTCGTTTCATGTCAAAACGAATCATGGTAGCGCCACTGGACTGGGGACTCGGGCACGCCACACGCGATGTTCCACTGATTCACCATTTACGGGAAGCCGGTCACGAAGTGATTCTCGTTGCCGATGGTCGTCCATTCGATTTTCTCTCCCGCCGGTTTCCGGATATGCAGATTGTTCGTTGCCCGGGCTACGACATCACGTATCCGAAGAGCGATCAGTTTATGGTGCACATGGCGAAAAGCGGTCCGCGCATTGCAAAAGCGATGTACGCAGAGAAGAAGAACGCAGAACGCATCGCGAAAGAAGTGCGTGCCGATATTATCATTTCCGACAACCGACTGAATTTTCGTTCACACGATACAAAGAACATCTTCATTACACATCAGCTTCGTGTGAAGGCCGGAGCACTCACTTTCGCAGCCAGTTTTCTCCACAAGAACTTCTACGCCAAGTTTGATGAAGTCTGGATTCCGGATCATGCCGGGAAGAATAACATTTCCGGTGATCTCGCGTTTCTGAAAAAGCCGAAGAAGAATTACCGTTACATCGGTCCGCTCACCCGATTTTCATTGGTGAAAACGAAAATGGATTCAAGCGGAAGGCAATTGCTCTTCATGCTCAGCGGACCCGAACCACAACGGACAATTTTCGAAGACCTCGTTCTCGCAGAGCTGAAGAAAAATCCTGTACCGGCTTTAATTCTTCGCGGGCAACCCGGACAACCTCACGATTCGGAACCAATTCCTGGAGTGAGAATGCTGAATCACCTCGATGATGAAAAACTCGCAGCGGAAATCGGAAGATCGTATGCAGTGGTGTCGCGCGGTGGTTACAGTACACTGTGCGATCTTACTGCCGCTAAGAAAAAATTGATTTGTGTTCCCACGCCCGGGCAAACCGAACAGGAGTATTGTGCGGAATATCTCGCCGGGAAAAACATGATGGTTGCGATGAACCAGAAGAAGTTTTCACTGGAGAAAGCGTTGAAGCAACTTGAGTCAATCGATGTTTTTGATTTTCCGCAAACATCTTCCGTTGCGATGGCCATCAAATCCCTCTAATAAAAAAGAGAGCCTTTCGACTCTCTTTCTATCAAGGTAAGGATACGGGTCCGCCGCGGCGGACGGGATTATTGCAATACAATTTTCTTCGTTGCTACTTCTGTTACTCCAATGAATTTCATGGTGTAAACACCAGCTGGCAATGTTGACAGATCAACAGTGTAGGTGTACGCTGTAGTCGTGAATGCAGCAACTGTTTTTCCGGTAACGTCTAATACTTCGATTGTCATGGTTGGGCTAACTGATCCGAAGTAGTTCACGTTTACAATGTCGTCTGTTGGATTCGGATAAACATTGAAGTATTGACCGAATGTTGCTTCCTGTATTCCAACTCCGTTACATCCGCCGGGAGAAGTGAACAATGCAAAGCGAGCCGGATCGGTGTACAGAAACGAATGCATGCGTGTTTTTTGCCCGAGCGTAAACATGTTCATGCAGGAATCGTGCGAGTAGTCCATATAGTTCTGCACCATATCATTCGGGTCGCTGATTCCCCAATATGGATCTTCGTTGCTGCAGCTGTTCAGGTTTACCTGGCAATCACTCGCTGAAGCCTGATCTGCATTCGGGGTGTCAGGAATTGAATCACTTCCTGTGCAATCCTGATCATCGCCCCAGATGTGATACAATCCCATCCAGTGACCAACTTCATGTGTTGCAGTTCTTCCCAAGGTAGATGGAGCTGTAACGGTGCCTGTGTTTCCGAACGCAGTGTAAGTCACTACCACACCATCGGTAGCAGGCGCGCCACCAGGAAATTGCGCGTATCCGAGAAGTCCCGGGAACAATTCACAAACCCAAATGTTCAGGTACTCATCAGTTGGCCAGCAATCTTTTCCACCGAGGGAATCGAATTTTGCATCGTCGCCGAGCGGACTGAAATAACCGAATATCTGTCCACCCACAGTTGAAGTGCGCGTAATGCCATCCGTAGGGTTTCCATTCGGATCAACGGTTGCGAGACAAAATTCAACCTGAATATCTGCAGCGAGCGAATCGAATGCAGTTGGTGTATTGATCGTGTCTGCGTTCAGTCGCTGGTAATCGGCGTTTAGAATGGCGATCTGAGAATAGATCTGTGCGTTTGAAATGTTCTGTGCGGCGTTTTTGTACAGCACGTGAACAACTACCGGAATGGTAACCACAGGAGCAGTGCTTCTGATTTCTTCCGGATGTTGAGCGCGCCAGGCTGCAGCATTAGCACGTGAATTTTGAATGCGCTGAGCAATCGCAGGATTCTGCATTTGCTGGTTGAGGGCATCCATGGTTGCGCATTGTTGTTGCTGTGCGTTTAGGTAAACACCAAACAATGCGAGTACAGCGGTGAAGTAGAGTTTTTTCATCAGTAGGCAGTAAGCAGTTGAGCAGTAGGCAATCAGCGCCTACCGGGGTAAAAATAAGCAACCTCATCGCTTGAATGAGAGCAGGAGTATTTGCAAAAATCAGATGAAATCAGGAAGCGTTTAAGACTGCGGACTGCACTACTGCTACTGCCTACTTCGCTTTGCGCAATGTAAAAGAAAATGTAGATCCCACACCTTCGCTGGAACGCACATTAATGGTCTGTCCATGCGCTTCGAGAATGTGTTTCACGATGGCAAGCCCCAGACCTGTACCGCCCTGATCGCGTGAACGTCCTTTGTCGACGCGGTAAAAACGTTCGAACAATCGTGGAAGATGTTCTTTGCCTATGCCAATTCCGTTGTCGGAAACTTCAACCAGTACGTGATCTTCCATATCGAAGAGACGCACTTCTGTATCGCCGTTTTCTTTTCCGTATTTGATAGAATTCACAACGAGATTTGTGAGCACCTGACGAATGCGGTCTTTATCGGCATTCACACGAATGACATTCAGGTTTTCGTGCATGCGAAGTTTGATGTTTCGCTTGCTTGCTTTCATCTCCTGCGCTTCAACAATATCCTGCGCAAGATTTCCGAGATCGAAATTCTCGAGGTCAAGTGCCATCTCTCCCGACTCAATTCTGGAAATTGATTCCAAATCCTGAATGATGGTGATCATGCGCTCCACACTCTTCTCCGTGCGCTCCAGATATTTCCTGTTGATTTCAGGATCTTCAATACCACCTTCGAGCAATGTGCTTACATAGCCCTGAATATTGAAAATCGGCGTCTTCAGTTCGTGAGAAACGTTGCCGAGAAATTCTTTGCGATAGATTTCGAGCTTACGCAAATCTTCGATCTCCGTTGAACGAGTAGCCGCCCATTCAATTACATCCTGCTGAATCTTGTTGATGAGTTCATCACCACTTCCGGGTAATCTCAGTTCTTCGTTATCACGAAGCTTGACGTTGTAAATGGTTTTGTACAGTGCACGAATACGATTACTGATGAATCTTTTCGTAAACCAGAGAAACAAAACCCACGTAAGCACCATGCTTAGAATTCCACCAACAACAAGAGGAATCCATTCAACGCGATCTGAAATAATGTACTCTGTAATCAGCGCAACAACGAAAGCACCAAGACCCACGATGAGGGCGGCGTACAAGGCAAGAAGGCGAAGAGACAGTTGCTTCAATGTGCTAATTTGCTAATCAGGTAATGAGCTAAAGGTACATCAGATGCACGAAATATGCGACTAACCTGCTTTTTGATGCAGATTACTCGCTAGCAAATCAGCCGATTAAAATTCGAACTTGTAGCCTACACCTTTCACGGTGCGAATAAACTCTTCTCCGAGTTTTTCACGAAGCTTGCGGATGTGTACGTCGATAGTGCGATCGCCAACAACCACTTCATCACCCCAGACTTTATTTAAGATTTCGTCCCGTGCGAAAACTTTTCCGGGTTTTGAAGCAAGCAATGAAAGCAATTCGAATTCTTTACGCGGAAGAGATATTTCTGCTCCGTCTTTAAACACGAGATAGCTCTCGCGATCGATTCTCAGTTTGCCAACATCAACAGCAGTGGATTCATTTCCGTTACCACTTCGACGCAGAAGCGCTTTGATGCGACTCAGCAGGACGCGTGGTTTGATCGGTTTGTTGATATAATCATCTGCACCCGCTTCGAATCCCGCAATGTGCGAGTAATCTTCGCTACGTGCCGTGAGGAACGCAATTACCACTCCGTCCATTCCTGGCACAGCCCGCAACTCACGACAAACTTCCATTCCGTCGATTCCGGGCATCATCACATCCAGCAAAACGAGATTTGGCATCTCTTTTTTCGCGACTGTAATTCCTTCTTCTCCTGTTAATGCGGTATAAACCTGGTAACCTTCTTTCTTCAGATTATAACTGAGGAATTCCAGAATATCCGGTTCGTCGTCTACAAGGAGAATTTTATGTTCACTATTATTCATCATCTCTTAATCTACGACGCAAAGTTACGTTTGCATTACTTGACCTATGTTAATATAAAATTAAGGATATTCAGGTCGTATCCCTGAATTGGTCTTGTTCAGTTAACATGATGTTGATATGGAGGTAACGCAGCCGTTAACTCACCGGAGTTTCTTTGCACTACGAAAAAGAACTCTGAAGAGATGCGTAATTTATTTGTTTTCCTGCTTTCTGTATTGTCGTTAACGGTTGCTGCTCAGAATGGTACCATTAGCGGAACTGTCGTCGAACAAGATAATGCCGATGCACCAGCTTTTGGTGCAATTATTAGTGTCGATAGCACCCGTTATGGTGCTCAGGCCGATTTCGACGGAAAATTTAAGATTAGTCTGCCTGCAGGAACTTACAATGTCCGTTGTCAGTACACCGGTTATATCCCGGTTTCGGCTAAAACTGTTGTTGTGGTTGCCGGAAAAACGACGACTGTTGATTTTCCTTTGTCTGACCACCTGGAAATTATTGCAGGTGATTCGGGTGGGGTAGTGGAGATCGTGGATTTCAAAATTACGGGGACTACCGGATCGATGCTTAAAGAGGTTCAGGAAGGTAACACTGCAACTGACGGACAAACTAAAGAGGAAATCAAAGCATCACCTGTTCCCGACGCAACTGGTGTTGCGAGAAAAATTCCCGGTGTAACTATCGTCGACAACCGTTTCATCATTGTTCGTGGATTATCTGAAAGATATAATGCAGTAATGCTGAATGGCGTGATGGCTCCGTCTGTGGAATCGGATGTTAAAGCATTTTCGTTCAACCTCATTCCTGCATCCATGATTGATCGTTTCATGGTTTACAAATCTGCATCGCCAGACATGCCGGGAGAATTTGCAGGTGGTGTTGTGCGCTTGACAACTACAGAAATTCCGGATGCAACCTCATTGGTTGTTAACTACCAGTTCGGTTACCGAAACGGTACAACCTTTCAACCTTTCCTTCTGAACACACCTCAGAAAGGTGATGTGTTAGGAATGGGGTTAGGAGCGCGCGAGCTGCCGGCAGGTTTTCCGGCAAACGTGAGAAATCTCACTACACCCGTTGCGCTTCAAGCTGCCGGTCAGTCGTTAGGCAATACCTGGACCATGACAGATGGCAATGCACTTCCGGATCATCGATTTAATGCAACGTACTCGTATCGCTTGAGCAAACCGAAGTATCAGTTCGGAAATATAACCGCGGTTAATTATTCCTACACCAATTCCTATTGGGCAGTACGGAAGCATGATTTTTACGTGTACGATCCGAATACAGGAATCGCCGATACGCTGGTTGATTACAATGATGAAAATTACGTAAACAGTGTTCGTCTGGCAATCGTACAGAACAATGCTTTGCGTTATGGAGACAAAGGTCAACATCGCATCACATTCAAGAACCTGTACAACCAACTCGGAGATAATGAAACCTCAATACGTTCGGGGGATAATTATGAAACGGGCGAGCAGCTTCGTGAGTATTCATTTCACTATGTACAGCGTAGCATTTATACCGGTCAACTGGGAGGACAGAATGAGTTCAATGATGACCGTACAAAATTGGATTATACGCTTGGTTACTCAATGGGAACCCGCAATGATCCGGATTGGAAACGTGCACGTTACTCACGACCATTCGGTGCTGCTCCAAATGATCCGTACTATTTGTATGTTCCGTCGAGTGCAGTTCCGTTTTTCCTTAGTCGATTGCACGTGAACATGAATGAGCACGCATACGCGGGTGCTGTGAATTTCGAACAGAAAATTACAATTGGTGCCAATGAAGAGGCGAAAAAAGAGAGTTACACATTTACTGTGAAAGCCGGAGCATACGCGGAAATGAAAGAGCGTGAATTTGGAGTACGTAACATCGGATATAAGTACGGCAACGTGGCGCTATTTCAACATCCGGAAATTCTTACTCTGCCGATTGATTCTATTTTCATGCCGGAGAACATCAACAACGACAGTGGATTTGCGATTGACGAAGACACGAAGAAAGCTGATTCTTATATCGCATCCAATAAACTGATTGCTGGTTATGCAATGGTTGTACTTCCTCTCGGAAAGTTCAAAGGTCAGTTTGATGGGCTTTCACATGAACGTATTCGCGTAAGTATGGGCGCGCGTGCAGAGAAGAATGTGCAGCAACTCAATAGTAACAAATACAGTGAGGACACCGTAATTGTTAAGAACGATGAATTGCGGATTCTTCCTTCAGTAAACGTGGCCTTTAATCTCACCGACCGAATGTTGGTTCGCGCAGCATACGGCAAAACGGTAAATCGTCCGGAGTTCAGAGAAATCGCTCCGCTGTATTTCTACGACTTCATTTCCAACTCAATTAACGAAGGAAATGATTCTTTGAAAACGGCAACCATTGATAACATCGATTTGCGTTGGGAGTTTTATCCACGTAACGGGGAGAACATCACTGTTGGTGCTTTCTACAAGCGTTTCGAAAATCCGATCGAGATGTATTTCGTTCCAGGAGTAGGTAGTGGCGGTATTCGCAGTTTCACATGGTCGAACGCACCGTCAGCAACAAGCTACGGTGTGGAGATTGAAGTCCGTAAGAAACTCGACAGTGTAAATCTTCCGATCATCCGTCACATTTCGGTTGTAGCCAACGCGGCATACATCCATAGTGAAATTACATTATCCGATAACTACACAGGTCCGCAGGATGTGCAACGTCCTATGATGGGGCAATCACCTTGGATTGTGAATGCGGGATTGTATTACCAAAACGATTCAGCTGGTTTTCAGTTTAACGTGATGTACAATGTGATTGGTCCACGAGTAGTTGTTGCTGGTGTTCTTGACGTTCCTGAAGTTTATGAGATGCCTCGTCATCAGGTTGATCTTTCTATTGTTAAAACCTTCGGTGAAAGAAAGAACGTTGATCTTCGTTTGAACGTGATTGATCTCTTCAACCAGGAAACTTTGTTGCTCCAGGATAAAGAAGGAGATGGAAACCTCGATCGTATCACAGATAATCGCATGTCTTCTTTCAAAAGAGGGACTTATGCTACGATTGGTGTAACGGTTCGTTTATTGGAACCGAGGAAGAACTAGCAACCTGTTAGCTCATTCCTGAATACTCCTGAATTATCCCAGAAGTGGCTTTACAGACTGTCGGGCTTACTCGATCTGACAACCGTTGTTGCTTGTCAGGCTGAGTAGGCTCAAATGTTTGAGGAGCAAGTTGGGGAATTGTTAAGGCATACCGAGGAATGACAAGCGGACTTAACATCAACGTAACCAACGGTAACATTTCAATAAGACCGCATTCACACTCGCATCATAGTGCTCTGGTAGTTTTGCTCCTGTAAATAACACACTTAAAGCAAAACACAATGAGAAAAGTATTACTCGCCTGTACACTGATGATAGCAGGAGCATTCGGACTGAATGCGCAGATCATCAAGTCGGGAAACATTACTGCAAACGAAACCTGGACAAATAACAACATCTATTTGCTCGACGGGTGGGTTTACGTGAAAGCCGGTGTAACGGTAACGATTCAACCAGGCACAGTCATTAAAGGAGATTTCGCAACTAAAGGAACGCTTATCATCGAGCGCGATGCAAAACTGATTGCAGATGGAACAGTTGATCAACCGATCGTGTTCACATCACAAAAATCAGTTGGACAGCGTTCTTATGGTGACTGGGGCGGACTTATTATCGCAGGACGTGCAAGCACCAATTGGGCAGCTAGTATTGCGAACGGAACAACAGACGGAGAAGGTATTGTTGAAGGTGGCGTTGGAACAATTTACGGTGGAGGTTTAACTCCGAATGACGACGACAGCTCAGGCGTTCTTCGTCACGTACGTGTTGAGTATCCAGGTGTAGCATTCCAGCCAAACTCTGAAATCAACGGAATCACTTTTTGCGGTGTAGGTCGCAAAACAGTGGTTGACTATGTTCAGGTTTCTTATTCGGGTGATGATTCATTCGAGTGGTTCGGTGGAACTGTAAATTGCCGTCACTTGATCGCTCTTCGCGGTTGGGACGATGATTTCGATACAGATTATGGTTTCCGCGGAAAGATCCAGTGGGCAGTTGCATTGCGCGATCCTAACATCGCTGACCAATCAGGATCAAATGGACATGAATCAGATAATGATGCTTCAGGAAGTGCACGTACTCCGGTAACGCGCCCGATTTTTTCTAACGTTTCAATTTTCGGGCCTTATTGCTTCCCTGGTGTAGTGAATTCACTCTATCGTCGTGCATTGCACCTACGTCGTAATTCAGAGACCAGTATTTTCAACTCTGTTTATGCAGGATATCCTACAGGATTGTTGATTGAGAATACGGCAACACACCTGAATTGCTCAGGTGACACTCTGCGCTATGAGAACACAGTTCTGGTTGAAATGACAGACACTCTTGCTGCAACATCTGCTGCAAATCCAAACAACACGAGTGGCGCATTCAATATTAACACCTGGTACAATACTGCAGGTTACAACAACACAACAGTTGGAACAACTGCTGCATTGATGATCAACAACCTTAGTTTGGCTGCACCTGATCTTACGCTTAGTGCAGGTTCGCCACTTCTAACAGGTGCGGCTTACACAGACGCATACGTAAATGATCCTTGGTTCACACCGACTACTTATCGTGGTGCTTTCGGTACAACCGACTGGACTGATTGCTGGGCAAGCTGGGATCCACAGAACGAGCCATACCTTGCGGCTACCAACAATGCTTTCACAGTTACTGCAACTGCACAAGGTTCAACTACTTTCTGTCAGGGAAGTTCAGTAACACTTGATGCTGGTTCTTATCCTGGAGCAACTTTCCTTTGGAGCGATGGAGCAACAACACAAACTACAAACGTTACAACTTCCGGATCGTACAGCGTTACTGTTTGGAAGTCTAACGGATGTGTTGCAACTTCAAATGCAATTGCGGTTACAGTTAACCCAACTCCAACTGCACCAACAATTTCGAACAGCGGAACAACTACATTCTGTAACGGTGGAAACGTAACGTTGACATCTTCACAGGCAACAGGAATTCAGTGGAGCAACAGTGCAATCACACCTTCAATCAACGTGAACTCTTCAGGTTCTTACGATGTAACTTATACTGACCTGAACGGTTGTACTGCAACTTCATTACCTACAGTTGTAACTGTGAATCCAAATCCAACTGCACCAACAATTTCTGCAAACGGACCAACTACTTTCTGTACTGGTGACAGTGTAGTACTTTCTTCAAGTCAGACAACAGGTAACGTATGGGCGCCGAATTCTGAAACTACACAGGACATCACTGTAATGAATTCAGGTACATACTCAGTTACTTACACAGATGGTAACGGTTGTTCTGCAACTTCATCTACTACTACAGTAAGCGCAAGCGCTGCTCCGGCACCAACAGTACAGGTAGCAGGTGCAACAGCACTTTGTCCTGGCGAAACAGTTGTATTGACTGCATCACCTTCTGATTCGTACCTGTGGGCTCCAAATGGCGAGACTACACAGTCTATCACAGTAAGTGCAGCTGGTGTTTACTTCGTAACAGTTACGAATGCTGATCCTTGCAACGGTACAGGAGCTTCAACACCAGTAACAGTAACAGCACTCACTGCACCAACAGCAGCGTTCAACTATTCCTGGACTAACTCAATTGTTGATTTCAACAACACATCTGCTGGCGGAACAGTTTATGCATGGGATTTCGGTGACTTCTCTCAGTCTACTGCGCAGAACCCATCACACCTGTACACTTCAAACGGAACGTACACAGTAACGTTGATCGTAACAGGTTCGAACGGATGTTCAGATACTACTACTACAGTTGTTCAGTTTGCAGTTGGAGTTGAAGAAGCATCAGATTTTTCATCAATGACACTTTATCCGAATCCGGCAAACGAAACACTGAATATGTCAATCAACCTGAACGCAGGAGCTGATGTAACAGTAGTTGCTTTCGATATGTCAGGAAAAGTATTGGTGAATGAAAATCACGATATGGCTGCAGGTTCAAACAACCTTCAGTACAACGTTTCTGAGTGGTCAAACGGAATTTATTTCTTCCAGGTGACAACAGGAGATGTAACGAATACAGTGCGCGTAGTAATCGCGAAATAGAGTAACAGGAGTTTTAAGTAAAAGGCGCTTCCGGAAACGGGGGCGCCTTTTTTGTTGCGCTGCTTGCTAACCATAGAGCTCGCCCGTCTCACATCCTCGCCCAGTTAGTTTCATCAATCACATTCTTTGTGCCTTCGTGAACTTTGTGGTCAAGAATTATTGGGTAGTATCAGACCGCAACCTCAAAGCGCACTCAAGTTGAATCAATATCGCACACCACCACCAATCACATTTCTTTGTGTCTTAGTGCACTTCGTGGTCAATAATTTTTGGATTGTATCAGGCCGCAGCCTCAAAGCGCACTCAAGTTGCATCAATATCGCACAACAGCACCATGCACATTCTTTGTGCCTTCGTGAACTTTGTGGTGAAGAATTATTGGGTAGTATCAGGCCGCAGCCTCAAAGCAATATCCGATTCCCTTTACGGTCTTGATAAACTCTTCGCCGATTTTCTCGCGCAGTTTTCTCACATGAACGTCAATGGTGCGGTTCTTATCACCGAATTCTGCTCCCCAGATTTCACGATAAATTTCCTGTCGTGTGAAAACCTTACGTGGAGTAGCCAGCATGAGTGCCAGCAGTTCGAATTCTTTTCGGGGTAAAGTAATTTCTTCTGTGCCTTTGAAAACGATGTAACGCTCGCGATCAATCCGAATGTTGCCCGACTGAATATTCGTCGAAAGCTCTTTTAGTTTGTTTCGTTTCAGCAATGCTTTGATTCGCATGACCAGCACTCCCGGCTTCGATGGCTTGATGATATAGTCATCCGCACCCGCTGAGAACGCTGCAATTTGCGAGTAGTCTTCACCACGTGCAGTGTAGAATGCAATCAGGCTTTTCTGAAGAGTTGGGATGTTTCGCAGTTCGTGACAGATTTCAATTCCATCCATTCCCGGCATAATCACGTCGAGAATCACCAAATGAGGCTGAAACTTTTTCGCAATGTCAATAGCTTCGCGTCCGTTGTCGGCACACACTACGTTGAAACCTTCCGCTTCGAAAATCCCTTTTAACGATAACAGGATGTGTTCATCATCGTCAACAACCAACAGACGGAAAATATCTTTCTCTTTCACTTTGCGCAGTATTCTGAGTGACGAAAGTATTTTCTTTGGATTGCCTTGCTGTTAATGAGAGGTTAAGGTTAGATGAAGTAGTTCCCTGTTCCCGGTTGTCTGTGCCCCGTTCGAAATTGATTTTTCAGTCTCTAACGGTCTAAAAACAGTGTTTCAGGTGTAGAATGACTCATATCAAACCAGACCTGTTCAAAAACGGGGAACTGGGAGCTGGGAACGGGGGACTTTTTCGGTAATTTCAGCTATATGAAGGGCAAAGAGGGTTCCGACTTTTTCTACATGGTGTTCGAAGTGGTGCGCATGGTGCCAGTCGGACGGGTGACCACGTACGGAGCTATTGCCGCTTATCTCGGCGTAAAAGGTTCATCGCGAATGGTTGGATGGGCAATGAATGCTTCGCACAGTCATCATTCAAAAGTGCCCGCACATCGTGTGGTGAATAGGGAAGGCATGCTCACGGGCAAAGCACATTTCAAGACGGCTGATATGATGCAGGACCTTCTCGAGAAAGAAGGAATACGCGTGAAAAACGACAAGATTCAGAATTTCAAGAATCTCTTCTGGGATCCGGGTTTAGAGCTGAAGCTCTGATCAATGTGCTAATCTGCTAATGAGATAATGTGCTAATAAAGCGTAATGCAGCTTCGCCTTGCTCTGATGCTATAAACTGCGTGTTAGATTTTACTGTTGTTCGAAAGTCCTTCGGCCGTTTAGCACATTATCCCATTAGCACATTATCCCATTAGCACATTATTCGTTGAGATAAACATCCATCTTGAAAGTCGCGGAAAACTGCATCGGTTCTCCAATAGAACAATAGTATTCTTCCTTCGCAACTACTTTCGTCTTGGTGTTTTTAATTTCATCCGGTTTTTTCAGAATGGAGAATCTGTCGACCCAACCGAAATTTTTGATGATTACCCATTTGGTATTTTCTTTTCTGAAGAAAGTGTAAGAGAAACGATAGCGAACAGTTTTGCCCTGAAAATATTTCAGCACTTCAACACTCATTCCGATGCGATCGTTTTTCAAAGCACCCACTTCAATCGTGTCTGACTTCTGTCCGCTTTCGAGATAGAACGTTTTGGGTGAACGATACTTCATGGAATCATTTCCCAGCTTTAGTTTATCGATGCTGATTCGGATGAAATAAGGCTTCTTCGTTTCCTGAGCGTGGATCGCCGGACCAATGAGAAGCAAAACAAATACAGACAACAAACGGTACATAGCTTTTGAATATCAAAGACCGTGCTAAGGTCTGTAATTATTTCGGCGCTCTCAGTTTACGCACACTGCGCCTTAGGTTCACACGAAATATATCGTAACCCGAAGCGATAATCAGAATTCCCGCAGGAATAAAGAACGTGTAGAATGAGAGATAAGTGAAGAGAAATCCACCGGAAACTCCACCGATGAAGAAAGACGTGATAATAATTAGTCTTAAAAGAATCTTTTGCTTTATGGGTTTCCGCGCCTCATTCCGGGTCAGCGAAAGAGCAGAAAGTTCTATTCCCAGATCGGTAAACATTCCGGTGAGATGAGAGGTGCGTACTACTGCGCCCGAAATAACCGACACCATGGCGTTCTGCAATCCCATCGCAAACAACAACGAGCCTGCAAACCACGTGAGATGTGACTGAATGTCCGGAGTGCGGGAACCTAAATAACCTACCACACACAAAATCAAAACCTCTACGGCAATGGGTAGGGCGTACGAATAAGTAGTCCATTTTGCGGCACGATGAATCCAGAGACTGCACAAGAGCGCTCCCAGAAAGAAAAGGAGCATCCACAAACCTGCAATCAGTGCAGAAGAAATGTCGCCCTCGGCAAGGTGCTCCGCAAATAGAGCAACATGTCCGGTAACATTAGTTGTCAGAACCATAAAAGCCCGAAAACCGGTTACGTTCACAAATCCCGCGGTTAGGCACAATAAAGCGGCCAAACGGATATTATGGCTGAAGGTGCGTCGGTTACCTGGATGTCTCAGCATGGTGCAAGGTAACAAGAAGCGCTCGAATGAGTTTGGAGCCGGGAGTGTAATCTCATCCACACTCCCGGCTCCGATCTCCTAACTCCCATCTAACCCTTATCTTTGTGGCATGAGTATCACAAAGGAACAAGTAATAGACGCGCTGCGTAACGTAGACGATCCGGATCTGAAAAAAGACCTCGTAACGTTGGGCATGGTGAAAGATGTAGAAGTGAACGGCATGAATGTTTCATTCACAGTCGTGCTTACTACACCCGCGTGTCCGATGAAAGACATGATCAAGCGTGCGTGTGAAAACGCGATCACTTATTACGTCGACAAAGAAGCGGTTACTACTGTGAACATGACTGCGAATACAACTTCGCAACGCACAGGTGCAGTTTTGCCGGGAGTGAAAAACTTTATCGCTGTTTCATCCGGGAAGGGTGGAGTAGGGAAGTCGACCGTTGCTGCGAACCTTGCTGTTGCATTGGCTATGCAGGGTGCGAAAGTTGGTTTGCTTGATGCAGATATTTACGGACCGTCGCAACCGATGATGTTCGATGTGCTTGAAGACAAACCAATGCTACGCGATGTTGGAGAAAAATCCTTCATCGTTCCTGTAGAAAGTTACGGAGTGAAATTGCTTTCGATTGGTTTCTTCAGCGATATGAATCAGGCCATCGTTTGGCGCGGACCAATTGCAGTGCGTGCGCTCAATCAAATGCTCAGCGAAGCAGATTGGGGCGAACTCGATTACATGATTGTCGATCTTCCTCCGGGAACAGGTGATATTCACTTGTCGCTGGTAGGTGCAGTTCCTCTCACCGGTGCAATTGTAGTTACAACGCCACAACAAGTTGCACTTGCAGATGCACGCAAAGGCGTTGCCATGTTTCAGTTGCCGCAGATCAACGTTCCTGTATTGGGAATCGTTGAGAACATGGCGTACTTCACTCCTGCAGAATTGCCGGAGAATAAATACTACATCTTCGGTCGCGCTGGTGGAGAAATGCTCGCACAAAATCTCGGCGTTCCATTGCTCGGACAAATTCCATTGGTACAAAGTATTTGCGAAGCCGGAGACGCAGGTCGTCCTGTAGTATTACAGAAAGACACTCCACAAGCGAAAGCATTTATGGATCTTGCCGGAAATGTGGTGAGACAGGTTGCGATTCGGAATTCTACGCCTAAGGAAGCGGCTGTATAGGACGCGGAATAGGAACGCGGATTTTTATGTCCGTTGTTTTCTAGATTCTCGCTCGGATGTCTCTACTGAATTTCAACACTAAGTATTGGATTTTATGAGATAAACTTAAACGTATCTCATTAAATCAAAATTCCGAAACGTGCTATGTGCCGCGCTGATCCGGGTGAAAGACGAACACGCGGCAAGAGTCAAAATCCGCGTTCACTTTTCATCATCCGCGTTCCTTTTTTTTGTATTTTTTCATTGAGCAAAATCCCGCCTATGAAGAAGTTATTATTCCTGTTTCTGATTGCAGCACTGCGATTGAACGCACAGTCATATCCATTCACTCAGCTCACTGATCCGTACGTTGACCTGACTGGACCAACAACACTCACCACTTCAACGCCATGGACCTACGCAAGTGCGTTCACTGTTCCTATTGGATTCAATTTCACTTTCATGGGAATGCCTTTCACAACTTTGTACGTCGAAGGAAGTGGCTTTACTTATTTCGATGCGAACTATTATTATTTGTGTTTACCATTCACTGTGAAGCTCGCCTCGAAAGGAACTTCCGGAAATAATTCTCCCATAAGTTATTCTACAACAGGATCAGTTGGTAGCCGCATTTTGAAAGTACAATGGAAGAACGCCGGGTTTCATTACGACACAACATCCACGATGAATTTTCAGCTCTGGTTGTATGAGACCACAAACATTATCGAAATGCATTACGGGTCAAGTAATGTTGCGAATCCAGCGTTGGTTTACCAGGAAAATGGGTCGGACGGACCTGTTGTTGGTTTGTATGAGTATGCAACGTCGATCAATTGTACTTATTCAGTCTGTCTAAATGGCAATGCTGCTGCTCCACAAGCGCTCAATCCAACGGGTAACTTTTTTCTTTTCGGAACCAGTATTCTTGGAACACCTTCCAGCGGGACAGTTTATAAGTTTGATCCCTGGTCAGTTGGGATTGATGAATACAACGCAAGCTCATTCACCATTTCAAATGTTTCAGGTGATTTCGTTCTCATCAATTCTGAATCTCCAGTCGAAAATTGCACGCTGTATGCTCTCGACGGAAAGACGGCCATTACTCGTCAACCCGAAGGACAACAACTTTTTATTGGTGATCTTCCTGCAGGAATGTACATCATCGAGGCGCAAATATCCGGAGTCGTTTCAAGGCAGAAACTGGTTATTTCTCACTGAAAAATCCTCTTTTATCCGCCTGATCCGCTAAATCCGCGTCCCATTTTTGTGTAATTTTACATTCACAATGTCACAGGATTTAACAGCCCGCATCGAAGCCGCCCTCGACCAGATTCGTCCCTTTTTACAGGCCGACGGTGGTAACGTAAAATTTCTCGAAATCACTCCCGAAGGTGTAGTGAAACTCGAACTAGAAGGCGCGTGCAAGTCCTGCTCCATGCGTATGATGACTTTCAAAGCCGGTCTCGAAGAAACACTGAAACGTTCTGTTCCTGAAATTACAGGAGTTGTGGCAGTGAATCTGCATGCAGAGGTGACGGAGTAATACCCAGTTAGACTTAAGAATTTTTACTGCGACTCCCGATAGTTATCGGGAGTCAAAACGCCAAGAGTTGCTGCAGGTTACTTTTTAGTGGATTGAGGTATTAATCCTAAAATATTCTATGCGTTATTCAGTTTGTATTTTAAGTCTAATCATTTCGAGTTGGGTTGGGCTATCGGCACAAAAAAAGTCTTGGGAGTGGAGTACAGTGCGTTGTAAACTGAGCAAGAAAGACAGTACGCAGCTCATTGATATTGAACATCAGTTTTTAGCAACTCCTGATATCAAAGAAAAAGTTGTGTTTTTCCATGGAGCGTTTGGTGCTGCCGGATACGATTTGTTTCTGTCACGACCGCAAGCCGAATTATACCTTAGTGCTAAACAGCTAAGCAAAGTCCATTTTATTGGATACGCTGAGTTGGCGTCCAGATGGAATTATTCAGCGGATACATGTCTGCTGATTGGTTTCCAGCCGTTGATCATCGACGGTCGAACGGAATATGGCATCGGTGATACGAATTGCTGGGTGCATGCTCCACTATTTTACTATCAGAGTTTTTTGGATGATTGGAAAATGAAACAGTTGCATGAAATGACTCTTAATAATTTCGCAACTGCTTTTCGGGCATCTCGGGTCGGTGATACTTTGTTTCGAATTGTCACTTTCACGGACGACTCGAATCAGTACCTGCCACAAGCTTCTTATGATCGGTTAGCACTCGAACTGATTTCTCTAATGAGGTCTGGAGGTTTACGAAGATCGCACAACAAAGAATTTACTCACTGGATGACGGCATATGAATTTGATCTGATTGCAAGTCAATGGGACAGTACGAATCAATTTCAGGATCCCAATAATCCCGGCACGTGGATAATTGCACCAATTAAAACTGAGCGACCTGTTCAATCATTGTTGCTGTATGAAAAGTGGACTCCAGATACTCTGTGTCGCGATCCATTTCGCATGCCGGTCTATTTAAGTTACCAACGAAATCTTCTTGCGTTCGGTATCCGATACAGCTCAAAAGAGGTCATATGGATTCCAGCAAATGAAGTGCGTACTGCATTACCGGATAGGACTTTCAACTGGTCGCCCTACGAAGAATCCTTCCGCGCCGAACGCTTCCAAACCATGCACATCGCTCTCGAGCCCTGATTTGTACGCCCAACCATCTGCAAATCGGCATATCTGCATATCGGCACATTTATCCTGAGCCTGTCGAAGGGTCATTTCACACTGTTTGTAATTACCGTGCAGATACCCCGCTGAGGATTTATGGAAATATGCCGAACTTGCGTCTTAACACCAGAATGCGTTAAGTATGCGGTTTTTCCCATGGAAAAAGAAGAGCAACCTCAGCGATGAGGAGCTGATTCAGTCTTATCACTCAAGCGGTGACAAGGCGTTCGTGGGCGAGCTGTACATACGATACGCACACCTTATGTACGGCGTGTGCCTCAAATATTATCGTGATCGTGAACAAAGCCGCGATGCAGTGCTTCAGATTTTCGAGAAACTTTTCGAATCGCTGAAAACACATACGCCGGAGAACGTGAAAACCTGGTTGATGTTCGTCGCGCGGAATTATTGCATCAGTGAATTACGCAAGATGCAGGTGAAGGCGGAGAAGCAAACGCGGTACGAGAAAGATGAAGCAGAGCCCTGGTTGCCGGAAGAAGAAGTGTTGCATGAGAAAGTGATCAAGGAGCAACGCCTGCAACGACTCGAAGATGCGATCAGTGCATTGGGTGAAGAACAAAAGATTTGCATTGAGCTGTTTTATATCAAAGACAAATCGTACAAAGAAATTTGCGACATCACCGGAATGAGCGACAAGCAGGTGAAGAGTCACATACAGAACGGAAAACGGAACTTGAAATTAATATTGGAGCAGTGATGAATACATCCCACACATCGCTTACCGCTGAACAACTGGAGGCTTTTCTCGAAGGAAAATTGTCGCCCGATGAAACAGCACGCGTGCAGCACTTGCTCGACGATTGCGAATTGTCGAAGGAAGCACTGGAAGGTTATGCAATAGTTCCCGGAGCGTTTACAGATGTAGATGCCTTGAAGAGAAGCATCGCGAAGAAAAGCGGAATGACTTCGATGAACTGGTCTACAATCGGATTGGGCATTGTTGCGATTGCAGCGTTGTCGGTTTTTCTTACACTTTTCTTCGGGGAAGAACCAAAACCCGACACGATAGTTGAGCAAACCGATAACACTACACCGAACACTTCAACGGTTACCGCACCTGCACCTGCGAATGTTCTTATTCCTGCTGAAGACCATTTCGTGAATCCCGAAGCGAATGCGCACTTCCAACAATTTTCGAATGACAATCCAGACAAATCCGCTTTCACCGATTCATTAGTCGTACGACCGAATGAACCTCTGCAACCCATTCCGGTTGACTTGCAACCGCTGTTGATTGCAGACACAACTCCTGTAAAAGCAGTTGTGGTAGAAGCATCGTACAATGCGCAAGTAGGTTTCCTGCTCGACTTAAAAATTACCGAATACGATAAGTATTATCTGACGCAAACGATCGAAGTGAAAGAGCTTCCGCTAACCGGAACGCCTGCGAAATATGAAGACGACAACGGTGTCATCAGGGAATATGAAGAAGAAGAAACCGTTCGTGACGTTCCAGCTGACCAATTTTTGCGCGAAGGTTTGATTGCTTTCCGCGATGCACGTTACGGAAAATGCATCAGTAAAATGGATGTATTGCTCAAGAATAATCCGAATGACATCAATGCGCTTTTCTATTCTGCGATTAGTTATGTAAAGCTGGAGATGTATTCAAAAGCGATTCCGTTGCTGGATAAAATTATTGCGGATCCGAATAATGTGTTCGATGAAGAAGCGGAGTGGTACAAGGCATTGGCTTTAGAAGGCAATGGAGATTCGGTTGCCGCGACTGAGCTGTTCAAAAAAATATCTGCAGGAAATGGCTTCTATTCTAAACAGGCCACTTCCCGTCTTAAATAGGTATTCTCCTTTTAAACCGCAAAGGCGCAGAGGTAACGCAGAGAAAAGTTCTTGGCGTTTTAGCGTCTTGGCGGTTGAAATATGACAGTGGTGCGTAACTTTGCCGCATGTCTCGAATGGATTCCCGTTTTATTTTCTGGGCTGGCGTAACGCTCATTCTCCTTTATCTAGTTATTCTCGCAGGTTCTATCGTTCGTGCAACCGGCTCCGGAATGGGTTGTCCCGATTGGCCACGTTGTTTTGGTTACTACATTCCACCAACGGAACAATCGCAAATCGAGTTTCAACCGAATCACGATTACAACAAAGGAATGCTCATCATCGCAAACGATACTTTGTGGCGGGCAACAGATCACTTCACTTCTGCATCCGCATTCAATCACGCGAACTGGGAAAAATATCCGAAGCATAATTACGCAGAGTTCAACGCTTCGCAAACGTGGACGGAATATATCAATCGCTTGTGCGGAGCATTGAGCGGACTCGCATCTCTGATTCTTCTCTACTATGGAATTCGCAGATGGAAAACCGATAAGCTATCATTCTGGCTTGTGCTGCTTCACGTTTTCGTCATTGGATTCGTGGCCTGGCTTGGGAAAGTTGTGGTCGATACGAATCTGAAACCGGTTACGATTACGCTGCACATGTTATTAGCACTAGTCATGGTTTTTATCATGTACCTGGTTCGTTTTCGTGCGCGGCAACTCGCCGGAGTTATGCAGCAAGTAAACATCACCAAAGGAATGAAAATGCTCCTCGTGTTTTCATTGGTGTTTACACTCGCACAAATTGTCCTCGGCACACAAGTGCGTCAGCAGATCGATGGACTTATCAAAACATCTTCTGAGCACCGTGACACCTGGATTGCTACGTTGTCATCGAATTACACCGTGCACTTCACAATGGCAATGGTACTTGCCGCACTTAACATTTTCATCTGGCTGCGATTGAGAAAGCAGTTTCAGATTCCCGAGGCAAAAGTTCTTCTCAACGCAAGTTTGCTGATCGTATTCGTTACCTACGGAGCGGGTGTGGTCATGCATCGCTTTGGTATTCCCGCGATGGTACAACCTGTGCATTTGTTTTTCGCGATGGTGTTGGCGGGCGTGCAGTTCGGATTGATACTACGGACGCGTTAGTGTTTTGCCCCTACAGGGCAAGGGGAGTTTTCGGGTACACGGTTATGCATGTTTGGTCCCTACAGGACCATGTACATTATCGGCTCCAGAGGAGCCAAACATGCATAACTTAACGTGTGAATCCTACCCTTGCCCTGTAGGGGCAAAACACTAACGTGCGATCACCATGCGACGACTCGCTGTAGCCACACCACCACTTACAAAGCGATATGTATAAACACCCTCAGCTAAGTTCGCAGTAGAAACAAACACACCATTCGCATTCGCCGCAACAGTCTGGGTCATCACCAGTTGCCCAACGCTTGAATAGATTTCAATCACACCCGCATCAGAATTTCTCAACGGAATAAATGTTTCATTCGCTGTTGGATTTGGAATATTCTGTCCGATGAATGATGCAGTTGCATGTTCACCAATTGCATTTGCGGTGGTATCAAGAACTTCTGCAACGAAATCGTCGAAGTAGAAACCATCTGTTTCTGCACCCCAGTCGCTTTGCAACGAGAAACGAATCAACACACTCGACCCTGCAAACGCATCCAGCGACATATCTTCTTTCACCCATTGATGACGAACGCCGGTGTAAACAGGATTGCCGTTGTCGAGTGCGTTGTTGCTCATCGTGTATTTACCACATAACGGAGTCCACGATGCACCGCCATCGTTTGATGCAGATACCTGTGCGTAATCGTAACCCGCTTCTATGTCATACTTCGTATAGAACGTGATGTGCGCGCTGTACACGTTTGTGAGATCTAACGGCGTTGTCAGATCCGTGTAGGTGTAGTCCTGCGGATTGTACGGACCATTCGGACTATCTGTTATTGATGTTGAAGGTGAAACAAAATCTTCATTTGTAATTGCCCAACCCGAAGATGTTGTCCATCCGCTCATGTTATTCCCGGAAGTGGAATAAATGATCGTTGGTACTCCATACATTTTCGTAATGGTGTCGCGCCAGGTGAATGATCCGTTGTTGGTTTCAATTATATACGTGAGCAGTGTTCCATAAGGTGTAGCAGGATTCACGGTGTATGAAATCGAATCACTGCGAATTTGTCCATACGGCAACACACCAAATTGTTGGGCCGGACCAATACTTGTGAACTCAGGGCTCAGTGGAAAAATTCCAACAGTGAATGTTGCTGGTGAATCAAGACCGAGACGTTCAAAATCAAATTTGATAGTTCCGTTTGGACCAGCAATGTACTTGCCATGGGCATCAGACGTGACTCCGAACGCAAGTAGCAATTTCGCCGCATACAAATCCATTGGGATGTTCAGCTTGCAGATATCCTCAATGCGATTTTGTGCAGGCCAGAATCCGTCAAGTTGATCACCTGCTTCCGGAGTCATCGCCATGATTTTAGGTTTTGCAATCTGGTCGCCGTACATCCAATCATCCGATGAACCATTCACCTGATAGTGTACTGTCTGATCAGAAGTTCCGAATGAATAGTGATTGATACTCGTAAGAATATTTCCCCAGCGGAAGTACTGTGCAGAATCTGGTGTGTACGTTGCAGGAGCATATCCCCAGGGATAAATCAGAAGATTGCTGTACGTGTGGTAGTTCAACGCAATTCTGAAATTGTTTTGTGAGCACAAGGTCTGCACATTCTGTACTTCCGGTTCAGATGCCGGTGAAGTTCCGCGATATGTGTCGTCAAAATCATTGGGCGAGGAACCAAAGTTGTCGTAGCCCCAGTTGTACGAATAATTTCTGTTGAGGTCAACACCATAACTTCCGTTCTGATGATCATGACGGTTCTTACGCCACATTCCACCACCTGAAGGATCGGTTGTTTCGTTGTAGAAGTAACCATCCGGATTTACAAGCGGAATAAAATACAATTCGGTGTTGTTTACGATGTATTGAATCTCTGGATTCGAATTGTAATTCTCGCACAGGTAATACATATACATAATGAGTTGCGACACACCTGCGGGTTCACGCGCATGATGTGCAGCGGTATATAACATTTCCGGTTCACTTTCGTTTACAAGTGGATTGTCAGAGATTTTCATCCAGTACATATACCGTCCTTCGAAAGTGAGATTGTTGCTGTCAATGACCAGTCGTGGTTTCACGAGTGTTGGAAACAACGTCGCAAGATTATCCATGTGCCAATAGATTTCTGCGACAGTGAAAAATCCACCCATTGAGCCCAGTGAGAAATTTGCTGGTGTGAGCAGTGGGGTAGAGTTGTCACAAGGATCAAATTGCACGGTAGAATTTCCGTTTCTCTCCACCGATGTATTTCGTTCGCGATAGTATGTTTCTACATCCGGAATTTCAATCACATAATTGAAGCCGAGCGCATTCACGCGCTGAATTTCTTCCGAAGAAAGATCCGTGGTGAAACTGTATCCGGGTTTGTATGTTCCGTGATCGATGGTGATTCCCGCAATAGCGAGTTGATTCATACCTGCATCGTCGGTGTAGATTTTTACACGCGAGTAAGTGACGTCCTGAGCGGATAGCACAAACGTGAATAGGCATAGAATGCCAGTGTAGAAGAATTTCATTGATGAACGATTTGTACTAAGGTAGGAAATCGTCGGCGAGGGTTATTGTGAATTTCCGCACAATTGATAGGAGTGTTTATTCGTCCTATTCTCTAAATATAAACTCCACCCGACGATTTTTCCAATCTTCTTCACTTACCGGATTCTTCTGACCTTCTCCTCTGGTTGTAAGTCTTGAAGCTGAAATCCCTTTAGCGATGAAAAAATCTGCCACAGCTTGCGCACGTTCTTGTGACAGTTTCAGATTAGCTTCCGGATCACCCTCCGTATCGGTGTGACCAACAATTACAACTTTCAGATTTGGCTGGAGTTTTAGTTCAACAATGATGTCGTACAGTGGCTGATACGACTCCGGCAGGATACGCGACTTGTTTGTTTCGAAATAGATATTCTCCAGAACAAGAGTTTTTCCGGGAGCAATTAGTGTGTCGGAGGATGAAATGTTCATCACCGGATCAGTTGTAATAGAATCAATCGATGTACGTAGGATTTCCTGATTATTTAAGAACTGCGCTTTCGCACGACTAACGCTTACACTATCAATGAAAAAATAGTCAGCTTGCACGCCTTGCATTCCACGCACATACATGTCGGTGAAGTCGCCAATGATAAACCTGATTTCTCCACCACGAGCAGTATAGTTCATTTTATAAACGCCCCAGTATCCGGTTTCGGAAACCTTCTCTGAATTTTCAAGATTTACTTGTGGTGCGACTTCAATTTTTTCAGAGTCATCTCCGGATCTGTAGTACGGATTATTTTGCTTCGTAAAGTATACACCGATGCGCGCCGGATCAAATTCATAGTTGTACGCTGTAGCCAGTGCGAAAGAAATTTCGTAAACGGAATCTTTCACCAACGGCGATGAAAGTGTACCGCAGAGATATTCATGTGCACTGAAAGTGCCGTGAATTCCGGCGCACGCTTTTCCATCATAAGGAACGATGTGTGCATAAGCTGGAGTTTCCTGTGCTTGTACCTTCCGTTCTTTGTTCGTGGGATGAATGTAATCGGATGTTCCTTTGGTAGGGGCGCTCCAGCCGCTAACTCCAGCGGTTGCTACAAGACCTGATTGACCGGTGGTACTGATTTCAAATCCCGGATTAACAACAAGGTTCTGAGAACACAGGGCACTGCCAATAAAGAGAGAAAGAAGGAATGACCGCATGGTGCGCATAACGCGATAACCGCTATTGGTTACATCGAAAATGTGATTATCAATCTTTCGACTTGTCGCCTACAACTTCACCTTCGACAATTCCACCTTTTTTTGGTTTGTCCAACGGAATCGGAGGGATGATCGTTATCATATCCACATGAGGCGCCGGTCTCCATTCAATGGTTTCAACTAAATGCATCACATCTTCTTTGATGTAATTGAGAACCGGCTGAAGAGAATCTTTATTCGGCACGGCATAGAAATACAATGAACCACGAATGAAATTGTGTACGCTATCTGTAAGATAAAATTGCAGAAGCGATGCAGCATTTCCGCCAAGTTCGATCACTGTGCCATACACGTGTGCATCCGGACGCATGATGAGTGAATCTTTCATCGCCTGCGACATCTCGTGATGAGCTTCTGTCATTTCCCAGCTTTGATTGACGAGTTGAGCAAACAAAGAATCGCTTGTAATTTGATTGTAACTGATGTACAGCGTTGCTTTAAATTCACCGAAGTATAGATCTCTCCACGTGTTCGGGGCATTAGGTGCACTGCTGCGATACATGCGCGCGTAATCCGGAATCTCGAACGTATATGGAACATCCGAGCTATCGTATTTCACATAATTCTTCGCAGGCATTTCAATGCGGTAATATCCGCGCGGACGAGGAGTAAATACCACGTCTGGTTCGCAGGAAGAAAGAGCGAATGCAATCAGGACAACAAGTGGAGCGAGGAATCTCATTGGAGTAAAGATAACGGTTACTGGCGTCGGTTTGTTGTATTGACCCTGATAGCTATGACTTTGTGTGGGTCACATGAGAATGCAGTATTTTTGAAGTATTTGATATTAAAAGATGAGAATATGAGTAAGAAAGGGGAAGACAAGCAGTGGAAAATTGTAGAAAAAATCGCAGGCATCCTTGAGAAGTTTATCGCACCGAACTCCGTTGTCCAGCACAACGTATTACTGCCAGTCATTGGCAGACCAGAAAGAAGACAACGGCAATGCGATGTGGTTATTACCGTAGGTTCAGAAATTCGAAGTAACATCATTATTGTGGAGGTTCAGAAGCGAAATCGAAAACCGGATATTACCACATTTCACGGATGGATAGAAAAGATGCGAGAGGTTGGTGCGCAACAGTTGATTTGCGTGTCTGCTCTTGGTTATCCTCAGTCAATACTGGATGAAGTTCGAAACAAGTATGGAAATACAGTTGTCTTGATGACTCTCGAGGAGATGCATTACTTGGATAACCCTCATACTGTAAAACTTCTTCCCAGAATGACTTTTGTTTCCCGCAAGTTTAACATTTTGAAAGCGGGTGCTTTAAAATTGGAAAGGAAAATCGAGGAGGAAGCAAGAATTGAAACTATTCCCTTTGATGCAAATGGCGAAATATTTTCAATTAGTGGTCATAATAAGAAATACAATCTAACGGAATTGGTAACGGTTGTTTTAAATAATCACCCAGAATATTCTAACCTAGAGGAACTTGTTGCGCACCACAAGCGTATCGAACTGGAAATCGAATTTGAGGAATCAATTAACGCGTTTATTTTCATTGATCATGAAGAGAGGCGGATCAAGGAGTGGCTAATAACTATTGAGATGTTTATCGTGGAAGAGCAGCGGGACGTAGAAATGAAACAGTATTCTTACCGACAGGAATTCACAAATGGAACAATTGCCTGGATCGCCAGTTATAGCTTTGATATTAACGGTATTGAGCAAAAGGTCGATGTGCTTTTTAATACTGTTGGAGGGAAAGCTTCTATAACCATCAGGAGTAATGATTAGTTACATCACTTTGAGTGAACTTGATTGGTCATTTGGGCGTTGAATATTCAACGATTCGGACTGAATATCAGCTCTTCTCTTTCTTCTGAATATAGAGGATGTATCCAACAAGAGTCAACGCGATAAAATACCCGATCGCCCAAGCCTTGATGTTCGCAGCCGGTGCCATTCCGGTTTGCATGCTGATGAATTTCATGCCGCTGTACGAGTAGGGAAGCGTGTAACCGTGTTCCCAGTTCAGGCCGATCATCGAAGCAATGAACAAAGCAATGCCGGCACCTAGTGGCAAAAGAAAATTCTGAAACTTCAGACTGAGCAGATATTGCATGGCGATAATCGGCAGGCAGCAAATGAAAAATCCGGCACTGTAGCGGAGGAATGTTTCCCACGGGAAAGGTTGCACCGGATAAGGAATATCGGCATAGAACATGCCGGGTACAACGCCAACGAGATACATACCGATGTTGAACAGAACAAAAAACTGCACGAGCATGGTGATGATCACTGCGAGCTTTGCAAAATAGACAGTTGTGAAGCTCTGCGGTGTGGTGTGGACCTGTTTCCAGGTGTTGTTGCGGAATTCATTTTGTGTGATCAAACTCGTAACAAGAATAACTCCGAATGGCAGAAGGAATATGGCCATGAACTGCCAGTGTGTTTCGAGATATTGATTCCACATATCTCCGGATGTATTTTCTTCCCAGAGATTTTCGGAATTGGCGAAACGTGCGATGAGCAGAATAGTCGGAATCAAAAATCCACCCGCAATTACAAGCAACGAACCAGCAGTACGTTTTTTCTTCAGCCATTCGCTGCGGTAACTCTGAATGAATGTTCTCATGTCGTTGGCCCGTTGGTAATGTCCATGAAAATACTTTCCAGATCGCTGCGTGTTGTTGCAATCGAATAGACGTCGATACCTGCTGCAACGAGGGCGCGATTCACTTCTGCTATTTTTTCTTTCGGAATGATCGCAGTACGAATCGTATTCTCGTGAAGCTCGGCCGCTACTCCGCACTGCTGTAAAATGTCAAGCGCTGCAGAAGAATTGTTCGTGTCAAATTTCAGCATCGAAGATGATTCCTGTTTCTGCATGAGTTCAGTCAGCGTCCCTTCAAAAGCCATTTTTCCTCTGCTTATAATTCCCACATGCGTCACGAGTCGTTCTATTTCAGCAAGCAGGTGACTTGAAACGATAATCGTTATTCCTTCTTCGCGATTCAGTTTCCGCAGGAGCTCACGCATTTCGAGAATACCATTCGGATCCAATCCATTCGTCGGTTCGTCGAGCACGAGTAATTTCGGATAATGTAGCAACGCAATTGCAATACTCAATCGCTGTTTCATTCCGAGAGAAAATGCTTTTGCTTTTTTCTTTCCGGTGTGCGATAAGCCCACGAGTTTCAACACTTCATATATTCTCGAAACGGGAACATCATAAAGCAAACGAAACACTTCCAGATTTTCACTCGCTGTGAGATGTCCGTAAATCGATGGAGTTTCAATGAGCGATCCGAGCTGTTGCAACGATTCAATTCTGTTTGCATGAAATTCCTTTCCGAAAATCTCGATGCTGCCTTCCTGGTTGCGTAACAATCCAAGAAGCAATTTCAGTGTTGTCGTTTTGCCAGCACCGTTCGGACCAAGAAAGCCGTAGATGCTTCCGTTGATGACGTTGATGTTTACGTCATCCAGAATCTGTTCAGTTCCGGAGTAGCGATAAGACAGACCTTTTGTCTGGATACAATAGTTCATCCGGGAGCATTAACGTGAATATTGTAAAGTTATTGTTTTCCGTCGGCTGAAGCCGCACGGTGCAGCAAACAGGAGCATGGTATGAAGTGCAACCACTGGCATTAGCCTACGGTGCAGACGCTACTGCACAATAATCTCCCGTGAACTAACGCCAGTCTCCGTCTTCATCTGCAACACATAAACTCCGGCAGAAATTCCATCCAACAAAATTCGTGTGGTCGTTCCGTTCGATTTCACTTCACGCACCACGCGACCGGCTGCATCTACGAGGGTGTAGCTGCACGACTCATTACTTGCATTGACCACATCGAGGTAGTCGCTTGCCGGATTCGGAAACACATCAAACTGAGGTGCGGTATTTTCAGTAATACTCAACGGCCAGTTCCATGCAGGAAAGGTAACGCGCGATGAATACACACTGTTCGTATAAATCGTGTTATTCGCAATTTGCGGATTCACCAATGTATCACCTGCCGTAATCAGTGGTGCCGGATACATCGCTTGTCCGGTATTCATGTTGCGGTTGAAACGCGGGTAGTTCGACGACGTTACATCAATGCGCAGACTGTGACCTTGCAGAATGGTGATGCATGTATTCGGCAAATCAATATCTACAAAGTAGTGTTGGTTAGGAATCATGTTCGCTGTATCGGCAACATTAAATCCATCGCGAAAACGCATGCGATAAACACCGTCGTTGATGAGCATTGATTCTCCGGTCGGATAGACATCACACATGCGCACACAAAAATCCGTGTCGAATTTATCGGAAGTAATTTCGAGATGTACGGTAACCACTCCGGCGATTGTTGCATCCTGTGTCATGGGTGCAGTGGTGAATGTGAGAATGTCGTTTCTGTTTTCAACTGAATCGCTTTGATCGAACGGACCCTGATCAAGATCTTGTCGCAAAGTGGGTCCACCAACTGTGGGTGAAGGATCATTCGGATTGTAGTTGTAGGAAATACTTCCGGTGCTCAACGATGGTGGTGTGATGCTCATAGAAGTATCGCTGTGCATGTACAAGGTAACAGGTGTAGTTCCTGTTGGAGGCCATGATGGAGATGAATTCCAGGTGTTGCTTCCCATCGTGTAATACTGCACGAATGGCGTAGTGTTCCAGCCGTTATTGATATTGCGCAAGTAGTAGTCGAAGAATTCTAATGCAAGTGAATCGCTCCAGCCTGCAGCGTTGTTGTATGTGAGTTCTCCTTGCTGTGCAGAGCCAACAGATGCACTTCCGTTTCCTCCATGCGCCCAAGGACCCATAAGCAAACGATGTTGATTCTGCACGTTCGCTGGAGATTGCGCGCGAATTTGTCCGAAGAAATCGACCATGAGATCCGTGTTGTGATCGTACCATCCGCCAATCATTAATGTTGGAACACCAATGCTATCAGGATACGTGTTTGGATTTTCTACACCGAACGTCCAGATATTGTTGTGGACAGGATACGTAAGCAGGAACGGTGACATTCCGTAACCGAGTCCGTCGAGTTGTTCAACGTATTCTGTGCGGTAACATCCTCCGGGAAAATATTCTTCGTACAAAAATTGCGGAGCTGCAACCACCGGACAAATGCAGGTGAGGTGCGGAGGATATTCTCTGGCAGTTTGGAACTGTACTTTTCCGAGAGCGGAAGGTCCCCACGTTCCAATTGTACTATTGCACCAGGTTTGCGTGTACACCCATTCAACAACATCATAACCGTCTTCACCGCGTGATGGTGCACCGGAATACATGGCTTGAGCGCCTCCGTAAAATCCACGCCAGTCAACAACACAAAACGCGTAATTGCTCCCATTTATATTCTGACCAATTCCAAGTGGCATTCCGAAATTAAAAAGATTGCGATTGTACGGAGTCTGAATCAGAATCACCGGTCCGCTCGTCCATGTTGCAGGCAGATAAATATTGCACGGCAGTTTTCTTCCATCGCTCATGGGAATGGAGTCGATGATGGGAATGAGGGCGAATGCTTTGGAAGCGAAGAGAGATAAGATCAGAAGAGTAATGATTCGTTTCATTGGGGAAAGGGATTTTGTCTAAGATAGGAAATTGGTGGTCGGGTGTTAGACTCACGTTGTTGATGATAGTTTAACAACTTCTCACGGAGGTTTGAAATTTACTCTTCTTCTGTAACAATGATGATCGTGTCGGCTACTGGAGGAGGCAAATGGACACTGGTCTCTAAGGAAAATTCGTAAGACTCTGCCATTAGTGTACTCTTAGCCAATTTCTCAACGGTTGTACACAAATCAACAATCGGTTGAGGGAAGCAACTCTCCCCACCCCAAAAGTGCTGAACTCCATTTTTACTATAAATGTGAATTTCCAGCATCTGAGAATCTGTCATCCCCATGCACGAATCCGAATACCATTTTGAGTTTGCGATACAAATAGTCTGAATCGTATCCCAGGATTGGGCAGGAACTGTTCCTTGAAAGTATCCAACGCGATCAACAAACTCTACGCCTCGATACATAATTTTCAATGAACTGTCGATGGAAAACGATTCGGCCGGACAGTCGAATAAACAACCACCTTGGGCAAAAACAATTTTGTAAATATTGTTTGGTTGACGGACGTATTTATTCTGATCCGAACACGAGAGCACGACGGTGCATATTAGAAAAATGCAATATAATAAGCGCATAAATATTTCACTATGCAGGTGGTGACGCCGTGGTAAAGTTACTGGTGCTCCCGAAGGGAAGGTCCGCAGTCCGTGGCAACATCGCCGGTTATTATAACTCTAATTTATGTTCTCTATCCGCAGCATAAGCAAGACATGCTCGAATCTGTACATCCGATAACTCCGAAAAGTCATTCACGATTTGTTCAACACTCATTCCCGACGCCAACCAACCCAAAACATCTCCAACAGTAATTCGCGTGCCTGTAATGCAAACTTTCCCGAAACGGATATTTGGATTGATTGAAAAATGTTCAGCGTAATTCACATAGAAAAATTACGCAAAAACCGCGAGCGAAACCGAATTGACTGATTATCTATATAGAAATCGCTTTAGCGATTAACCACACTGCCGCCGTGACCGCGTGGGTTTAGCATACAAACAACGTCGCCGTTTCGCTGTGTCGCCGTGTAAAGCGCCGCAGGCAACCACAATCTAGAAAGGTAGGTCATCCGCACTCGGAGGCAACATCGCCGGATGATTCGGGTCGTTGATCTCGTTTGGATTGAATGTATTCTGCTGAGAAGGATATGAACTCTTCTGTGTAGTTCCGGTTTCCCCATTCCCCGTTCCTCGTTCCGCATTCCCCGTTCCTGTAGTATATGGTTTCTGGTAACCAGTAGAGTTATCCGGATTAATCTTGGAGAGAATCGTCAATACATCACCGAAAATTTCAGTGGTGTAACGCTTGTTGCCTTCTTTATCTTCCCAGCTGCGTGAACGGATTTTTCCTTCGATGTAAACCTGTTGTCCTTTTTTTACATACTTCTCTGCAACTTCAGCGAGCTTACGCCACAGCACGATTTGGTGCCACTCGGTTTGTTCCTGCTTGTTGCCCATTTTATCGCGAAACGATTCTGTTGTAGCGACTGGAAAATTAGCGACTCCGATTCCGCCTTCGAGGTAACGAACTTCAGGGTCTTTGCCCACGTTTCCGATGAGGATGACTTTGTTTATTCCTGGCATCTTGGTTAGGTATTAAAGTGAATATATAAATGATAAACTGTATTCAAAGATAGGAAAGAGATAGGAGTTAGGAGATGGGAGTCAGGAGTAAAATGGTGAAATGTACCGTGGTCGAAATCCGTGTTCATCCGCTACATCCGTTTTTTTCGGTGTTCCTTTTTTAACACGGAAGAAAACTGATCAAACGGATTTTCACGGATAGAGCTGGAACAATTTTAATCTGCGAATCTGCGGCAAAATAAAAACCACGATCTGGGTTCTCAGAAATCGGGAAACAACTCGCCGAGGTTCTTCTTGATCACAATCGGAAAGGCATATTTATCAAGACCAGAAATCGTTACCCGCTTGTAACCGTTTAGACTGGCCTTTCCTTTTATCTCAGCAACAACAAATCGTACCGACAATTTCTGGTGACTCAGTATGTGTTTAATTACCGGCGATGTTCCAGTAATCTTTAAAGTAGAATTCCCAATTAGCTTTTTCCATCTAGCTGCCGTTGGGTTCGCTTCTTCTATTAGCGGAAACTCAAACAGCCCTTGCCAAATATCTTTCTCACTTCTCTGCCGAATGAAAGTATGATTTCCATTTCTAATCGCGAGATAAGTCATTGCACGCTCCGTAACCTTCGTCTTAGTGGCTTTCACCGGAAGTTTCGTCACCAGCTTTTTCTTCAGGGCAACACAGCTCATCCGAAAAACACAAACACCACAATCGGGATTTCGCGGAACGCATTGTCTGGCTCCGAATTCCATCATGGCCTGATTGAATTCACCCGGATTTTTTGAAGTGATCAATTCTTCTGCAACTGCACGAAATTCTTTTTTGCCTTTCGTAGAATCAATCGGAGTTTTTATGCCGAAGTGACGCGAGAGAAAACGGTACACGTTGCCATCGACTACCGGTTGCGCTTCACCAAAACAAATAGAAGAGATGGCAGAGGCTGTGTAATCGCCAACACCTTTGAGTTCGAGAAGTCCGGCGTGTGTTGATGGAAATTTGCCGCCCATTTCTTTCGCGATTTTCTGTGCAGTGAAATGCAGGTTGCGCGCGCGACTGTAGTAGCCCAATCCTTCCCAGGTTTTGAGCACCTGATCTTCGGATGCTTTTGCGAGATGCAGAACGGTGGGGTACTTTTCTGTGAAAGCATGGTAATAGGCCGTTCCCTGTTCGACCCGTGTTTGCTGGAGGATGATTTCCGACAACCATACCTTATAAGGGTCTTTTGAGCCCCGCCACGGCAAACTGCGCTTGTTTTGGCGATACCAGGACAGCAATTCTGAAACGAAATCCATTGACATACTGAAAGTTCCGTCACAAAAGTAGGGTCAAAATTTGGGTGAGTTGCGAAAAATCGTAATTTTGCACCCTCGTATTTGAGCGATCGGACGTACAAACCCTTGAAAATAAATAAATTACAGGATGACTAAAGCAGAAGTAGTATCAGAAATTGCTGAGAAGACCGGGATCGAGAAGATCCAGGTTCAGCATTCAGTGGAGACCTTTATGAAGGTGATTAAGAACTCGTTGGCAAAAGGTGATAATGTTTACCTCCGCGGGTTCGGGAGCTTTGTAGTGAAGCGTCGTGCAGAAAAGACAGGTCGTAACATTTCTAAGAATACGACGGTGATCATTCCGGCACATAACGTTCCTGCTTTTAAGCCGGCGAAGACGTTTGTGGACCGAGTGAAGAAGAATGTGAAGGTTGGAGAATAATTTACCATGCGCAGCTTAGGACGTAATCAACTGATTCTTCTGGGCGCGTGTGTATTGACTATCGTTCTTTTAAGTTTTGCAAGTACTATTCCTTCACACAGAAATTCTGCTGAAGTTGCTGAAGAGCAGCACGCACCAGGAATTCCGCTGGAGGAAGTGGTTAAGGAAGAAAGAAATTCACTCAAGCCCGATCAGTCGGGAGTGATTGCATCGCTCGAGCAGGCGATCAAAGGGGAAGCAGACGTTGTTCGTCGCGGCATACTCTACGATTCGCTGATACAGTATCTCGGCTTTTCCGGAAAGTATGTGTTGGCAGCTGCGTACGCTCAGGAAAGAGCAGAGCGCAACAATGGTTCCGGAACCGATTGGATGAATGCAGGAGAACGTTTTCGTTCGGCAGCATCATTCCAAAAGCACGAAGATCATTTGGATCCGATTTACAAAGCGGCTATTGCTTGCTTTGAGAAAGCGCTCCAGCTCGACCCGACCAATCTCGACGCGAAAACCGGATTGGGAATTTCGATTGTAGATGGAACTAACGATCCGATGTCGGGCATTGAAGTGCTCAAGTCGGTTGAAGCTGCAGATTCCAACCACATTAATGTACAGCTCGCGCTTGCAGATTTTGCAGTGCGTTCTGAACAGTACGACAAAGCAATTGAACGCTACTCACGGGTACTGAAGTTAAAACCCGAGTACTACGCGATTCACCTCAGTCTTGCAGAACTGTATAGTGTGCAATCAGACACGGCTAACGTGATTGTTCATTTAGAAGCATATTCAGCCATTACCGATGACCCGGTGATGAAAGCCGAAATTGATCAGGAAATTGCTAACCTGAAGAAATAGAAAGAAGCAAATACTAACGCATTAAACAATTATTTATGCCAAGCGGAAAAAAACGCAAACGTCATAAGATGGCGACTCACAAGAGAAAGAAACGTCTCAGAAAGAACCGTCACAAGAAAAAATAGGTTCCCTGTTTCCGGTTCCCCGTTCCCTGTTCCCCGAATATCATCTGGTATTTGTTTCGAACCGGGAACCGGGAACTGGGAACATTTCCTTTTATTTCTGGAAAAAACGTGCAGTTACCCGAGTCCAGTAATGGTCCGGAGTTTCTGCGTATTCACGCATCTAAAACTTAAAACGTGTCTAACGAACTGATCATTGATGCATCAGGATCTGAAGTGGTGATCGCACTACTTAGCGACAAGCGTTTGGTTGAACTCAACAGAGAGAAAACCAACACGCAGTTCGCAGTGGGCGATATCTACTTAGGTCGTGTGCGCAAGGTGATGCAGGGGCTCAATGCCGCTTTCGTAGATGTGGGTTATGAGAAAGATGCCTTCCTGCATTATTTCGATCTCGGTCCGCAGGTCCTTTCATTAAATAAGTACGTCCGCATGACGGTAACAGGCAAGCAGAAACATGCTGCACTGGCGTACTTCAAGCTCGAGCAAGACATCCAGAAAGATGGAAAGATCTCTAATGTGCTCCAGAGCGATCAACCTGTCCTTATACAGGTTGCGAAAGAACCTATTTCAACAAAAGGTCCGCGTATCACCTCCGAATTGTCTCTTGCAGGCAGGTATATCGTTCTGATTCCTTTCGCTGACAAAGTCTCTGTATCTCAAAAGATAAAGAGCAGCGAAGAACGTGAACGATTGAAACGACTTATCCAGTCCATCAAACCGAAAAATTTCGGAGTGATTGTCCGCACAGTAGCGGAAGGAAAAGGAGTTGCTGAACTCGATACCGACATGAACGATCTTGTGAGTAAGTGGAACACTTGTTTCGAACAACTCACAACGGCGAAACCGCCTCTCCGTGTACTTGGAGAGCTGAACCGCACCTCTGCTATCCTGCGCGATATGCTTAACGCTTCATTCAGTGCCATCCATATTAATGATGAGCGCATGTTTGAAGAAACAAAAGAATTACTGCAAACCATTGCGCCCGACAAGGAGAAAATCCTGAAACTGCACAAAGGGAATACGCCCATTTTCGAAGCTACGGGCATAGACAAGCAGATCAAAGCACTCTTCGGTAAAACCATTACCATGAAGAGCGGCGCTTATCTCATCATTGAGCATACAGAAGCACTGCACGTAGTTGACGTTAACAGCGGCAATCGTTCCAAGTCGAGCAACGACCAGGAAACGAATGCGCTGGATGTGAATCTCGAAGCAGCTGCAGAAGTTGCACGCCAGTTGCGTTTGCGCGATATGGGCGGAATCATTGTTGTCGATTTCATCGATTTACATTCTCCGAACAACCGCAAGCTGCTTTACAACAAGCTGCGCGATGAAATGAAAACTGATCGTGCTAAACACACGATTCTTCCGCCGAGCAAATTCGGTCTTGTTCAGATCACCCGCGAACGCGTTCGTCCGGAGATGAACATCGATACGGCTGAGAAATGTCCGACATGCGGTGGCACAGGCTTAATTCAATCGAGCGTACTTATCGTCGATCAGATTGAAAATAACTTGCGCTACATCCTGAAAGAACAGAATGAACCCATGGTAACGCTTTGTGTGCATCCGTACCTCGAAGCATACCTCACAAAAGGTTGGTTCTGGAATTCTCAGCGTGCGAAGTGGAAAAAGAAATTCGGTCGCCCGGTAAATGTGAAAGCAGTTTCATCGTACCATTTCTTAGAGTATCACTTTCTGAATAAGAATGAGGATGAGATTAAAATGTAGACGTCAGTCGGGAGACGACAGACGGGAGAAAAAGGGCAGCGAGAGTTGCCCTTTTTTTATTGATCCGCGAATCGATTACATTTAACTGTGAGATATTTCATTCTTCTTTTTTCAATTCTTAGTATCGCATGTGGCGACGAATCGACTTCGCATACAGAAGACAGTGCGAGGGAACAAGGCCTTACATTCTTCGATAGTGTGATAGCGGCCATGGAGCATGGTGATGAGACCGGATGGGAGAAGTATGATTCACTTCCTAACAGTGATATTGAACTTTGGCGGAAGCAGGATAACGGGAATAATTACTTAATCCAACTTCGATTTGTTAGCGATCGTGTTATTAAGAAGATCCTGATCACGGATAGTTTACCTGCATATCGTTATGACAATGAATACATAAAGCATCTCGAATTGGAGCAACTGAATGGAATTGGGCGCGAGGAGCTCTTAATCCGTTTAGGTGGATATTATTCTGCTTACGCTCCACCAATTTCCAGAGGTGAACAAGAGGATTTCTTCTACATCATCAATCTTGACGAAGCTTCGTTAATATGGAAGGGTCGTAATGTTTCTGAAGCATATCAATATTGTGTGGAGTCGAACGATTCAATTTGTAGTGACTATGAAGCTGGCTACGACTACAAAGTTCACTTGAGTAACGGTCACGTGCTTTTGGATAGTTTACATTATCTCGGCGATTCTCTGTACGACAATCCTGATCACCCTCCCGGCACTTACCGCTGGAAAAACGGTCAGTTCGTGAAGGAGTAAGAACCCGCCGTGATTACACCCGTCTGGCGTCTCCCGTCTGTCATCTTTTCCGTAACTTGCTGTAAGCAAACTAAAACTCTTACACATGAAGAAAATCTTTACTCTAATCTTATTGGCATGCTTATGCTTTGGCGGAAACGCTATAGCTCAATGCACCTCACCCGTATCGAGTTACGATCTGATCGTAGCAAGTACCATTGTGCGCTCCGGCAGCAATGCGGGTTACATACAAGGTTATGTGTGTAACGGCGGTGTCTTAATTGACAGCGCAACCTGTTGTACGCGATTTGTAGTTGTTGATAGTGGCGGTTCACTGATTGTTGGTCCTATATCGTACGGAGGTGCATACGTTCTCAATGGTGCAACATTCAACGGACAAAACATGTCGAACAACTGGCAGGTATTTGCGGAGCCGAATGCAACGGTGATCAATCACTCCGGAACTACTACGGCTTGTGCGCAAATCGCTTACACGGCGAGCAACTGTATTATGAGTGTGCCGCAAAACGCCTCTTCAGTTTCTAGTGTGGCATTGTCAGGTACTAACCTGAATTTTGCATTCACATCTGTCGTGAGCGACGTTACGATTGAACTCTTTGATGTAACAGGAAACGTTGTTCGTTCCGAAAAAGTGAATCAGTCTGCTGTGCATTCCATGAATCTGAACGGACTTGCAGGTGGCGTTTACATGTATCGTGTAATGCAGGGAACGGAAGTCATTTCTACTGACAAGGTCGTCCTGCAATGATGATCGGATTATAAGATGATTTGATCGGAGAGTTTGTAAATTTTACAACGACTTCCATTTTATCATTCCATAATCAAATCATCCTATCATTCTGCGTAAGTTTGTAGCATGCAGAATCTACCCGATTATCTCGCACCGCTGTTTCTGGTCACAACAGTTTTGTCAGTCATACTTTTTGTACAAGCAACACCATCGAAACTAATCACGATGGTGTTTTTGTTTATGTGGAGTGCAGTGTGGTATTTCGTTGCGGATACCGGTTTCTTCCTCGATACACATGCAATGCCACCCAGAGTAATTTTTATGATGGGACCAGCAGTAGTACTTCTCATCGGCTTATTTCTGACTCAGAGCGGAAAGCGTTACATCGACGCACTCGATTTAAGGAAGTTGACTATGCTTCATGTTGTTCGTCTGCCAGTAGAACTTATTTTGATGATTCTCGCCATTCACAAAACCATTCCGGAGTTGCTCACATTCGAAGGAAGAAACTTCGACATCATCATGGGACTCACTGCACTTCCAATGGTGTGGCTCATCTTCACGAAAGGTGCAAACAGAAAATATCTGTTGTGGTGGAATATCCTCGGCGTGATTCTGCTTTTTAACGTGGTCATTCACGGTGTGCTTTCTCTGCCCATGCCGTTTCAGCAATTCGCTTTGGAACAACCGAACACGGCGATGTTATATGCGCCGTATAATTTATTGCCGGGAGTTGTGGTACCGATTGTGATGCTCTCTCAGCTGGCGGCCATCAGGCAGCTGATTAAAAAGTAACGCGGATTTTGATGTACGAGACGTGCTAGTCTTTCCCCCGGATCAGTGTGGTGAATAGAACGTGTAGAAAGATAGATTTTATGAGATAGGTTTGAGTTTATCTCATAAAATCCAATACTTACTTTTGATGTTTAGTAGAGTGATCCGAGCGTGGAACTAGCAGACAACTTAAAAAAGGAACGCGGATTTTGATGTACGAG
>JBEIPA010000036.1:0-45230 GCA_040377305.1 Flavobacteriales bacterium | reverse complement strand
GTTAACGGAGACTCACATTTACGGCGGCAGCAGACTCGGTATCAAAAACCGTGAAGCAGAAAACATTACCGCAACAACCGTGTACGAGTTCAACGGATACGATGATATTACTCCTGTCACGGACGGTTATCAGTCCTTCCTCGATGGAGATGCTGTAAGCATGGGAACGTTCTCCGTGCCGAGTGCGACTGACTTCGTGAGAACAAAAGCAAGAAAGATCTACGAATTATCAAACCACCTCGGAAATGTACTCGTAACGTTCCTTGATAAAAAAATTGCCAAGGACGACATCACTCCGTTTGGACCAGCGGACTACTACGTTGCAGACGTACTCACCGCAAGCGACTACTCCGCCTTCGGTGCACCACTGCCGGGCAGAACGTTCTCCAATGAAAACTACAGATACGGGTTTAACGGAAAAGAAAATGATCACGAAAGTGTAGGAACCGGTGATGGATTACAGGACTATGGATTTAGGATTTATAATCCGTCGCTTGGGAAGTTCCTAACTGTAGATCCGTTGACGCAAAGTTATCCATTCTACACCCCGTACCAGTTTGCGGGTAACACGCCAATACAGGCTATTGACGTAGATGGTTTAGAGCCATATCTTATTCATGGTACTTGGGGAGCAAACGACAATTGGGACAAGGGAATGGTTCAAGAGATACGCGTGCTGTTTGGTCATGAGGTTCAATCGCAATATTTTCACTGGAGTGGATTAAACGATGATGCTGGTCGGCAAGAGGCTGGAGAAGATTTAAAGCAATTTATTCTTGATACACATATTGCTGGAGAACCAATCACTTTAGTTGCGCACAGTCATGGTGGTAACGTAGCAATTATCGCGTTAAATGCACTGATCAATAGTGAGGAATTTAAAACCGACCCAAGGTTTAAAGATGTCGAAATTAATTTAGTCACAATAGACACTCCAGTGCGAGAATATCAGCTTACTGATGAAGCGAACGATATTGTAACACATTATCATATATTTGCCTACAACGATCAGGTGCAAGTGCGGGGTGGAACAGGAGGGCATCAAATTGGAGGTTCTAGCCCTGAAAAATTGTGGGGCATTATTCCATCGGGAGAGAAGGGAGTTGCAGGCAGAATATTCGAAAATGCCGATGTAACCATTTCCTACGATGATCAGTACTATTTGCAATATAATAAGGGAAATGATTTCACCGCATGGATAACTGGACACAGAGGTTGGAAAACGGATAACGTCAACATCTGGCTGCCAGAGTTAAAAAGAGCAGTAGAAGAGCAAAAACGACGGAATCAAATCAAGGACAATTACGACAGAATTCTTACTCCCGACCAAAAAGAAAAAAACAACAGTACAGCCTAGCTATGACAACCAGGATATTTTTATTGCTCATATATGCTTCATTGGCATATAGTAAGTTAAGATCTCAGAACGAATATAAAGAGATTATTATACTAGGGGGCTTTGAGCAACTGTATCATGGTAATATCAATTCTGGCGTTTCTCTTATGTTACCTCGCGGTTATCATTACCATATCCACACACTCCATCTGGCTTATAGTCCTTGGGGAGGGTATTCCCAATTGTACTATGGTTATGATATAGCACTTTTAGGAATAGGGATATCTGCCAATGGAGGAATAATTTCAGATTTTAAAAATGTTAGTCCCTTTCTTAGGCCAGAGTTCGGATTAAGCCTTGGAGTCTTTAAAGCCATGATTGGTTATAATTTCCCCCTAATGAAGAATGATATTGGAAACTACAAGTGCCTCTCATTTAAGATATATATAGGCATTCATGTTAATCGTAAAGAACACGGGGTTAGAACCATACACAAAGAAGAGTAAGTGCAGCTAGCGCGCAAGACACAGCGCAAGGTGCTGGTGAGGGAGCAAATAGTTGGTATTGTTTGCAGCGAGGAATGGCGAGTGGAGTAACAGTCGCGACACCATACAAAAAGGTCCGTCCCTGGTGAGAAATTGCAAAAAATATTTTAGAAATCCTCCACCGCGGCGGAGAAAATCCCGAGCAACAAAAAGCTGCTCGAGATTTTTATTTTCAATTCCCTTCTGGCGGATACAACGGTTTAATGATTTTATAACCTTTCTCACACAAACCAAAATCGCTAGGGAAATTCAAGCTGCCACACTCGCAGATAATTTCATCATCGCTTTCGCTCGCTACAGGAAAATCGTGTTCGCATCCGCAGTTGGGACAAGGCTTGGTTACGAATGGGTTGCTCATGGTACAAAGGTAGTGAAGCAAATTCGTAACTACATTTCGCTTGAGAAGGCAAAAAAAACGATGATTCCATTGTGGGTGAAGGCTTAAAACTACCCAAACGCCGTCCCAATCTTAAACATCGGCAAATACATCGCCACCAGTATCACACTCACCATCACACCCAAAAACAAAATCATCAAGGGCTCAATCATGCTCCCGAGTACCGTCGTTTCATGTTCGATCTCATCCGAAAGCTGTTTCGATAATTTTTCAAACATCATATCGAGTTGATTCACCTCTTCCGCTACGCGAATGAGCGAGGTCATTCTTTTAGGATAAACCGGATACTTCGCCATTGCGGTGTGTAGTGCTGAACCGGAAAATATTTCTTTTCGAATAGTATGGAGTGATATCTCGATAGGATAAAAACCAACCATTTTCTGTACCAATTCCAGAGCGTCGACGAGATTGGTTTTTGATCCGAGTAACAAGTGCATGGCGTGAGCGAATCGTTCTACATAAACTTTCTGTGCAATCTTGCCGATGTACGGAAGGCGCATCACGAGTGAAGAAGAAAAGTTTCGAAACCAATCTTGTTTGCGTTGACTCCACGTGAAGGCGATAACTGAAATCAATGCGAGTACTATCCATCCTCCGTAACTGCTGATCCAATCGGAAGCATCAATAATTACCTGGGTAATCCCGGGAAGATCACTTCCAAAGCGGGCGAGCATGTCGGCAAACATCGGAACAACAAAACGTAACATGAATCCTACAGCAAGAAAGGCAACCGTGACCACGATTGCGGGATATGAAAGCGCTGCCTTTACTTTTCGTTTCTGTTTGATCTTTTTCGAGTAGTATTCGGCAAGGTCTTTCAGTACATGACTCATGCGACCACTTTCTTCTCCAATTCGCAGACTATAGAATTCATATGAAGAAAATTTGCCCGACTTCTCTGCTGCTTCCGGCAGTGTTGAGCCCGATACAATGTTCTTAAGTATAGCGCCAAAGAGCTCGCGTTCTTCTTTCTTTTTCGATTCTTCTGCTAACAATTCGAATGCAGTACGTATATCGACACCAGCAGTAAGCAAAGTGTGCAGCTCACTGTAGAACCTTTCTTTGCGCTTATCAGAAAAATTTGCCGAAAAAAGTTTGATGTCTTTGTTTAGGAATGCACGCAGCGGAGACTCTTCTCCGGATGAAGCAGGCTGTGTACCTTTCTTTTCGTGTCCCGGCACGGTAGACTTTCGTTTAAGGCTGATCTCCGGCATGGTCGATAGGTGTAAATGAAAAAGCATCGATGAAAAACGTATCGTTGGCTGTCGCTGTTTTTCGGATAACGAAGTTCTCTCCCAGCGTATAACTACTATTCAAGCGCAGTTCGGTTCGGTATGAACTGTAACAGAATATTTCTCTGCCGTCGCTATAAACACTATCCGCGCTTTCTGTATCAAGAATCAGAAAACTATGAAGCAAGGATCTATCGCGGTTTTTTTCAGAACGAATACTAAATTGTTCAGATTGTTTAGAGACGATGTGCCACGCAGTGAAGATTACCGTGAGTACGATCGTACTCACGATCATGCCGACGATCAATTCCAGCAAGGTGAATGCCGGTAATCTTTTATTGGCGCACAAGCAATTCATGGTATTCCGCAATTAAATTTCCATCCGGGTCGCGTGCAGTGAAGTGCATTTCTGTAATCACATCGCTCTCCCGCCACATTACAAATGATTTTTCAATGGTAAACTCTTCCAATACAATCACATCATCTTCGAAGGACTGGTGTTCTTTACACAGATTCGCCTCGGACTGCAACCGGATACGCGCGTTAACCTTTCGCGTACCGGCGCCGCCCGAAGTGATCATGTTAAAAATCATCATGGAAATGCCAAAGCAGATCATGATAACTACCATGGCGAAGATGGATTCCAGCATCGCGAATCCTTTCAGGCGGCTCAACGGAGCCAAACAATCACCTCCTTTCTATTGCTGTCGCCAAACATGCTTCCCCCCGGAGGCATGGACGAGGTTTGAGTGTTGTCGACTACCGCGTCGAGTAACGTATTTTCATAGACGGCTGAGTTTGTGGTCAACGAAATATTCTGACACGTGAGAGATCCGATGACCGATCCCTGCAGATCGACATTCGCATTACAATAAACGTTGCCATAAATACTACAGCCCTTCGGAATATCGACTAGCATTCTGCGTTGATGCAGTTCGCCATTCAATACGGCGAATACATCTCCGCTGATGCTACAATTCTCATCCATGGTAATGCTGGTTTGCAAGGGAGAAGCGTTTGTGGAGCACAGGCAAAGAGAGGAAGGAAAATTCAACACCACGTTTTTGCCCAGGATAATGCTGTCCCGTGCGATTGACTGAAAGCATCCCTCTGTTTCACTCTCAATCCGGATTTCCGGAGCAACAAGTACCACATTAATAAGAGTGGCACTGTGCGCAACGAGAATGGAGACAGAAGAATGAATGCGAATTTGTCCCTCCAGATAAATATTTGAAATGACGAGTGGGATTTTTTCACTCACCATACAAACCGGTCCATCGAAAGTGCAAAACACGGAGTCCTGTGCGCTCAGTTCGGTCCACGTAATAGTTGAGTCGTCGGATTGCACATCTCCACTAAACAATTTTTCCAGTTCGCCGTAGCGCTGTTCATTGTATTTGGGTATAAAGCGGGAGGAGGGCAGAATGGTTCCTTGAACAAGCTCCCGGCCCGCAAAGCTTTTTCCTTCAATATACGTTCGCTCAATGCCGGCTTTCGGGAGAAAGCACTTCCCTTTAAGTTCCGTTTTTCCGCAAACTTTAAGCGGACGGTCCATATCACCTATCCACAATGCATACCTGTTTACCGGGTCAATGACACTCCCGGCAAGAGCCATTCGCTTGAAGTTTTCATTCCCGGTTTTCGATTTTGAAATCAGGATGTCATACACGCCCCACGATTTGCACTGTATGGTTACCGAATCCTTTCCGCGAGCGAATAAGTCAATTTTTTCAGTGAAATTCGTTTCGACTGGTGACTTTCCACACAGATAGACGATTCCCGAATTGGCATTTCGGACTACTTCCTCTCGTATTTCGTCGCGATGGATTAAAAGTCGGCTGTAATGTTCATTTAAGAGCACGGATGCTGTAATCATTCCGATAATGAGACTGATCGCAAGCGCGTATGCGAGAGTTCCGGCTTGCAGTTTCATGGGGAAGGGGATCGGGGGATGAGGAATGGGGAATGAGGCAAGGGGTAGATTGAACTGCCTAAACCCATCTTAAATTTTTTCTCAATCCCCGGTTGTAACGTGTCAGCATTCGTTTTCTGCAGATGTTGTGACCTTGCTTTCAAAAGGCGCGACTTCGAATTTTGTTTTTTATTCGAAGCTGTGTCAGTATTTCTTTTTTTGGTCTTCGTCTTGGGTTGAGTAGAGTCTTTATTTGAAGCGGATTTATTTCCAGATGAGTCCTGAAATATTTTTCGTTCGCGAGCCTTGTGCTTTGAACTCCTCAAGGAATCATGATCAGTTGTGTCTTTGTGTATTTGCTGTTTCTGCTTTCCACTTTCTTGATCTCCCTCATTCCCCATTCCTCGTCCCCCGTTCCTCATCCCTCGTTCCTTTTTTACTACAGGGGACCCTTTTTTATAGAGAATAACACTATCCTTTCCATCTTGACTAAAAATTGTAGTTTTCCCGGCACGTACTCCTTTGCGATAGTATATTCGTTCCCGAAGTTGACCATTGGGGGAATATATTTCGTGCAGACCATGTACCAGACCATTTTTGTAATTTATTACTTCACGCAGCGAACCATCAGGCAACCAACTTTTCCAACATCCGTCTTTTAGCCCATTGCTGAATTGTCCCTTAGTGAGTAAAAAGTGGTTCGGATAGTATGAGGAATAGACACCATGCAGTAACTTTCCGGAGTACGCTCCCGTTGAGTAACATACCTGGTTGGCAGAATACCAGTAGTACATTCGTTCATTTACAGGATGTTTTTCAGTTCGATCTGTAATCGTTGCTTTTATTGACGAGTCTGGCGTGTTAATGTAGATAGATGAAATCCGATTCTTTGCTTTCCCAACCTTTGCATAACACTGAGGCAATGTTAAGTACAGTAAAACGAGATATGTCAGCGTTCGTAAATGCAATATTATCATGATTCAAAAATAAATCTACCGTAGGTGCGTTTGGAACTCATAACTAATGATCGCGTGTATGAATTGAATTATCGAAACTCACTTGACGGTTAATCAGAAAACTAACGCGTTTATTAAATCTCCATTGACAAGACATTCAGATCATAGTAGATTAGCACAACAATAGCATACCCCTGATTGATTTACACAGCTGAAAGAGTCGTCACACGTCTCCCGTGTTTCTCAAGCAGTTTTGAGTTCAATTTATTTATAGTACGAAACAGTAGTTAGAGAACTAGTACCATTCGTTCAACCAGTCCCCCCGGTTAAGCAATGCGTAGAGGTTCATGCACGAGGTGTGCATTGACCTTTCGTTGCCGAAGCCGGGATTTTTTTTGCCCTCGAAAAGTGAAATGAAGTAAAACACAAATTAAAAAACCTATGATAGCGCTGGAAACTACAAAACGGACTAACGTGATCGTGTCTGACAACAAATCAACACGTGTCATTGCGATGGACTTAATTGTTCACATTGTTGCATGTGGACCCTATTCGTTAATCTATCAAAAGAACGGGGAAGAAATAGTATGGTGCAAACATCTGAAACTCGTAGAGCAACTTTTAGATGCAGAGCGTTTCGTTCGCATTCATAAGGGACACTTGGTCAACATTAGCGAGGTCACCAAGTACATTCGTGGGAGAGGGGGGATGGTTCTGTTAAGCAATGGTACGCAACTTGAGGTTTCCCACAGAAGGAAATTGGAATTTCTTGAGCGATACCGATTGTTAGCTTAATCGTTGGTTAAAACTTTATACGCGCAGGTCAATTCACCATTGACCTGCGTTTTTGTTTGATGTTACTTCAAACTGACTTTAATTGGATCTACTATGAACAAAAAACTATTGGCCTTTACTCTTACAGAATTACTTGTTGTTCTCGCAATTGTCGGAATACTAGTTCTTGTAGCTATTCCAAACTTAATGCCGGTTGTTAGCAAGGCGAGAAGCACAGAGGCAAAACAAAACCTCGCCTATATACACAGTCTTGAAAGATCCTGGTACATGGAACATTCCAAATACTCTGCTGACCTGAAAGAATTGGGATTTGAAATCGAAAACAAAGATGATGTTCAGTACACATACGAGATTTCGTCATCAGGTTCTATGTTTAAAGCAACCGCGACAGCTTTAACGGATTTTGACAATGATGGGCAGCTCAATGTTTGGGAAATAGATCAGGATAAGAGTCTAAAGGAAGTAACACCTGATTGATGAACACCTTCGGAAATATAGCAGCCATCATGGTTTTGATTTGTATGATCATTCAGGATTTCAGGTCGCGCACAATATCTGCATGGTTGTTACCTGCTATTGTTGTTTGCCTGGTAATTCCACCACTGGCTACACAGGAATTTAGAAATTTGGTATTCCCGAATCTCATTTATAATGTATCACTGCTGACAGTTCAATTCATCCTCTTGTGGATTATTATTTCTTTCAGGAACAGAAAATGGATTAATATTATTAATACGCAGATCGGTATCGGTGATGTGTTATTGTTGTTTAGCCTCACACCATTTTTCTCGCCGTTAAATTACTTCTTGTTGTTTACGGTTGCTATCGTGTTCGCTCTTATCGTTGCGATTCTGATGAAGACAATGAGGAGCCGCACTACTGAATATATTCCATTTGCCGGATTGTTCTCAGTGCCACTGATCGTGTTGTGCGCGTTGCGTTTAATATTTCCTGCGCAGATTTCTTTTAGTAGTGATGCATGGCTGAATAATTATGTCCTCTCCTAATTGCATGTTATGACGCCGAGTGAGTACAATCCACCTACTGAATTGCAGCAACTGTTAAGCACGGAAGTTGCCTGGCAATATTCTGTTTTGCCATTGGAACAGAAGAATGATGAATTGACGCTTTTGTGTAGTGTAGAAGGTGCATCCTTATCGGCATCAGATGAACTTGAACTGATTACCGGAAAACGGATAAAACTCCTGCCGGTCGAATCAGGTTTTATTCAAGAGAACCTTAGTCGATTTTATATTCGCAACTCAAGCCGTGCGTCAACACAAACAAACGTAATTGCCGCAAAACAAGGAGATGATTTTCTGCCTTTGCTGATTTCGGAAGCCCGAAGTTTGGGGAGCAGCGATATTCATATCGAAACGTTTTCTGAAAAAGCGCGCGTGCGCATTCGGATTGATGGTCAGCTTGTGGAGCGATACGTAATTTCTAAGTCTGATTACCCTGCTCTCATTAATAAAATTAAGATCAAGGCGAATCTGGATATAGCAGAAAAGCGTTTGCCGCAAGATGGACGTATTTTCTTTCAGCAAGGAGACATGAAGTTCGATATTCGGGTTTCTGTTTTACCCACGATGTATGGCGAGAAAGCAGTGCTGCGTTTATTAAGTAATGATGCAACTAATATTGACATCCGAAAACTCGGTTTCTCCGAGCGGCAGCTTAGCGACTATCTCGAAGGTGTTAAAAATCCACACGGTGTACTGCTGATCAGTGGTCCCACTGGTTCAGGAAAAACAACTACACTGTATGCAACCTTGAAGATGCTCAACAAAGAGACGACTAACGTTCTGACAGTTGAAGATCCCGTGGAGTATACTTTGGAGGGGATCAATCAAGTTCAACTCAAGGAAAGTATCGGGCTAGGGTTTGCAAGTGCGTTGAGAACATTTCTGCGACAGGACCCGGATATTATAATGTTAGGTGAGATTCGCGATGGAGAGACAGCTCAAATGGCCATTCGCGCCGCACTCACGGGGCACCTTGTGCTTTCTACGATTCACACCAATTCCGCGTGGGGAACAATCTCGCGCTTGTGCGACATGGGCGTGCCACCTTTTCTAATTGCGAATACCCTTAATACAAGTGTCGCGCAACGTCTCGTTCGTTTGTTATGCAAGCATTGTGCTATACAAATGCAATTCGTTCCTGCAATGATTCCACGGAATTTCAAGCACGACGGGACTTTGAAAACGGTGTCAGGCGTAGTTGGTTGTGCTGAATGTTATTACACCGGCTACAAAGGAAGAAAAGCGATTTACGAAGTAGTTCCGATCGACGCAGAGCTGGCTGAGTGTATTAAAAGCGGAAATGGGAATCCGGTAGAGCTGCTTGCCCAACGAAATATTGAAACACTTTCTCAAAGTGCATTCCGAATGCTCGCGGAAGGCACAACAACTTGCGAAGAAGTCTACTCCATCTTATCACAATCACAAAACTGAATTTATGCGAAATAGAAATCCGGGCAGGTGGATATTATTGTTGGTAGTGGCGTTAATATTTCCATTGATGTCGGCGAATCAGAAAGATGATGATCCCCGCTTTGCTGACCTCGAGGAGAGACTGAATGCACTTGCTACCGAGATTCCCGGATTGAACAATAAAGTGGAGTTGTCTGTCAATGGAGTAGCGTTGCAGGAATTTATACGGGCAGTTGCCATTACAAACAATCTTAATGTTAGTGTAGAGCCGTCACTGGATGTGAAGATCTATGATAACTTCTCGGACGTAACAGTTTCCAACGTTTTTCTTTTTCTCTGTCGACGATATGAGCTTGATATTGCGTTCATCGGAAATATCATGGTGTTCTCGAAGTACGTTCCTCCGCCTGCTGTGGTTCAACCTTATTCACCGCGATTGCCCGACATAAGTTGGGATGCACAGAATGAAATTGTTGATCTCGATCTGAAGAACGATAGTCTACCATTGGTCGCACGTGAACTGACCCGTAAGACAGGAAGCAATGTGGTCTTCGATCCCAAACTATCAGGGAAAATGATAAACGGCTTCATTCTGGATCAACCCCTGGAATCGGCGTTAAACAAGTTGGCTTTCGCCAATGACTTAAAGATCACAAAAGCCGATAGTAATTTCTTTATGATTGAAGAAAAACAAGGTGTGGCAAATGTGAAGGACAACTCACGTCAAAACGGAAGCGATCCGAAGACAAATGCGCTGCCATCGGGAACAAAAATATCAATCAAGGACAGTTTAATTTCAATAGATGCAGTGAATGCACCGATAAGCGAACTTGTCTTCTCGGTCTCTTCTCAACTAAAAAAAGAGTACTTCTTGTATTCTGAACTGAAGGGCAATGCAACGTTGCACATACAAGATGTTACATACGATCAGTTTCTTGATAATGTGTTTAACGCAACCGAGTATACCTATCGAACACGCGACAGTATTTACTTACTGGGGGACCGCAATTTGGAAGGACTGCGTATCTCACGTTTGTACCGCTTGCAATTTCGCACCGCCGATAAAGTTCCGGACTATATTCCAGCAGAGATGAAGAAGGGAGTGGAAATAAAGTCATTTCCCGACCTCAACGGAATAATAATGAGTGGTTCTGAGCCGCGCATTCTGGAAATCGAGCGATTTCTTGCGGTTATAGATCAGGTAGTACCCATGGTTTTGATTGAAGTGATGATCCTCGATGTCAACAAATCACACACCGTAGCGGCGGGAATGCAAATGGGACTGGGAACAGCGCCACCGTCGAATGGCACGCTGACTCCAGGCTTGGATGCTACGTTGAATGCTGACGCAATCAATAATCTTATTTCTGGAATCAATGGTTTCGGATTTCTAAACCTGGGTGCGGTCACTCCTGACTTTTATGTGAAACTCCATGCAATGGAAGATAATGGAATGCTTAACATTCGATCCACACCACAACTTTCTACACTCAACGGTTCAGAGGCGAAGATGAGTATTGGCCGTACGGAATATTATTTAGAGCGCACCACGAACATCATTGGTTCGCAAAATCCTCAAACCCAAATCACAAACACGTACAAGCCACTGAATGCTGACTTCTCCCTGGTAATCACTCCTATGGTTTCCGGTGATGAACAGGTCACGCTAAATATTTCGGTAACGCAATCTACGTTTACAAATCGTGTAACTGAAGACGGACCTTTTGGTACAACGCAAAGAAGTTTTTCTTCCATTGTAAGAGTGCGTAATCAGGAAATGATTTTGCTGGGTGGACTTGAAGAAGAATCAAAGAATGAGAGTGGAAAGGGAACTCCCGGACTCTCCCGAATTCCGGTGCTGAAATGGATATTCGGTGAGCGATCCAAAAGCAAATCGGAAACTCACCTGAGTGTATTGATAAAACCAACGGTAATTTATTGAGGTATGTATCCACGTTTAGAACGTTTTTTACTGGGCCCAAAATTCGCATGCATTGAAGCTGAGATTCAGGCTGAACGAGTTATGTACCACTTGTCGGTTGTGCGCCGTAAAGGGGAGAAAGCGCAATCGGAAATATTGCTAAAACGAAAAAGTGCGATTTCCGATTTGGTTAAGACTCTGGATCATCGTATTCCTGTTGCATTGATTGTAACCGGAAAAGGAGTTATCAACCGAAAGTTTACGGGTAATATCGGACTTAGTGATGAAGCGCTAATTCGTTCAATTCTCCCGAATGCAAATGCGGCTGACTTATTAGTCTCCAGATTTCAGGATAGTGACAGCAGCCTCATTGCATCGATTATCCGAAAGGAAACGGTTGGGAATATTACTGAGTTGCTGCACGAGGTGTCGATTGTCTCAGTGGTAATTGGACCATGTGTTGCACTAACCATTCTCGATTTGCTTGGCGCTGTACAAGATGAATTAGTCTGTTCAAATCACATATTGAAATTTGACAGCGGGTTTGTTTCTGAAGTTGTTTACGTTGAACGTGACGAATCAGTTGAAATATCCGTTGGTAAAGAACTCATCGCGGAGGAAAACCTTGTTTCGTTTGCAGGCGCACTGCAGGGATTAAGTCATACTTCAAGTATTCCCGGAGAGGCGGCTGGTTTTGCAGAGCGGAGGCGCAATTTCTTCCGCATGAAACGGTATGGGGCATTCGTCAAATTGTCGACTCTTACTGCATTACTTGTTTTGCTGATCAACGTCTTTCTATTCACGCACTTTCGCGAATTGAAATCAGAATTCGAATCAGATCCTACAATAAATTCAGAAACCTTTCTTCGATATCATGAACTAAAGACTAAAATAACGTCGAACAGAGAGTTCATAGATGCAAGTGGAATAGCTAATAACACTTCTTATGCATGGATGGCTGATCAGATCGCGAAGGACATGCCACATGAAATTGTGCTTACGCGATTGTCGATGTCCCCCAATGAGAATTTCGGTCGCACTGATACACTTGGTTTTCAGCCGGATCGAATTTTCATAACAGGTACGTGTAACGAGAGTTCTTCGCTTAACACTTGGTTGAAACTACTGCAAAAATTGTCATGGATTAGTTCCGCACAAATCACCAGTTATAGTGATGCTGGTAGCTCGAGTGGTAAATTTGAAATAGAGTTGTCAACGGAATGAAGGAGCGATGGACACGATTAAGCTGGAAGCAGAAGGAACTGCTGTTGGGACTGATGGTGTTGGTCGGAGCATATTTCATTTACAATCTCGCAGTGGAACGCACAATAGAACTCGCAGATGATTGCACGGAATTAAAGGTCAGAATTGACAGTGCGGCCTTGGTGAAACTTGAGATCGATGTTTTGGAGAATGAACTTCGACAATACGAAACGGTAGGTACGAAGGGATCTACTATCTCTCACGAACAATTACTTGATGCAATAGATACATTTTGTTCCGGACATGAACTTTGGATTCATGATTTTCCACCGTTGCGTCAGTTCAGTAGAGACGAATGGAAGACGGAGATTCACGAAGTAACAGTCGCAGGAAAATATTCAGACGCCATTTTGTTGTTGGACTATCTGCACCACTCGAAGCGAGGACAAATTGTTTCAGTTACATTCTATTCCAAAACAGACAATAAAACAAAAGTAAAGCGTCTATTCACCACGATCTATATTCAGAATATATTCAAATTCATCTCATGAGAAAATTGCCTTTATTTATTTTCGCACTGCTGATTCTAAATTCGTGTGAACATGATTTCATTGAGGATGATCTGACGGGGATACTTGTTTCCGTTATTGCTCCTTCGGACGATGATACCGTCCAAGTAGCATCACCGCTTTTCTGGTGGAATGAAATTGAGGGCGCGAGAGGCTATAGACTTCAGATTGTTTATCCCGATTTTTCTTCACCTCAACAATTAGTGTACGATACACTCATTGACGGTGACCGGTTTTATCCTGATTTGTCTCCTGGCAACACGTACTATTGGAGATTACGTCCTGAGAATGGTTCATCTGAAGGCGAATGGTTAACCAGAAGATTAACGGTCGATAGTAGCGTTAGTCTTGCGAATCAAACCATTGTGATCACATCTCCGATGTCAAACGGCTTTGCCACATCCAACAGTTCTGTAGCATTTACATGGAATTCACTGAGTGCCGCGAGCTACTACCGCGTAGAGATTGTAAACACCGCGACCACCGCAACGGTGGTTGCTACAACATTAACCACTAATAGTTATCAGTACACGTTGTCGCAGGGCAATTATGAATTACGTGTGCGCGGAGAAAATTCCAGTTCGTTTACGCAATGGAGTTCACGAACGTTCATTGTTGATCAAACGGCTCCTGTTGCACCTGCATTAGTCACTCCTGTGGACAATTCTTTCTATGCAACCGTCCCTTCAACTCTAGCCTTCGATTGGACGAGTGGCAGTGATTCGCAAATAGACAGTTTGTTTATTTCAACGGACTCCACTTTTACAACAGCCAGTGTGCTGGAACTAGCTTTAGGTGCTGCGCAAGGTGGTTACAACTGGACCGGTGCCCTTGCCTCAACTGTTTATTTCTGGCGAGTACGTAGTGTTGATGCAGCAGGAAACCTAAGTAACTACAGTGCAGTATATCGTTTTGATGTAAACTGATGAAAAACAAAAAGCTTTCCTGGATCTTGTTACCGGTTGTACTCGGGATATGGGGAATGATTGGGTGGAAGGTTTATGCGTCGATGAATTCGGAAAAAGCTGGGTTCAGCAGTGAATTACCTCAGACTGCAAGTTTCGATACTTCAAAAGTCCCGGAAAAGTATCAATTGAATATCAACTACCGGGATCCATTTTTGGATTTACCGGTTGCGAATAATTCTTCGGTCGCATCAAAACATTACCCGGATGCGGCTAAGAAAGCTGATCAGGTCAAGGAACCACCACCTACAATAGTACCACCAACTATTCAGTATTACGGTTTAGTGAAGGAGACAACGTCGAATAAGACCGTAGGGTTCCTAAGGGTGAACGGGGAGACGCACTTTGTGAAGCAGAATGATGTGGTCCACGGAATTCAAGTGGAAAAGATGTGGGCAGATTCTGTTGCGCTGCGGATTGATTCGAAGCGCCTGGTCATTCTGAAGTAATGAGATCTTCATGGGTTTAATGACACCAGAAATCCTTTTATCGCCCCCTGCATCAACTGTCCACTCGGTCCGTTCAGATTGTAATCACATCCATGTGTAGCGCCCGGTATATTCAGAAAGAAATGCGGGACTTTGTTCGCAGTCAGTGCAGAATCCAGATGTTCGCTGTGAATGAATGATACCATGCAATCATTGTCACCATGCATGATCAGTGTTGGAGGCGAAGTTGGTTTCACATGATGCACTGCTGACGCTTCGTGATATTTAGCCGCGAACTGATCATAGGGCCCGCCGAGGTAATCGGCAAACACATCGTCTGTATTCAAGACAAGCGGATTGCCTTTGATCTTCGCGCCCCACACCATATCTGCAGGCGCGTAGATTGTAATCACGCCAGCAATTTCATGCATGTCTAACTGGTACGCGGCGCATAACGCAATCTGACCGCCCGCAGAACGCCCCAGCAACACGAACTTTGACGTGTCGATGTTCAATTGCGTCTGTGTTTTCAGAAAAAGGATGGCATCGCGAACATCTTCCACCTGAGCTGGACTTTTGAATTCCGGAGCTAAACGATAGTTGATTGCAGCAACATTGTATCCCAGTTCACTCAACCACGGATTCCAATTTGCAAGTTGTTTGTTATCGCCACTCGACCAGGAGCCGCCGTGAATTACAATTATGCAAGGAGCTTTCGTGTTTCCCGTGGCCTGATAAAAATCGAGCGTGATGTTTTTTCCATTCGCGATTTTGTATGTGAGTTGTTGCGGAACAATTTCGCTTTGTGTCGCAAACATGCTCCAGAATGAAAACCCTGCTTCTGCATTCACATTAAATGCTGTTTTCAATTCCTCACTTAAGTTCTTCGAGCGATCAAAAGCACGGACCAATGGCATGCAGAATAACACGAAAGAAATTCCCGTGATACAAACGGCAGCCGTTCTGTATTTGCCCAACCAGAAACAGGTGACAAATAGAACGAGTGATGCTGCAATGGAGATGTATGGGAATTCAGTTAACGCAACTTGTACGCGCCAGAAGAAATTCGTGGGCGCTTTAAAGATAGTTAACAGAGAAACTATCGCGAATACAACTGGCAGAAGGAGTCTATACATATTTGTTGCTAAGGTAAAGTTTCCGTTTGCAAACGCCTCGTCATTCGCTCACGTGTTTTCTCCTTTACGTTCCCGAATCATGGGATCGCTTCGTACCTCACGATGACGGTAACGTTGCAACCAGAAACTTTCAGAAGCGCGCTGTGATACTTGCCTTCACAAAAAACGGAGAACCCGGTGTATAATGCAATTCGCTCACCGACATCGTTTCGTTGTTCAAACGACTTTCGGTATCGAACTGTGCTTCGTTCCATTTTGCGTTGAGCAGGTTTTCTCCTGTGATTCCGAATGTGAATGCTTTCACATCGTAGTTCACCACGGCGTCCATTAGAAAATAGCCGATTGCCTGCACGGTGTTGTTTTCATTTGCCGGACGCGAGTCGATGTAACGATAGCGTAGTGATGCATTCAGACCTTTCTCACTCTTGTAAGAAAGTCCACCGGTTGATGTGAGAGCCGGTGCAAGCGGAATGAAGTTTTCTTCGTTCGGAAGATCGCGGTAGCGACCATAGTTGTAGTTCAGGTCTGCGTCTGCGAAAATGTTACGGGTAATTTCCATACGTACAGCAAAGTCAACACCGATACGGCGCGTTGCACCACTGATTTCAACAATGCCTTCGTCGCCAACATACACGAGCTCATTCTCAAGATCAAGTCCCCACAACGAAACATTGACGAGAATACGTTTCGCCAATAGGAATGTTGATCCGGCTTCGTAACCGATTGCACGGGGAAGAGCATTTCCTGCTTCGCCCGACACAACTGAACGCGCATCGTTGGAATGGAAGCCCATGCCGCTTTTCACATACAACTGCAGTGACGGTTTTGGTGTGTAGTAGAAACTCAACTTCGGACTAACACGTGATTTACCAACAGTGCCTTCACCCGTGTTCTCCGGATGATTGTCATAAGTGAATGTGAAGTAATCGTAACGTACACCTGCGTTGATGGAGAACTTTTCGCCGAGGTTCAAAGTTTGCTCAATAAATCCATTGATGTTCTGTTCGAAGATTTCACCGGAAGCTGTGGTGTCGTAAGTGACGCGTTTGATGGAACGCATGAGTGAAATTACACCATTGTCGATTCGCGTGCCTGCACCGATAATTGTACGGAGTGAATTCTTTCCGAAGTAGATTGCTTTGTCGTACGACGTACTGTATCCGAAAATATTTCTTCCGTTTTCGGTCTGACGGATCTGGTCTCCGTTGATTGAATCGTTGAGGAAGAAAGTGAAATTAGAGTAGAGGTTGAATTTGTAATGCGAGTAGTAAAACTGATTTCTGAGCACGGCACCTTTTTGTGTAGAATACAGGAGAATTGCATTTGCATTTGTGCGTGAAGTTTCTCCACCTTCTGTATTGTCAATTGCGCCGAAACGATCAATGACTTCTGCCAGCACTGCACGGTCGGGAATTTGTCCTGATGCATCCCATTTCGATTTGAAGGTGGACGCGCTCAAAGTCAGAGTAGCGTTCGATCCGAGTCCGGTTGTGTATTTCCCAAAAACATTGTACCGATTGAAATGCTGGGGTGAGTCGAAGTACGAATTTGTAAAGTTGTATTCTCCTGCGACATACGCATTCTCATTGTTGCCAGTGAAAATCTTTTTACCCGGCATGCGGAACATAGCGACGCCACGATAAGTATCAAATCGTCCGGCTTCAAACTTGATCATATTTTTCTCAATGGAATTTCGCGTGAAAAAATCTCCTGATCCTGCAGTCGCAAAATCGCCCTGGCGCGCCGAGTACAAACCTTTATTCACCTGGAGTTTGTCGACTGTTTCCGGAATTACAAAGTGAAAGTCGGCATAGCCTTGTCCGTGTGCATGTGAAACCATGTTTACGGGAATGCCATCGATGCTTACAGCGAAATCTGTACCGTGGTCAACGTCAAAGCCGCGAATAAAAATCTGCTCGGCTTTTCCGCCACCTGCGTGTTGTGCAATGAAAAGACCCGGCACAAGACGTAATAGATCTTGTGCCGAGTTAGTTGGACGTAAAGCCATGTCGGCCTGAGTGATCGACGACAAGGACTGACCGATATCTTTTGTTCCGGTTACAGAAACTTCATTCAGTCGAATTGCACCTTTGACGAGGTCAATGTTCAGTTCGGAAATAGTTTGATCGGAAACATTCACAGAAATTGTTTGTGACACATAACCAATGCGGGCAAAACGCAGTGTAGTCGTTCCGGCTTGCAGGCTGGTCAAACGGAATTGTCCCAAGGCATCCGTGAATACAAGGTTTGCAGAACCGCTGGTGGTTATAATAACATCACTAAGAATTTCTTTCGTGGCTGAATCGCGCACGTGTCCTTTGATTTCTCCTGCGGACAAGGTAGTAGCAGAGAAAACAAGTATCGTAAAAGCAATAAGCTTCACGAACATGGAGTATGAATGTTTCATGGAATGGCTGAATAAAATTTCACGTGTTGTCCTTCAGCAACGATCAGTCTGACAATCGGTCAGAATGTTGAAGAAGGAAAAAGGGAACTATTCAGCAAACCCAGGGTGGGGGATCAGGTACAAAAAAATGCCCGTCGCGGGGGGAATTGCAACGGGCACTATCAAACAACCTTACAGAGAGATTAAGCGCTAACCCAAAAAACCCTTTTTCGGTTGTGAGGTGCAAGTTAAGAGGTTCAATTTGTTTTATCAATGATTTTGAGCAGTTCGAAGATTTTTCTTCGGCATCGGAAAGTTCAACGTGTACGTGGTATTTGCCGTTTTCATAATGGACGGTGGCGATGTGTTCGTTTTTCCAGAACGTATGCGCCATCACGTCCTGAAGAACAGGGAGCAGGGGCCGCAGCAGAAGGGCGGCGTAGCAAACAAGAAGTAGGGTCGCAACCTGTCTTTTCATGGGTAAATCTTAATAGAAATACGATGAAAAGAGACGTCCGGATTTTGTCTAACCGAAAAAAGTACGCTCAATAGTCCAGTACAAGGCCACAATTCCGATTAAAACCGACACCGGAATAACAATTCGCTTTTTGTACCACGATTTTTTACCAAACCACGCCCCGAATGCTGCCCAACATGCCAGGATTACAGCAATTTGTCCGAGCTCTACGCCCACATTGAAGCAGATCAGTCCGGTAACATATTCGTTCGGAGGTAAACCCAATTCGGTTAGCACACTAGCGAAGCCCATTCCGTGGAGCAAACCAAAAATGAACACCACAATGAGACGCGTTGGTTTTAGCTTTTCGGTTAAAATATTTTCAACAGCCACGTAGAAAATGGAAAGTGCGATCATCGGTTCGACCAGGGAAGACGGCGGGGAAATTAAACCGTACATAGCTAAGCCAAGCGTGATGGAATGCGCAACGGTAAATGCAGTTGCCTGCCAGATTACCGATTTGAGATTTGGATTAAGCAGGTAAAGACAAACGACGAACAGAATATGGTCGAGTCCAAGCGGAATGATGTGCTTGAATCCAAGTTCGAGATACAGTGAAGCGATGGTGGAGCGGGGAAGTCCTGCGAGTTCGTCACCGGTATGTGCAAAAGTTAAACCCGCGATGGAAAGAAGTGCAGTTGTAAAAACTACGCGACGAGCGAGATCTGAACTTTTATTGAGTAACACGGAAATTTATTTCATGGAAAGATAAACAGAAGCTTCCGATTGAAGATCTGAATCCATAAATGCTTTCATCACTTGTGCATCGGCAATGAGTTTGCGTCCCATCCATTGCTGACCGATTTTGATTTTGATCAGTCCGGCATGCATAAGTGTTTCCGGATTTTTCTTTCCGGTGCGCATGGCTTTTCGCATGTGGTATTCTGCCAGAGAATGGTAACCTGCTTTGTAGTAAACCCATGCGAGTGTTTCCTGGATGTCGATGTTTTCCGGGCGACGTTTGTATTCGTTGATCGCGTGCTCAATGGCTTTCGTGTAGTTTCCTGTTTTCGCGTACACCAATGCCAGTTCGCGGTCGGCATAATGGCCGTGACCAACTACTTTCTCATCGCTTATCGCGCCCGGACCCAACATGGCGATTGCCGTCTGAAGAGAAGAATCGGCAAGTGCTGTGTTTCCGCTTAGACGATACACATCGCTCAGGTCTTCATAGAACGAATATTCGGTAATCTGTTCATTGGCTTTATTGAGGTATGCAATTGCGCCGGGATAATTTCCAATGGCTTTTTCAATACGCGCCATTCCGGCCAAAGCGAAAGCGTAATCGGTTCTGTTGTAAAGTGCCAGTTCGTAGCAATACTTTGCACTATCCGTTGCGCCGATCTGCTCGTACAGTTTTCCGAGTTGAACGCGACACCATTCGGTTTGTTCGAGTCCACCGTATCCTGCACCTACGGCCATTTTCATTGCTGAAATGGAACCGGGAATGTCTCCGTAGATTTCACGCAGGTAAGAAACGCGTGCGTACGAACTCAAATCAGGGCGCATTGCAATCATCTGATCGCAAGTCTCCACAGCTTTTTCGTAGTTGCCTAGTTCGACATAGGCATCTACCATCATGCCGTAAACAAACGCACTGGATGGATTTACCTCATGTGCTTTCTGTGCACTCATGAGCGCTTCTGAAAAATGATGTTGAGAAAGAAGCACAGTTCCTTCGCAGCATAATGCTTCAAAATTGTTTGGCTCTAATGCAAGAATTTTGCTCGTAAGCTCAAGTGTTGCTTTATCGTAATACGCGTGATCTCCGGTGTTACGTCCTTCCTGAATGTAGGCTTGTGACAATTGCACCATAGCTTTCACATCTTCCGGATTTTCCGCCAGACTCGCTTTCAATCCTTCAATTGCTGCTGATGTGTTCAGCCATTGCGCCGACATCGCATACGTGCCGCGATGTTCTGCAGGTTGACTCGCCACTTCCTCTTGCGGGTCTTTTGCGAATGCAAGTATCATCACAAAAAGTCCTGCGACTATTGCAATGAATGTTCCGTAAATGACTTTGCGTTTGTTCATGAATTTTTTGATTGGCACATCGGCATATTTGCATATCGGCTAATCATACCTGTACGCGAGTGGAGTAGTAAAAGAACGATGCTGCTTTTTCTGCAGCATCGTTCTTGCAATAATGTTAGTGTGACACAGAAACTTTCATGCTCTGCATCGCAACTCCATCGGAGCTCATTACAGCAACATAAGATCCGGTTGCCATCGCTTCACAATTCCAAACAAGCTCATACACGCCAGGATATTTTGTTTCGTTGTTCATCAACGTCGCAACTTTTTGTCCTGATACATTGTAGATGTCGAGCGACACACGTGACGCTGCAGCAATGTTGTACTTGAATGTAGTGGAAGTGTTAGCCGGGTTCGGATAGTTCTGCATCATGATCATTGATGGAGCACCAACGCCCATTCCATAAGATGGAGTAGAAGTGATGATATCAGATCCGCCGCAGCGACCAAATCCTTCCCAAGGAGCCTGAACATAAGGGAACGCAGTTTTCAGTGTAGTGTCGTTCGCTTCGATTCCTGTGGTGTACGTGAGTACGTCAAGAAGATCTTGTGTTACAGGATTTCCTGAAGTGTAATCATCATACCACAATCCGATTGCAGCAAGTACTACACCTGATACAGCCTGAAGCTCGATACGTGTTACATCATCCTCTAAACGACGTCCGTTCGGGAAGCCATCCATATTCGGAATCCACTGAAGGTTTGCGCTAGCATTGTATGCTGGATCTGTAAGACCAAGTACCGCCGCCTGGATTAATCCTTCTGAAGAGAACAATGGGTGGTTACGTGGAGTAACTGGTACCGCCATGTTCAAACGAAGCATGTCTCCGAATGTTGGAAGGAAGTTGTTGATGAATGGTTTTCCGTTCGCCAATGGGTTTCCGTTTTTACCTGTAGCCAAATGATATGGTGCAAGGTTTGGAACTCCGGTGTGGAAAATCGGAAGAAGATCTACTGAACGTGGCTTGCCCTGACGAAGCAGATAGTTACCAAACAAGTTAGTATCAAGCGCTGTTCCTGCACCACCATTTGTAGCGCGGATAGGCCAGAGACCATCGTGTGTGTTACCGAAATCGAAAGACTGCAATGAGTTACGCTGAATGCGAAGTGCAGAAAGTGCAGGTACTGCGTTTCCGAACAAAGAAGCATCCATGTAAAGACCAAGTTCCGGATTACAGTAGTAATCTTCCATTGCAGGATTTTCGGTGTATGGCGTAAGTGAATTCCATTCGTCTTTAGCACCGATAGGAATTACTGCTTCGTTAGTCAACGGCATTCCTACACGGGAAACCTGAATCCAGTTTCCGCTGTATGTTTCAGTTCCGTTTCCGTTAAGCGTACGAACCTGTTGACGGCTTGCAGAAGCCCAAACACCGATGATGTAATCGCTGTCCAGAATGTTTACTGCGTTCGTTACGGGTTGTCCGTTTTTCTGCAATGTTGCAATTGGAATTTTCAGAGCGATGGTGTGCACATTTTTACATGCAACTCCATCTTCAGGTGCGTTAACACCTGTTCCGCCTGCGCGTGTCTGACCGAGATCGAAAATACCGCCAAGGTCAACGAAGAACGGATCATCTGCAGGTCCGCAGTAAACCGTTTCTCCACCGCCACCTGTTGCAGGAACAATTGCAGCTGTCATCAACGCATCATAGTTTGCTGCACCAAGACCAACAGTAGGATCGCTGATAGAGCGAGGTCCGATGTTTGGAGGAGGAACAATTCCATTTAATACGACAGTTGCGAACGGACCACCATTCACACTCTTCTCACACGTGTAAGATGTCTTCAGGTTTTCCTGCCCGAGACGAATGTTGAAGAATGTTGTTGGATCCTGATTCGCTTTAGTGAATGTGAAACGATAGGTAAGATCGTCTCCTGCAGTTCCGTCGTTCTCTACGTGAATTTCATAACGGATGTTTTCTCCGAATGAAGCGTAGTTCGGTCCTCCTTGCGGAAGCTGAAGCGGAATGTAGTTTGCAATGATTGTCACCGTGTTTGTATCATCGGGACTGCGGAATGCATACAGGTCGGTGTTGTCGCTCAACGGATCGTTGGCAATCAACGGCGCTTCCCTGTGACTCGACGCCTCAACAGGAGTCTGGTCAGCATCCCACGTGCTGAATGCAAATGCAGTTGCTGCAATGGCACCCAGACTGAGAAGTGAACGTGTTGTTATCTTTTTCATTTTAGGTTCTTTTTTTGTGTCGTGGTCTCTGACCCGCGTGATGTCGCGGTCCCTGACCCGACATATTAAACGTTACTGACCACTATGGTTTGCGTAACCACTCCATGGAGCTTGAACATAAGGGAATCCTGTGCGGAACGTAGTATCGTTCGCTTCAACACCCGTTGTGTACGTGAGTACATCAAGAAGATCTTGTGTTACAGGATTTCCTGAAGTGTAGTCATCATACCACAGTCCGATTGCTGCAAGTGCAACACCAGATACAGCCTGAAGCTCGATGCGTGTAACATCATCTTCTAATCGACGACCATTCGGGAATCCATCCATGTTAGGAATCCACTGCAAAGCTGCAGATGAATTGTACGTTGGATCAGTAAGACCAAGTACGCATGCCTGGATAAGTCCTTCAGACGAGAACAATGGGTGGTTACGTGGTGTAACAGGTACAGCCATGTTCAAACGAAGCATATCTCCGAATGTTGGAAGGAAGTTGTTGATGAATGGTTTTCCGTTCGCCAATGGATTTCCGTTTTTCCCTGTTGCCAGATGATATGGTGCAAGGTTTGGAACTCCTGTGTGGAAAATCGGAAGAAGATCTACTGAACGTGGTTTGCCCTGACGAAGCAGGTAATTACCAAACAACATGGTATCAAGTGCCGTTCCTGCTCCACCGTTCGTAGCACGGATTGGCCAGAGACCATCATTGCCGTTTCCGAAATCGAATGATTGCAAAGAGTTACGCTGAATACGAAGTGCAGCCAATGCCGGTACTGCGTTTCCGAACAAAGAAGCATCCATGTAAAGTCCAAGTTCAGGATTACAGAAATACTCTTCCATTGCAGGATCTTCCGCGTAAGGCGTGCGTGAATTCCACTCGTCTTTGTCGCCGATAGCAATTACTGCTTCGTTCGTCAATGGCATACCGATACGTGATACTTGTATCCATCCACCTGTGTCGCTTGGATTTCCACCGGTTGCGCTCAATGTGCGTGTTGCAGGGCGACTTGCAGAAGCCCAAACGCCGATGATGTAATCACTGTCGAGAATGTTGACAGCTGAGGTTACAGGCAGTCCGTTTTTCTGCAAAGTAGAAATCGGAACTTTGATAGCGATGCTGTGTACGTTTTTGTTCGATACACCATCTTTCGCGCCTAATCCAGCGCGTGTTTGACCGAGATCAAAAATTCCGCCGAGATCAACGAAGAACGGATCATCAGATGGTCCGCAGTAAACTGTTTCGTTGCCACCACCTGTTGCAGGAGCAATTGCTGCCGACATAAGTGCATCGTAGTTTGCAGCTCCAAGACCAACTGTAGGATCGCTGATTGAGCGCGGTCCGATGTTCGGAGGAGGAACAACACCATTCGAAACAATTGTTGTGAACGGACCAGCATTCACACTTTTCTCACAGATATACGACGTCATCAGGTTTTGCTGACCGAGTCGGATGTTGAAGAAAGTTGTGGGATCCTGGTTTACTTTCGAGAATGTGAAACGGTAAGTGATATCATCACCTGCTGTTCCGTCGTTCTCAACGTGAATTTCGTAACGGATGTTTTCTCCGAACGAAGCATAGTTTGGTCCGCCTTGCGGTAGCTGAAGCGGAACATAATTCGCAATGATTGTCACCGTGTTGGTGTCATCAGGACTGCGGAAAGCATAAAGGTCCGTGTTGTCTGCAAGAGGATCGTTAGCAATTAACGGTGCCTCCCTGTGACTCGACGCTTCCACCTTTGTGCCCTCTGAATCCCAGAATCCGATCGCTACGGCTGCAACCGCAACGACAGACACTTTCAGAAGTGTGCTGGTAGTTTTTTTCATGAGTTTGTTGGGATAAATACTTCCTTCAGTTAGCTGTTGCCCATTTAATCACATAGAACTACGCAGCGTACCCCGATGCGGATTGGAAAGCGTGAAAATTTCCCAAAAATCGAACTGATGAGTTGAGGGTCAACGCTTTATTCTGTGTAAGATATGGGAAATACATCCTCGAAATCTGGCTAAAACGCGAACATTTCTTCACTCTCAGGAGTTAGGCAGAGCTTTGTTTATCGGAATTTAGATTATCCGTGTCATTTGTGAAACAAACTGTTTTTCTGTGCTCCTTAATTTACCATAGAAGAAAACAGACCTATCGGATTCACATGGCTTATTCTTTGATCAACTTGACTTGTTGTGTGTGGTCTTCCGATTGAATGACAACAAAATAAATTCCCGCAGCTTCGTTCGTAAGATCAATGGAGAAATTATTCGCGTTGTTTTCAGTGCGGGAAATAATTTCTGCACCCAGTGAATTGTAAACCGTAACCACTACTGCTCCTGGTGCTGAAGATGCAACATTGAACATTCCATTCCCTGGATTCGGAGAAACTTTGATTTCATTCGCGTTAACCATGTTGTTATCTGACAACGGAATAGAAGTTGTCGCGATGAACATGTCAAATGTATTTCCGCTCGCATCAGTATTTGTTAGTGTCGTGCTGCCCATCGTCATGCTCGGTGTTCCAAATCCTCCAACAACATAAATTCCATGTGGATTTGCCACAACACTATAGATGTAATCTGTACCTAATCCTCCACCGGAAATTGAGCCGGTTTCTTGTCCGCCCGAATTGTAAACCGTCATGAACATATTTTCATTGATGTTCGGATTGCTGTGCTGATACGTTCCGAAATCAATCGTGGTGCTCGTGAACATTCCTGCATAATAAATATTGTCAAGACCGTCGACGAAAACGTTGTATCCGAAATCCTGTTCCAATCCTCCGGCAGTTTTTGCCCATAAGGGAACTCCATTTGCATCATACACCAACAAATACACATCGCCCTGACCTTGATTCATGAGCGTGTCGTTTGCGAATACAAAGAACGGACTGTGATAATGTCCACCCACATAAATGTCGCCGTTCGATCCAATGTCAACTGAAACCGAATGATCATTATCACCAGCACCTGAACGTTCAGCCCAAATGCAATTTCCGTTTGCATCATATTTCACCACAAACGTTTCCGGCAATCCCATCGCAGGATTCAGCAATGTGTCAGTAGGAAATTTCAGAGAGTCACTTGCAAATCCTCCGGAGATCACCACGCAATTGTTGTTCTTGTCGTACGCAACTCCATTCGCAAGATCATTGAAGTTGCCTCCCGCATTTCTCGCCCACAAATAATTTCCGTTGATATCGAATTTCATCAGCACCATGTCGTAACCACCGCGATTGTACAAAGTATCGCCACCAATCATCATCGTGTCAATATAGTACGCAGCAGCAACGTATACATCTCCGTTCGCAGTATTCATATCAACTGCCGCGCAATTGTCCCAGTTCGATCCACCTTCGCTACGTGCCCAAATGAAATTCCCATTCTCATCTAAACGCGCAATGAACATGTCGGGCGTATTCGCCGCTGAGTTATTCAACGTAAAACTTCCGAGTGTAACTGATGGACTCGTGTAATTTCCAACGACGATGATATTGTTGCTGCTGTCGCACGTGATTCCCAAGCCGTAATCTTCCGCGCTACCACCAATTGCGACTGCCCAAATGGGATTGAGGAGCATATCGTACTTTACGACATACGCATCACTCTGTCCTGAATTCTGCAGCGTAATGGATCCGAACGTAATTGAAGTGCTTGCGAAATATCCGGTCACGTATAAATTTCCCTGGTTGTCGAAGGTCACTGATGAACCATCATCGTATCCGTTGCCGTTACCTTGCTCAGCAATTCCCCACGCGAGAGGTGGTTGTGCGAATGTCACAAGAGAACACAGAAATGCGAGAAGAGTAAAAAGTTGTTTCATGCCGGAATTTATTTGCCAGATGAAAGTTAGTGAAAATTGATGTGCTGATCACAAACGCAAACACTTCGAAGGTTCGAAGCTCTGCAAAACAGGCTCATTCAAAAATATCGGAAGGGTAGAAGTCGTTGAGCATTTATTTCAGAATGAAAATCAACACGAAAGAAAAAAACAACTTGACAAATCGTAGTTGTCGTTTGTAGCTTCTCCGCCGCGGCGGACCAAAACCGCGGATTGAAGTCACACGGCTTTCGAAAAATATATGATCATCATTCACGAGCCACGAAGTCGCAAAGCGCGCGAAAGTATTTTGCTAAGACAATTGTATTTGAACTCTTGTCGTTCCATTCACTCGTACACTGTAGCACCCATGAGTAAATCAGCAAAAAGGCTCCACGACGGTTCATGTGCCTTAAGTGGACGTCCGTCAGTATCTTTTTCTTTTAATGAGTGTGTGTAATTTGATAAACCATTTAGGAATTGTTCCAGTGTGATGTTTTCCCACTGATTTATGTCATCTTTATTTTTATTATAATCTTTTTTTAGCAATTCAACAAAATAGGCGAAGTCCTCTTTCGTCTTAATTGTCCTGATAAATTCTTCAAGTTCCATGGTTTGATGTTTGACAATAAAATTAATCCTTAATTTCTATTGAAAGTCCATTGTTCTGAGTCGAAAAATTTCGGTATGAAAAGCAAACCCTTCAAAGGTTAAACCCTCGAGGGGTGGCACCCTTGCAAAGTTGATTCGTTCAGAAAATTAGAGGAAACGTAAGAGACGTTGATAATTTATTCGAGAATGAAAATCAACTTGACATAACGCATTTGTCGTTCGTAATTTCATACCCAAACCGCGGACTGAAGTCACACGGTTTTGAAAAATATATGATCATCATTCACGAGTTATCCTTGACGCTCCAGCTATCCAATTCACGATAGTGCTGATGTTTATGCCTAAACCATATTTTGGATATTTCTCCAATAATGATCGAACATATTCCATATCCAGTTCAGTGAAGGATCATAGTTATTGATCCAAAATTTTCTCTGACGAAATCCGGAATATTCTGACTCATTGCGCGCCAATTACTCGTGATTCCTGTCCTCGTAAAATTTAAACGTTCGCATCAGCTCATGGAGTTTTTTCATCCTTTGAAAATACACTTGACTATCTCTGATGTTCCAACTATCCAATTGGATGTAGTCAATTTCCGGGTGATCGACTATCCATTGGAGTGCGGCCCACGCTTTTTTCCTTACGTTAATATTAAATCCGAGTCCATATCTTGGATGTTTGTCCATCATCTCGCGGGTATATTCGGGCTCAAGCTCTGCATCGTCCATATAGTGAAGAATGCTAGTCACGTAACCGAAGTTTTCTTTTACTTCAACCGGAACTTGTTGCTCCATAGGTCTATTTTTTAAAGGGTTCAAAACCAAGATTGTCCATTTTTGCTCCGCGTTTTTCCAGCTCAATTCTAATATTATCCAAATAACTATTATCGCAACTATAGTGTCCGCTATTGTTGTTAAACTTACTATATTCCGATCCACCTTTTACAATATTTGCTTCGCCTGCCATCCCAACAGGATCACCACCTAAAAAAGTCGAGTGATGGAATTCGCCATAGGCTGAATGCTTGCTCAGGAAAATTCTACCCTTCGTATCCATTACAAATATAGCGTCTGCGGGAACGACGAGTGATGACCTTTTTTTAGTATCTGAATTCTGAGTGTCCAAAAGATTTCCTTCGGCATCATAGACTAATCCATCTTTTTCGCCAACAAATACTTCGAATGGAGCTCTTTCTGCGTCTGATTTAAAATACTTAACGAAAAGGGGGTCGCCAGTCGGTGTATCAAAATATGCTCCTTTCTCCTCATCTTTATATTGCGCAAGCATTTCTTTCTCCGGATAACTATCACCGGTCGCCCCAATCAACTTGCCTCTGTTCTTCAGCAGCTCCTGTTCTGCTTTTTGTTTTTCCAACTTCTCCCGGGTTACTTTTTCCTTTTTACGTTCTTCGAAAATCTCGTTTAGGCTCTTGCCATCGCTCTTGCCTTTTTGCTCCAGCTTCCATGCTTCCAGCACCATTTGTCCTTCGGTCATACCTTTCCAGTCGCGCTCCATAAAATCCGCAAAGCCTTCTTTTGCTGCATCCCCGCGCAGATTAGCGTTGATCACTGAAAGTCCGGTTCCCGGATTATTCTGTTCTGCTTTGAGTGCATCATTCGCGACGTTCAGAGATTCTTCAGGAATAAAGAACATCTTCACGGGCTTTCCGTTACGGGTTGTTTCGCCCATGTAGAGATTGTCGCCGATCTTAACCCATTTGTCTCCTTTACCACTGAATAATTTTTCAACCTCAGGCAACTTAGCCAGATCAACTGCCATTACGTTTGAGTTTGAAAGACGAATATGCCCGCTCAATGCTGTATTGGTCATTAGTTCAGACGCAAAGCTTTTCACAACGCTCGCTTCTCCACCTTCTGGTAAGTAAGTAATAGTACCATCTTTTGTAGTTACGGTTATAATTCCATTCTTGTCCGGACCAGTTACTGTGTCTCCCTGATCTTTGTGTTTCTTCTTGATCAGATCTGCAGAGGCTTTATCGCCCTTATACAGCATCGTTGACTCCGCACCAACAACTTTGCTTATGCCTGTTTTGTGAATGAACTCTGCACTTTCGAGTTGCTTGATACTTGACTGTAGTTCCGACCGCTTATTCGCAATTTCTTCGGTAGTTAATTCGATGCCCTCTGCATCTTTCAGTGTCCACGAGTTGCTCTTTCGGTTCTGGTATTTCTCCAGTAGTCCGTCCATTTCCTTTAGCTGCTCTTTGGAAGCAAACCCTTCGAAGGTTATCCGCCGCGGCGGACCTCGAAGGGTGACACCCTTGCAAAAAAAACGCCGGAAAAGTTTCCAGCGAAATCTATTGACACGTCCAATTTTTATTTCGCAACTTCATACCATTTCTATGGTGTTGTCAAGGGTAACTCCGCTCAAGCATGCACACAACCCTTAACAACGATTGCAACCTCACCAACACTTCGCGTTGTTGCTCACGCGCACTAGCAACTCTTGCTATCGCACAAGCACTCGCACTTTCTGGTATTTATAAATGTTTCCACTTCCTGCCCATGGAAATCATTGCATTGTATTTCGCTAATCGCTCGGTCTCAGTTAAGCAGTCCCAATTCAAGTTTTCCATAACTCCTTTCAAAAGCGATATTTCATTCATCAGTCTTATTAGTTGTTCTCTATCTGACAATTTGAGCAATTGTTCACGAGCTTCAATTAAATCAGAAAGTTCGGTTACTATTTGTATTTTCTTATCATCACATTCAATTGTCTTGAGCCCTGTCAATGCTGTCTTTAGTAACAACAAAACAACATCTCGATTTTGGTGGGAATTAACCTCCGCTTCCGATTCAAGTTCAATTTGTGCTATGCAAATAGCTAACTCATCGAGAAGTTTCTTCTTTTTTAGATGAGAATAAGCGGTTATTTCAGCAAAGGTTTTCACAGTTGAATCATTTTAATTTCATAATACTGATGTCCAAAATCATCAACCTTCAGCTCATTGCTAAGGACTTCAAATTTACCTTGCGACTTGAATAATACTTCGATTTCATCGGGTTTCGCGGAAATGCTTTGAATAAATTTACCGTTTTTACTTGTGATTTCAAAAAATACGTTGCCATCGTTATAGACTCTAAAATTATCTGCGACTGTTTTAGATTTTGAGGTAGAGGTAAATTGTGCATGCGTTACTGTTTGACCTTTTTGATATTTACTAAGAATATCATCTAGGGGGACATATCCACCCCTAAATACAACACCATCAAAGTTGTCGAATTTATCTAGCGCCTGATTCAGCAACTTTTCATAAGTCGCAAAATGTTCAGTTATCTTGGCAGTTTTAAGCTTATCATTCAGGGCTTCGTTTAAATCAGCAAATCCGGCGCCTGTGTAGTCATATAAAATAGTTCCTTCTGCAATGGTCAGATTAGGATGTTTCTCAGCCAGTCCAGTGGCCAGATATTCTTCTCTTACAGCCTTGAGACGCTGATCTGAAAATAAATCATCAATCTCCTGACTACTTATAGCTGTTTTTATTGCGCCTTTCTGATCGAGTACTTTGGTCTTTGCATTCTCAAACTCAACCTTATCGATTTCTGATGTTTGATTTGTATCAAGATCCTTCTTCCTATATTTCGTTTCCCCTTCCTCAACATAACTCGAGTACTCATACCTCCCCGGTTCAATCCCACCTTCTGCTTCAAACTCTGCTTTGTTAATCGAAATTTCTTCTCCTGTATCTTCAAACCGCTTCACGTAGTTTCCTTTACCATCGGTGTGAACGGTGAACTGTCGGTTGTCTACGTTTGTTTCAGGAAGTATTGCATTGTTGGGCACAAACTTTTTGATTTCCGCCGGATTCATTTCGGTAAGCTTGCCTGTATTGATATCCTTCTTGAAGTACTTCCCGTTTTCAATGTGCAACCTGAATTCCATTCCGTCATCGTCGAACTTCGGTTTGGATTTGATTTTCGACATATCAGACATACTGCTCTTGAATGAAACAGCTAGCAAGGTGAAGCCAAGGATGGAGGACATGAGAATGCGGTGACGGAATTCTGCTTTATCTGCTTCGGAAACTTCAGGGCCCATTGCATCAACTTCCGCGAGTGCATCAATTACCTGTTGCGTCATGGAAACACCGTTCACGAGTATGCCGCCAACATCTACCGCCACTGTGAATTCAAAGAAGCGTGCAGTGGAGGTGACGTTATTAAAGGTCGTAAGCCTGCTGCTGAATTTTGTAAACAAACCAGCTTTGCTCAAAGCAAATATTCCAGGAGCAAGACTGGAAACTATATTCACGGCTTCGAGCGCAATGTCTTCACCGGTAAGCTGTCCAAGTTGATCGCGTTCGTATAAATAACAAACAGAGGACGTAATGCCCGCAACAACGGAAGCGCCAATGAACGCTGCGGCAACTGGACTTACTGCCATCAGCGATCCGCCACCTGTAAATGGAGCAGCCAGAGCCGCACCCGCCACAGCCAATCCAAGCGCCACATAACCGAAAACTTCCGATGCCGACATTCTGCCTTCAACGTAAATTGAGTATTGCACCGGATTCTCAATATTCGGATCTGCTGGGTCGTAATAGAAAATTGTTCCATCCGGCAATTGTTTGGTATGAGTTGCTGCGAGGTTCCGCATACAGTCAAAAATATTTTTCCCATCCACGTGTATGTCGCGGTTCTTCTCGGCATCGTCAAGCAAAATGTGCAGGGTACAATCTCCGTCCTCCTTCTTCTCAATGTAAATCTGCATAGGAAAGCCGGTTGGAGCAGCAGCACCTAGAGAGGGATTATACTTGTCGCTCTCCTGCTTGAATTCCAGGGTCTGGAAGATGGCTCTTACACGATCTACTTCTCCTGTGGCTGTAGAGAGAAGATTGTCACGTCTCAAATGTTGAGTTTCACGTGATGCGAAATCCGTGAGCAACTGTTGTTCACGCAGGTCGGGATTGCTACTTCCGGAAAGTGCGTCTTGCAGTAACAGCAGAATATGCGCGCCGGCTTTGTTAATTACAAGAATCGCATCGTCGTAAGTAAAGTATTCATCACCTTCAAAGCGCCAATAGCCAAATCCTTCATCCTGTGGCCATCCCATCTTTGTATTGTAGAGGGATAATGCGGTTATCAGCGCGTCCTCAAGTGGTCTGATTGTCGGCAGTAATTCGGGAGCAGGATTTTCACCGTCAATACCCATATCGTGTGCGCCAATCTGCAACTTTGCCTGGAATGCATAGTGCGCTTCCAGCCACGTTTTAAATAATGCCCCGTTCTTGATTGGAACGAATTCCTGCTGCAGCGATTCCTTAGAATCTAGAGATCCCGGCAGAATCAGAAGTTGTTGTATGTACCCGAATTGTTCAACATCCAGATCCGTTTGCCGCGTGAAAGGGGATTTACTTTCTATCTGGTCACCAAGAAGATTTTGATTTGCTTTCGACTGTTTTTCACTCTGAAGCCGGTCATATGCCTGCAATACTAGTTGAGTATCGTCTAACTGAAAACTAACGGTATTGGAAATACCATATGGACCCTGAACTGTGTTTGTGAACTTTTGATCCGCCACGTGTTTGTCCTTTGCAGTCGGCGGATGCTCCATCAACAAATCGTCAACAATGGTTTCATCTTTCAGGTAAATGGCAAACCGTTTATCCTGAATCTGCAGGGCGTAAAATTCAAACCTCTGTTCATCTGCACTGTTTGGTTTAAGATTGTCCTGCTTTGGTTTCTTTTCTATAGATGACTTTTTATCATCCTCGTATTTTTGTCGCGTGGCATCATTCGTCTGCCTTGTTACAGCGAACCTTCGTGCTATGCGCTCTATGTATGCATCAAATCCGAATCCTGTGCACTTTACTTTCCATTTGGCGAGAGCTTCAGAAGTTTGATCCCCTAACATGCCATCAACTTCTGTAGGCTGGTCATAGAACAGAACTTCTTGTGCAGATTTTACAAGGACCACAAAAGCCTCTCCGGTATTTTTCTCTTTGAGGGCGTTGTTGTATAATGTGATATCACCTGATGCGAGATATAAATCTTCTATCAAAGCAAGACGTTGTGTTTGATCTACATGCTTCTTATTGTACTGCGCTTCTTTAGATCCATAATAAATAGTTTGTAGACTGGTTTTATCGCTGACTTTGTCTTTCCAATAGAACGACTCAAACTCCTTGAGCTCGATTCCATGTTCTTCCTTAACCGCAATGTCAAACGCTACGTTCAGATCAGCGGCTTCAATAATTGGAGTGTCTCCAACGGTACGCGTTACACTCGTTTGTGTAATATCAGGTGGTTTATCGCCAAGTCTCCATCCATAATCGATGATCGAACGTTTAATCCAGTTGTCCAGCTTATCGCCTGCAGTTGGATTTGCAATCTTGAATTCTTCGCGAATATGTTTGATATCATACTCAGCGCCCAGTTCAGCGAGTACATCCTTCAGCTTCATTTTCTCCCATCGCGATTTCTGATCCTGAGTGGTAAACGTCTCCGCTTTTTCCTCGTAGGTGAAACTTTCCATTGAAGAAACCGTTTCCACCAACTGGTTGTGATCTGTATCAATGGCAACCACTTCGTAAGCAGCTTCTGATTCAATATCATAATCGGGTGTCGGAGTATCCTGAACAAACTCACCGGGAATCTCTTGCGCGAGCATCATAAATGCTGGTTCATCACCGACAAATGAGAAAATACCCTCGACCTGTTGAGCTTTTGGAGTTTCATTTTGCTCACCAAACAGAGGTTTGATGATCATTTTGAACGGCATGAAAGTAAGGAGTGGTTTGAATAAAGGATTTTCTCCATCTACGCGCAAACGCATCTTCCCTGCTTCCTCAGGAATATCGAATCTTCTCTTAATGCGTTCTGCGTATAACTTGGGCACGATGTTGTGTGTTACTTATACATCTCATCCTTTATACAAACCTCCAACTCCGCCAATGAAATCTCCAGTTGCTGCTTACTGATCGCACGCAAACAAACTCTGTTAATCACATTCATGATGGATGCAGGCGGCAATGCATGACGCTTCACGATCACATCCAGATCAATCGCAGAAGATAATTTCACCTGCGCCGGTAAATTATTCATCCAGTATTTTTTACTCAACTCATAATTGAGCACATCAAACAACACCACACTCTGGAATCTCCGCGAGAATGCATCGTCCATATTTTTCCGGAAGTTGCTCGCTACAATTACCAACCCGTTGTAGTTTTCAATGCGCTGCAGCAAATACGCAATGTCCTGATTGGCGAAGTGTACGTTCTTGTCATCCGCCGTGGCTGTATCCACCCGCTTTCCGAAAAGTGCATCGCCTTCATCGAAAAAAAGAATCCATCCTTTGTCTTCTGCTGTGGCGAAAAGAGAATTGAGATTCTTCGAAGTTTCACCAATGTATTTGCTGATCACACTGCTGATATCTACACGATAAACTTCGCGTCCGATGTGTTTTCCAAGCAATGTTGCTGCCAATGTTTTTCCTGTTCCGCTCGGACCATAAAACATACAGCGATAACCATCTTTCATGTGCTTCTGCAATCCCCATTCGTTGCGGAGTGTTTGATTGTGATCGAGATAGTTTCGGATTTCCGACAGGCGATCTTCGGTGTTCGGATTAATCACAAGGTCTTCCCAGTTCAAATGTGTTTTCAACAGGTGCGCAGGAAATTCACTCCCGAATCGTGGTTTGCTGTGACGGTCATACAGAAACAATTCGCGGAATGAGGGAGTGATTTTCAGAACACCATAGTAGGAGGGAACGGCTTCGTTTACTTCACCAAAATCTAAAATGCTTTTCCGATAGAACAAATGATCGGTGCTGAAATAGCGATGTGCCTTGATACGTGCTTCCGTATTGATACCCGCAATAAGTTTCAGAAATGTTTCACCCGTCGCAAGCACAACACCTGTTTTGTTACATTGTGTAAGACGAAATGAATTGTTCTCTGAAACCAATTGTTGTGTCACCGACGGATCGAGATACTGGGCAATCGACAGAAGCAGCAGTATTCGCTCTTCGTCGTTGAGACTGTGCTGTATAATAAAATCGGAATAAGCGCCGGACTCCGCAATCGCATGCACGGGTAGTGGCGTTAGCTCCAACTGATCTCGCAATGCGGAAATGTTGTCTCTTAACCACCTGAAATCAATCCGCAGACCGAGCCCGGAAGCATTAAGCAAGGGTTCACCGGCCGATTGTGTTACCGGGTGCAGCGAATTCAGTAAGTGATCAATATTTTCAGCTGAGCCATTTACGGCATGTTGAGAAAAGTCTTTCATAAGCGAAAAGGCAGTTTATAGCCTCTTACAAAAATGTGAAACGGAAAACCGAAACGCGCGGACAATTTGGCTACTTTCTACGGGGAATTTGGAGCCAATGGCAAATGAAAATGGCTAATTATCAGGGAAATGCGTGTTCAGAATAGACGCTTTTTTCACAGCAAGGAAAATTCGAGTTATCAACATTTTCCTCGTCGCACTCCGTAGTTTGGATTGGGAACGGGGTTAAAGTTTATTCTATCACTCTCCCCACCAATTGATCTTCCACCACAAGCATCATTGATGATCGCTTTCGCGATCGCGCCGTATCGCACGGGTTTGGAACTACTAATTACGTTGCCGTTTCTCCGTGGCGCCGTGTAGAGCGTCGCAGACAACCACTATTCTATCACTCTCCCCACCAAATGATCTTCCGGAACAAATCCCCAGAATCTCGAGTCATTCGAATCGTAGCGATTGTCACCCATCACGAAATAATAATTCATTTGAAACGTGTATGAAGTCGCGAACGCACCGTTGATGTAAATGGAATCGTGGCGGTTTTCAAATGTGTTGCCTTCGTGAACAGCAATGACCGTTTTGTACAAGTGAATATTCTGCAGCGACAACTCAATCGTTTCTCCGGCTTTCGGAATTTTCAACGGACCAAAATTGTCGGAGTTCCACCGGTACTGTTTCGACGTGTTTTGCGGAAACATTTTTGAATCGTAACGATCGGCATCGAGTACACTGGGAACGATAGAAAATGTTTTACCTGTTGAATCGAGTTTTTCTGCCTGTATCCAGGTCATGAAAAGGGTGTAGTGAATTCGGTCGGAACTTGAATAACTACCGCTGATGCCGAGCTTGCCGAAAAGTGAATCGGGATTTTCTTCCTGCTTCAACGCAACCGAATACATGGAGATTGCGAGTGAAGGAATCGTAAGAGCTTGACCATTGATGTTCACCACACCGGAAACAATCGAGAAGTTATCGCCGGGAAGTCCAACACAGCGCTTCACAAAAAATTCACGACAGTCAACTGGCAGAGCCGTGTCTGTGGGAATGTTGAACACGATGATATCATTGAGTCGCACTTCGTCATAACCGGGAATGCGCATGTACGGAAGCAAAATCCAGTCGAGGTATTTGTTGGTGAATGGAATGGTCAACGGAGTCATTGGAATGCGCGGACCAAAAGCGACTTTGTTCACGTAAACCATATCGCCTGGATTGAGCGTATTGCTCATGGAAGTCGAAGGAATGTACATGCCCTGAATGAAGAAGGTGCGTACAATGAGCCAACAAAGAAAACCGGTGAAAACGAGCTTGAAAATTCGCCCTAAAAACGAGGAACTTTTTTGCCCGTTTTTCGTATTGGAATCCGGCGATTGATCTGACATTTTGCTAAAAGTAGAGGAAATCGCGTAGAAGTGGCGCTCGTATTCCATTTCTGACACATGTTAATCCCGTTTTCACTCCAATTACGTAGGTGTAAAGCGGTCGGATTTAGAGGCGATTTGGTTACTTTTAGCTGCTGGGTAGTGTCAAACTACCAAACCACACACCTTGATTACACCGTTACGAAATTGGTTTTTGATGTTTGCGCTGTTCTGTTCGATCGGAGCAATGGCGAATTGTCCGCAAGTGATAGCCAATTTCACCACACCGGTTTTGAATTTTTGCGGACCGGGTCCTTACACAATCAACTTCACAAATACATCAACAGGTCCGAATAACGGTACTGCAAATTACGCGTGGTATCAGAACGCAGTATTGTTCGACAACACAAGCGGACTCGGTGCACCGAACAGCGCAACAATTACAGCGGTGGGAACTTATACGTTCTCGATGATTGCAAGTGATGTGTCACCAGCTTGTACAGATACGCAAACAGTCGTTGTTCGTATTCACCCGATTCCAAACGCCGCGTTTACGTTTACACCGAATGGCGCGTGCGCGGGATTGCCAGTGAATTTCACGAACACTTCTACAGGAACAACTGCAAGCACGACTTACAACTGGAACTTTGGTGACGCAACTTCATCGACGCAACAAAGTCCTACGCACACATACGCTGCCGGCGGAACGTACACGATCACACTTACCGTTACCAACTTTGCAGGATGTGTGAGTACTTCCACAATGGCCATTACTTGTTTGCCGATTCCACTGATCAGTATTGCCGGTGATGATGGTGACGGAAATACGATTAACTGTTTGTTGCCGGGAGATCCGACTACGAGTGAAATTGTAAACTTCTCGAACTTCACGACAGGAGCAACCGGTTACACCTGGGATTTCGGTGATGGCAGTCCGTTGTTCAACACAGCTTCCAACGCCACATTTCCGCACACGTACAACACGTACGGAACATTTACGGTTACAATGGTTGCAACGGGTCCGAATGGTTGTACAGCAACCGCAACACTCATCGTTGTCTTCGAACGTTATGTAGGTGCGTCGTTCTCTGTTCCCATTATGCAGATGTCGGGATGTTTGCCCTTGACGGTTACACCAGTGAATGCATCGCAGAACGCAAACACCTACGTCTGGAATTTCGGTGATGGATCGCCGGCAATTACGACAACAAGTCCGATTCCGCCAACGCATACTTACACGGTTGCAGGAACGTACACGATTACGCTCACGGCATCAAACAGCTGTAACACTTCACAATCAACAGTGAGTCCGATTATTGTTGTCGGTCCACCGGTTGTAAATTTCACAGCAACACCGAATCCGGGTTGTTCTCCGCAAGTCGTAACGTTCACGAATCTTTCAACGGGTGTGCAGCCTGCGAATAACTACACGTGGAATTTCGGGAACAGTGTAATCATCACCGGTACGCCGAATCCTCCGCCTCAAACATATTACGTTGGAACGTACACCATCACGCTCATAGCAGGAAGTGCGTGCGGAGCAGATACCGTGCAACGTGTGATTACCATTGACACAATTCCCGATGTCAATCTCACCGTGACTCCAACAAATGGCTGTACGCCGCTGGTGGTAACGTCGAACAACACATCAGTGGGTGGTGCCCTCACGTATGCGTGGTACATCGATAACGTTTACTATTCGAATGCTGCGCAGATTCCGAATCAAACATTTACGTGTCCTCCGGGAAATACGCCCGTAACGCATTCCATTCACTTGTATGTCACGAATCACTGTGGTGTACGCGATTCGAATGTGAACATCACGGTACATCCGGCAGTAGTCGCACAATTTACTCCGGTCACGGCAACTATTTGTCAGGGAGGAAGCGTAACGTTCACACAAAATTCATTGGGAGATCAGCTCACATACGCGTGGGATTTCGGAAACGGAAATACATCAACGACTGCAGGCCCACACACGCAAACGTATCCAACAGCCGGAACATTTACAGTGTCACTGATTGTAAATGGTTTTTGTGGTGCAGATACGGTGACACACACGGTGATTGTGAATCCAATGCCGAATGCAACGATTACTCCGCAAACAATTGCGGGTTGCGAAGATCTTACCGTGAATTTTACAAACGGATCAACGCTTGGTGGTACGTACAGCTGGACATTTCCCGGTGGAGCGCCTGCAACTTCATTAGCATATACTCCGCCTGCGGTAACGTATGCCAATCCCGGTACATACACGGTAGTGATGGTTGCAACAATCGGAGGTTGCACACAAAGTGATACGTCTTTCGTGACTGTTTTGCCGCGGCCAGTTCCGGTTTTCTCAACGGCTCCGGTGCAGGGATGTACGCCGCTTACCGTGAATTTCACAAACAGCACAACTGCAACTCCCGGCAATACCTACACGTGGGATTTCGGAAACGGAAACACTTCGAATGCGCAAAGTCCGGGAAGCCAAACGTACATCGCGAATGCAAACGATTCGATTTACACCATTGAACTTGTTGTAACAGGTAGCAATGGTTGTGCAGACAGCGTTACGCATCAGGTCACTGTACATCCGTTACCGATTGCCGGTTTCACAATGAGCAACGATACGGTTTGTGCATTGAACAATATCATCTTCACGAATACTTCAGTTGGTCTTGCAACGACTGCATGGAATTTCGGTGATGCAACAACAAGTACAACTGCGAATCCGGTTCATGCGTACACAAGTCCGGGAACGTATACGGTGACGTTGATCACAACAACTGCATTTGGTTGTGCAGATACAATTTCTGCTCCGGTGATGGTCGATTCTATTCCGGGAACAGCATTTGCTTCCAGTATTGAGTGTGTGGGTGACTCGACTACGTTCACGAACACAACAACAGGAAATGTTACCACGTGGAACTGGAATTTCGGCGATGCAACTTCCGGATCAACACAACAACCGAATCACCTTTACGCAGCAGCAGGAACGTATACCGTTACGCTCACAGCAACAAACATTGCGGGTTGCAGCAACTTTGTAACGCATACGGTAACTGTGAATATTGTTCCGCAAGCACAATTCGTAAGCACAACTGCGTGTCAGGGTCAACTCACGACATTCACCGATCAAACAAGCGGTACTCCGATTTCCTGGTCATGGGATTATGGTGATGCAAGTCCGTTCGGTAGCGCGCAGAACCCAACGCATGCGTATGCAACAGCAGGAACATACACCACGACATTGATTGTTGCTGCAGGAAGCGGATGCGGAGATACGATCACGGGCGTTGTAACGGTGAATCCTATTCCGACTGCAAACTTCACATCAATTGCTGTTTGCGCAAACGACACCACAAATTTCACAAGTACTTCCCTTGGAGGTCCGACTACATTCACGTGGAGTTGGGGCGATGCATCACCGAATGATGTATCGAACAATCCAACGCCGTCTCACGTGTACACAACAGCGGGAACATACAACGTTGTACTCACTGCTGGTTACGGAACAGGATGTACGCATTCAACAACCATTGCTGTGCAAGCGAATCCGAGAACAGTTCCTGCTTTCACGAGCAACGTTCCATGTTTCGGATTGCCAACGAATTTCGTTGATCAGACCACGAACACTCCAACGCAGTGGCAATGGGATTTCGGTGATGGATCTCCGTTGAACACGAATCAGAATCCGGTGCACAATTACACAGCGCCCGGAACGTATCCGGTTACGCTCGTTACACAAAACGGATTTGGCTGTATCGATTCCATTCTCACAAACGTAACCGTACATCCGCTTCCGGTTGCTGATTTCGTTGCAGATACCGTTTGCGAAGGTGTGATTTCTACATTCACAGATATTTCCAGTTCTGCAGTTGCGTGGAGTTGGGATTTCGGTGATGCATCTCCTTTGGCAACAGCGCAAAACCCGGGTCACGTTTATCTCACACAAGGAACGTACACGGTTACATTGATCGTGCAGAACGCGGTAGGATGCCCGGATACAATTCAACATCAGATTGTAGTTCGTCCGCTTCCGGTTGCAGCATTCACCTCGACAATTGCCTGTCACACGTATGTAACAAACTTCAATGACCAGTCAGTCTCTGCCATTGCATGGGAATGGGATTACGGTGATGGAAGTCCGGTGGTGAATACACAATCGCCGAACTATACTTACGCATTGCCGGGAACATACAACTCACAATTGATTGCATACAATGTTTTTGGTTGTACAGATACAATTGTTCAACCCGTAACCGTATTGCCGCAACCACAAGCTGCATTCGCTACAAACACAGTGTGCGCGAATCAGGCCGTTGTGTTTACGGATACATCTTCAGGAGTACCAACTTTGTGGACGTGGGATTTTGGTGATGGTTCACCAACAGACAACAACCAGAATCCACCGCACAATTATTTACTGGGTGGAACATACAACGTCGTACTCATTGTTGGTAATGCGGCGGGATGTGCAGATACTTTGATGCAACCTATCACCGTTGGAACAGTTCCATTCCCGGCGTATGCTGCAACACAAGTATGTTTGGGCAACATTACTGCGTTCACGGATCTCACAACCGATCCAACTCCGATTCAGGGTTACTACTGGGATTTTGGCGACGGAAATAATTCATTCCAGCAGAATCCGAATTACATCTACCAGAATCCGGGAACGTACACGATTACATTGGTTGTGACGAACACCAGTGGTTGCGACAGTGCCATCACCGGAACAGTTACGGTTGGTGCTCCACCTGTTGCTGATTTCACCTACGATACAGTTTGTGTAGGAAGTCCGACAACGTTCACGGATATTTCAACCGGATCACCTGCAACGTGGTTTTGGGATTTCGGTGATTCGCAAACAAGCACAGCGGGTCCGGCGACAACGCACACGTATGCAAGCGCTGGAAATTATCTCAGCTCGTTGATTGTTTCTTCCGGAAATGGTTGCACCGATCAGATCTATCACGTCGTTACCGTGGTAAATACAGTTCAGGCAGCAATGAGTGTAATTGATTCTGTTTGTATCAACGGCGCGCTGACATTCACAGATGCATCCACAACGAACAACGCAACTATCGCAGGCTGGCAATGGAATTTCGGTGACTTGAGTCCGGTGGATACGACTCAGAATCCTACGCACACGTACACAAGCGCTGGTACGTACACCGTTACATTGTCTGTGTGGGCAAGCAGCGGATGTGTAAGTGTGACCACAGAAGTCATTACAGTGAATCCACTTCCGGTTGCAGCGTTCACTTCATCGGTGATTTGCGAAAATCAGGCAACGAGTTTCACTGACAACACACCGCCAACGATTGCACAATGGCAATGGGATTTTGGTGATCTCACTACATCCACACAGCAAAATCCAAATCACACGTACGCAGCATTCGGAACGTACAATGTAGAATTGATCGTTACTACTGCCGGTGGTTGCAGCGATACGATTACGAATTCAGTAACTGTCTATCCGCAACCGGTGGCACAGTTCACAACAGATACAGTTTGTTACGGTGACACCACGAAAGTCACGAACACATCATTCTCAACGCAAGGTGCAATCGTTAGTACGTTCTGGGATTACGGAGACAATACAACCGGAACAATACCGAATGCCGATCACGAATTCCAGATGTACAACGACAGCTTCCTCGTCACGTTGGTGGTGACAACGCAATACGGATGTATTGACACCTTGCAGCAGTTAGTTGTGTTGCATCCGGTGCCATCCATGCAGTTTGCTCCGGCAGCTACAAGCGGTTGCGAAGACTTCACGGTTACATTCAACGAAACATCACAGCTCAACGGATCAACAGTTGTAAACTGGCTCTGGGATTTTGGTGATGGCAATTTTACATTCACACAAAATCCAACGCACACGTACAATGATCCCGGATCGTTTTATCCTTCGCTGGTGATCACAACTAGTGATGGTTGCATTTTCACCGACACGATGACGTTCCCGATTGTCGTGTATCCGAAACCGGTTTCAGATTTCACGTACGCACCGCAACCCGTTACCATCATTCAGCCTGAAGTTGAATTCACTGATTTGTCAAGTGGCGCTATGTATTGGGAATACGATTTCGGTGACTTCGACGGAAGCATACAACAGAATCCGATTCACTCATACGCAGACACGGGTCATTATACCGTTCAGCAAATCGTAATCAATCAATACGGTTGTCAGGATACCTCTGAACAAATTGTACCTATCCTCGCTGAGTTCACTTTCTTCATTCCGAATGCCTTCACTCCGAATGGCAACGGCAACAACGACATCTTCATGGGTGAAGGCGAAGGCATTAAGGAATTCACGATGTATATCTTCGATCGCTGGGGAAATCTCATTTTCGAATCACACAATCCAAACGTGGGATGGGATGGAACGATCGGCGGCACACCTTGTCAGCAAGATGCGTATGTGTATCGCTTTCTGATCAAGGATGTGCTGAACGAGGATCATAAGTATATGGGGCATGTGAGTTTGATACGGTAAAATACAACTTTGACCAAATCACTTCAAAATACTCCTTTGTTACACAAGTGGTTTGTGCTGATCCTGCTATTTGCGGGAAGTGTACTTTCTTCCTGCAGGGTCCGTTCCGATGTTTATTACCGTGATGGAATGACAGTGACAGACAAGTCCAGATGTTTTCCTCGCTGGTCGACAACGTACACGGCAAGAGGAAAAGAGATTTACACGGATTCGATTACCGGGACACGTGTAAAGATTGTGAAGTACAGAACAAAAAATAGCTGCTGGAGTCAGGATCGAAAGAGATTAATTGAAATCACTTTTGATTCAACGGGAAAACGAACAGGTTGCGAAAATGTCTTGCGAACTCAAAGAAAACAGTATCGGGAAAAATATGATTGCGACACGTGTAAGTACACAAGACGAAGGGTGCGCACAACGTTTTGACCGATGACATACACCACAATAATGTAACCAGCTTGAAAAAGGCGGGTTAAAACCCACCTCGCTCATGTCCAATTTTATTTTCTCGCTATGCTGTCCGCGCGATAAATCGCGCGGCTGTCAGAATTGATTCGATCACAGCGCAATTCAGGACGATCATGCCATGACAGCCGCGGGATTTATCCCGCGGGGACATGCGTCCCAATAATTTCACCAGCATGAGAAAGGTGGGTTTTAACCCGCCTTTGGTAGCTCATCCAGACCATCATTATATCCCGAAATAAATTCATCATACTCTTGTTGAAATGTTTTCGTCGCATGATGAATTTTCTGCTGCTGGATATAACGCTTTACAGCTTCTACATTTTCTTCACTCACGGATTTGCCGTGAAAACTATCCTGCCACCCAAAATGCCCTTGTGACAAATTGTTTTTGTTCATCCAAAACGAACTGCTGCCTTTCACTTGTTTCATGATATCTGCTAATGACATCTTATAGTTATCGAGAAACAACAAATGAATATGATCCGGCATACCATTTATTGCAATGGGCAGACATTCGCATTTTTTCAATTGGTCTGAAATGTAATTGTACAATAAGGGCTCAGCTTTGGAATTGATGAGTGGTTGACGATTTTTTGTTCCAAAAATTACGTGAACCCACAAACGGCAGAATGATCTTGTCATGATGTTTGATTTATATTTTTCGCAAACATCGGAGGGAGTGATAGGACTAGTCGGGTAATAAGTACTTACAAACGACTATAAGTGTTTGTAGTCGTTTGTAAACATTTGTAAACGTTTGTAAACGGCTGTATCGCGTAAATCGTTTGAAAAAGGCGGGTTAAAACCCACCTGGCTCATGTCCAAATAATATTTACGCACGTTGCCATCCGCGCGATAAATCGCACGGCTGTCAAGATTGATTTCGATCACATTCACACGATCGCGCGATATCACACGGCTGTCAAGATTGCACATTTAGAAAGGCGGGTTAAAACCCACCTTGGCTCATGTCCAAATACTATTTACTCACGTTGCCATCCGCGCGATAAATCGCACGGCTGTCAAGATTGATTTCGATCGCATACACGTTCACACGATCGCGCGATATCACACGGCTGCCAAGATTGCACATTTAGAAAGGCGGGTTAAAACCCACCTAGGCTCATGTCCAAATAATAGATACTCACGTTGCCATCCGCCCGATAAATCGCATGGCTGTCAAGATTCCACATTCGGAAAGGCGTCTTATATCCTCCTTGACTCATGGCCAAATAACATTTACTCACGATAACATCTCCGCGATAAATCGCACGGCTG